>NZ_PQVF01000003.1 GCF_002920915.1 Solitalea longa
TGATTTTTGAACGGTATCGCAGTCCCGATAGATCGGGAAGGTCGTAGGTTCGAATCCTGCCACCCCGACGGAAAAAGAAAAGCTCAATCATGAAAATGGTTGGGCTTTTTTGTTTTTTATGATTTTTGAACCGTATCGCAGTTCCGATAGATCGGGAAGGTCATAGGTTCGAATCCTGTCACCCCGACGGGAAAAGAAAAGCTCAATCATGAAAATGATTGGGCTTTTTTGTTTTTTATGATTTTTGAACCGTATCGCAGTCTCGATAGATCGGGAAGGTCGTAGGTTCGAATCCTGCCACCCCGACGGAAAAAGCTCAATCATGAAAATGGTTGGGCTTTTTTGTTTAAACAGTTTTGGTTCTGCCGAAACTGCAATTCTGAAACTGATCTGGATGATTATAAATGGAATACAATAAAAAATGAGCTGCCTGGTTTATTGGGCAGCTCATTTTTTTACTATCAGGTGAGTAACTGATGCATTTCTTTGCTTTGAATTACCATTTAGTGAACGAACTTACCATAAAGAAAATGGCAACAATGGCGAAAATTACAGCATGTTTAGTTTTGAATTCGAATTCTTTTTTTGTCCTTCTCATAAGCGCAAATTTTACTAAGTGATCATTTAATTACTTATCCTACCCTCTAAAAACCACCTTATATTGTTAAATTATATTAACAGTATTGATAATTTTATGCCACATTGTACAACTTGCGATCGTTTTTAGATGAAAAGCAGTTAGGAGTGTTGTCTTTCTGCGTTTTTTCTTATTTTTTCTCCCTAGGTTTGATCTGCTATTGCTAGTGCTTAATTGTTTAGAAAATGCTACGGTTTTTAAATGAAAAGTTTTAGGTGCTTATTGGAGCTTATTAAGCCGTTGAATATGAAAAAGGCTTAAGTTTAATTCATAGTTCTTTTTAGCAGAGTTGAGGATGCTTTGGTTTTTAAGGGTTTTTAGCTGATTATCTTATTTCGACTCGCGTTCAATTACGTTTTGCAGGTGTTCAGTATTTAAGAGTGCTATCTTTTTGCCGATTACCTTAACCGAATTTTCGGTAACCAGTTCATTCATTACCCGAAAAGCGGTTTCATAGGTAGTGCCGGAAAATGAAGCGATATCCTGTCGGCTAAGAGTAACATCCAGAAAATTCTCTTCATCCAACCCAAAGGTGTTTTTTAAAGATAGAAGACAGCTTGCTACCCTTCCTTTTACTGACATGTGTGCAAGGTCTTTCATTCTTTTTTCTGATTCCTGCAATTCATTTGAATAGAACATCATTAGTTCAAACATTAATGTGGGGTTAACTTTTAATGAAGACAAAAAGAATTCTTTTTCAATAAAACAAACGGTAGTGGGCTCTAATGCCGTTGCTGAAACTGGGTAGTTCTTCTCTTTGCCAATTCCCCGGTGTCCAAAAATTCCTCCTGATGTTGCAAATCGGATGATTAGTTCTTTGTCATCTCCCCATTTTTGATGAACCTTGACTTTTCCTTTATAAATAAAATAAATGCCTTTTACCTCATCACCTTCACCGAAAATAAGTTCCCCTTTTTTATAGTCAAGGTTTTTTTTATGAATTTCTACAGCCGGTAGCCATTCTTTCACGCATAATGAACATAAAAAACAACTTTTTACATCGCACAGATCTTTACTTTTCTTCATTTATACTACCTCTTTTGATACTGTGGATTAATATACAATGATAATCGATTAAACTGCAAATTGGGTCTCTATTTTGGTTACTTCTCCTATAACAATTAATGCAGGGTGAGAGATCTCGCGCTCTTTTGCAAGTGATTCAAGATCCTTTATGCAGCCTTTGGTAATTTTCATATGAGGTAAGGATGCGTGCTGTATTAATGCAGCAGGAGTTTCACCTTTTCCGCATTTAATGCATTCGTTAACAATGGCTGGCAGGTTTTTCATTCCCATATAAATAACCACAGTGGTATTGCTTTGCATGGCCAGCTGAATATCTTTTGATAATGAGCCATCTTTTTTAGTGCCAGTAATGATCCAAATACCTTCGCTGATGCCTCGGTGTGTTAGTGTAATGTCTGACATTCCTACTGCCAGCATGCTGGTTATTCCGGGTATGTAGTTTGCCTTGATTCCGTTTTGTCTCGCGAAGATGATTTCTTCCATTCCCCGCCCAAAAATAAAGGGATCTCCACCTTTTAAGCGTACAACCAGTTTGTTGTTAATGGCCTTTTCTTTTATGAGCTCATGAATTCGTTCTTGTGGGGTGTATTCTTTATAAGGAGGTTTGCCCACATAAATTTTTTCACAATCATCTTTAGCATGATTCAGTAAAACCCGATTTATCAGGTTGTCATATAAAATTACGTCTGCTTTCTTTAAAATATTTACCGCTTTTAGTGTAATTAGCTCCGGATCGCCAGGTCCTGCGCCAATAATTGTTAATTCTGCTCCTGAATTCATGTGTTTTCTAGTTTTTTGTATGAAAAATTCAGTAAAATCAATTTTTGTTTAAGTGTTATTGATAAAACTGTAAATAAACGTATTTGTTTTCTCTGTTTATTTGGCTAAAATAGCATATTGAAATATTTTATTTTAATTTTTTTATGATTTTAAAGATATTTTATTTTATTTTTACATCAATAAGCAATTGTAAATCATAATTAACATCATATAATTGCTTTAATATTTACTTTTTTATAACGTTTTAGTAATAATCGATATAAAAACATATGAAATCAGATAAAAATTCTCTTTTATAACTAAAAAATAACTGAATATGTCCGAAATATCTACAAAAAATATAGTAATTGTTGGAAATGGGATGGTTGGTTATAAGTTTTGTGAAAAATTACTGGCCAAATCCAATAGATTTAATTTAATTGTCTTTGGAGAGGAGCCGAGAGTTGCCTATGACCGGGTTCATTTAAGTGAATTTTTCTCCGGGAAGACAGCTGATGATCTTAGCATGGCTGACATCAGCTGGTACTCCGACAATAACATAACGCTACACCTTGGCGATCCAATAAAGGAAATTAACCGCGAAACCCAAACCATCTACTCTTCAAAAGGCCTCATTCAATCTTATGATTATTTAATTCTGGCAACCGGGTCGGCACCGTTTGTTCCTAATCTTCCGGGTATTGATAAAAAAGGTGTGTTTGTTTATCGAACTATAGAAGACCTGGAGGCAATGAGCAGACATGCTGAGTTTGCTAAAAAAGGTGTGGTTATGGGTGGTGGACTTTTAGGATTGGAAGCCGCTAAAGCCTTAATAGACCTGGGCATTGAAGAAACTCATGTAATAGAGTTTGCCCCTCGTTTAATGCCGCGTCAAATCGACCAAAACGGCAGTAAGTTGCTTCAAAATAAATTAAAAGAACTTGGCCTGCAGGTGCACCTGAATGTAAATACTTCTAAAATTTTAGGGGATGAAGAAATTACAGGCTTGCAGTTTGCCGACGATACTATAATGAGTTTGGATATGCTGGTGATTTCGGCAGGTATTCGCCCGCGTGATGAATTGGCAAAACAATGCGGTTTAGAGGTTGGTCCTCGAGGAGGCATTGTGGTAAATGAGTTCATGCAAACATCTGATGAAAAAGTATTCGCAATTGGCGAGTGTGCCTTGTTTGATGGAATGATCTACGGGCTGGTGGCTCCCGGATATGAAATGGCCGACATTGTTGCTTCACATTTATGTGATATTGAAAAAAGATTTAAAGGCTATGATATGAGCACCAAACTTAAATTAATTGGTGTGGATGTGGCCAGCTTTGGAGATCCGTTTATCTGCGAGCCTGATTGTAAGACCATTGTATTGGAAGATTCTAACAAAGGTGTTTACAAACGTATTAATATGACTACAGATGGGAAACACCTGTTGGGAGGCGTTTTGGTAGGTGATGCTGAAGCATACAATATGTTATTGCAAACAGTAAACAACAAGATCGTGTTGCCTCCAAATCCTGAGGACCTGATATTGGGAGTCAGGGGAGGTGCGGTTGCTGAAGGTGCTGGTGTAATAAGTTTACCTGACGATGCTCTTATTTGTTCTTGTGAAGCCGTTACAAAAGGTACTATTTGTTCGGCGGTAATTGATCAGGAGATCACCACCATTGATGGTATGAAAAAATGCACTAAAGCAGGTACCGGTTGCGGTGGTTGTGTACCAATGGTGAAAGACCTGATCAATGGAACGCTGAAGGAAAATGGCAAATACGTTAAAAATGTAATTTGTGAGCATTTTAACTTTTCGCGCCAGGAACTGCTCGATCTCATCAAAATAAACAATATTAAAAATTATGATGAGGTGCTGGATACTTTTGGAAAAGGTGACGGGTGCGAAGTGTGCAAACCTGCTGTTGCCAGTATTTTAGCAAGCCTGTGGAATGATCTGATTTTAAAACAAGCCACTATACAAGATAGTAACGACCGTTTTTTAGCAAATATTCAAAAAGGCGGTACTTATTCGGTAGTACCTCGTATTGCAGGTGGTGAAATAACTCCCGAAAAGCTGATCGTAATCGGTGAAGTCGCAAAAGAATTTGGCCTCTATACCAAAATTACCGGTGGTCAGCGTATCGATATGTTCGGTGCACATCTGAATGATTTACCATTGATTTGGAAAAGACTTACAGATGCAGGCTTTGAAAGTGGCCATGCCTACGGTAAATCATTGCGTACCGTAAAAAGTTGCGTTGGAAGTACCTGGTGCCGTTTTGGTTTACATGATAGTGTTTCATTTGCCATTGAAATTGAAAATCGCTACAAGGGTTTACGCTCTCCGCATAAATTAAAAGGCGGCGTTTCCGGATGTATCCGCGAGTGTGCCGAAGCACAATCAAAAGACTTTGGAATTATCGCCACTGAAAAAGGCTGGAATCTGTACGTATGTGGTAATGGTGGTTCTAAACCGCAGCATGCTCAATTGCTGGCTGCCGATATTGATAGCGCAACCTGTATCAAATACCTCGATCGCTTTCTGATGTTCTATATCAAAACTGCTGATCCGCTAACCCGTACCGCAACCTGGTTAAATAAGATGGAAGGTGGAATGAGCTATTTGAAGAATGTGGTAGTGAATGACAGTTTGAACGTTGCTGAAGAGTTGGAGGCCGAAATGGAATTACTGATCAAAAACTACAAATGCGAGTGGCTCGAAGTGGTGGAAAACGATGAGATGAAAAAGAAATTCAGCCATTTTGTTAATGCACCTGAAGTAAAGGACCCTACCGTTTCTTTCGAACCATTAAGAGACCAGGTAATGGCTACTCAATGGTAATTGATAATTCTGTTAACTAAAAAACTACTGCTATGAATCAAGATGTAATGACAGCCTGTGAATGGGTTATGGTGTGTGATGCCACTGATATTCCCGAAAATGGAGGAGCCTGTGTAAAAGTTGAAGATGTACAAATTGCCGTTTTCAACTTTGCAAGAAGAAATGAGTGGTATGCAACTCAAAATTTATGTCCTCATAAACAACAAATGGTGCTTTCGAGGGGAATGATAGGAAGCGCCGGCGATAACTGTGAACCTAAAGTGGCCTGCCCGTTTCATAAGAATACCTTTTCACTGCAAACCGGAAAATGCCTCAGTAATGATGAGTTAGAAATAAAAGTATATCCGATTAAAGTTGAAAACGGGAAGGTATATGTGAGTTTGGAATAAAGATCTGATGAAAAGAAAAACCCCAACCCAGAATTGCAGTCTGTATTGGGGAAATAAGTTTCAAGATCTGTTAATTACTTAAAACCAGTGCCAAATGTATTTAAAAAATAGATTATTTGCTGCCGTTTTTGTTCTCATTCTGATTTTTTCAGCAACTACAAATTCTTTCGCCCAATTGACGCTAAATGCACAACTACGGGCACGCGCTGAATACCGAAATGGCTTTTCCAATCTTTTACCTTCCAGTGCTCAATCAGCCGACTTTATTTCGCAACGAACCCGCTTAGGCTTTGGGTATAAGTGGAATTTTTTGGTGGTGGGAGGCAGTATTCAGGATGTGAGGGTATGGGGACAAGATGCTTCAACCATTAGCAATTCGGATGGTAATAAGCTGATGTTGCACGAAGGTTGGGCCGAAGTTATTTTGGCGAATAAAGCCGATACTTCCAACCAGTTCAAGCTCCTAGATTTTCTTTCATTTAAAATTGGTCGTCAGGAACTGATCTATGATGATGCCCGATTAATTGGCAACCTCGATTGGACGCAACAAGGCCGTCGATTCGACATGGCTTTACTAAAAGCTGTTCATAAAGGCTGGCAACTCGATTTAGGCTATGCCTATAATCAAAACAGCGAAAAAATGTCGGGTAACAATTATGTTCCCGGTAATGTTCCGCAGTATATAAAAAATGATCAGGGAGTGCTGGTACCTACGCCCGAGGGAATGGTCCCTTTAACCAATGCTTCGGGAAATAGTGCGGCCAATGGAAATCCCACGTACACCAATCCGCCCACAACAAACGGGGGCACACAGGATTATAAAAAGTTTGCCAGTGTTTACCTGAGCAAATCGTTTAACAATACCAAGCTTTCGGCATTGTTCTTTAATGATAAGTTTGGAAAGTACCGCGCCGCCATCGTTGAAACGAACGGAGGTGTTGTGTACGGCAGATATTTCGATGTTGAAGGTTCTTCCAGTCGCTTAACTTATGGGCTTATGGCTGTGCAAAGCTTTCCGATAACAGCTAATAAAAGTACGGTTAAGCTTCAGTTGAATTACTACCAACAGTCGGGAGAAGATCGTGATGACCGTGATCTGAATGCCTATCATTACAGTGTATTTGCCACTTTTAATAAAGGCCGATTTAGCATCGGTCCTGGTTTCGACTATTTATCAGGAAATAAAGCTTCAACCCCATCAACAGAAAGCAAACGCTTTGATCCGCTTTACGGAACCCCGCACAAGTTTTGGGGCTACATGGATTATTTCTACGCAGCAACCGGTTCTCCGGCGCAGGGATTAAAAAATGCTTACATCAAATCTAAGTTCACCGAAAAGATCTACTCAGTTGCTTTGGATTACCACCATTTTGAGGTAGCCAATGAAATGGCCGCTACCACACAAAAAAATCTGGGCGATGAGTTTGACTTAACAGCAAGTTGCAACCTGAATAAATTCACCACGCTCGATTTTGGATACTCAGTTATGCTTGCAACCGATGCCATGCCATATGCTAAAGGGCAATCTCCCACGATGCCAACAGCAAACTTCGATAAAACGGCGCAGTGGGCCTATCTGTCGGTCAGTATAAAGCCTGAGTTTATTTTCAGCAAGCAAGCGTCCGTCAAATAATAATCCCTCCTAATTAATTACCTCAAAAAAATCAACATGGAAAACTTCAACACAAAACCCCTGACAAAACTGAATATATTTTCCTTTAAAGGCGTTCAAATGCGAACGTTCCATATCACCTGGTTAACCTTTTTTGTTTGTTTCTTCGGATGGTTCGGACTGGCTCCTTTAATGCCAACTATTCGAACCGATCTTGGTTTGTCTAAAGCACAGGTGGGTAATACAATTATAGCGGCTGTTTCGGCTACTATTTTTGCCCGGTTAATTATAGGTAAACTGTGTGATACCTGGGGCCCAAGGAAAACGTATACTACTTTATTGATCATTGGTTCATTACCGGTGATGTTGGTGGGTTTAGCCCATTCATATACTACGTTTTTATTGTTCCGGTTGGCTATTGGTGTAATTGGAGCTTCGTTCGTTATTACCCAGTTTCATACTTCGATAATGTTTGCCCCCAAAATTAAAGGAACGGTAAATGCTGTTGCAGGGGGGTGGGGTAATTTGGGCGGTGGAGTAACCAACATGTTAATGCCACTGATCTTTGCCATGATCGTTGGTTTCGGTTATACTTCATCACAAGCCTGGCGCTATGCAATGATCTTTCCTGGGGTGTTGCTCCTGGTTATGGCTTACCTATATTATAACTACACAACCGATACACCCGAAGGTAATTTCAGCGAACTTAACAGAACACATAAAACTTCTTCGAAAACCGATTGGAGCATTTTAGCCGATTGGAGAGTGTGGTCATTAGCATTGGCTTACTCAGTTTGCTTTGGTATGGAAATCACTTTCGATGGAGTTGCCGCTCTCCACTTTACCGATTCATTTCACCTTTCTCAATCATCTGCCGGTTTTTGGGCAGGTATTTTCGGCTTTATGAATTTGTTTGCAAGAGCATTAGGTGGCATTGCCGCCGATAAGGTGAACCTGAAATTCGGAATAAGGGGTAAAGGTATTTTACTTGCCTGTTTGCTGCTGTTAGAAGGAGTGGGAATTATTCTTTTTGCACAGGCAGGATCATTAGTAATGGCGATTATCTCCATGCTTGGTTTTGCCATGTTCCTTAAAATGGCAAATGGTGCCACATATTCTATCACACCTTTTGTAAATGAAAAAAATGTGGGTTTGGTAAGCGGTATTGTTGGCGCGGGCGGGAATGTTGGAGGTATGTTATTCGGATTTCTGTTTAAATCAGAGTCGATTAGCTACGAACAGGCATTTGTTTATATAGGTTATGTAGTTATTGCTGTGTCGTGTTTGGTGCTATTTACTCGTTTTGCTAAACCTAAGGTAAGCGAAGATTACGTTTTGGATAGCAAGATGGCCGGAGCATAACAAAATAATTGAAAACGAAATTTGGGTACTATGTCGGAAAAGAAGAAAAATACCTTTGAAACTACTTGCTGTTATTGCGGCACTGGCTGCGGTATTCTGGCAAGTGTAACTAAAAATGGGAAGGTAGATGTTGAGGGAAACCCTGACCACGCGGTAAATAAGGGAATGCTTTGCAGTAAAGGCATGAACTTACATTACACCGTAAACGATCGCAGCGATCGGTTGCTTTACCCGCAAATGCGTTTTAATAAAAATATGCCATTGCAACGCGTCAGTTGGGACAATGCCCTCGATCGCACAGCAGCAGTTTTTAAAACCTTTATTGATAAGTATGGTCCTGATTCGGTTGCCTTTTATGTTTCGGGGCAATGTCTTACCGAAGAGTACTATGTAATTAACAAACTTATAAAAGGCTTTATTGGCAGCAACAATATTGACACAAACTCTCGTTTATGTATGAGTAGTGCTGTTGTGGGTTACAAAATGGCTTTGGGCGAAGATAGTGTTCCTGTTTGCTATGATGATATTGAACACGCCGACTGCTTTTTTGTAACCGGTGCCAATCCGGCCTGGTGTCATCCGATTATTTGGCGCAGGGTGGAGGCGCATAAAGCAGCCAACCCAAATGTGAAAATAATTGTTGTGGATCCCCGCAAAACTGACAGTTGTTCTGTTGCCGATATTCATTTGCAGATAAACCCCGGAACCGATGTTACGCTGAATAATGCTATTGGTCGTTTGTTAATTGAGAATGGCCGGATAAACAGTGAATTTTTAAAAAATAATACCGAAGGATTTGAACGTTACAAGGAACAGGTTTTTGAACGTACAGTTGCTGAAGCAGCTTCAATTTGTGGGGTGTCCCTAAATGATATTAAAAGAACGGCGGCTTATATTGGTGCTGCGAAGGGTTTTTTAACCATGTGGACGATGGGCTTAAATCAGAGTGCTATTGGCGTAAATAAAAACCTGAGTTTGATCAATCTTAACCTTATCACCGGACATATTGGGAAGCCAGGTTCAGGACCGTTTTCATTAACCGGCCAGCCCAATGCAATGGGTGGACGAGAGGTAGGTGGCTTGTCGAATCTTTTGCCGGCTCACCGTAACCTGAATAATCCTTTGCATCGTAAAGAAATACAGGAGTTTTGGGGAGGAGCTGCAATTTCTGAAAAGCCGGGACTTACAGCCACGGAAATGTTTGAAGCCCTTGAAAATGGTTCACTAAAAGCGATCTGGATCATTTGTACCAATCCGTTGGTAAGCCTGCCCGATGTTAGGCAGGCTGAGCGAGCCCTTAAAAAAGCAAAATTTGTGGTGGTTCAGGAAATTAGCAATAAGCCGGAAACGCTGGCGTATGCTGATGTAATTCTTCCTGCAGCCGCCTGGTTGGAAAAGGAGGGTACTATGACCAACTCCGAACGTCGCATCAGTCATCTCGCTAAAGTTTTGGAACCGGTTGGCGAAGCCCTGCCGGATCGGGAGATTATTTGTCGGTTTGCACAAAAAATGGGTTTTTCAGGTTTCGATTTTAAAAATGATGCTGACGTGTATGAAGAACATGCCGCTTTAACTTCCGGTACCTCCATTGATGTATCGGGATTAAATTATGAATTGATCAAAGGATTGAAAACGGTGCAATGGCCATTTCCAAAAGATTCAATCCAAACGGAATCGAAACGCTTGTTTGAGGATCATCGTTTCTTAACACCTTCAAAAAAAGCGATTATTCATTCGGTAGGTGACGCAATTGCAAGTGAGCAACCTGATGACAATTTTCCTTTGATACTAACCACTGGCCGTACCCGCGACCAATGGCACACCATGAGCAAAACCGGTAAGGTGAATAAGCTGAAGCAACATCTGGCCAAAGCTTTACTGGAAATTCATCCTGATGATGCCGCTTCATTACAGATAAAAGATGGAGACATCGTATCGGTGAACTCCAGAAGGGGAGAAGTGCAAATAAAAGCTTCTCTAACCAATGCATTAAAAAGAGGAGTAGTTTTTTTGCCTATGCACTGGGGTAAAGTGCTCAATAGTGATTTAAACCGGGCAAATAATCTTACCAACAACTTGGTGGATCCTGTTTCTAAAGAACCTGATTTTAAGTTTTGTGCAGTTAAGGTTAGTAAGTACAGTAAGCCAAAACAACGCATTGTTGTAATTGGCGCAGGAGCGGGTGCCTTTGGTTTTGTTAAGTCGTACCGCGAGCTGAACAAAACGGATGAGATCGTGATCTTCAGTGCGGAGAAGTTTCCGTTTTATAACCGTGTGATGTTGCCAGATTATATTTCGGGCGCGCAAAGCTGGCAGCAGTTGATAAAAATGAAAGAAGATGAAGAACCTGATTACCTGATTGATTTTAGAAAAGGGGTTAAGGTTGTACATATTGATCGAGTGAACAAAGTTATAACCGATTCGAATGGCGAGGCTACGGACTACGATGTATTGCTGGTGGCTACAGGAAGCCGCCCTTCTGTTCCTAAAAACCTCCCAAACCTGGAAGGAATATTTACCATGCGCAGCAGAATAGATGCAGACAGTTTTATTAATTATTTGCCCAAAGGCGGACAGGTTGTAATTGTTGGCGGAGGTTTGCTGGGACTCGAATTGGCGGCATCATTAACAGAGGTAAATGTTAAGCCTACTATTATTCAGCGCAGTTCGAGGTTTTTGGACCGGCAGCTCGATACCATTGGTAGCATGCTGCTGCATGAAGAAATGATTGATCAGGGCTGCGATATTTACTATAACGATGAAGTGCAGGTGATAAATGGTCAAACTAAAGTAACCGGAATAAGGTTGAAAAGTGGCAGAACGATTAATTGCGATGCGATTGTATATGCAATTGGTACCACCCCTAATATTGAACTTACCAAAGATTGCGGTTTGGAACATAAACGAGGTGTTATTGTGAACGAGCGCCTACAAACTTCCGATGAAAATATTTTTGCCATAGGTGAGATCGCTGAGTTTAACAATATGCTTTACGGAATAACTGCCGGGGCAGAACAACAGGCTGAAGTAGTTGCCAATTACCTGAACGGCGATATTGCCAGTTTCTACGATGGAACATTGTTAATGAATATTATCAAAGTTCATGGGTTTGACCTTTGCAGTATGGGTATGGTTGAATGTCCGCCAAATGATGATAATTATGAGGAGATCGTATTTAAGGACCTTGCAAAAAGGTATTATAAGAAATGTATCATCCACGAAGATAAATTGGTAGGCGCCATTTTAATAGGTGATAAAAATGAGTTTTTAGAGTACAAAGGGCTCATTGCAAATGGTACCGAATTAAGCGAAAAACGGTTGAGCCTGTTAAGAAGCGGTAAATCCACCGAACCGGTTATAGGCAAGCTGGTTTGCAGCTGCAATAGTGTGGGTATAGGTAATATTCAGCAGCAGATTAAAAAAGGCTGTGTAACGCTAAAAGAGGTATGCTCTGTTACAGGTGCCGGAACCGGCTGTGGCTCTTGTCGGCCGCAAGTACAACAAATATTAGATGAACTGATGGCTCAAATAGCAGAGGAGGTTTAATATGGCAAGTAAAAAAAGCACGGTAAAAATCAATTTGCCCGGAGGAATACTTTCGGCCGGCGACTTGCGGACAATTGTTAAGGCGGCTGAAGTTGTTGGTGTAAAAGAGGTACAAATGAGCGTACGGCAGCAATTGTATATAAACCTGCCGCATTCAAAAATTTCTGAAATTGTAACAGAGCTCGATAATTCGGGTTTGTTTTATGAGATCGATTTTGATGAATACCCCAATATTGTAAGCTCTTATGTAACTGATGAAGTGTTTAATCAGCCAGACTGGCTTACCGAAGGTGTTTACGCGGATGTGCTGGATTCATTTGATTATCGACCTCAACTGAAAATTAATTTGGTTGACAGCACTCAAACCCTGGTGCCTTTTTTTACCGGAAATATCAATTTTATTTCAAGCGCTGTTCCTAATTATTGGCATTTGTTCATTCGATTTCCTAAAGTTTCGGTGAATTATCAGTGGGATGGATTGATTTATACTGATGATATTGCAAAGTTAGCTAAAGCCATAGAATCAGCCATTTTAGCCAACAAAGAATTGTTTTACGAAAAAACAAATGCTAACGGGGAGTTTTTACAGGCGTTGATCGAGAGGGAGCATAATTTTGCATTTCGTAAAACGGAGGAAGAATTGGAAATGCCTGAATTTGCCTTGCCGTATTACGAAGGTTTTAATAACTACGGAAAAAAGATATGGCTGGGCGTTTATCGACGCGATGAACTTTTTTCTATCGACTTTTTAAAAGATATATGTGCGATCTGCCTTAAAACCAAAATTGGTCGTATTTATACTACTCCCTGGAAATCGATCATTGTTAAAGGCATTGAGCCGGAGGATCAAAAATACTGGAGTTATATTTTAGGTAAGCATCAGATTAATGTTCGACATGCTTCCAATGAGCTGAATTGGCAGGTGGAAGATCTTTCGGCCGAAGGCCTAACCATAAAAAAATACCTGGCCCGCAGATTCGATAGTATCGATTTGAAAACGCATGGCTTATGCTTTGCCATTAAAACCCAGCCTCGTACCGGCTTGTTTGGCTCTGTTGTTATTAAAAAACTGCATAACGTTAGAAAGTCAAAAACGAAAACGTCTGATCGCTTCGATATTTTATATACTCCAAATTTTAATGCCAACTCCAAAAACTACATTGTTTATAAAAGCCGGGTGCTGTTAACCGATATGGATGAATATTTGGCTGAATTAAGTCGATTTTATTATGAAGAGAAGGGTTTAAATAATGACTTTAACCAGCATTTTAAAATTGAAGAAGTTAAACAGGAAGAGGATGATGAATTAGTAGAAGTTTACCAATGTAAAGAGTGCCTTAGTGTTTATGATGTCACTTATGGCGACGAAATAGGGGATGTATTACCAGGCACTACTTTTAATGATTTACCTGACTCTTATTGCTGCCCAATTTGTGATGCTCCTAAGACCAGTTTTGTTTTAACTAATCTCAATTTTAAGTTATAAGAGTAAAGTAGTTTTTGTAAATTAAAAGCATATGATGCTTTATCCGTTTTTCATAGATCTGAATTTACATGAAACTGCTTTATTTACTTGCGATTCCTTTATTACTGATTTACAGTTGTACTAATGATCCTTCCAATGGAACTCCCATTGATAATTTAAGTGCCAAGGTGCAGCTTTTTGATGATTTGGGTAATGAGATTAAACCCGCTAATGGCGTGTCAATGACCATTGATAATGTAAAGCCAAAACGAACAGGCACATCCAACAATAGTGGAAATATTCAAATATTAAGTGTGGCGCCAGGTAAGTACGATGTTTTTTTTAGTAAAAGCGGATACGATACATATTGGGTTTATCAACATGAGCATGGGCAGCGTCAGTCGGGGATTGATGGGGTTAAACTCTCTATGTTTTCAACCACGCGGTTAAGCAACCTTACAGTGAAGTTTAATACGGCTGGAGAAAAGTATGAAATAGAAGGTGATATTTCACCCGTGACAGCTGATGATCGATGGGTCCGGTTGTTTTTTGGAGCCAGTGATGTTTCTTCGACAAATTACAGCTATTCACCACCTGTGCCTTTAATCGTTACAAACGGATCCTTTAAAGTCGACCTTAATAAGAATGATATTGCCGGATTAGGTATAGCTCAGGGGGCAAAGTTTTATGTGATCGGTTATGGAGCCTCAGCAGTTTCTGCCACTTACCTCCATCCTCAAACTAAAAAAAATGTATATACTTCACTTTCAACCAATCCTTCAAATATTGCAGAAGGCATTGTTGAATAGTGATATGTTGCTGTAAATTATTTGAATGACCAGGGGCGGTTAATGACCTAAAATAGAAAACTCCACTCTTCGGTTTTGTTGAAATTCTTTTTCAGTGCATTTAACGCCATCTCTGCAATTATTTACCGGCTGCGATTCTCCATAACTTTTGGCTTTGATACGCTTTTTATTGATTTTTTTGGTAACTAGATAATTTATTACTGATTGCGCTCTTTTTTTGCTTAAAGCCAAATTGTAACTGTCCGATCCTCTTGAATCAGCATGGGCTCTAAGTTCAATTGACATGGTTGGATTATTTTTCATTACCTGAACCAATTGGTTAAGATCTTTGATCGCAGTCTTTCTGATATTAAACTTGTCGAAGTCGAAATAAATATTCTTAAACTTGAGGTTCTTTTGCTGATTTATAACAATAGAATCGAGTTCTAATTGGACAGAAAATAGTTTAGAATCAGCATAACCGATAGTGCTTATGCTATCCTTTTGGGCAATGTGAAAGTTTGTCGTTTCTGCAGATACAGAGTAGTTGTTGTTTTCTTCTAACTGAAATTCAAATTCCCCTTTTTCATTTGTCGTAGTTTCAAGGTTAGCGCCGTTTATCTGATTGCAAAGATTAATTTTTGAGTTTTTCAGGGGGGCACGCGTTTTCTTATTTATCACTAGTCCTTTCAGTTTAAAATGAAGCTCCTTCTTCCTAAACTCATAGATATCGTCGGAGCCTTTTCCGCCTGTACGGTTGCTGGATAAATAACCACTTTTGCCCCCAACAGTAAAAACAATGTCGAAGTCGTCTTGATGAGTATTAAGCGGATAGCCCAGGTTTTTCGGCGGGTTCCATTTGGTGGTTTCATTGTTATATTTCGAAATAAAAATATCCAAGCCGCCCATTCCGCCCCAACCATTGCTGGCAAAATATAAATTGTTGTTTTGATCTGATGTTGGGAAACGTTCACTTCCCCATGAATTTAGCTGCCGAAGGTTAACCGGCTTGTCCCAGGTTCCATCATTAAGCTTTTTACAATAATACAAATCCGACTGGCCCACACCGCCCGGCATGTCAGAAGAGAAGTATAAAAACTGACCATCATTACTTAGGCAGGCATCACTCACTGAATATTGCAAGGGAGCATTATACACAAAGGGTTGAGGTTCAGTCCAGGTGTTGGTAATTGAATCAAATTTAGCGGAGTATATTTCAAGTTTGATGGTGTAATCTTTTTGTAATCGAGGGTCTTGAGTGTAATTTTTACTGTCAGTAATTCCACGGGTTCGTGTAAAGAATACCTCCTTTTTATCGGCCGAGAAGGTTGCCGGGCCATTGTGAAAAGGTCCGTTCAAATTATCTGAAAACGGAATGGCTTGTTGCCAGCCATTTGCTGTTTTTTCTGCATAAAATAATTTTAAATACGGTAAGCCAGTCCAGCCGTAGTAATTCTTCTTCAAGTTGTTGTTTACATTGAAAAACAAAAAGCGCTTATCTTTCATGTAATTGGGGTCAATAATTCGGTCGGACGTGAAAACGATGCCATTTTTATAGGGAACAGCTCCCCAATCGCTTTGCGGGGTGTTCAATAAGGTGTCGTGAGTAAAATCATAGTTAACCGGCTTAAGCATCCAGTATTTTGCCGAATCGCATGAAGCTATCAAACTGCCGATATTTGGAACGGCGTCTTTTCCTGCTTCGGTTTGATGTTTTTTGTACCATTCTTTAGCCTTATCATATTTGGCATTATTTCTTAATGATTCGGCGTAATAAAGAAAATCTGCTGGTTGGGCTTCTTTCATTTCTACTACTTGGGCATACCATGTTTCGGCAAGCGTGTATTCATTTAACTGGCGATAACTTTCGGCCAAACCCCGTGCGGAAGCAATCGTTTTCTTTTTGTTAAAGGCTTTTTCATATAAGTGGATGGCCTGCTGATAGTTTAATAATTCCGACTGGCGCTGGGCTTCTCGTAAAACAGCCTGGGCGTTAACCTTATTTACTGCCAGGCAAATTGTTAACAAAGCATATAAGTAGAGCAATCTCATTATCGGTGTCCCGTAATTGTTAAAAATACCTTGGTGTAAGCATTTTTATTTTCTTTGGAATGAATGAAAAACCTAAAGAGATCTCATGCGTTCCGTAGTTGTAATTTTTAAACTCAGAGAGCGAAAAGTCGTAGGCATAACCAATCCGCAGCCTGTCGGTAGCATATATTTCAATTAATGCGGCAATAGCATTATTCATGTTTAAGTCACTCTGTAAATTTTCTCTTCCAAGGAACATAACCCCTGTACGGTACGATGCTCCTAGCCAAACCCTGTCGTAAAACAATACAAAAGCATTAAGGTCTAAGGTTGAGGGTGCTTTTTGCTCTACTTTAAACAGGGTTGATGGTTTTAATACAATCGATTGAGATAGGGGAATCAGGCAGCCAGCGGTTAAATAAAAATGAGGGTATTTTTTTGGGACAAGTATGGAAGGGTCTTTTGTATAATTCATGTATTGGCTGATGATGTTATCAGCCGAAAAACCACCGTAAAATCGGTCGGTAGTATAAAATATTCCTGCCCGAAAGTCGGGCACCACTACACTCTGTTTAGTAAGTGGAACGGAGGGGTCAACGGGTTCATTTGGGTCTAATTGGCTCCCGTCAATTGCATATTGTGCAATGCCTAATCCTAAACCAAAAGCCAGTCTTCCCGTTTCGCTTACTTTTAACCGATAGGCGTAGTTAAGATAACCGGCCAGAGAACTTTCTGCACCAACGCGGTCGCCGACAATATTCACTGCCAGGCCCACATTGTTGTTGTTGGCTATAGCATCCAGCGCAAAGGTGAATGTTTCAGGATTGCCTTCCAATCCGCCGGTCCATTGTGAGCGGAAAAACATGTGCATGTTTAACTGTTCCTTATAGCCTGCATATGCCGGGTTGATATAAATACCGTTAAACATGTATTGGCTAAACTGTGCATCTGTTTGAGCAAATAAAGAAACGGGCCCGATTATAAAAAATAATATTAGTAGAGAGCGGTTTTTCATAACTTTTGGCTAATGATTTATCGTTGCAAAAAGTCAGTAGTTCTAATGGTGAAAGATAATGTGATGAAAAATGAAGGAAAGGAATGAGTCTTGCAAGGTTCTTTAAACAGTCTTAACTTGAATTTAGCTTTTTTTGCTCCAAGAAGCAAATTAAGATACAGTTGAATCACATCGGGCTTCTATAGATGATAAGTACAGAATAATTATTAATTTTAATTTGCACAATAAGATAGATGTATCTATATTTGCACCTCATTTAAAAATAAGTGCGAAGATGAAAGCTGATATCCACCCAAAAAATTATAGATTAGTAGTATTTAAGGATATGTCGTGCGATTACGCATTCCTTACCAAATCAACTGTTGACACTCGTGATTCCATCGTTTGGGAAGATGGAAACGAATATCCGTTAGTAAAATTAGAGATCTCTGATAAATCTCACCCGTTTTATACCGGTAAGATGAAATTGGTTGATACTGCGGGTCGTATCGATAAATTCAAAAACCGTTACGCTAAAAAATAGTTTCGGTTTACCTGATATAAAAAGTCTGTTGGAGGAATTCAACAGACTTTTTTTGTGGACTTTTGCCAACTCATAAATAAAAGTTGATAACAATTTATTTATGAGTTTACTCCTTAAGGTTTTTTATTTTTGAATAATGAGAAACTATATTTTGTTCGATGATAAAACAATTCGTCGACAATTGCTGCCTCTTACTTTTACCCGTCCTATTGCCGATCTGCGAATAGGGATATTCACCATTCGCCAAAAATGGGAAACACTCCTTAAGCAACAGCTATCCACCTTTACGGAAGATTATTTACAGGAAAAGTTCCCATTGATTTTAGAGGAAGACAATGTATTTATCAATGGGGCCATTATTCCAAATGATCTTTTGGTAAAACATATTCAGCAATTAAAACCTGGAGAATGTATTGGACATAATGAGTTGCTTATTGCGGCCTTTGTTACAAAGGAGCAGTTTGCCTCTTTCAATTTTACTTCAATCTTTGATAATTATAGCGAAGATTTTTATAGTCTGCGTTTTCCGGAGGATATATTCCAGTTCAATGATAAAGCGATTCGGGATGATTTTAAACGTTTAACGGCTAACAAAAACTCACAACGGTTTCCAACTGAGGCCCATATTTTAGGAAATGAGTTATTTATCGAGGAAGGAGCGAAGGTGGGGTTTGCTTACATTAACACCCAAACAGGACCTGTTTATATAGGTAAAAATGCCGAAATTATGGAAGGAGCCATGATTCGGGGGCCTTTTGCAGCAGGCGAAGGTACCGTGGTTAAGATGGGAGCGAAAATTTATGGAGCAACTACCCTTGGTCCTAATACAGTTGTAGGCGGAGAGCTGAAAAACTGTGTTTTTATAGGTAATTCAAATAAAGGCCATGATGGTTACCTGGGAGATTCGGTGATTGGGGAATGGTGCAATATGGGAGCGGATACCAATAATTCTAACCTGAAAAATAATTTTGGAAATGTTAAGGTTTGGAGCTACGCTACAGGCAGTTTGAGGGATACGAATCTGATGAAATATGGCGTGATCATGGCCGATCATACAAAAACTGCAATAAACACCATGCTTAATACAGGTACAGTAACTGGATTGGGATGCAGTATTGCAACAATGGGTTTTCCTCCTAAATTTGTAACCGATTTTAGTTGGTTGCAGAACGAAGTTACCGCTGAGTTCGACTTTGAAAAATTTTGTAAAGCGGCTTCTGCAATGATGCAAACAAAAAAAACCGAGTTCAATGCTGTTGAAAAGCGTATACTTGAATTCATTTTTACTCACACAAGAACACACAAACTATTCTATTAATAATGAGACAGAAAATTGTTGCCGGAAACTGGAAGATGAATAACGATTTAAAAGAATCGTTAAAATTAATCTCTGAAGTTGCCAATATGGTTACCGATGAGGTAAGCAATGATGCAGTTGTTATTGTATCTGCGCCATTTACTAATATTTATGCTCTGGATCAGTGGAAAACCGGATCTAGTGCTGTTGATAAAATTAAACTTGCAGGCCAAAACTGCTGCTGGGAAGAGTCGGGAGCTTACACGGGTGAGGTTTCTGCAAAAATGTTAAAGTCAATTGGTGCTGATTACGTGATTTTAGGCCACTCTGAGCGTCGCCAGTATTTTGCAGAAAGCAACAGTCAGTTGGCTAAAAAAGTGGACCTAGCCTTAAAACATGAACTGATTCCAATTTTCTGCGTTGGTGAAACATTGCAGGAGCGTGAGCAAGGCATTCATTTCGATGTGATCAAATCGCAGTTAAAAGAGGGCTTATATCACCTGATCAAAAGTGTATTTAAAACGGTTGTTATTGCTTATGAGCCAGTTTGGGCCATTGGCACAGGCCTAACCGCCACTCCGGAGCAGGCTCAGGAAGTGCATGCTTATATCCGCCAGCTGATTGCTGAAGGTTATGATGAAGAAACTGCTGAAAGTGTAAGCATTTTATACGGTGGAAGCTGTAATCCATCAAATGCCGCCTCTTTATTTTCGCAAAAAGATATTGACGGTGGATTGATCGGTGGTGCGTCATTAAAATCTCGCGACTTTACCGACATCATCAAAACGTTTAATTCGTAATCAAATAATTGTTTAAAATCACTGATTCTGTTCATTGTTTATGGATGGGATCAGTGATTTTATTTTTGTTAATACCAACAAGATGAATATCTTGTGGGCAATTTAACGTGACCAAGTGCTTACAATTTAAATTATGCTCTCAATATCCATGAATTATCTCGAACTCGTTTTCACTGTTAACGACCCTGAAGGGTTTGTTAAAGACCTGCTTATTGCCGAATTATCTGAAATAGATTTCGATACATTTGAAGACACCGATAAAGGTTTTAAGGCCTATATACCTGCTGATAAATTTGACGAAACTGCTTTAAAAGACCAACTGGCGCATTATGCTGAACAGTTTAGGTTTTCGTATGCCATTAATGAAATTCCTCAGAAAAATTGGAACGAAGTATGGGAAAGCAATTTTGAACCGGTTACGGTGGGAGATAAGCTTCATATCCGGGCAACTTTTCATCCTTCAAAATCTGATGAATTTCCTTTGGAAATTGTTATCGATCCTAAAATGGCTTTCGGTACCGGTCACCACGAAACCACCTATCTGATGTCGGAGTTTTTATTGCAATCAGAAGTAGAAGGTAAAAAGGTTTTAGATATGGGTTGTGGATCTGGTATTCTGGCTATCCTTGCTTCAAAACTAGGCGCAGAAGAACTATTAGCAGTCGACATTGACCCTGTTTGCGTTTCGAGTACTGTAGAAAATGCTCAATTAAATGAAACGGATAATATAACATCGGAGCTGGGCGATATTGATGAGGTGAATGACTCTGGTTTTGATTTGATCTTAGCCAATATCAATCGCAATATTTTGATCAGACACATGGCAAGGTATGCCGAAATGCTGGAAGATGAAGGTGAGCTGATCATGAGCGGCTTTTATGAAGTTCCTGATTTGCCTATAATACAAGAAGAAGCATCCAAATATGATCTGAAATATATCAGTCATTATACACGCAATAATTGGGTTGCTGCCAAGTTTGTGAAATAAGCGGATTAGATACTTCATATGCTACCAACCCTAAAAGCATTATATACCCGGGATCTTTTAAAGCTGAAGGCCGAAATAGAGGCTTATCGTAAAGAAGAAAATATCTGGAAAACAGATGGAGCCATTGCCAATTCTGCCGGTAACCTTTGCCTGCATTTGATAGGAAACTTAAACCATTATATAGGAAATATTTTGGGAGGCAGCGGTTATGTTAGAAACCGGGAGCTGGAGTTTTCTCAAAAAAATGTTCCCCTGGCTGAGCTTTTTTCAATGATTGATTGTACGATAACTGTTGTCGATCAATCTTTGGACAAGATTTCCTTTGAGCAGTTAAAAGAAGAATACCCAATATTGGTTTTCACTGAAAAAACATCAGTTGAATTTTTGATTGTTCACCTGGTAATGCATCTTTCGTATCACCTGGGGCAGATTTCCTATCATCGCCGATTGTTGGATAATTAATCATTCTATCTCTTGTTTTTGAATAAATAAATCCGAATTTCGCTCGCAATTCCTGCAAAAACATGAACGTACATTTTATTTCTATTGGCGGTAGTGCGATGCACAATCTGGCTATTGCCCTCCATAAAAAAGGCTATAAGGTAACCGGATCTGATGATGAGGTTTTCGAGCCTTCCAAATCAAGATTGGCTGCAATGGGCTTATTGCCCGAACAAATGGGCTGGCAACCGGAGCTGATCACAGCCGAGTTAGATGCCGTTATTTTAGGGATGCATGCCCGTGCCGATAATCCGGAGTTAATTAAGGCGAAAGAATTAGGCATTAAAATCTATTCGTATCCCGAATATATCTACGAGCAGTCAAAAGATAAGATTCGCGTAGTAATTGGTGGCAGCCATGGCAAGACAACCATTACAGCCATGATTTTGCATGTTTTGCACCAATGCAATATTGATTGCGATTATCTGGTGGGTGCTCAATTGGCGGGTTTTGATACCATGGTGCGCATCACACAAAATGCACCTGTGATTATTATAGAGGGCGATGAATATTTGTCATCTCCAATCGATCGTCGACCTAAATTCCATTTATATAAAGCCAACCTTGCAATTTTAAGTGGTATTGCCTGGGATCATATAAACGTATTTCCAACTTTTGAGAATTACGTAGAACAGTTTAAGATATTTCTCGATACCATTCAGCCTAATGGCTTTTTGGCTTATTGCGAGGCTGATGATGAATTAAAGAAATTAGTAGCTCATTATGCGAATCCTGTTTTTGAAACTGTAGGATATGGATTACCACAGCATGAGGTTGTTAATGGAGTTACCAGTTTGAATACCGAACAAGGTAAAGTGGAACTGGAAGTTTTTGGTGAGCATAATCTGATGAACTTAAATGGCGCCCGCTTAATTTGTAATAAGTTGGGTGTAAGCAATGCCGATTTTTATAACGCAATTTCGAGTTTTAAGGGAGCGGCTAAACGATTGGAACTGGTTAGCAAAAATGAAACAACTGCTGTTTATAAAGATTTTGCCCATTCTCCATCAAAATTAAAGGCAACTACAGCAGCCATGAAAGCGCAGTTCCCAAATCGTAAGTTAATTGCTGCAATGGAACTGCATACATTCAGCAGCTTAAATAAAACCTTTTTACAAGAATATGATGGAGCCATGGCAACCGCGGATGTGGCCTTGGTTTATTTCAACCATCATACTATTGAACATAAAAAACTTGAACCAATCACAGAAGAGCAGGTTAAAAGTGCTTTTAATTCAGCCAATGTTCAGGTTTTTACCAACTCGCAAGAACTCGAAAAATACCTGTTGGATCAAAACTGGTTAAATACAAATCTTTTGTTGATGAGTTCCGGAAATTTCGATGGTATCGACTTTAAGGAACTGGCAGAAAAAGTATTGAATTAAAATATAAATCAGCGTCCATGATTAGCTAATACTAATCATGGACCTATTAAACATCATCCAGCCCAATCAACTGTTGTAAATTCATCTGTTTTACAACAAAATAATTCTCAAACCAGCTTTTCTTTACCAAAAATCTATTTGCTACTTTATAATGGCTCGTTATCTTTGAGAGATATATTTTTCTGATGCAAGAACGTACGAATCGTTTTAGAAACGAGATTAAAGATCCTGAGGCCGAGAAAATTAGCCAAAAACCAAAGATCAAGTATCCGCCAAAGCAAGAGGAGGAAAAGAAACCGTTTTTCAGTTTACCTGAAGTTAATCCAAAACTGATCAAGATAACCGGTTTGTTTTTACTCATTCTTTCCATTTATTTTCTGGTTGCTTTTACTTCATATATTTTAACATGGGATGAAGATCAGAGCGTGGTGATGAAAATGTCATGGAATAAAATATTTACTCCGCAAGAACACCCGGTTGAAAACTGGATGGGTTTATGGGGAGCGATGATTGCTCACCAGTTTATTTACAAATGGTTTGGTGTTGCCTCTTTTGTATTTGTTTTCGTGTTTTTTGTAATAGGATACAGGCTCTTGTTTAAAGTGGCCGTTTTGCCTATTGTAAAATCGCTTGCATATGCTTTTTTCTTTTTGGTATTCCTTTCGGTTTTTGCAGGTTACATTAACAGTTTCTTTAATCCAATGCCTCATTTTCTCGAAGGCGTATTCGGATTTCAGTTGAATAATTGGTTGGGAGCTACCCTGGGTAAAACAGGCGTTTTGGGTGTTTTGGTTTTTGCAGGTCTCGTGTTTGTGATCATTGCATTCAATCCTGATTTCTCTCCAAAGCAAAAGCCATTAACTGCCCCCCCAGCTGATCTTCCTCGTAGGAATAAATTTGATGATCTGGCAACAGAAGAAGAAATAGATTTTACTCCGCGTCGCGAATATTCATCATCCAATGGTCCAATAAAACCAAACCTTGCTTATTTGGAAGAGGAGTTAACACCGGAAGTTAAAACAATTGATTTTGAAACCAATAATCAGGTCGCCCTCGAAACAGAACCGGTAGTAGAGGATGTTCCCGAAGAAATTGAATTTACCCATGTTCAACAGCCTGAAGAGCCTGCTGTTATGCCGATTGAGCCTACTGAAGAAGAGCTAGAGCTAAGCATTGAACATACAGAGGAAGAGAAGTTAGCACAAGACTTGGTTAGCCAGCATGGAGAGTTTGATCCTACGCTGGATTTGGCTTCGTATAAATATCCAACTATTGATTCGCTGGATCATCATGGCTCGAATAAAATTCATGTT
Source organism: Solitalea longa (assembly GCF_002920915.1). Classification (GTDB taxonomy): domain Bacteria; phylum Bacteroidota; class Bacteroidia; order Sphingobacteriales; family Sphingobacteriaceae; genus Solitalea; species Solitalea longa. Next base: position 24,280 of record NZ_PQVF01000003.1, read on the forward strand.
GATCAGCAGGAACTTGAGGCCAATAAAAATAAGATCGTAGACACACTTGGCCATTACGGTATTGAGATTGACAAGATCAAGGCTACCATTGGTCCAACTGTTACATTATATGAAATTATTCCGGCTCCGGGAGTTCGTATTTCCAAGATCAAAAATCTCGAAGATGATATTGCCTTGAGTTTGGCGGCATTGGGTATTCGTATCATTGCTCCAATACCGGGCAAAGGAACTATTGGTATTGAGGTGCCAAATCAGCATCCTGAACTGGTATCGATGCGTTCGGTAATGGCGACGGAAAAATTCCAGGCTTCAACAATGGATTTGCCGGTTGCTTTGGGTAAAACAATCTCTAATGAGGTGTTTATTGCCGATTTAGCTAAAATGCCACACATGCTGATGGCAGGTGCTACAGGTCAGGGTAAGTCGGTTGGTATCAATGCTTTAATTGCTTCTTTACTTTACAAAAAGCACCCTTCGCAGTTAAAATTTGTTTTTGTTGATCCGAAGAAAGTTGAGTTAACCCTTTATAAGAAGATTGAACGACATTTTCTTGCCAAATTACCGGGTGAGGGAGACGCTATTATCACTGATACCAAGAAGGTGATCAACACATTGAATTCATTGTGTATTGAGATGGATAACCGGTATGAATTATTAAAGGATGCCGGGGTACGTAACCTTAAAGAATACAATCAGAAATTTGTTTCAAGAAGACTGAATCCAGAAAATGGCCATCGTTATCTTCCGTACATCGTATTGGTTATTGACGAGTTCGCCGATCTGATCATGACAGCGGGTAAGGAAGTGGAAACACCTATTGCGCGTTTGGCTCAATTGGCCCGGGCAATTGGTATTCACTTGGTAATTGCTACCCAGCGTCCTTCAGTAAACGTTATTACAGGTATCATTAAGGCCAATTTCCCTGCGCGTTTAGCCTTTAGGGTAACGGCTAAAATCGATTCGAGAACTATTCTGGATGCCGGTGGTGCCGATCAGTTAATTGGTCGTGGTGATATGCTGTTTTCTACGGGCTCCGACTTAATACGCTTGCAATGTGCTTTCCTTGACACACCGGAAGTGGAGAGAATTTGTGAATATATTGGGTCGCAAAGAGGGTACACCAGCGCTTATGAACTGCCTGAATATGTTGGTGAGGATGGAGAAGGTTCAGTTAAAGATTTCGACCCAAGTGACCGTGATGCTTTATTTGAAGATGCCGCACGTTTGGTGGTTATTCACCAGCAAGGTTCTACTTCGTTGATTCAGCGTAAGTTAAAGTTGGGGTATAACCGTGCAGGGCGGATTATTGACCAATTAGAAGCCGCCGGAATTGTCGGTCCTTTTGAAGGAAGCAAGGCAAGGGAAGTGCTTTATCCTGATGAATATTCACTGGAACAATATCTCAATACTTTAAACGGAAAATAGTTAGAATAGTTAAATTTGCCCTTCATTTTAAACGGCACGACTTGTGATAAGTCTATATACTCTGATAGAATAAAATTAATAATGAAAAAAACACTTTTTACTTCGGCTTTGGCGATAATTGTTTCAGTAGCTGCATTTGCGCAATCGCCAGCTGAAAAACAGGCAAAAGACATCTTAACCGGTGTAAGTGCCAAATACCGTTCATTGGATGGTTTAAAAACTGATTTCTCGTATACGCTCGAAAATCCTTCTGAAAAAATCAATGAAACTCAAAACGGTACTTTGTATATCAAACAAAAATCAAATAAATACAAAGTAATTTTAGGTGGAACAGAGTTGTTTAGTGATGGCAAGCTTTCTTACACTTACTTAAAGGAAACTAAAGAATTACAAATTAATAACTTAGAGAAAAACGGTGAAAGCTTAAATCCAACCCAGATCTTCACCATTTATGAAAAAGGTTATAAATATATGTTGAAAGGTGAGAAGAAGGATGGTGCCAGTACTGTTCAACTAATTGACCTTGTTCCTTTAGCAACTAAACAGTTTTCGAAAATTGAACTTACAGTTGATAAAAAGCTTAAGCAATTAAAGCAGATCAAGATTTTTGATAAGAACGGAAATCGCTACACCTATAAGGTGAAAACTTTTGTACAAAACCCTAAAGTAGACGATTCTTTCTTTGCTTTTGATAAGAAAAAATATCCGGGTGTAGATGTGGTTGATTTACGCTAATCATTAAGTGTAATTAATATGAAATTTAATCCCAAATGCTAATTTAGCTTTGGGATTATTTTTTTAAAGAGCTAAGAATGATGAAAGAAAAGGTTAATTATTCTTGCTATCATTCAACTAACCTTTTAACTTGATGCTATCTTCATGCTGAATATAACGAACCATACACTTGAAAAATTGGAAACCTTATTACGTGACCTTGAATACAAGGTTAGGTACGAAAAAGGAAATTTTAAATCGGGTGCCTGTTTGCTGCAATCAACCAAAGTGGTAGTGGTAAATAAGTTTATTACGCTTGAACAAAAGATCAATGCCCTTGTTGAAATTGTAAAGCAGGTGAGAGCGGATGAAAGTTTGCTTGATGAAAAACAAAAGGCTTTTTATTTGAGTCTGAAGCAGATAAAATTAGACTTAGAATAAGTGGTTTATGAATTGTGAGTTTCGAGTTGCGTGTTATCTATTACAAGTTTTAACATGTATCTCATAACCTGAAATACGAACAAATGAAAATAACTTTTCTAGGAACGGGAACATCACAGGGAGTGCCTGTCATAGCTTGTGATTGTGCCGTTTGTGTTTCAACGGACAAGCGCGATAATCGCTTGCGGTCGTCTATTTTGGTAGAATGGAACAGTACTTCGGTGGTTATTGATTGCGGTCCCGATTTTCGCTACCAAATGCTTAGGGCCGGAGTGAAAAAACTTGATGCCATTGTTTTTACACATGAGCACAAAGATCATATTGCCGGTTTGGACGATGTAAGGGCTTTTAACTTTAAGCTAAACAGGGAGATGGATGTTTTTGCTGCACCGAGGGTTCAGGAAGCCGTGATAAGGGAGTTTGCTTACGTTTTCGCTTCCATAAAATATCCGGGCATTCCCAAAGTGAATTTGGTGGAAATTGGCAACAAACCTTTTACTGTTCATGGCATCGAGTTTAAACCTATCGAAGTAATGCACTATAAACTGCCTGTTTTTGGATTTCGCATTGGCGATTTTTCCTACATTACCGATATGAAAACCATTAAGGATGAGGAAAAAGAGAAGTTGAAAGGGACTAAGGTTTTGGTGTTGAATGCACTACAACGAGAAAGTCATGTTTCGCATTTGACACTGGAAGAAGCTATTGAGCTTGCAAAGGAAATTAAAGCTGAACAAACTTATTTTACCCATATCAGCCATCGCTTAGGTAAACATGAAGACCTGGAAAGGGAACTGCCTAAAGGAATTGACCTGGCTTATGATGGTCTTGTTCTTTCGATGTAAATTACTCTAAATGCGGTCCGCGCTGATACTTATCTTCCGGTTCAACCTCCAAAGCAGTATTAAATGATTCGATCTGCTGACTAATCAGCTTGTAAAATTGCTTAACCCTACGCGTATAGTCGGTACTGCGTTTATTCTTTAAATAGTTAGCATAATCCTCCTCAATGCATATCCTTGCCGCCGAATTGGAAGTGTATTGCGATTTTTCATACAGCCTGCCTTTAAATTTGTCAATTTTATAAGCATAAGCATTGTCGTATACATCAATATGGATCTTATATTCAAAAATAACCTTGTTTAAATTATGAAGGTCCATTTGATTGAATTCAAGTGATCCATTGGCCTCAATCAAGCTGTCTGTTCTATTGTTATCATTAAACGAAGTGTTTTGAGCCGGGAAACATTTCAATACCCAGTTTTTTGCCCTGGCATATATCGAATCTTTTGAAACGTTGTTTACAAATACGGTATCGGAAAACACAACTTTGTTATGATGTATTGGAAACTCAACAGTTTGTGCGCCGGCTTCAGCAAGAGAAAGCATGCACAGAAGACAGAAGAACAGTAAACGAGTGATCATTTTAGGGTCTTAATTTTTTGAACACCATAGGTCCCGTATTTCCTTGCTCATCTTTGTAAATGCCTCGCAGCGTATTACCATCAGGGCTTAACTCTAAAATATGTTCTCCAGAAAGTGCCCATCCGGGAATAGCCTTGGTAACCTTTACTTTATAGTCAACCTTGTTTCCTGTGATGTTTCCTTCGCCTATTTCAACCATTGGTGTTCCCTTAAACTCCAAATAATGAGCCACTTTTACCTTATTTCCTTCCTGAGAAAAGATAGCATAGCAATGGCTGAAATTGGTTGAGTTTGAATCGGCCCAAAGACCAGTAATATTAATTGGTGGAGACGAGTGATCGGTAAATGCAGGAAAAAGAAAAAGTCCGCTTAGGGCTAAAAACGGAAAAATGACTTTAGTTAATTTCATATTTTAAATGATGACACCCCTAAAATAGAAATTATATAAATAATTTAGTAAGAAGGATTGGCTCACCCTTGGGTTAAAAAACAAACCGAATCTTCCAGTGCTTCTACTGTATGCATTATTTCAACCGGAATGTCAGTATAATCATAACGTGCCAACTCAATGTTCTTATCACTTTCTTTGTAAATAACCTTGCCGTTTACAACAGTTAAGCGACTTGGTAAATGGGCTTTGTGCTCCTTTAATATCATTCCTTTTTTAAAGGTCACCACTAATACTCTGAAATTTTCACCGGCATGAAGAGCGCCGGCCATTGGATGGGTGGATGATTCCAGCTTATGGAGCAAATCTTTAATAATCATAGTCTTAGGTATGAATATCTCGTTTCCAAGATACAAACAAATAATTTAAGAATGATTCTAGAATAGGAGGGAAAGATGGTGAAAAAATTCTTAATGCTTAAGAAAAATTGTATCTTGTTTTAAGTTCTCAAAATGAAAGCCTTATGGAAAGAAAACCAAAAAGCAGTACTCCCGCACCTTATAAAACTGCTGATGAAGAAGCAATTTCTATAGTTGCAGAAGAGTTGGTGGCTTATGAAATCAATACTGAAGATTTCCTGAAAACTGTTCATGAGAAAATCCATGATAAGGGCTACTATGTTTTAAAGCTTTCGCAGGATGGTTTACCGATTGAACGACTTTTTGATTTGATAAGAATTGCAGGCTTAACTCAAAAAGAAACAGAATACATTTTTGATTCGTCATTTAGAACCTTTAATATTTATCGTAAAGAACAAAAGCAGTTAAATGTTTCTGATTCTGAAAGGCTTTTAAAGCTTATTGATCTATGGGGAAACGGCTTTGACACTTTTGGAAGCTATGATAAGTTCAATAAATGGATGCGTCAGCCCTCTTATGGTTTATATGGAGAAATTCCACTTACTATTTTAAATGCAATTTCAGGCATTGATGAAGTTAATAAAGAACTTAACCGTATTAAATCCGGAGATTTTTAATATTCACATCTACTTGCATTGTTAATGAACATTTACCGAATTAGCAGAAACCCTGTTATAAACAATGCCAGTGTGGAGGGCCGGTGGAATTTGGGTGGCTCTTATGTTAAATATGCGTCTGAGAGCAGAGCTTTAGCCTGCATGGAAAACCTGGTCCATATGGGTGGAATTCTTCCAAGCGCCGATTATTATTTGCTTACCATTGAGTTGCCAGCGAATTATTCATGTTTAGTATTGAAGGAAGATCAGCTTCCAAAAAACTGGCGTACTAATCTTTATTATACACGAAGATTAGGTGATGATTGGTATGAAGCCAATGAATCGCTTATTTTACAGGTGCCTTCTTGTGTTATGTCTGATGAATATAACTTTCTTATACATGCCAAGCATGAACAATTTCAACAAGTAAGGTTTAAAACTACTCCGTTTGCTTTTGATTTCAGGGTGTTTTGATTTATTACGGTAAGCTTTGGTAATTTTAGTTTAGTACTTTTTCAGGAAAAGCCTCTGATTACTCATAAAAAAGCCCCTCCTGAAATCAGGAGAGGCTAAACTAACCACTTAAACTAAAGAAACCTTTAATGAACCACTAGATCATCCTCATATGTATGCTTATGCGGATGTTTAGTACTCTCATCTTCATATAACTGTTCAATGATATGATTATTGCCTTTGTTGAAACCAAATTTGGTCAGGAACATGTCAATAATTTTATAAACCACCGGAACCACAATTAGTGTTAAGAACATCGAACTGATCAGCCCCCCGATAATTACCCAGGCTAAACCATTTTTAATGGCTGCTGTACCGCCTGTTGCCAGCGCTAAAGGAAGCATACCAATTACCATGGCGATGGTAGTCATCAGAATAGGACGTAAACGAGCGTTGTTCGCATCAATAAGTGCTTCGTTGGTTGATTTACCTTCCGCTTTAGCTTGATTAGCAAAGTCGACGATAAGGATGGCGTTTTTGGCCACCAAACCAATTAGCATGATGATACCCATAATAGAGAAAATGTTCAGCGTGTTGTTGGTCAATGCAAGTGCCAATAAAGCACCGATCAAGGCCAACGGAATGGAGAACATAACCACAAACGGATAAACATAACTGTCGTATAAGGCCACCATGATCAGGTAAACCATCACAATTGAAATTAATAAGGCAATTCCTAAAGTGCTGAATGAGTCGCCCTGATTTTCAGCATCACCACCCATAATAAAGCTTACACCGGTTGGCTTAGGCATTTTATCAAGTTTTGCTTTTAACTCGCTGATAATAGTTCCTGACGGACGACCAACAACCTGACCCTGAACCGACACCGAAGTGCTCTTATCCCGACGCTCTAAACGGCTTGGGCCTGATGCTTCTGTGATAGAGGCAAACTGCGATAGTTTAACCAATTGTTGCTGCTTGTTTACGAAAGTAATATTCGCTACGTCTTCAATGCTCTTACGGTTGAAATCATCAAAGCGAACATTGATATCGTATTCATATTCACCCTGACTAAATTTAGCATCTGTATTTCCGCTGAAGGCCATTTGCATGGTACCTCCAACAGCATCCATCGATAATCCTAAGGATGCCATTTTATCACGGTCAACCTGAACATTGATTTCCGGATTACCTTCTTCAACCGAAAGCTTAACATCTTTAGAACCTTTGAGGTTTTTTAGTTCGGCCATTGCTGTTTTTGCAAAAGCCATCGCACTGTCTAAATCAGCACCCATAACGATCACATCAATAGGAGCGCGGTTAGCAGTACCTAAAATACTCACAGGAGTGGTTTTCACTTTTACACCCTGAAGATTTGATAACAGTTCGTTTTTTAGTTTGGCCGCATAAATGTCAGATGGATCTTTACGTTCTTTGGCATCAATCAGCATCACGGTGATCTCCGATTTATACGCTGTAGACTGTGATGCACCAAAACCGTCTTCACTGCTTTGACCTACTGTTGTAATCATTGACATTACTTCTTTTTTAGAAGCAATAAACTGTTCAGCTTGTGCAGTAACTTTGTTCATTTGCTCAACCGAGGCATCTTTTGGCAATTCTAACTGAACAATAAACTGTCCACGATCGCCCTGAGCGATAAACTCACCACCAATAAATCCTTTAGTTAACAGCATAAACGAACCGATCAATAAGGCTACCGCCACCGCAATGGTTCTGCGTTTATGAGCTAAAGCCCATTCCAAAATACCGGTTATCCAAGCGGTGAATTTATCTAATTGCGCTTCAAACCATAAAATAAAACGGCCAAATGCTGTTTTCCTGGTTAGATGCTCCAGTTTACCAAAGCGTGATGATAATAAAGGAACAATTGTAAATGAGGTGAACAAACTCAACATGGTTGCGATCATTACCACCACACAGAACTCGCGCAGGATCTTTGACACCAGCTCATTGGTTAATGAGATTGGTAAGAACACTACCACAATAACCAACGTAATGGATGTAACCGTAAAACCGATTTCTTTTACACCTTCGAAAGCTGCCTTAACCCGGTTTTTGCCCATTTCCATGTGGCGATATATATTCTCCAATACCACGATCGCATCATCAACAAGGATACCCACCACCAATGAAAGACCCATTAATGACATTAGGTTTAAAGAGAAACCCATCATTTTCATTCCAATGAATGTGGCAATCAATGATGCAGGGATTGATACCATTACGATCAGCGCATTACGAATGCTATGCAAGAACAGTAACATTACAGCAGCTACCAATACAATCGCCAGGATTAAGTCGTGAATAACTGAATCAGCTGCTTCCAGTGTAAAGTCAGAAGTATCGTTAGCTATTTTGATCTTCAGGTTTTCCTTAGCGTAATCTTTTTCAATTTGAGCGATTGCCTTTTTTATGCCTTTACTAACGTTTACGGCATTGGCATCCGTTTGCTTTTGAATTTGAATGGCAATGGCACCTTGGCGGTCAACCCGAGCCAGTTTATCGGCATCTTTTTGAGCATCCTGAACATCAGCGATATCGCTTAAACGGATCTGTGCTCCATCCGGTGCATTATAAACCACCATGTTGCGCAACTGATCTACGGTTTTAAATTTACCGGCTAAACGGATCAGTACCTGGTTATCGGTGTTTTTGATCTTACCGGTTGGAAAATCAAGGTTAGCACCTTTGATAGCCTGCGTAACCTGCATAATTGAAAGGTTATAGGCTTTTAACCGGTCGGCATTAATGCTTACCTGAATTTCGCGAGGTTGACCACCAATAAGGTTCGCCTGCGCAACCCCTTGAATACGTGATAAAGCTGGTTGAATACGTTTGTCGATCAGGTCATATAGCTGGGCTCCATCCATTTTGGCGGTAGCCGCTAAGGTCATGATCGGTAAATCTTCCAACGAAAACTTATTCAATGCCGGTGTTTTAGCATCATCAGGAAGTTTTGATAAGATCGCATTTATCTTACGTTGGGCTTCCTGCAAGCCAATGTCGGCGTTTGCATTGCTGGTTAATTCAACGGTAACAATTGATACACCTTCCACCGAACGAGAGGTGATCTTTTTAATATTTTCCATGGATGCCACCGCATCTTCAATTTTCTTCGTCACCGTATTTTCCACCTCGTTAGGAGAAGCTCCAGGATACACGGTAGAAATGGTTAAAGTAGGCGAGGAGAACTTAGGTAACAATTCGTAGTTCAACGAAAAGTAGCTAAGCAGACCCATAAGGGTGAGGACGGTAAAAATTACCACCACCAAGGTTGGCCTTTTAATCGATACTTCTGTAATTTTCATCTATGTTTATGAAAGAATGATTGAATGAGAGATTGATTGAATAGGGGCGTGAAACACCCACTATTTTTGCAATCCTCTTATTTTATTTCTGAACCTCTACCTTGCTTCCATCGTTAAGGTTGATCTGGCCGCTGGTAATTACAGTTTCTCCTTCGTTAAGGCCGCTTTCAACTACCACTTTTTCGGCCATGATTTGACCCGCAACTACTTTGCGTAATTTGGCAACCCCGTTTTCTTCAACATATACCTGATTGCTGTTTACACCACCCACAAAAGCGTTACGAGAAATAAGAATGCCTGGAGTAGACTGAAGTCCATCGAAATTAGCTGTACCATACATACCCGCTTTAATTTGCTGATCTTTTAAATTGGTTACTTCAATTTCAACAGGGTAGTTCAATGTGTTGTCGCCTTTGGCCGCGATAAAAGTGATTTTGCCACCATACACAGCTCCAGGGAACACTTTACAGTCAACAGTTACTTTGCCGTTTAATTTTAAGTTTACCACTTGAGCCTCAGGTACGGTAACATTCAGTTTTAAGGTTGATACATCAACAATGTCGAATAATTTAGTGCCCGGAGACAGGTAAGAACCTAACTCTACATATTTTTTATTGATGATACCTGAGATAGGCGCTTTAATCTGCGTGTCGGTCATTTTACGACGAGCGGTAACCATTCGGCTTTCTGCTTGTCTGATTTGGAAGTTGATATCGTCAACTTGTTTTTGAGTAACACCGCCGGTTTGTAAAGCACTTTCAAAACGCTCACGATCTTTTCTCAATTGATCTAAAGTGGTTTGAGCTGCCTGAACATCAGCGTTTAAAATTTCAGCATCAATGCGTGCTATTACTTGTCCTTTGCTTACAAAACTGCCTTCGTCAACTAATAATGAAGTAATACGACCAGAGTTTTCAGAAACAAATGAAAGCTCATGAACAGGGGCAAAAGTACCATTGGCAACGAAATTGCGAGCAAATGTGGCTTTTATCACCTTTTCAGCCTGAACCGGAATGATTGCAGCACCTTGCTGTACAATGGCTGTTTTTTCTTCGTTCAGTTTTTTATTTGTATTTAATTTCCAGCTGATCAATGCAAATGCAGCAATGACAACAGCTCCGTAGATGAAATATTTCTTGTTCATTATAGTCTTAGTTTAAAAGTGTTCTTAAATTTCCGTTTGATTTAATAAGTTCGATCTCAGCTATTTTGTAGTTCAATAAAGCCTGAGAGTAATTGTTTTGGGCTTCAGTTAACGAAACCTCAGCAGCCAGCAGGTCGGTTAAATCAGCCAAACCCAGGTTGTAATTATTTTGGCTCGATTTATACACCTCTTCAGCTAAAGCCACATTTTCTTTTTGAGAAGCAATGGTATTCAGGCTGTTTTTAAGCTGAATTTTTGAATTCTCGTAAGCCATGTTTAGCGACAGTTTGGTGTATTCTTTCGATTTATCGAGTTGTTTAATGCTTACATTCGTTTGATTTACTCTAGAACGACGGGCAAATCCATCAAAAATTGGAATACGAACTCTTAGGCCTACAGATGACATATCGTACCATGTGGCTGATCCTCCTGATTTATACAAATCGAATTCATTGCTTAAACCATTGTATGAATAGTTGGCAAACAGGGAAACCGTTGGATAATACTCCGAAATATTAGCCTTGCGCTGTAGTTGCAACAGCTCACCTTGTTTATCCAATAATTTAAACTCAGTACGGTTGTTAATATTAAACTGATCAAGGGCCAAAGTAGCAGCCGACTGCCTTTCAATGGCTTTTAAATCAAGTTTTGGTAATGCAATTGTTTGCTCAATAGGCATTCCCATAGCATATTTCAGCTGATTGGTTTGTAAAGTAATGGTATTGGTAAGTTCTATTCGTTGTGTATTCAGGTTGGTCAGATTTACCTTAATGCGATCGAGGTCAACCTTTTTTGCCAAACCGTTTTGGTATTGTGAAGTAGTAGTCTTTACCAATTGTTCTACTCGTTTAATATTTGCATCAATAACATCTATTTTTTGCTGAGCCACCAAAACAGTATAGTAAAGTTTAGAAACGCCTTGCAGCACTTCTTCTTCGCTCATAGCGGTACTCAGCTGATAATATTGCTCACTTTTTTTTGCCGCTTTTAAACCTGTAAATACCTGTTGGTTAAATAATTGTTGGTTCAATTCAACGCCTGCACTGGCATTGTAAGTAGTACCTGCTTCAACAGCCATTACCGATCCCGGTCTGCCTACAAGTTCGCCAGGTAACACCATTTGTTGTTTGAGCACATTGTCGGTAAAGTTTGCATTTGCATTAATTTGCGGAAGTGCCTGTGCCCTTATTTCGTCCGTTTTATAACGTCCGCTTTCTTCATTCAATTTCGTTGAAGCCAGCCTTTGATTATTGGCTAATGCGTACTTTAAACAGTCTTTAAGGCTCAGTTCATTGTTTTGCGCTTCAGCCTTAAAGCCTAAAATGCTTAATGAAAGCAGTAAAATGCCGGTTATTCTTTTCATTATTTATTATGCTTCTTTGATATAGTGTTCAATTAATTCTCTTCCTTCCAAGGTGGCAATACCAAGCATGAAATGTTCTGTATGGGCGAGTGCTACCTCTCTTAATTTTTTTTGCTGAAGAACGCTGTTTTCCGGGTTGAACAATGCATCGATTTCAAGTAACCTCAGCTCTGTCATGATCTCAAGATTAATATCCTCTCTGAACCAGCCTTCTTTAATACCACGTTCGATATTATCGCGTATGGTGTTCTTAAGGATATAGTTTTTGAAGAATGTAGCCTCTTTCCAGCATTCCGGATGGTATTTCTTTATATCGTAAGTGAAACTTGGATTGATGGCAAGAGCCAATTGTTCGATATATTTTAATGCGATGTAATTCTCCTCTACTGCATCATGGGCTTCAATTTTACATTTGTCTAAAGCGATTTGATAGTTCAGCAAAATCTGATTCATCAACAGATTTACTATTGACGATTTATCTTTGTATTGCTCATAAATGGTACGTTTAGAAACACCTGCCTTTGCCGAAATTTCGTCCATGCTAATGCTTTTTACTCCGTAAGCCGTAAAAAGCTTTTCTGCTGTTTGTATAATTTTGTCTTTTACCATGTTTAGTGCTTGGTTGGAGTTTTATGTGCTTTAACAAAAAGTTCGGTCATTAAACGTGTTTTATGGTTGATCTCCTTTAAAAGGTCTTCGTCAATTATCGGAGTGCAGGCTCCCGGAGTTACATAGCTGAACCTAATTCCTTTCATCAAATCGATATACAAATCCGCCTGTTCCTCAGTGTTGGTGATTGATAATTCTCCGGTTTTATTGGCTTTCTCCAATAGTGTAGCAACAAATGCTTTCTCTCGTTTTATTGCTCTTGCCGCTACTTCATCAAGCGAATTTTTATTGCCTTCCAAAAAGTTTCTGTTCAAGCCCATGTTGAAAAAAAACTTCATGAAAAAATCGTGACGAACTGCGATAAGGTTGTAGAGTGCTTTTTCAACCGTTTTGGAATGATTGGCCTCACATTCAATTTCAAGGAAATAGTTATTCAGGATTTTTTCCAGAACGGCATTCAATAAACTCGCTTTATCGGGGAAATAGTAATAGATCAATGCCTTTGAAAGGCGTAAATCATCAGCTATTTCATTCATGGTTGTTTTAGAAGGGCCGAAGTGGGCAAAGCGTTTTAACGCCGCGTCTACAATCAGCTCTTGCTTGTCATCCTGTATTTCAATTTGACTCATTTACTTTCTGACTTTTTGAAATTAATAGTCAAATATACAGTTAGGAAACTTTCATTTCCAAAAATGTTTCCATTTGTAACGAAGTATTTACTTACTGACTATTTAGGTTGAAAAGTCAAGGTGGTGTTAGATTTTGGATTGAAGATTTTAGGATGATTTTAGATGTTAGAGTGGAGATTTTAGAAGTACAAAGTGAGAAGTACAAAGGGAGGTTAGATTTTGGATTGTGAATTTAGGAAGAAGTACAAAGTACAAATGGAAGTTAGATTTCGGATTTTAGGAGCTGCTTTAATCTAAAATCGTAATTCTAAAATTCTACTTCTAAACTTGTACTTTTAACTTCGTACTTCACTAGGCTTTTAATCCTCTGATGATCAAGTCGGAAAGGAGTTGTTGTTTTTCGAGAATGGTGTTAAACAGTTCGTCATCGGGTTGAGGCGAATTATTATATTCAAGTACTACGAAACGGATTCCTAGTAAGGCATCAAAGATGAGGGCTTCGGTTTTCTCCGGGTCATCAATCTTAAACTCACCTGATTGGATTCCCTGAGCTAAAATATTTGTTAAAAACGATTTTTCCTTGGCTCTGATGGTTGAAAATGAGTTTTGTTTTTGAGCAAAACTCTCCTTGTTGAAACTCTTATTAAACTCCAAAAGGATGTAGTATTTTTTGATGAACTCGTGCCGTTTCCGTAAATAAATACTCAACGCCTCGGCACTGGAAGCTGATTGGTCAATTTCTTTCTTAATCTCAATGGCATGCACTTCAAACAACTGATTAATAACCGTGGAGTACAGCGCATTTTTATCCGGAAAATAATAATATAACAACGCTTTCGACATCGAGAGATCATCGGCAATTTCATTCATCGTTGTTTTTGACAACCCATAATGAGCAAAACGTTTTAAGGCAATTTCAATTATACGATCTCTTTTCTTGTCCTGGTTTTCCATTAAAGCTTTTGTGTGTGTTTTTCAGGCTCGAAGATAAGTTTTAGAGATTCAAGAGACAAGAGCCAAGAGATAAGAATCAGGATACAAAAACCAAGAACTATGAGTATAGAATGGAGTTGCTGATATCGCATTTAGTCTTATATCATGGTTCTTATATCTTAACTCTCTTTAAGAATCTTCAATATTTTATCGGTTGATTTAAGTCCATGCCCGGTAAATAACGAAACTACCAATTCTGCTGGCTGCTCAGTGAGGTATTTTCTGAGTCCTGCAATTGTGGCGGCAGAAGTTGGTTCAATATAATAACCCATTTTGCCGCAATACAGTAATGAATCCTTTATTTCTTCTTCTGTTACTGAATAGAATTTCCCTTTAGTCTCCAGCACCATTTTTAATAATTGATTGCCTCTTACCGGGGTAGCAATAGCAATTCCTTCGGCTAAAGTTTGTTTTGTTGGTACTTCATTGTAAGTATTCAAACTTTTATTAAATGCTTGCGAAAGGGGAGAGCAGGCCTCTGCTTGAACCGCTATAATTTTTGGAAGTTTATCAATAATTCCAGCTTTTAGTAAATCATTGAAGCCAATATAGCAGCCAATTAAAAGGGTGCCATTTCCTGCCGGAACTACAACCGCATCAGGAGCCGTCCAGCCTAGTTGTTCGCAAACTTCGTAAGCAAAGGTTTTGGTTCCCTGGTAAAAGAATGGGTTATAGCAATGACTGGCATAAAAAGTGGATCCAGCGGCTTTTAAGGCGGCTGCAGCGGTGTCTTCCCTGCTACCGGGTACGCGTTCAATTTCGGTTCCATACATACGCATTTGAGCTATTTTGGCTTCAGCGGTATCGGCCGGAAGATAAATTCGACAATTAATATTTGCCTTAGCAGCATAAGCAGCTATAGCACATCCGGCATTGCCAGAGGAATCCTGAATTACTTTTTTGATACCTAGTTCTTTGACGAAGCTCATTAAGACGGTAGCACCCCGGTCTTTGTAGGAGCCTGTGCTGAAAAGTTGCTCTTGTTTAATGAAAGCTTGTTTACCGTCAAAATCAATGGGTATTAGAGGAGTGAATCCTTCTTCAAAACTGACAATTGAATTTTCGTTGGTAATGGGTAAAGCTTCCAGGTAACGCCATAAATTCGGTTTTCGATCCTTAATTTTTTCCAAATCAAACTTTGCTTCAAACTCCAGATCCAATAAATGGCCATCATTGCTACGCCAACGCGGAATGTTAACAGGATATTTTTTGCCGGTTACAGAACAGATAAATTGAAGCATGGAATAAAGTTAGATTTTAGAATTACGAATTACGAATTACGAATTTTTGTTTTATCAATTAATTATAGTTGTTAAGATAGAAGAGACCTCAACAGCGCGATTATAAACCATAAAATGACCGCCATTTTTAATTGTAAACTCGGCGGTAATCAATTTGTAAGGCAAAATTAAATCACTTGTTCCATGAATATGGATGATATCTTTTGATGGATTTTCATGCCGCCAGGTCAATACTTTATCAATGGCCCAATGCATAAAATTAGTACTTGTATCGTTTAAAATATCTTTGAACAGTTGTTGCTCCTCCAATGATTGTAGACCAAATAATTTAAATGAAAACCAATTAGCTGATTTAAGTAATGGGCTAAGGATGAGTTTGTGTAATTTGAGTTTACCTGCAAACCTAAAATACCAAGGGAACTCAATTGTTGATTTTACACTTGAAATAATGATAGCTTTTTGGGGTGAGACAACTTTTAATAATTCGGATAAGATAATTCCACCGAAAGACAAGCCAATCAAACAAAATGCCTTTGAAGTATCGATTTGTAAACTTAAACGCTTTACATAATCAGTAATTGGCTCTTTTGGGTAGGGCTCTATCCAGGTAATATGATGTATTTGGAAATTGGTTGGTAGTGATAATTTATCAAATACCCGTTTGTCTGCGCCTAAGCCGCTTATAAAATAAACGTTCATTAAATCGCTGCAATAGCCTCAATTTCTACCTTATAACCATAATGAAGTGCCGGAACCGGCACAATGCTGCGGGCTGGTTTATTATTTGGTCCGAAGAATTCGGCATAGGCGGCATTTACCGCGGGCCAATCATTTACATCAGCAATATAAACGGTAGTTTTTACAATCTTTTCTATCGAACTTCCTCCCGCTTCAGCAATGGCTATAACTCGTTGTAAAGCAATTTTCACCTGTTCTTCTAACGAAGTTTCGGCAGGAAAGCCGGTTGGTAATTGTCCGGATATAAAAATAAATTGATGAGCAGCCATTCCCTGGTTGTAATGTCCGGCAGGACTGGGTACTTCGGTAGAAAAAACTGGAGTCATAAGATAGCTGGTTTTATATGGGTATTTTATAAGAACCTCATTGCTTCTTGAGGCACAAAAGGACTAACGTCGCCATTGTTTTTCAAAATATCACGCACAATGGTTGAACTAATGGCCGAATATTCAGGCTTGCTTAAAATGAATATGGTTTCTATTTCGGGTTTCATGGCTGCATTAATTTGTGCAATAGCACGCTCATACTCAAAGTCGGCAACCGAACGTATGCCTCTGATCATGTATTGTGCACCTAATTTTTCGCAGAAATCAACGGTTAAACCTTCATAGGTTTTAATTTCGATTTTAGGATCATAATTAAAAACGGCATGTACAAGTTCCTGACGTTTTTCGGGGGATAAAAATGAAGGTTTCGAACTGTTTAAACCTATGCCAATAACCACCTTGTCGAACAAAGGCATGGCGCGTTTAACAATGTCCAGATGTGCAATGGTAATCGGGTCAAACGAGCCTGGAAATAAAGCTATTTTCATGATATTCTTCGAAGATTATTTATTCTTTAATCGGTTCTGTAACCTCAAAAAAACTAAAAGTTGATTGCCCGTATTTTCTTGCCCATGAAAAATTAGGCTGATTTTCTAAGTTTACCTGCGAAGCGTGCTCAATTACCAAAAGTCCATCCGTTTTTAATAGATTTCTTTCAAAGACTTTTTCGGCTATTCGTTCAGGGTTGGGCATATCGTAAGGCGGATCGGCAAAAATCAAATCGTATTGAACATTTTCTAAATCTAAATATTTAAATACATCCGCTTTATAGGTTTTTATAGCTGTAAGTTGATGCTGGGCAGCGGTGCGTTTAATGTATTCAACACAACCGGGGAATTTATCAACTGAAGTGACTGCCGGGCATCCTCTCGAAGCCAATTCAAACGAAATATTTCCGGTGCCGGCAAAAAGATCGAGCGCGCTTATTTCATCAAAATTAAAGCGATTAAAAAGGATATTGAAAAGCGATTCTTTTGAAATATCGGTTGTAGGGCGAACAGGAAGATTTTTGGGAGCCTGCAACCGTATACTCTTTAACTTTCCGCCAATTATGCGCATAATTCAATATTAAGCAATGAATAAAAACGATGTTGCGGAATTTGCGTCATCACTTTGCTGAAAAATAGTTCTTTTGAAAGTTCGCCAAAGCTGATGCGACGAAAATGTTCATGTATCAGTCTATAACTGTCATCGCCCGGCCTGATGGCTCCAAGCATAAATACATGTAAATCTTTAGGATCCAATCCCAACGTATTACAAACGTAAAGCGGGAAATAGATGAACTCTTCAGCCGACCTATACTCAAACCGATTATAAAGCTGCAATTTACCATTGTCGAAAACGGCCATTTGCAAGCAGTTTTTAACTACATGGATGTACAGCAATTGTTTTTCGGTATGACTGCTTTGTCTGATCAATCCCTCAAGGAGTGGAGTCCCTTCAAAAAAGATCAAAGCCCCTTCAAAATATTTATGGATGATTTGCTCAATTTTCTCATTAAGCGTAAAGATCTGCGTGGCATTTAACGATGGAATATCATTGGTCATTACACGCCCTTCTTTTTTGCTGAAGTTTAACGAAACATAATCGTTAAGATTTTTCTGCTCAAAGTATTCATTAGGTATAATGGTATGTTCATCTGAAGGAACGATAATCCTGAGTTTTGCATACGGAAGTTTTAATAACTCATCAGCAGCAATCTCCTTATCATACGTAAAGGGGCTCAGGTTTTCATGGTTCGAAAGCACCACGTAACGCTGTGTCGCAGGGTCATAGATACAATAGTTTAAACCTGTTTCAGTAAACTTTATAGTAAGATGATACTTAGTTGTTTGCTTAATTTTAAACGATTTATCTATTATTTTAAATTGCTGAAGGTTCTGCTGCATATTTTTAGGACAATTCCGACAAAAATACAATTTAAGTACAAAGTAAGAAGTACAAAGTAGGAATTGGAAAGTACAAAGTATGATTTCGGATTTACGATTTTAGAGTGAAAGTGGGAAGTGTGGTATGCGGGGCAATCTAAAATCGTACTTCTACAATCTAACTTTAATTGTACTTCTACCTTCGTAAATTTAAAATCGTACATCCTCCTTCGTCCTTCTAAAATTATACTTCTACCTTCGTACTTTAATTTTCCCGTCCATGCTCGATTCAACCGTTTTAGAAAAAGTTTTTCCGCACCAGCCCACCTTTCAGCAACAGGAGTTATTCAGAGATCTCGATGAGTTTTTGCTCCGTCGAAGCAATAATTCGGTGTTTATTGTTCGGGGCTATGCCGGAACGGGGAAAACTACGGTGGTGAGTGCATTGGTTAAATTGTTGCCAATGTATAAGCTGAAATCGGTTTTGCTGGCACCCACAGGCCGGGCGGCAAAGGTGATCAGTTCTTATGCCGGTAAGGAAGCCTTCACTATTCATAAAAAAATATACCGGAAACGTGATGCCGCCAGCCCTGTTTCAGGGTTTTCAAGAGGGATTAATCCGCATACCGATACTATTTTTATTGTGGACGAGGCATCTATGATCTCTAACCAGCAAACGGATGGGCCTGATCTTTATGGTCAAAACCTGTTAACTGATTTGCTCGAATACGTATTCAATCAAAAGAACTGTAAACTCATTTTGGTAGGTGATACCGCCCAGCTACCTCCGGTTGGTCTTACCTATAGCCCGGCTTTAGACAAAGAGTATCTCGAAGGACATTATAATCTGGAGGTTAAAGATGTGGAATTAACAGAAGTGCTTCGTCAACAACAGCAATCAGGAATTTTGGAAAATGCTACCCGTATCAGAGAATTGATAAGTGATGAAATTGAAACCTTTCCGAAAATAGTGACTAAGGGTTATACCGATACCTACCGGATGAATGGTGAGCGCATGGTGGAAGGATTGAATTATGCATATGATAAATACGGTGTAGAGGATACATTGATCATTACCCGGTCGAACAAAGGTGCTAATTTATTCAATCAGCAAATCAGGGGGAGGATTTTGTATAGGGAGGAGGAAATATCAACCGGTGATTACCTAATGGTGGTAAAGAATAATTATTTCTGGCTTCCGGATGAATCAAACCATGCATTTATTGCCAATGGCGATATTGGTCGCATCCGCAGAATTAAAGGAACCTCTGAATTGTATGGATTTCGCTTTGCAGAGGTCACACTTGAGTTTCCGGATTACCCGGATGAACCGGAACTTACTTGTAAGATCTTATTAGATACGCTTACTTCAGAAAGCCCTAACCTGAACTTTAACGACAGTAAACGGTTGTATGAAGCCGTTAGCGAAGACTATAAACATATTTCCAATAAACGGGAAAGAGCTCAGAAATTAAAAGAAGATCCTTATTATAATGCTTTGCAGGTGAAGTTTGCCTATGCGGTAACTTGTCATAAGGCCCAGGGTGGACAATGGAAAGCCGTTTTTGTTGACCAGGGTTATCTGACTGAAGAAATGGTAAATACCGACTTTTTAAGATGGTTGTATACGGCGGTGAGTCGTTCAACAGAGGAACTATTCTTTGTAAATTTTAGCGAGCAGTTTTTTGAGTAAAGGTTAATAAACTTTATTTTTCCTATATGAAGAAAGAAAGTTTATTGATCATTGCTCTTTTGGCGTTTCTATCAACCATTTGTACAGCTCAATCAGTTAAATCCAAAGGCAAATTATTTATAATAGGTGGAGGGAAACGATCTGAAGCTCTCATTAACCGAATGATAACTGAAGCCAATGTTGGTTTAACGGATTATGTGGCCATTTTACCTTTGGCAAGCGAAGAACCAGATTCAGCTTATTATTTTGCAAAGCAGCAATTTGAAAAAGCAGGACTTAAAACCATCAATTTTAACTTTACTTCAAATAAACCTTTAGGTAACGCTGCAGTAGATTCAATTTCAAAAGCAAAGTTTATTTATTTGCCGGGGGGCGATCAAAGTCGTTTTATGAGCCTGCTGAATGGAACGCCAGTAAAAGAAGCAATTGTAAAAGCTTATTTTAACGGTGCATTAGTTGCCGGTACCAGTGCCGGAGCCGCAGTAATGAGCAAAGAAATGATCACTGGAAATGAAATTTTACATCCCGATTATCAGTCGACAGCGCAATCAATAGAAGCCGGAAATATTGAGATAAAGGAAGGCTTGGGGTTGTTGCAATCGGCAATTATCGATCAGCATTTTTTAATCAGAAGTCGGCATAACCGTTTGTTAAGTATAGTGATTGAATACCCTGGAAAAAAAGCGATAGGTATTGATGAATCAACTGCCATTTTAGTGAAAAATGGTTGGGCCGAGGTTATTGGCGATTCGCAGGTGTTGGTGTATCAAAATCCAACTAAATCAAAAACAATACAAAATCATAAAATGGGTTCCAAAGGCTTGAAGTTGGATATTTATTTGCCAGGAGAGAAATTCCTCTTATAAAAGATCTAAAATTAATAGCCCTGGCGAATCCGTTTATCCAGGTCTTTCATTTTAAGGCTAACTACCTTACCAATTTTTTTACCGTTTCTATACGTTACGGCTTTAAAGGTGTCGGCTCCTTTTGGAATAGTTAAGGGCTGCGAATAAAGCGGGTAGAAACTGTCCGGATCCGGGCCCTCGAAGCTATAATAAATATCGAGTCCACTAACTTCAGTGTTTACACTAATTAGGTAATTACCCTCATTGTTTTTATTTACCCGTATCACCGGATCGAACGAACTTAGCGAATAATTGATCTGAGCCTGGTCAAAGCGTGTAAAATGTGTTTCCATTCTACGGGTAAAATCATGCCAGTTGCGGCTTTCCTGTGGTGTCCAAAATACTTCGGAAACGGCAAAGGCCCTTGGCCAAACCATGTATTCAAGATGACGGGTATTGGGGATGTTTTCTGTCCAAACATTCGCTTGTCCACCTAAAATAAATTTCTTGTCAATACCTTCTGGAACCGGATTTAAGCTGTAAGTAGTACTTAAACGATTTATGGAGTAGGTTTTATACTCCACATCCGGATCGCCCTGGTAAAGGTCCAGATAACAATATTTATCGGGGGTCATAATTACATTATGGCCCATGTTGGCGGCATTAACACCTCCTTTAAGTCCCCGCCACGACATAACCGTTGCTTCCGGAGCAAGGCCTCCTTCTAAAATCTCATCCCAGCCAATCATTCTTTTGCCTTTGCTAATTACCAGCTGTTCCATTCGGTGTATGAAATAACTTTGCAAACCCTCGAGCGATGAAATACTGTCGGTTTTCATGCGTGCTTTACATTTAGGGCATTTCTCCCAATATCCTTTATAACACTCATCGCCACCAATATGAATGTATTTGCCCGGAAACATGGCTGCAATTTCGGTTAACACCGAGTCCATTAATTCAAAAGAACATTCATTGCCAATGCACAAAGAATTTTCCATTTTTTTATAGAATTTGTCACCAACGTTCGGTTTAAAATTGCCCCCAAAGCATGATAATTCGGGATAAGCAGCCAAGGCGGCTAATGAATGACCGGGAACATCAATTTCGGGCAGAACCGTAATATTTCTTGCAGCGGCATAATCCAAAATCTCTTTTACATCTTCTTTTGTATAGAAACCACCGTAGGTTGATTGTTCGCCATCTGCTTGTGGGGTTTGGGTCCACCATTCACCCATTCTTGGTGCTCTCCAGCCGCCAATTTGCGTTAACCTTGGAAAACTCTTGATCTCAATCCTCCATCCCTGGTCGTCGGTAAGGTGCCAATGAAAAACATTGTATTTGTACCGGGCCATATTGTCGAGGTATTTTTTAATATATTCTTTAGGGAAAAAATGGCGACAAACATCCAGCATCATGCCCCTCCATGCAAAACGAGGATAATCAACAATGTCAACGCAAGGGATCGTCCAAGCTACTCCGGATTTTGTTTTTGCAGACATTACTTCGGCAGGTAATAATTGAACCAGGCTTTGCATTCCATAAAAAAGCCCTCCTGCTGTATTTGCTGTAATTTCAATGCAATTGGCGTTTACCTGCAGTTTATAACCTTCGCTGCCAAGGGTTGAATCTCTAAGTGATGATAAATAAAAACGTATAGATTTTTGTTTGCCTAAAAATTGGTTTTCGTGAATCAGCTCAAAAGAAATTCCTGTTGAAACAGCGATCGTCTCTTTGAAGAACTGAGCAACAGATTTACTGCTGTCATTATTATAAACTAAAAAGACATCGGAGGTTAAGGTAAAATGCCCTGGAAAAGATTTAACGGCAACCGGTTTTGGAATGATATTATTTAATGAATCTTGGGCATAAGCAAGGGTGCATACTATCCCTATTATAATTATCAGCAGTAATCTTTTTAGCATTCGAAAAATTCACTCTTGTTTAGCAGGTCCGAAAATAAAGATTTTTAGGGTATAAAATTCCTCAAAAGCGATCAATGTCTTTTCGTAGGTAAACTAGTTGTTAAAAAAAGGTTAATATTTGGAGTGAATAATGTATCCGCTTTACAATTGGCCACCTTTTTTATTAGTTATTAATAATCACGTATTTGTACTTATGATTATAATTTTTAACTTGAATATCTTTGAAGGATCAACAGTCAATAATTATGAAACTTATAAGACCTTTTTTTACAGTTATCATACTTTATTCAATATTGATTTTTGGAGGATGTTATAAGCACAAGAACCATAAAATAAAGCTTCCTGAAACGGTGTACATAACTTCTCTTATAGCAAAAGGCAAGGATAATTTTGTGTTAAGTAATGTTAAGTGGGACAATTATTCGCCAAACAGATATGTGCTAAGCATTGATCTGAAAAATATTCCTATAAAATTTACAAACAATAAATTGCCTAAAATTTATTTAATGCGAAAACACGAAAATGATACCTTTTCAAAATATAAGCTGGATGAAAAATTATTTGATTTCGAATTCAGGTCCGATCAATTAATTGTTTACTGTAATACAGAAAATAGTTCTGAAATGGAAGGTGATATTTTGAGTTTCGAGTTAACGCCTTAGTCAATTGCCTATTTAAGCATTGCAAGTATTTTTTTTCCTCTTGATTGGATCCCAGCGGATCCATTTTTCATTAAAAAATGAATTTGTTCTTCCAATTCATCTTTGATCCATGGAAATTTAAAACTAAGGTTATATAAGGTTTCCATAGCGAAAGCTGTTACGGCAATTTTTGTTTTCGGATCAATCAGCCAATCAAATAAAGCCTCTATAGCCGGTTCTAAATCTGTTTGTTCAAGAGATGATCTAATTTCATTGTTTATTTTTCTGCTATGAAAATTCCGGGTGTATTCCTCGGCTATTTTAGCGTAATGTCGCTTGCAACTTTCATTGCTAACATGTGGTAAGCGACTTAAAAAGTAACTTAACCAGGGTATAAATAGATATTGATGGTTTAAGGCAATCTGTTCAAGGATCCAAGCGGCCCTAAAAGCAGGTTCTTTCTCATGATAAAAGGTAAGGTCGATGAGTTCCATTATAGAAACGTTGTTTTTAACCAATTCTGAGCTGATTTTTACTACTTCCTTTTTGCCAACGGCCTTCGAAATTCTTTTGATTAAATCTTCCATAATCCAGATGCTTTGCGAGGCAAAAATCGAAAACAATCACTAAATTCATAATCTAAATCTAATGTTATGCTCGATAATCTTTTAAACCTTGTTAAGCAATATGCGGGGGATGCCATAGTGCAAAATCCGGATATTCCGAATGAACATAACGATGCTGCAATAGAAGCTGCTTCAGGTTCAATTTTTAACAGTTTACAGAACCAGGTAACAGGTGGAGGCTTATCCAATGTTTTAAGTATGTTTACTGGCGGTGGAGGCAGTGGAGTTGGGAATGGTAGTCCTGTTACTAATAACGCCATGGCTAGTGTTGCCGGGTCACTAATGGAAAAGTTCGGGCTCGATTCTTCTAAAGCGCAGGGGATAGCCGCTACATTGGTGCCACAGGTGTTGAGTGGTTTGGTGAACCGAACCAATGATCCCAATGATTCGAGCTTTAATATCAACGGAATTTTTAGTTCGTTAACAGGCGGCAAAACTGAAGGAGTAAATTTCGACAATGTACTAACCCAGTTAAAGGGTAGTGATGGTAAATTTTCATTAGATGACATTACGGGATTGTTTAACCAGCAGGAGGGAGATCAGGGAGGCGGAATAATGGATAAATTAAAGGGATTGTTTGGCAGCTAGCATCAGAAATACAACTTGATATATGGAAGGCAGGATTTAACAATTCTGCCTTATTTTTTGTACTGATAAATAACTTTTTTGTAACCGAAAGCGGCAAAAAATGGAGTAAGTACTTTTTGTGCGCTAATTTTGGTTTCCTCTAAAATCCCGGCTTTAAGGGCGGTGGTTTTCAATTGCGCCTCGGCGCTTTTGTAGGCTTGATCAACCAGTTCGGCTTCCACTAAAAAAGCATAGCTGGTTTGATAAACCTTTGAATTCTTGTGATCGATCTTATAATAACAAAGTTCGGGCTGAGGGAGCTGAATGGTTAAAACAGTATCATTGGTGGATATATCGTTTTTGGTAACTTTTGTCAGATCAATACATCCCACGGCTTCTCCACTTACGATCAATAAGGCTTTAGGATCAGGCAGCCACTGTTGTATCATTTCATGCTCTACAATGTCTTTAAACTTATAACGTACCAATTCAAGCTTGCCGAGCGATTCAATTTTTTCGAGTATAACGTTGTGCACTGTAGTAGAGCTGGAGTCATTCTTTCCGCAGGTACGCATTGATAAAATACCTAAAATTAAAACCACCACCCAGGGAAAAATCCGGACAAAATCCGAACGTTGTTTTTTCTTTTCAGCGTAACTCATTCTTAAATTTAAAATTTAAGATGCTTAAACGGTAATTTGTGGGAATGTTTTTTGGTTTCAATCCTTTGTTTTTAAATTGAACAATTGATTACAACTTATTGATAAATAGTTTTTTGCAGAAAATAGCCTGTAGGTGATAGCAGAAAATGCGAAAAAAGGCATTATAGATTACAAGAAAGTGTTTTTCTAATAAAAGGGAGTTTATATATTTGCAACCCCACGCGCGGATGGCGAAATTGGTAGACGCACCATCTTGAGGGGGTGGCGCCCGCAGGGCGTGTGAGTTCGAATCTCATTCCGCGCACAATTTATTCAGGTTTTCGCCATGAGTAAATTTCAAAGGCGCCCAGGTGGCGAAATTGGTAAACGTTGCGGTCTCAGAAGCCGTTGGGAATACCCTTGCGAGTTCGAGTCTCGCCCTGGGCACAACATTAAAACAAAAAACACCTGTAAACTAATATTTTACAGGTGTTTTTTGTTTTAGGGTAAAACGTAGGTAAAACATTTAAATTTACGCTTATTATGGGTCATTGGCCCCCAATTTGAATTATCAATATCCTTAAGTTGTTAGTTTGAAATACATAACCCCAATAATCGAAGCGGTTACTAAAATCAGCCACCACATTCCTTTTTTTGTCTTGTTGTCAATGTTCTTACTTCTTTGGGTTTCATAGAAAGAATACCCTAAAAGCATTAATAAAACCGTTCCACAAATGCCTACAACTATTTTGTCTTTGTCTGTGTAAACAATCACCATTAAGCCAATTGTAAATAAAGAAAGTATGCGGTTATATTTTTGAAGAAAGGATTCATTGCTTTGAGTTGAAATAGGTTTTTTTTCGGCCAGTAATTTTTCAAGTTTTTCAATTTCATTAATTTGTGCAGGGACTGCAATTACATTTACTGCTGAATTCCCTTTAATGACAAAACCTCCATCAGATTTTTTTATTATTTCAGTTAACTCATTGTTATCAATAGTTATAGTTGGTGTATTATGCTGCTCCCTTACAATGCTTAGATCATCAACAGAGAGTTTATAACTGTCGAAAATTACTTTTTGTCTATTAACTCCACGATAGAGCCCAAATGCCATTGCTGCTAACATCATTGGAATTACATATGGCAATACATTTACGTCATCTGGTTGCCCATTCGAATTGAAATGACTTATGGCCAAACCTGCGGATGCAGCCAATAATGAAATTGGAATTGCTTTAATAAGTAAAGCGTTCCTTATCTCTTTAAATCCACCTTCTCTGATTTTGAAATTCTCCATTATTCTTATTTAAAACTAGGTTTTGGTTAAAACGGCCAAAAATACAATAATAGGGTATCTTGCAGAGGTAGAAAATACGTTTTGTTAAAGGTGAAAGTTCAAAGGTTTTTAATTGCCAATCCCTAATATTCCACTCTTTCTTTTACTATTTTTAATAAACAACAACCTTAATTCTGTTATGTGGATCTTCTATGCAATATTATCCGCTTTGTTCGCTTCGCTTACGGCAATATTTGCCAAGCTGGGGATTGCTAATGTGAATTCAAATCTGGCAACTGCGATCAGAACTATTGTGGTTTTAATTATGATATGGTTGATCGTTTTTACAAGGGGTGAGGCTAAGGGGATCAATATGATTTCAAAGCAGAACCTGTTTTTTCTTATTGTTTCCGGAGTAACAACGGGTTTGTCATGGGTGTTTTACTTTAAAGCACTGCAAATTGGCAATGTTTCGCAGGTTTCAATTATTGATAAATCGAGTTTAGCCTTGACCATTCTGTTAGCAGCATTATTCTTAGGAGAGACCTTAACCCTTAAAACTATAATTGGGGCGGCATTAATTATTGCCGGAACAGTGGTAATCGTTTTTAAATAGATAAATGCTTATGATTTGAATTAATTCAACTTATAAATTACTGGTAGTACAAATTGAAAATTAACGTATTCTCCATCGTGAATACCTGGTTCCCAATTAGGTAATGAGTTTACCACTCGAAGCGCTTCATTATCCAACTCATTATTTATTCCTTGTTTGATATAAGCTCCTGTTATCAATCCTGTAGGGTTAATCGTAAATCGAACCATTACCTTTCCCTCAATTCCTTTTTTACGAGATGAAGAAGGATATTTTAAATTTCGCTGCAAATAACTCGTTAAAGAATAGATGCCTCCCGGAAACTGTGGACGTTTGTGAAATAAGGTATGTGCTTTTTCCACTCCCAATGAATCATAACAACGACCTTCAATAAGGGAGTCTATTTTGTAAACATCCTTGCGTTTCAATTGACCATTTTTATAATAGGTAGTTACTTCACCATCTAATTGATTTTCTTTATAGCTTACCGCTTCTTTAAGTTGGCCGCTGTTAAACCAATATTTTGATACACCAGATAAAGTCATCTTTTTTAAATTGGAAAATGACTCTTCCGATCTTGGTTTTCCATCAATACTACATATTTTCTTTATTCCGGCAATTGAATCAGTCATGGTAATCTCCATTTTGTAGGTTGCTAATGACTGGTCCTTAACTTCATTGTAGTTAATGTCTAAGTAGGTAATCTGGCCGTGAGCGTTTAGGCTAATAAGTAAAACCGCAAGTATCCCCAAGAGCTTGTTCATAGTAGTTAAAAATGATAAGGAAAAATATTACTAATGTTTTTCAAAAGGTTAGTTCAATTACCGAATATAGTAATTATTTCTAAATGTCTTTAATCAAGCTTTTTATAGCCGGATAAGTGTTTTCAATAACCATGTTAAATTGCTCTTTCTTTAACCATCTCACCTCAGCAATGTCTTCTTCAGTTTGTGGTACCAATTGTTGGTTTCCGTTGTAATTCATTGCAAACCAATAAGTTCTTTTTAAAACCAGTTCGCCTTTTAATTTATATATATGGAAAGTGGATGGCAATTCATGGGATACTGAATTAATAGTAATGCCGCATTCTTCTTCTACCTCACGAACGGCACATTCAATAATTGATTCTTTTTTTTCGAGTTTACCTTTTGGCAAATCCCATTTATTTAACCGATAAATGAATAAATATTCTTCATTTTTATTTTTAACCAAGCCTCCGGCAGCTTCTATATAGCAGAGTTTTTCCATTAAATTTTTCAAGGCCTTTTCCGGAGAATCAGATTTTAATACTAGTGATTGAGTGGATTTTTCCTCTAAAATTTTTTCTATCTCTTTGGTTATATTATCTTCATTTACAGAAAATAATATTGTATCTTTTGGTAAATCATCGGGTTGAATAAGAAAAAGGGGTGTGTCCTTAATATAAATTATATACCTTTGCGCCATGTCTTTAAAGAATGAATCCGCTGTAAAGATTGCAGAGTTTTTACTGCAAATTAAAGCAATAAAATTGCAACCCGATAATCCATTTACCTGGACATCGGGCTGGAAGTCGCCAATTTATTGTGATAACCGTGTGTCGTTATCACACCCAAGTGTTCGCACTTACATCCGTCAGCAGTTAACAAGTCTCGTAAATGAAGAATTTGGTTCTGTTGGAGCCATTGCAGGTGTAGCTACTGCAGGTATTCCGCAAGGAGTGTTAGTAGCTCAAGATCTAGGGTTGCCTTTTGCATATGTTCGCTCAGAAGCTAAAAAGCACGGAATGGGCAATATGATTGAGGGTGAGTTAAAACCAGGAGAACGCGTAGTGGTGGTTGAAGATTTGATCTCAACAGGAAAAAGCTCTTTAGCTGCAGTTGAAGCATTACGTGCCGCAGGTTGCGACGTTGCCGGTTTGGTATCTATTTTTAGTTATGGTTTTGCTCAATCTGAAGAAGCATTTAAAGAAGCAAAATGTGTTTTTCATAGCTTGAGTAATTACAATGTTTTAATTGAAACGGCCATGAAGAATGGTTTCATTGCTGAGTCGCAATTAGATAACCTAAGCCAGTGGAGAGAAAACCCATCACAATGGGGACAATAATCGTTTTTAAATTATTTCAAGTATAAAACAAGGGCCAATGATTAATCTTTGGCCCTTGTTTTTATAGTAAACCAACTGTTTTAAAGGTCAACTGCTTTTCCGGCATTTACCCTTCCGCTACCGAAATAATCATCTTTTCCAGGTTTTCCTTTGTCATCTGCTGAGCGTTTTAAGATTGATTCAACCTGAGCTGGCGAAATATTACCATTGTATTTACCAACAATTAATGCTGCAACTCCGGCGGCATGTGGTGAGGCCATGCTTGTTCCTCCACTCCAGTACCATGAATTGTTGCCTGTGCTAAATACTAAATCGAAGGCATAGCATGGCGCTCCAATTACCACGGTACAATTTCCGGTAACTGATGGATAAATATCTCCACCTGGTGCTGCCAGACTTACTCCTGAGGTGCCGAAATTGGTGTAGGTGGTTGGTACATCTAAGTCAGTTGCAAAATTCTTAGCCCAGCCAATAGGTGATGAAGCTGAAATGCTGATCACATGCGAGCAATTGGAAGGATAATGCTCTAGGTCTTTTGAATGGTTAAAATCAAGTGCATCATTTCCTGCGGCGGCAATTATGGTTACTCCTTTTTGATAGGCATAAGTTGTTACCCGGTTCATGGCAACTAAAAGCTGTTGAATTTCTTTCGTTTCATTAATAACACCATCAGGTGTTTTTTCTTGAAAATGATGTGGAATAAGAGCTCCAAGGCTCATGTTAATAACATTTGCACCATTATCTGCCGCGTAAATTATTCCCTGCATCAGCCATGAAAAATCACCAGAACCTGAATCTCTTAAAACTTTAACAAGCATTAATTTGGCTTGGGGAGCCACTCCAATTACGCCAAATGCATTATCAGCAGCAGCAATTGTTCCGGCAACATGGGTTCCGTGACTAAATGGACTGGCTGAGGCGAATTCCAATGTTTCTCCCGGAACAAAATTTTGGCTAATACCAAGATTGATATTAGGAGCAAGATCCGGATGATCCAGGTCAAAACCTCCGTCTAGTACCGCAACGGTGGCTCCATTACCTTTGTACCCTTTTGCCCAGGCCTCTTTGGCGTCAATCGCTAACATACCCCATTCCAACGGGAAGTAGAAATCATCATCTGGGGAAGGAAAACCTGTATGAGATTCAGCAACAAGTTCTTGCGAAACTACATTTTCATTAGGGTCAAACCATTGGGCCCTGATATCGTGAATTACCGCCTGTACACCTTTGATCTTCGATGCTTTGTTGATAAAATCCGAATCATCAGAGCTGACAAAGGCAAGCCCGATCTTATTCAGCTTTCCATTAAATTTCCCTCCTGATTTTTGAATTTCACTCTCAATATTAACGGGTAAGCTATTCGTGCTTTGTGCTATTAAAATGAAATTATTGGTGAATTCATAGGCTTTAGAAGAAGTTTTGCCGGCTGTTAATGATTGTAGTTGATTGTTTTGCTTCGTGACATTAAGCGCATTTTTTTTCTGAACTTCATCTTGTTTAGAACATCCAAACAATAAGCTTGCAACCAACATTCCGCTTAGAATGCGTTGAGAGAGAGCGTAAATTTTCATAAAGTGAATTTTTAGAGTTTATAGGTAATATTTAGGGTTTATTAGGTTATTAAATCTACTTAATTACTTTAATAAAATAAACAGTAGAATGAATTGTTTATAAATCTTTTCAGGCTTAATATTTCATAACATCCTGAAAAAAAATCATGTTTTCAACAAATTGAACCGACAAATTGTCGCTATGGATTGGTTTTACCTGATAATTTTTCTGATTAACTTTACTATTCTTTGCTTGGTTAATTCTTTGATAAACCTTTCTCCGAGGATTTAACTTATGAATTTTAACAACTTCACAATTAAAGCACAGGAAGCTGTAAATAAGGCTTCAGAGATTGCAATGGGCTTTCAACAGCAGTCTATTGAATCGGCTCATTTACTCAAAGGTATTTTGTCGGTAGATGAGAACATTGCCGCTTATCTTCTGAAAAAATTAAATGTAAATATTCAACGCCTGGAGACAGGGCTCGATGAACAAATCCAATCGTTTTCAAAAGTAACGGGTAGTGGTTTGTATTTATCAAATGATGCTACAAAGGCTTTACAAAAGGCCAATTCTTATTTAAAAGAGTTTAATGATGAATTTGTTTCAATTGAACACATTCTTTTAGGTGTGTTAAGTGGTAATGATAAAACAGCATCGTTATTAAAGGATTTAGGGGTAAACGAAAAGGACCTGAAAAAAGCCATAAACCAGCTAAGAGGAGGTAACCGTGTCACCGACCAAAATGCAGAAGCCACTTACAATGCATTAAATAAATACGCCAAAAACCTTAATGAAATGGCGCAGCAGGGTAAACTCGATCCGGTTATTGGACGTGATGAAGAAATTCGTCGTGTGATTCAAATTTTATCGCGCCGAACTAAAAATAACCCTATTCTTATCGGGGAGCCTGGTGTGGGTAAAACAGCCATCGCCGAAGGTATCGCTCATCGTATTGTAAATGGTGATGTTCCTGAAAACCTTAAGTCTAAAACGATCTATTCACTTGATATGGGCGCCCTGATCGCTGGTGCAAAATACAAAGGAGAGTTCGAAGAGCGTTTAAAAGCAGTGGTTAAAGAGGTGCAGGGTTCCGATGGTGAGATCATCATGTTTATTGATGAGATTCACACATTGGTGGGCGCTGGAGCTTCAGAAGGAGCCATGGATGCAGCTAATATTTTAAAACCAGCCTTGGCTCGTGGTGAATTACGTTCTGTAGGAGCTACTACATTAAATGAATATCAAAAATACTTTGAAAAGGATAAAGCGCTCGAACGCCGTTTTCAAAAGGTGATGGTTGAAGAACCGTCGCGTGAAGATGCGATATCAATTTTGCGAGGTATTAAAGAACGTTACGAGTCTCATCATAAAGTTAGAATTAAAGATGAGGCCATCATTGCTTCAGTTGAACTTTCGCAACGTTATATTTCCGATCGATTTTTACCGGATAAAGCCATCGATTTAATGGATGAGGCTGCCGCAAAATTACGTTTAGAAATGGATTCGAAACCCGAAGCATTGGATGAGTTGGATCGTAAGATCATGCAGCTCGAAATTGAAAGGGAAGCCATTAAGCGTGAGAATGATGAGCCTAAACTAGTTCGCTTGAATGAAGAAATAGCCAATTTAAGCGAACAGCGCAACGATCTGAAAGCTAAATGGCAAGGTGAAAAAGATTTGGTGGAGGAAGTTCAAACCAAAAAGAAAGACCTTGAGAGCTATAAGCTGGCTGTAGAACAAGCCAAACGTAACGGCGATTTTGCTTATGCTTCGGAACTTCAGTACGGAAAACTGCCTGAAACTGAAAAGCAAATTGAAGAGCTGAATCAAAAGCTGGATGAAATGCAGCATGGTCAGCGTATGCTTAAAGAAGAAGTTAATGCCGATGATATTGCAGGTGTGGTTGCTCGTTGGACCGGTATTCCGGTAACCAAGCTGGTAGAAAGTGAGAAGCAAAAACTGCTTCACTTGGAAGAAGAGTTGCATAAACGTGTGGCAGGACAAGAAGAAGCGATAGAAGCCGTAGCTGATGCCATCCGCAGAAGCAGGGCTGGTTTACAAGATCGAAACCGTCCAATTGGCTCTTTTATTTTTCTGGGAACCACTGGTGTGGGTAAAACTGAGCTGGCAAAAGCTTTGGCGGAGATCCTGTTTAATGATGAGCATAATATGGTTCGAATTGATATGTCGGAATATCAGGAACGCCATGCTGTTTCCCGTTTGATTGGGGCGCCTCCTGGATACGTTGGGTACGATGAAGGCGGACAATTGACGGAAGCCGTTCGTCGTCGTCCTTATTCGGTTATTTTGCTCGATGAAATTGAAAAGGCTCATCCGGATGTGTTTAACATTCTGTTGCAGGTGCTGGATGATGGTCGCTTAACAGACAATAAAGGCCGGGTGGTTGATTTTAAAAACGCTATTATCATCATGACCTCAAATATTGGTTCGCAGATCATCCAGGAAAGTTTCCTTGAGATGGATGAGTTCAATAAGGACGAAGTGATTGCCCGAACTAAAAATGAGGTTTTCGAACTGATGAAGAAAAGTGTTCGTCCTGAATTTTTAAATCGCATTGATGAGGTAGTGATGTTTACACCGCTTGGCAGAGACGAGATCGGGGAGATTGTTCGCATTCAGTTTGCCAGTGTTCAGCGCACATTGCGGGAAATTGGAGTTGAAATGGAATCGAGCGAAGATGCACTTGATTGGCTGGCTCAATTGGGCTATGATCCGCAGTTTGGAGCACGGCCATTAAAACGTGTTATTCAAAAACGCATTTTGAATGAACTTTCAAAACAAATTTTGGCAGGTAAAGTACAAAAAGAATCAAAAATCAAACTGGATGTGTTTGATAACCAGTTTGTGTTTTACAATGCAAATGAAAACGAAACAGCTAAATAATAGTTAATTGAAAAGCAAAAAAGTCCGGTTTATCCGGACTTTCTACTTTTCTAAATACTTTAATCTTATTCAAATGAATTCAAGCGTTGAGGAGTTTGAAGCATAATTGATTGAAAACTATCCAATATTAATTGCATTTCATCCTGAACCCGTTTAATGCGCCAAGCCTTGTACTGGTCCTTTGCTTGTCGGTTCTTTTCTTTTTCTTCGTCAATATCAGTAATCGTTTCTTCACTAATTACTTTACCATTTTGGCTTAAGGTTGATTTTATCTTAAAGTCATAAAACCGGTATTGATAAACTTTTCCTTTCACACGCACCTCGGTTTTATAATCCATTTTAATCTTACTGGTTCGGTTTTGAGCTAGTTGATCTTCAAAAGCATTTGAACCATGGCCGCTATAGTAACCTATAGATTGGTTAATGCTATCCGGTACTGAGGTTTTAAAGGTAGGATACCGATCATTTAATGGTGCGAACCAGGTCGTAAACCATTCTTCACTATTTTTTTTCAGTAGTGATTCTTTTAAATCAGTAGAATCGGCCCCTGATATCTCAAACCAACCTTTTATCACTGGTGGTTTTTCCCCTTTGGCCAAAGCTTTTTTCGCAGAGTCGGTAGCCTTTACGTTCTTTTTGGTGGATGCTTTTTTCAGCGAATCGAGCTGTTTAGGTGATAATTTGAGATTGCCTTTTTTTGAAAGCGAATCAATTGCCTTTGTTTTTTTGGCTGTT
Organism: Solitalea longa; assembly: GCF_002920915.1. Taxonomy (GTDB): domain Bacteria; phylum Bacteroidota; class Bacteroidia; order Sphingobacteriales; family Sphingobacteriaceae; genus Solitalea; species Solitalea longa. Next base: position 58,469 of record NZ_PQVF01000003.1, read on the forward strand.
GCTGATTTTTTACTCAGTGAATCCAAAGGTCTGCCTGCACCTTTAATAGCGGCTTTTTTGGTAGAATCACTTACAGCGACACTTTTTTTACCAGTTGATTTTTTACTTAAAGAGTCCGTTCCCTTAACCGATTTTTTGGCTGCGGACTTTTTTAACGAATCAGTAGCTTTTACAGTTGATTTTTTTGTTAAAGAATCTACAGGTTTAACTGTTTTTTTTGCAGTGGCCTTCTTTAATGAATCTGCAGCTTTTGAACTGGGTTTTACAGCTGATTTTTTTGCTAAAGAATCTGCAGGTTTAGCTGTTTTTTTAGCAGTTGATTTTTTTACAGAATCCTGTGTGCTCTTTACAGCAGGCTTTAAGGTTGAGTCAACAGCTTTTGCAGCTTGTTTTTTTATCGTTGTATCGACAGGTTTAGTGGTTTTCTTTACGGTTGTTTTTGTGGATGTTTTGGCTGGTGCATTCTGAGCCAAAACAGTCAATGGTAGTAAAAAAACAAAAAGGAAGAGCAGTTTTTTCATTCTATGTAGGTTCAATTTCTTGCGCAAAATAATATAAATTCTTTGATTCTACCGTTTCGTTGATCAGGGGCATTTTTCAAAATGAGGTTAATTCAATATTTTTGGCCGATTTAATTTTCTAAATGACTTTATATTCCCAGGTACGATCATTAATAAAAAAAGAACTGGTGCTCGAATGGCGCTCGAAATATGCCATCAATGGAATCTTGCTCTACATTGCTTCCACCGTTTTTATCTGTTATCAATCCTTTAAAAAAGTTGAACCGGTAACCTGGAATGCCCTTTTTTGGATCATAATGTTGTTTGCAGCTATTAATGCGGTAGCCAAAAGCTTTATGAACGAAAGCAAAGGCCGGCAACTCTATTACTATACATTGGTAAGCCCGCAAGCTATCATCATCTCTAAAATCGTTTATAACTTTTTGCTGATGATCGCTTTATCGGTAATTGCCTTGTTTTTTTATAATGTGGTTTTTGGGAATACCATAGGCGATGTACCCTTATACCTTGTGAGTGTATTGATCGGAAGTTTGAGTTTTGCCACTTCATTTACCATGATTTCGGCTATTGCCTCAAAAGCAGGCAATAATGCCACCTTAATGGCGGTGTTAAGTTTTCCGGTGGTAATTCCGGTGTTAATGGCCATTATTAAACTCTCAAAAAATGCCATGGATGGACTCGACCGATCAGTGAGTGTTGATGAAATCGTGCTTTTACTGGGCATTAATGTAATTATATCAGCCACATCTTTATTGCTCTTTCCTTATCTTTGGCGAGAATAAATTAGTTTAATCTCTACCGGAAGATGACCAATGCGTCATCTTTCATAATAAAATAATACTATATGACGAAGAATTGGTGGAAACTACTGGCCGTAGTGTTTATCATCTACACAATTATTGCAGGTTTACTTTTTAAAGTGCCGCATTTAGCCATTCTGCATGAATCGATTCGCAATCTGTATTTTCACGTTCCGATGTGGTTTACAATGATCATGTTGTTTTTATCATCGGTGATTTACAGTGTGAAATATTTGAAAAGTGGTAATGAACAGGATGACTTAAGAGCGGTGGAAGGAGTAAACGTAGGTGTGATCTTTGGTATTTTGGGTTTATTGACCGGCTCACTTTGGGCTAAATTTACCTGGGGTACCTGGTGGACAACTGATCCGAAGTTAAACTCTGCATTAATAGCCATTCTTATTTACCTGGCGTATTTGGTTTTAAGAGGTTCGTTGGATGAAGAGCAGAAGCGTGCCCGTATCGGAGCCGTTTACAACATTTTTGCCTTTCCGGTAATGATCGTTTTGGTGTTTGTATTGCCTCGGATGACCGACTCATTGCACCCTGGAAATGGCGGAAATCCTGGTTTTGGTAGCTACGATCTTGATAGAAATATGCGTATGGTATTTTATCCGGCTTGTATCGGTTGGATATTGATCGGTTTTTGGATTAAACAGCTCCGCTTCAGAATAAGAAAAATGGAGAATTATTTCCTTTCAAAATAAATTAAAACTATTGCTCTCATCACTCTTATAAATTAAACAACAATGAAAAAATACATATTGAGCCTGGTTTTAATGTTGATCTCTATTGCAACGTTTGCTCAAAATAACGGAACGGTGGAAATGGCCGATGAAATGCGTGGATCAGGTAAAATTTACGTAGTAGTAGGTGTTATTACGATCATCTTTATCGGTATTTCTTTTTACTTGTTCTCTATCGACAAAAAACTTTCTAAGCTTGAAAAAGACCATAATCAGCTAAGAAATTAAGCTGAAATGAGGTTTGGAAATATTCGCTGTTGAAATTCTAGTTGCATATAAGTGATTAGAATCATCCTAATGTTTAACCCAACTATTTGAAAATCAGGTTTAAAATAGTTGAAGAGAAAATAGAAAAACAAGCTGTGGTAGTTTGAGAATAAAGTTTTAATGCTAAGGGCAATTGTTTGATCAATTGTCGCCCTGAAGATAATATATAGCCAAATGCTTAAGTATTTATTGCTGAAGTGTTTGGCTTTCTTTATTTTTAAGATTACCCAATCATTTAATCTATGTCTAAGAAAACCATCAAGACATCCTTCCATGAAATTAGTTTGTGGGATGATGTGTGTGACTATTTTAATCACGCCGCTTCCTTTACCAATCACCCTAAAGATATTCTTGAAATGATCCGTAAATGCACCAGCATTTATTCTTTTCAGTTTCCAATTAGAAAGAATAACGGGTTCGAATTGATATCAGCCTGGCGGGTTGAGCATTCTCATCACCAACTGCCAACAAAAGGAGGAATAAGGTACAGCGAATTCGTTAGTGAAGATGAAGTAAAGGCTTTGGCGGCTCTGATGACCTATAAATGCGCTATAGTGAATGTGCCTTTTGGGGGAGCCAAGGGAGGTGTAAAAGTAAATCCTAAAAATTATAACGAAAGGGAATTGGAAAACATTACCCGGCGTTATACTTCTGAATTAATTAAAAAGAATTTTATTGGTCCTGGCATCGATGTTCCTGCTCCTGATTATGGAACAGGCGAACGTGAAATGTCATGGATCGTTGATACCTACCAATCTTATAACCCCGGACAAATCGACTCGAATGCTTGTGTAACAGGTAAACCCATAGCCCAATACGGTATTGCGGGAAGGAGGGAAGCTACCGGTCGGGGTGTTTTTTTTGCAACCCGCGAGTGTGTTAATGTTCCCGAGGATATGAAAAAACTGAAACTATCTGCAGGGATTAAAGATAAACGGGTAATTGTTCAGGGTTTAGGAAATGTTGGATATTATTCGGCAAAGTTCGTTCAGGAAGCCGGGGGAATTATTGTTGGTCTTTGCGAATTTGAGGGCGCTATTTATGACTCAAAAGGGCTGGATGTTGATGATGTGTTGAGGCACCGTAAAGAAACAGGTTCTATTTTAAATTATAAAAAGGCGAAAAACTTTAAAAATAGCAGTGAGGGTTTAGAGCAGGACTGCGATATTCTTATTCCGGCGGCGCTGGAAAATCAGCTGCACGAGGGGAATATCAAAAACATTAAAGCTAAAATTATAGTAGAGGGAGCCAACGGTCCAACTACACCTGATGCTGCAGGCATATTTGTAAAGGCTGGAGGCCTGATAGTACCCGATATGTATGCTAATGCCGGAGGTGTTACGGTTTCCTATTTCGAATGGCTGAAAAATTTGTCTCATGTAGCCTTCGGCCGAATGAACAAACGGTTTGAAGAAAATGCTGCGCGTAATATGGTGGATATGGTGGAGCGAATCACCGGTCAGTCTATTACTGCCGATCAACGCACAACGATTGTGAAGGGAGCTTCAGAGCTTGAACTGGTAAACTCTGGCTTGGAAGAAACAATGATCAGGGCTTATCATGAAATTCGGGATATTAAACTGGCCGACAAGAAAATTACCGATTTACGAGTGGCTGCCTTTGTCTGCGCCATTGATCGTGTGGCAGTTTCATATAAAAATTTGGGCATTTTTCCGTAAAAATCGGGTTAACAGTTCGGGTGCGAATTGTAAATTTCGAATTTCGGGTTAAGAATTGCGGGTGGTGAATTTCGAGTTGTGGGTTACGAATTGCGAGTTCTGGTTAGTGTTTTATTAATGTGTTATTTGATATAGCAGTATTGTTTATCAATAAAACAATAATCCTCAACTCCTAACCCTAAATTCGTAACCCGTAATCCATAATCAATATTTAATACAATAAAATCTCAACTCGCAACTCGCAATCCGTAACCAATATTTAAAACAATAAACTTCAACTCCCAACCCGAAATTCGCAACCCGTAATCCATACATTAAATCAATTGTTCATCACTAAAATCTATGTAACAAAATCCGCTAACCAGTCGGTTTTACAAGGCAAAAAAACGTATCTTTGCGCAACTTTATAAATCATTGATTATTAATGAAAAAGACGCATATTGTAGGGATTATTATCATTGCCGTTGCCATTGCGATTATTGTATCTACATATGGTAATTCGAGTACTTACGCCACATTCAGTGAAGCCAAAGAAACAACTAAAGAGCTTCATGTGGTGAGTCACCTGGTAAAAACCAAACCTCAGCATTACGATCCGATTAAAGATGCTAATTATTTCAGCTTCTATGCTATTGATAATAAGGGTGTTGAGTGTAAAGTGGTGTTCTTTGGAACTAAACCTCAGGATTTTGAAAAATCAGAGCAAATTGTACTTACCGGGGGAATGGTTGGTGACGAATTTCATGCTTCAAAAATTTTAATGAAATGCCCTTCAAAATATACGGATCAGCAAGCCGACATGAAGGAATTCTCTTCAGTAAAAAAATCAACTTCATTATAATTTTAAAATAAACTGTTTTAATAGCCCTGGGTAAATCCAAGAAAGCTATTAACTCTTTTTATATACACTTCTCAGATCTTAGATGGATATTCAATTCGTAGGAGAACACCTTCTTCCGGGTAAATTAGGCCAGTTTTTTATTGTATTGGCTTTTGGCGCCTCCCTTTTATCAACGGTTGCTTATTATTTTCAAACGGTAAAAGACAAAAATGATTTGTCATGGCGACAAATTGCTCGTTGGTCGTTCCGCATACAGTCGGTGGCGGTAATCGGAATTATTGCTTCGTTGTTCTACATCATCTATAATCACTATTTTGAATATAATTACGCCTGGTCACACTCTTCAAAAACACTTCCGGTTGAATACATGATCTCTTGTTTTTGGGAAGGTCAGGAAGGTAGTTTCCTTTTATGGGCGTTTTGGCAATTGGTGATCGGTAATATCATTATGCGAACTGCAAAGGATTGGGAAGACAGTGTAATGACTGTGATCAGCCTTTCTCAGGTTTTCATTCTTTCAATGCTGCTTGGTATTGAAATCTTTGGCCATCGCATTGGCAGCTCGCCTTTTATATTGTTAAGGGAAGCTATGCAGGATGCTCCGATCTTTAAAGATCCGGAATATCTGGTAAAATATATTACCGACGGAAAAGGCTTAAATCCTTTGCTACAGAACTATTGGATGGTTATTCACCCGCCAACACTGTTCTTTGGGTTTGCCTCAATGGTAGCACCGTTTGCTTACGCCATTGCGGGTTTGTGGACAAAACGCATTAACGAATGGACGAAACCAGCTATTCCATGGGCTTTAGCCGCTTCAATGGTTTTAGGAGCAGGTATAATTATGGGGGCTTTTTGGGCTTACGAAGCGCTTAACTTTGGTGGTTTCTGGGCATGGGATCCGGTTGAAAATGCCTCATTGATTCCATGGTTAACGATGATCTCAGCCGTACACGTTCTGATCATTTTCAAAAACACAGGCCATTCATATTTTACAGCTTTATTCTTAACGCTTATAAGCTATATCCTTGTTTTATACGCTTCGTTCTTAACTCGTAGCGGTATTTTGGGCGAAACCTCCGTTCACGCATTTACCGATTTGGGGATGATGGGACAGTTGGTTGCTTACCTGGTTGTCTTTTTAGTGATCAGCGTTATTTTGATTATTGTTCGCTGGAAGAAAATGCCTTTCACCGAAAAAGAAGAAAACATTTATTCCCGTGAGTTTTGGATGTTCATTGGCGCTTTGGTAATGACATTGTCGTGTTTGCAGGTAATTGGTTTTACTTCAGTTCCAGTAATCAATAAAGTATTTGGAACCAATATAGCCCCACCATTAGAACCAGTAGCGTTTTATAACCAATGGCAAATGCCTTTTGCTATAGTTGTAGCCATCCTTTTGGGTTTCTCTCAATTTATGAAATACAAAAAATCTGATACTGGCAAATTCTGGATCAGCACAGGTGTTTCATTTTTGATGAGTATCATAATTACGGCTATCATTTCTTATTTCACTTTATTTAGCGGTTTGAAAACCGTATTTGGAGAAGGATTTAATGGCAGTGAGAATTTTAACTGGTTGTTTGTCGTGTTGATCTTTGCTGCTGTTTTTGGAGTGTTGGCAAATTTAAATGTGCTGAGTGATGCCATTAAAGGGAAGTATAAGCTAACAGGTTCAGCTATTGCGCACATCGGTTTTGGTTTAATGCTAATCGGCGCGGTTGTAGCGGCCTCTCAAAATAAAGTTATTTCTATCAATACTTCCGGGTTTGATTACGGGTCGCAGTTCGATGCTAAAAATAAGCGCGAGAATATTTTGTTGTGGAAAAACGAGCCGATGAAAATAAATAACTACACTGTTACTTATTTGGGCGATTCAACTAAAGGTGTAAATACCTATTACCGCGTAAATTATAAAGTGATCGAGAACAATCAGGTTAAAGAAAGCTTTGATCTGTATCCTTTAGGCCAGCAGAATCCATCAATGGGTTTGGTGGCTTCACCAGATACCCGCCATTATTTAACCCACGATATTTATACCCACGTAAGTTCGGTGCCTAAAAAAGAATCGGCTGATGAGCATGAATCGCATGAGGGCCATAATGATGATGAAGAGTATGAAAAACCTGTTTCGTATAAGGTAAGTATTGGTGATACTATTTTCTTTGATGAAGGAAAGGTTATCGTAAAAGGGATCAATCGCAATGCACAATTAAAGGATATTCCGCTTTCGGGCAATGATCTTGCGATTGGCTTAAAGCTTGAAATTGTAGGAAATGATGATCACAAGGTTACGGCTATTGAACCTGTCTATCTTATCAAAAATAATTCGGTATTCAGCTTTGCAAAAAAAATGGATGAGTTTGGCTTGAAATTCAAATTTGTGAATGTTTTACCTGCAGAGCATAAATTTGAAATGGTGATGCTAAAGAAACCTGGCAAACAGAAAGATTACATCATTATGAAAGCCATTGTGTTTCCCTACATTAATTTTCTGTGGAGCGGAACCATTATTATGGTTATTGGTTTTGCTTTCGCCATTTCACGCCGTATCAAGGAACTAACTTCTTCAAAAGATAAAGAAAAGAATGCCCGTCAAGTGGCTTAATTAATATTTAGCGGGACCTGAGCGGAGATAATTGTTAAACAGACTTTTATCTCTGCTCTTTTAATTTTCGAATTGACCAGCTAAAAACACCTTACCCTCGCATGAAAATAGCATTTATTGGTTCAGGAAATGTGGCTACAAACATTGCTTTTGCTTTAAAAGCTGCAGGCCATCAAATGGTTCAGGTTTTTAACCATCGTTTACAAGGTGCCCTTGAATTGGCTGAGCAATTAGGGTGCGAGGCAACAGCTACTTTAAGTGAATTAACCCATCAAGCAGACTGTTACATTATTTCTGTTAAAGATGATGTTATAGAGGCATTGGCCGGTCAACTTCAATTGAATGATAAGCTGGTTGTGCATACTGCTGGCAGCGTTTCCATGGAGGTTTTACAAAAAGCTTCTAATTATTATGGGGTTTTATATCCGCTGCAAACCTTTTCCAAACAACGTTTGCTCGATTTTTCAACCATTCCTTTTTTTGTTGAAGCGTCTGATGATGAATCACTGGCTACCATTGAACAACTTGCCAAAAGCATTTCCAATGCTGTAACGCGCACTAATTTCGAGCAACGCAAAATGCTGCATTTGTCAGCTGTTTTTGCCTGTAATTTTGTAAATCATTTGTATGACCTATCCGAAGGCTTATTAAAAGAACACAATCTTAGTTTCGAGGCGTTGAAACCACTGATTCTTGAAACGGCTCTAAAAGTTCAATCGGTTAATCCGCATGATGGGCAAACTGGTCCGGCACGGAGAAACGATCAGGAGGTTATGACCAAACATTTACAATTATTGTCAAACAATCAGTCCCTACAATATATTTATCAGTTATTATCCGATAGTATTGTTAAATCTTTTCACAAATAACAGTGCTATGGTTACATTTTTTTAATTTTGGCGTATGAACGTTTATAAAGTAAAATTTAATTTCGAAGAGAAAGGGAAAGAGCCTATTGAGCTTTCAATTGCAGAAGGCGAGTCGGTTTTAGACGTTGCACTCGATAATAATATTGAACTACAACATAATTGCGGTGGCGTTTGTGGCTGCAGTACTTGCCATTTATATGTTGTTAATGGCATGGAGAATATTCAGGAAATTTCTGACAAAGAAGAAGACTTTATTGATCGTGCGGTAAATCCACGTATTACTTCCCGTTTAGGTTGCCAGTGTGTGATAATTGACGGTAATATTGAAGTATTGGTTCCTGACCAGTCAGGTTTTATGGGACATTAAAATCAGATTTTAGTTTTATTAAGTATTAGTTAAAAATAGCATGAAAGACGAAAAATACGCTTTGCCAATTCACTGGAAAGATTATGAAGATATTGCAATGGGGTTGTACGAAAAGTTTGGCGACGATTTTGACGAGTCGAAGATCTATCGTATTCGCTTTACTGATCTGATGGAATGGGTTTTATCTATTCCAAATTTCAGCAGTAAACGTGAAGATTGTAATGAGGGCCATTTGGAGCAAATTCAGAGTGCCTGGGTTTACGAGTGGAGAGATAATCAATAATAAATTTGAGAATTTGATAATTTGAAGATGGGTTAATTCATTTTCAAATTATCAAATTAACTGATTTTCAAATTGTATAATGAGTTTTCTACCTAAGCTAAAAAATATAACCACCCTTATTTTTGATGTTGATGGAGTTCTTACAGATGGTTCGGTATTGGTTACCGATGACGGACATCATTTACGAACCTTCAATATTAAAGATGGTTATGCCCTGCAATTAGCTGTTAAAAAAGGCTATAATGTAGTCGTAATATCAGGTGGAAAATCAGAAGGCGTACGCAAACGTTTAGAAGGTTTGGGTATCAAAGATATCTTTTTAGGTACTGGCAAAAAGATCGAGGTTTTCGAAAAACTGCTAAAAGATAATGGAATTGATGCGGAGCAGGTTTTGTACATGGGCGATGATATTCCTGATTTTATAGTAATGCAAAAAGTAGGCATTGCCGCTTGTCCTAATGACGCAGTTGCCGAAATCCAACAAATATCCAATTATATCTCACCAATACCGGGAGGGAAAGGTTGTGCACGAGATGTGATTGAAAAAGTAATGAAAGTTCAAGGCAACTGGTCCGACGATCAGCAAGGTTTCGTTTGGTAGCAAAACGGAAATTCAGATTTATAATTAAATTCATTTTTATTCATCCAATGAGATCTTCTTTAAACATAATATTGGCTTCAAAATCGCCACGCAGACAGGAACTGCTTAAACTTATGGGTTTCGATTTTAAAGTAGTTTTAAAAGACGTTGATGAATCATTTCCTGAGGGTTTAAAGCCTGAAGAAGTAGCCGTATTTATAGCCGAAAAGAAAGCCAGGGCTTTTGACGATAGCATTACCGATGAAGTGGTCATCACTTCCGATACGATTGTTTGCATCAATGATCAGATCTTAGGTAAACCGGCAGATAGGGAAGAGGCTATTAAAATGGTAAATATTCTATCGGGTACAACTCATGATGTAATTACCGGCGTTTCCATTCTTAGAAATCATCAGATCATTTCGTTTTATGATATTACTAAAGTGAGCTTTGAGAAGCTTAGTTATGAAGAAACGGCTTTTTACATCGATACTTACCAACCTTATGATAAAGCAGGTGCATACGGAATACAGGAGTGGATAGGGATGAACAAAATATCGCGTATAGAAGGTTCGTATACGAATGTGATGGGACTACCTACCGAGAAATTATACAAACATTTGATGGCTTTAATCTAGCAGGTTTTAACTTCCCTGGCCATCTCTGAGATTACCCCTTCTTTTAAGGCATAAGTGGATAAATGCATTCTCGAAGCGTTTAATCTCCTTCTAACATAATTAGTTAGAATAGCAGCTACCACAATCATGTCAACACGCATGGAAATAATGCCTGGAGTTTGCAAACGCTGTTTGTGGGTAGAATGGATCAGTTGCTCATAAATCGCCTCAAATTCACTCATATTAAACTCATAAGTGGTGAGTTCGTCAATCAATTCAGGAGTATGAAAACGATGTCCGATCATATCGGCAAAGGTTTCAAAAGAACCTGCAGAACCAATGATCTGGTCTATTTTAATTGCCTCGGCCGCTGAGAATAAGTTGGCCAGTGTTTCTTCGAAATAAGCTTCCATCTCTATAATTTCTTCTCTTGTGATAGGGTCACTTAAATGAAATTTTTGGATAAGCCGGGAAGCGCCAATTTCAAAACTTTGTTTCCAAAACATTTGCTGATCATCACAAATAATAAATTCTACACTTCCCCCGCCAATATCAATTATCAGTGATTTGTGGTTATGAAGTTCTATCGCTTCTTTTACGCCCAAATAGATAAACTCAGCTTCTCTGTCGCCATCAATAATTTCAACCTCGTAGCCTGTTATTTCTTTAACTTTTAGGGCGAAATCATTTCCATTTTTAGCATTGCGGAGTGCAGAAGTGCCAATAATCTTTAAAGCCTCAACCTGATAGTCGATGATTTTCTCTTCAAAATGCTTTACCGCTTTTATTCCTCTTTCAAAAGCAGAGTCAATGATCACTCGTTTATTAATGCCCCCTTCGCCTAATTTAACCGCAATGTTCTCCTTATACACTTCAGCCATAAAGCCGTTTTTTAGTTCAGCTATTAAAAGATGAAAAGTATTAGTTCCCATATCGATTACGGCAAGTCTCATTGAAAGTAAGCTATTGATGGTGATTAATGGTTTTTACGGTTGAACAAAGATAAGTAACAAGAAACGCTATTTTATGTTCTCTGCAGATTTTATTGGCAAATAGTTATATCAATTAAATTCTAATAAAAATAAAAAAGCCATTCGTTTTTAAATTCCGAATGGCTTGATAGTGCTTTGTAATTATTGATTTTTAAGCTTCTTCCTTATCTGTAAAACAACCATTTCCCTAGCTCTTTCCAGCTCGCTTTTTTGCCATACATCAAAATGCCTGTACGGTAAATGCGTGCCGCCAACCAAACAGTTCCAAAGAAACCTGCCACTAAAAGTGCCATTGAAAGAGCAAGTTCCCAAGGGGCGACGCCATATGGTATGCGTACCATCATTACAACAGGAGAGAAGAAGGGGATCATCGACATCCAGAACGAAATAGGACTATCTGGATTATTCACAACAAAATTAACCGAAAAGATAAAGGCAAAGATGAGCGGAATTGTTACCGGCATCATAAATTGTTGTGTTTCGGTTTCATTATCTACTGCCGACCCTATGGCAGCGAAAATTGCACTGTACAATAAATATCCTCCCAGGAAATAAAATATAAAAGATCCCAGGATTAAGCCAAGAGGTACCGTATTTAAGGCTTCAAATACTTTGGCTGCAGGGTTATCAGCTTGCTGGGTAGCTTTTGACATTCCACCAGGGTTTTTCTGCATTTGCTCGATCTTGTTTTTGGTGTCTTCTGGTACCAAGGCTTTCATGGCAATCGATCCTATAGTAAAGGTTAAAATCACCCACAGTAAAAATTGAGTCAGGCCAACAAGTGCAACGCCTATTATCTTACCCATCATTAACTGAAACGGCCTAACCGATGATATGATCACTTCAATAATACGATTGGTCTTTTCTTCAATAACTCCACGCATTACCTGAACACCGTACAAGAAAATGAACATGTAAATGAGGATAGAAGCAGCCATACCTACGCCAAAAGCTGCACCTGAGCTTCCCGCTTCTTCACCCTTATCAGTTAGTTTTTTGGTGTCTATTGAAACTGTGGTCTTTAAGTTATCAAGCACTTTCTGCTCAATTCCCGCTTCAGTTAATTTCTTATCACGGATCACATTTTCAAGTTGATTTTCAATATTAGAACTAAAACCAAGTCCCGCCTGTTTTTTAGACATCAACTCAATGTTATGCGGCTGGTAACCTTCAAATTTTGGAATGTATAACAAGTAAGCGTTATCTCCTGATTTGACAATTTTTTTTGCGTCCTCAATGGTGCCATCCAGGTACGAGAACTTAACGGTTTTGTCTTCTTTTAATTTATTCTTGAAAACACCGCTTTCATCAATCACAATTACATTTCTGGGGCCGCTTAATTCATCGCCTTTCACCACCAATGCAAAAATTCCACCGTACATAAGCATTATAAGCAATGGAACTACTATTGTTAAAATGATAAATGATTTTTTTCGAACGCGCGTAAGGTATTCGCGGCCGATAATAAGTAATATCTTGTTCATAATAGATTTCTGATTGCTTAATTATTGAAGTTCTGCGGGTAATATGCCGCCTGTTTCTTTTACCTTGGAAATAAAAATGTCATGCATACTCGGAATGATCTCCTCCAAACCTTCGATGTTAATATGCGGCAATAAAAACTTTAGCAAGTCATTTGCACTGTGTTCGTTTTTTAATTTTACAGTGATATGTTGATGTAAATCGTCGGCAGAATGGTTCAATTGATCATATATGTTGTTCGCACTGCCATTTAAATAAGGTAAGTTTCCTTTATAAGAGACCTTGTAAGAGTTGCTCCGGTAGTTATATCTGATTTCCTTCACCCTTCCATCCAATATTTTGTGAGACTTATTTATCAAAGCGATCGAATCGCACAACTCCTCAACCGACTCCATGCGGTGTGTAGAGAAGATGATTGTTGTTCCTTGTTTGTTTAATTCAAGGATCTCACGTGTTATAATGTCTACATTAATTGGGTCGAAACCAGAAAATGGTTCGTCAAGAATTAACAGATCAGGCTTATGCATAACGGTTGCCACAAACTGAACCTTTTGTTGCATGCCTTTTGATAATTCTTCCACTTTTTTATGCCACCAATCCTGAATTTCCAGTTTTTCGAACCAGTATTTGGCTCTGCTTAATGCTTCAGAACGGCTCAGGTCTTTTAATTGGGCCAAATAAAGTACTTGCTCGCCAATTTCCATTTTCTTGTATAATCCGCGCTCTTCGGGCAAGTAACCTATTTTAGAAATGTGTTTCTGCGAAAGTCTTTCGCCGTTGAAATAGATCTCTCCGCTATCGGGTGCTGTTATTTGGTTTATTATTCGGATAAGGGATGTTTTTCCGGCGCCATTGGGTCCTAATAACCCAAATACGCTGCCTTTTTCAATTTCTATGCTTACTCCGCTTAACGCAGTATGATTTGCATATTGTTTAACGATGTTGCGTATGCTTAACATTTAGAGTCTTTTAAAGCATGAATTTAAGAAAATATGGCTTGAAAATGTTATAATTTAAAGTTTTGTAATCAAACTTTGACTTACTATTAGTTACAAATTAAAAAGGTTGCCAATGTTATTGGCAACCTTTTTATATAAAAGTAATAAGATTTAAATGCTTAAACCGTATGATTTCAGGTATTCATTCAAAGGCTGCATTCCTAATTCAGCTCTGAGCTGATTTACTTTTGATGGATCTTCTACAGGTTGTAAGAAATAATTTCCTTTAGCATCTAATCCTACTTGCGTTCCGTAAATCTGTTTTTTTCCTTGTCTTATCGCCATTATATCATCAATGACCGCCATTTGCTCTAAAGTAGCAAAATCTTCTTTTACAGCCTTTTTAAACAATGGAAGGTATTTTTTTTGTGTGTACAGACTTACATATTTCAATAAATAGAACTGGGCATCTCGACCTTTTTTACCAACCACATTTTGCCCAACCCAGCCAATGGATTTCCACATATCCGTGATGATATCCTTGTAAAGTGAATCTTTTGCCGTAACTGTTTTATTGAGTTTTTCGAAAGCAATTTTGTTTTTGGGATCATGATGTTTTAAGCTATCCAACTTTCGGTGCCAGTAAATTAAATTGTCATGAATTGTATCTAACTGCTTTTTTAAAGTCTGATCGAGGTTCGCTTCTGTTTTATCAGAATTTACCTTAACAATTCCAACTAAATGATTCCAACGGGCATCTAAATGAATAGGCGTAAAAGCGGGATCATTCACCAACTTATCATAATCACTGAAATTACCTTGCTTGGCCATTTTTAGTAAATGATAAAAAGCTGAATCTGGAGTAAAGTTCATCGACCAGGCTTTGGCTGCATTATACCTGTCTTTTAATGTGCTTCGATAACTATTCACTCTAAAGGCCCAGGAAAAGGCATAAGTTGATTTCTTATACTCTTTTATCCTGTATAGTGAATCAGCAATTTTGATCAACGATTGGTATGTTTCAGATTGTGCATGGACAGACGAAACCCGGAGGATTAAAAAAGTAAGAATTAGGATGTAAACTTTCCTCATAAACTGGCATCAAATGGGTCTATATTTAAACTGCAGAGAAGCGAAATATAATGATGTCAATAGCCAAATATAATACATTATTCAAAAAATAAATTATTTATAAAAGAAAATTAATTAAAGTAAATTTTCTTTATCTATTTGAAAATCAACATATTTGTGGAAGTTTACGTATGGCAAAACAACGAATTTATAGCTTGGACACAGTTAGAGGTATATCTGCTCTGCTGATTGTTTTTTACCATGTTTCTGTTTGGCAGCACCGGAGTTTGGTTGACGGCGGTACCTATTTTACACAAAAATTAGGTTTATATATGGTCGAGCTCTTTTATATGTTAAGTGGCGTTAGCATGGGTTATACTTATTTCGAAAAGTTCAATTCATTAAAAGTTGCTGACCTGAAAATCTTTTTTTTAAAACGTTATTTCCGAATTGCTCCACTGTATTTTTTGCTTTGCCTACTGTCGATATGGGTGTATTCGAGAGTTTTTAACCTGGATTTGCTGATTTCGCTGTTGGCTAATTTTACCTTGCTGTTCGGAATAGTTGATCCCCAACTTTCACTAATTACCGGTGGTTGGTCAATAGGAGTGGAATTTTTCTTTTACCTGTTCTTTCCATTTATGATCTTTTGGTCAAATAGAAGCAAAGCAGGAAATTTTCTTATGCTTTTTTTATTAATTGGCTGTTTAGTCGTTATAGCTATATGGATCAAACCTTATCTAAAACTAGCATCAGCCTGGAAAATTTATTGTTACCCTTTAAATCATTTTCTTTTTTTCTGGTTGGGAGTGCTAATGGCCAAGGTTTCAGCGGTTAAAAAACATTGGGGGTATCTTTTAATCGGATTGTTATTATTTGTATTCTCTGGATATATTTCTTACACGGTAAAAGATCATACCGTTGCATTGGTCACCGGGTTAAACAGAGTACTACTCTCTGTAAGCGTGTTTTTAATCGTGTTTTATTTTTACTTAAAGGTGAAGTTTAAAGCCGAATGGTTAAATCATTGGAGCGATTGGCTTGCTTCCATTAGCTTTTCGGTGTATTTACTTCATCCTTTTATTTACTTCTACCTGAATAAATACTTAGTTCAGCATAAGGTAAAATTCGAATTCTGGCAAATTCTATTAATTGTTTTGTTAAGTTCTGTTTTACTTGGCAGGCTGGTTTATTACTATGAAAAGTATTTTGTAAAGATTGGGAATAAGCTTGCTGCCCGAATGCATTAAAAAAGAAAACCCTTTTGCGTTAACAAAAGGGTTTAACAAATTGTGTTAATATTTTATTCGAAGAACTCTTTCATTTTCTCGAAAAAGCTTTTCTCATTTTTACCTGGATTAGGCTTGAAGTTTGGTGATTCCTTTAGTTTCTCCAACAAGGCTCTTTCTTCTGATGATAATGCCTTAGGAGTCCAAATGTTAACATGCACCAATTGATCACCACGTGTATAGCTGTTTACTTCTTTAATTCCCTTACCTTTTAATCGTAAAATTTTACCGGCTTGTGTTCCCGGATCAATTTTAATACGGGCTTTTCCATCAATTGTAGGGATCTCAGCTGAAGTGCCTAAAGCGGCATCAATAAAACTCAGATACAAATCGTAAACAATGTTATTGCCGTCGCGCTTAAGGGTTTCGTGTTCAATTTCTTCAATCAAAATGATCAAATCACCTGGCATTCCACCCCTTGGAGCTGCATTTCCTTTACCGCTTAGTGATAGTTGCATACCATCGCTTACTCCGGCTGGAATGTTGATCTTTAAAGTCTCTTCGCCTCTTACAACACCTTCACCATGACAAGAAGTACAACGGTCGGTAATGATCTGACCTTCACCATGACAAGTTGGACAGGTGCTGGTGGTAGCCATTTGTCCTAAAATGGTGTTGGTTACGCGACGTACACTACCACTACCGCCACAAGTAGAACAACTTTTAAAAGATGAACCACCTTTGGCACCACTTCCGCTACAGGTGTTACAGCTTACTTGTTTCTGAACTTTTATATTCTTTTCAACGCCATTAGCAATTTCCTCAAGCGTTAACTTAACTTTAATTCGCAGGTTTGAGCCTCTTGGAACTCTGCGGCCACCGCTACGCGAACCACCACCGCCACCAAAGAAACTTTCAAAAGGATGTGCACCACCGAAAATATCTCCAAACTGACTGAAAATATCATCCATGTTCATGTGTCCACCGCCATAACCACCTTGACCGCCCGCAGCACTTGCGCGGTGACCAAATTGGTCGTAACGCTGACGTTTTTCCGCATTGCTTAATATTTCATAAGCTTCTGCAGCCTCTTTAAACTTATCTTCGGCTTCTTTATCGCCCGGGTTTTTATCCGGGTGATATTTTATAGCCATCTTGCGATAAGCCTTTTTTATCTCATCAGCATTCGCCGATTTTGATACACCTAATATGTCGTAATAATCTCTCTTGGTTGACATGCGTTATGCTCCTACCACTACTTTTGCGTAACGAATAACTTTATCTTGAAGGAAATATCCTTTTTCAACCACATCAATAACTTTACCTTTCATATCTTCAGTAGGAGAAGGAATATTGGTGATTGCTTCATGCACTTCGGCGTCGAAAGGTTGGCCTATAGCCTCCATTTCTTTTAAACCTTGTTGCACCAGTGTATTTCTAAATTTATTGGCTATAAGCTTGATGCCTTCTAATGCTGGATCATCTTCACGGCCTTCAAATGATTTTAAGGCACGATCGAAATCGTCTAATACAGGTAACATCGACTTAATTACGTCTTTACCTGCAGTTTGAATCAGCTCTACACGTTCTTTGGATGTACGACGACGGAAATTGTCGAACTCCGCATATAAACGCAGGTATTTCTCATTCGCCAGATCTAACTCATCTTTTAATACCTTTTCCGGAGAAGCAATTTCTTCGGCTACTGCCATGCTTTCCTGTACTTCTGCTGCATTAGCAGTATTGTCTATAAATTCTTCGTGCACCTGATTATCTTTATTCTCCATATTTTTCTTCTTATTTTTCAACATAGTTCAAGTTGATTGATAAGTGTTTTTAATTAAGACCGATTTGTCAAAAACATTGCCAATACAAGATTACCGACAGCTTGGCAGTTACTTGTATTCAGTTCTTAGCAAATAGCTGTTAGCTATGAGTATTTTACTGACAGCTAATCGCAAAAGTTAACATCTAAAAGCCAATCGCTAACAACTAATACCTAAAGCGAAAGTACAGCATTGTCCACAACCTTACCATTTTCACATTTAATGATTCGTTGTGGAAACTTGGCTATGGTATAATGATCATGAGTGGCCATTAACACTGCTGTTCCTGCTTCAGTGATTTTCTTTAACAGTAATAATATTTCCGCTGAAATATCCGGATCAAGGTTACCTGTAGGCTCATCGGCTAGAATTACTTCCGGATGGTTTAACAATGCACGGGCAATAACAATACGTTGTTGTTCACCTCCTGAAAGCTCATGAGGGAATTTTTTTAATTTGGAACGCATACCCACATTATCCAACGATTCCAAAATGCGATCTTGCATAGATTTGTCATTGTTCCAGCCGGTTGCCTTTAATACAAACTGAAAATTTTGTTCAACTGTACGGTCGGTCAATAGTTGAAAGTCTTGAAAAACAATGCCCAACTTACGACGTAAAAAAGGAACTTCACTGTCTTTTATGGTTTTTAAGTTGAAGCCGGCAACCATTCCCTGACCTTGCTGCATATTTAAATCGGCATACAAGATCTTTAATAAACTACTTTTACCGCTGCCGGTAGAACCAATTAAATACACAAATTCACCTTTATCAATATTCAATGAAACATTTGATAAAACCAGATGCTTCTGCTGGTAAATGTCTACGTTCTCAAGTTTTATTACGTTCTGGATCATCAGATTTCGAGTTTTACTATTTTTCCGAAAGGTAAGTCTTTAACAAGGTTTAAGATATATTCCTGCTTATCACCTAAACCAATTTTTTCCAGTGATTTTTCAGGTCTGTCAACACGAAAATAAGCTAAAAGAGTAAACTTATCATCACGCAATTGAATATAGTCAGGAATTTTGGCTACGCCTTTAACTTTTAAAATGTACAATTTATTGCTTATTTAAAGGTTTGCTTCAAAAATAAGATTTCAAATTAGAATGAATTGATATATTGTTAAATTGTTGTATTGCAATTTCAATTTATCAATAGTTCTATAAAACCATCCACTCAAAGTTATATACTTAACAAAAACTCCATCGTATCAACTCCATCAGCATAATCCCAAAGATCTGGTTGTTGCGCCTGTCCGAAAGCTAAACTTTCCTTAAAGTGTCCGTTTTTACTTACAATGCACTGAATTTGGTCGGCATCAGCTTTTAATCGCTCTTCCAATGATTTTTCGTCGGCATACTCTTCATAATATAAGGCAGAAATAGGAGAGGTGTAGGCCGTGTTATTACTTAGCATGATAAAATGGTTCTCAAAATGCGGAACGCGATTCATCATCAATAAGGTTAAGTTATAATCAAAGTTGTTGGCGTATTTATGAAAATTGATAATCGGTTTATAGGCCTCAATGCCTTCAAAAAAAGCATCGAATTTGTAATTCGCAGGTACATAAAGTTTTGAAACATTTCTGCAGCCTAAACCAAAGTACGAGAAAATGTCTTTGCCCAATTGATTAAAATCTTCAGGAGTTTCGGTTCCGTTGAACACAGCTACCGAATTACGGTTTTTGCGAATGATATTAGGAACCTTACCAAAGTAGTATTCGAAATAGCGGGAACTGTTATTACTTCCGGTAGCAATTACAGCATCAAAACCATTCAGTCTTTCCACAAACTCAAAATTTTGGGCATAAGCAGGTTCTATCTCCACTAACTTTGTTAAGATATGAGGAATAAGCTTTTTGTCGTTTGATGAAAGCTTAATTTGGGCTTTATGGCCTGCAATCAGTACACATATCACATCATGAAAACCAACCATAGGGATGTTTCCTGCCAGAATTAAACCAACCGTTTTCGAAGTTCTTTTTTGTTCAAAAGGCTCTTTGTAATTATTAAGCCAGGCTGTTAAATTGCTTTCAGATAAAGATTTACCAATTGATAAAACCGCCTCCCATGTGTATTCTTCGGTAAACCAGCTATTGTGATAAACTGCACTATTTATCAAATCATTAAGGTCATCACTTGGATTAGTCAGGTATTCACCTAATGCGGCAAAAGCCTTTATAGTATCATTAATTGAAAGTTGCGGCATATTTATTGATATTTTTCGAAACGAAATCGCGCTTGAAATGTTATATTTGCAGCAAAATTAAGAAAACCCATCTAAGTTTTAACTATATGGCAATTAAGATCACTGAAGAATGCATTAACTGCGGGGCTTGTGAGCCGGAATGCCCAAATAATGCCATTTATGATGCAGGTGCCTCTTGGAAATTTTCTGAAGGTACAGAATTAAAAGGTTTAATAGATTTCGGTGATGGAACTTCGCTTGATGCCGACGCATTACAAGCTCCTATTTCTGATGAAGTTTACTATATCGTTCCTGATAAATGTACTGAGTGCGTTGGATTCCATGATGAACCTCAATGCGCAGCTGTTTGTCCAGTAGATTGTTGCGTTGATGATGAAGATGTTCGCGAATCACAGGAAGAACTTTTAGCTAAAAAAGAATGGCTTCACGCTGAATAATTTCAACTTAATTATTCGCTTTGATAAAAAATTAAAAGGGAGATTGGTAACAGTTTCCCTTTTCTTATTTTTGTTAATCTAAAGTCAATTAAAATGACAACAAACTATCAAGGTGATCTTTTACAGTCGCGTCCTGACCTGAACACGCCTTACGGTATTTGTAATTTAAGCGTGATCCCACTTAGGGCAGAACCTAGCGACAAAAGTGAAATAGTTTCCCAATTGCTGTTTGGAGAAACATTTGAAGTTTTGGAACAGAAAGATAACTGGACCCGTATACATCTTTCATATGATGATTACGAAGGATGGATTAGCTCCAAGCAATTTTCGGGTTTAGAGAAGGAAGAACTAAATGAGATGGAGAACACCTTTTCTTATGTCTGTACTTCCCCTTTTAATTTTCTTACCAATGCCTTGGGCCATTCGCATTACCTTTCTCCGGGTTCTACTTTACCTTTATTCAGAGGAGACACGGTGTTTTTAGGTGGCGAAAAATACTACTTCAAAGGTAAAGCCTATGTTACCGATAGTTATCCCCGCAAGAATATGGAAAGCTTGTTCAGAATGTTTTTGAACGCGCCTTATTTATGGGGTGGTAGATCAATTTTAGGTATCGACTGCTCAGGCTTTACACAGGTTTGCTTTAAAATTTTAGGAATAAAATTGAACCGAGATGCTTATCAACAGGCTGAGCAAGGCGAGTTGGTGAGTTTTATAGCTGAGGGCAAACTGGGTGACCTTGCCTTTTTTGACAATGCGGAAGGACGAATTACCCATGTTGGTATTTTGTTAAACAATCATGAGATCATTCATGCCTCAGGCAAAGTTCGGATAGATTCACTAGATCATCAGGGAATATTCAATAACGAAACACAACAATACTCCCATAAACTGAGAATTATTAAGCGTTTATTGTAATCGAACGAAATTATTTGTTTATGGTGATGTGTTTTCTGAATTGATCAATGCGGTCGGTAGAAGGCTTTAAATGCAGAAATATATAATTGGGTAATTTTTCCCAATGCTCATTATCTAAAGGCTCAGAGGCAATAACCACTGAGCCTTCGTTTTTTTTCATCCATAGTGTATAGTACTCTTCAAAGCGTTTTGCGCGCTCTTTATTCTTGTCGTTATAAATGCGCCAGGCAAATAACTCATGGTTATTCATTAATAAGCTGGTTAGCGAACTGAATTCATATTTATTGGCAAGGATGTTTAAGGAATTAAATATGCCCTGTGATGAAGTATTTTCTGCCTTGTCAACAAGTTCCTTTAAAAAAAGCTCAGTGTCGGTAACTCCATTATCAATTGCATCATCCATTAAGGAGTGGATGCTTCCATTATGACAAAATGCAAATGAATGGTAAAAAAAGGGATGGGAACGCTTTTCATCAATTAGAAGGTCTTTGGAAGCTTTCCGGTTGTGAACAATGAATAACTGTGATTGAACATTTTCAACGATCAGTTTATAGGAGTTATCCCATGTGTGTTGCTTATCACGCTTATGAATCTCAATCTGGCCATTTTTCACAAATGCGATTCCGCAGCCATCATTATGTTCGCCATGCGTATCCGGATCTTCAGCCATTTTGCCGTTTTTCGAAAGGTAATGCATCGAGTAGGGGCATAACAACATCTCATCTAAAATAGACGTTGGAGTTAGACTAACTTTGGCAAGCATTCGGCACATGCCATAAGTTAATATTTTTGAGCATGCAAAGCAATAGAAGACAAATGCAAAGTCGCCGATAGATAAAGCGTGGGAGATTTGCTATCGGCGACTTTGAGAACTTTGTAAGCTTTCTATTATGGTCGGCTTATTTTTATAGAGTTTCCAGAGCGGCCTTCGCTATTAAATACTTTAAAGATCACAGTTTTCTTATAAGGAACAGGTTCCGTGTAGATTTTACTTTGTTGTGTAGGCTCAGTTCCATCAATGGTATAACGGATGATCAGTCCCGGAATTTGAACGTTGGCTTCAATCTTTCCATTTATAACCGATGTTCCTGCAGTTGGAATTCGATATTCAAACCCTCCAGCATATTTATTTAAACGTGGTAATTCTCTTTTGCCAATTATATTTACAAATTCCGACCAGGCTTGCTGATAAAGCTCCGAAGCTTTTTCAGGCGAAGGCTCGTTTGCCCAATCCGGATCTTTTGCCCAGGCTCTTTCGGCTACCGCTAACAGTTTAGGAAACAGCAAGTATTCAAAACGTTGAGGTGATTTGATCATTTCACTCCAAAGGGGAGCTTGAATGCCCACAATGTTTTGTTTTCCAATTTCTGTTAAAGGAGTCTTTCCCTTGATAATCTCTTTGTTTAAAGGTTCTCCACGATCATCTTCCTTCATATTTTTCATGTAATCAAAAGGAATAAAATCGAATGGTTTGTTGATGTCAAGATAACCGCCCCAGTTTTGACCAATTTCCTTGAAACTCTTGTTGTACGCTAAATCAAGATAGAAATTAGTAACACAGGTTAATACCACTTTATAACCAGCATTTGCTAAACGATAGGCCAAATCCTCATTTCCGGTTCCGGCTACATTGTTCCAAACGTCAGTGTGGAAATTCTCATTGGCAAATTCGGTGTTGGCAATGTATCGGACCCCGCCTTCATTTCTGATTTTTCGCATACCTATTTCTTCCCAACCAGAAAGATAAAGTTGACGCGATTTGAGCAAGTCGTTTACTTTTTCAAAGTAATAATACCAAAGATCATCGGTGCTTTTAATGTTTTCATTTTTCTCCATCAAGCGCTGAACAGCGGGAGATTTAGTCCAAACACCACGGGGAACCTCATCACCACCAAAATGAACCGATTTTAAGGGGACACCGGCTTCGTTGTACATTTTAGCAAGTTCATCAACAACCGTTTGAAGGAACTTATAGGTTGATGGCAAGGCTACATTCATCACATTATCGTTCCAGTGTTGTACTGAGCGATAAACCGATTCATCATTTAAATCTCGTAATAAGAATTCTTCAGCTTCGGCTTTTTTACCTTCTTTCATCAAACGCTCATATCGGGCATCCATTGATTTAATAGCTGCGCGAGCATGGCCCGGCGTTTCAATCTCAGGAATTACAGCAATATGATGTGCGTCTGCATATTTCAAAATTTCAATGAAATCAGCTTTGGTATAATAGCCGCTTCCGCTGGTGTTGTTAACATCAGCACCTGAACCATAAGACGGTACAATGTTCTTTTTATCATCGAGTGTATGACCACGTTTTGATCCTACTTCTGTTAACTCGGGCAATGCTGGTATTTCAATGCGCCAGCCTTCATCATCACTAAAATGGAAATGAAGGGTGTTAAACTTATAAAGCGCCATTGCGTCAATCAATTTCAGCACTTCCTGCTTTTGCTGGAAATTACGCGCTACATCCATCATAAAGCCTCTGAAACCAAAACGAGGTTCATCACTTACGTCCACTCCCTTAATAATTATTTCTGTTGATGGATGGCTCCAATAGTCAGGGTCGATTAATGATTTAAGTGATTGTAATCCATAGAAAATACCAGCAGGGGAAGAGGCTGTAACTTTAATTGTTTCGTTAGTAACCAACAGTTTATAAGCTTCCTTGGCTAAACCCGGATCAGAATCAAGGATAATTCCTTTACCCTTACCTTCGGTATCAATTTTTAACTTCTTACCTAAAATTGAATTTAGATCATTACTAAATAGAATGGCTTCGTTTTCGAATACCTTTGAACTGAAAATAGTGGTGCTGCCATTAATGGTAAACGAACCCTTTGTCTCATTATAACTTAGGGGAGTTGGAAATATTTTATTGAGCTTCTCGGCTGCTATATCTTTTATTAGTTGATTATCCTTAAAAGCGACATTTGAAATAGCAAGTTCTTTCACACTATTATCTACAGTTGAAATAAACTCGAAATCTTTAATGTTGAAGCCTTGTTTAGGAGCATTATCCCAAACCAGGTAAAAACCGGATAGAGCCTCGCTGAAATTATCCATTTCGCGGTTGGTACTAAGTATGATCTTTTGTGTGGCACCGGCTTCTATGGTTTTAAATTTATCTGTTGGAATGATCTTGTGAAAATCGCCATTAACTAATGAAGCCGTTAATTCCGGTGCCTCCATCTTTGAAATGTTTCCATTAAAATAAAGCGTCCATCCATTTGCAGGGAAGCTTTCTTGTCCTTTATTGGTAAAGCTAAGTTCGAATTTTGATGATCTTCGGGGTTGATCATTTTCAATGAGCGTTAATTTCAATGATAAATTGTTTACATCGAAATGTTTGGTTTGTGCCCATGTGAAATTCATAATGGTAAATAAAACCAAAAGGAAGGGGAATGATTTTTTTATCATGAATGCAAGTTAGTTTAACTATTTACGATTAGTAGGTAAAAAGAGTGTTTTTTACCAATAACTAAAAAAATAATTTTAAAAACTTACTTGCCAAACCATTACCAGTTTATCATCACTAACCGAAATCAGCTCATTGTTATAAGTGTTCCAGATAAGCTTATTTACTGATTTGCTGTGGCTTGCCTCTTTAGAAATATCTATTTTATGGTAAAGCTTAAAGTCGTTGTTACCCCATATTTTTATGCTTTTATCCATGCTGGCAGTAGCAAAATAAGGCTGTGTTGGATGGAAAGCAATATGGTTGACAGCGTACATATGGGCAGCAATGTTAAACTTCAGATCATATTCAGAGCCCACATTCCAAATTTTCAACTGAGCATCTCGTGATCCCGAAATCAAATAATTTCCATCCGGTGCATACTGCAAGGTAAATACGGGCATGGTATGGCCATGGATTTCTTTTAATAATGAAAAATCATCCATGTCAAAAATTCGAATAATATTGTCTTTTCCGGCCAATGCCATGTGTTTTTCATCAGGGCTAATGGCAATAGCTCGTATCGTTTGATCGGAGATCTTTATTGAATAGATCTTTTCGAAATTGTCTAACGACCAAATACCAAGCTGTCCATCTTCAGAAGCTGTGTATAGCTGATTTAAACGTTTTGAAGATTTTATATCGAATACAGGTTTGGTATGAAAAGCTAATACAGCCTTTACTTTCTGCTCTTCAAAATCAAAAACAGAAACGTTGCCTCTTCGCTCGCCGACTGCTAAAATATTAGCGCCAAATGTTGGAGCATGAAGGGCATAGATTGAACTTTGAACAGGCATAAGTACCTTAACAAATCCCATCTTTTTTAAACTCCATTCAACTACGCCAAGGTCATTTCCACCTGTAAAGAAAATATGTTCTTTCTGGGAGTTCTCAATTGTAAAAATAGGGTTTCGATGGCCTGGTAAAAGGGCTTTTAGTTTAACTTCGGGCATATTTATTGGTGGAAAAGAGTTTATAATCTATAGCCCTCGGGAATTTCTATGGACTATAGACTATGGGCTATCAACTATTTATGTCTTTTTTCTAGATTTTGAGCAATTTCAGTTAATGAAAGCCCTTTTTCGCGAAGCAAAACTATTAAATGGAAAACAAGATCAGAAGCTTCGTTAATTAAATCTTCACGTGTTTCATTCAGTGCGGCAATAACCGTTTCAACACCTTCTTCACCAACTTTTTGGGCAATTTTATTTAAGCCTTTTTGGCGTAGTTTGTTAATATATGAGCCCTCCTGAGGGTTTTCGAAACGATCTTTTACTATGTTTTCCAGTTCAAAGATGAAGTTTTGATTGTATTCGGTAAAGAAACAGCTTCTTGATCCGGTATGGCAAGTTGGGCCCATCGGATTGGCTTTGATTAAAATGGTGTCATTATCGCAATCTTCATGAATACTTACCACATTTAAAAAATTGCCACTCTCTTCACCTTTGGTCCACAAGCGATTTTTTGAGCGAGAAAAAAAAGTAACCCTATTTTCGTCTTTGGTTTTTTCATATGCTTCGGTATTCATATAACCTAACATTAAAACCTCAAGTGTTTGGCTGTCCTGAATAACGGCAGGAACTAATCCGTTTATATCTTTTGAAAAATCGATCATGTTTTTTGTTAACTGCTAAAGCGAAATTTTATATAATTATTTTATCTCACTACAATACCTTGTTTCTTTAACTCCGCTTTTAGGTCGGGGATTAGTATTTCGCCATAATGAAATACGGAAGCAGCCAAAGCAGCATCAACATTTGTTTTGTTGAATACCTCAGCAAAATGCTCCATATTTCCGGCACCACCTGAGGCAATTAATGGAATGGTCAGCCATTGATTGATTTCGCCTAGTAGCTCACAATCGAAACCGTTCTTAGTACCATCGTGGTCCATACTGGTTAAAAGGATCTCGCCGGCACCCCGATCTTGTACTTCTTTGATCCAATTCTGTGTTTGCAATTCGGTAGGCAAACGACCTCCGTTTAAATGAACGATATGCCCATTGTTTAGCCTTTTGGTGTCAACTGCAACTACAATAAACTGGCTCCCAAAACTATCAGCAAATTCGTTAATTAATTGAGGGTTACGAACAGCTGCTGAATTAACAGATACTTTATCAGCGCCTGCATTTAACAAGAGATCAGCATCAGCCAACTCGTTGATACCTCCGCCAATGGTAAAAGGAATGTTAATGTTACGGGCAATGTTTTTTACCAACTCGGCTAAGGTTTTTCGTTTCTCATGGGTGGCTGTAATATCCAGAAAAACCAATTCATCAGCTCCTTGTTCAGAGTATTGTATGGCCAATTCTACAGGATCTCCGGCATCACGAAGTTCTACGAAATTTATCCCCTTAACAGTTCTTCCGTCTTTTACGTCGAGGCAAGGGATTATACGTTTGGCGAGGCCCCCTTGCCCCCTAAAGGGGGAATTGGCAATTGCTATATGTTCTTTAATTTTTTCAATCACTTTTTCAGTTTGTTTAATCACCTGATTATTTGTAAATCGTATTGTTCTAATTCCATTAAATAAAAGCTCCCTATCTCTTTCTTGATCATATAAGATTTGTTCGGAATTATTATGAATAGAACCATCTACTTCAATAATTAATCGAGCCGCATGACAATAAAAATCTGCAATGAAATTGGCAATAGGATGTTGGCGTCGAAACTTAACTCCTAATTGATTCTTTGCTAGGTAATTCCAGAGAACAGATTCTGCTTCAGTAGGACTCGTTCTATGCTTTTTAGCATTAATGAAATTTATCCCCTTAGCCCCCATAAACATTTCGTTTTTCATACACTTAGAATAGCAAAGTCCCCTTTAGGGGATTTAGGGGCCTTACAACGCAACTAACGACTGTAAATTCCAGTGTTTTATTTCTTCGATACTAACCTTACCTTCATAAATAGCTTTGCCAACAACAGCTGCCTCACATTTAATTTCTTTCAGTTCTTCCAAATCATGGATAGAACTAACACCGCCTGAAGCTATTAATTTGATGAATGGCTTATGATCTAACAGTTTTTTATATAGTTCAACACCGCTGCCGGTAAGTTTACCGTCTTTGGCAATGTCGGTACATAAGAAGCGGAAAAAGCCGAGGTTGGTACAGCGGTCAATATAATCCATTAGCTTAATAGGCGAAGACTCCATCCAACCTGAATACTTGATCACCTCATCTAAAACATCAATAGCAACAACCACCTGATCAGAGCACTGATATTGTCCGCATACTTCTTTGCTTAGGTTCTCCAAAAAACTAGGATCGGTAATAGCCTGGGTGCCTACAATTACACGGTGAAATCCAATGGTTAATAATTCTTTCACCTTATCTATGCTTCGCACCCCACCGCCATATTGGACTTTTATATCATATTTTTTGATAGCATTTAAAACATATTGCTGATTACTGAAGTCGCCTTTAGCGCCATTAAGGTCAATAATATGAACAAACTGAGTTCCTGCCGAAATGTATTTTTCAAGCATTTCTTCCAGGCTAACATCATAAACAGTTTTATCGTCGTATTTCCCTTCACGAAGGCGTACAACTTTTTTGTCCAGGATGTCGATTGCAGGTATAACGTACATGTTTAAGTTTTTTAGTTTTAAGCAAATATTAATTTACCCTTAGGCTCAGGAATAGGTCTTCCAAGCTCTTTGGCTGTTTCAATCCATTGATCAATTACTATATGAACATTTTCTAATGCCATTTGATGACTTTCTCCATCAGCCATACATCCAGGCAATTCCGGAACTTCTGCAATAAATGAATTATCGGTTTCGCTCCAGTAGATAATTATTTCATATTTAGTTTTCATCTTTTAAGAGTTTATATTTTGTAATCAATTCTCTTACTTGTTTAACCTGATAAGGTTTTGCCTTGCCATCTTTAGGCTGTAAGTTGATTATTTCTGAAATATCTTCTTTGTAAAATATATAATGACTTCCTCCAGAGTTTCTTTGAATAAAGTTCAATTTTAATAAAAGCTTTACAAGATCATCAAAATCAATGTTGTTATCTGAATTCCCTGAAAGTATCTTATTAATTAGTTTTTGAAATTTACTCATTTACTACACTTACAATTTTGCAAAATTCAGTAATAGCTGCTCACCGGCTTTACCCGATTTTTCGGGGTGAAACTGAACTCCAAAATAATTATTTTTTTGTATTGATGAAGCGAATGTTAATCCGTAATCGCTTGTGGCTAAGCTATATTCACTACTGTTTTCGAGATAAAATGAATGTACAAAATAGAAATAGCTGCCTTGTTCAATGTCTTTAAAAAGTGTGGCCACATTTACCGCATTTACACTGTTCCAGCCCATGTGGGGTATTTTAAGGCTCTTATCGGTGAACTTCAATGTTTTAATTGGGATGATATCTAACAATGGCGTTTCACCCTCTTCAGAAAATGTTGAAAGTAATTGCATTCCCAAACATATTCCTAAAACAGGCTTTGAAGTCTGCTTTAGCAAAGGAATTAAACCGGTGGCATTCAGTTGTTTCATGGCCGGACTAGCGTGTCCCACACCCGGTATGATATAACGCTCGCAAGTATCAAAATCTGATACAGTGTTGATAATTTTATAGCTGATACTCAGGCGATCAAGTGCACTGCAAAGCGAAAAGATATTTCCTGCTCCGTAGTTAACAATACCGATGCCCCCCAGATCCCTAAAGGGGGAATTGGTTGATGCTTGCTGTTCTTTTATTTCTTCAATCACTTTTTCTGAATTTAAAATATCTGAAATAGTCAAAAGTTCCCTTTAGGGGGTAGGGGTTACAATACTCCTTTAGTACTTGGTAACGAGAGATTATTTGCATCTCTTTTAACCGCCATTTTTATTGCTTTTGCAAAGGCCTTAAATATAGCTTCTATTTTGTGGTGCTCATTTTGGCCCTCTGCTTTAATGTTCAAATTGCTTCTTGATGCATCAGAGAATGACTTGAAGAAATGGAAGAACATTTCGGTAGGCATTTCGCCAACCTTTTCGCGTTTAAAATCAGCGTCCCAAACAATCCAGTTTCTGCCGCCAAAATCAATGGCTGCTTGCGCCAGGCAATCATCCATCGGTAAGCAAAAGCCATAACGCTCCATACCGCGCTTATCGGTTAAAACCTTTGCAAAGGCTTCTCCCAACGCAATTCCGGTATCTTCAATGGTATGGTGTTCATCAATATGTAAATCGCCAATGGTTTTAATTTTTAAATCGATGGATCCGTGACGGGCAATTTGCTCCAACATGTGATCGAAGAAATGGATGCCCGTTGAAATTTCGGCTTTGCCTGTTCCATCTAAATTTAATTCGATGGTAATATCCGTTTCCTTGGTTTTACGTTCATGTTTCACTGTACGTTCGCCAAGTTTCAAAAACTCATAAATTTTTGCCCAATCAGTTGACTCAAGCGCAATGAAGTTTTTAAGCTCTTCGGCTTTATCCTTGATCTCACCATTACCTAACCCTCTGTTTTCATTTAACCAGATGGCTTTTGCACCCAGGTTTTTTGCTAACAGAACATCCGTGATCCGGTCACCCAAAACAAATGAATTTGCCAGATCATACTTGGTAGTGTCAAAGAATTCAGTTAATAAGCCGGTATTTGGCTTACGAGTTGGCGCATTGTCTTTAGCAAATGTTCTATCGATGTAAACACCACTGAATTTTACACCTTCGTTTTCAAATGCTTTAATGATAAAGTTTTGAATTGGCCAAAAGGTTTCTTCAGGTAATGATGCTGTTCCAAGACCATCCTGATTAGTAACAATTACCAGTTCGAAATCGAGCTCACGGGCAATTTTACCCATGTATTCAAATGCTTTTGGATAAAACTCCAGTTTCTCAAAACTATCTACCTGCTCATCTGCAGGCTCAACAACCAAGGTTCCATCTCTATCAATAAATAATACTTTTTTCATATTATGCTTAGGTGCAGTTTATGGCTTAGGTTAAATAACAAATTCTTTAATAGCTTTAATGAGAGCCTCGTTTTCTGCCGGAGTACCAACGGTAATACGTAAGCAACTGTCGCATAAAACCACTTTCGATCGGTTACGGACAATGATTCCTCGATCAACCAAAAAGTCGTATAAATAATCAGCGTATTTTATCTTAGCCAAAACGAAGTTGGCATCAGAAGGATACACCTTTTCGACAATTGATATTTCTTCCAGCTCTTTTGATAATTTATTGCGTTCAGTAACCGTCTCCTTAATCCAAACGTTTACCTGCTCAATGTTATTTAGCGCTTCTAAAGCCAATTCTTGTGTAGCCTGGCTCATATTATAAGGCGGTTTCACCTTATTGTAAATATCAATAATATCCTGACAGGCGAAAGCCATTCCCACGCGTAAAGCCGCCAAACCCCATGCTTTCGAAAGGGTTTGCAATACAACAAGGTTTGAGTACTCCGTTAGTTCCTGAATAAAGCTTTTCTGACGTGAAAAGTTGATGTAAGCTTCATCAATTACCACAATACCTTCGAAATGGCTTAACACCGTTTCTATATCCTGGCGATCAATTGAATTTCCGGTTGGGTTATTTGGAGAACAAATGAAGATCATCTTAGTGTTCTTATCTATTGCCTCAGCAATTCCTTCCAGATCTAACTGAAAGTTGTCGAGAAGGTTGACTTTTTTCAGGTTGATATCATTAATGTTGGCTGATACCTCATACATGCCATAGGTTGGTGGAACGATGATCACATTATCAACTCCCGGATTACAAAAAGCTCTGAATAAAAGGTCGATCGCTTCATCTGAGCCATTGCCTACAAAAATATTCTGAGGAGGAACCCCCTTGATGGTACTGATCTTTTCTTTCAATTTCCATTGAAGCGGATCGGGATAACGATTGTAAGCAGTAGGCAAAGGTGAGCCAAAACTGTTTTCGTTGGCATCCAAATAAACACTGGCCTCACCGCTAAACTCATCGCGAGCAGAAGAATAAGGAACCAGTTTTTTTATGTTTTCTCGTAAAAGCGAGTTAATATCTATTGTGGTCATGTGTTAAATTATTATTGAAGGATTTAATGAGTGAATGATAAAATAACCAGTCATTAATTCACTCATTCTATAATTCTATAATTCTCTCATTCTAACTGTCACGGCATTCGCGTGCGCTTTCAAACCTTCCAGTTCGGCCAGTATTTCAACAGTAGGACCCAGGTTTTTAATCCCGGCTTTAGAAATATGTTGAAAAGTGATCTTTTTTACAAAACTATCTACCGATACACCTGAATAGCTGCGAGCATATCCTGAAGTAGGCAAGGTGTGGTTGGTGCCAGAAGCATAATCGCCGGCCGACTCAGGAGTTAAATGTCCGAGGAAAACAGAGCCTGCATTTATAATTTCAGGAATCAGTGATTCATAATTATCCGTTTCAATGATCAGGTGTTCAGGCGCATACATGTTGCTAAATTGCATGGCTTGCTGCAGGTCCGAGGTTATAATTGCATAAGAGTTTTCAATTGCTTTAGCCGCGATTTCTTTACGAGGTAATTCATTCAGCTGAAGTTGTAACTGTTGGTTCACTTCATCGATCAATTGCTGCGAATTACTTACCAAAACGGCCTGGCTATCTGCACCGTGTTCTGCCTGGGCCAGTAAATCGGCTGCTACAAATGCGGTATTTGCTGTATTGTCAGCAATTACCAGAACTTCCGAAGGTCCAGCCGGCATATCAATAGCCGTATTGGTTGTACTTTGGATAATTGTTTTTGCCTTGGTTACATACTGATTTCCGGGACCAAAGATCTTATCAACCTTAGGAATGCTTTCGGTACCATAAGCCATAGCCGCCACTGCTTGCGCGCCTCCAATCAGGTAAACTTTTTTAATGCCTAAAAGCAGCGCACAATAAGCAATATAACTATTAATAGAGCCGTTTTTCTGCGGAGGTGAGCACACCACAATTTCTTTGCAGCCTGCGATTTTTGCAGGAATCCCAAGCATTAAGAATGTGCTTGGCAGCACTGCCGAACCTCCGGGTACGTATAAACCCACCCGCTCAATAGGTCGTAATTCTCTCCAGCAAGTAACTCCGATGGTGGTTTCTACTTTCGCTTCATCTTTTAGCTGTTCCATGTGGAACTTATGAATATTGTAAAAGGCTTTTTCAAGTGCTTTTTGTTCGTGTTCTTCAACCTGGGCAGCTAATTCCTGAATTTCTTCAAATCCAATAAATAAAGAAGAAAGGCTGATCTTGTCGAACTTTTCAGCGTAGTTAAATAAAGCTTTATCACCATTTGCTTTTACATTGCTGATGATCTCTTCAACCACCGAACCGATTTCGTTGGATGAATCAGCGTTTCGGGTGATAAGCTGTTTAAGCTGTGGGTCACTTAATTCGTTGTAATTATATGTTTTTAGCATTACAAGAAATGATAGAAGGATGGAATGTTAGAAAGATGGAATGATAGAAATGAAAGTTTATTCTCCCATTCGATCATGCAGTCATTCGTTCATTGTTTATAAAATAATCTTCTCTATTGGTAAAACCACAATCCCCTCGGCGCCTGCAGTTTTCAAACGATTGATCTTATCCCAAAAATCCTTTTCCGGAATTACCGTGTGAACAGCCACCCAATCGGCAGTAGCTAAAGGAACTATTGTTGGGCTTTTAATACCCGGCAGTAATTCTAAAATAGCTGGCAGGTTTTCTTTTGAAGCATTCATCACCACATATTTTGTTTGCTCGGCCCGTAAAACGCTTTGGATACGCTGTAATAATTCAAAAACCACAGGGTTTTTGGCTATTCCGTTCTTCCCGATCAATACCGCTTCAGAACGCATCACCTCAGCAAAAGGCTTTAATCCGTTGCTCTTTAATGTACCGCCTGTAGAAACAATATCGAAAATAGCATCGCTCAAGCCCAGGTTAGTTGATATCTCAACTGAACCACTGATCTCGCGGATCTCGGCATTGATATTATTTTCTTGTAAAAAATTATTGAGAATAACAGGGTAGGAGGTGGCTATTGATTTGCCGTTCAGGTCGGCGAGCACATTTATATCACTGTGGTTGGCTATTGCTAATTTGAGACTGCATTTACCGAAACCTAATTTCTGTAGATAAGTAACA
Source organism: Solitalea longa (assembly GCF_002920915.1). Taxonomy (GTDB): domain Bacteria; phylum Bacteroidota; class Bacteroidia; order Sphingobacteriales; family Sphingobacteriaceae; genus Solitalea; species Solitalea longa. The sequence goes on from NZ_PQVF01000003.1 coordinate 92,295, forward strand.
TCAACTTCTTTTTCGGCTATTACATTTTCTCCAACAATTCCCAGGTCGGCTATGCCATCTTGTACATATTCCGGAATATCGTCATCCCTCAAAAACAATATTTCCAAAGGGAAATTGTTAACAGGAGAGATCAATGAGCTCTTATAGTTTTCAAAGCTCAAACCGCTTTTTTTGAGCAGATCAACCGATTTTTCGTTTAATCGGCCCGACTTCTGGATAGCAATTTTTATAGTTTTCATATAAAGTGTCTAGTGGTTGGAGTATACAATAAGCCTATTGCTTGTTTGTATTAAGCCAACCGCAGTTTTATGTTAAAATGTGTGATTTATTATTTTTGGATTGATACTAAAACTCGCTGCGATTAGGCACAATGGTGGTGATGCCCATGATGAAGATGGGTATGATGATGCAGGGCGATATGTTGTTTAGTTATCATTAACACTTTTGGAAGTGGATGCACAAAGTAAAGTGATACTCTACATAATTCCAAGAATAATTTTAAAATAAAATAAAAAAGTGGCTAATTGAGTGTGAATTTGAAAACTTGGCACAGGGTTTATAAGTTATAAATACATGATACTGTTTAAGAGAATTAACGGGTTTTCAATTGTAAAAACTTTACTTTTGTGCCTGCATTTATTGGCCGATTATCTACTAAACTTTCTATTCTTATTGAAAACTTCTTTCCTAAATAAGTCCAGCCTGGTTTTTTTGCGCAATTTTGGTCTGGCATCCTTTTTAGTTTTACTGTTGATTTTATCAGGCTGTGGGAAAAAACCATCGGCAACGGGCGTTTACCTGGCTGAACTGTTTAAGGATAAAAAGTACAAAGAGTTTGACACTGCCGCATTTAATGTAGCTGTAAAAAAAGAGGTAAAACAACAACAGCTTAAATTATTCAACTCAAAAGTTCTAAAGCGTTTTTTAAATGAGAAAAATGCTAATGATACAGTATGGCTTATTTCTTTAATGCAGCGTCGGCATATCGACACTTTGGAAAAATACCTTAGTCAATCATATAGACATGGTATCGATCCACAACTTTTTAATATTGATAAAATTGACTCGCTAAAGCAACTGTTTTACCAAGGGAAATTTGATTCCTTACCACAATTGTACAAAGTAATTGCACAATTGCAGGTTCTCACAGCCAATGCATTCATTTCCTATGCCTCCAAAGTAAAGTATGGTTGTGTTAATCCTTCTCAAATTTATGCCCGCTATTATATTCCTGTTGAAAAGCCTACAGATTCCTCGCTATATGCTATTTTGAATTCGGAAAACTGGACCGCGTTGCTTCAAAAAATACAGCCAGTGCGTAAAGAATACCTGGTGCTGCAAAATGCTTTAGATACTTGTTCAAATGCTGATTTAAGAGCGAAAATTGTATTGAACATGGAGCGTTACCGTTGGCAAATACCGGTTGATTCTGGACGTTTTGTGCGTGTGAATATTCCTTCGTTTTACCTGGTTGTGGTTGATAGTGGCAAAACACAATTGAGCATGAAAGTGTGTGTGGGTGAAAAAAGGGTTGATGATTACGATATAAAGAAGGCCGTTTATTTGAAATCGCACAAGGTAGAAGATAAGCCGCAAAATCATGAAACGCCGATCATGTATGGTAAGCTCAATAATATTCAGCTTAATCCTAAATGGAACATCCCTCATTCTATAGCGCAAACAGAGATTTTAGCCAAGTCAAGAGCAAATCCATACTATTTGGTAAGCAGTGGAATCAGGGTTTACAACAAAGAGGGTAAACCGGTTGATCCCACAGAAGTGGATTGGGAAGGTGTTAATCCCAATAATATTCCATACAGTTTTAAGCAAGATCCCGGGGATGGAAATGCTCTGGGCAAGTTTAAATTCAACTTCCCGAACAAATCGAGTATTTATCTGCACGATACTCCCAATAAAATGGCCTTTAAAAAAGATAATCGTGCTGTAAGTCATGGTTGTGTGCGCGTTGCCGATCCATTGAATTTTGCCAGGGTTTTAATTCAAAGCGCTAAGATGTATGATGAGATAAGGATTGAAACAGGATTTCCGCCCATCGACACCTTAAAAATGAACCGGTATGAGCGGAAACTGGCGCATCAGCAAACGGTAGGCCGTCAAACCCGTTGGATAACCATTAAAAATTCATGGCCGTTATTTATCGATTATTATACCTGTGTGCCCGATTCGAACGGAACGGTGAAGGTTTATACGGATATTTATGGCTATGATTCCATTCTGTTGGATTCGTTGAAAAGATTTTTGGTAAAATCACGTCAAAACACAGCAAAACGGTAGTTGACATTTCAGGTAAATTACTATTTTTGGTTTTTGATGAACTTCCTTTATCCATCTTTCCTTTTTGCTCTTTCGGCTATAGCCATACCCATTGTTATTCATTTATTTAACTTTCGAAAATTCAAGCGGGTACCTTTTACCAATGTCCGTTTTTTGAAAGAGATCAAACAGCAAACCGATTCGCGTTCGCGTTTAAAGCACCTGCTCATTCTGGCTTGCCGCATATTGGCCATTGCTTTTTTGGTGCTGGCTTTTGCTCAGCCCTTTGTGCCGCAAGGTAAAGCCGTAACCGCCGGCCGGCAACATGTTTACAGCGTTTATATTGATAATTCATACAGTATGGACGCTCGGAACAACGAAGGAAGTTTGCTGGACGAGGCGAAACGAAAAGCCCGTAGTATTGCAGCTTCTGCAGGGTTAAACGATCGTTACCAATTGCTTACCAATGATTTTGAAGGGAAACATCAACGGTTGATCGATCGGGAGGAATTCCTGAAAATGATTGATGAGATAAAGATCGGTCCGAATAAAAGAAGGGTGGATGAAGTTATTGCCCGTCAAAAGGACTTGTTGTTCTCTTCAGGAACAGGAATAAAGCAATCGTATCTCATCTCCGATTTCCAACGAAATATTATTGATGAAGCAAAGCTTGCCTTGGATACAACGCTTAAAATAACAGCTATTCCTGTTGAAGAAACAAAAACAGTAAATATTTCGGTCGATAGTGTTTGGTTCATATCTCCAATTCATAAAGCTGGTGAAACAGAGCAATTGGTTGTAAAAGTGAGAAACTTCACAGATGAAGATGCTAATAATGTTCCTGTGAAACTGTTTGTAAATAAGATGCAAAAGGCGATCGGCAGCCTGTCGGTAAAGGCAAAAGCTTCAGCAACCGATACTCTTACTTATAAGCCCGATGGGGCCGGCTGGCAGCAGGGTGAGATTCAACTCACCGATTTTCCGGTTACATTTGATGATAAACTGTATTTTTCTTACTTAATTGATCAGAAAGTAAATGTGCTGATCATTAACGGAGCCAAAGCCAACAATTACCTGCAAACGGTTTTTCAAACCGACGACTATTTTCAAACCCTAAGAAATAGCGAAACACAAATAGATTATGAGTTGATTCCGCGTCAGCGTTTGGTGGTTTTAGACCGCTTAAGTACCATTTCCGGAGGATTATCTCAGCAACTTTCCAAATTTGTTCAAACCGGAGGCTCTGTTTTAATTTTCCCGGATTTTTCATCTGATATCAATAGTTATAATAATTTCCTGGGAACTGTTAACGCTGAAAAGCTGGGAGCGATTGATCAGGTTGCCAATAAAGCAGATAAAATTAATCTGCAGTCGGATGTTTTCTCTGGACTGTTTGAGACTATTCCGCAAAATATTGACTTACCTTTCGTTAAGAGATCCTTCAACACGCAGGCTGCCAGTACAAGTCGAAAAGAAACTTTGTTAAGTATGCAAGGTGGAAAATCTTTGTTAAGTAAAACGCAGTCGGGTCTTGGCAGGGTTTACTTATCGGCAGTTCCGCTTGATGATAGTACAACGAATCTCCCGCGTCATGCCATTTTTGTTCCTATGATGTATAAAATAGCCTTGCTGGGTAATCAGCGCTATCCCTTATACTATACCATTGGAAAAAATTCTCTGCTCGAAACAGTTAAGCTTCCGCCATCCGAACACAATGATTATAAGCTGAAAAATAAGGATATGGAGTTCATTCCTGATATCAGAAATAATGAATCGAATACAAATCTCTATATCGATGATCAGGTAAAAAAAGATGGAATTTATAATTTTGCGAACGGAAATGAGCTGCTTGCCTGTTTTGCTTTCAATTACGACCGTTCCGAATCTGATCTCAGCTACTTTTCAGCGAATGAATTAGAAAAAGTTTTAGGTACAAGAAATATTGCGGTGCTCAATGCTCCGGCTGATGCGGTAGGGAAAGCCATTCAAGTTGAAAACTCGGGTAAAAAGCTATGGAAATACTGTATATGGCTTGCTTTATTGTTTTTAGGAGCCGAAGCTTTGCTGATCAGGTATTTCGAAAAGTTACAGCCGAAAGCTATATAATATTAAGGAATTCGGGCTAGGAGTTATTGAACCCGAAACGCGCAATCCAATAATTAAAACAACAATTAAATGAAGTTTTTAATAAAATCCGCCACCATTGTCGATCCTAATTCAAGTTTTAACGGACAGGTAAAAGATATTTTAATCGACAAGGGGCAAATCGTTCAAATTGATTCGGAAATTGAGGCTAAGGGAGCTGAGTTGTATGACGCCACAGGACAGTTTGTTTCACCTGGGTGGATGGATATGCATGCTAATTTTGGTGATCCCGGATTGGAGACCAAGGAAGATATTAATAGTGGTTGCGCAGCGGCAGCGGCCGGTGGTTTTACCGCAGTAGCGGTTATGCCGAATACCAATCCTCCTTTACATTCAAAATCAGAAATTGAATACCTGAAAAACAGGGCTAAAGGACAAGCTGTTGATGTGTTTCCGATTGGAAGTTTAAGCGTTAAACGTGAAGGTGTGGATATAGCAGAGTTGTATGACATGACCCAATCGGGGGCTGTTGCGTTTTCTGACGGTAATAAGCCGGTTCAGAATGCAGGCTTAATGATGCGTTCATTACAGTATGCTTTAGCTTTTAACGGCTTGGTGATTTCTTATGCAGAAGATGCTTCTATAGCTGAAAAGGCGAAAGTGAATGAAGGAGTTACCTCCACATATTTGGGTATGAAGGGCATTCCGAATATGGCTGAAGAACTGATGGTGGCCCGTGATATTTTTTTAGCTGAATATACAGGCGGAAAAATACATTTCACTACCGTTTCAACTGCCGGAAGTGTAGAGCTGATTCGCGCAGCTCGTAAAAAAGGCTTGCAGGTTACGGCCGATGTAGCGGCTCATCATTTATTGTTGGATGATTCGGTATTGATGGGTTTCGATAGCAATTATAAGGTTAAACCACCTTTACGCTCGCAGCATGACATTAAAGCATTAAAAGCCGGTTTAAAAGAAGGTGTTATTGATGCTGTGGTTTCGCAGCATACTCCTCACGAAATTGAATTCAAGGATCAGGAGTTTGAAACATCAGCTTTTGGTATTTCCTCACTGGAAACAACTTATGCAGTATTTAATATGGCTTGCGAAAAAGTGCTGGCTTTAGAAGAAATGGTGGATGCCTTGGCCATCAGCCCACGTGAAATCTTAAATCTGGAAATTCCGGTTGTTGACCTTAATAAGAAAGCGAACATCACTATTTTTGATCCAGACCACAAGTGGACACTCGCATCAGAAAACATTCGTTCAAAATCAAAAAATACTCCTTTTATTGGTAAAGAGTTGAAAGGAAAGGCTTTCGCAATTTTCAATAACGGGCAATTAAAAATCAATTAAAAACCATTCTTTATGAGCATAAGCTTTTTAAGCATTGCTCATAATTCAACATTTTTATACTATGGATAAAAAAGTTCAACAAGCGCTCAAAGCTGCTTTGGCCGGATATAAAATTGGCCAGTCAGGTTCAATCCCTGCTACATTCTCAGCAGATGATCAAAGTGTATCTTTTTACAATACACTGGTAAAAATATTTTCAGAAGGAGAAGATTTTAACCAAAAGATGAAGGCAATGGACGAGGCTTTTGACGATGAGCCCGCCTTTGAACCTTTACGCGAATTCTTCTTTGATTTACTATTGATCAATTTCTTTCAGTCGGATGCTACGCGTTTGGATGATGATTACTTGGAATCGCCCGAATGGCTGAAAATTGAAGACGATACCATTGATCGTGGTACCGAATTACTAAATCTGTTCTTATACCTGCACGAATGTGACATGGAAAATATAGGTCCGGAACTTTCGGATTATTTAAAAGAGTTTTTGTTGATTGAGGAGGAAGAGTTTCAGGAAGAACTGGAAATTTATGAAGATGTGGTGGCCCACCAGATGTTAGTGGAAAGTACTTATGCCGAAATTGCCAAAACAACAGAAAAACTAGATGAAACCGCTCCTTTGAAAGATCTTTTTTATGTATTGATGAGCTTTTTCAATGAAACCGAACCGGAGATAGATGATTTGGAAGATTATTTGAAAAATGCATCAAATAAATCATTTGATACAGCCGCTCTTTTTGCTATACTTGTTTACAACTATAGCTTATCGGAATTGCCGGTAAAAATCAACTAAACTTTAAAAACTTTAAAATCTATGAATTCACAGTTTGAAAAAGATTCTCAATTTATCAATGGTCCATTTGTTTCTCCTTTAAAAACAGCGCTTAAGTACGGGCTTTACATGGGTTTGGGAATTATTATTTTCTCATTAATCATGTATACAATGAGTGTTCCACTTGATTCTAAGCTTTATTATGTTCAATATGTAATTTACATTGCTGCTATTTGGTTTGGAATTAAGTATCATCGAGATCATGATCTAGGTGGTTACATAACTTATGGTAGAGGATTAGGTTGCGGGACATTAATCGCCCTTATTGGTGGGATCATTGGTGCAATTTATTCAGTTGTTTTGTTTAAGTATATCGATCCGGATCTTGTTAATCAAATTTTTGCTGCACAAGAAAAATCAATGCTTGAGAATGGGCAATCTCAAGAGCAAGTAGATCAGGCTATTAATATTTCAAAGAAATTTATGACACCAGTGATGATGGGAACCATTGGGGTTGTTGTTTCACTGTTTTCAGGCTTTATAGTTTCGCTGGTAGTGGCTTTTATTCTTAAAAAAGAGAAGGCCATGTTTGGCGCGCAATAATCATTTTTTGTTAAGAACTTTTATATTTTTGTCCCGCCCTAAAAGCGGGACTTTGTTTTTAAGAAGATCAATAAATTATAATGAAAGATATTTCAGTAGTAGTTCCATCATATAACGAAGATGAATCGTTGCCAGAGTTAGAAGCCTGGATTGCTCGTGTAATGCAGGAGAATAACTTTACCTACGAGGTGATTTTTATTGATGACGGAAGTACTGACAAAACCTGGCAGGTAATTGAAGCGTTGGAGAAGAAAAACGAAAATGTTCGTGGTATCAAGTTCCGTCGTAATTACGGAAAGTCAGCGGCTTTAAATGTAGGTTTTGAAGCATCTAATGGTAAAGTAGTAATTACTATGGATGCCGATTTGCAGGATAGCCCTGATGAAATCCCAGGTTTGTACAGTAGAATTGTTGACGATGGATATGATCTGGTTTCAGGTTGGAAGAAAAAACGTTACGACCCATTAACCAAAACAATTCCTACCAAATTTTTTAATGCGGCTACTCGCAAAATGTCGGGCATTGAACTAAATGATTTCAACTGCGGATTAAAGGCTTATCGCCATGATGTGGTAAAAAGCATTGAAGTTTACGGTGAAATGCATCGTTACGTACCTGTTATTGCCAAGTGGGCCGGTTTTAAAAAGATCGGAGAGCAGGTAGTAGAGCACCGTGCACGCAAATACGGAACCACCAAATTTGGTATGAGTCGTTTTATCAATGGGTTCCTTGATCTGTTGTCGATTTTCTTTGTCGGTAAATTCTCAAAGCGTCCAATGCATTTTTTCGGATCAATGGGCGTGTTGAGTTTCTTTATCGGATTCTTTGTTACCATTTGGCTTATTGCTGAAAAACTGATATCAATTGCGCGTCATATTCCTTATCGTGATGTTACCAGCAATCCTTTATTTTATATAGCACTTATTGCTATTGTTATAGGCTCACAGTTATTCTTAACTGGGTTTTTAGCTGAATTGGTTTCAAGAAATGCGCCGGAACGTAACGCATATCATATAGAAAAAGAAGTGTAGTTTTAATTTGAAAATGTGATGATTTGAAAATGGAATAAGCGGGTAAATCTGCTTACCCATTTTCAAATTTTTGCATTTATAGAAAACAAGAAGTTCTAATTAGAAAGTTCTCAAATTTTCAAATTCCCAAATTAATGAAAATCATCCTTGTTGGTCCGGCTTACCCTTATCGCGGTGGAATTGCTCAAAGTCAGTCTATTTTGTTTCAGCAACTTTCTAAAGATAATGAAGTAAGCATGGTGAACTTTAAACGACAGTATCCAAACTTTCTGTTTCCTGGTAAAAGCCAGTTTGAAGAAGGAGAGGATGTGTTTGGAATTCCACCTGAAAAGAACCAACGTCTGATCGATATTCTTAATCCTTTTTCATGGATAAGTACGGGAATTAAAATAGCACGGCAAAAGCCTGATGCTGTGATATTCTCCTACTGGATGCCTTTTTTTGCTCCCTGTTATGCTAAAATAGCGTTCTTTATAAACAGGTTTTGTAAAACTAAAATCCTACTCATTTGCCACAATATCCTTCCGCATGAAAAGCAACCCGGTCAAAATCTGCTGACCAAAATATTGTTTTGGCAGGTTGATGGTTTTATGGTCTTAAGTGATAGCGTTGAGAATGACTTGAAAAAGTTCAATAAAGACAAGCCTTATCGTAATTCACCACATCCTATTTACAATACTTTTGGTGAAACGATTGATAAAGCCGAAGCCAAGCATCAGCTTAAAGAACTTTATGATATTGATATTGAGTCGGATAAAGCAATTTTATTTTTTGGGTTTATAAGGAAATATAAGGGGCTGCATTATTTATTAGATGCAATGCCGGAAGTATTGAAGCAACAAAAGGTAAAACTGTTAGTGGTTGGTGAGTATTATGAAGACGAGCAGCCCTATCAGGAGCAAATAAAACAATTGGGGATACAGGCTGATGTAATTCAGGTTTCTAAATATGTGCCTAATGAACATATTCGTTATTTCTTCTGCGCTTCAGATTTAGTAGTTCAGCCTTATGTTTCCGCTACACAAAGTGGCATTTCACAGATCGCTTATTTTTATAACCGGCCTATGATCAGTACCCGGGTTGGAGCATTAAGTGAAGTTGTTATTGATGGAAAAACAGGTTTCATTGTTTCTCCTGAAAATTGTACGGAGCTTGCTGTGGCTATCAATCGTTTTTATTCGCTAAACCTTGAAAATGAATTTGCCAATAATATCGATCAGGAGAAGGAAAAATATTCGTGGGAGTATTTTGTAAACAAATTAAAGGAACTGTTTTAAGCAATCTCTATGGCAGAAAATTCGATCCAAAAGGAACTCATTTTGTGCCGAAATTTTGTTCCAACGCTAATCATCTTCACCTTTAACATCTATATTTGCCACCTATGGGTCTTAAATCTCTCTTAAGTAAACCTTTGGCATGGTACACGGCAAAGAAAATTCGTAAATGGAATTCGCAAGCTGTTGATTTGCAGGAAAAATGGCTGCATAAGCTTGTTGCCGATGCTTCGGGTACACTTTACGGGCTGGAACACGGTTTTAAAAACATCAAATCGTATGATGATTTTAAGAAACAGGTTCCGGTTGGCGATTATGAACAATTAAAACCTTATATCGAAAAGGTTGTTCATGGCGACAGCAATATCTTATGGCCAGGAAAACCCTTGTATTTTGCTAAAACTTCAGGAACTACCTCTGGAATAAAATATATACCCATTTCAAAAGAATCAATGCCTGAGCATGTAAATGCTGCGCGAAATGCGTTACTGCTTTACATTGCCGAAACCGGTAAGGCTAAATTTGTGGATGGGAGGATGATTTTCCTACAAGGAAGTCCAGAAATGGAAGAGAAAAATGGTATACAGGTTGGACGTTTATCGGGTATATCCGCGCATTACGTTCCTGGATATCTGCAGAAAAACCGCCTTCCTTCATGGGAAACCAATTGTATTGACGATTGGGAGCAAAAAGTAGATGCCATCGTTGAAGAAACAGCGAATGAGGATATGACCCTGATTTCAGGGATTCCCCCATGGGTTCAAATGTACTTTGATCGATTAACAGCCAAAACAGGGAAGGCGATAAAAGATGTATTTCCCCACTTTGGCTTGTTTGTTTACGGAGGAGTGAATTTCGAACCTTATCGGGCTAAACTGGAAAAAAGCATTGGTAAGCGTATCGATTCCATTGAAACCTATCCGGCTTCTGAAGGCTTTATCGCTTTTCAGGATTCACAAAAAGAAAAAGGCTTATTGCTGAATGTTGATGCGGGTATTTTCTTCGAGTTTATTCCGGTGGATGAATATTTTAACCAAAACCCTGGTCGAGTTTGGTTGAAAGACGTGGAATTGGATAAAAATTACGCCATCGTTCTTAATACCAATGCTGGTTTATGGGGATACAGCATCGGCGATACAGTTAAGTTTGTATCAAAGAATCCTTACCGGATACTGGTTACTGGACGTATTAAACATTTTATATCAGCATTTGGGGAACATGTGATAGGGGAGGAAGTTGAATATTCACTAATGAAGGTAGCAAAAGAAGAAGGGGTTGATGTGGTTGAATTTACTGTTGCGCCGCAGGTTAATGACCCGGAGGGAGGTTTACCTTTTCATGAATGGTTTGTTGAATTCGGAGAGCATAAGCCAAGGGATCTGGGGGCTTTTCAAGTAAAAGTGGATCAGCTAATGCAGCAAAAAAATGTGTATTACTTTGATCTGATAGAAGGCAATGTATTGCAGAGTTTGAAGATCAGGGATATGGATAAAGACGCCTTTATAAACTATATGCGATCAAAAGGTAAGCTTGGTGGCCAAAATAAGGTACCTCGTTTATCCAATGACCGGGCAATAGCTGATGAGCTGGGTGCTTATGTGAAATAAACATTTTCAGTGTTAAATTGATGTATTGATGTATTGTTATCTTAATAAACATACATCGTACAGAATGGAAAAGAATTATTTAACATTGAATGATATTAGTGCTTAAAAGAAAGCATTTCACTTAAGTAACTGCGTTTGGGAACTTGTAATTAAATGGAACTATTTTGCAAAAGACACCGTTGGTAAACAATTTGTTTCGGCAGTGGATTCAGTTTCTGCAAATATTGGAGAAGGTTTTGGACGATTTCATAAGAAAGATAAAATAAAGTTCTATTATTACAGTTTGGGATCTGTTAAGGAATGTTTGGACTGGAATGAAAAATCGAGAATCAGGAAATTAATTTCAGAAGAAGAGTATCAATTTATTTATAGTTCATTACAAGATTTACCCAAAGAAATTTATTATTTGATTCGCTTTACAAACGAAAAGTTGAAACAGTGAACGGTTTCAGAAAATCAATTTATCAATAAAACAATTTAGCAATACTAACCCTATTGCAGCAACATAAAAATTAAGTTGAACCTTGTTTAAAGGCTCAACAATTTAACAATGAATCAATTTAACAATATTAAGCGTATCGCAATTTTAGGATCGAGTGGGTCGATTGGTACGCAGGCATTAGCGGTTATAGAGGCAAATCCTGATAAGTTTAAGGCTGAAATTTTAACGGTTAATGGCAATGCGGAATTGTTGATTCAACAGGCATTAAAATTTAATCCCCGTGCCGTAGTTATTGCCGACGAAACCAAATATCAGTTGGTTAAGCAGGCTCTTGCCTCAACATCAATTTCAGTATTGGCAGGTGAGCCAGCCTTATCAGAAGTGGTTGCCTTTGATTCTGTAGATATGGTGTTGACTGCTTTAGTTGGGTATGTAGGCTTAAAACCTACAATTGCCGCTATAAAAGCCGGTAAAGACATTGCATTGGCCAATAAAGAAACATTGGTGGTGGCAGGTGATTTGGTTACTGAATTAGCCCAAGCCCATAATGTAAATATCCTGCCGGTAGATTCTGAACATTCAGCCATTTTTCAATGTTTGGTGGGTGAAGAAAATAATCCTGTTGAAAAGATAATTCTTACTGCCTCTGGTGGGCCATTCAGAGGAAAGGGAATTCAGGAACTTCAGCATGTTACCAAACAACAAGCGTTGAAACATCCAAATTGGAGTATGGGTGCCAAAATTACTATCGACTCTGCCAGCCTAATGAATAAAGGTTTAGAGGTAATAGAGGCTAAATGGCTGTTTGATCTTGCAATTGACCAGATTGAAGTAGTAGTACATCCACAGTCAATTGTGCATTCCTTGGTGCAGTTTACCGATGGTTCCTTAAAAGCGCAATTAGGCTTGCCTGACATGAAGTTGCCCATTCAATATGCCATGGCCTATCCACAAAGAATAAAAAACGATTTTCCTCGTTTTAGCTTTGCCGATTTCGCAAATCTTTCTTTTGAAGCCCCTGATATTAAAACTTTCCGTAATCTTGCCCTAGCTTTTGATGCCTTGGCAATAGGTGGAAACTGCCCATGTGTCATAAATGCTGCCAACGAGATAGTAGTGGATGCATTTTTGAAGGAGAAGATCGGCTTTTTGCAGATGTCGGATGTTATTGAAGAATGTATGCAAAAAGTGACCAAAGTAGCCAAACCAAGCTACGAAGATTATGTTTTTACGGATAAAGAAGCCCGGATAAAAGCTTTGGAATTAATAAGTTAAGCTTGTTGGGATATATTTTTTAATTTTGAACTTATTTTTAACGCTATAATGAGTGGATTAATCATGGCGGCCCAATTGTTGGCCGGACTTTCGATTTTGGTGGTATTGCACGAGCTGGGGCATTATTTGGCAGCCCGCGCTTTCGGAATTAAAGTAGAAAAATTTTATCTCTTTTTTGACGCCTGGGGAGTGAAGCTCTTCAGCTTTAAAAAGGGAGATACAGAATACGGTATAGGATGGTTGCCATTGGGAGGGTATGTAAAAATTGCCGGAATGATTGATGAATCGATGGATGTGGAGGCGATGAAATTACCTGCTCAGCCTTGGGAGTTTCGCTCTAAACCAGCATGGCAGCGTTTAATTGTAATGTTGGGAGGTGTTTTTGTAAATGTTTTGGTAGGTATTTTCATCTTCTGGATGTTAACATTTAAATACGGAGAAACCTATCTGCCAAATTCTGAAGCAAAAAATGGTATTGTTGCCCTTGAACTGGCTAAAGAAATCGGACTTAAAACCGGCGATAAAATTACTGCCATTGATGGAAAACCGTTTGAGCGCTTTAATGACTTAATTAGTCCAAAGGTTTTATTTGGAAATATTAACCTTACCGTTGATCGCAACGGACAGGATACTTCTATTCATATTCCAGCAAACTTTATTGAACGGGTTTCTGAAACTGACGGTGGAAAAAATGCATTTCTGGTGCCACGTACCGCTTTTGTTGTGGATCAGGTGGAGCTTGGCAGTAATGCTGATAAGGCCGGTTTAAAAAGTGGCGATAAAATTAAGTATATCGATTCGGTTAAGATTTCTTTTTTTGATGAGGTGCAAACTGCTTTAGCTGCTCGTAAAGACAAAAAAGCAGAGCTTTTGGTAATACGGGAGGGTAAAGACCTTAAATTACCTGTAAAAGTTACTAATGAAGGTAAAATTGGTTTTAGTCAGAAACCTGTAGGTTTAAACTTTAAAGTAGATAAGTTTAGTTTGGGAGCTGCCTTGCCAATTGGTGCGGAACGTGCAAAGCAAACTTTGGTTGACCAAACAAAAGGTTTTGGTAAAATTATACGGGGTGAAGTTAAAGCAACAAAAGCAGTTCAAGGTCCAATTGGAATGGCACAGATTTACGGCGGTACTTTCGATTGGATTAATTTCTGGACCTTAACCGGTTTAATTTCATTGGTTTTAGCCTTTATGAACCTGTTGCCTATTCCGGCGCTTGACGGTGGTCATGCTGTTTTCCTTATCGTGGAAATGATCAAAGGAAAACCATTGAGCGATAAATTCATGGAACGAGCTCAAGTTGTAGGTTTTGTTATTTTAATTGGCTTAATGGTGTTTGCTTTCGGAAACGATTTGTTTAAAGTATTCACGAAATAAAGTTTTTATTAATTGAGATATGTGATGGAAATTTCACATATCTCAATTTTTTTTTGCCACTCCTGATAAGATTTCAGCCAACCTGTTACTGGCCTTTGTAGATCTCAAGCTTATTGTATTTTCATAAATGAACTATTTCCAATTCTACGATATTCCTGTTTCTTTTCATCCTGATGAGAATTTGCTGAAAAAGAAGTTTTACGCTTTGAGCAAAGAGTATCATCCCGATTTTTATGTGAATGAGTCGGAAGAAAAGCAAAATGAAGTACTTGAGCTTTCAACGCAGAACAACAATGCTTTTAAAGTGCTCAGCCACCCGGTTAAACGATTGGAATATATTCTTGAATTAAATAATTTGATCCAAGAAGGGGAGAAGCACCAATTGCCACAAGCCTTTTTAATGGAAATGATGGACATTAATGAAATGCTGATGGAGTTGGAATTTAATGAAGATGAACAGCAAATAGCCGAAATAAAAGAACAGGTGCGTAGCTTAGATCAGGTTTTAACCGAGGAATTAAAAGAGCTTACCAATGGTTTTGAGACGCTTTCTGAAGAAGAAAGAAAAAATATCCTGCTGAAAATCAAGGACAACTATTATAAGAGCAAATATTTGTTGCGAATTCAAGAAAAGCTGCATACATTTGCAACCCGCAATTAAGGAAAAGGATTTGGCAACAAAGCCTTTAAAAATGCCCGGATGGCGGAATTGGTAGACGCGCTGGTCTCAAACACCTGTGGGAAACCGTGCCGGTTCGACTCCGGCTCCGGGTACTGGAAAAGTATAAAGCCCTTGTAAGTTAATTCTTGCAAGGGTTTTGTGTTTTCATGGGACGGATTGGATGTCTACCTGCTTCAAATCTTCCCCAAATAGTCCTTCCTATCTCAATAATCATACATTCTTTCGATATGAATTAAGTTATTTAACTAATAGTGTGTTTTAATTATTTAACAGAAATCATTTTAAATATTAATGCTATTTTTACTCATCGTTAGGCAAAAAATTAAATTAAACCACCAGCATCCATTAAATCATTCATGAAAAAGTTTATACTATTATTAGCTTTAATTTTACCCTTCATTACTTTCGCGCAAGACAGCGTAACCGTTTCAGGAAAAATCAAAAATTTTGAGAAATACCTGAAAGAAAATAATAGTATTCAGTTTTATGTAAATGACATTGTTCTGGATGATCAATTGGTTTATAATGCTATTATTAAACCGGATGGAACATTTAGTCTTTCCTTCCCTAAAGACCAGCCACAAAGAATTTTAGTCCGCTACCTTGATGGTTTTTCATTAATTGTGAGTCCGGGTGATAAGGTTTATGTTTCCATTGATGCTGATAACCTCAGTAACTCTCTAAAATTTAGTGGGGATGGAGCCGAAACAAACAATATTCTTACTTCCTACATGGCTAAATTAAATTTTAAGAACAGCAACAGATGGGCCGTTTTAAATGGATATCAAAGTGACAGCTCAGCCGCATCATTTAAGAAATACAGATACAATTTACTGGAGGAAGAAAGCGCGTTTTTACATCAGTTCCTTAAGGAAAATAAAACAACAGAACTATTTAATTGTTGGGCGAAGCACCAGTTGCAATATAATTGCGCCGATGATTTAATGCGTTATCGTTGGCTTCATAAACCCAACATTAGCCCCAAATCCGATTACTTTGACTTTTTTGAACGCTTTTCTTTAAACGATCCTGAAGCATCTATTTGCAGTGATTATGGAAGCTATATTCATGAATACTCAATGTATACTAGTCAACTGCTGCGGGATCAGAAAAAAAACAATGAGCCGCCACAACTCAGTGATTTGATAGACAGAGTACTCACCAATGATAAATCAATTACAGAGGAGGAAAAAGTAGTATTGCTAAAGCTTAAAACACAGAATAATACACCCTCAACTTTAAACATTGGTGACACACTAATTATTAAACGAGTATTTGAAAAAAACCTAGGATTATTACCAGTATCGTCTGATTTGACTCATTATGCTTCATTATGCAAATGCTATTTCCGCGATATTTTGCTTTCCAACTACACTTACCATTTAATAAAAAGTAAATACAGCGATAAAATTGCCTATCAAATCGACTTATTTCAAAAATTAGTATGTGATGATAAAATCAAACAAAAAATTTTAGCTGAATATAAAACCGGGCTGGATAAACTCAACAACTTTAAGATTCCGTCTCAGGCTAATCTTAATACAATAAGTTTGGCCACCCCATCGGACAACATTTTTGAAAAACTGATTGAAAAATACAGAGGAAAAGTTATCTATGTTGACTTTTGGGCTACCTGGTGCAGGCCATGTCGTGATGAAATGCCTGACTCTAAGAAATTACACGAAGAACTGAGAGGGAAAGATGTAGTGTTTCTTTACTTGGGAGGCCGATCCGAAGAGACAACGTGGAAATCTGTAATTGCTGAATTAGGTATTCACGGTGAACATTTCCTTTTAAACAATAATGAATACAATGCACTGGCTGCCAAATTTCAAATAGCAGGAATTCCGCATTATGTGTTGGTTGATAAGCAGGGAAGAGTAAGAGATGATAAGGCGAAAAGACCAAGTGATCCTGCCTTAAAAACAGATATTTTGGCTTTGTTGAATGAGAATTTGTAGCACAATCGCGATCCGTAGAAGAACCTAAAAACCACCGAAAGTCTAACGCTTTGTGCGGTAAACTTTGTAAAAAGCCCAATACTCATTTTAAGTATTGGGCTTTTTTGAATCCGGTTGATTAAATTCTATTTACGAATTGCTGACACTTCATTGCAGCTTTTACTTAAAGCAACTAATCTTTCTTTTATCTTTGCGGCCAATTCAATTTTTCCATACAGTGATTAATGTAAATAACATATCCGTTTCATTTGGCGGAACCACCCTGTTTAGCGACGTAACCTTTTCGATAAACGAGAATGATAAGATTGCCCTGATGGGTAAAAATGGCGCAGGCAAGTCAACCATCTTAAAGATTATTGCAAATGCAGCTAAGCCAACTTCAGGTAATGTAAGTGGTCCCAAAGACGCGGTAATTGCGTATTTGCCTCAGCATTTGCTTACTCAAGATAACGTTACCGTTTTTGAAGAAACGATGAAGGCTTTCGAAGAGGTAAACCAGATGAAAAAAGAGTTGGACGAGTTGAATGAGCAGCTTACTATTCGTACCGATTACGAAAGTGATGACTACATGAAGCTGATCGAGCGCATGTCGGAATTGAGCGAGAAATTTTATTCGATCGAAGAGACTAATTATGATGCAGAGGTAGAAAAGGTGCTAAAAGGTTTAGGCTTCGAGCGAGAGGATTTTACTCGTCAAACGTCTGAGTTTTCGGGTGGATGGCGCATGCGTATAGAGTTGGCTAAAATCCTGTTAAAGAAACCTGATCTTATCTTACTTGATGAGCCTACCAACCATATGGACATTGAAAGTATACAATGGTTGGAAGATTTCTTGATCAACTCGGCAAAGGCGGTGATGGTGATATCGCACGATCGTGCTTTTGTAGATAATATTACCAATCGTACCATTGAGGTTACCATGGGCAGAATATATGATTATAAAGCTAAATACAGTCATTATCTGCAGCTGCGTGCTGATCGTCGGGTGCATCAATTGAAAGCGTATGAGGAGCAACAACGTTTTATTGCAGACAACCAGGAATTCATAGACCGATTCAGGGGCACTTATTCAAAAACGCTGCAGGTGCAATCGCGTGTGAAGATGCTTGAAAAGCTTGAGGTCATTCAGATCGATGAAGTGGATACTTCGGCATTGCGATTGAAATTCCCTCCATCGCCTCGTTCTGGTCAGTATCCGGTAATGGTGGAAGAGTTGACCAAAACATATGGAGATCATGTTGTGTTTGAAAAAGCATCGATGGTGATTGAACGAGGTGAAAAAGTAGCTTTTGTAGGTAAAAATGGTGAAGGTAAGTCGACTATGATCAAAGCCATTATGGGCGAGATTGATTTTGCCGGCGGGTTAAAAGTAGGGCACAATGCCAAGATTGGGTACTTTGCCCAAAATCAGGCCGCCTTGCTGGACGAGAACTTAACCGTATTCGAAACTATCGATCAGATTCCGTTAAGCGATGGAACGATTAAGATCAAAGACCTCTTGGGTGCCTTTATGTTTAGTGGTGATGATACCACAAAAAAAGTTAAGGTGCTTTCGGGTGGTGAGAAAACGCGTTTGGCTATGATTAAATTGCTGTTGGAACCCGTAAATGTGTTGATTCTGGATGAGCCGACGAACCATTTGGATATGAAGACCAAAGACATTATCAAGGATGCTTTGAAGGATTTTGATGGAACCCTGATTTTGGTATCCCATGATCGGGACTTCTTAGATGGATTGGTAAATAAAGTATTCGAGTTTGGTAATAAACGTGTCCGTGAGCACTTTGAAGACATCAAAGGATTCTTAGCTTATAAGAAAATGGATAGTTTGAAGGAAATCGAACAAAACTAAAAAAGGTATTTATTCCATGGTTCAAAGAGTTTGGTTGAACAGGAAGAAATGATAACCTTAAAAACAAAAAGGTGAAGCCACAGCTTCACCTTTTTGTTTTTAAACACTTTGTATCTATTCCTCCGCAATCGTAGCGTCGGGAGCATTTTTCTTTACTGATTCAATTCCATTATCACGACCAGATGAGCTTTCATATAACTCGCTTTTACCAATAGTTTGACCATTGACAGCTTTTAGATTAAAATAGTATTTGCCATTGCTTGAGGTTTTACGATCAAAACGGTCGTCGTTTGTGGCATTAGTTTTTACCGATTCAATTCCATTGTCTCTTGCCGAGGAAGAACTGTAGCCTTCACTGCTTAAAATAATTTGCCCATTGTCGGCTTTAAGGTTGAAATAATATTGGCCATCATTTCCCTTTTTAGTTACAAACTTTCCCATAAAATTATGAATTGATGTACAATCAATATACTGCTTTTTCTAATTAGAAGCTGCTTTCTTCGAGTAGTTTTTTGAGTGACATCAACATCATATCCCAGTTTTTTTCTGAATGTTCCTGTTCTTTCTTTGATGCGTTATTGTCCTGAGTTAACGAGAGAGAAGTATGCTTGTCTTTTTCTTTTAAATGAATAGTAACTATATGGTAGTTTTCTTCTTTGTCTTCGAGGCCCGAAAGCGGGCTGAAATGACTGTATTGAAGTTCAGCGTTAGGTTTTAAATGAAGAATAACACCTTTATCTTCATATGGTTTTCCTTTCCATTCGCCTTTCCAGGTAATTTTGCTTCCTTCTACCCAGTCGGAGTTGACACTTGTGCCGAACATGTATTTTTTAATCATCTGCGGATTTACCAATGCATCCCAAGTTTTATCGACCGGCACGTTAATTTGGGTTTTAACCTTTGCGATGTGTTTTCTTGTTGCCATGGTTTTATGTTTTAGAAGATCTCTGAAATATTTATGCCAGTGAAAAAATAGCTTTAGCGTTTGCTAAATGATGATTAAATATTGATTGTTAGTGTATTAAAGAATGAAATTCTACATTATGAGTTGGGTTTTCCATTCCGGCCATTCACCATTTTTACTCCTCAAGATATATTCATTTTAATTCCGTAAATTAAGTTGGATGTTTATAAATCCAGGCAAATCCACATCCTTGCCATATGAATGCTATGAGAGTTTTAATCACACTATTGTTGCTTGTTGTGTTGATTGATTCATGTAATAACTCAACCCAAAGAGAAAAAAAAGGCCCTACAGCAATGGCCGATGAACAGGATTCAATAATAACCTCCAATTCTTCTGATCAATCTGATCTTTTTTTTAACAGTCTTCGTAAAGCCCATAAATTGTATGTAGGTGATTTTGATACGATGCAAAAACGACGGATCATACGGGTATTAGTTCCTTACAGCCGAACCCTTTTCTTTAATGACAAAGGACGGGAGCGCGGAATTACAGCGGACAATTTCAGGGAGTTTGAAATGTATCTTAACAAAAAGTATTTTAAGAAGCCGCATAGCATCCCATTTACGGTTGTTTTTGTACCCACTTCCAGAGATAAATTACTTAAGAACCTGATTTTGGGAGTAGGTGATATAGCCGCCGGAAATCTTACTGCAACGGAAGCACGCTTAAGGCACGTTGATTTTGTGGCTCCTAAAGAACAAGGCAGCGTATCAGAATTGGTACTTAATCGTAATCAAGATCCACCCATTTTATCATTAGTTCAATTGAGTGGAAAAACGATCCATGTACGTAAATCTTCGAGTTACTATGAAAGCTTGCAAAAGTTAAACTTTGAATTTACCGCAAAAGGTAAAATGCCCATTAATTTGAAAATTGTTTCTGAGGATCTTGAGGATGAAGATCTAATGGAAATGCTTGATGCAGGTATTATAAAACTAATCATTATTGACGATTGGATGGCCAGAATGTGGTCTCAAATTTTACCCAATATACGCATTAACAAACAGGCAGCGGTTCGCCAGGGCAGCTACATAGGCTGTGCGTTTCGGAAAAACAGTCCTTTGCTAACTGATGAATTGAAGGAATTCTATTATGATTATGAACAACCGCTTGCCAGTATGCCATATCGTCTAAAAAAATATTATCAGAATGTAAAGCACCTGCAAGATCCAACCAACTCGGATAACGCAAAACGCTATACCCAGGTAATGAATTTGTTTGAAAAATACGGTGAAGAATATGGTTTTGATCCTTTGATGCTGGCTGCATTGGGATTTCAGGAATCGCAGCTCGATCAAAGTAAACGTAGTCCGGTAGGAGCAATTGGTGTTATGCAGCTTATGCCGCGTACGGGCGCATCAATGAAAGTTGGAAATATTAGAATTGTAGAATCTAATATTCATGCCGGAACCAAGTACATGCAGATACTTATGACCCGCTATTTTAAAGATGCACATTTCGATGCCTTTAATAAATCACTATTTGCCTTCGCTTCCTACAATGCCGGTCCCGAAAGAATCTCAAATCTGCGCAGACTGACTGCAGAACGCGGGCTGAATCCGGATGTATGGCTTAATAATGTAGAAATCATTTCTTCCGAAAAGATTGGTCTGGAAACCAATACCTATGTCAGAAACATTATTAAATATTATTACTCCTATAAACTAATGCTTGAACGAAATGCGGAAAGGCAAAAATTAGTGCTTCAATAGTAGATGTTAGTTACTAGTTATTAGCCTCTAGCTAATAGCTATAGCTGGATTAATATAGACTTTAAAAGTTTCAAAATTTTCATTTCTTACTTCAGAAAATTCAGCCAATAGGGCCATAGTTCCCGCCAAATTCACTGCCTTTTTGAGTTCCGAGATTCCCTAAAATCAGCTTAAAAAAGCTTTTAACCAACCACATATCTTCCTGGTTTAAATATTTTTTAATTATAACCTATTTATTAGCAATTAGTTTTAAATAATTTATATAATCTATTTAATCTATAGAGTATAAAGTTTAAATAGAATTTTATACATTTGATTAATGATTATTAACTATAAGACAAACAATCTACTGAATAGGTCTTTTTGAAGAAAATCCATAAGGCATTTATCAATAAAATAAGGGAATCAATAAAAAAGGAGGGTGAATTAGATCAAAGGTATTTAACATAAATCGAAGGGGATGCTAAGAGCATCCCCTAAAGGTTCAAATCAATGAAAAAGGTTTTCAATTGGCGTTGGCACCTCTTTCAATCTGTAAAATTTCAACCAACATAAAAGTATGCAAAAAATAGCGAAAGCCATACGGGCTTTTCTCTCACGTATTTCTCCGCCTGATATTTTGTGGTCACGCAGTATATCAGTGCGGCAAAATTGGATTCTCCAGCAACTCAGGAAGAAATTCCAATTAACAGCATTTATTCTTTTAGCACTTTTTCAAACCATAAATGCCCAGGCACAGCAACAGCCTATTATTAATGCAACACTTGCAGGTAAAGTAACTGATGCAAAAACTAAGGAATCACTTGCTGGTGTAACTCTTCAGATCAAAGGTACTACTCATGCTACTTCTACCGATGCTAACGGTAATTTCAAGTTTTTAACAGGACAAAAGCTTCCTTTTACACTGATCGTTTCTTTTGTCGGTTACGAAACCCAGGAGGTGGCGGTAAACGAAGGGCCAATCACTATTGAACTTAAAGAAGCATCTTATCAACTGGCAAGTGTAGTTGTGGTTGGTTATGGTACACAAAAGAAAAGCGATTTAACAGGATCAGTTTCTTCGTTACCGGCAAATTTAAAGTCTCAACCGGCTGCTTCTCCAGACAGGCTCTTGCAAGGGGCGGTGGCTGGAGCACAAGTTACCCAATCGAGTGGTGCACCTGGAGGAAGCGTTTCAATCCGTATTCGCGGAGGAACTTCTATCAATGCAGGTAACGAGCCTTTGTATGTGATCGATGGATTTCCTATTTATAATGCTGATGCTACCACTGATGCCGGTGTAACCACAGGTCCGCCGATAAACCCTTTATCGGGTATAAATCCATCGGATATCGAATCAATTGATGTTCTAAAAGATGCTTCTGCAACGGCCATTTACGGTTCAAGAGGAGCAAATGGGGTTATCATTATTACTACTAAGCGTGGTAATAAAGGCGGGTTCTCGATCAATTACGACGGTTATTATGGAGTTCAGCAAAAAGCCAAACAAATAGGTGTTTTAAATGCTCAGCAATGGGGATTGTTAAAGAATGATGCATTAAAAGATGCCGGAAAAGCTCCGTTTTATACTCAAGAACAACTGGATAATCTGGGTGAAGGAACTGACTGGCAGGCAGCAGCTTTTCGCGAAGCACCAATGCAAAGTCATAGTCTTTCCATCTCATCAGGCAATGAAAAAACAAAGATCTTGTTTTCAGGAAGCCTCTTTAAACAAGATGGTATTATTCTGAATACTGGATTCAATCGATATTCAGGAAAATTAAATCTCGATAATGATGTTACTAACAACTTTAAACTGGGTGTTAGCTTAAATGCAAGTTTATCGGAAGCGGTTGTAGCTCCAAGCGGCATTGTTCCTAATATTTTGTCAATGGTTCCGGTTGTTCCGGTTCGTGACGAAACCGGAAATTTCTCAGTAAATAGTAGCTTTGGTTCAACAGTAGCCAACCCGATTGCGACCTTAAGCCTGCAAAGCAATGAAACAAAAACAACCCGCTTTTTAGCAAACAGTTTTGCAGAATATAGACTTCTTGACGGCCTTACTGCTAAAGTATCGCTGGGAACGGATATAGTAAACAATAAGCAAAACAGGTATTTGCCTTCTACGCTTTTCGAAAGCTCGCCAGGTGGTAACGCTTCTATCGGTTCGTTGGGAACGCTTAACTGGTTAAATGAGAATACGCTTAACTACCGAAAAACATTCAATAGCAAACATTCAATCGACCTGCTTATTGGTAATACTCAACAGAAATCAAGAACTGAAACTTACATAGCAGGTGCTTCCAACTTTGTGAGTGATGAATTTACCTATAATAACATTGGTGGTGGAACCGTGTTGGTTGCTCCTTCCAGTGCAAGTATTGATTGGGCCCTTCAGTCATTTCTGGCTCGTGTGAACTACGGATATGATAACCGGTATTTAGTAACGCTTACCGCACGTGCTGATGGTTCATCTCGTTTTAGCAAAAACAATAAATGGGGAACTTTTCCTTCGGCAGCATTTGCCTGGAATGCATCTAATGAAGAATTTCTGAAAAATATCAGGCAGATCAGTTCATTGAAACTTCGCTTAAGTGCAGGTCTTACCGGTAATCAGGAGATCGATCCTTACCGTTCACTTGCCCGATTGGGAAGTTTCCAATATAGCTTTGGTAACACCCTTGTAAACGGTTTGGCTACAAGCAGCTTTGAGAATCCGAATTTAACCTGGGAAAAAACGGCACAATATGATTTTGGTTTCGACCTTGAATTGTTCAACAGCCGTATTCAATTAACCTCGGATGTTTATTATAAACGCACTTCAGATCTATTATTAGAAGTTCCGGTTCCTTTTTCGTCGAGCGTTACCAGTGCTTTTCAAAACCTTGGAGTAGTTGCAAACAGAGGTGTTGAGTTGGGGCTTAAAACAGCAAATATTCGTGGTGAATTTGATTGGAGTACGAATGTTCTTCTTTCGGTAAATCGGAATAAAATTGAAAGCCTTGGTGGTGCCAACTATTTCTTTGTAACCGACCCGGCTAGCCCAACTACACTGCCAACTCAAATTATAAAGGTAGGCGAATCGGTGGGTGCGTTTTATACCCTCGTGGCCGATGGTGTTGATCCTGCTACTGGTTTACAAAAATACAAGGACCTTAATAAGGATGGAGCGATCACCCAGGATGCCGACCGTACCATTGTAGGGAGCGCACAACCTAAGTTTTTGGCAAGTGTTAGTAATACCTTCAGGTATAAAAACTTTGATTTGTTCTTCTTCTTCAATTCATCATACGGCAACAAGATCTTTAACTGGACACGTGCCAATTTAGAATTAGGAACAGGATATACTGGAGCTGTTTCTTCGCTTTTAAATCGTTGGACACCTACCAATACCATTACCGATGTTCATAAAGCCATTGAAAATCCGGCGGTAACCATTTCCGATCGTTTTGTTGAGGATGGTTCCTTCATTCGCTTAAAGACACTTTCATTAGGGTATACGCTACCGGCACGATTTATTTCAAAAGCGAAGTTTAAATCGGCCAGAATCTATGTAACAGGTTCGAATCTGTACACCTGGACCAATTATTCGGGATATGATCCGGAAGTAAGCACAAACGGACAAAATTCGCTTAGCTCTGGTATGGACCGCGGTGCATATCCAAATGCGAAATCGTTTATAGCTGGAATTAGCTTGACACTGTAAAGATCTACCTGTTACCTAAAATTTATTAGTATGAAAAAGACATTAATTCTACTGTCGGCATTGAGTATAGGGTTCACGAGTTGTGTTGATCTTAATGAAAGTCCTGAATCCTTTATTTCGCCGGAACAATTCTATAAAACAGCCAAGGATGCAGTTACGGCGGTAAACGCTATTTATTATCCGCTGGTTGATAATAAGGTGGGAGCGCAACCCATTTATAACCGTTTATTTTATACTGGTCTGGATTTTATGACCGATGATATGGATGCCGGACCGGGTTCTCCAAACGGAGAAGTAAGGGCTTTCGCCAAACTTACCCACGCCTCTACCAATTTGCGTATCCAACAAATCTGGACTGAGCATTACGAAGGCATTAACAAAGCAAATATTGCACTTGAACGTATTCCTGCAATTGAAATGGATGCGAAGCTGAAAAGCCGCTTATTGGGCGAAGCTACCTTTTTACGTGCGTTGTATTATTTTAACCTGGTACGCCTGTATGGCGATGTGCCGTTGTTACTGACTGATCAAACCCGCTTAACAACTGCCGAACTTCAGGTTCCCAGAACCCCGACCTCTGAAGTATACGCTCAGATCATAAAAGACCTTGAAGATGCGGCGAATTACTTTAAAAATGGAGCAGCCGGTGAAGCCGGACGAGCTACAGAAGGTGCATCAAAAGCTCTATTGTCGAAGGTGTATCTAACTAAGAGAGATTGGGCTAATTCAGTTAAGCTTGCCGAGGAAGTGATCAACGGTTCTTATGGTTATGGGTTATTCGATGATTATTCGCAGGTATTTCTTCCGGCCTACAAAAACGGAAGGGAACATATTTTCTCAGCCCAAATAAAAGGCAGCACCATCAGCACCGGACATTTGGTTACCTCCAGCGACATACGTTCAGGAGTGCCGGGCATAAAAGGTTCATATGGTAACCAGGTGGCTTTTTATACCGTTGGAACTGATAAGTACTTCAGTGTTTATAAGCTGTTTTCCAATAAGGATAAAAGAAAACGGGTTTCGTTTGTTACTTCCTATACGAGCCCTACCGATGGTAAGAAATATTTTACCCTAAATGCCCCCGGCGATTCAGTTCCTTACATTAATAAAAACTGGGATCCTAACTATCCAACTTCGGGTCAGTCGGATGCCAATGCCAATGTATTGCGCTTTGCTGAAGTATTGTTGATTCATGCCGAAGCAGAGAATGAGCTGAATGGTCCTACTGAAAAAGCCTATACTTCATTGAATAAGATCAGAAAAAGAGCGGGCTTAGATAATCTGACAACAGGGTTAACGAAAGATGAGTTCCGCGATTCAGTTTACCTGGATCGTCGTTTGGAGCTGGTGGCCGAGTATCAGCGTTTCTTTGATCTTATACGACAAACTGGAACCGAAGCGACAGGAGTGGGGCCGGAAGGAAGGGGGATTTTGGTGAAGAACCTGAAGCTGGTGGGCAAAAACAATGTGACCCCGAAGCATTACCTGTTTGCAATTCCTCAGGGTGAAATTGACCGTAATCCGAAGCTTACTCAAAATTCGGGTTGGTAATTAATGGTGAAAATTAATAAAGATAGAAAAATCTTCTCATGAATAACAGATATAAAAAAGCCGGATTTACGGCGCTTCTGGCATCATCAGTAATGCTGAATGCATATGGCCAGAGTGAACAGAAATTAACTTCTGATCCAAATTTTAAAGGAAAAGTAGGTCGGACTACTGCCGAATCGGTAGAGTATCATCCTGAAAGAAAACAGGCGCCTGCCGGAGCTCCTAATGTGGTTGTTTTCTTAATTGACGATGCCGGGTATGGAACCGCAAGTGCTTTCGGAGGTTTAATGCAAACACCTGTTCTGGATAGTTTGGCTAATAATGGTTTACGCTATACAAACTTCCATTCTACGGGTGTGTGCTCGCCTACAAGGGCAGCATTGCTAACCGGCCGTAACCACCACTCGGTTCACATGGGTACATTAAATTATAGCTCCAGCGGATACCCTGGCTATGATGCAATAATGCCTGGCGATAAAGCTACCATTGCCGAAGTGCTTCACGAGAACAACTATAACACCTTTGCAGTGGGCAAATATCACGTAGCGCCACTGAATGAAATCACTTCTAATGGTCCTTTCGACCGTTGGGCTGTTGGCCGTGGTTTTGATCATTTTTATGGTTTTCAGTTAGGACATACTGATCAATATCACCCGAATTTGTACGAGGATACCAAAGTGGTGGATGTTGAGCCAAACAAAACGCACCTTACCACCTTGCTGGCCAATAAAGCGATCAGCTATATTGCCAATCAAAAATCGATTTCTCCTGAAAAACCGTTCTTCTTGTATTTTGCTACAGGAGCTATCCACTCACCTCACCAGGTTGATGAAAAATGGAGCGATTTGTATAAAGGAAAGTTTGATAAAGGTTGGGACTGGTACCGAGAAGAAGCTTTCGCGCGTCAGAAAAGGTTAGGTGTTATTCCGAAGGATGCTGTTTTACCGGAGCGTGATCCTACAGTAAAGGCCTGGGAAAGCTTAACTCCTGAACAAAAGAAAGTATATGCTCGTTATATGGAGGTTTATGCAGGTTTCTTAACGCATGCTGATTATGAATTTGGGCGCATTGTTAACTATATTAAAGAAATTGGTCAGGCTGATAATACTGTAATTTTAGTAAGTATTGGCGATAATGGTTCGAGCCACAGTCCGCGTAACGGAAGCTTTAATGGTTACATTTCTAGCCTTGATGAAGAAAAACAGGTAGCCGAACTTTATAAGAATATCGACAAAATGGGTACCGAGCATTCCTTTCAGGATGCGCCCGCTGGTTGGACCCAGGCAACAAATACGCCTTTCCGCTTATGGAAAGCTGATCCAAACAGCGAAGGCGGAACCCATCAGCCATTTATCGTTTATTATCCAAATGGAGGGTTTGAAAAAGGAGGAATCCGTAACCAATACGGCCATGTTATTGATATTGCTCCAACCATTTATGAGCTTGCAGGAGCGAAAGTTCCAGAGGTTATTAAAGGGTATCAGCAAAAACCAATTGAAGGAACCAACTTAGCCTATTCACTAAAAGACAAGAATGCGGCAAATCGCCATACGGTTCAATATTATGAGCTTTTTGGAAAAAGAGCAATTGTAAAAGATGGTTGGAAGGCGTCCGTTTTCCACCAGTCGGGTGCTGATTTTAGTAAAGATGTATGGGAGTTATATAATTTGAATGAAGACTTCAACGAACGTATTGACTTGGCTGCTAAACAACCTGAAAAATTAAAAGAGCTGCAAAAACTGTTTGACGAAGAAGCTATTAAGTACAATGTGTTTCCATTGAACGATTATGCGTTGGGGCACAGTGCAGGAGGAAGAGAACGCAGTCCATATGGATTAAGTAAAAAGGTGGTTTTATATCCGGGAATCGATCAGATTTTAACCTACAGCGGGCCACAGTTCCAGAATGATCCGTTTACGATTACGGCGGATGTAGAGATCAAATCGAACAGTGATCAGGGAGTTCTTTTTGCCACCGGATCAGAGTTTGATGGCTTAAGCTTGTTTATAAAAGACGGTAAGTTTTACTCTGCTCATAACACGGGTACCATTATCAGACATCTGGAATCATCTATTCCGGTTCC
This sequence comes from Solitalea longa, assembly GCF_002920915.1. GTDB lineage: Bacteria > Bacteroidota > Bacteroidia > Sphingobacteriales > Sphingobacteriaceae > Solitalea > Solitalea longa. The sequence goes on from NZ_PQVF01000003.1 coordinate 120,881, forward strand.
AACAGGTAAGGTAAAACTTAAGTTCGAGCTTAATTACGTTGCTCCAAGCGATAAAAAAGACAGAAATGCCAGTGCCGGTACCGAAGCGATCTACATCAACGGTCAGAAAGTAGCGGAGCGAACTATAGTGGCAGCAGAAGGAAGAATTGCGATCTATAAAGATGGTATTGACGTTGGCGCCGACCGTAATTCTCCGGTTTCAGATAAGTACAGCGTGCCGTTTAAGTTTAACGGTAAACTAAACAATGTTACCATTGAGTATGAAAATGGTGAGGCTTTAGGGCATAATTAATAGCTAACAAAGTTTGTTTCTAAACTAACAAACAGGCTAATAATAAACGCATTTTTAACTGGCAGCAAGAATGTTCTTGCTGCCAGTTTTGTTTTTCTAGGTTCTTGTTTTATTTTCATTTCTCGCATGCGATTAATAACCATTTACAATTAAATTATAATCTTATACAAATGAAAAACTCCATAAATCCTCCAATAATGGAAGCTTTAAAAGAATATAGATCAAACTTTAATGAAGATCTATTTCTAAAGCTCCCTACTGAAACTCCCTACGGAAATTTGAATGTGAGTTGGATGGAAATTGTAACAAGAATAGAATACCTTAATGACATTATATTAACCCTTTATGCCCATTTTTATGCAGTAAGGCAGGTGTCTCACACAACTCTTGATCGAAGTTACCGAGAGAAATTTCTTATTGAACATATTTTCTATTTTCTTAGGAAGACCGCAGATGAATTAATTCAACTGATTTCAATTCTTTCAGATTTTAAGCAACGAAAAACTTTTTCGCAAAAAATCAGATTGAATTCAATCGATGGGTTTTTAAAATCAAAATTGTCTTTTAATGGAGAGTTTGAAGAGTTTAAGGAAATTTTAGGAGCAGTGAATAAAATCTCTAATTGTTTCAAGCATTCATTTATAAATTCTCAAACTCTTTCTCGTAGTGGTGATGAAAGTCCTGCTGTTTATGCATTTACTCTTCATTATAATAATTTGAATAACGAACCAGAGTTCTATGAGCTTGATTTGGGACGAATGTTGGTTGATTTTAATGGTTTTTTAAAGCATTCAAAAGAATATATAAAGTTGAACTTTGAAGAAGCTCTCTGATTGAATTACAGCTTAATGTTTGCTTATAATTTGATTAAAATCAATGTTTTATCAGAATCACAAGCCTACTTTTGTTACCTGACAAGTAAATGTTTGCCCCCGGCTTAAAGCAAGGGATTGTTTTCATTTGTTTTATTTTATTTTGACAAGGACCCTAATGCTTCACCAGCCTTAGGGTCTTTTTATGAGCGGTTCATTTCGCAAGCCTGTAAAAGTTCTACCAGGGTTATCCATTTAATACTTAGGTTATAATTTGACTGAAATCAATGTTTTGTCAGAATTTCAAGTCTACCTTTGACGAATTAATAATTGGTTTACAATGGAGATATTGCTGCTCGGTTTTATCTCCATTACTAAAACTTTAAACAAACTCTTAATCACTCATGGTATAAGTTTTCCTCAAACAATAGATGCTAAATACATTTCTAATTCCATCAATCAGGGTTGATTGTTAACCTTCAGGAATTGGTTAAATGGTATAAGCCTCTACTAACTTAGATCATATCATGAGGAAGTTCCTTTCAATCTATTTTGTAATAGCGATCAGTTTCTTAAGTCCGCCTGCGTTTTCGCAGGAAGAAGGCAAGGAACTTGGTTTGCCGGGCGACAATTTGAATCTATACGCCGTATTGACACTGTTTCAAAAGTCAAAAACCATTGAGGACTTTGAGAAATCATTGAATGAACAAAGAACAGGTGTCAATAATCTGGATTTGAATCTGGATAAAAAAGCCGATTTTATTAAAGTGGTTACCAAGCAAAACGGTGATTCATTTTCATTTATTCTGAGGGTGGATGTCAGTAAAACCGAAACGCAGGATGTTGCGGTAATTTTATTGGATAAAAACAAGGATAAAAAAACTACCCTTCAAATTGTTGGTGATGAAGAGCTGTATGGGAAAAATTATGTGGTAGAGCCAAGTCCTACCGCAGTGGCCTCAGTTACAGCTAATCCAGCGTACACGGGTGATAATCCTGTTACAGTAAATCTTCCGGCAACAACAACCGTTGTAGTTGAAACAATACCTGTTGTACAATACGTGTATTCACCGGCCTATGTGCCTTACTATCCGCCTTATTATTACGGGTATTACCCTCCATATTTTTTCGCCTTTAGTGTAATGGCGGTCGGTATTTATCACCATAACCATTACTATCATCATCATGGTTACCATGGAGGACATTATGGCGGAGGAAATACAGTAATTATTAATAACCGTAATAACTTCAATAATTACAATAACAATAAAATGAGGTCGAATACCGTGAGTAATAACATGAATAACGGTAGGTATACTAACAGTAACCGCTCTTCAAATCGTATGGCCTCCACTCGTCCTGCAGCATCCACATCAAACAGAGCTGCAACAGCTTCAACACGTCCTTCAACAGGAACAAACTATCGCCCATCAAGTGGAGTTTCTCCTTCAACCCGAACTTCTAATCGTCCTTCTGGTGGTTTTTCCATGCCTTCTAGCAGACCATCATCGATGGGTGGTGGATTCTCAAGAGGCGGAGGCGGCGGAAGACATCGGTAATTAAAATTTCTTTGATGATTGGTTGATCCTGAACAAAATCATTTAGGGTCAACCAATAAATAAATTGCAATCTGAACTAGTAGCGAGGTATTTTGCTGCTAGTTTTTGTTTTTTTAGGCACTCGTAAATTATCCATCTATACAATACTACAAAAGCTTATCGCAGTACCGGATTGATGAATACCTTTAACAGCTAATCTCTTTTTAAAGCTCTTTCTGCTTCCTTCTGTAAATCGATGTATTGTTCTTTTCCAACATCAACTCCTACTCCTAAAATTGTTCCTCCTTTAAAAGTACCGGGAGTTTTATATTCACTGCTTACCGCATCGCCGCTATCATAGCCTACACAAAGACCATCGCCAGAAAGGGTAAACTTACCGGGTTGTGTCTTCATTGGTCCTTCAGCCACTACTTTGTCATTAATGTATAGTTTTGCTTTTCCTATTTGCTCTCCATGTTCACCGGTTTTCTCGCGAATGAACTCCATACCAAGTGTGTATTTTCCAGGAGTCAGTTCAATAGAAGAAACCAGTTGTTGTTCGGGCTTAATACCAAGGAAGTTATATACATAATAGAGTTTCTTGTTCTTGATAAATAGGGTGTGACCACCAAAACGTGAGCCATGGGCGAAGAGTACACCGGAAGCGGTAGCCTCTTTAATCTCTACATCAGCTACTATTTTATAAGAACGGCCACGTAAATTCACAGCCACACCTTCCGGCACTGGAGCAGTACCTGGATAATAAACATATCTTTCACGAGCCTTTTCTTCGGCTGGTCGTTCAACACCTAATACTTCTACCGCGGTGCGGTCATCCAATGGTAATACCAGGTTTTTATCGGCCTCATCATTCCAGGCAGCTATTAATTCTTTTAGTTTTTCAGGATTTTCCTTTGCCAGATTTTTAGATTCTGAACGATCAACATTTGTATTATATAACTCCCATACATCCTGATCAAAATGTCCTTTGCTCGAAAGTGGAGCATGCAAGGTTATAGCCTTCCATCCATCTTTCCAAATGGCACGGGTACCCAACATGGCATAATACTGAATATGCTTTTGAGTAGGATCATCGGGTTTAGCATCAAATGTGTAACGCATTGATACCCCTGAAAGTGGGTACTGCCCAACACCTCTATACACATTTGGCATTTGAAGACCACAGATATCTAATATAGTTGGAACTATATCGGTAGAATGATGATACTGATTTCGTATTTCGCCATGGGCCTTAATGCCTTTCGGCCATGAGATTACTAATGGATCACAAGTACCACCGGCATATTCGCTGTATCTTTTAAACATTTTAAATGGAGTGGAAAAGGCTGCAGCCCATCCTGTTGGATAATGTTCATAAGTATCAGGCCCGCCCATTTTATCGATGTATTTTAAATTCTCTGATAACTCATCCGGATAACCATTAAAGAATTTATTTTCATTCACCGAGCCATTAGGTGAACCTTCTCCTGAAGCACCATTATCGGCCGCATAAATCACAACGGTATTTTCTAATTGACCGGTTTTTTCTAAATAATCGATAATACGGCCAACCTGTGCGTCGGTATATTCCGAAAAACCTGCATACACTTCCGCCAAACGTGAGAATAATTTCTTTTCATCTGGCTTTAACTCATTCCACGGCCGAACAAAATCGCCGGCAACAGCAACATTTGGTGGTAATGGGTTAAAATTTGTAAGATCAGTGCCTTTGGTGATAATTCCTTTTTCGATCATACGTGGAAGCACCCATTTTCGATACGCATCATAACCTTCATCAAATTTACCTTTGTACTTGGCGATGTATTCGGCAGGAGCATGATGTGGTGCATGATTTGCACCAGGACAAAACCACATAAACCATGGTTTAGATGGATTGGTAGCTTTTTGGTCGCGAATGTATTCTAATGCTTTATCCGTCAAATCCTTGGACAAATGATACCCCTCTTCAGGTCCGTATTTAGCTTCTGTAAAATGATTGTCTTCAACCAGATCGGGATACCACTGATTGGTTTCTCCTCCCAGAAAACCATAGTAACGATCGAAACCTAATTGTAAGGGCCATTGTTTACGACTTGCACCCGAAGCCACGTCCTGTTCCGGAACATTGTGATTTTTCCCGATCCAGAACGTACTCCAACCATTATCCTGCAGTATCTGTCCAATGGTTGCGCATTGTTCGGGTATACGACCATGGGCGCCTGGGAACCCATTAGCAGCCTCCGTAATGGCGGCATTACCAGTAAGGTGATGATTACGACCGGTCAATAAGGTAGAACGGGTTGGTGAGCAAAGTGCTGTAGTATGCCATTGAGTATAGATTAACCCGTTATCGGCTAGTTTTTGAAGTGTGGGCATATTAATGCCTCCGCCAAATGGCGACCAGGCCGCCAGCCCGGTATCATCATATAAAACGAAGAGTACATTTGGTGAACCTTCCGGAGCTTTTTTAGGTGTGTATGCGTCCCAATCAGCTTTTGAATCCCGGACATCCAATTTGATGGTGCCTTTAAAGTTTTCTTCCCTAACTTTTCGCGGATCTGCCTGTGCGGATACTTTCTGAGCGATGCCTATAAAAATACAAAAGAGAATAAAAGGCAGACTTTTCTTAAATGTTGTAATTGTATTGGCTTTCATATTGTATTCGTTTTGTTGAGTTGAAATCTGTTTCCCCATTGAAAAAATCACACATATTGAGACCATGAATCTGGGTAGTAATTCAAACGAAAAAACAGCTAGTTCATGGGGGATTAAATGCCTTTTTACTTTTTAGGTAACTGCAACCGGAGAGGTCTGTTGTAGAGACGATGAGAGAGCGCAATTAAAAAAACAGTAATGAGGTTTGTAGGAGTTAAATTCCTTATTCTCGTTGAACGAATGGTATCTTTCTTACCATAGTTAAAGATAGTTTATACAGTAGAATTTAACCGACTATTTTATTGTTGGTATTATTCAAATTAATTAATAATCAGGTAACTACAAAAAAAACAAGCTGCTTTTTCTTTCCAAAAAGTAAAAACCAAATGTCTTCTAACAATGGTTAATTAAAGTTCATTACAGTCATTTCTCGAAGCTAAAAGCAAAGAATGGGAACTATTGATTAATGGGGTTAAGCAAATTAAGTTATACTACGAACCGGAGTCAAAAAAACTTGCCTTCAAAAGATGGTTTGGGTAGAATGGCTAATTATCCCTGTAGAATAAAAACAACTCTATCGATGATTAATTTGGAATTGTAAGCATATGGAAATCAATAAATTCTTGTTTTTTTATAAATTTAAGTATAGCCTCAATACTACAGCTAAAGACTTTGATGGGAGTACACAGGTATCTGCCGATTCTTTAAAAGCTGAAGATTCATGAATAAGAATAACCTCTTTAAAACCCGTACTAATAGATAAATATATGAAGCTCTCTCTAACTGCAACAATCAAGAAAAATATTGCGCTCTTTATCTTATGCCTGTTTTGGGGCATACCTCAAAAGGTATCTGCTCAGGTAGATCCTTCACAAAAGAATTGGCCCGACAGAACAATTTTACCTATTGAACCTTATCAAAAAGTAGGTAAGGTCGCACCTACAATTAAGAGTTCAGACCCCATTGACTGGCCAAAAGAAATCAGTGCACCTGAGGGTGCTCCAAACGTATTATTAATCATGATTGATGACGTTGGATTTGGGGCAACTTCTACTTTTGGCGGTCCAATCCCCACTCCAAATTTTGATGCACTGGCAGCAAATGGATTAAAGTATAACCGCTTTCATACCACGGCCGTTTGTTCTCCTTCAAGAGCAGCGCTTATCACGGGTAGAAACCATCATACTGCAGCCACCGGGATCATTATGGAATTCTCAACACCTTTTCCAGGATACAATAGTTTAGTACCGCGTAGCGTGGCGACTATCGGTAAAATCTTAACCGACAATGGTTACGGTACTTCTTGGTTTGGTAAAAATCATAATGTCCCCGACTGGCAGTCAACACCAGCAGGGCCTTTTAACTTATGGCCTACCGGTTTAGGTTTCGAATATTTTTATGGCTTCCTTGGGGCTGACGCACATCAGTTCAGACCTGCTTTATTTGAAGGAACAAAGCCTGTTGACCCCTATTTTAAAGATGGTAAAGTAGATCCGGATTATATTTTAGATAAGGATTTGGCTGATCATGCTATACATTGGATACAAACGCAAAAAAACGTTTCGCCTAATAAACCTTTTTTCGCTTATTATACACCAGGAACGGCACATGCTCCACATCAGGCACCTAAAGAGTGGATTGCAAAATTTAAAGGAAAATTTGACCAGGGGTTCGACAAAAAACGGATAGCAACCTACGAGAATCAAAAGAAATTAGGAATTATTCCTGCGGATGCAAAATTAGCACCAACACCTGCCGATTATCAAAAATGGGATAAACTCAGCCCTGGTATGAAAAAGGTAGCGGCAAGAGAAATGGAAGTTTATGCAGGAATGCTGGCTTATTGTGATTATCAAATTGGAAGAATTATCCAGTCAATTAAAGACTTAGGACAGTATGACAATACACTGGTCATTTTTATAATGGGTGATAACGGTTCCAGTGCGGAAGATCCAACTGGTCAGGGATTGACAAGTGAAATAGGTATTATGGTAAATGGAGAAGTGGATACGGAAGAGTTTATGCTGAAAAACTTAGACGAATTTGGCGGACCCTGGATGGCTGAACATTATTCACATAGCTGGGCACATGCTATGAATACGCCTTACCAATGGGACAAAAAAATTGCTTCGCATTTAGGTGGCAGTCGCACCGGAATGGTTATTTCATGGCCAGCAAGAATTAAACAAGTGGGTCAGATTCGTAGTCAATTTACACACATTACTGATATTGTTCCAACCATTCTTGAAGCGGCAAGTATCCCGCAACCCACAAAAGTAGACGGTTTTGATCAAACACCTATGGCAGGAAAAAGCCTTGTATATTCTTTTGACAATGCAAATGCTCCTGAAACACATAAAACTCAGTATTTTGAAGTGATCGCCAACAGGGCTTTCTACAAAGACGGCTGGATGGCAAGTACAACACCTAGAAATTTACCTTGGCAAGGTCATCCTGTACCATCAGAAGACCCTGTAAAGGACTATAAATGGGAGTTATATGACCTTACAAAAGATTTTACACAATCAAATGATATTGCGGCAAAAAATCCTGAAAAGCTGAAAGAAATGCAGGCAGCTTTTATGGAAGAAGCTGAAAAATATAAAGTATTCCCTTTTGATGATCGTTATATTGATAGGGTAAACCCGGAAAATCGCCCTAATCTAAATAAAGGCAGAACCCAATTTGTATTCCATGAAGGTACTTCACGTATTACTGAAGGAATGGCTCCAAATATGAAAAATACCTCTTTCAGTATTACGGCCGAAGTGGATGTTAAAGCTGGACAAGAAGGTATGATTATTACACAAGGAGGATATTTTGCAGGGTTAGCATTGATGTTGCAAAAAGGGAAACCAACTTTCTCATATGCATTTTCTCATTATCCGAATCACAAATGGACCATCCAGTCTCCAACTGCATTAACTGCCGGCAAACATACTATTGTTTTAAATTTTGATTATTCAGGTGGGGGAGTTGGAAAACCAGCAAAAGCTACAATATTGGTTGATGGTCAGAAAGTGGCGGAAGGAAATATAGAAAAAACAGTTCCTAGTCGTTTCTCAGCGGACGAAACTTTAGATGTAGGAGAAGATTTTGGTACGCCAGTAAGCAGAGACTATGAAGTGCCTTTTACATTCCAGGGCGAAATAATCAAAGTAACTGTCGATTTAAAAAGTAACTAAAAACATTAATAACAACGCCCTTTAAAAGTAAAGGGCGTTGTTTATTATACGATTGGATTTGCTTTTGACTTGGGTGATTGAATGAAAACTTCCTCGAGCCACTTAGTTTGCAAAGCTTTTGTTTGGTGAGAAAAAGATCTCACTCTTAGGTAAGTTTATAGTGAAATTGTACTTACTAATCAATTTAATGCCTATTGATGCATCAAAGCCAGGGTTCCAGTTATCGCTTTGAGGTCCGCTGCTTCCCATTAATGAAACTTCTAAATCCTTTACAGGTTGCATGTTTCCAAATGAGAATTCAGAAACGTTACCTGTAAATACAGGAGTTCGCACTCCACCAGAACCGATATTGAATCCTTTCTTTTCTGATTTAAAATTCTCTAACAACTTGTTTTTGCTAACGAATATTACGACTCAACTCAAAAATCTCGCGCATTTTGGCAGGCAAACGTGCAACTTCCTTTTCAATAACAGCCGCAAACTCACGCTCCCTTAAATGATTATCGGTAATGTACTCGCCATCTTCAATAAACTGTTGAAGGTACTCCTTATAGTTGGTGCGTAACTTTCTATGATCTAAAAGGTCAAAAAATTTGTATCTAACCGAAGTGTATAAGTAGGAAGAAAGCGAAGTTGAAATAGTCAATTCAGAGCCTTTGTACCAGAGATTAGTAAAAACTTCCTGAACAATGTCTTGTGCATCGTCCTCATCAGAAAGAATTTTACGGGCATATACATACAGTATCCCCCAATAGCGTTTGTAAATTTGCTCGTATGCCCTGCGGTCGCCATCCTTAAAAATTTGTAGTAGTTCGCTGTCTGGAATGCTAACTAGTCCTACCTCTTCCAATACCTTCATTTTTGCGGGTGCAAGTATAAGAAATTGTTAGACAATAGGATAGGAGATTTTAGCCATCGCAATAAATTTGAATTTTTCGCAATGAAATGATTGATCTTACTTTAATAATATTTTGCCATTGTGATTTAATGTTAGTTTTGGTTAATGTAGAAGGAAAAATTGTGGCAAAGAACTTACGAGGTGAAGCCTTGCATCAGAAAATAGAAGAGCTAATGGCAAATTAAATGCTATGATTAACATATTTTGATTTTGAATAGTAAACTAAAAGCCATCACCAATGGGATGGCATTTAGTATATACTTGATTCGTATTAATCCTTGCTGCATGTTTTTGTTTTTGTGGGCTCCGATGTAATTTATTGTTCTTTAAATTGGATTAACTTCTTGATATTAGATAAGTTAGGGTAAATAAGAACTTTCTATTTTTGCCTGTTACAATTTAACTCCATCAATCATTAGGAATGGTGTTAAATTTTAAAAAGGTTTTAATTCAATCCGAATGAAAAATATTTTTGATAGCCAAACGAATTCCCAGGAGGAAGTTGTAATACCAGAAACCACAACAAAACCGGTACTTGATGTACACGAAAGGCCTAACCCAGGGATGTGGCTTACCTTTAGTATTCAGCATGTATTCGCAATGTTCGGTGCAACCATTCTGGTGCCGATGCTCATTGGTTTAAATCCAAGCGTTGCATTGCTAACCAGCGGACTGGGTACACTGGCCTACCTGGCGATTACCAAAGGGAAAATTCCCATTTACTTAGGGTCTTCATTTGCATTCATTACGCCTTTTATCGCTTTGGCCGAAAAGGGGGTAGGCGCTCAAATGCTGGGGTGTTTAGTGATTGGCATTGCCTACGTTGTAATGGCACTTATTGTTCGGGGCGTTGGGATAGAAAAGATCGTTAAATTACTTCCACCGGTAGTTACTGGTCCTATTGTTATTGTAATAGGGTTGAGCTTGGCACCTACAGCCGTTAATATGGCAACGCTGAATACCGGGCATTTCGATTGGGGATATACCTTAGTAGCGATCTTTACTTTAGCGATAACAATCTTTTTTACGAATTACGTAAAAGGTTTCTTCGGATTAATTCCGGTGTTAATGGGAATTATTTTTGGTTACCTGGCTGCGGCTTCTGCAGGGCTGGTTGATTTTTCTGCAGTTAGGGCAGCCAATTGGTTTGCGGTTCCCAATATTGTAGTGCCTTTCAAAGATTATGTTCCCGAGTTTTCATGGGCAGCTGTAACGGCAGTTATTTTTGTAGTTATTGCCCCGATTTCTGAGCATGTTGGAAATGTAACCTTATTGGGAAAAATTACTGGAAAGAATTTTATAAAGGATCCCGGGCTCGATAAATCCTTATTAGGCGATGCTACAGCAATTGGGATCTCATCAATGCTTGGCGGCGTACCCAATACCACTTATGGTGAGAATATAGGGGTAATGGCCTTAACGAGGGTGTATAGCGTCTTTGTAATTGCAGGAGCTGCTATACTGGCAATTGCCTTCAGTTTTTGCGGTAAGATCTCCGCGGTCATCATGTCGATTCCGAATGCGGTAATGGGCGGAGTTTCGCTGTTATTATTCGGCGTAATCGCATCAGGTGGTTTGCGTATGCTGATCGATAATAAAGTAAATCTTTCTGTAAACCGAAACCTGGTTATTGTAGCAACGATACTTACGATTGGTATAGGTGGTTTCGGAATCCCGATCGGGATCTATGGGTCCATTCATGGGGTTGGACTTGCCGCTATAGCAGGAGTGATCCTTCAGCAAATATTACCAAAGAAAGAAGCAGGTTTTGGAGAGGTGAGTTGATTTAAAATAGATTATGCCTTTTTCATTTGAATTCATCTTTCCAAAACAGGGTAAATCATGCAAAATTTGCACAACATTTGCCAAATCTTTTTAATTGCAATATTTCGCATGCGTTGCAAACGCGCTAGTGAAGGGATAATTAATACTTACACACAATATTCATATAAAACAGGCCGAAATTCAATTTAAACACCATCAACCCTAAACATGAAAGCATTAATTTTAGGAGCTACCGGAGCTACTGGCAATGACTTGTTAAATAAGCTATTAACGGATGATGCTTTTGATCAGGTGGATATTTTTGTTAGACGTAGCTCTTCCATTCATCATGCTAAGCTAAGGGTTCATGTTATCGATTTTGATCAACCTGAACAATGGAAAGATCTTGTGAAAGGCGATGTTTTGTTTTCATGTTTGGGAACTACCCTTAAAACGGCCGGCAGTAAAGAAGCTCAATGGAAAATCGACTACGATTACCAATACAATTTTGCCAAAGTCGCTCGCGAAAACAATGTAACTAGCTACGTATTGGTATCAGCAGCATATGCCTCCCCTGATTCTCGTATTTTTTACTCAAGAATGAAAGGTCAGCTGGAAGAGGCTATAAAGGAATTATCCTTTCCACAATTGATCATTTTCAACCCTCCACTATTAGAACGTAAAAACAGTGATCGACCTGCTGAAGTTATTGGCCTGAAGGTTATAAAGTTTCTCAACAAAATGGGACTTTTTCTAGCCCAAAAGCCACTCTCAACCGAAATATTAGCACAAGCCATGATAAATGTTTCCAAGTCAAAAGAAAAAGGCGTTTTCTCTTTTAAAGAAAAGGAGATATGGCAATGTGCTAATGCAAATTGGTAATCTGAAACCTTATTGTTTTGGCCTATAAATTTTATTTTCGGCAACAACTTCCTAATCTTTGAGCAGTATTTCGCACGCGTTGCAAACGCGCGAGCAGGAGTGTATACTTGGAACAAACAAATGAAACATGGTTAAGGCTTTTGTTTTTGGTAAATTTTTGCCCTTTCATACCGGTCATGAAGCGCTTATTCGGTTTGCACTCAGCAAGTGCGACTTTTTAACGGTCTTGGTCTGTTGTAGTGATAAAGAAACCATTGATGGTAACCTACGAAAAAACTGGATTGAAGAAAGTTTTTTTGATCAACAGAATCTGGAAATCAGGATCGTTAACTACAACGAAAACGAATTGCCCAATACTTCCGCTTCATCGAGGGAGGTTTCCAAAATTTGGTCCGATCACTTTAAAAATATTCTTCCTGACTATAGTTTACTCATCACTTCTGAACCATATGGCGATTATGTCGCCGAATTTATGGGTATCCAACACATATGTTTTGATAGGGAAAGAAAAGCCGTACCTGTTTCGGCAACGGCAATACGTAATAATATAGTGGCTAATTGGAGTTTCCTTTCAAAAGGGGCAAAGCCCTTTTTTTGTGTTAAGGTGGTTTTGTTAGGAACTGACTCTACAGGGAAATCAACACTGGCTGAAAAACTTGCCCAGCATTATGCTTGTTCAGTTGTTGCTGAAGCAGGCAGAGAATTGATACCAGATTCCAAAGCTTTAGTATATGAAGATTTGGTTTGGGTTGCAAATGAACATGCAAAAAGGATCACCGATGCGGTAGCAGGAGATAATGCACTCGTTATTATTGACACCGATATTCATATTACCAAATCGTATTCCCGGTTTATATTTAATAAGGAGCTTAAGGTTGATGAGGATATAATTCAGGCGAACCAGGCCTATCTCTACTTATACCTTAATAATGATGTAGCTTATTTTCAGGATGGAACCAGGTTGGTTGTGGAAGAGCGCCGTCAATTAGACCTAAGCCACCGGCAAGTTTTGGATGCAATCAATATCCACTATGTTGAAATAAAAGGAAACTGGACTGAACGATTTGAAAAGGCATGTGAGTGCATAGATGAACTTTTGGGGAGAGAAAGTAAACGAATTAGGCTTTAAGAGTTTAGGGAACTAGCTCGCACTCGTTTAAGTTATAAATTTTATTTTCGGTAACATCTTCCTAATTACTAAGCAGTATTTCGCACGGATTGTAAACGCGCGATCAACGGGGAGCTTCACCCGAAGTTTTTTAATAACATCGTTATTCTCATACAATCAATTTTTATCATTTATAAAACTTCAGCTCCTTTGTGTCTCTGCGTTAAAATATAACCCCCAAGGCGCAACGCTTAAACCAAAAGCTAATGGCTATTTGTCAATATCTTACACCCAACTCCAACTTCTCAGCACCCCTCATCAGTAGTTCTACGTAATTGAATAAGTCCGAAGTCGTACGGATAAATTGTCTTGCCCTTCGAAATACCTTTGCTTCATCTTAAAACTTATTAATTAATCTCAGAACTAATAACAACTTTTATGAAACTTAAATCTTTATTTATTCTCCTGATATCTGGAGTATTGTTAGCAACAGCTAGTGGTTGCAGCAAAGATGATGATAATGATAATCCTCAGCCTCAGCAGCCGGATGGTAATTCAAATGGCCTTGCATTTCTAAAAGTAGGTAATGAATGGATCTACGATTACACTGCCGTTGATGCTACGGGCATTGTTAAATACAAGATCCTTTCAAAAGAAAATAACGGATACTTTAAGGTGAACTGGTTTATGGGAGGTGATTTTGAAGTTTTTTGGCATGAAGCAGATGGGGCATTTTCATTCATGTCGGAAGGGCAGGGAGGATTAAACCTTATTCTTTACAAAAAGGATTGCAAGGTTGGGGACTCTTGGACTATAAAGGCAGTTGATGATAATCAAACAGAGGTTACAGCCACTAATAAGGTTACCTCTGTTGGTGAATCAGTGACTACTACTGCAGGAACGTTTAATAACTGTGTGAAAGTACATTACACCACTTCTGAAGATACTAAATTGCATATGAATTTTTATGTACATCCACAGTTTGGAATTGTAAAAATGGACGGAGTTGGCATAATGGAAATCGATCATATCCCAACGTATTTCCCATTTCAGTATGTGTTAAAGTCAAAAAACTTTTAATGCTTGAATGAGAGTTCCTCTAATGGCCTCATTTGCTAAACCGAAAATTTTAGCTTTTGTTTAGGTTTAAATCGAAAGTTGCAGTTATTTGTAAACCGATAAACAAAGCATCAGTAATTTACTGATGCTTTGTTCTTTGCAATCAGCTTCACAATATCTCTTTTATAAGCGGTCATTGTTCTTCTTATTTTCAGCTTAATTATCTCTACTAAAATTTTATTTGAATAACTGAAAACAAACGGAAACGGCTTATAAACCTTTCATTTCAATAGTTTTTCCGAGAATCATATTCAATTAAGTACTAATACGTAATTAGTCAACTACTGCTTACTACTGATGTATCCCGATTTTATTACCTGTTATTTTGAAATGAACAACTACAAAAAAATCAGGGTATGAAAAAGATTATAATTTTATCAGCATGTGTTTTAAGCATGTTGTTAATTCCGAATGTTGGCTTTGCTCAAAGTGAGCTTCTTGATCGATTTAAGCAAAAAGCTAAAAACCGTGTCGATCAAAAGGTAGATCAAGGAATGGATAAAGGTTTGGATAAAGTGGAAGAAGAGGCCAAGGCTGGAACGCAAAAACAAAGTGAAAACAAAAGTGAAACGATCCAGGCTAGTAACACTACAGAAAACACTTCCACAGCAAACAGAGACGTTAAAAGTTTCTCGCGTTATGATTTTATCCCGGGCGATCAGATTGTTTATGCTGAAGATTTCGCCCAGGATGTTATTGGTGAATTTCCATTGAAATGGGCCACAAATAACAGGGGCGAGGCGGTTACTCTGGAAGGCAAAGCCGGCAGATGGCTACGGATGTACCATACCAGTCATTATGTTTCGCCGGTTATTAAAAACCAGGCTGAGAACTACACCGTTGAATTTGATATGTTATTAACATTCCCTAACGATGGCTCTGTTTATCCCGAAATGATAATTAAGCTTTTTAATTCGTCAAAGGAAGATAAAGACGGAAGAAGATATCTGCAGGACTTTTCGAGCCCGGCTGATGTGGCGGTTGTTATTGATCCGGGAGAGGAAGGAAGCTCGGTTATAAAGTTGGAAAGTCATAAAAACGGTATGACTGACTTTATGAATGAACCAAAACGCTTACAAAAGCTGGGAAGTTATTTTGGTCGCCCATTTCACGTTGCTATTTGGGTGCAAAAGCAGCGTTTCCGCCTATGGATAGAAGGAGAAAAGGTATATGATATCCCTCAAGCGGTTCCGCCTGGTGAAATATTTAACCGGCTAGACTTTGAAATAACTTCAGGTATTCAGGAGGATCATCAGATGGGGCATTATTTGTCGAATATAAAATTTGCTGTAGGAGCTCCTGATATGCGAACCAAGTTGATCACGGAAGGTAAGTTTGTTACCACTGGCATTTTGTTCGATGTGAATTCAGATAAAATAAAGGCCGAATCATATGGAGTGTTAAAAGAAATGGCTACAGTTTTAAAGGAAAACCCGGCGGTAAAGGTAAAAGTCATTGGCCATACCGACAGCGATGGTGAAGAGGCTAAAAACCTTGATCTTTCGAAACGCCGTGCAGCATCAGTAAAAAAGACCTTAAGTACTGAGTTTGGAATTGAGGCCGGGCGAATGGAAACCGATGGAAAAGGAGAGTTGCTTCCGGTTGATAATAATACTACTTCCGAGGGGAAATCGCAAAATAGGAGAGTTGAATTTGTAAAGCTCTAATGCTTTAATTGTTTGAATAATTCAACATACATAGCGATAAAACAGTTTATGCTTATAACACATAATTGAAAATCCAAAACAATCAAGCTCGAACCTATGCTCGAGCTTGATTGTTTTAAGGGTTAAATGGTGTTTTGGGTTAACTCTTTAATCTCTAAGCAATATTTCGCACACTTTACAAACACGATGAGCATGGACTTGTGTCCAAGCCACTCATTAAATAGTATATTTTACATCCCTTATCTTCTGCTTATTCTTTTAAAAAAAAGAAAAAACTATTGCGAAACCAAGTGGTTGCATGTATATTTGAAACTGAATGGTTTCATAATTATTTAAAAGATGAGAAGAGATATATTTCAGGCAATAGCTGACCCTACCCGAAGAACCATTATCGCCCTGATTGCTTTACAGGCAATGACCCCTAACGCTTTGGCCGAACATTTTGACACCACACGCCAGGCTATTTCAAAGCATCTTAAAATCTTAACCGAATGCCAGCTTATTAGTCAGCAGCAAGCTGGAAGAGAGATTTATTATCGTCTTGAGGTCTCGAAAATGAAAGAGATTGATAGCTGGCTGGAGCAGTTCAGGAAAATTTGGGAAGATCGATTCAATGAACTCGACAATATATTATCAACTACTAAATCTGATGAAAAATGAAAACCGTATTAACATTTGATTTTTCTGTAGACAAGGAAAACAAAACCATTAACGTAAAGAGAGAATTTGCAGCTCCATTGTCTAGAGTATGGGCAGCCTGGACTCAAAGTGAATTGTTAGATAAATGGTGGGCACCAAAACCTTACCGGGCAAAAACCAAAACAATGGATTTTAAAGAAGGTGGATATTGGCTTTATGCAATGGTCAGTCCCGATAATGAAGAATTCTGGTGTCGTGCTGATTTTCATAAAATTGTTCCACTAAAAAGCTATGCCGGATTAGATGCATTTTGTGATGCGGCAGGAACTATCAACCAGGACTTTCCACAGTCATTTTGGAGTAACTCATTCAATGATTACAATGATAATACTTTAGTAAACATTGAAATAAAATATGAGCAATTAGAAGACTTGGAAAAGATCATTGAGATGGGCTTCAAAGAAGGATTTACTGCCGGTTTAGAAAACCTTGACGAGTTACTGGCCTCTGGTGACAACTAAGATTCCCCTGCTCGCCTGCTTCAGCAACACCTGAGAAATACTAACTTGTGTTTGTATCACAAAATGTAAACTCAAACAATAAAGTTCGAAACTATGATCGAGCTTTATTGTTTTAGGGTCTTAATGGTTTTTTCGGTAGCAATTACCTAATCTCTAAGCAGTGTTTCGCACGCGTTGCAAACGCGTGCGAACAGTGTAGTTAAGTCTTTGGTTTTTTGTAAATTATCTTAAACTAAAAAAAGTTATGGGATTTGATCAATATCATGAACCACCGCAAGAACTTTCTGAAGCAACCAGAACGTTTGCCCGAATGATAACCTCATTAACTGAAGAAGCTGAGGCTATTGGCTGGTACGAACAAAGAATATCGGTTGAAAAAAATAAAGAAGCCAAGGCCATCATGCAAAATGCACAACAAGAAGAAATGAAACATTTTGGGATGGATCTTGAATTTCTTCTTCGTAAGAAACCCGAATGGCGAACTATTTTAAAGGCAGTTCTTTTTACCAAGGGAGATATTGTTGAAGCCGCTACCAAAGGTGAAGAGAAAGTAGATTAACTCCTGTTCCTTTAGCTTGCTCAAGCTCGCGCGCGTTTGCAACGCGTGCGAAACATAGGCTAGTGTTTGTAACACAAATAGAAACTAATAATAAAGCTCGAACCTAGGCTCGAGCTTTATTGTTTTAGGGTCTTAATGGTTTTTTCGGTAGCAATTACCTAATTTTTAAGCAGTATTTCGCACGTGTTTCAAACGCACGCGAGCAGGGTGTTCATGCTTAATTTGCCAAAATTTCATCCAAAGCTTTTTCCAATTTTATTTTTTCAAATGGATGTGGAGCATTATTGTTCACTATTTTCCCTTCCTTATCTACCAAGATATAATGTGGTACAGCATTAATTCCATAAGTTTTAGAAACCGGGTGGTTCTCCCCGCCTTCAGCTAACAAGTTTACACCATGTAAATTAAGCTTGTTGATGTTCGACTTCCAGGTAGTTTCATCAGCATCTATACAAATATTCAGGAATACAATGTTTTTGTCTTTGTTCTTTTCATGCAAAGCAGGAACGTGAGTTTTTATATCCGATACGCATGGTGCACAGCCCACTCCCCAGAAATCGATGTAAACCGCCTTTCCTTTAAAGTCTGAAAGAGATACCATTTGACCTTTATCATTTCTAAGTGTAAAATTAGGGGCAACACTTCCCGGTTTAAGCATACTAACCTTCGCATAGAAAGCATTCAGAGTATCAACATACTCTTTGGTTTGGGCTCGAGGTAAAAAATCTTTGTAAACAGCTTCTGCTTCGTCAAACGCGTAATGATTAAAGCCAAATATTATACATTTAGTTAAGTACCAATCGCGTATTTCATAAAGAGAAATATTTGCTAGACCGCGGTAGTAGTCATCCCAACAAGGTGTGAAGGGTACGCTTTTTTGAGCGTACTGTGAGTCTACCCCAGTTGTTGTGTTGGAGAATGGATTGGAAAAACGAATACAATTAAATAAGTACTCTCTGTATTCATAAGAGTCTTTAAAATACCATGATGAAAATAGCTTGTATGGTTCCTGTTGCTTATCAAAAACCATAACCCCAAAATTGTCTTGAATTGTGCTTTTCAGGCAATATCTTGGTAAAAGCCTTAGTCTCTGTAATAAAGTAGTGTATCTAAAATAAATATCACAGGCTATTTTATTAGTGGCTTCTATGATTCCGTCTTTTACCAAAAAGTTAATTTCTCGATTATAAAATGTATTAATTTTTGAAAATTTTACTGAGTCGGAAGATTTGGTTTCATATAATTCTCTATTCAGCTTAAAGAAATCCACTCTGAATTCCTTATGCAAACCCATTAATAATTGAATTTCCCTGTTGCGTATTGAGTTTGCACTTTTAATTTCAAAACTGTTCTTAAAATCCTTAGCATCCCAATTAATGTCTAAAGTATCATTAGGTCTTAAATATTGAATATAAGCCTCGTTATTTAAGTAGAGGTAAACATCATTATACTCGTCTGTAAGTTTAATTTTTGTCTCAAAGTTGCCTTTCTTGTCAATTGAGATAGCCTGAATAATATTGTCAAAAAAACCGGTTAAGCAAATATTCCATTCCCGCTCTTTGTTGTTTTTTACTTTTCCTTTAAGCACTGCAAATTTTTGCGGCAGCTTGGTTTCACTTGTTTGTGCAAAAAGGTTTATGGAGATAAATAGTCCCAGAATTAATAAGTAGAATTTCATTCATATTAGGTTTAGGTTTCAAAAGTAAATTTTTATAACTAAAAATTATTAGCCCTAAGTGGCTAAAGCAAACGGAGCTCGAGTACCTCTGCACCAGTTGTCGAAAGTCTTAGCGTAGCGAGGACTTTCGACTGTAAATGAAACCGAGGGTCTGTGACCCGATAAGGTGTGATAAAAGTAACAGCAAAACCCCAGCTCGCCCAGCTTGCGCGCGTTTTCAACGCATGCGAAACATAGGCTAGTGTTTGTATCACAAAATAGCATCAAAAACAATAAAGCTCGAACCAAGGCTCGAGCTTTATTGTTAACGTATACGTTGTGTTTTCGGTACTAAAACCTGATCTCTTAATTAAAAATTACCTATCGCTTTCTGATAATTAACACTGGCAACTAAATAATCATAAACGGCTTGCAGGTAGCTTTGTTCCGATTGCCTTAATGATCTTTCAGTTTCCAAAAGATCGCCATATGGGCGAGAGCCTAAGCCATATTGCGCTTTCTGATAGCCATAGATTTTCTGTGAAAGCTCATAATTGCTTTTGGTTACCTGCATGTTTTGTTGTGCATTGGCAACTTCAGTACTCGATTTCAAAATCTCATAACTCACATCAGCTGTTTTTTGCTTTAGATCCAATTCGTTTTGAGTGAGTTTTATTTTTTTCTCCTGAATAGTATTGTGGTTTTTAAAGTTGGAAGTTATTGGAACTTTAAACGTTATGCCGACAAAGCTATAGGGAGTCCACCATTCGCCTAAACTATAATCAAAATTGGAATATTGAAAGTGTTCCGTGAAGTTGGCAACAAATGAAACCGTAGGAATAGCCGCTTGCTTTGTTTTATCCAATTCAAGCTTAAGACCTTCTTGTTGTAACATCAGTTGTTTTATTTCGGTACGCTTACTAACGTCTGCATTGGCCAACGCTTTTTCATTGAGTTTACCCAAGCTGGAAGAATCTAACGGTTCTGATAATGTAAGCTCCGTATTTTCAGGAACGTTTATTTGATATTTCAATTTGGATAAAGCCAAGCCATAATTTTGTTTTGCTTTTTGAGTTTCAACTTTGGCGTTCTCATAGTCCAGCTTAGCCTTCATATTGTCCGTTTCAATTAAAGAGCCGGCTTTAAATTTTCCTTCCGCCAAATCAGCATATTCCTTAAAACGCGTTTCCTCATTGGTGGCTACCTTATGTTGCAGCCCTTTTAGGGTAACGTTAAAATAAGCGAGCGTAATTTGTTCTTTGATGATGTCTTCATCCGCTCTGATTTTTTCCTGGGAAATGGCCGCATTGTTTTTCGCAATTTTTACATCGGTCCCAATTCCAGGTTTAAAAATAGGCTGGTTTAGTTCCAAACTAAAAGACGTGTGATTATCAGGCGAGAATGGGAACAATGCCGGTTCGCCGCTAGGAGAAAAGCCTGGCGGTATATAAGCTTGCTGAATTTGCGTGTTATAGATCACGCTTCCGGAAGATGAAACTTCCGGGATCCATTCTTTTTTTGATTTGGAAACTTCGCTTTGACTAAGTTCTACATTGTATTTCTTGGATTGAATATCATATCGGTTTTTCAGTCCTAAGTCTACTGCCTGTTGCAGGTTTAATGTAATCGGAGTTTGACCTCCCTGTTGTGCAAATCCTGAAACTGAACTCAGGATTAATATAATTGATAAAATTCTTTTCATCATAAATCTATTTGAGGTTTATTAATGGTCACTAACAGATTGCAACTTTTCTTTTTTATTATACCTGATCAGCAAGATGATAGGTATACAAAACAGAACGGCAACGCCCAACACTCCGAAGCCTTGATTGTAGCTTACCAACATTTGCTGTTTGGTTACAATGCCGTTTACCATGCTATATGCTGCTTGTGAAGCTCCATCAGTACTGTAACCAGCTTGTGAGAACATTTGTGTAAATGCGCCAAGACGTTCGTTGGTGGCATCATTATAAGTCGAAATATGAGAAATCAGGTTTCCGTGTATGTCGGCATTAGACCTATCGAGGTAAATATTAATGATGGCTATTCCTACGGCACCGCCCATTTGCCTAAGCATGTTCGACAAACCTGCTGCTTGTGCCAGTTCTTTGCCATGCAAGCCGGCAACTGCCAATCCGAGAATTGGCATCATCATAAATGCAGCTCCAACTCCCCTTAAAATAAATGGCCAGAAAAAATTGCTTTCGTTAGAATCTGGTCCTGAAAAGGAGAGTAAAATGAGAAACAGTGAGGTCATGAAAAGGCCTCCGAGCATAATGTGTTTGGGGTTTGCTCCTCTATTTATAAAACGGCTTACCACCATCATACCAACAGAGGTAGCTAAGGCACCCGGAATCATGAAGGCTCCCTGCTTGGTTGCCGTCCATCCTAAAGCTACTTGCGTGAACAATGGGAAGATAAACACCGAACCGTTGATCACCATTCCGATGACAAAGTTCATCATATTACCCACCGCCAGGTTAAAGCTTTTGTAGAGGCGCAGGTTTACTGCAGGGTAGCTGATGGATAGTTCACGGATGACAAACGCGACTATTCCGGCTAAAGCAGTAATTGAGAAAAATACAATTTCATGGCTGGTGAACCAGTCTTCTGCCTGACCTTCTTCCAACACATATTGAAGAGAGCCAATGCCAATGACCAGAAATACAATTCCCCACCAATCAATTTTCTTTAATTTTTCTACTCCCGGAATATCAGTGACAAATCTCCATGAAAGCATCGCTGCGATCACGCCGATAGGGATATTCACAAAGAAGATCCAATGCCACGAAAAGTTATCGGTAATAAAACCACCCATTACCGGACCGAATGTTGGTCCAAGGATAACGCCCACACCAAAAATTGCCGTACCGGTTGCCAGTTCTTTTGGAGGAAAAGCGCCCATAATGATGGATTGAGCAGTGGATAACAAACCGCCACCGCCAATTCCCTGAACGAATCGCCAGAACACAAGCACCCACAAACTGTTGGACAGACCGCACATTAATGATGCTGCAGTGAAAATGATAACAGAGCCGGTAAAATAGATTTTCCGACCGAACAGGTTCGATAGCATACTTGATAAAGGAATGATAATCACATTCGCAATACCGTAGGACGTAACCACCCAGGCGATCTCCGTTTGCGTAGCACCAATATTACCACTGATCTCACGCAACGCTACGTTCACAATCGTAGTGTCTATAAGTTCAAGTATGGCGCAGGAAATTGCAGTGATTACAAGTACCCATTTTTCAATACCAACCGGATAAACAATGCGGTTTGCCTTTGCTGCAGCTGTATTACCGCTGGCATTAGCCGCATCATTTTCAGATAATTTGTCTTCCATGTTTAGTCTACTTTAACTTTAACAAAAGCACTTAAGCCTGGGAAGATCTCGAACTTCTTATCTGCAGGAAAATTATCAATAGTAATGCGTACCGGCACACGCTGGGTGATTTTAATAAAATTGCCGGTAGCATTATCCGGAGGCAATAAGGAGAATTTTGCCCCTGTTGCGCCGCCAAATGATTCTACCTTGCCGGTGAGTTTTAAATCAGCATATGAATCCAATTTGATCTCCACCTTGCTGCCGATTTTCATTTGTTTTATTTGAGTTTCTTTGAAATTAGCACTGATCCAGTGATTTTCAACATCAACCACAACGCACAATGACTGACCAACTGTTACATATTGCCCAAGGTTAAAAGCGCGCTTTGTTACAATACCGTCGCAGGGAGCAATTACATAGGCATAAGACAATTGTTTCTGCGCCACTTTTAGTTCTGCCTCTCGCTGGCTGATTTGCGCATTTGATAAACCGATCTGGCCCGTATTGGCTTCTGCTTGCGACTTGGCACCTTGCGAGGTAGCTAATGAAGACTGTTCCTGGTCAATAGCTTTTTTGTATTCCGATTGAGCTATCTGCAAGTTGGCTTGTGCATTCTCAACCTGCTCTTGTGTAGCACCCTTAACCGCTAACAGTTTGTTTACGCGTTCAAGGTCTAGCTGTGCTTTATTTAGTTTTGCTTTAGCAGCCGCAGTAGCCTGACGGTTCGATTCGGCAGTTTTTTGCGAGGCGGTGGCATTTTTACTTCCGGCAAAAGCAGTATTCTTTGATACCGACAAGCTAGCTTTTGCATTTTGCAGCACCGCTTGGGCCTGAAGAACTTTTGCACTAAGTTCGTCCGTATCAAATACAAGGAGCGTATCGCCTTTTTTTACCTTTTGATTATCGGCAAAGCGAAGTTCTTTGACAAACCCTGTTACACCTGCACGTATTGAATATAGATTTCCATCCAGCTGTGCATTGTCAGTAGATTCATAATTTGAACCGGTAAAGATCATAACCCCTGCAATCACTAGAGATAGCCCTACAATAATTCCGATCACCACTAATTTATTCGTTGATTTTTTGGGTGTTGACTCTTGTTCCATTGATGTATAATTTGATATATGTGTTTGGTTAATTAGGGATATTGATTTCTTTTTGTTATGTTCTATGGTTCAAGAACAAGTAGGGAAAAATATTACTGATCCTTTTTCCATTTTTTGAAGACCTCAGAAAGCTCCTGGAATAAAAAGTCTGTAAATTCAATCATACTTTTTAGATCGGCATTGTATTTTGGATTTGCTTCTGACCTTATGGAAAGAATTTCCCGATACATGATCGAAGCATTGGAAATACGCTTCAATAATCCTTCGTTCAAATTCTGGTATTTAAGCATATCGACGAAAAAATAGCGTTTCCGATCGCCAGGCTTAGTGTGAAAATCAATACGCTCCATTAATAAGAGCGAATTTATAGCAGTGCTCACCGCACTTTTACTAAGGTGCAAAGCCGAGCAGATCTCTTCAAAAGTCAATTCAGCTTCATCTACAACCATTAACAGGCTTAGAATCCTTGCGGCGGCAGGAGACAGACCCGTTTTTTGGTACATCACGCCTACTTTCTCAATAACCGCTTTTTGTTCATCAGTTAGGTTGTCTGAATTCATGGCACAAATGTAGAGTTCTTTTAGTTCTGTAAAAAGAGAACCAACGATACTTTCCTTGGTTAAACTGTAAAATCTTAATGACTATTCAATTTCGTTATATTTTTTCCTTTATTGTAAAGCAGATTGGGGAAAAATGAGATATTGAGATGGAGGTTTGCGTTATTGAAAATATTTATGAGAAACTATGAATAATAAATCTACCAAAACTGTAGCCATACCTGATGAAGTAGTAATGAGCAAAATTTACCTGATTCGGGATCATAAAGTTATGCTGGATGAAGATTTGGCCGAGCTGTATGCTGTAGAAACCAGAAGGTTAAACGAACAGGTTAAACGTAATATCGACCGTTTTCCTGAAGATTTTATGTTTGAGTTAACTGAAGAAGAATTTACAGATTTGAAGTCGCAAAATGCGACTTCAAGTTGGGGTGCTAGAAGAAAGTTATCCAAAGCATTTACAGAACCTGCGTTGTCGTAAGTCTTAGCGTAGCGATGACTTACGACTGCATATGAAACCGAGGGTCTGGGACCCGATAAAGAGTGATAAAAGTAACAGCAAAACCATCTTTTGTAGACAAGGTGGTTATGTTGTTTTTAGATAGTACAGTAATTATCTTCTGCAGTATTTCGCACGCGTTGCAAACGCGCACGAGCTAGGAGGAGAAACCTGTTTTATTATTTATTCGGATTAAGTACACTTATAATATCTTTTGGTATGATTCATAAGCTTTGGTTCTTTAAATAAATTGCAATTTTTTAAAAAAATTTACGATTGGCCTTCGTTTCTTGATTAATACGTGGTTTAGAATATCAGTTATTTTTTTGTTAATTCGTTTCCTTCAATTTCAGCGAAATGACTCCATATAAAGATCGAACAGATAATGAGCTTATTGCCATGCTAAAGGGGCGCGATCAGGAGGCATTCACCGAAATCTATAATCGCTATTGGGCAGCCATGTATGCCCATGTTTACAAAATGCTGAGGAGCCAGGAGGAATCAAAAGACTTGCTTCAGGATCTGTTCAGTTCACTTTGGCTTAAAGCTGAAGATATAAATGCCGAAACCAAACTATCCGGATACCTGTACCTTGCGGCCCGAAACAGGGTGTTTAATCTCATTCAGCAGAATAAGGTTAAAAATGACTATGTAGCTTCGGTGATGAAATTTGTTTCCGAAACCGATATCTCTATTCTACAACGATTAGACGAAAAAGAATTGATCAAAGCTATTGATGCTGAGATCCAAAATTTACCTGCTAAAATGCGTGAGATTTTTGAATTAAGTCGGAAGGAGAATCTTTCACACAAAGAAATTGCTTCAAAACTCAATATCTCCGATCAAACCGTGCGTAAGCAAATTCAAAATGCGCTGCGCATTCTTCGTCCTAAAATTAACGGAATTCCAACTGCAACAGCTATACTTCTTTTTCTCCGATAGGCGCTAAATGCCTGCTTGTAAAAAAAATATTAATTTTTTTTAAACTCATCTACCCCATAGGCCGTACTCAACTGTTTTATACTTAAAACACAGAAAGAGTATGACTCGTCAGGAAGCACAACAACTTTTTGAGAAATATAACAAGGGACTAGCCTCCGCAGATGAACAGATACTGCTGGAACAATGGTACCATCATGAACAAGCCAACCAGCGTCTTACGGAAGAAGAAGCATCGTTTTTTCTGTTGAAAGATGAAATATGGGAAGCTACTTTGGCAAAGGCAGGCTTGGAACCTGGAAATATTGAACATGCTTCAGGCGCAAAAACTATCAGCCTTAAGAAATGGTTGGCAGCAGCTTGTATTGTTCTTCCTTTAATTATTGCAGGTGGATATTTTCTAACCAGAAAATCAATTACCACTAATATCGATTTGGCATCCAATAAAGAAAATACAATTGTTCCCGGCGGAAACAAGGCTATCCTAACCTTGGCCGATGGCTCGTCCATTGTTTTGAACGACCGCAAGAACGGAGTAATTGCCAACCAGCAAAATGCAGTAATCACAAAAGACAGCGAAGGTAAAATCAGCTATGCCACCACTGATGAAAAAAATGCAGTGGTGATGAATACGCTATCAACTCCCAAAGGAGGAACCTACCAGCTGCGCTTGCCTGACGGTACCCTGGTTTGGTTAAATGCAGCCACTAAATTAAGCTACCCATCTTCTTTTGCAGGTTCTGAACACCGTACAGTTGAACTTACTGGTGAGGCTTATTTTGAAGTGGCAAAAGATAAAACCCATCCCTTTATTGTAAAATCAGGAAGTCAGGAGGTTGAGGTACTGGGTACGCATTTTAATGTTAATAGCTATACTGATGAACGCGCTGTGAAAACCACGCTTCTTGAAGGTTCTGTGAAGGTAAGAGCCAATGGAAATGCACATCTGCTTAAGCCGGGACAGCAATCAATTTTAACTGCGACTAATGCAGAAATAATCACTGCTAATCTTAAAGAAACAATGGCCTGGAAAAACGGCTATTTCCGCTTTAATGAAGAACGTATAGATGAAATAATGCTGAAGGTTAGCAGGTGGTATGATGTTGAAGTGAATTACGAAGGGAAAATATCAGAGGAACGTTTTAGCGGGAATATTTCGAGATACAAAAATATGAATGAGGTATTGGATATGTTAAGTTATTCTAATGCCGTGAAATTTAAAGTTGAAGGAAGGAGGGTTACGGTAATGGAATAATACTACGAATGAGTATAACTTTTTGTGAGTAATAAGTTAACCGTACCACACCTGAGTCAATCTTTGAAACTGATGATATTAAAAAACCAGCCCGACGGCAATCGGACTGGTTATGTAAGGATGGTAATGGTTAATATAAGTATCAACTAACCATTTAATGCCGCGAATCTGGAAAATACAAGGCATATGGTATCAACCCTAACTGAACAAATGTACAAAATTTGCACCCAACTGCTGTGCGATATCCGTTCACAGCACAAACCATGGAGAGTTATGAAGCTAACATTTTTGCTTGTACTCGCAGCGATAATGCAAGTCAGTGCAAGCACTTATGCACAGAGAATTACATTATCTGTAAAAAATGCTGAACTAGTTACTGTTTTTGATAAGATAAGCGATCAAACCGGTTATGATTTTGTTGTCACCAACTCAATTTTAAAACGCGCCGGTAAAGTAACCCTGGATGTTAAAAATGTAGAGTTAAAAGAGGTAATGGAGCAGATCTTCAAAAACCAGCCTTTTGAATTCAGCATTAACAACAATACAGTACTCGTAAAAAAGAAACCGGCTCCACATGCAGTAACAATTGTAAGTCCGGTAGCTACAATTGATGTAACCGGAAAAGTAGCCGATGATATGGGTATTCCTTTGTCGGGAGCTGTAATCAAGGTAAAGGGAACTTCAATTCAAACTTCAGCGAACGAAAACGGTGAGTTTACCTTACGCAATGTTGATGAAAATGCAGTGCTCATTATTTCATTTTTGGGTTATAAAACCAGGGAAGTAAAGGCTTCAAAAGACCTGGGTACTCTTTTCCTGGCTATTGATCAAAATGAGTTAAAAGAAGTATCGGTTTCTACTGGTTATCAAACCATTCCTAAAGAGCGTGTAACCGGTTCTTTTTCAAGCGTTCCTGCTAAAGAGCTGGAGCATCAGCGATTAAGCAATATAAACTCCTTGCTGGAGGGTCGTATACCCGGCTATAATAATGGTGTGATCAGGGGAACTACTTCAATGAACGGCGTTACCACTCCTCTTTATGTGATTGATGGCTTTCCGGTGGAAAATACTCGCTACAGTGCATCAGGGAATATTGAGGAAAGCGTTCCTGGTTTAAACCTCGAGGATATTGAAACGATCACCGTGCTTAAAGATGCCGCGGCGGCATCAATTTATGGCGCCCGTGCAGCAAATGGAGTAGTGGTAATTGTTACCAAAAAAGGTAAAAAAGGAAAACCGCAGGTTTCTTTCTCCAGCACATTTACCATGTCGCCGTATAAGTTATATACCAATAATATTACCAACTCTGCGGATATAGTTGCATTGGAAAAAGAATGGGCTGCCAATAACCCAAATTTACAAGGTTCTGGAGCTGCTGACTATGCGAATTCACTGTTAGAAAACGCTGTTTATCCAAGTCAGGGCATTAATTCCTTACTTCGTTATTATTCAGGTAGTTTATCAACAACAGAGCTGGATACAAAGCTTAATCAGTTATCTGCAGGAGGTTATCAATATTACGATGACGTTAAAAATTACAGTAAACGTGATCCTTTTTTTCAGCAGTATAACCTGAATATTGCCAACGCTACAGATAAAAATTCGCTTTACTCTTCAGTTACTTACCGCAACAACAAATTCGAAGATAAATACTCCGATAATGAATCATTGGGGCTGAATCTTAAGAATACTACTTTTTTCAATAAGTGGTTTACCCTTGAGTTAAGCAATTATTTCGACTATGGTAAAACCAACAGACAATCTTATTCAACGCTTTCACCGGGATATTCGTTTCAGGCTTATGACCGCCTGGTAAATGCTGATGGCAGTCATTTTACTTCAACAGCCGAATCGCGCTTAAGCGCAAATACCATGTCATTGATCAACGACTATAATTTGTATAACATGGATATCAATGCCTTGGATGAGCAGCAGATGAATGTAGGTGAAAGCAAAAGCTACAGCAATCGCTCGTTCATTAAGCTAAAGGCAGATATCACCAAATGGTTGTCATTTAGTCCTACGTTCCAGTATGAGTTTGGTAATGATCGTTTGAACCAGTTGTATAATAAAAATTCTTATTACGTAAGAAACAGAGTAAATGGTTTTGCCAGCTATTCAGCCGATAAGGGTTTTAATTATAATCTTCCTTATGGAAATATATTCGAGGATCAAAATCAGTATACCTCATCTTATAATTTCCGTCAGCAGTTTAACGTAGATAAAACTTTTGGCCAGAAGCATAATCTTACGGCTATTGTAGGTTCCGAAATAAGAAATGCCAAATTGGAATACAAATCAGGCAATCTTTACAATTATGATCCTACGGTTTTATCATTCGACCTGATTGATGCCAAAGAACTGGCAAATGTTGATGGAGCAATTTTGGGTGGACAATACTTTTCATCTTCTGATATTGCTCTTCAGCGTGAAACCGTTAACCGATTCGTGTCCTTATATTCAAATGCGGGTTACTCTTATGACGACCGCTATTTAGCAACTGCGAGTATTCGTTGGGACCGCTCAAACCTTTGGGGTACCAATTCTAAATATCAAAATAAACCGCTTTGGTCGGTAGGCGCTGGCTGGAATATTCATCGGGAAGCATTCTTTAATGTGAAATGGGTTGACCTGTTAAAACTGCGCGCTTCGTATGGTATAAGCGGTAATATCGCTAAAGATGCAGCTCCCTATATGACGGCATATTACTATGCGAATAATAACGTTGGAGGATTGCAAGGGTCAATTTCTGCTCGTCCAAATCCATTGCTTTCATGGGAAAAAACAGGTACTACCAATATTGGTGTTGATTATGGATTTTTCCAAAATCGTTTAACAGGATCAATTGATTTTTATTCTAAGAAAGGCGAAAACCTGTTAGCTAACACCATGGGAGTTCCTACGGAAGGTTTCGGCTATTCAACCTATTCAATTAACAATGGGGAAATGTTGAACAAAGGGGTAGAGGTTTCCTTATCCGCTGATATTATTCGGAAAAGCAACATTCGTTGGAATACCACCCTGCAGTATGCACACAATAAAAACGAGGTTACCTATGTGAATGTTGAAGCGCCTGTATATTTTCTTCAATTGGACTATCCGGAGGCCTATCCTCGTATCGGAAATCCATATCAGGCCATTTACAGCTATCGTTGGGCCGGATTAAGCGAAGATGGACTTCCACAGGTGTATAATGAAAATGGAGAGAAAATGTTGTATTCCCCGGGTTCATTAGAGTCGATCGTTTACAGTGGTTCAACCGTTCCTACTTATTCAGGTTCATTTAACAACCTATTGGATTATAAGAATTTCACTTTTTCGTTTTTGTTGACATTTGAAGGCGGTCATAAAATGAGGAACTCGTTTCTGCCAATGCTAGGTAACAGTTATAACAGCGCGGTGTTTAGTTACGTTTCACAAATCGGCCCGGTAAACAAAGACATTGTGAACAGATGGAAAAGCCCGGGAGATGAAGCCAAAACGGATGTGCCTAGAGCCGTTTTTGCAGAAGATCCAAATTATAGCAGTGATAGCTATGAGATCTATCGTAATGCTGATATCAATGTATTAGATGCATCTAATATCCGTTTACGTAATATTTCTTTGGCCTATACACTTCCTCAGAAACTCACTAAAAAAGCCGCACTCTCTAATGTTCGCTTACAGTTTAATGCCGAGAACCTCTTTACTATTGCTAAAAGTGAAACGGCTAAGTACCTGTTAGATGGTTTCCGTTCTCCAAATTATGTATGGGGAGTTTACATGAACTTTTAAAGGTTAGTTGAGAATCATTAAAATGAATCAAAAGATGAAAAAGAAACTATCAGTCACTATAAAAATTATGGCGGTGCTTATGGTAGCCTGCCTGAGCAGCTGTAATGATTTTTTGGAAATT
The DNA here is from genome assembly GCF_002920915.1 of Solitalea longa. GTDB lineage: Bacteria > Bacteroidota > Bacteroidia > Sphingobacteriales > Sphingobacteriaceae > Solitalea > Solitalea longa. The sequence continues at coordinate 151,759 of NZ_PQVF01000003.1, forward strand.
GTGCCCAAAGGTGAAAAAATACCCACTACGTTAGCTGATTTCGACGCCCTTTTGCGCGACGAGTATGGTAATCAGCGTACAGATATTACTCAAGCTACACTCTTGCTGAACGATAAGTTCGAATCGACTTCAAACTTAAATTATTACAAATTATACAGCGCAAATTATTTCTGGCAGGAAGATGCCGATCGTATTGCTTTTAATAACAGTGATGAAGGAACCTATTACAACAGTTATATGGCTATTTCCACCAGTAACCTGATCATTGAGCATGCCGCAGAAGCAACCGAGGCAACTGAAGCTGATAAAAAGCAGTTGATAGCACAGGCTAAATTTTTAAGAGCAACCAACTATTTCGTACTGGCCAACTACTACGCTGATACGTATGAGGAAGGTAATGCTGAAAGTAAACTTTCAGTTCCCCTTATTACCAGTGCAGATATTGGAGCGCCTTATACCCAGGTGAGTATTAAAGAAATTTACGCTTTTATACTTAAGGACATTGAAGAAGCTATTCCAGATTTAAGGGCTGCAGGAGCTACCATTTTACACGCAAATTTAGGAGCGGCATATGCGCTTTCGGCTCGTGTTCATTTGCAAATGGGGCAGTACGATCAGGCGCTGGCGGCAGCTAATCAAGCCTTAGCGCAAAATGATAAATTGTTCGACTGGACAGCATTTTATAATCAATATAAAACGCAAATAGAGCAACCCAATGTCTATACAAATGCTCCATCGCCAATGGGTTATGACTATGTTGAAAATTACAATTTCCGCCACGGTGTTAGTTATTTTGCAGGCAATGAAACCAACATCAGAACCGATCGGGCTACCCGTTTTGAACAAGGCGATGCTAAGTTCGCTTCCCGTTGGAAAGTAAGAACTGTTGGGGCTGATACTTACTGCAAAAGTATTATCCGTGGTTTTTTCAATTATGGAGGGATGACCACTACCGAAGTTTACTTAATCAAGGCTGAATGTTTGGCTCGAAAGGGAGATATTACGGGCGCCATGAGCACCTTAAATACCGTGCGTAAAAAGCGTATTCTTTCTTCCTATTATGCTGATCTGACAGCCACAACCACACAAGAGGCGGTAAAACTAATTCAACGCACAAAAGGGAATGAACTTATTTTGGGCATTACGCCATTTGCTGATATGCGCCGATTGAATAAAGATCCTGATTATGCAAAAACCTTAAGTAAAACCGAGAATGGAAGCAACCTGTCGCTTTCCCCAACATCGCATATGTGGACAATGCCATTCCCGCAAGGGGCTATTAAAAACCCGGGAAATGGAACCCTCAATCAAAATGTAAACAAGTAAAATTTTAAAGCGATTGATTATGAAACTCAATATAAAAAGTGTTTGCCTGGCATTGATCATTTGCCTAAGCATAACCAATGTATTTGGACAGCAAAAACCTTATACCATTACAGCCACCATAAAAGGATTGCCTGATGGCACCAAAATGGAACTGATCCCGGGGGCCACACACAAAGATGAAAAGCCTGTGGCTGAAGCTGTAGTAGCTCAAGGGAAATTTGCTTTTAAAGGAAACTTGGCAGAACCGCGCTTGTTTTATATAAAAACAGCAAACGCATACGGTGTTTATGCTCTAATGGTTCAGGATGGTAACATTACACTTAGCGGCCATGCTAAACTTTCCGGGAATGGTGAGAATCAATTCTATTCTTTTGAGAGTATGGTGGTGAAAGGCAGTGCTGCTCATACTCAGTTTCTGCAAAAAAGAGCGCCACGTGAGCGACTGGATTCTATTTATTATGCGAACGATAAGGCCAATAAAGACATAAATGGAAAATTAGAAGCCGCTCATAAAAGTAAAGACACCGTTTTGGTGAAATCTTTAAAAGAATCGGAAGCCTATAAGCAATTGGAAGCCCGGGAAAGTGCTTTTTTTGATTTGGCCGGGAAAACTATCTCTAAAATAATCAGTGATAATAAAGAAACCTGGTGGGGTCCGTTTTTCGCACTAGATCTTTATAGTTATTTCCGTCCGGATGATAAACCTTTGTATACGATGCTTTCGCAACAGGCAAAGGATAGTTATTACGGAAAAATACTGAAAGAGGAGCTTGATCCGGAAGGTTTTAAAGGAAAATCGGCACCATTGCTAGATATAAAAGGAGAGGGAAATACGGATTTAGCTTCTTTATTAAAAGGTCATAAATATGTATTGGTTGATTTCTGGGCATCATGGTGTAATCCCTGCAGAAAATCCATTCCGCATTTGAAAAAGGCTTATGCCGAATTAAACGATAAAGGTTTGCAAATTGTGAGTATTTCAATTGATAAAAAAGAGGCTGATTGGGTAAAAGCTCAAGGCGAAGAACAATTGCCATGGCCTAGTTTTTTAGATAAAGGAACCACCGCCAACGCCTGGAAAGTTAGAGCGATTCCTACTATGTTTTTGCTTGATTCAAAAGGTACAGTAGTAGGCGAAGGTTTGTCATTAGATGAACTATTAGCCAAAGTAAAAGCCGACTAAAAACTGTTTATTTTACTAAAAGACGAAAGATCATTTCATAACCTAAATCAATAACCAACGAGGGGGGCATTAATGCTCCCTTTTTTTGGTTTGAATGTGATTGTTTCTAAGGAGAAAGATTATTAAGGACGTTTTATTAAAAACTGATTCGAGATAACTAATGCTATCCATTTGTAATTGTTCAGTTATGGACGTTTTGCCCTCCGCGGTCGGGCAGACCGAATATTCACGATGGAACTGCGTCCAATTCCCCTTCATGCCTCACCGCAAGGGCCTGAATTGGCCAAGGTTCCTTACGTGAATATTGAATTGTTTTGCTCATTTATTAAAAGATGAGCGTGTATTTACGTTTTATATTTTAGTATAAATAAAATCGATAGGTTTTTGGGAACGCAGGGAAGACAAAACGGCGGGCCATGGATCGGGCCTGTGGGAGGGAGCTTCGTTTTGTCTTGACTTTTTGGGTACTTTTTTGTCAAGAAAAAAGTACCTAGGCCTCGGCCGGCTATGAGGCCGACCATACTCGGGTCATTTTGGGATGGATCTTGAATTTCCCCGCTCGCGCGCGTTTGCAACGCGTGCGAAACATACGCTGGTGTTTGTAACACAAATAGCAACCCAACCAATAAAGCTCGAACCTACGCTCGAGCTTTATTGGTTTTTTGTGTACCTATTATCTGAGTGGATACATCAATAAGAATCCTTCACAACTTCCTTAAGAAATTTCTCTAGTCTATTTGGCATCCAAGATTCGGAAGTAGAAATCGGAAACGCAGAATGACCTCCTCGTTTAGGCATATCAAGAAATATATGATCAGATGTTCTTGCCAAATCGATAGGATAACAGTTGTTGGACAAAAATGGATCATTTTGAGCATTCACAATTAAAGTCGGGATACTGATCTTCTTTAGAGAATTTATGCAACTGCCCGCTGAATAGAAATCATCTAGCGAGTTAAAGCCAGAAAATGGGGCAGTGAAATTTGCGGAGAATGCTTGTATCGACTTCATTTCATCCAGTGCATTTACATCGAATATACCGGGGTGGTGAATTTCCAATTTGCGCACTTTGTTTTTTAGTTTGTTCAAAAAATTTCGAGCAAAGACGCGGTTAACCAATCGGTCAATTTTCTTCTCAGATCTGTATAAGTCGCAGGGTACAGAAAAGGCTACAACGGCTCGTAGATTTGTGGGTATACTGTGTCTCCCTGCAAAATTTAGTGCCATGTTGCCGCCTAATGAAAATCCAACAAGCACAAGTGAACTGTAGTTCTCAGCGTATTTCATCACAACAGCCTCTATGTCTTTAGTAGATCCGCCATGATAAAGCACTGGTAAACGGTTCATTTCTCGTCCGCAACTCCGAGCATGTATTGCCAGAATGTCCCATCCAAGTGCCTTAAAATGTACTGCCATTTGCTGCACATAATGACTTCTGGAATTGCCTTCTAGGCCATGGCAGAGGATCATTAGTTTGTCATTACCACCACGAATCCAATCGAGCTCTAAGAAATCCCCATCTGGCAATTCTAGTTTTTCAGTTTGATAAAGTGTATTGTCTCGTTTTACTCCAAAAACCGGGGCTAAGGTTTGCAGGTGCCCACTGAATAGGTAAGCTGGAGGACGATAATAGGATTGTATGATTGGCATTCTTGTGTATATAATTTATAGTAGTTTTAGTTGAGATCAGTTCGTATATCAAATACGGATAAAGGAGTTGATATAGGGATAATGGCAAAGTTACAAACTCATCTGGTCTGAGCAAATGAGAGGCAAATCTTACTCTTTAAAAATTGTACTCGATAGAACATTATATATTGAAACCCTATTCTTATTTGGAAAACACAAGGCGTGGTTTTTGACTTCGATTGCTGCTGATTTTTCCAGATGGCTTAAAAAAACTAATTTTACCACCATGGATATAGACCATAAATTTTGAAGAATTAACGGAAAGATTTGCCAATACGAGAGATTAATAATTATGATTAAAGATACACCCAATAAAATTATTAAATGGTTAACCGCAAAAAATGTAGAGCGTTGGGTTTTGCGTCATTTTGCTTCTATAAAGTTTATTGGTGAACTGAAGGTAGAACAGGATCGTTCTTGCTTAATGTTAATGAATCATTATAGCTTTAATGATGGGGCAATTCTGCATCGTATTTGCCGAACGATTTTAAAAAAGGAATTAAAAGCGATGGTGATCGAGGCGCAGCTAAAAGCGTTTCCAATATTGAAATATGTAGGTTGTTTTTCAATAAACAAAAAGTCAAGAAAAATGATTGAATCGTTAAATTATGCTGCTGAGCTGCTTCATGATCCAACAATAATGTTAGGTATTTATCCCCAGGCTGGGTTATATTCTATGCATTTAAACAAGGTACATTTTGTAAGTGGACTAGAATATATTTTAAAACGGACTCATTCAATACCTTTCCAGATTTTTTTCGGCGTAACATTGCTTGACTACCTGGAGAACTTTAAACCGGTAGCTCGGGTATACTTAAAAGAATATCAGGGGGGGCGCCATGTGGATCAAATGGAAGAAGCCTACAACCAATTTTACTTAGAATGCAAACAGAATCAACAAAGGTTATATAATCCACCTGAAAGAGTTATTGATAAGATCGGATAATTTATTGATTTTTCTACCAAGCAGAATAACCCCTAGTAGTCTTAAATGCCCAGCTCGCGTTTGCAACGCGTGCGAAATACTGGTTAGTGGTTACAAAATAGCAACCTAAACAATAAAACTCGAGCTAAAAAGACAGAACTCCAGCCGAAAAAGTGGTGGTAGATATGGTATCGCAAAATGCGATACCATCAAAGCAAGTTTTGGGTGGAGCTTTACCTTATGCTTTCACAAAACTTGAGCAGCAGCAATAGAGTTGGTCAAGGATAGTATACGTCTAGTATGCGTCTAGTATACGTCTAGTATACGTCTAGTATGCGTCTAGTATACGTCGAGTATGATCCGACCTAGGGGTAGATAGTTTGGTTACTTAGCGCGAAAAGCAAATAGTTTCGCACAATGCTTTAACATTCAGTTTCCGGGTTAGCGGCCAATTTATTTTTTAGGGTATGTGTTGCTTAAACACTTCAAACAACGGGTGAGTAATCGTTCAACTGCAAAAAAAGCCCATTAAAGGTTAAAATATCATAAGGTAATATTCAGGTGGAGTATTAATTTGGACCTTTTGTAGTTAAGCTATCTAAGGCTTTCAACCTTTAACAACAACATTTTACTGATGAGATTTACTTTCGTATTACTGGCTCTTGTATTTTCCATTCATTCCTCTTTTTCTCAGAATAAAAAAACAAACGATTCACAAAGCTATCGCGAACGGATTGAACTAAGTGGCGAATGGCAATTTGTATTAGATACAGCCAATGCGGGCGTTAAGCAAAAGTGGTTTTCGAAAAATCTTCCTGAAGCGATCAAGCTCCCACAAACTACTGATGAGGCTCATAAAGGCTTTCTGAATAAAGACACCAGTACGATGCATTTGAACAGGGTCTATCGTTATGAAGGCGCGGCTTGGTATCGGAAAAAAGTAACCATTCCTAAATCGTTTGGAAACCACTATGTAGAGTTGTTTTTGGAGCGAACCAAATCTTCGATGATTTGGGTAGATGATCAGTTAGTTGGAAATTCAACACTTCTTCAATCGGCACAGAGTTTTGATGTGAGCAAATACCTGACACCCGGCGAGCACTTTATTACCATTCGCATTGATAACTCATTAAAACTGACTCCCTACGGAAACGTACATATTTATTCAGATGACACGCAAACCAACTGGAATGGTATCATTGGTAAGTTGTATTTAGAAGCTTCAGCCAAAACTCATATAACCGAGCTTCAGGTTTTCCCTCATATCGAAAACAAAAGCTTTACTATTAAGCTGGAAATAGATAATCCATCTGGTTTAAAAAATGCTACGGTTGATCTGTTAGTGGAGAAACAAAAAGATGGAAAGGTTCAACAGTTAAAAACCGTTAAACAAACTATAAAGCTTGACAATGTTGTTGAGTTAAGCTATGATGTAAGTCAAGACCTTGATCTGTGGGATGAATATCAACAACCTATTTATAAACTCACGGCCATTGTTTCTACCGGAAAATCTAAAGATGCTCAGTCGGTTAGATTTGGAATGCGCAAGTTTGCTGTAAAGGGCACTCAGTTTACCATAAACGACCGCACAACCTTTTTAAGAGGTAAGCATGAGGCCTGTGTTTTTCCACTTACTGGGCACCCGCCAATGGATGTGGAAGGCTGGTTACATGTGCTGAAAATAGCTAAGTCATACGGCATCAATCATTATCGTTTTCATTCTTATTGTCCGCCGGAAGCCGCTTTTACAGCTGCAGACCAGGTTGGGATTTATTTACAGCCGGAACTTCCTTTTTGGGGTGAGTTGAACACCGATTCGCTAGCTACCATGCTTCTTGAAGAGGGTAAGGCGATGCTGAAAAGTTACGCCAATCATCCATCTTTTGTTATGTTTTCGCATGGAAATGAGCTAGGCGGTAACCTCGATAAAGTCCAAAAGAATATAGAAACCCTAAAGGCCTATGATAGCCGACCTTTATATACCGAAGGGTCGAATATTTACATCGGTTATCATGAGCCGGCGTCAATGTCCGATTTTTACTTAGGAGCAAGAACTCCTTCTGCCGGAGATACTACCTTAACCCATACTCGTTTAACGCATGCCTTTGTTGATTCGCGTGATGGCGGAATTCTGAATACTCAACTGCCTTCAACAAATGTGAATTTTGATTATGCGGTTTCTAAGATCAAAATTCCGGTAGTGAGCCATGAAATAGGGCAGTATCAGATATATCCTGATTTCAACGAGATCAAAAAATACACCGGGGTATTGGAAGCCCGAAATTTGATGGTTTTCAGGGACCGTTTGAAAAAGGCCGGAATGCTCGATCAGGATCTGGCTTTTCAAAAGGCTTCTGGAGCATGGTCGGCATTGTGTTATAAAGCTGAGATGGAAGCTGCTATCAGAACCAAAGGATTTGGAGGGTTTCAACTGCTCGATCTGCAGGATTTTCCGGGGCAGGGAACAGCGCTAGTTGGTATTCTGGATGCATTTATGGATAGCAAAAATGTGATCAGCAAGCAGGATTGGCTTAACTCATGTAATGATGTGGTAGTGTTGTTGGAGTTTCCGAAGTATTGTTATACCAATAAGGAAACGTTTACCGCAGATATAGTGGTTGCCAATTATTCCAATAAATCTGTGAATGACCTTCATTGGCAAATTAAAAACAGCAGTGGTGTTGTATTGAAAGAGGGAATATTGAATGATTTGAAAATTGATGTTGGAGGTTTAACTAATGCAGCAAATGTGAGTTTCCTGCTTTCGGAGATAACCAAACCGGAGAGGCTAACTATTAACTTGTCGGTAAAAAATGGCCATTATACCAATTCGTATCCTATTTGGGTTTATCCGGAATTAAAGACGATTCCTGTTTCAGAAAACGTGACCGTTGTTAACAGATTAACAGATGAGGCAATGACCAAACTGAAGGCTGGAGCTAAGATGTTATTGTTCCCGCAAACAGCTGATGTTAAGAAAAATAGTGTTGCAGGATTATTTCCGCCTGAATTTTGGAACTGGGGAATGTTTAAAGGTATTAGTGAATGGGCCAAGAAACCCGTTTCTCCGGGTACTTTGGGTATTTTAGCCGATCCGCAGCATCCAATTTTTAAATCCTTTCCAACCGATTCACATACCAACTGGCAATGGTTCTCGATCATAAAAGCCAGTAATGCACTAATATTGGATGATTTAAACAAGAATTACCGGCCTATTGTTCAGGTGATTGATAACCTTGAGCGGAACCATAAATTAGGTTTGGTGTTCGAGTTTAAGGTTGGCGATGGAAAATTGTTGGTGTGCATGTCGCAATTGCCTGAACTGCTAAAAAATCCAGAAGGTTTACAATTCTATCAATCGTTGATCAACTACATGAATTCAGCAGATTTCTATCCTAAGTATGAAATTCAAACTGTAGAATTGAGCAAGTTGTTGGGAATTTAAAAAATCAAAAGCAAGCATAAATTACAGCATACTTTGGGGTAAACAGTTTGGCTAGTGTTTAAAAATCAGTATCTTTTATCAAACATTACAAATGGTAAAAATTAAATTCCTGTACTTTTAAACATTAAACGATTATGAAAAAAATTGCGCTCTTATTGATTATTGCACTTGCTAGTATTCAGGTTGCCAGTGCCCAAAAGAAATGGGCAGATCTTTCAAAAGAAGAAAAAGTTTCAAAAGCCAAGGCATTTAGGGCTGATAATCAAAATTACCTGAAAACCACATTGGGCATGACCCCAACACAGTTAACTGATATTGATAACGTTAATGCCTGCTATCTTTCTACCCTCGATAGAATCGATCGCTACGGAAAAACAGATGAGGATAAAGAGAAATTAGCCGAATTCGCTACCGCCGCTCGAAGCGCTCAACTCGACGCAATTATGGGTACTGAAAAACGCGATAAGTTTGTTGCCTACGTTCAGGAGAAACTGAAAAAAGCAGGTGTTAATTTGGAATAATTCATAAATAAAGACCCTTTATAAATGCCCTTGCAAGCTTATGTATTGCAGGGGTATTTATTTTGATTGAAGCTTAGAAGTTAGATAAGCAAACATTTTCTTATTTTACGGTATACCAATTTATCATCTTACCAAATTTTGCAAGAATTATGCAGTGTACTCTACGTCGCTTTTGCTTCCTCATTTTATTCTTCCAACTCGTATATACTTCAGGTTTTGCCACCAATATCAATGGAATAGGGGTCCCCTTTGTTGAAAATTACTCCAAATTGACCTACCAGGCTGGAAATCAAAACTGGTCGGTGGCCAAGGGGAAGAATGGCGTAATGTATTATGGTAATTCCGAAGGTTTGCTCAGCTTCGATGGCCGTTACTGGCAGCTGTTTAAAATGCCCAATAATGTAATTGTGCGTAGTGTTGCAACGGATCAGAATAAGGTTTATACCGGTGGATTTGGAGAGTTTGGCTACTGGACCTACAATGCCGAAGGTAAGTTTGGCTATACTTCGTTAATTTCTTTAATTCCTAAAAACAATCCGCTTAATGGTGAAGTATGGAAGATCTATGTTGATGCCGACAAGGTGATTTTTCAATCGTTCGACTGTATATATATCTATCAAAAGGGCAGGATAACGGTGGTGAATGCTAAGGAGCCTTATTTGTTTTTGTTTAAGGTAGGAAACAGGTATTTCGCGCAAAAGCTTGCCAATGGTTTATACGAATTGAAAGATCATGCGCTCGAATTAATAAAAGGTACTGAAGAAATTGGTCAGTCGGGAGTGTTATCAGTACTTGCTTTTGGTGCAAAAATTATAATTGGAACAGCCAAAAATGGGCTCTTTGTTTATGAGAATAATGAGGTTAAACCTTGGAAAACGCAGGCTGATGATTTTCTGAAAACATATCAGCTGAATAATGGAACCGTTCTTTTTGATAAATATGTGGCTTATGGAACTATTCTCAACGGTATTATTATTATCGATGAACAGGGTAATGTAATTCAGCGTATTAATAAATCCAGTGGGCTGCAAAATAATACGGTTTTAAGTTTATATACAGATGAATACCAGAATCTATGGGCCGGATTGGATAATGGTATTGATCGTATTGAACTGAATTCTTCGCTATATTTTTATTTTGATAAGGCAGGACAATTTGGAACAGTTTATTCAAGTATAATCCATCAGAATAAAATTTACATAGGTACCAACCAGGGCCTTTTTTATAGCCCATGGCCTGTTTCTGGTAACAGTTTCCACAACTTCGATTTTAAATTTATTCCTAACTCTCAGGGACAGGTTTGGGATCTATCACTAATTGATGGTAAACTTTTCAGCGGAAGTAATGAAGGAACTTTTTTGGTAAATAATGGTTCGCTTCAAAAGATCTCATCCATAAATGGCGGATGGGTAATCAAAAAGCTTAATTCAAACCCTAATTATCTCATCCAGGGAAATTATACCGGCATCGCCATTTATCGTAAAGATGCTGCTGGGAACTGGCAGCTTCTTAACCAGTTAAAGGGTTTTGGAGAGCCCTCCAGATATATTGAGCAAGACGCCCGTGGACAGTTATGGGTGAGTCATGCCTACAAGGGCATTTACAAGGTTACGCTTTCAGCCGATTTGTTATTGGCAACAACAGTTACCTATTTCGATGCAAAAAAAGGGCTTCCTAGCAGCTACAATGTAAATGTGTTTAGCCTTGAGGGTAAAATAGTGTTTTCGTCCGACAAGGGGTTTTATGTTTATGATGATATTTCGGACAGGTTTAAACCCTACGTTGAGTTAAATGCATTGCTGGGTTCTTTCGCTTCCTCTAATAAGATCATAACTGCCGAAGGCAAGCGTTACTGGTTGGTAAATCATGGAAAAGTAGCGCTGGCCAACTTTTCGGTACCGGGTAAAGTAAGTATTGATTCAGTTCAGTTCAATATGCTCAATGGGCATATGGTGCAGTATTACGAAAACATTAACCGAATTAATCCTTGGCTTTATTTGATAAGTGTTGATGATGGTTTTGTGCTTTACAATGAGAGCAACGATAGCTCCAAAAAAGCATTACTGCCAAAGGTTCTTATTCGTAAGATCGAAAACGCGACCGATAAGATTACGACCATTGCCGAAACTGATAGTTTAGCAAGCACCATCGTATTGCCCCACAGTCAGAATAATATCCGTATTTCTTATGCGCTTCCTTATTTTCAAAAAGGAAATGTTATGTATCAATATTTTCTGGAAGGGTATTCAGGAGATTGGTCTGAGTGGAGCATTCAAACCCAAAAAGATTTCACCAACCTGCCTTATGGTACTTACAAGTTTATGGTAAGAGCACAAGTGAAAGGGAGTTTAATCACCAAAATAACAGTTTTTACTTTTAAAGTTTCACCACCATGGTATGCGAGCATGTGGGCATGGTTAATCTATTTACTTGTCGGTATTATTGCGATATTAAGATTCAGGAAGTTGTATTTCAGGAAATTGACTAAGCATCAGTTCGAAATTCAGGAACAATTGCAAAAGGAACAAGAAGAATTTCGCCGGCAGGAAGCCTTAGCGAATGAACGCAAGATTGCTCAATTGCAAAAGGAACAGCTGGAAGCTGATCTAGCAAGTAAAAAGAGGGAGATGGCGAACACCACCATGAATATTGTTTACAAAAATGAATTACTGGAAAAGATTAGGGATGAAATACATAACCTTACTGACACATCTGGTAATTTGCTTTCGTATGACCAGCTCAAGAAAATACAAAAAGTTATAGACGAGGGGATGAATGATGAACGTGACTGGAATGTTTTCGAGAATAGTTTTAATGAGGCGCAGGGTAATTTCTTTAAAAAATTGAAAAGTGCCCATCCTCACCTGGTGCCAAATGATCTAAAACTTTGCGCTTACCTCCGAATGAATATGAGCAGTAAGGAAATGGCATCACTGCTCAATATAACGGTTAGAGGAGTGGAGATCAGGCGCTACAGGTTGCGTAAAAAGCTGAATTTGCCACATGATAAGAATCTGGCTGAGTATCTCATGGAGCAATAATCACTACATCATTACCTCTCATAAACAAATTGTAAAGCATACACTAAGTTGAGTTTTTTCTTGTGGCATACTAAGTGGATAAAGCAACTCTGTATGAGATAAACAGCTAAAAATGGCCTCTTTATTAATAATGAGGCCATTTTTGTTTTTTGATGACGTATTAATGTAGAAGTGCTTTATTATGTTTCATGCAAATCTTCCCCCAAATTTATAGTACGATCAATCTATAAACTGATTTATTAACAACTGATTTATCAACTATGAAAAGATTATTTACCCACAGCCTGTTTGGGATAGTCCTCTGTTTCCTTTTCGTAAATTTTGCATTAGCCCAAAATGCAATTACGGTAAGCGGGAAAGTGACCGATGCGCAAGGTCTTGGCTTGCCTGCTGTAAGCGTTTCGGTTAAAGGAACTAACAAAGGTACCCAAACCAATGCCGAAGGAAGTTTTTCTCTTCAGGCAAGTGTTGGCAATACCCTTGTATTTAGTTATTTGGGTTTCCAAACCAAAGAAGTTCAGGTTACCGGAAGTACCTTAAATGTTCAGCTTATTGAAACCAGTACGGCCTTGGAACAGGTTGTTGTGATAGGTTATGGGGTTCAAAAGAAACTGGATGTTACCGGTGCTGTAGCACAGGTTAAAGGTGAGGAAATCTCCAAACAATCGGTGCCTAACGCAGTAAGTGCCTTACAGGGAAAGGTTGCGGGTGTGCAAATTACTAATTCAGGTTCTGCCGGAACCTCGCCTCAAATTCGTATTCGGGGTTTGGGAACGGTGTATGGTGACGCAAATCCGCTGTATGTGGTGGATGGAACCTGGTATAATGACATCGGATTCCTAAATCCATCGGATATCGAATCAATTAATATTTTAAAGGATGCTTCCAGTACAGCGATGTATGGTGTACGCGCTTCAAATGGAGTTGTGCTGATTACCACTAAAAGAGGTAAAGGAGACACACGAATAACCTATAATGGCTATGTGGGGCTGCAAACCATTAATAATACTATTAAAATGGCCAATGCTTCGCAATATGCTACTTTAATAAATGAGCTGAATAACACTCCAACATTTGCCAATCCCGACGCTTTCGGCAACGGAACCGATTGGATGACTGCGGTTACCAGAAATTCATTTACCACCAACCAATATTTAACTGTAAGCGGTGGCTCTGAAAAATCTTCTTACAATTTTTCTATTGGCTATTTTGGACAGGGAGGAAATGTAGAGAAGAATCAATACGATAGAATAACCGCTCGTCTGCAAAACGATATTCTGGCAACAAAATTTTTAAAAATAGGGTATAACGCCATCTTAGAAAACAAGAAATCAACTGATGTCCCCGACGATATTATTTATAAAGCTGTAACTGCCGCTCCGGTAGTTCCGGTACGTTATGCTGATGGATCCTGGGGAGATCCTGCTGATTATCCCGTAGGAAACGTTCCTAGTAACCCCGCACTTCAACTGGATGTATTTACACAAGAATCTAAAGGGAGAAGAATTACCGGAAGTGCGTTTGCTGAATTTTATATAGTAAAGGGCCTTACTTTCAAAACTAACTTCGGGGCCGAATATAATGAAATCGACCGCAGGACCTATAACCCGGTTTATAATTATGATACCGAGCTAGGGGCTGCCACTCATACCCAGTATAATCAAATAAGCTTGCTGACCATAAACCAGGATGAAAATAATAACTGGATATGGGAAAACACCCTTACCTATGAAAAGACGCTAGATAAACACCGCTTCACACTTTTGGGAGGTCTTTCGGCTCAACGTTATAAAAACTATTTCATAGAAGGTTCAGCACGTAACGTGCCTAATAGTACTTCAGGTGATATTTATTTAGCACTTGGCGATAACGATACCCGTACGCTTAAAGATGGCGGCGACTTATCAACGGCCCAATCCTATTTTGGTCGTATTAATTACGTTTATAATGATAAATACTTATTGAATGCTTCGTTCAGAGCGGATGGTTCTTCTAAATTTTCTCAAGATGATAAATGGGGATATTTCCCTTCGGTAGGTATTGGATGGGTGATCAGTAGGGAAGAGTTTATGAAGAAATTCGACTTTATCAATGAACTTAAAATAAGAGGAAGTTGGGGTATTGTAGGGAACTCAGGTATTCAAACCAATATATCTACCTTAACTGTTGACCAAAAACCTGAATTTACCGCGGTGTTTGGCGGATTGCCTTATACCGGGGCAAATATTACTTCAATTGTTCCTCCTGTGCTTGTTTGGGAGCGGGGTAACGGTACCGACTTTGCCATTGAAGGTGCGTTCATGAATAACCGGTTAACGGCCGAGCTCGATTGGTATAATCGTACTACAGAAAGGGCCATTTTCCCAATTCCAGTGTTAACATCTTTAGGAACTACTTCTTCGCAGCTTATAGGTAACCAGGCTGATATTCGAAACAGGGGTTTTGAGTTTAGTTTAGGTTGGAAAGATGGAAACAAATCAAATTTTACCTATTCATTAAACGCAAACTTAAGTATCAATAATAATAAGGTAACGAATGTAGAGTCGGGCGAAAATCCAATTTACGCTGGTGGTGATGCTGCAACAGGCGGGCAGCTAAGCACAATAACTGTACAGGGTGAACCTATTGGTCAATTTTATGGATTGGTGGTAGATGGCATCTTCCAAAATGATGCTGAAGTAGCCGCTTCAGCTCAACCTGATGCAAGTCCGGGTGATTTCAAATATCATGATAAGGATGGCAATGGTATCATTGATGCCCGCGATCGTGAGGTGATCGGCAATCCAAATCCTAAATACATGTATGGTATTAATACCAGCTTTGCTTATAAAGCTTTTGATCTGGCTGTTGATTTTCAAGGGGTGGCCGGTGTTGATATTTATAATGCGAACAAAGGAGTTCGTTTCGGTTCTGAGAATTACAGTGAAGATTTTTATAATAACCGTTGGCATGGTGCAGGAACCTCCAATTCTTATCCATCAGCCAATGTTGGTGGCGGACAAAATTATGTTCCTAATTCATGGTATGTTGAAAATGGTAGTTATTTCCGGATCCGCAATATTCAACTGGGTTACACTTTTGATACCAAGTTAATTTCGAAATGGAAAATGCAGAAGGTAAGAGTATATGTTAACGCTCAGAATCCGATCACTTTCTTTAGCTATACCGGTTTTAACCCGGAAGTAGGCACAGCAAAAAATGATGTTGGAGGTACTCCAAAAACCATTAATACAGGTATTGACCGTGGGGTTTATCCTTTATATGCAACCTACAATTTTGGCTTAAACGTTACATTTTAACATTAAAAATCAAGACCATGTACTTTACAACTAATTCATTTATATCTACCAAAAACCTACTGGCCATTTTTATTACCGCTGGTTTGGTTTTTCAAAGCTGCAGTTCCGATTTTTTAGATGTCCCTCCACAGGCAAAGGAAGAAGCCGAAGCATTTTTTGTTACTCAAGATGATGCAACTAAAGCTGTGAATTCTATATATGCCAATTTAAGGGTTTGGAACCAGGTGGCATTTGCTGCTATTGCGATTGAAAGTGTTCCTGCGGATGAGGCTGAAAAAGGCAGTAGCCCGGGCGACGCTACTTTCTTCAACAACTTTGATAATTTTACATATACCGCTTCAGAAGGGCAAATCCAGGATTTTTGGACAGGACAGTATCAAAGTATCAACCTTTGTAACCAGGTGATTGAGAACATCCCTCCCATTAATATGGATGCCAATTTGAAAGCCCGTTATATAGCCGAAGCTAAGTTTGTTCGGGCTTACAATTACTTTCGATTGGTTCGCGCTTTTGGTGATGTGCCTTTGCGATTATCATTGCCAAAAAGCAATGTAGATTTCAATATACCACGTACGCCTAAAGAACAAGTTTGGGCGGCGATAGAGCAAGATCTAACCGATGCTGCTTCAGTACTTCCTCCAAATTATCCGGCAACCGATGTGGGAAGGGTAACAAAAGGAGCAGCCTTGGCTTTGCACGCAAAAGTGGCCATGTATCAGAAAAAATGGAACGATGTTCTTAATTACACCAACCAGGTAATGGGTTTGGGTTATTCCTTGTTCCCCAATTTCGAAGCCTTATTCAGAATAGCAAATGAGAATAGCACCGAATCGGTGTTCGAGATCCAATGCCAGAGTTTGCCAGGTATTCAGGGAGCGTCTAACAGTCAGTATTCTCAGGTTCAGGGTGTACGCGCTCAAAGTGGTGGCGGCTGGGGCTTTAACGTTCCAACAGAAGCATTGGTAGATGCTTTTGAAGCCGATGACCCACGTAAGGATGCCACAATTATTTTCAGAGGCGAAACAACCCCCGAAGGTGATGCTGTAGCTCCAACAGGCGACAATCCTCGTTATAACCAAAAATCATACGTTCCCTTTACGGTTCCTTTCAAACAAAACGAAGGGGAAGATCAAAACATCAGGGTAATTCGTTATGCCGAAGTGTTATTGATGAATGCCGAAGCGGCTAACGAGTTGGGAAATTCTCCGCAGGCACTTACTTCGTTAAATGCAGTTAGAGAGCGGGCAAGAGGGGGCAATGCTGCTATTTTACCTGATGTAACCACTACTAATCAAGATCAGTTGCGGAATGCTATTTACCACGAGCGCCAGGTGGAATTGGCTATGGAGTTCGACCGCTTTTTTGATGTGATTCGCCAGGGAAGAGGTTTTGCCGTATTCAGTACTAAGGGTTTTAAGGAAGGTAAAAATGAACTGATGCCGATCCCTCAAAATGAAATAGATAAAAGTGCAGGCGCTTTAACTCAAAACATCGGTTATAATTAATTTTTTCAAACTGAAATTTTATGAAAAGAAATCTATTTAAACAGTCGATATATCTTATAGCCGGAGTTTTGATTTTAAGCTCTTGTGAAGAAGACCATAATGATGAATACGCACCCGAGAAACCTATCGGTGGTTACAACAGCGTCCGTGAAATTTCTCCTGATAATTTAGTTGGCTATTGGGCCTTTGAAAATAGCCTTACCGATAGTGCCGGCAGTTTGCAAGCTACCCCAACAAATATTACCTACGCTACAGGTAAAAAAGGGCAGGCATTTCAGGGTGCAGCAAACGGATATGCGGTAATTAACGATGCAGGTACGGTTCTTCCAGCTTTAACGAGCTATACCATTACTTTTTGGGCCTATACAGCCCAAGCCTCAAAAGCAACCGGAATTTTTGCCCTTAATAACAGTAAGGATTTTTGGGGTAGCCTGGATATCTATATCGAACCTTATATCCAAAACGGGGTGCCAAATGTTGATAGCCTTTTCTTTAAGATACATATGAACAATGATAATGTGGTATGGAAAGGCCAGTTTACCGATACCAAGTTTGGTGCAGCTGTAAATAAGTGGGTTCATATTGCCGCTACATATGATGGAGATAAGTCTATTTACAATGTATATGTTAACGGAAAACAAATAGGAGTAAATACGGCCGGTAACCCACAAGGGACAAAAGGGCCCAAACTACATGGCGATGATCCGGCAACGCACGATATCCCATATGGCCTACTCAAATTTGTAAATGCCTCTAAGATCGCTTTTGGTGCTTTCCAATTCCAAACCGTTCCGAGCTTAAACGTAGGGGGAACTCCACAAGATTGGGCAACCAATTTTTCGGGAGCATTGGATGAATTCAGAATTTATAATAAGGCCTTAGCCGAATCGGATGTTAATTCGATTTATAAACTCGAATCGCTAGGGCGTTAAGTCATACCCCAATGAAGTACAAATTTATTTTATGGGTTCTGTGTGTGTTAATGGTGGGTTACTCTTGTAATGATAGCAGTGAGAGCAACCCGCCAGAACCACCTCCATCATCATTTAATTTTGTGAGTTTAACAGTTAATGGAGTATTTACCGGCTTTAGCTATATGGGTGTAAATGAAAAACCGATTGTGAAGCTTACATTTTCAAAGCCAATAGCTCAAAATACGGCTACCAATGGGCTTGTGTTCAAAGATGCGGGAGGAAATGCTGTCCCTTATACACTGAGCTTTGAAAATGGCAACACGACACTGGTAATTCAGCCAAGTATGAATTTAAATTACCTGACCAAGTTTGTGGTTGGGGCTACCACTAACCTTACAGCAGAAGATAAAGGAAAGTTGTTAACGGCCGTTGCTGTTGATCTAATGACTGCATACGATGCTTCTGATAAATTTCCGCAGCTTACCGACGATGAACTGTTAACGCTGGTGCAAAAACAAACGTTCAAATATTTCTGGGATTTTGCCCATCCCACAAGTGGTTTGGCTCGCGAGCGGAATACTTCAGGAGATTTGGTAACCATTGGCGGTTCTGGTTTTGGGGTAATGGCTATTGTAGCTGCGGTTAACCGCAACTTTATCACCCGGCAGGAAGCTCTTACCCGTTTAACTAAAATGGTAGATTTTCTAACTACTAAAGGAGAAAAGTTTCATGGTGCCTTTCCGCATTGGATGAATGGCGCTACTGGTGCTGTAATTCCTTTTAGTACAAAAGATAATGGGGCCGATCTGGTGGAAACCTCTTATTTGATCGAGGGATTGTTAGTTGCCCGGCAATATTTTGATGGAACCGGTACAGAAGAAACCGCTCTTCGGGATAAAATTAATGTGCTTTGGAATGGTGTGGAGTGGAGCTGGTTCAGAAAGAATAATGAAAATGTATTGTATTGGCACTGGAGCCCTAATTATGCCTGGGATATGAATATGCCGATAAAAGGTTGGAACGAATGCCTGATCACCTATGTGTTGGCAGCTTCTGCACCCACCTACAGTGTGCCAAAGACAGTTTATGATGAAGGATGGGCAGCGAACGGAGCCATGAAAAATGGCAGTGCATACTATACCATTACGCTGCCTTTAGGACCCGCTTATGGAGGTCCGTTATTTTTTGCGCATTATTCGTTTTTGGGAATTAATCCCAACGGATTAAAAGATAATTATGCCGACTATCAAACGCAGGTGGTAAATCATACTAAAATCAATTATCAATATTGTGTAACCAACCCATTGAATAATTACGGTTATGGTTCAACTTGCTGGGGACTTACTGCGAGTGATATTCCTAATGGTTATACGGCCAGCTCGCCAACCAATGATGTAGGTGTAATTGCACCAACAGCAGCCGTTTCATCATTGCCGTATACGCCAACTGAATCAATGGCGGCCCTGCGCTTTTTCTATTATAAACTAGGCGATAAGTTGTGGAGTACCTATGGTTTTTACGATTCGTTCAGTTTAAAGCAAGGATGGTTTTCAAATTCTTACCTGGCCATTGACCAAGGGCCGATGATCGTAATGATTGAGAACCATCGGAGTAAACTGATTTGGAACTTACTGATGAGTTGTCCGGAAGTGAAAACCGGTTTAGTTAACCTTGGCTTTCAAAGCCCTAATCTGTAATCACACTTGAAAAAGCTACTCATAATATTGATCCTGTTTTCTTTTTCAACCGCTCAGGCACAAAAAAGTCAGTCGAAAAGTACTCAACTAACCGACGATCAGCTGTTGGATAAAGTTCAGCAACAAACCTTCAAATACTTTTGGGATTTTGCTCATCCGGTGAGCGGCATGGCTCGAGAGCGGAGCAATACCTCGTTTGATTATGGAGCCGAAGTTGTCACTACCGGAGGCACTGGTTTTGGAGTGATGGCTCTCATTGTGGCTACTGAAAGAGGATGGATCGCTCGTGATACCGCTGCAAGGCATATGCTGAAAATGCTGAAGTTTTTGGCAAAGGCCAATTCATTTCATGGAGTTTTTCCGCATTGGATGAATGGCGAAACAGGTAAGGTTATTCCTTTTGGCCGTAAAGACGACGGAGGTGATTTAGTGGAAACTTCCTTTTTGTTTCAAGGTTTGCTTTGTGTACGTCAGTATTTTAATGGTAAAGACAAGGTGGAATCTGAGTTACGGAACCGAATAAACTGGCTTTGGAACGAGATTGAGTGGGACTGGTTTACCCGAGGAGGCGAAGAAGTGTTGTACTGGCACTGGAGCCCAAATAATGGTTGGGCCATGAACTTTCCGTTAAGAGGATACAATGAAACACTGATCACCTATGTGCTGGCAGCTTCGGCCGATCGTTATCCGGTTTCGGCGGCGGTTTATCATCAGGGCTTTGCTCAAAGTAATTTTTTCAAAAACGGTAAAACTTTCTACAATATTAAACTTCCTTTAGGTTTCGACTATGGTGGTCCATTATTCTTTGCGCACTACTCGTTTCTTGGGCTCGATCCTCGTGGTTTAAAAGATAAATACGCTGATTACTGGGAACAGAATAAGAATCATACGTTGATCAATCGTGCCTATTGCCTTGCTAATCCGAAGAAATTTAAAGGCTATGGTGAAAACTGTTGGGGCTTAACCGCCAGCGATAATCATTTAGGGTATGGTGCTCAATCGCCCACCGAAGATCTGGGCGTAATTACACCTACAGGGGCATTGTCATCCTTTCCTTATACGCCCGAATATTCAATGAAAGCACTCAAGCATTTTTATTATGATTTAGGCGATAAAATTTGGGGTGATTATGGCTTTGTCGACGCATTTAACGAAACCGAAAACTGGTATGCCAAGTCCTACCTGGCAATAGATGAAGGGCCAATAGTAGTGATGATTGAAAATCATCGTACCGGTTTACTCTGGAAACTGTTCATGAGCTGTCCTGAAGTACAACGTGGACTTAAAAAACTGGGCTTTGAAAGTCCTGCATTAAAACCAACCAACTAAACTAAATATGAAGAACCTAAAGACATACCTGATATTGTGGCTGTTGATGCAGGTAGCAGGTATTTCAGTGGCTCAGCAAAAGCAAAAAACCTATTGTAATCCACTAAACATTGATTACGGTTATACGCCCATTCCAAACTTTGCCGAAGCGGGCCGTCATAGGGCAACTGCTGATCCGGTTATAGTACGGTACAAAGGTGATTACTACCTGTTTTCTACTAATCAATGGGGCTATTGGTGGAGTAGTGATATGCTAAACTGGAAATTTATCTCTAAATCATTCCTTCGCCCTGAGCATAAAGTATATGATGATCTGTGCGCCCCGGCAGTTTGGGTGCAGGGAGATACTTTGCTGGTTTTCGGATCAACTTATACTTCCAATTTTCCAATTTGGATGAGCACCAATCCTAAAGCCAATGATTGGAAAGAAGCGGTGCACAATTTTGAAATTGGCGGCTGGGATCCCGGTTTCTTTATCGATGAAGACCAGAAGCTGTACATGTATAATGGCAGCAGTAATCGTTATCCATTGTATGGTATTGAGTTAAACAGAAAGACTTTTCAGCCTATTGGAACCCGTAAGGAAATGTACCTGCTCGAACCCTGGAAATATGGCTGGCAGCGTTTCGGAGAGTACCTCGATGACACCTTTTTAGATCCGTTTATTGAAGGAGCCTGGATGACCAAGCACAATGGTAAATACTACCTGCAATATGGAGCACCCGGAACTGAATTTAGCGGTTATGCCGATGGGGTAGTGGTAGGAACCGGTCCTTTAGGGCCTTTTACGCCTCAGCCTATGCCATTTAGCTATAAACCAGGCGGTTTTGCAAGAGGAGCCGGACATGGAGCAACCTTTCAGGATGCTTGGGATAACTACTGGCACGTGTCGACCATTGTGCTTTCTGTTAAAAATAATTTCGAACGCCGAATTGGCATTTGGCCTGCCGGTTTTGATAAGGATGATGTTATGTACATGGATGCCGCATTCGGCGATTATCCAACTTATTTGCCAACAGCAAAAGCCGATCATCTGAAAAGTAGTTTTACCGGCTGGATGCTGCTTAATTATAATAAACCGGTGGTGGTTTCTTCTTCACTGGCTGCTTATTCAGCCAATTATGCGGTTGATGAAAATCTGAAAACCTACTGGAGTGCCAAAACCGCCAACAAGGGTGAATGGATTCAATCCGATTTAGGCGAGGTTTCAACGGTAAGAGCCATTCAAATTAACTATGGCGATCAGGATGTTGATTCATCATTCCTGGGTAAAAAACAAGGGACCTATCATCAATATAAGATCTATCAATCGAACGATGGAAAAAGCTGGAGTCTTTTAGTTGATAAAAGCGCCAACAAAACAGATGTGCCTCATGAATATGTGGAGCTGGAAAAGCCTGTGCAAACACGCTTTATTAAACTAGAAAATATACACATGCCAACAGGCAAGTTTGCCATTAGCGGTTTGCGGGTTTTTGGCAATGGAAATGGCGTTAAACCCAATCCTGTTAAGGGCTTTATCGTGCTTAGAACCGAAAAGGATAAGCGTAGCGCATGGCTTAAATGGCAGCTGGTTGAAAATGCCTATGCCTATAATATTTATGTAGGAACAGCCCCTGATAAACTGTACAACTGTATTATGGTGCATAGTGCCAGTGAGTATTATTTCAAAGGGATGGACAAGGATCTTCCTTATTATTTCACAATTGAGGCGATCAACGAAAACGGTGTGTCGGCAAGAACACCGGTAATGGAGGTTAAATAGTTTACCTAAAGGATTAAAAACATATGAAAAAAACGATTGGGTTATTGATTGGTTTTACCTGCTGTTTTTTTGTTGCCCATGCGCAGCAAAAACCTTCGCAGGATAAAACAAAAAGCATGGATGCTTTTATCACCAGCCTTATGTCGAAAATGACATTAGACGAAAAAATAGGCCAGCTTAATTTGGTGACACCCGGAGGAGGAATTTTAACCGGAGCAGTAGTAAGCCAGGGCGTTGAAGATAATATTGTGAAAGGTAATGTCGGCGGCATGTTTGGTATTATCGGAACCGAGAAAATTCGCAAGGCACAGGAACTGGCGGTGAATAAATCACGGTTAAAAATACCGATGCTGTTTGGCTCTGATGTTATCCACGGATATAAAACCACTTTCCCTATTCCTTTGGGATTGTCAGCTTCCTGGAATTTGGATTTGATAGAAAGAAGCGCACAAATAGCAGGCAGGGAGGCGTCGGCCGATGGTTTGAACTGGGTGTTTTCTCCCATGGTTGATATTGCCCGCGATCCTCGTTGGGGACGTATAGCCGAAAGTTCGGGCGAAGATCCTTACCTGGGTTCATTAATTGCAAAAGCGATGGTAAAAGGTTACCAGGGCGATAATACCTATGCCGGTAATGATAAACTGATGGCTTGCGTAAAGCATTTTGCCTTGTATGGAGCTGCTGAAGCAGGCCGCGATTACAATGCCGTAGATATGAGTCACCAGAAAATGTATGAGTTCTATTTTCCTCCTTACAAAGCTGCAGTGGAAGCAGGAGTGGGTTCAGTAATGTCTTCGTTCAATGAGGTGGATGGAGTGCCTGCAACTGGTAATAAATGGCTTTTAACCGATGTCTTGCGCAAGCAATGGGGCTTTAAAGGAATGGTAACTTCTGATTATACTTCGGTTAACGAAATGATTGCGCATGGCATGGGAAACTTGCAGGAAGTATCGGCATTGGCGGTAAAAGCTGGAATGGATATGGATATGGTGGGAGAGGGTTTTCTTACCACTTTGAAAAAATCGGTTAATGAAGGTAAGGTTTCTGTAGCGGATATTAACCTTTCGTGCCGCCGTATTTTGGAAGCTAAGTATAAACTGGGGCTATTTACCGATCCTTATAAATTTATCGACGAGCAGCGCTCCGTAAAAGAAGTTTTAAATCCCCAGTTAAGAAACTTCGCCTGTGAAGCCGCCATTAAATCATTTGTACTCCTGAAAAATAAAAATCAGGTGTTGCCTTTGAAAAAGACAGGAACCATTGCTTTAATTGGTCCTTTAGCTGATAGTAAACGAAACATGTTGGGTACTTGGGCTGTTTCGGGCGACTGGCAAACCTCTGTTACAGTTGTTGAGGGCTTGAAAAATGTAGTTGGAGATAAGGCCAAAGTGTTATATGCCAAAGGTGCTAATATTAGCAACGATACAGGATTTGCACATCGTGTAAATACTTTCGGTGTTGAAATTGAGATCGATAAGCGTTCGCCTCAGCAAATGCTCGAAGAGGCATTGTCTATTGCTAAACAGGCGGATGTAATTGTGGCCGCCGTTGGTGAAGCCGCCGATATGAGCGGTGAAGCCGCCAGCCGCACTTCAATTGATATTCCTGAAAGTCAGCGGGAACTTTTAGCAGCATTGGTAAAAACCGGCAAACCGGTGGTGCTGGTGTTGTTCAATGGTCGTCCGTTAAGTTTGAGTTGGGAGAATGAAAACGTAGATGCCATTTTGGATGTTTGGTTTGGAGGGCATGAGGCGGGTAATGCCATTGCCGACGTGTTGTTTGGGGATTATAATCCATCGGGAAGGCTTACTGCTACTTTCCCTCGTAATGTTGGCCAGGTTCCTATTTATTATAATCATAAAATCACCGGTCGCCCATATGATGTTAATAATCGGTTCACCTCTAAATATTTAGATCTGTCGGATAATTCACCTTTATATCCATTTGGATATGGGTTGAGCTATACAACGTTTAGTTACGGAGATCTCAAAATTGACAAAACAAGCATCAGAAAGGGGGAATCAATAAAGGTGAAAGTAGATGTAAAGAATACCGGTAATTATGATGGGGTCGAAACCGTCCAGCTATACATTCAGGATTTGGTAGCATCTATTGCTCCGGTTTCAAAGAAATTAAAAGGATTTCAACAAATAAGTCTGAAAAAGGGAGAAAGCAAAACCGTTGAGTTTACCATTACTGAACAAGATCTTCGGTTTTATAATGCTGCCTTGCAATATGTTTCGGAGCCTGGCGAATTTAAAGTTTTTGTTGGGACACACTCCAGAGATGTGAAAGAAGCTGGTTTTTCACTGAAATAGTAGAACTAGATAGATACCCCAATTACTACAGCAGTGGGAATTGGTTGATTAAATTGGTTGTGGGGGCTGCTCGAAGAGGGCAGTCTCTTTTTTGTTGAACAGGTAAATAAGAATTAGAAAAGACCCCTATGATTGTCGCATTCACCTTCCATAAAACAAACTTAAATAGCGAAATTTATAATTGAGGAGGTAAACTACTATGAGAAAAATAACAGTTTTGTCAATGATTACCTTAGATGGTGTAATGCAAGCACCCGGAGGTCCTGAAGAAGATCCTTCAGCTAGTTTTGAATATGGTGGTTGGGTTGCACCTTATTACGACCAAGATGCCGATAAGGCGATGGAAAAACTACTGAAACCTGCGGATCTTCTTTTGGGCAGGAAAACGTTTGATATTTGGGAAGGCTATTGGCCGCAGCATGCTAATGGTTGGCCTGGTATCAATGAGGTCACAAAGTATGTGTTGTCAACAACCAGAAAAACATCCGATTGGAACAACTCTGTTTTTCTCCACAGTTTGTCAGATATTGAAAAACTCAAAAGCTCAGGTGATGCTGATATCCATGTTTGGGGGAGCAGTGTACTCATTCAACTACTCCTTAAGCATGACCTGGTTGAAGAACTCTGGCTCATGATCTATCCCTTGACACTTGGTAAAGGGAAAAAGCTTTTTAACGGTAGCGCAATCCCCGCAGCATTTACATTAACAGAAAGTATTGTCACATCAAGCGGTGTTATCATGGCCAATTACAAACGGGCCGGAGAAGTTAAGACAGGTACAATGGGATAAGAAAGTATATTTTCATAGGTACAATAATCTTTCTGCTCTATATCAGTCTTGTTAATTAAGGTCTGCTGTTTTATTATTTTTTATCAGACTTTTTGTAATTTTTATCTACATAATATCTTTGGATATGAAAAAATGCCTGATCCTTACCTTGTTTTCTATTTTATTGGTTAGCTGTAATTACTTTAATTCTAATAAAAATGGTGGCAACTTTACTCAAACTTCGATTCCCAAAGAAGTCGACTCCGATTTCAAACTCTTTTTAAAATACTTTAATCAGGATTCAGTATTTCAGGTTAGTAGAGTTGTTTTTCCGTTCAGAGAGCGATCAGCTGATCCAGATCAACAATTTGATTTAATAGAAAAGAAGATTAGTCGGGCTGAGTATCAAAAAATGGATTTTACTTATGATGAATCAAGTGCCAATAAACAGTACGACAGTTACAGGCAACATATTCGGATTAAAGGAAATAAAGCGGTGATTGAATACAGAGGAGTAGAGAACGGTATTTTCATTGATTGTTACTTTGAAAAACGTAATGGTAAATGGATGTTTGTTGAAATGGTGGACTCATCTACCTAATAATATCAATTGGCTAATAGGTCTAAATTGGAATCAGTCAATTGTTAGCTAAATAGGGTTCCTCCTTCGCCTTTGCAAGGAAATCGAAATTTTGTTTACCGTCTTCGATTCAAAACTTCCCTAACAATTAAGAATATTTGTAGTTTCGCTAAACAACCATAACGATCTACATGAAACGATTTTTTATTCTCTTCTTTTTACAAATCATTATCACATCGGGTTATGCTCAAAACCTGCCATTAGCAAGCCCTGAGTCGGTGGGCATTTCATCACAAGCCATTTTAAATTTTGTTGAAGCAGTTGAGAAACAGCGACCAAATGAGCTGCATAGCTTTATGCTGATTCGTCACGGAAAAGTGGCTGCACAAGGATGGTGGAATCCGTACAATCCGGAAAGTCCGCACATGCTATTTTCATTAAGTAAAAGTTTTACTTCTACAGCTATAGGCATTGCTCAGTCTGAAGGATTATTAAACATTAACGATCCGATTATTTCATTTTTTCCTAATGAAACCCCAAAAGATCCCTCAAACAATTTAAAGGAAATGAGGATTCGCGATTTGTTAAAGATGAGTACAGGGCATAAAGAGGACGCGACAGACCGTATGTTTAAAGATACATTGAGTTGGGTTCGTGGTTTTTTATCACTTCCTGTAGAATTTAAACCGGGAACTCACTTTGTGTATAACAGTGCCGGAACGTTCATGCTATCTGCCATTATTCAAAAAGTTTCGGGTAAAACCTTGTTGGAATATTTGACTCCTCGCTTGTTTGCTCCATTGGGCATTGAGCATCCTACCTGGGAGAAATCACCTGATGGAATTGATATTGGCGGTTGGGGATTAAAAGTGCGCACTCAAGACATTGCCAATTTTGGACAGCTGTATTTGCAAAAAGGAATGTGGAATGGAAAACAACTCATTCCTACAACATGGGTTGCCGAAGCTACTTCATTTCAGGCCTCTAACGGCAGCAATCCTAACAGTGATTGGGATCAGGGCTATGGCTACCAGTTTTGGCGCTGTCGACATAATTTGTACCGCGGAGATGGTGCTTTTGGACAATATTGCATTGTTTTCCCGGAGCAAGATGCCGTGCTTGCCATAACTTCGGGTACAAAAGACATGGGTGCTATTATGAATCTCGTTTGGGAGCATCTCTTACCTGCTTTGAAAGAATCGAGTTTACCCGAGAATAAAGAGACTCAAACTGCTTTGCAGTCGAAACTGAGTAAATTGTCACTTTCGGAAGTAAAAGGCGAAGCCAGTTCACCAATAAGCAAATCAGTTTCTGAAAAACCATATACGATGGCTCCAAATGGTGAGCATATTACCAGTATCAGGTTTAACCTAAAATCAAAAACACCATCTGTAACTATTTTCAAAGGTGACAAATCCTCAACTCTTTCGTTGGGGTATAATTCTTTTGCAAAAGGAGACAGCCTCCCAATGGAGTCCTCTTATGCATGGACAGCGCCAGATACGTTGGAAATAAAAACCTATGCTTATGAAACTCCTTTTAATTACACCTACACTGTTGTCTTTAAAAAGGAAAAGGTTTTTATAACTCAAGTTACCAATGTGGGTAATGGTTCCGATACTCCTTTGAAATTGGAAGGAGAAAAATAATACCCAATGCTCCTGTTCTCGAAAGTCTTACAAAATGAGAATTTCGTTTTCAATAAATCAATAGATTCTGTATTGAAAATCAAAAGATCCTAGCCCTTTAAAACACCAAACGCCTTGCAAACCAGCAAGGCGTTTGGTGTTCAAAAGGAACGTTAAGTTGTCACGCTGAGCGCAGCCTAAGTGTTACTTTTTAGGAGCAGTTTCAGTTTGTTGTTGTGATTGACTGTAAGCTTTTAATATTCTGTTAGACACATCATCCCAATTTATCAAAGGGTAGATGTTGTATTTTACAGCTTGCTGATCAAACAAAGCTTTAAGCTCTTCTAGTTTTTGAGGGTACTTTTTAGCAAGGTCAATGCGTTCGTTAAAGTCCTCATTTAGATTATAAAGCTGCCAGGTATTATTGGTTTTATCAGCCACACTAAAGTCATTCAATAAACCATTGGTTATAGATGGTTTAAAGGCATAGGCCGCTTTCCAGCCATCTTTATACATACCTATAGAACCAAAAATATAATAGTATTGTGTGGTATGCTTCGAAATTGCTTTAGCATTGTCAAATGATTCATACAGTGATGAGCCGGTAATTGGTTCTTGTTTGATTCCTTTGATTTCTGAAGGTGCTTTAATTCCTGTAATATCAAGAGTGGTTGGCAAAATATCGCTTACATGTGAATATTGATTGCGGATTCCACCTTTTTCTTTGATTCCATTTGGATAAAACACAATTAAAGGATTATGGGTCCCGCCTTCGCTGTGCGCATCTTGTTTCCAATATTTAAAAGGCGTGTTCGCTGCCTGCGCCCATCCAAGTGGATAATTAGCCTCAGTTCCAGCAGGCAATCCTATATCGTCAATTTTGGCGAGGTTGTATCTAATGTTTTCAGCTTCTGTATATGGTTTTGCAAACAACTGACGGTCAACATCACCATTAAGCGTGCCCTCTTTACTGGCTCCGTTATCACCCAAAATTAAAACAATTACTGTGTTTTCTAATTGTTTCGAAGCTTTAAGGTAATCTACTAAACGTTTGATCTCATGATCGGTGTAAGTGAAATATCCTGCATAAACCTCCATAAAACGGGTATATAGTTTCTTTTCATCAGCCGATAGGGTGTTCCAAGCCTTAATATTCGGGTTGCGTTCGGGCAATACGGCATTTTGTGGAATTACACCAAGTTTCTTTTGATTGGCAAATACCCGTTCTCTGTAAATGTCCCATCCTTCATCAAATTTGCCTTTGTATAAATCGCTCCATTCTTTCGACACTTGGTGAGGGGCATGTGTTGCTCCCGGTGCATAATACAGGAAGAACGGTTTATCAGGTGCAGCAGCTTGTTGCCGTTGAAGATAGAATAAAGCTTTGTCGGTAATGAGCTCATTTAAATGTCTTCCATCTGGAGTGATTTTGGCGTTATCTTCGGCTAAGTCGGGCTTATATTGGTCGGTTTGCGATCCAAGGAAACCATAAAAATGCTCAAAACCTTTAGCGCTTGGCCAATGATCATAGGGACCGGCGCTGTTGTTTTCCTCATCAGGGGTTAAACCATATTTACCTACGGCAAATGTGTTATAGCCGTTTTCTTTCAGTACTTCAGCAACAGTTCCTGTACTTGAAGGAATTCTGCCATCCCAACCCGGAAATCCTGCTGAAAGAATTTGATGAGCAAATCCGCCCATGTGTGCAGCATGTTGATTGCGACCGGTCAATAAAGAGGCGCGGGTAGGAGCGCAGATAGCGGTTGTGTGAAAATTGGTATATCGTAAGCCATTGTTTGCAAGGCTATCAATAGTTGGTGTATTGACCAAGCCTCCAAATGATGAGCTGGCACCATAGCCAACATCATCAAGTAAGATCCAAATCACATTTGGAGCACCCTTGGGAGCCTTGGCTGTTTGCGGCCAGCTTTCGGTCGATTCAGACAAGGTTTTGCCTACCTTTCCTTTAAATTCCGGATTAGTTTGAGCCTGTGATTGCCAGGCAAGCAATAGGCTCAATGCGCTTAAGTAAATGTTTTTTCTTCTCATGGTGAGTTTAAATATGTTCTACATTAGTTACTGTACTAACAAACATAAGAAAATAATTTACATAAACTACATAGTCTATAGGATTTATAGTTTAATACTTTGGAAGAATTGAAACCAGCAAACCGGGAAAAAATGCCTTCATAACATTGGGAGTTATTGGCGGATTATACAATGGTGTTGAACTTCATTTTAACTATTCTATTAGTATTCCTTCAGTTATGCTGTAGGTCTCTTAATCTTACAAATGAAGGAAGTTTACTGTGGCCTGTGATCAAATTTAATCCGTACTGTTTAAAAATCCGGGTAACGAATATTGAAAAGGAAGGTTTATTTGTAACTAAGAGTTTATTTATTACCAACCTTAAATTTTTGCTAAAATATTCCATGCTTCAATTCCTGAAAACATGATTTTCATCATAAATCGTTAGTAACTATTAAGATAGTTTTGGTGAAAACTAATTTCACAATGAAAAAAACTTTCTTATTAATTACCATTGCTGCAGGCATGATTGCCTGTGATGCTCCCCAAAAACAAGCAGGAAATAGCACTGAAAGTACAGCTCCAACCGAATCAGTTGGGCAGTCGGGAGTAGTGGATGAAACCTCTCGACCTAACATTGTACAAACGGCTGTAAAAAGCAAAGATCACACTACGCTGGTGGCAGCAGTTAAAGCAGCCGGATTGGTGGATGCTTTAAGCAATGCTGGTCCATTTACCGTTTTTGCACCTGTAAATGCAGCGTTTGATGCTTTGCCTAAAGGTACAGTTGACGAATTGTTGAAACCTGAAAAGAAAAGCGATTTAAGTAATATTCTTGAGTATCATACTTATGTTGGTTCTTTAGGTACTACCATATTGCAGGATGGACAGGAGTTTGAACAGGTAAATGGACAAAAAGTGAAAATTAGCAAGCATGGAGATAAGATCATGGTGAATGATGCCGAAATATTGGCAACAATTTCCACTTCAAATGGTATCATACACGTAATCAACAAAGTATTGCTGCCTCCGGCTAAAAAATAGATTAGGTTTCCTGATAATCATAGTTACAACAAATAGATCATAGCCATGAATGCATTTCATGGCTATTGCTTTTTACCTCATCTTATTTTTCGAAAGAATGCACTGTTTGAATTTTTTTCTTTTTTAACCGAATATTTAGTTTTAGCGCTTTCATCCTGATTTCCATTCCAAAGTACCATGTCTTTATTTGAAGATAATTTTAAAACATTATTTCATCAGCATTTTAAACGGCTTAGTCAGTTTTCGTTCTCGTTTGTGAAAGATGAAGATGTGACAAAAAGACATTGTTTAGAAGTTTTTTTTAAGCTTTGGAATTTACCTGATACCAGCAAAATCGATGCGCATTTGCTTATGAATACAAGGCGGTAAAAAATCAGAGTTTAAACTACCTCAAAACCAAAGAAACCCTTAATAAATACCAGGATCAGTTACCGGAAGATTCCTTTTCTTTTGATCCTTTTCTTGAGCAGGCCGCCCTTGACCCAAAAGAGCAGGTGTAGTAAAGCTGTTAGCTGCTATTGATAAACTTCCCGAAAAGCGCCGAAAAATATTCTTAATGAGCAATATCGAGGGGTTGAAATACGCCGAAATAGCTGATCAGCTGAATGTTTCAGTGAATACAGTAAAGACACAGATCAAGCTTGCCTGACAATTTTTAAGAGCCGAATGTAATTTGGGGGGCCATTTAATCCCAATGATGATGAAGTATTCAAATCGGAAAATGAAGTATAATGTGATTTATTTAGTGTTTTGCCCACTGTCCAGGATATATGCAAAATACCGGTCATTTTTTTAATGACGGGCTTTTGCCTTTAACAAGAAATGAGGTTGTTTATTTTGTCAAACCTTACAGATGTCTTCAAGCTGGGATAAATAGGTTGTGAAGGTCATATTATTTGATTGATTTTAAAGCCTACCTATCATTTTGATGAACGTGGTTTGTTGATAAACCACTGAATTTAAAAAATATATTGGAGATGGAGTGTTCTTATTATTCCCTAAATATTTTTATCATTGCGCTTACCAACATAAATTGAAGTTATCTATAATGACATTAAAACCCCTAAGTAATGAGAAGGAGTTATTGGCAAAAATTGCCGAAGGGGATCAGCGTGCATTTACGTTACTATTCAATCATTATCACAAAAACCTTTTTTTATTCAGTATCAGGCTAACAAAATCGGAAGATGTTGCTTTAGAAATTGTTCAGGATGTTTTTCTGAAAATATGGTCGGTACGTGAGAAGCTTGTAGAAGTTGATAGTTTTGGCGGCTACCTGAGCAGGATTGTCCGCAATCATGCTTTAAATACGTTGCGTCAAATTGCCCGTCAGGCAAAATCTCTTGCTGTTGTTCCGATTGATTCGGAAGATTTTGAAGATCCTACTGCCTGTAATCTTACGGATCAGCAATTGGATTATAATCAAGCCCTTTTTGTTTTAAAGGGTGCATTAGAAAGCCTGGCTCCTCAGCAAAAGCTGGTATATCAGCTTTGCCATATTGAGGGACTAAAATATGAGGAAGCGGCTCAGGCTTTAAATATTTCTCCTGAAACGGTACGTGCTCATATGAAAAAAGCGCTTTCAAAAATCAGGGAACATTTCCGCAAGAATGCCATACTCTATCCTTTACTTATTGTGGCATTAAGCAAATAAAATTTGCTAAAATTCTATTAATTCAAAAAAAAATTACTGCCGGACTAACCCTTAGCTATTGCGTTTGGTGTCTATATTAAAAAAAGGTTAAGACAAATCTCAACCAAATTAATATTGATGATGAAAATGAATAGCAGGCTTCAGGAGTTACTCAACTTATACCTTAACAACAGGGCTACACCTGATGAACTTGATGAGCTTTGGGATTACACCAGCAATCCTTTATATACTAATGAACTTCAAGACCTTTTGGCTGATGCCTATCAACAGGATCATATTGGCAAGGAAGCAACTGATGAACAAAAACAAACAATCTTAAACTTTATATTCACAAGCACCGAAGCCGCCGCACCTATTAAAATTAAACGAATTGGATTATGGCCCCGTTACGCGGTAGCATCGGCTGCTGCTGTGGCTTTCATTGCCATTGGTGTATGGTTTTTTAACAGGTCACCTAAGCTTGAGGGCGGGAAGAATTCCTCAAATTATGCCATGAATGACATTGCTCCTGGAAAACA
Organism: Solitalea longa; assembly: GCF_002920915.1. GTDB lineage: Bacteria > Bacteroidota > Bacteroidia > Sphingobacteriales > Sphingobacteriaceae > Solitalea > Solitalea longa. Next base: position 184,938 of record NZ_PQVF01000003.1, read on the forward strand.
AGGAGCTACGTTGACTTTATCAAATGGGAAAAAGATCAGATTGTCGGAAGCAACTAATGGTGAGTTGGCAAATGAAGCGGGGGTAATTATTACTAAAGCTGCGGATGGGCAATTGGTCTACGAGATCAAAAATACTTCTGATGAAAATAAAATAAATACGATAAAAACTGCCAACGGAGAGACCTATCAGGTTCGTTTGCCTGATGGGTCGGCCGTTTGGTTAAATGCCGGTTCAAGTTTAACCTATGCAACTAATTTGCTTCAAAATGGTAAACGTACGGTTACGCTAACCGGTGAAGGTTATTTTGAAGTTGCCAAAGATAAAGCACATCCATTTATCGTATCGACGGGCAATCAGGAAGTGGAAGTTTTGGGAACCCACTTCAATATGAATGCTTATGCTGATGAGCCGGTTCGCAAAACCACACTATTGGAGGGAAGTATTAAACTGACTTCGGAAAATGACAGTGAAATTTTGAAACCGGGAGATCAGGCAGTTTCGCAAAGCGGAAAGTTGCATGTTAGAACGGTTGATGCTGAACTAGCCGTAGCCTGGAAGAACAATAAATTCATTTTTGAGCAGCAGAGTATTCAGGAAATTATGCGCAGCATCAGCAGATGGTATAATGTAGAAGTGATTTATACCGGGGAAATTACTAAAGAAACTTTTTGGGGTTCTGTGTCTCGTTTTGATAATGTTTCCAGTGTGTTGGCAAGGCTTGAAGCGTCGGGTAGTGTTCACTTCAGGGTTGAAGGAAGAAGGATTTATGTGCTTCCATAATTCAGATCTAAACTATTACATCCAATGTTAATACGAAAACTAAACTGATTTGTTCACTTAAAATCATTCAAGAGATGACAAAACGATTACGAAATCAATCTTAAAGGCTTAGCCCATGAGCCAAAAAAACCAGAAGCGGATACTCCTGGTTTCAGACTGGCCACATTTTTAATTAATCAACTAAAGCGCAAATGCCCCAAGTTTACGAGGCCGAAGGCAAATGCAATGAACCAGAATTTGACAAATGTATCAAAAAATTACCATTAAACGGGGTAAGGCGAGTCGCTTATCTCATAAAATCTGGCTGATTATGCGACTAACCACGGTTATTCTAATCGCTACTATGATGCAAGTTAGTGCCATTAGCATGGCGCAGAAAATTACTCTTGCAAAAATTGATGCACCTCTTAAAGAAGTGATCACTGAGCTTCGCAAGCAAAGCGGCTATGACTTTATTGTGCCGGGTTCTGTATTTAATCTGGCGAAACCTGTCACAGTTAATATCACTAATGTAGATTTCGAGGACGCTCTAAAGAAAATCTTTGATAATCAACCTGTTGATTACAATATCGAATCAGGAAATGTGACTTTAAAGATCAAGGAACCTAATTTAATTGATGAGCTTATTGTCCGTATTAAAGAAATTGATGTTAATGGTAAAGTGGTTGATGAAAAGGGCTTACCACTACCTGGCGCCACAGTGAAAGTAAAAGGGATGAGTCTATTCACTAATACGGATATGAATGGTTCATTTTCACTGAAATCTGTTCCGGAGGATGCCACAATCGTTATTTCCTTTCTTGGTTTTAAGACTTCTGAGATCAAAGCGCAGGCGCTTGCTGCAAGAAAAGATGCTGTTATCACCTTGATCTATAGTGAATCTAAACTCGATGAGGTTCAGGTGATCGCTTACGGTACCACTTCCCGTCGTCTTTCCACAAGTAATATCGCCACGGTTAAAGCCGAAGAGATTGCCAAATCTCCGGTTAGTAATCCATTATTGGCATTGCAGGGGCGTGTACCCGGACTTATTGTTACTCAGAATACAGGATTTTCAGGTGGAGGGGTAAAGGTTCGCGTGCAAGGGCAAAATAGTCAGATTAGAGGTAGTGATCCTTTATATGTAATTGATGGGGTTCCTTATACCTCACAATTGGTAAATGGCCTGCAACCTACACTAGGCTCTTCAACTCCTAATCCGGTAGATATTAATTTGTATGGTGGAGGTAATCCCTTAAGTTTCATTAATCCCGGCGATATAGAGAGTATCGATGTATTGAAAGATGCTGATGCAACCTCAATTTATGGTAGCCGTGCAGCCAATGGAGCAATATTGATCACCACTAAAAAAGGAAAAGCAGGACAAACCAGAGTGGAGGTGAATCTTCAAAGTGGTGTGGGTGTAGTTCCAAAGCGTATGAATTTGCTGAATACAAAACAGTATTTGCAAATGCGTAACGAGGCATTAAAAAATGATGGTCTTCCCGGACCAGGATTTTTTGATTTTGATCTTAATGGAGCCTGGGACCAGAATAGAGAAACCGATTGGCAAAAGGAATTACTAGGAGGTACTGCAAACTACAATGATTTTCAAACCAGTGTTACAGGTGGTAATGCAAATATTAATTATAGAGCTGGAGCTGGGTATCATAGCGAAACCACTGTATTTCCAACGGATGATAATGACAGGAAAACCTCTTTGCATTTCAATCTGAACAATATTTCAACCAACCAAAAATTTAAAATTCAGTTGAACGGAAGCTATATGTACGATCAAAACCAAATTCCTATGGTCGATCTTACTGGTATGGCAATGAGACTTGCGCCAAATGCGCCTGCTCTTAGAAATGCAGATGGTTCATTGAACTGGCAACAAGCCAATATTTTTGGTATGGTAATGCCAACCTGGGAAAATCCATTATCCTTTGATGAAAATATCTATCGTGTAAAAACCACCAACCTGGTAAGCAACGCGGTTTTGAGCTATAAATTGTTGCGTAACCTGGAGCTTAAAAGTAGTTTTGGATTCACCAACTTAAATGCCGATGAATTTTCTTCAGGACGTTTAAGTGCTCTCTCACCTGAGGCTCAGAAAACTTCAACACCAAGTGCAACGTATGGGAAAAGTAATATTCAAGGCTGGATCATTGAGCCTCAGCTGAATTATCAAGCCCTGATAGGTGCAGGTAAATTGGAGGCTATGCTGGGTTCTACACTTGAAAACCGACATACTACCGGTGACAGGATTAGTGGAGAAGGATATGCCAGTGATCTGGTATTAGAAGATGTTCATGCGGCGGCAAAATTAAACAACTATTTTCCTTCGGTTTCGGCAACCTATAAATACAATGCTTTATTTGGTCGTTTAAACTATAACTTTCGTGATAAATATCTCGTAAATGCAAGCATTCGCAGAGATGGAAGCAGCCGTTTTGGACCTGAAAACCAATTCAACAACTTTTATTCTATAGCCGGTGCCTGGGTTTTCTCTAACGAGGAATTTATCAAAAAGAATGCTTCTTTTTTGAGTTTTGGTAAGCTTAGAGCGAGTTACGGTACTACTGGTAACGACCAAATAGGTGATTACCAGTTTATGGACTTATACAATACACCATTTGGAATTAACCCATATCTTGGTGTAAATCCTTTAGTACCATCGCAATTATATAATCCGTTATTACAATGGGAAGAAACTAAGAAATTAAATTTCGGTATTGACATGGGCTTTTTTAAGGACCGTGTATTGCTTAATGCCAATTATAGCCGTAATCGTTCATCAAATCAGTTGGGTAACTACGGACTGCCTGTTTCTACCGGTTTTAACGTCGTTGTACGTAACATCGATGCAACCGTACAAAATACAGCTTGGGAATTATCATTAACTACAATGAATTTAATGGGAAATGGCTTTAATTGGTCAACCTCATTGAATCTTACCGTTCCTAAAAATGAACTGATTGCTTATCCAAACATTGACAAAAGTTCTGCTGCCGGTAATTTGCTGATAGGTAGTTCGTTATCACAGCAATTAGTATTAGGCTTTAGAGGGGTTGATCCAACAACCGGCGCTTACGTATTTGCTGATAAAGATGGCAACACGGTACCTTTGCCAAATGCCGGAACAGATCGTGTCCTGCCATTTAACACTGATCCTAAATTTTATGGGGGATTACAGAATACCTTCAGTTATAAAGGCTTCCAGTTAGATGCATTGTTTCAGTTTGTAAAACAAACAGGAAGGAATACCAATATTTTAGGTGACAGGCCAGGTGCATTTTCAGGGAACACCGGTAACCAGCCTGCTGATGTACTAAATGCTTGGCATAAACAAGGTGACGTAAGCAATATACAGCGTTACAGCCAAAATTTCAGCCTGTTTTTTCAGAACTATTATGCTGCAAACTTCAGTGATGTGGTATTTACCGATGCATCTTACATCCGTTTAGAAAATGTTTCGTTATCGTGGAGTATACCTCAAAGTTGGCGTAATAAATGGCATATGCAAAATCTACGTTTCTTTACTCAAGGGCAAAATTTGCTAACATTTACCAAGTACAAAGGCCTTGATCCTGAAACCCAAAGCCAGTTCTCTTTACCTCCGTTAAGAGTTCTCACCTTTGGTGTTCGCGCAGTTCTATAAAATTTTAAAGACAGCATGTTATGAAACAATATATAAATAGCAGGAAAACAATATTATTGGCATTAACGGTTCTTACCAGTACCGTGCAAATGTCGTGCGAAAACCTCATTGAAGTAGATACACCCTATACCAACTCCACTTCAACTATAGTTTACAGCAGCAATAACACTGCTACCGCCGTATTAACAGGGATATTAGCTAAAATGAGCACGCTAAATTCAACAGATTATTCAATGCCAAATATTGGTACAACATCAGTGTTTGTAGGCTTATCTGCTGATGAACTTGCTCTTTTTAACCCGGGAGACTTAACCCTTGGAGCCTATTGGCAAAATGCCTTAAACAATGAAAGAGGTGAGTTTTGGAATAGTATTTATCCCTTGGTTTATAACTGTAATTCAGCTATTGAAGGTTTAAATAATTCCACCATGTTAAACCCGGAAGTAAAAACGCAATTACTTGGCGAAGCTAAATTTATGCGTGCGTTTTTATATTTTCATTTGGTTAACCTATATGGTGATGTGCCCTTAATATTAACCTCAGATTACATAACCAATGCACAACTTCCACGTACTGCAAAGGATGATGTTATGGCACAAATCGTTACCGATCTAAAAGAGGCACAAAGCTTATTGAAAAGTGATTATGTTGGTGCCAATGTGCTTAATGCAACAGATGAAAGAGTGAGGCCAAACAAATGGGCAGCAACAGCCTTATTGGCCAGAGCTTACCTGTATCAGGAAGACTATGCCAATGCGGTAGCACAATCATCACTAGTTATTGCTAATACCGCCCAATACGGAATTGAACCGTTAAATAACGTTTTTGTAAAAAACAACAAAGAATCGATATGGCAAATACAGGCAACGGGTAGCTTTTTTAGTGCCAATACAGGCGAAGGTATGATATTTAAATTACCTGCTACCGGTCCCGATTTCTCGCACATCGTTTATATGAGCAATGGTTTGGCGAATAGCTTTGAAGCTGGTGATCAACGCAAGGAGAACTGGGTTGGATCAGCAGTGGTAGGCGCTACAACCTATTATTATCCTAATAAATACAAAATAGGGTCTGAGTTTGTACCTACTTCCGAGTATTCAACCGTATTGCGTTTAGCTGAACAATATTTAATCAGGGCAGAAGCTTACGCGAAATTAAATAAGCTGACAGAGGCTAAAAATGACCTCCTTGTTGTGCGCAATAGAGCAGGTTTATTAACTACAACCGCAGCTACCAAAGATGAACTGCTGTCCGCAATATTACAGGAGCGCAAAGTAGAGTTGTTCACCGAATGGGGCCACCGTTGGTTCGATTTAAAAAGAACAGGCAAAATAGATGCGGTAATGACAGCAGCTGCCCTATTAAAAGGCAGTACTTGGGCTACAACAAAAGCTCTTTATCCAATACCATTATTTGATCTGCAAGCGAACAATAAATTAGTTCCAAACCCAGGTTATTAATAATTATTAGCCCGGTTATTATACCGTGATAACCGGGCTATTTTAAATAAACAAGACAAATCATCATGATTTGCCATGATAAATAGCATAATATATCATGATAGTTTTATAACCATTGAAAAATTGGTATAAATGAAAACCTTAGGATCAATCATACTTATGATGTTGCTTGCAATTACAGCGAGCATCGCACAAGATAAAGGTGTAAAGTTCGAAGAAACGTTAACCTTACAACAACTAAAGGAGAAGGCCAAGACAGAAAACAAATACATTTTTATCGATGTAATGGCTACCTGGTGTGTACCATGCAAGCAAATGGATAAGGAAGTATATACGGCCGAGAACGTGGGGACTGTGATGAACAGCAAATTTATCTCGGTAAAAGCACAGATAGATAAGGGAGCAAATGATAGCGAACATACTAAAAACTGGTATGCCACTGCCGAAGAGCTTTCTAAAGAATACAAGATTATGGCCTTGCCTACCTATTTATTCTTCTCGCCTGATGGAAACATTGTGCATAAAGGAACCGGGTATTTAGCACCGGACGATTTTTTAAAGCTGGCAAATAATGCGTTGAATCCAAACGAGCAGTTTTATAGCAAGTATACCAACGCCGTAAATAATTATAGAAAAGGTGATAAGAATTTCGATATCATGCCTGCATTAATTGCCACGGCTGATGATATGGGTCATGTTAAGCTTAGAGATAGCTTAATTAACGACTATATGTATAACTACCTCTTCAAAAAAAGTGATGATGAATTGTTTACTAAAGCCAATATGGAGTTTATCAGCAGAAATGCAGGTCGACTTACTAGTAAAGATCGATTTTTTAAATTGATGTATGCCGATAAGGTAAAGCATGCCTTAGCTGATAGCGTGTTAGGTATGCCAGGTTGGGCGGCGAGTGTTGTAAAAGTGGTTATTTATAATGAAGAAATAAATGATCATATCTACAAGGATGGGAAAATTATTAATCTGAATCCAAATTGGAAAGCAATACAAGCAACCATCAGCAAAAAATATAATCCTACACTTGCAGAAAAGTATGTTTTATCAACCCAAATTGGTTTTTATAAAACACAAAAGGATTGGAAAAAATACGCTGCAGTTTTTGATCAAAACTTAAAGAAATTCCCGCCAAAACCTAACAAAGCAGGGCAACGTAATCTTCCCGAATCATTTGAGGTAAATGCTGCCGCTTGGGAGATCTTTTTAAAAAGCAATGAGAAGTGGCTTTTAGAAAAAGCACTGAGTTGGAGCGAACAATCATTAAAATTTGATGAAGAGCCCAACGTACAATACTACGATACCAAATCAAACTTATTATACAAACTTGGTAGGGTGGAAGAAGCTATTGCTACTGAAGAGTTTGCCATTGCGCAAGACCGGGCTTTTGTAGAAAAATATTACAAGTTGAAAAAAGGATTTTTTGAAGATCCGTACAAGGCCACCATCGAAAAAATGAAAAAGGGTGAGCCTACGTGGGGCGAAGGCGTTCAATAAAACTAATTGAAAATCATGAAAAGACTATATTTTACGGCTCTGCTAGGGCTGCTGGGCTTGCCATGTTTTGCGCAAAAACCAGTTTTAGATAAAAGTACCTTTAAAAACTGGACGATGACGCGCTCCGGGGCGATTAGTAATAATGGCCGGTATGTAAAATATGTGCTTTCAAGCAGCATATATGGCGCTCCTACAGATAAAACGATAATTCAACAGGTTAATGGCAGCTGGAAAAGTGAAATACCATCGATACAGGTTACACTTACTGCCGATAGCCGTTTAGCTATTAGCCAGGTAAGAGACAGCTTGTGGCTCGTCCAATTAGGCGGCTCATCAATAGCATATATTCCAAAGGTAATTACGTATAAGTTGTTTAGTTCCGGCAAGCAGGAATACCTGATGGCCAGAAAAGCAGCAGACAATGAAATGCTATTGCGCAATCTGGCTACAGGCAAACAGCAAAGTTTTACAGGAGTAGTTGATATAGTTGTAAGCCCGAACAGCACTAAACTGGTAGTTCGCTTTGCTGGCACAAAAGAGAATGGCGGACTTGAACAACTTGTTTTACTAGATCCTAAAACCGGTAAAAAGACCGAAGTATTCAAAGGTATTGGCTTGTCTAATATAGTATTTGATAAGATAGAAAATAAAATGGCCTTTAGTGGGATGGAAAAAGTTGGGAATGGCCTTGAACGTGGTTTTTATTGCTATACAAGTGGTATTGGCACTGTAAAAGTAGCAGACAGCCATTCACCGGGCGTTGAAGCAGGTATGAACCTGGAACGGATTACTTTTTTTAATAAAGGCGGCAATAAACTTTTTATAAAACTGAAACCAACGCCCGCGCCGGCGGCCGCCGCTACAGGTGTAAAAGTTGATGTTTGGAGTTATCTCGATGCAAAAGTGCAATCTATGCAGCTTGAGGAAAGCACCCCCGACCCATTTATGTTAGCTATGGGAGCCGGTTCAAAGGAACTGACCGCGGTGCTAAACCTGAATACCAAACGCGTGCTGCGCCTTGAAAATGAAGACGACCAGACTATGTTTATGCCTGAGGGTCTGGAAGATGAATATGTGTTTCCATACACAAGATCAGGCTATTTTGACGAGGCGTACTGGAACAAGACTTCAGTGCCTGTTCAATATGCAGTTAGCACCACAACAGGTGAAAGAAAGCAAATCGACTTTTCGATATATATCTTTTCCGGGATATCAGCCGGTGGTAAATATACAATTGGTACGGATGGCAAAAGTCCTGATATTTTTTCAATAAATCCTGCAACAGGCAAAGGCACAAATTTAACCGCCAGTTTACCTGTTCCAAAATTGAATGAAGAAGATGATTGTGCCGGACCTAAACCATCTGCAATAAGTATTGTAGGCTGGACGGAAAATGATGAAGCTTTGATTATCTCTGATGGTTATGATTTTTGGAAAATAGATCCTCAAGCTAAAAAAACACCTGTAAGCCTTACTAATGGTTATGGTCGTCGAAATCGTATTCAATTAGGTTTAACACAAAGAGTTACTGGTCCCTTTAAAAATAATGAAGCAATACTTTTATCGGGCTATAATAAACTTACGCACGATAATGGGTTTTACAACTTACACCTAGACAAACCTGGCGAACCTGAATTGTTGACCATGGGCCCCTATATGTATTACATGCCTTACATCAATCCTAATGATCCGCCTGTAAAAGCAAAAGATGCGAATGTTTGGCTCCTCCGTCGCGAGAGCACAACAGAGTCGATGAACTTCTTTACAACTACCGATTTTAAAACCTTTACGCCGGTAACTGAGGTTCATCCGGAAAAAAATTATAACTGGCTTACCTCAGAGTTGAAGAGCTGGAAAGATGTTGACGGTACGAATATGCCGGGTGTATTGTACAAACCCGAAAATTTTGATCCTGCTAAAAAATATCCTGTTATTATCCAATACTATCAAATACTCACGGATCATTTGCATAAGTTCTATTTGCCGGAAGCATCAACTGATAACATAAACATACCATGGTATGTAAGTCAGGGTTATTTGGTTTACACTCCAGATATACGTTATCCTATACCAGGCAGATCAGGAGAAAGTGCACTAAAATCGATCACCGGCGCAAGAGAACTACTCTCAAAACAGCCCTATGTTGACACCACTAAAATAGGTATACAAGGACACAGCTGGGGTTCAATGCAAACAAATTATGTCATCACCCATACCAATATGTTTGCCGCTGCTGTTTCTGCATGTGGCATAGCCGATATGATTAGTGGTTACAGCTATGTGCATGGCAAGGGTAGTGGTGCAAACAACCAGGCTTTTGCCGAGCGCGGACAGGAAAGAATGGGAGCAACCTTATGGGAACATCCCGAACGATACATTGAAAGTTCAGCGGTATTAAGGGCCGATAAGATTACTACCCCATTGCTGATGATGAACAACCGGAATGATCAGGTGATACCTCTTTCTAACGGTCTGGAGTTGTTCTTATCCATGCGCAGACTGGGTAAACCATGCTGGTTACTTCAATATGATGATCAGGCACATTCACTATATGGCGAGGCTGTGTCTATGGATTACACCACCCGAATGAACCAATTTTTTGATCATTACCTGAAAGGGGCACCAGCGCCAAAATGGATGGTAGAAGGTATTCCTGCTGCTAAAAAAGGAATTGATAGCGGCTTCGAACTTTCAACAGAAAAAGATGCCAACGGTAAACCTATAACACCTGGTGTTGGATTATTAAGACCGGAATCTCTATAGACATGAAGAAAATTACGATCCTATTTATATTGTTTTTGTGCGGTAACTATGGTTTTGCACAAAAGCCAGCTCTTGATTACAGTGTAATCGATAACTGGACTACAGTTAATACTTCCCGAATTAGCAATGATGGTAAGTACGCATTTTATTCAGCGATAGCGTCACCGTTTCGGGGCTCTGTTAAAGACAGATGCATTATTAAACAAATTAACGGTAACTGGGAAAAATCATTTCCAACAAGAAGTTTTGCTGAATTTACCAGTGATAGCCGTATTGCTCTTTTACAGCAAACGGACAGCTTATGCTTAATTAAACTGGGTACGTCATCTGTTGAGTACATCACCAGTGTATTAATGTACAAACTCTTTACCCTGGATAAACAACAATATGTTGTCATCCGGAAATCAAATATGGAAAAAGAGATCTTGCTACGTAACCTCACAACAGGCAAACAGCAAAGCTTTACCGGTATAACCGATTTTATGGTTAGCCCTGCCGGAGATAAATTGTTATTGCGTACCCCTGGTCCTAAAGATAGTGGTCAGGAAGAATTAACATGGGTCAACCTGCGCAGCGGCAAAAAAGTGGTGATATTCAAAGGCACTGCTCCAGCCAATTATGTGTTCAACAAAGCAGAAGATAAGCTCGCCTTTTCGGTATATGAAATAGCAGGCGGCGCACTTGCACATGCCTTTTACATTTACACAGCCGACAAGGGCGCGGTAAAGGTGGTTGCCAATCAGTCACCCGGGATAGAAACCGGTGAGACCATTGAGCGCATTACCAATTTCAGTAAAGACGATAGCCGCCTTTTCTTTACAATGAAATCAAAACCAGGTCCTCCAGCCTCGGAAGCCAAAGGGGTAAAAGTTGATGTTTGGAACTACCGTGATTTGAAATTACAAACGGTGCAGTTATTGGAAAGTGGCCCTCTGCCACTTTGGATGCAGTACTCCAGTATTCCTGAATCAAAAGCAGTAGTAACCTTGGCAACAGGCCGCGTAGTTCGCTTGGAAATCCCTGGCGATAAAAGCCATCTTTTCCCTGATGAGCTAATGGAAAATTACGTGTTCCCCTATACAGCCGAGGGCGACATCAGTGAAAGTTTCTGGAATAAGGGTGTTACAAAAGTGCAATATAAGGTTGATACCCGCACAGGTGAAAGAACAAAGGTTGATCTTGATTTACTATCTATTCGTGGGATATCGCCGGGTGGCAAGTACATGATGGCGACAAATAAAGGAGGAGATAAGTTTTTCTCAATAGACCAGGTAACCGGTAAAACAGTACATATTAACGCTAATGTGCCCCTGTTAGCTATTGATGAAGACTTTGATGGAGTTGGGCCAAAGCCACATGAACAATTGGGATTTATCGCCTGGACTGAAAATGATGCCTCCGCTTTACTATACGACAAGTATGATATATGGAAACTGGACCTTACCGGTAAAAAACCGCCTGTAAATGTTACCGGAGGTTACGGGCGCCGCAATAAGATCGTGCTGCGTTTGGTAGAGGATGACCCGAAAAAGGCTATAAAAGAAACAGAACCGATTTTGCTATGTGCGTTTAACACCGAAACTAAAGACAATGGCTTTTATACTTTACAGCTTAACAAGCCGGGTAATCCAGCCTTGTTAACTATGGGGCCGTATTTATATTATTCGCCATACATAGCCGGAGGTGATAAACCGGTAAAGGCAAAGGATGCTAATGTTTGGATCGTTAAACGGCAAAGCGCCAGCCAATCGGCCAACTTTTTTACCACTTCCGATTTTAAAAAATTCACGCCCTTAAGCAAAGAGTATCCCGAAAAAAAATACAACTGGCTTACCAGTGATCTCATGAGTTGGAAAGATGCTAACGGCAGGGACATGAAGGGTGTGTTGTATAAACCGGAGAACTTTGATCCGGCAAAAAAATACCCGGTTATATTTAATTACTACGAGAAGCTCAGCGACAGGAAAAATGTTTATCACCAGGCCGAAATGGCTATGGATAATATCAACATCCCTTGGTTTGTGAGTCATGGCTACCTGGTCTATACACCCGACATCCATTATACGGTTGGTGAGCCTGGTAATAGTGCTCTTAAAGCTTTGATTGGCAGTGCAAAAATGTTATCGGCTTTGCCCTATGTTGATGCCGCTAAGATGGGTATACAAGGTCATAGTTTTGGCGGGTATGAAACCAATTACATTGTATCGCACACCAATATTTTCGCCGCGGCAATGTCAGCATCCGGCGTGTCTGATGCGGTTAGCGCCTATAACTATATATGGGATACGGGCAGCAGCAACCAACAGCATGAAGAAACTGGCCAGGGCAGAATGGGAGGCAACCTGTGGGATATCCAAGACAAATACTTAGAAAACTCGGCCGTATTAAGCGCTGATAAAGTAACCACCCCTTTATTAATGATGCACAACAAAGCCGATGGAGGTGTGCCCTTTACACAGAGTTTAGAGTTGTTCTTATCGCTGAGACGCTTAGGAAAAAGAGCCTGGTTGCTGCAGTACGATGGGCATGCTCATTCTATTATTGGCGAAGCGACCAAGGATTATACCCAGCGTATGGATCAATTTTTTGACCACTATTTGAAAGGTGCCCCTGCACCAAAATGGATGCTGCAAGGTATTCCTGCTTCGCAAAAAGGGATTGATAGTGGGTTAGAACTCTCAACCGAAATAGATGAAAACGGCAAGCCTGTAACTCCTGGCAAAGGTCTCTTAATCGATAAAATAATTCAATGATGAAGAAGTTAAAATTATTAATGTTATTGATTGGATGTGCGAGTTTTTGCTTTGCACAGAAACCTGCCGTAGACCAAAGTGTGATCGGTAAATGGAAATCGGCGAGTACTGCCAAAATCAGTAACGATGGAAAATACGCAACTTATAGTGTAGTCAATTCGATATTCCGGGCATCACCTGAAGACAGGTGTATCATAAAACAGCTTGACGGTAAGTGGGAAAAGTCATTTTCATCAAGGTTTCCTGCAGACTTTAGCGACGATAACCGAACCGCGATTATCCTAAAGGACACCATTTGTCTGATTAAGCTGGGTACTTCCTCTGTCGAAAAGCTAACAAACATACTCGGATATAAGTTTTTAAGCCTGGCAAATCAACATTATTTGATCCTGCAAAAAGCAACGGCTGATAAACCTTTGATTATACGTAACCTGGTTACCAACAAAGAGCAACTATTTACAGGTGTAGTTAATTATATGCTAAGCCCGGATGGCGGCAAAATGGTGTTGAATTTTGCTGGTGGAAAGGATAGTGGCGGGCAAAGTCAATTAGCCCTGATAGATCTTCGTACAGGCAAGCAAACAGCTATATTTAAAGGTTTTGGGCCAACCAATTATGTGTTCAACAAAAAAGAAGACAAACTGGCATTTTCTGTTTTGGAAAGGGTAGGAATTGGTATTGGACGAGCAATTTATATATACACAGCAACAGGCGGTGCAGTAAAAACAATAAGCAGCCAATCACCAGGTATAGACTCAACTCTTGCGATTGAGCGCATTTCAAACTTTAGTAAAGACGGTACCAGGCTTTTCTTTACCGTAAAAACCAAACCGGCTGCCAAACAGCCTGTTACAGGCGTAATGGTGGATGTTTGGAACTATCGCGATGTAAAACTGCAATCGTCACAGCTGAACCAGTTAAATCCTGTCGATCCTACATTGGTGGCGTCAGATAATCGCGAATGCACAGCGGTAGCGAACCTTGCAACCGGTGGGATTATCCATCTGGAAAAAGATGGAGATCAACCCATGCTTTTCCCTGAAACGATCACAGATGATTATTTGTTTGTGTGTACCGGTACTGGAGATGCGGTAGAAGGTTATTGGAATAGTGGTGTTGGCGTCTGTTATCACCAAATAGATACTAAAACAGGAAACCGTAAAAACCTGGACCTGCTTTTAATGGGCTTTCGAGGCTTATCGCCAGCGGGAAAGTATGTAATTGGAAAAGGTAGGGCAGGGCAGGATTACTTTGTGCAAAATATACGGACTGGTAAAACGGTTAATATGACCGGTAGTATTCACTTGCCCAAGGTGAATACAGATTACAGCGGAGAACAACCAGAACCTTCGGAATTTGGAGAAATCGCCGGATGGACAGCCAATGATGGTGCTATTTTAATGAGCGACAAGTACGATATATGGATGCTTGATCCTGAAGGTATAAGAGCACCTGTAAATCTCACTGGTGGTTATGGTCGCCGTAATCACATTATGCTTCGCATAGTTAAAGATTATGGGACCACACCGATAAAAGATACCGAATCGCTCTTATTGTGTGCTTTTAATCAGGACAATAAAGATAACGGGTTCTACAGTCTGCAATTAAATAAACCTGGCAACCCAACAAAACTTACCATGGGTCCATATTTGTTCCATTGGAAAGACTTAACGGCATTTGCGCCTTTAAAAGCCCGCGATGCTAACCTTTGGATTGTTCAGCGAAAAAGCGCTGCCGAATCGGCCAACTTTTTTACGACTACAGATTTTAAAACATTTACACCATTAAGTAATGCTTATCCAGAGAAAGATTACAACTGGTTAACCAGTGAACTGATGAGCTGGAAAGACGAAAATGGGAAGGTGATGCAGGGCGTGCTTTATAAACCGGAGAATTTTGATCCCAATAAGAAGTACCCCATCATATTCGATTACTACGAGAAACGTAGCCATGAAATGAACCTTTATCGTTCGCCAGAACTGTCAAGAGACAGGATCAATATTCCATTGTTTGTGAGCCGGGGATATCTTGTGTACACGCCAGACGTATACTATGCAAAGGGAGAGGCAGGCAAAAGCGCCTTAAAAGCCGTAGTTGGTGCAGCAAAAATGCTTTCGTCTTACCCTTGGGTTGATACGGCCAAAATGGGCTTGCAGGGACATAGTTTTGGGGGATTGGAAACCAATTATATTGTAACACATTCCAATATTTTCGCTGCGGCCATGTCGGCATCAGGCGTGTCTGATTATATCAGCATATACAATGTGTATTCCGGTCCGGTGAGCATGCAGTACATGACAGAACATGGACAACTCAGGGTTGGCGGTAATTTATGGGAAAATCTGGAACAATACATTGAAAACTCGGCAGTGCTAAACGCCGATAAAGTGACTACGCCTTTACTACTAATGTCGAACAAAGGCGATGGGAACGTACCGTTTACACAGGGGCTTGAATTTTTCTTATCGTTACGTCGTTTGGGCAAAAAGGCTTGGTTATTACAGTATGATGGAGAAGGCCATAGCTTGTTGAATGAGGCCGCGACAAAAGACTACACCATTCGCATGGACCAGTTTTTCGATCATTACCTAAAAGGCGCTCCTGCTGCAAAATGGATGCTGGAAGGTGTGCCGGCTGCTGAAAAAGGTATCAAAAATGGGTTGGAGCTTTCTGCCGAGAAAGATGCTAATGGCAAGCCGGTAACGCCCGGGCCCGGTTTAACGATCAACAATTAAAGCACCTATCCGTATGAAAAAAATAAATTTAACAGTGCTTCTCTTTTTTTGCATCAGCTATTGCTTTGCACAAAAACCAGCAGTTGATTTTAATGTACTAGATAGTTGGACCAGTGTTCATAATGCTAAAATCAGCAATGATGGGAAGTATGCCGTTTATAACTCAATGAGCAGTCCTTATCATGATTCTCCGGATGACAGACTTGTAATTAAGCAGCTAAATGGGCAGTGGGAAAAAATAGTCCAGACCAGAAGTGCCGCCGAATTTAGCAGTGATAGCAAAACTGCCATTTTTATCTTTCGAGACAGCCTTTGCCTGGTTCAACTTGGCAGTGCAGTTAAAGAAAGCATTCCAAATATTTTGGGCGGATACAAGATCTTTAGCGTTGATAATCAATCCTATCTGGCGGTTAGAAGAACTACTGCTGATAAAGCCTTATTGATCCGTAACCTGACTACCGGGAAAGAGCAAACCTATACTGGAATCATCGATTTTATGGTTAGTCCTAGTGGTAACCACTTGTTATTACGTGTTGCGGGTGATAAGGATAGCGGTGGACAAGATCAGTTATCCTTAGTTGATCTTCGAACAGGTAAACAAAGTGCCATATTCAAAGGTTTCGGCCCAACCAATTATGTATTTAACAAGAAAGAAGATCAGCTGGCTTTTGCTGTGCTCGAAAGGGTGGGCAATGGTATAGGTCGTACAATTTATACCTACAGCATGGCTGAAAACAAGGCCACAAAAATAATGAACAACCAATCTGCGGGAGTAGATACCAGCATGGCCATAGAGCAGATCGACCGTTTCAGCAATGACAATACCCGACTTTTCTTTACCGTAAAACGGAAACCGGCAACTGCCTTACCCGCTACCGGAGTTAAGGTTGATGTGTGGAGCTATACAGATGTTAAGCTGCAGTCATTGCAACAGTATGAGGAGACTCCTCCTGATGTGTACATGGTAACGCTAAAATACGTCCCATTACGAGCGGTAGTAAATCTCTCTACGAAAAAGATCATCCAATTGGAGCAAGAGGGTGATAAGATGATGCCGGTAAAAGGCGAAAAAGGAGATGATTTTATTTTCTTATCCACCCAAAACGGAATGGGAGATGAAGCCCATTGGAATAAAGGTGCCGGGAAAAAACATTATATGGTAAACACGAGAACCGGTCAGCGCACTTTTGTTGATCTGGCTCTAGATACCTTTCATGGCATTTCTCCAAGTGGTAAATACATCATTGCGAGAGATAAGGATCAACAGAATTGCTTTATTATCGAATTGGCTACAGGTAAAACGGTAAATCTTACGGACAAGGTAGCTCCACTTAAACCTGATGAAGACTACGACAATGTTGCGCCACAGCCGGGTCAATTTGGTGATGTGGCTGCATGGATAGGGAATGATGAAGCTGTTCTGCTTTATGATAAATGTGATATCTGGAAGTTTGATGTTACCGGAAAAAGAGAACCTGTAAACCTGACCAATGGCTACGGTCGTCGTAACCGGATTGTGTTTCGCTTTGCTGAGGATCAAACCTTAAACCTCAATGAAAAAGGAATTTATTTGTTGTGTGCTTTCAATTTGGATAACAAGGACAATGGTTATTACAATCTGAAATTAAATAAGACAGAAGATCCGACCCTGCTTACAATGGGCCCATATCTCTATAATTGGGGATATTTAACTAACTCACCATTATTGAAAGCTCGTGATGCGAATGTTTGGATCGCAACCCGACAAAGTGCGGCCGAATCTCGCAACTTTTTTATCACTACTGATTTTAAAACGTATACGCCTTTAAGTAATGCTTATCCTGAGAAAGATTACAATTGGTTAACCAGTGAAATAATGAGCTGGAAAGATGAGCATGGAGAGGCGATGCAAGGTATTCTTTATAAGCCCGAGAACTTTCATCCAGCTAAAAAATACCCGATCATATTTGATTATTACGAGAAACGCAGCCATGAAAAGAATTTCTATCATGCACCGGCATTGGCCAATGATAGAATTAATATCCCATGGTTTGTGAGCCACGGATACCTGGTATATACACCTGATATTAATTATACTGTTGGCGAACCAGGTAAGAGTGCATTGAAGGCTGTTACCGGAGCTGCGAAAATGTTATCTGTTTACCCTTGGGTTGATACCACTAAAATGGGTATCCAGGGCCATAGTTTTGGTGGATATGAAACCCATTATATCGTAACCCACACCAATATGTTTGCTGCTGCTATGGCTGCGGCAGGTGTTTCAGATCTGATTAGTGGCTACAACTATTTGTGGTACGGTGGAAATGCCAATCAGGATCATGAAGAGGTGGGCCAGGGAAGAATGGGCGGCACTTTATGGAATAAACAAGCAGCGTTTATAGAAAATACATCTGTCTTAAATGCCGATAAAGTAACCTCGCCTCTACTCATGATGCATAACAAAGGCGATGGAGCAGTACCATTTACACAAAGTTTGGAAATGTTCCTCTCCCTACGCCGATTGGGTAAAAGAGCTTGGTTGTTACAATATGATAACCAGACTCATGGAGTATTAGGAGAAGCTGCCAAAGATTACACTATACGCATGGATCAATTTTTTGACCATTATCTAAAAGGAGCGCCTGCACCGAAATGGATGTTAGAAGGTGTGCCGGCTGTAAAAAAAGGTATCGAAAACGGATTAGAGCTTTCTGCTGAGAAAGATGCCAATGGCAAGCCGGTAACTCCTGGGCCAGGTTTATTAAAATTGATCACGCTAACCACTAAGAACTAATGAAATTTACACGTAGAAGTTTTGGCAAAAGGTTCGTGGTAAGCCTGATCGCTATGGTATGCTTAACGAGTATGGCCGTAGCCCAACAAAGAGTTGAAATAAAAGGCAAGGTGCTGGATTCAGCCAATAGAAGCCCTATTAGTGCGGCAACGATCACTATTTCAGCAAAAGAAGGTACAGTATTAACACAGGGTGTAACAGATGCCCAAGGTTTTTTTAAGCTTAAAAAAATTGTTATTAGCGATAGTTTGGTGTTGCGGATCACTCACATTAGTGCATCACCTTTTGTGAAACGTATAAAACCAATAAATGGCGATTTGGGCATTATTCTTTTAAATACCGGAATAGAGCTTCAAACCGTAAATGTGTTTGCACCCGTTACGCCTGTGCGAATGAAAGGCGATACTGTTGAATTTAATGCAAATGCTTTTAAAACCGGACAAGGTGCCGTAATAGAAGATCTGATAAAGAAAATGCCCGGATTGAGCATTGATCCCAGTGGAGGACTAACCTATAATGGTAAAAAGGTTTCGAGGGTAATGGTAAACGGGCGTGAATTTTTTGGTTCAGATCCGAAAATAACCTTACAGAGTTTACCGGCTGATATTGTGAGCAAAATACAGGTAATGGATACCAAAACCATTGAACAAAGCATTACCGGTGCGCAATCCAATGGCGAAGACAAAACGCTTAACATAAAGCTGAAAAACGGGATTAAAACGGTATCGAATGTTACCGGTGGGCTTGGTTCTGACAAAAGATACGAAACATCAGGCATGTTAAGCAGCTTTGGAAAGGAAACACAATTAGGTTTAGTTGGATCGGCCAACAATGTAAATAAAATAGGTTTTGGTTCGAGCATGCCTGGTCAGAACTTTACATTGATTGATGCTGGAAATGGGATTACCGACAGTAAACTTGCGGCTTTAAATTATAGTGATACCTGGAAAAAAGATCTTAAGGTAACCAGTAGTTATAATTATAATAACTCTTTTACCGATAGGTCTTCAACAAGGGAGCAGCAACAATTTTTAGTGCCAAATTCATTTTTTACGAGTAATCGTACCCTTGCCACAGATAGGGGCGATACCCATCACGCGGATTTGAAATTCGAGTATAATCCTAAACCAACTACATTCATGTCGCTAAATGGGGCATTCGATAACAGATACACGAAAGCTGAGAATGAAAGTAACCAGACGACCACGGGTTCTGCAGGTGAAAGTCTTAACCATAGTTTAGGGCAATTACAACGAAACGAAAATTACCTGTTATACAGTTTAGATTGGATGGCTATTCATGGGTTTAAAAAGCGGGGGCGTTCTATTACTCTAAATATAGAGCCCGCTGTCAACAGGGATAATCAAAATAATCTGAACTATTCGCAAAATACTTTTTACAGACCTGGGAAAAGCGATTCGCTCGCCATTCAAAATCAGCGGCAAGCCATAAATAGCAATATTTCCAATTTTGGGTTTAAGGTTTCTTATACAGAGCCTCTGGCAAAAAAAATTGGTCTCGTTCTTTCACAAGGTATTAAATGGCAAAAGAATGAAATGGATCGAAGTATCTATCAGCTCGGCGATGAGGGTACTGAAGTATTTGATGCAGATCTCTCAACTGCCTATGAAAGTAACAATAGTACTTCCACCTCTGGTCTGTCAATAGCTTATGATGGTGCAAAGTTTAGAGCAACGGTAGGAGCTAGTTTAATTCAGTACAAGCTTAATAATCAATTGTTTGATGAGAGTGTGGAGTTTAAGTATCGGGGTGCAAACATTTTGCCAACGGCAAACCTCAGCTATCAAATAACGAAGTATCAACGAGCAAGTTTAGATGTACTTCCTTATTTGGTACAGCCTGCTATTAATCAATTGCAACCGGTAGCCGACTATAGCAATCCTTTAAATGTGGTTATTGGTAATCCAAATCTTAAGCCTGCTTTGTATAACAGCATTAATTTGGGTTATACCTTAATAGATCCATTTAAGAACATAATGGTTTTTACAGGTTTAAATTATACGATAGTACAAAACCAAATCCAATCTGCCGGACAATATCAAGCAAACGGAAGCCAGGTAAATACGTTCATTAATGCTAATGGGAATAACATGCTCCGTTTTTATTCCCAAGTTAAACGTAGTTGGATGACTCCTACGGTTCAAAAAAGTATAACTTTTGGTTTAAATGCCAATCAAGGCCACAACACTACTTCTATAAATGGTGTAAATACCATTAGTAATTCCCTTGACTTTTCCCCTTCAGTAATAGCTACTTATAACTATGATAATATTATAGATGTTAGTCAAAGCTATTCGCCAATAATTAACCGTATAGCTTACGAGACTGATGCTATCCCCAAACAAAATTTTGTTATTCAAAGCTTAAAAACCGACCTGAGGATCACATGGCCGAATGTGTTCCAACTAGATAATTCTATCGGTTATAATTATAACAGTCAGGCACCCGAAGGGTTCAAAAAAGGATCATTACTGTGGAATGCCAATATTGGAAAAGAACTCTTTAGAAATAAGGTGGGCTTAATAAAACTCACTGTTTACGATCTGCTTAAACAAAACAATAACGTACGCAGGATGGCTGTTGGGAACATAATAGAGGATACCCAATCGGCGGTTTTGCAACAATATTTTATGTTCAGTTTTACTTATAAGTTTAGTGCCAAGTGATGTTTCATCTTACCTATAAGTACTTATACTATACAAGAAATAATTAACCAATTAATCAATTAATGGAAATGAAATTGATCAGAATATTTTTTACAGCAGCATGTTTGCTTTCGCAGCATTTATATGCACAAGAGGGCTATAAAATGCAACCAATAGCTATCCAAAGCCGTTGGGCTAAGGAAGTGTCGCCTACCAATGCTTTAAAGGAATATCCACGCCCACAAATGGTACGCAGTAGCTGGACGAATTTGAATGGTTTGTGGGACTATGCCATTACGGCAAAAGATGCTTCAACACCTTCTGCCTTTCAGGGGCAGCTATTAGTGCCTTACCCCATTGAATCAGCACTTTCGGGTGTAAAGAAGATGCTATTGCCAACGCAAAATTTATGGTATAAACGCACCGTCAATGTGAGCAGCAAAGCAGCAGAGCGGACCTTGCTTCATTTTGGTGCGGTTGACTGGCAGGCCACTGTTTTTGTGAACGGTAAAGAAGTGGGCAGTCATACCGGTGGTTATACTGAATTCTCGTTTGATATCACCGATGCATTGAAAGCAGGGGATAATGAGTTAATGGTGAAAGTCTATGATCCATCTGATCAGGGTATTGGTCCTCATGGCAAGCAGGTGTTGAACCCGCAAAATATATATTATACACCCACCAGCGGTATCTGGCAAACGGTATGGATGGAAACCGTTCCGGCGGCAAGTATTACCGGTTTGACCATTAATCCTGATGTCGATAAATCGGTGGTGAACATTACAGTCAATTCAGCTACCTCATCACCCGTTGAGTTGACTGTGGAAGGGAAGACCATAAAAGGAATGGCTAATAAAATCATTTCGGTTCCTGTAAAAAACCTGAAACTGTGGTCTCCGGCCAGTCCCTACTTGTATGATTTTACGGCTAAACTGGGTAAGGATGTCGTGAAATCTTATTTCGGTATGCGTAAGATCTCTGTGGCTAAGGATAGCAAAGGGGTAGAGCGAATCATGCTGAACAATCAACCTTATTATAATTTGGGAACGCTTGACCAGGGTTTCTGGCCGGATGGACTTTATACTGCACCTACTGATGAAGCACTTGCCTTTGATATCAAAGCGATCAAGGCGATGGGCTTTAATACCATCCGCAAGCACATTAAGGTAGAACCTGCCCGTTGGTATTATCACGCCGATAAGTTGGGGATGTTGGTTTGGCAGGATATGGTGAATCCTAACCAGGGCTTGCCTGAGGGTTCTAAGCAGGCTTTTGAAAAACAAGGGGCAGAAATGTTGCAACAACTGCACAATTCTCCTTCTATTACTACCTGGGTCTTATTTAATGAGAAATGGGGACAGTATGACCAGGAGCGCCTGACCAGTTGGATCAAGCAAATGGATCCAACACGTATTGTGAATGGTCATAGTGGTGAAAATTTGTATGTGAATGATCAATTAAGATCTCCTTCACCCAATGCTTATGTGAATGCCGATATGACCGATGTGCACAGCTATCCGCAACCAATGAATGCCATTAAGTTGGAGGGTAAAGCGCAGGTTTGCGGGGAGTTTGGAGGGATAGGAGTGTTTATTCCTGATCATCAGTGGAGTACGGATGCAGCCTGGGGATATGTACAGGAAAAACCTGCAGACTTGAAACTGAAATATGCGGGGATGAACAAGAAGCTGGAGGAATTGCAGAAGGAGGGTATGTCGGGCTCTATCTATACTCAACCCTTTGATGTGGAGACCGAGCAAAATGGTTTGATGACCTATGACCGGGAGATTGTAAAAATCCCTTTTACAGAACTTAGAAAGATCCATGCAGCTTTAAATCCAGTTATGGGAACCATCCCTGAGGTGACAGCAACTGATGCGGATTTAACTGATCCGGCTATATTATACAAAAATGCACAGGATGAATTTGCTGCCGGTAAAACTGATATCGGATTTGTGAAAAAACTGATCATGATGGCCAGTCAGAACGGCGACCAGGCAGGAAAGGTTAAATTCACTGAGGAGTATTTTAAAGCGTTAAAAACACCGTTGCCAGAGGATGACATGCGGACGGTAGCCAGAATAAGTCAAAGTACCAAGGATCAGGGTTTCAAATTTATGCAGGACAATGCCGATGCCTTTAAGAAAGTTTTAGGTGATCGCATGTATACAATCCTCATGATGAACATGATCTTTAAAGGGGATATGGAGCCAATGATGAAGGCGAAAGCCAGCTGGGACGAGATTGGTAATGCTGTAATGAAATACGGCGCGCCGGGCGAAGAAATGTACCTGAGAGCAAAAACGGTGACTTTTTATAATGAACAAAAATGGACAGAGTTTGTGCCTGCTGCTACAACCTACCTGGAGAAATTTGGTGCAGGTATTTCAGAACAGGAAAAGCTTGCTTTTCAGGGTGCGATCAATGAACATAAATAGTTTGAGCTGCTGGTAAAAAGTAGTAATCAAATGTTCTGAAGTAATAACCGATTGAGAGATGGTTAGTCAGGGTATCTGGAAAGTGGAGATTCCGGACGCCCTCTTCGGAGCCTGTGATTTTTATAGAGAGTAAGTTAAGACAATCAAGAAACGATGAAGTCATTTAAACATCAAATAAAAATTATAATCCTCTGCATAATGACAGCTACATTAATGAGCTGTAACGGAAATTCTAAAAATGGGGATGGAAGTTATAAAGTTTTCTTTATAGAAAATAAGCAAGGCATGCAGGCTGAATTCTGTGAAAACGGAGCCAGGCTGATGAGTCTTAAAGTACCTGATAAGAACGGGATCCTTACGGATGTTGTAATCGGTTTTGAAAACCCTGCAGATTATGACAAGGCTACCGAACCCTACTTTGGAGCTACCATTGGCCGATATGGCAATCGGATTGCTAAAGGAAAGTTTAAGCTCAATGGTGAATCTTATCAGCTTACTATTAATAATGGGGTGAATACGCTTCACGGAGGTAAGACAGGATTTCAGTATCAAAACTGGACCCTGAAAAAAGTAAATGATTCTACCTTGGTTTGTACCTTAAGCTCCCCTGATGGTGACAATGGGTTTCCGGGCAAACTGAATGCGAAGGTTACCTATGTGCTAACTTCGGCAAATGCCTTGACGATAGCGTATGAGGCAACGACCAATCAGCCTACGATTGTCAACTTAACCAATCATGCTTTTTTTAACCTGAATGGTTCTGGAAGTATTCTGGATCATACACTAATGATCAATGCTGACCGTTATACGCCGGTTGATTCCACCCTGATTCCAAGTGGCGAGCTTGCACCGGTGACAGGTACTCCCTTTGATTTCAGAATCGCTGAGAAGATCGGGTTTTGTATCTCCGCCACTAACGACCAGTTGCGATTTGGAAAGGGCTATGATCACAATTATGTATTGAACCCAAGCAAGATATTGCCAGCTGCTGAAGTTTGCGGCGATAAATCAGGCATTATAATGAGTATTTACACTACCGAGCCGGGCTTGCAGTTTTATTCGGGCAATTTTATGCAGGGCAAGAACAAACTGCGCAATGGTCCTGATAATTTCAGAACCGCTTTCTGCCTGGAGACACAGCATTTTCCGGATTCACCTAACCATTCTAATTTTCCTTCAACGGTGCTTATGCCGGATGAAGTTTATAAGAGTAAAAGTGAGTACGTGTTTTCTGTCAATAGATAATAAAAACTAGTAAAACTGAATCCGATTAAACTTCTCATATAATCAATTTTGGTGTGCGCAAAATGCCTGTCATTTTTTTAATGATGGGCTTTTGCCATTTATAGATCATAGGGTTTGTGGAGTTCAACTTTATTACTTCTTATTTGTGAGATATGGAAGCTTTTGCCTTCCGCGGTCAGGCAGACAGAATATTCCCGATCCCGGTTGAAGCGGGACATCCAATTCACCTTTAACCATGCCACACAGGCTGGAATTGGCCAAGGTTCCTTATGTGAATATTGAATTATGGGGCTTTTATGAAATTATCCATTTGAGATAAAATCTAAAATGCTTCATTTAGGTTGGTATCCATAAAAACATTGATCAACAACCACTTGCCCAAAGCACGGTGATTGTGCATTTTTGAACTAAAAACCTATTTAATAACTTTACCTATTGGGAGAATGACGCAGGTATTATTACCAGGCTTTCGTCAAGTTGTAACGTTAGCTGTCATTGCAAGGGACGATTTGGTAACTCGAGACAAATTATTATTGACAAATAAATTATAAACAGCAAAAAATATTAATAGCTCAATTTTAAAATAAATTTCAATAACAAATAACATGGCAAAAGTATCAATCTATCTTAACTTCCAAGGCAAAACAGAGGAAGCCTTTAACTTTTACAAATCAGTTTTTAAAACTGAATTTTCTGCTCCAATCATGAAAATGGGCGACATGCCTGCACCAGAAGGTATGCCACCGCTTTCAGATGAAGACAAAAACAAAGTTATGCATGTAGCATTGCCTACATTAAATGGTGTAGAAATTATGGGTACAGACAATTTGGAAAGTATGGGACATCATACAAAAATTGGAAACAACACAACAATTAGTCTTGAGCCCGATACAAGAGAAGAAACAGAAAGATTATTCCAATCACTATCAGAAGGAGCTACTGATTTAGCACCATTGGCAGAACAATTTTGGGGAGCACTTTGGGGTTGCTGTTTGGACAAGTATGGCATTCGTTGGATGTTTAATTTTCCTTTGAAAAAATAGAAAAACAAACTGCTAATAGTACATTTTAAATAGGGGGGCTCTTTAGACAGTTTCATGGTTAGAGGAAGTGTGGTTCTCCGAATGAAAACTCGTACTGAAAAGCCCGCCCATTACAAATCTGCAAAACGTGGCGGTAATAGTAACGACTAACACAGTAACTATCAAAACACGTGACAAAAAAGTAAAAACTAAACTTCAATCGTGAAAGAAACTGGAGATAACAAATCAGGAAATGGTTTTGGCATGTGGGTTGGTCTTGGAATCGTTTTTGGTTCAGCCTTTGGAGCTCTTTTTGGAAATACTTCTTTAGGCGCAGGAATGGGAATAGTTATAGGTGCTATTTTTAGTATTATTTTAACTCTGTAGAAAACTGGAAATAACTTTTAATCCTTTCTGTACTTAGAATAAACATTCGAAGAAATGGGGCAGGAGGATAGAGGTACTGAAGGATGTTTGTTATGAGTATGATGAGATTGAAATAAGGGTTGATTTGCCGGCTGAGCCGGTGATGCATAAGAAAGGGTTTTATAGGGGGTAAGG
Source organism: Solitalea longa (assembly GCF_002920915.1). GTDB lineage: Bacteria > Bacteroidota > Bacteroidia > Sphingobacteriales > Sphingobacteriaceae > Solitalea > Solitalea longa. The sequence continues at coordinate 211,284 of NZ_PQVF01000003.1, forward strand.
TAGGGTGTGGTTTATTGATATGAAAGTTTTTGCCTTCCGTCTCGGTTGAACCGAGAGCAGACCGAATATTCCCGACGGAACTACGTCCAGTTTGCCTGCAGGCCTTACCGCTCCAGGCCGAAAATGGCCTAGGTTCCTTGCCGAATAAAGAATGATTGTCTTTACAGAACTGTGTCTAGTTTGTCAACAATTCAGTTTTTAAGACCTTTTAGGAGGCAGAATAGTTGGAATGGAAAAAATCAATATAAAAAAGAATAAAAGAGTTGGTAAAAAGGAGAAGTCCTTACGTCTATTAGATATAGGTTTTGATAATTCAAAAACTTTTCTTTCATATCACTAAATCAAATCCCGGTTAACTTTAAAAAGTGCCGGGTATTTTTTTTGAGAAGGGAATTCATTTAAATCAAATTTTAATAAGATAGAAATAGTAATACTTTTATGACCTTGAATGATAAATAAACTTTATTTAGGAAATTATACCATTTAGATGCTATTGTTAATGAACGTCTTAAGCAATAATCCTGATGAAACCATTGAATCAAATACTATAAATACTTTATATAAAGAGTATTATAACTATTTGGTTTTTGTTGGTTTAAAGCAGGGTGTTGAACTGGATATTGTGAAAGATATTATTAATCAAACCTTTTTAGCTTTCCTAGAAAAGCAGATTAATTTTAAGGAAATAAAAAATGTTAAGTCATTCGTGATAACTTCTTTTAAAAGAAAGTTAATTGATAATTATCGGGAAGATGTCAAGAAATATAACTATCTAAATCAAAACCTCTTTCAAAACGAAATAGATCCTTCTATTGAGGACAGAATCTTGCACAATCAATCCTGGGTAGAATTAAAGAATAAGCTGGAAAAGGCGTTTCAACAATTACCACCTCGTTGTCAAACTGCCATCTTTTTAAAGTATTATGAAGGTTTGAATAATGAACAGATTGTTGAGAGAACCGGTTTAACCACCCGAAGTGTTTACAATAATCTTTTTGAAGGCATTAAAAAGATGAGAGAAATTATGGAAAATGAAAACATAGACTCCAAATTTCTCCCTGATTTACTTTTATTTATGTTTATTTAAAAAAAGCATTGGTAAAAAGAACTCCATCCTCCGTCTCTTATAAAAAAACAAAGGATGGAGAAGATTTATAGCATTGAAGAACTTATAATAGATGACACATTCATCAATTATTGCTACAATGCAAACGCGCACGATGTTGAAAAGTGGAACGCCTATATAAATTCAAATAATCAAGCTGACGTTGAAGAAGCAAAGAGATTTGTGTATGGTTTAGGGAATATGTTAGCAAGTTCTCAAGTAAATGAGTCCTTCCGAAAATTCAAATCCTTAACAGAAGATATTTCTCATGTAACAAAGGTTAAATCACTTTGGAAATCTATTGGGCGAATTGCCGCAGCTGCAATCATTATCCTAAGCGTTGGTGGTGGTATTTATTTATATCAGCACAACAAAAAAATTACTGCTGAGGATACTAAAATCTTAGCAGAAGTAAAACCTGGAAGTAATAAGGCTATTTTAACCTTGGCCAATGGTAAAAGAATTGCCTTAGAAGAAGCAAAAACAGGACTATTATCAAACGAGGGTGGTACCAGTGTGAATAAAACTTCAGACGGTTTATTAAAGTATAATGACTCCCAAAATGAAGATTCTCCCCCATCTTTTAACAAACTAGAAATACCAAGAGGAGGCCAATATCAAGTAGTACTTTCTGATGGGTCTAAAGTATGGCTTAACTCAGCTTCGATTTTAATTTACCCCACTTCTTTTGATACCAAAGAGCGAAAAGTAGAACTCATAGGTGAGGCCTATTTTGAAATTGCGAAGGATAAAACTAAACCTTTTAGAGTTGTATCTAAAGAACAAACTGTTGAGGTTTTAGGTACTCATTTTAACATTAGCAATTATCCTGATGATATGAGTGTTCATACTACTTTGCTAGAAGGCTCTGTTCGGGTGGTTGCAAAATCAACAGGTAGTACACAAATACTAAAGCCGGGGGGACAGATAAATATATCAGGTAATTCTATACAAATTGACCAACATGCAGATATAGAAGAAGTTATTGCCTGGAAAAATGGAGACTTTAACTTTAAAGGAGAGGATATAAAAAGTATTATGCGACAACTATCGAGATGGTATAATATCGACGTAAGATATGAAGGTAAAGTGACCGATGAAGTTTATTATGCCAAGATATCCAGAAATAAAAATATCAGTGAGGTGCTTAAACTACTTGAACAAGCAGAAGGTGTTCATTTCAAAATTCAAGAAAGGAGGATAATTGTAATGCAATAAAAAATTGACTTACAGTTAATCTGAAAACAAAATAGTCATTCCAGTTAGAGCTGGAATGACTAAGCCTAGATTAATTGAATAATTAATTCAAATATTCTTAAATCGGATAGTGCCATCATCTGGAAAATGCAAGGGCACTATCACTAAAAAGCTAAACAAATGTACAGTTTTTACATAAAAAAATTGGTGCAGCCACCGCGCTGTATTTCTAAATTCCTATTGATAATGAGAATAACCACTCTTATTTTAATCATGGCTATTCTTCAGGTAAGTGCAAGTTCCTTTGCACAGAAGATTACTATATCTAAAAAGAAGGCACCACTAATTGATGTTTTAAGTCAGATTCGTACTCAAACGGGTTATGATTTTATATTTAATTCTACGGTACTACAGGATGCCAAAGAAGTTAGCCTTGATGTTAAAGACGCTGAACTTGATGACGTGTTAAAGAAAGTTTTTGAAGGACAACCTTTGGAATATGAGGTGGTTAACAAAACAGTAGTGGTAACCAAGGTAACATTTCCCTTGCTTGAACGATTTATGGATCACCTTACCGCTTTTGATATACGTGGTGTTGTGCTTAATGAGGTGGGCATGCCGATGGAAGGTGCCAATGTAAAGATCAAAGGAACAACTATGGCCACCAATACAAATGAAAATGGCGAGTTCTTTTTAAGTAATGTGGATAAGAAGGCTGTTTTGGTAATTTCATTCATAGGATATGAAACCAAAGAAATAACGGTTACTGAAAATTTCTATAGGATTCAATTAGTTCTGAAATCGGATAAACTTGAAGAAATAACAGTAAATGCTGGTTACTATTCGATAAAGGATAGCGAGCGCACAGGCAGTATTGCCAAAATAACTGCTGCGGAGATAGAGAAGCAGCCAGTGACCAATGTACTTGCAACAATGCAAGGACGTTTGCCAGGGGTCAATGTCACACAGACCACTGGAATGCCTGGAGGAGGTTTCGCCATTGAAATCCGAGGAAAAAATAGTCTTCGATTTGAAGGTAACGACCCCCTGTACATCATCGACGGGGTGCCATATTCATCTCAGGATATTGGCAGTACGTATACCTCTGGCAACATACCGGGTCAAAATAGCCCCTTGAACAGTATCAACCCCAATGATGTAGCCAGCATAGAGGTATTAAAAGATGCTGATGCAACAGCAATATATGGTTCGCGTGGTGCTAATGGTGTGGTACTGATAACCACCAAAAAAGGTAAAGAAGGCAAAGCCACTTTTAGCGCTAACTACTCCAGGGGATTTGGCGAAGTAGCCCATTTTATGGATGTGATGAAAACACCTGAATATTTAGCAATGCGCCGAGAAGCTTTTGCCAATGATGGAGTTACCAACTATCCCGCAAATGCCTACGATGTAAACGGAACTTGGGATCAAAACCGAAATACAAACTGGCAAAAGGAACTCATAGGAGGAACTGCGAATTACACCAACGTGCAAACCTCTGTATCAGGAGGTAACTCACAAACCCAATATCTTTTAAGTGGAAATTACAGCAAGGAAACTACTGTACTTCCGGGTGATTTTGAATATATTAAAGGCAATGGCCATTTCAATCTGAATCACGAATCAGAGAATAAGAAATTTAAAATCAATTTTACCGGTGGATACACTATCCAACGCAATAACTTACCCGCACTAGACTATACCCGCACTGCCATCACCCTTGTACCAAATGCCCCCGCACTTTATGATGCTGAGGGAAACCTGAACTGGGAAAACAACACCTTTGACAATCCTCTTGCCCAATTAGAAGGAACAATTAAAGGACAAACAAAAGATCTGATCACCAATTTATTGCTTTCCTACGACATAGGAGCAGGATTTACAGCAAAGACCAGCTTTGGTTATACCGATCTGCAGCAAAGTCAAAATAATATACAGCCTTCTACAATCTATAACCCAGCCTATGGGTTGGGGAGCGAGAGGTCAGTTCTATTCACAAATACAGTTAATCGGAATTCTTGGATTGCGGAACCACAAATCAATTGGAATCATGTTTTTGGCAAAGGAAAAATAGACGCTTTGGCAGGAGTCACTTTTCAACAACAAAACGGCGACCAACTGGTAAATCTGGCGGAAGGTTTTGCAAGTAATAGTTTAATTGAAAACCCAGCCTCTGCTACTAACCACTATGTTCTGAACAGTGATGAATCTGTGTACAAATATCAAGCTTTTTTTGGGCGTATAAACTGGAACTGGGACTCAAAATATATAGTAAATATCACAGGACGCAGGGACGGATCAAGCCGATTTGGACCAGGCAGACAGTATGCTAATTTTGGTGCTATTGGTGCAGCATGGTTATTCTCAAATGAGAAATTCATAAAAGAAAATCTTAGTTTCTTAAGTTTTGGAAAAATACGTGGAAGTTACGGAATAACAGGGAACGACCAGATTGGGGATTATCAATATTTGGATACCTATGCCACTTCTGGCAATACTTATCAAGGTATTGGCGGACTACAACCTACACGCCTTTTTAATCCTGATTTTGGCTGGGAAACCAATAAAAAACTTGAGCTAGCTTTAGAAACCGGATTTTGGAACGACCGGATATTTACCACCATGGCTTGGTATCGCAACCGCTCATCAAGCCAATTAGTGGGAATACCATTGCCTGGAACAACAGGCTTTTCGGAAATACAGGCTAATTTAGATGCGGAGGTCCAAAACAGCGGTTTCGAATTTAGCTTGCGAACATCAAATTTCCGATCAACGAACTTTAGCTGGACGAGTACTTTCAACCTGACTTGGGCACAAAATAAGTTGCTTTCCTTTCCTGGACTTGAAGGTTCCACCTATAAATACCAGTATGTAGTTGGCCAACCCATTAATATAACAAAGGTCTATCACTATACAGGACTTAATCCAAATACAGGAGTTTATCAATTTGAAGATTTTAATGTTGACGGCAAATTTTCGGCTGTAGATGATAAACAAATTATAAAGAATTTAAGCCCACAATACTATGGTGGATTTCAAAACCAACTACGCTACAGAAATATTCAACTGGATTTTTTGTTCCAATTTGTAAAACAGGAGGCTACCAATGAAAATTACAGAATGGGAATGCCTGGAACTATGGTTAATCAACCCGAAGGCGTTACCGAACATTGGCAGAGTACAGGCGATTTGGGGCCATATCAATCCTACAGCAATAGTAATACGCAGAAAAGAACCGCAAACTCACGCTTTTTTCAAAGTGATGCCGCTATTGGTGATGCTTCCTACATACGCTTAAAAAATGTTTCCATTTCTTATGATGTACCAAAAAGCTGGACCCAAAATATCTTATGCAAACTTAGCCTGCAAGGGCAAAATCTGCTAACGATAACCCCCTATAAAGGAATGGATCCTGAATTAATCGCCGAGGGCTATTTGCCACCTCTCCGAGTAGTTACCGCAAGTTTACAAATCACCTTTTAATTTTAAAATCAATCTCATGAAAGATAATAAATTAGTATTGACAATATATTTCATAGCGCTATTCTTAATGGTGGGATGTGACAGTTTTACTAATGTAGACTTACCCTCTTCGCAATTGACAGCTAAAGATGTGTTTCAGGACAAAACCACCGCTAATGCAGCCATGGTTGACATTTATGCAAATATCCGAGATCATGGGTTACTTACAGGCTATCCTATGGGGATTTCATGTGAACTTGGACTTTATAGTGATGAACTGATGTATTACGGAATTTCTGGCACAGGTCAGTCCAACTTCTACACGAATTCATTATTGGCTTCTGATCAGGAAATAGCTGAATTATGGAATAGTAGCTATAATCAAATTTACTCTGCCAATGCCATCATTGAAGGAGTTGCATCATCTGATGCGCTGAAAATCTCCGATAAAAATCAACTAACGGGAGAGGCTCTGTTTGTTAGAGCCATAATTCATTTTTATCTCGTTAATACTTTTGGGGACATTCCATGTTTGCTAACTACAGATTACCAGCAAAACAAAGTGGCGCATCGCCTGCCAATTAATGAGGTATATGCACAAATCAAGGCAGATTTACTCAAGGCAAGTGAATTACTGCCTGAAGGATACATAGGCGCAGATCGGGTACGTCCGAACAAATGGGCTGCCCAGGCACTATTGGCCAGAGTCTGCCTTTATAGACAGGAATGGAATGAAGCATCGAATGCAGCTTCGGCTGTGCTCAATCAAACAGGATTATATGTTTGGCCTTCAGATATTGGCACTGTATTCGGCAAAGATAGCCCGTCTACTATCTGGCAATTGATGCCTCCTATTGCAGGAGCCAATACCTACGAGGCAGGAACATTTATTTTTGTTGAAGGACCACCTCCTTCAGTGGCAATTAGTGACCAGCTCATCGATGCGTTTAGTGATAATGATCTTCGTAAATCAAATTGGATTAAAGCAGTGACAAACGGTACTGATACATGGTACCATGCGAACAAATATAAAGAAGCTTCCAATACAGGGACATCTGTGGAATATTCCATTGTCCTGAGAATGGCTGAACAACATCTCATAAGAGCGGAAGCCCGTGCGCACCAGGACGATCTTATTGGTGCAAAAGAAGATTTAAATAAAATTCGCAATCTGGCAGGGCTAGGGAATTCAAATGCAGTTACCACAGCAGACATTATTGCGGAAGTGCTTCAACAGCGCCGTCTGGAATTCTTTACGGAATATGGAAACCGTTTTTTTGACCTGAAAAGAACTGGCGAACTTGATGCGGTGTTAGCACCAATCAAACCACAATGGAAGTCAACTGATCGACTACTGCCACTGCCTGAATCTGAACTTTTACTTAACCCAAATCTCGAACCTCAAAATGCAGGTTATTAAAATAAATTACTTGTCAGACAAGCTCCTGGTTTATAAAAACTTTTTCATTGGCTTTTCTAGTTTCATTTTTTTGTTACTTGCTTTTCCTTCAATGGGACAGAATAAACCCAATAAGCAGCTTACTAAAGACGACTATGCTCTTTGGAGTAATTTTACGGCAAGAAAACTGTCTAATGATGGCAATTGGGCCAGTTATTTACGGTGGGACGAATCCAAAAAGGATACCTTATTCGTGAAAAGCACAAAAAATAGCACTCTCTATAGTTTTCCAAATGCCAAAAACGGTGTTTTTAATGGCGAAACCTACTTTGGTTGTATTGCCAGAGATACATTACTAGTACAAAACCTGACAACCGGCGTAATTACAAAAACAGCTGATGTGACTGATTTTGCTTTTTCAAAGAATGAAAAATTCCTCTTAATCCTGAAAAAACAGGCTAATCAAAAACATAATCTTGTTGTTCAAGATATACAAGGAAATACAGTAGAAGAAATTCACAATGTAAATGCCTGGCGTTTGGAACCCAGTCGCAAAGGAGTCTTATACGCTATAGATTCAACTGGTAAAAATGAAATCGGTTTTTTAGAATTAGGATTAAAAACAAAAAAAAGCACCATTACCTCAGGTAGTAATGGTGCGTTTCAAAATCTGAACTGGAAAGGCAATACTATTGTCTTTATACAAAATGTATCTGATAACCCTAAGCTTTTCAGCTATAGTACTGTCACCAAAAAGCTGAATTATTTTGATGCCAAGGCACAACCAAACTTTCCCATAGATATGAAGATCTCAGACGTGACCTCCAATACGCTAACAGTATCGGATGATGGGGATCGCATTTTTTTCTGGCTCAAAGAAAACTCCGAGAGGCTCCGCCCCATTGATCCAAGCAGCGTACAAGTATGGAATGCTGCCGATAAAGAAGTCTTTGACCGTAAGAAGACTTATGGACAATATAGTCTGAGTGATAAGATGGCGGTATGGTCTATGAAGAGCAACCGCTTTATCCAGATTACGGACAGGAAAATTCCAAAAGGGTTTCTTAGCGGAGATTACAAACATGCTTTTATTTATGATCCAGTTGTCTATGAGCCCCAAAACAGTTTCGATGGACCGTATGATCTGTATATCGTTGATTTGACAACCGGAAAAAGAAAACTGGTACTCGAAAAATATTCAGGCGACTACTCAACAGTTCCATCCTCCGACGGGAAAGTTCTGGCCTATGTCAAGGAAGGAAATTGGTGGATCTATGACGTCGAAAAAGACACCCATACCAATATCACCAAAACGATACCGGTATCTTTTTTTCGGCAGGATCAAGATATGCCAATACAGCCTGCTCCTTATGGTGTGGCGGGATGGACGGAGAAAGACAAAAGTATAATCCTGTACGATAAATATGATCTGTGGCAAATCTCACCTGACGGCAACATTAAAAAGCGAATTACAAAAGGCAGGGAAATCCAAAGAACATATCGAATTAAGGATATGACTCCAGAACCACTCTATCACAGAGATCAAATTGACACTAAAAAACTACCATTAGAGTTAAACAACGAAATTATTTTGAGTGTTGAAGACAGGTATTCCGGGGCATCAGGATTCTGTATATGGAGCCGTAAAAATGGAGTAGTTCCTATGGTTTGGGAGCAGAAGAAAGTGAATCAGATTATCAAGGCAACTAACAATGATACTTACATGTACGTGGAACAAAGTTATGAAGTATCGCCAAGGCTTATGTTTTATGCCACCTCACCAAAGGAAATTGTACAGTCCAATGCCCAACAGGAACACTTTTATTGGGGTACGGCTGAGCCGATACGGTATACTGTAAATGGTAAGGAATTGTCTGGCATTCTTTACTATCCAGCTGAATATCAAAGGGGCAGAAAATACCCCATGATAGTGCATGTCTATCAGCATCAATACCAGTATTTAAATGATTACCAGAACCCAAGTTCTTATTCAGGGGATGGTTTTAACATCACCAATTATGTCACCCAGGGGTATTTCGTTTTACTTCCGGATATGGAATTTGAACTTGCCAATGTAGGGCAGTCGGGCACTTCATGTGTACTGTCTTCGGTAGATGCTGTCATTTCAAAAGGAGATGTTGATCCTAAAAAAGTTGGACTTATTGGGCATTCCTTTGGAGGTTATGAAACAGATTTAATCATTACCCAGACCGATAGGTTTGCGACTGCGGTTTCAGGTTCTGCCTGGACCGATCTCATTAGTAGTTATCTTTATGTGGGTGTCACTTTTAAGATTCCTGATTTTTATCGTGCAGAGCACGATCAGTTACGCATTGGCAAATCTCTCTTTGAGGATACGGAAAGTTATTTGAAAAACTCTCCTGTTTTGTTGGCGGCAAATGTAAAGACTCCTCTATTGGGATGGACTGGCGAAGAAGACCGCCACATCCATTATCTTCAAAGTATGGAATTTTATCTGGCCTTAAGACGGCTTAATAAAACACATACCTTGTTGGTTTATCCTGAAGAAGGACACACTTTGTGGAAACGGGAAAATCAAAAAGACCTGACGCAACGCATCAACGAGTGGTTTGATTATTACTTGAAAGGTGAAAAGCCTGCGGAATGGATAACTGTAGATAACAAACAGGTAGGTCAATAAAAAACCCGATGGAATAAGGACTTTCTTCATATAATTTAAATCCTAAAGGGAGGCAATTGGCCTCCCTTTTAAAGATAATTTGTGGCTCGCTTCCCGTCGCGTTTAATGAAAGGCAATGCAGTTCTTCTTTTTATTCAAAGGAAGCTCCTTATAGATCTAATCCAGCCTAGCTTCCCCTTTCAATAATTGGTCAAACCATGCCATCATTCGTCTGCTGAGATCCTTTTGATTCTCTGGATTTTCCAATGAATGGTCCTCATCAGGATAGACCAGCATTTCATTTTTGACCCCTAATTTTCGGAGTGCCAGATAATAAGTTATGCTTTGATTCCAGGGGATGATCCTGTCATCTTTGCCTGCCCATAGTAACAGGGGTGTTATTATGTTTTCTGCGTGCATAATAGGAGAATTCCTTAAGTATGCCTCTTTGTCCTTGTACAGCGACTTTCCAATACGAAACTGCTGGTTTTCAAATCGCCACATATCGGTCTGAAATTGACCATTCCTCCCGATATTAAAGTAATAGGAAATGATGTCGCTAACTCCGGCTCCTGAAACAGCAGCAGCAAAAATTGGAGTTTGTGAAATAATAAAATTGGTTTCATACCCCCCGAAAGAATGCCCATATAAACCTATTTTATGTTTATCCACCAAACCTTTGTCGACAACCGTTTTAACTCCGGCTGTTACACAATCAACGGCCGAACTTCCTGGGTTTCCCAACTGGTATACAATATCGGGCATTAACACAAAATAACCATTTAGCGTATAATTCGTCACATTAAAGCCCTCCCTGTTCAAGAAACTAGGATTGACATACTGATGAAGTTCATCAGACATCACATCATAGATATGCACCACCATTGGGTATTTCTTTGTGGGATTATAATCAGCGGGATAAAACAGCGCCGCTTTTAATGTTTGACCTTTACTGTTGCTGTAATACAGCAATTCTGATTTTCCAAAGGAATACTCATTCTGTTGCTTGTTGGATTGAAACAAAATTTTGGAAACAGCCTCGTTTTTCTTTCTGAATTCCAATCGTGGCGACTGATTGAAGGTTTGATTCTGAAAAATATAACTGCTGCTTTTACTCTTGCGGATTTCATCTATTTTACTGGCTTCATATACCAAAGGTTTCTCTCCCGATTGGGCATTGTAAATAAAATACCCTGTTGACCAGTTTTCGGTATTTCTTGCTTCGAGCAACAGATCTTTGGACAGATCGAAAATGGTGGGTTTCCTTCCGTCGTAGTTACTCTGTGATCGCCAGTCATATTCAATGGGAGTTATCCTGTAAACCATGTTTTTCTCCCGTCCTCTGGTTAGTCGCTCGCAAGAAGAACCATCAGTAGCCACCTGCCAGATATCATTGGCATCATACAATAAAACGTTCTTTCCGTCGGAGCTCCAGCCCGGATTGCCATAGGCTCCAAATTGATGGGGAGCATCGGTTAAACTGTTATTATCCCATTTAGTTGTAACCTTTTTGGTCAGGTTCGTGTGCGTTTTTTCCACAGGATCATATATCCACCAATTACTTTCCCTAAAATACAGTATTTTGTTGCTAAAAGGATCAAAGCCCATTTGATTTGGGTCAACGGATTGTTTTTTCAGCATCAGGTTTTGGGAACCGTTTTTTATATTCCTAAGATAAAAATCCGCTTCCTCGTAATATTTCGCCTGCAAGCCATAGGAAAATTTATTATAGGTAATGGCATAATCCTGTTGCCCAGTCAACATCATTTCAGGTAAATCGTTGTCGCTTATTTGGGAATAGAAATCCGTCTCAGGATACCAAACGGCCAGTTTAGGAATATCCCCCCATGTTTCCTGACGTTGCCTGTCTGAATACAACCATTTATCATTGCCGTTCCAAACTTCGACTGCTTTTGGATCGTTTCGTAAATCTGCATCCTTGTTTTTAGCTACCATAAAAAAAATTTTTGTGCCATCAAAGGAGACGTGGGGTTGGTTCCAATTCTTGAAACCGATGCACATGTTTTTGGTTGAGCCTACTTTAGTGGAATAATCAAATGAAAACAGTTTCTTATCACTAATTCTAAGATAATTAATCGTAGTTATTTTTGAGACAGAGTCAATTTCATTCAAAAAAGCAACTGACTTATCATTGTGCTGCCAGACAAAATTGGCAAACTTGCCGGCATTTTCTTTCGATATCGTTTCGCGGGAATACTGTTTAAAATAGATTATTCCAACGTCACTATGTTCCCGAAGCCTGCTGGCAAAAATTAAAGCATCTTTGCTTGCATTTAAGGCATATTCTGTGACTCCAAGGATACTGTCAATGGCTATTCCTTTTTGATTATATATCTTCAACAAGCTTTTCTCACTATACCCTTTATTGAAAGTGATAATGTACCGACCGTTACTTGCCAATTCATACCGTCTGACATTGTCATATACTTTTATATTGCCCGTCTGTAACTGCATTACTTTCAATTGGGACTCCTCTGGTATCAAGAATGCAAATAGTTGCTCTCCTCCAAAACTACCCTCAGTCCCTTTTGGGATGGCATAGCTTTTATTTTTAGCGATGTTTTGTACAAATAAAGTATCGTTGTGGTTTTCATACCGCATCGCATAACTCGCCCATTTCCCATCTTCAGAAATGGCTTTTACCTCCAGTGTTCCCCACCTGCCGTAATCGTCTTCGTTTAATGGCTTCTTTTGTTGTGCCTGTCCCAGTATGGGACAGGCTAACAACACTAAAAGAAATAGATCCAACACCAAACTCGAGATTACGAAGTCAATTTTTCGTTTGAATATAATCATGGTTTTATAATGATTTTAATATCCCGGATTTTGTGGATTCAAGTTTGGATTGGAGTTCAATTCAAGGGCAGGCAATGGCCACAAACTATCGGTGGTATTCCATCCCGGCTTGGAGGCAGATAGCACCACGTCTAGTTTTCCGGTTCGTTTCAAATCAAAAAACCGCTGTCCAAATTCTGTGAACAGTTCAAAACGACGTTGTTTTAGAATATCATTTATAATCTCATCAAAAGTAATCGCAGTAGTATTGGAAAGTCCTGCTGTAGTTCGAATGAGGTTTAAATCTTCTTTGGCTCCACTTAGATTGCCTTGATACGCTCTGGCTTCGGCGCGAATTAGGTATTGTTCTGCCAAACGAAACACTATGGAATACTCAACAGAGCTCGGGGTGGTGGATTGCTGTTTGTATTTAAAGGCATGGTACCAAGTCGTGATCCCATCTGTTACCGCCTTAGTCCAATGGGTCTTTCTTTGATCTCCCACTTCAAAAGAATTCACCAAGTCAGGCCTAATCCCCACGATGGGTGGCGGACCTGAAGTAAATATGTATATGCTCCCTTCGGCAGTATTGCTGTCGGAGGTGTTTGGCATAAATTGCCAGATCGTAGTGCTGCTTTCTTTAAGAAAGATTTTATCCAAATCCGTTTGCCAAACATACAGTGGATTATTGATCACTGCCGAGGAGGCATTCGAGGCTTCAGGATATAATCCCATATACAAATAAACCCGTGCTAAAAACGCTGTGGCAGTACTGCGGTTGGGAATAATGCGCTCAGATGAAACATAATCCTCCGATAGTAATTCAACAGCTTTATTCAGGTCCATTACAATCAGGCTATAGATTTTATCGGCAGGCATTCGTGAAACTTTGCTGTTCAGTAGATGATCTGTTGTGTTGATATAGGGAATCTCGCCATAGAGATTCACTAGATAAAAATGAAGCAGGGCTCTTATAAAAAGGGCTTCCCCCTGTAACTGTTTTTTGTCCGCCGCTGCGATGGTAGTTGAATTGTCCAAACCTTCAAGAATCGCATTGGCACTATAAATTTGATTGTAACTCCTATTCCAGGTATCGTTTACCCCAAGTTCACCAGGAAATAGCGAATTGGTATAAAAATTACTGACAGAATATTGGTAGTAGTAATCAAATTCATCGGCGTAGAGGCCAAGATTACAGGAAACACCGTTTAAATTTCCAGTTAACAAGCCGCCATCTCTCATTTTGGCATACAATCCGGCCATAGCCGCTTTGGCCGTTCCCGCATCTTCAAATACGGTTTTGGCCGACAATTGCGAAGCGGGAAGATCCACTTTCACAAAGCTATCGCAGGCACCAAGTGTCAGACATAATATTAGCAGGAAACAGCTTTTATTATTCATCTCTTTAACACTTTTATGAAGTAATTTTTTTAAAATAGTTGTATTTAACATGGCTAGATTTGTTAAGGTTAAAACGTAAGCTGTAAGCCAGCGGTAATTGTTTTTAGAGGGGGCAGGTATGCGGTATATTTAAATTCTGGATCTCCCCCTTTGTATGGGGTAAATGTTAACACATTCTGTCCCAATAATGACAGCTTACAGTGAACCCCTTTGATGGCATGCAGCTGCAGGTCATAGCTTACCGCAATATTTTTTAACCGAATGTAGGACGCATCCACAATAGGGGCATTGCTGTCCAAATAATTGTAATAGGCATTTACAGCTGCCCCATTTTCGCCCGATGTATTCATCTGAAAAGGAACCTGGTCTCCTTCATGCTGCCATGCATTAGTCATGTCCGAACTCTGATTGAAGAAACTACCACCGGGAACGTTTGGAGTATATATGTAATTCTTTTGTTTTACAAACTGGAAAAGAAAATTTAATTGCCAGTTTTTGTATTGAAACTGATTTTCCAAACCTCCAAAGTACTGCGGTGTAAGATCCATAATGACCTTTTTGTCTCCCAGTGAGGTAATCATACCGTCTTTATTGAAGTCTTCCACCTCATATAGTCCCGTTTGTGGATTGACCCCTTTTAACTGATATGTCTTTACAATGCTTGTCGATTCCCCGATAACATAACGGTTGAAATAGGTCGAGCCTTCGAGTCCCGGAAAAGCCAGTAGTTTGTTTTTGGGAGCCGATATATTAAAGTTGGTTGTCCATTTAAAACTGTTGCGGTCAAAATTTAGAGTACGCAGTGTAAATTCCAGCCCCATATTTTGAACGGTGGCATTTAAATTAGCGTTAATAGAACTAAATCCTGTTGTCCCTGGCAAAGGAATCCCTACCAGTTGATTGGAAGACCGATTCCGATACCAAGCGGCTGTAAAAAATATGCGATCCCTGAAGAACCCCATTTCTATTGCTGTCTCCAGTTTTCGATTGGTTTCCCAACTAAAATCCGGATTGTACAGTCGAGTGGGATCTAAACCTATGGCACCATTGTAGTTTAGACCAGAGGAAATATAGGTATCCAAATACTGGTAATCTCCTATTTGGTCACTGCCGGAACTGCCGTAGCTGGCCCGAAGCTTTCCAAAACTCAGCACTGCATTATCTTTTAGGAAACTTTCTTTCGAGAATAGCCAGGCGGCGCCTACAGCCCCAAATGTTGCAAACTGCTTACCTGGGCCAAATCGGCTAGAACCATCCCTTCTTCCCGTTACGTTCACAATGTATTTTTGATCCCAATTGTAATTGAGCCTTCCAAAAAAGGCTTGGTATTTATATAGGGTTTCATCACTTACATAAATGGATTTTTGCGTGGCCGAGGCTATGTCTGTAATCTGGCTGTTGCTGGCAAAACCAAACCCAAACTGGTACAGCCGTGAACTAGTTTGCTGTTGCGCGGTACCACCCACCAGAACATCAATTGTACTGATTCCGAAATTATGGCTCCAGCGAAGCTGCGGTTCCACAATCCAGGATTTTCTCTGGGTATTGTTGGAAAACATCGCCGAGTAGCTGCTTCCAAGATGATAGGCAGGATCATACATAGTCGATGGCAAGAGGCGCTGTTCTGCATTCTTTATATCTGTTAGCCCTAAATTGGCTTTGAGTTCCCAATCTGGAGCCATCAGATAACTCAGCACAGTATTGGCAATAAGATCATTAGTTTTTGCAGTACTGATGCCACGAAGCGCTGCCAATGGATTTTGGAAGGTACTGTTTTCAAAATTAAGATTACCATTGGTGTCATACAGGGCAGGGGCATTTGGAGCCAGATTTCGAGCCGTGCGGCTTATATCGGTTTCTGGTTGTAAATTGTCTTGGGCTGTATAGCCTGTTGAAAAAGTGAGTTTGAATTTATTATCCTCACTCCTGTGGTTCATGCTAAAGTGTACAGCTGCTTTATCATACTCAAAATCACCGGGGAGTACCGTTGTTTCAGTGTGGTAGGTACCATTGATCAGATATTGGGTTAAATCGGAACCGCCTGATACCGACGCCTGCATATTGGCAATTACAGCAGTTCCACCCAAAAGTTCCTTTTGCCAATCGGTATAACGATTTTGATCCCAAGTTCCATTAATATCATATGCCCAATCGGGATAGTTGGTAACACCGTCATTGGCAAAACCCTGTCTTCTCATTTCCAAATACTGCTGGGTATCCATCAGATCGATCATTTTGGTGACTTTCCCAATTCCTGAAGATGCGGAAGCAGTTACGCTCGTTTTTCCTGCCTTACCTTTTTTGGTGGTAATCAGCACTACCCCATTGGCACCGCGCGAACCGTAGATAGCGGTTGCATCGGCATCTTTGAGGACTTCTATGCTTTCAATATCATTGGGATTGATGCTGTTCAACGGACTCGTAGGTGTTGGTATTCCACTTGTCGTATTGTAGTATCCAATGACTTCCGAAGAATAAGGCACACCATCGATAATGTAGAGCGGTTCATTGCCGTCTTCCCGTAGGCTGTTGAGACCCCGTATTTTTATCTGAAAGCCGCTTCCGGGTGTTCCTGAATCCTGGATGATATCGACTCCTGCCATACGCCCTTGCATTGTGGCAAGAACATTTGAAACAGGTTGTTTCTCAATATCCTTAGCGTTGATTTTAGAAATACTCCCAGTACGTTCGCTTTCTTTAACCGAATAATACCCTGCATTGACAGTTACTTCATTCAATTTGCCAACCACCAATTCCATTTTGATCGTGCCTAACTGCGTAACGGCCTTGCGTTCGCGGGTTATATAACCAATAAAGGAAATTTGTATAATGGCCCCTTCATCAATATTTGCCAGGGTAAAATCTCCATTGATAGAGGTTGTTGTTGATATTGAGCTTCCTTTTACCTTTACTACAGCCCCTTGAAGGCCAAGTCCGTTTTCATCTACCACTTTACCTGAAACACTTATCTGCAGTAGATTGGAGATGCTATTCTCTACGGAAGAGGATTGCTCCTTTTCTTTAATAACAATAGTTGTCTCATCAATGGTGAAATCAAGATTTTGTCCGGCAAGACATCTTTCTATCACTTCTTTTAATGCGGTATTCGAAAACTGCACATTAATACGTTTTGAATCCTTCAGTGTTTCCTTCTGATAAAGAACATCATAACCAGTTTGTTTCTTGATTTCTTTGAATACTTGCCTTAATGAAACATTGTTTTGTTTTAGGGTAATCCGCTGGGCAAACGTCATAGCGCTTACCTGCATCATTGCCGCAATTAATAAAACAGTAGTGAGTTTAGCTCTCATAATCCATTTTCTTCTGTCTGCGTCACTGATTCGGTGTACTACCAAATTCAAGTTCAACAGCATACGTTGGGCAAGCCAACATAAAAATTGTGTGTAAATTTTATACATTTGGATAATTCTGGTTTAAGTGTGTGCTTGTTATTTTTCAGATTGGCAGCATCACACAGTTACTCGAAAATTTTGTTAAAATCTTTTTTAGTTAAATCAGCAAAGGATCTGGGACGTTGGTAGCGTTCCGGATCTTTCTCTTATTAACTCCGTTTTTTTACTTACATTTTTCCTTTAATCATACATTGAGTTTAATGGTTTATCTATTTTAGGGTTGATTATCGATTTTCAAGAATGCCTACTTTTTGTTGCGGAAACTAATTATGATCCTTTTCTGCTCAATTTTAAATTGAAGGGCGTTTGTTAGTTCTAGTTTTTTCAGCACCTGTGATACATTTTTGTACTTAGACACGGTTCCTACAAATACCAGCTCTTTCAGTTTATTGTCTTTATATTCAACTTCCACATCATACCATCTGGAAATTTTGCGCATGATGCTTTCTAAATTTTCATTCTCGAACTGAAAATAACCTTCTTTCCAGGCCACAGCGTAATCAACATCTACTGTTTCCACTGATATTTTGCCTGAACGATTTAGTGTTGACTGTTCTCCAGGTTTTAAAGTCTGCTTTGTTCCTTCCGAAGTTGAAACGGCAACACTTCCTTCCAGCAATGTGGTTTTAGTCTCCGGTTCGTTGGCATAGCTGTTAATATTGAAATGAGTTCCTAATACTTTAACTTCCTGGCCATCACTTTCCACTATGAAAGGGTGTGTTTTATCCTTGGCAATTTCGAAATAAGCTTCTCCCGAAAGCTTAACCCGTCGTATTCCATTCTCTAGAAGATTGGTGGTGTAGGTAAGACTCGATTCGGCATTCAACCATACTTTGGATTGATCGGGGAGGGTTAAACTATAGGTTTCGCTTTTTGCTGTGGATAATGTATTGATCTTATTCAGCTCAGCAGGAGTTGCATTTACTTTATATATAACCTGTCCATCGGCAGTTTTAGAAATGCTGATTCCTGACTCTTTGGCAATTTCTCCATTAGGAGCATCGCTCAGTTTAATTTTCTTTCCACTTGCTAACGTTAAGGTAGCGCCCATTTTTCCAGGCGCTATATCATTTACATGTTTTGCAGTTTCAACACCCTGTTTGTGATCCTGAGATTTATAGAAGTATAGCCCAAATGCAATAAAGGTTATGGCGGCGGCAACGCCCGCAAGTCGTTTCCACAATACATAAGTTTGGGTTGAAGAAAACTGAGGCTGGAGCAGAATATGATCCAGTACCTCTTTTGCCTTAGCATCCTCCATCCGGTATTTTAATAAATCGGGTCGATCAAAAATACCTTCGGCAAGTTCATTAATGGCCTCCTGATGTTTGGGGTCAGTTAATACTTCCAACCAAACCTTCTGTTCTTGTTCCGAAAGCTGTCCGGCCTGGTAACGCTCAAATAAATATGATAATCTATCCTGATCCATTTTTCCAGTTTTAAAATTGATGTGGACGTCACAACAATTTAATATCCCTTTTGTAGTAAGTCGTGCAGGATTAGGAAACGGGGTAATGGAAATTGAAAAAAATTAAAATAATTTGAAAATAATGAGCAAGGGAGCTAAATCGCTATGATTTTTAATGTATTCCCGCAAGAATCTCATGGCAAGTTTCAGGTGAGTTTTTACTGTGCCGGCAGAAATACCCAGTCGTTGGGCGGCTTCTTCATATTTAAGTCCCTCTTGTTGACAAAGTTCATAAACTAAACGTTGTTGGGGAGGAAGAGAACAAATACCATCTTGTAATATTTTTCGGCCTTCTCTTAGCAAAATTCCTTCTTCGGTGTCATTATGCTCTTCTTTCCAGTTTCCGCCTAATGTTTTTTCGGCCTTTTGTTCTACAGCACGACGGCGAAGCATATCAATTGCCCTTCTTTTTGCAAAGGTTTTGATATAGCTTTCCAGATGATTGACAGTTTCAAGTTTGGTCCCTAATCGCCAGACATGGAGCATGCTTTCCTGAACAATATCTACTGCTAATTCATCAGAACGAAGCAAATGGCGAGCAAATCCATAGATTACCGGGTAATAGGCATTATAAAATAAGGTAAA
Source organism: Solitalea longa (assembly GCF_002920915.1). Taxonomy (GTDB): domain Bacteria; phylum Bacteroidota; class Bacteroidia; order Sphingobacteriales; family Sphingobacteriaceae; genus Solitalea; species Solitalea longa. The sequence goes on from NZ_PQVF01000003.1 coordinate 230,751, forward strand.
TGCTTGCTGATCCCCAATAGCTATTCTAGCCTGTAATTGCTTTTGGTCTTCAGGGGAATTTATTGTCATCTAATCGTTTGCGCCTGTTTGAACACAATGATAAATATATTTCCCGAATAATTTGGAATGACTGTTTGATGTGGAATTTTCCGCTTAATGAGATATGTTTTATGTTAATAACCGTTCATTGTTAAAACCAGCTATTAAACTTCTCATATCATTATTTTTTGGTGTGCGCAAAATGCTTGTCAATTTTAATGATGGGGCAAGCACACTTACATCAGCAAACATTAAAAAAACGATGGAGACCTAACACTAAAAAAAGTAACTTCGAAAAACAGCCTGTATAGGTTAATTAGGATTAACAACATCCAGTGTATAGTTAATCCAGGATTTATTCACTAATCTGTATAGTTATTTCAGGACGGGTCAAGGACGGGTCAATAAGGTATATGCGTCGAGTATACGTCTAGTATGCGTCTAGTATACGTCTAGTATACGTCTAGTATGCGTCTAGTATGCGTCGAGTATGATACGACTTAATACTAGATAGTTCGTGTGTCTAACCCTTCTCATTCGCTGTTGAGAGGAAACTTTATTTTGGCATTGTACGAAACTATTTGCTTTTGCGTGCGGGAAATCAAAACGGCGGGCCATAATGACTCTTTTGAATCTTAGCTGCATAAAAACCAACGATTAAACTTCTCATATAATCAATTTTGGTCTGTGCAAAATGCCTGTCGTTTTTAATGACGGGCTTTTGCCATTTAAATCGATTTTAGTTATGAGTGTATGTATGAAAGTTTCAGAATAAATATATAAGATTGCAGAAAATTAGAAATAGCTGTAGCGTTTATAACTACCGACAAAAGGGGTGATAATTTATTAAGGAATGACATGATGGTTGCTTATAACACATTTACTGATCAGGAACTATTTTCTTTATTAAAAAAGGCAGATCAGCAGGCATTTAATGAAATTTACGATCGTTATTGGACTCCACTATATCTTCATGCAAACAGAATGCTTAGAGATGAAGATGCTGCACAGGATCTTGTTCAGGATCTTTTTATTTGGCTTTTTGAAAAATCAGAAGATCTGGATATCAATACTTCCCTTTCGGGTTTCTTATATACTGCTGTGCGTAACCGGGTATTTAATGCTATTAAACGAAATAAATTAAAAGACAATTATCTGATTGAGATTGCAGCATTTGCTGATGAAATGATAGATGTAGCAGATGAGCATATTCATTTGAAGGAATTGGCTGCAATAATAGAGCGTGAAATTGACTTCATGCCTCATAAAATGAAGGAAGTTTTTAACCTTAGTCGAAAAGCTCATCTTTCGCACAAAGAGATTGCTGAAAAACTTGGTATATCTGAACATACCGTTAGCACACAAATTCAGCGGGCATTGCTTAGACTTCGCAAGAATAAAGAATTGCAATATGCTGTTTCGGTGATCATTTTAAATTGTTTTCATTAATTATAAAAAATATTTGATGGTGTTGTAGTCATTGTTGTGTTTTCAATTGTCATACTCTTAAATGCCGAAATAGTGTGACATGACAGAACAAGAAATTATAACATTATTAATCAAATACGAAGCAGGAACCTGTACCCAGCAGGAGCTTAACCTGTTGGAAAGATGGTACCTTACTAAAGCTGCCAGTTCTTCTGATGAGGTAACCCCTGATGATATGTGGATTAGGAAAGAAGCTAGCAGGGAATTTATTCTGGCTCATATTGCAGAGGTGTCTGGCAAACCTAAAAGTGCAAAGGTTGTAAATCTTTGGTCTCGTATTACGGTGGCATCTGCTGCTGCTGTAGCAATCATAGCAATTGGTATTTGGTTTTTTAGAACATCTCCTCAGCCAGAGGGAATGAAGAATCCCAATTATGCTAAAAATGACGTTGCTCCAGGTAAGCAAGGAGCTACGTTGACTTTATCAAACGGGAAAAAGATCAGATTGTCGGAAGCAATTAATGGTGAGTTGGCAAATGAAGCGGGCGTGATCATTACAAAAGCTGCAGATGGCCAATTGGTATATGAAATCAAAAATACTCCTGATGAAAATAAAATAAACACGATAAATACTGCCAACGGTGAAACCTATCAGGTGCGTTTGCCTGATGGAACGGCCGTTTGGTTAAATGCTGGTTCAAGTTTAACCTATGCAACTAACCTGCTTCAAAATGGTAAACGAACGGTTACACTTACCGGTGAAGGTTACTTTGAAGTTGCCAAAGATAAAGCACATCCATTTGTCGTATCGTCTGGCAATCAGGAAGTGGAAGTATTGGGAACCCATTTCAATATGAATGCTTATGCAGATGAACCGGTTCGCAAAACCACTTTATTGGAAGGAAGTATTAAGTTGACTTCGGATAATATCAGTGAAATTTTGAGCCCTGGAGAACAGGCCGTTTCTCAAAACGGAAAATTAAATGTTCAGGCTGTTGATGCTGAACTGGCCGTAGCCTGGAAATATAACAAGTTTGTTTTTGATAGTCAGCAGATTACCGAGATAATGCGAATGGTGGCAAGGTGGTATGATGTCGAGGTCATCTATAACGGACCAATACCGGAAGACCTTTATAGTGGCACGGTATCAAGGTTTGATCAGGTGTCGGGTGTATTGCGCATTCTTGAGTCATCCGGAGGCGTACATTTCAAAATTGAGGGTAGAAAAATTTATGTCAGTAAATAAGCTACTCATTTTCCTTATTGAATAACAACTATGAATTATCAACCTTAAACCTAATTTAAATTAAAAGCTATGGAAAAAATGTTACGAAAGAAAAGTTAGAATATAAAAAAGACAACCAGAACTTGGAAAGATCTGGTTGTAGTCTGGCAACAGACATAATAAAATTATAAACTGTGTAAACCGCAGTTGCCTGTTCCGTGGAAAGTAGAGGCATACTGCACCAAACAAGACAACAAATGTACGATATTCTAACACGACTTGGTAAGCCTAATAGGCTACGCCGTAAACTATTGCTAATTATGCGACTAACCACCGTACTATTAATAGCATCCCTGATGCAGGTCAGCGCAGCTGGCTTCGCACAAAAAATCAGTTTATCCAGATCGAATACTCCTTTAAAAGCGATCATTAAAAGCTTGAGGCAACAAACGGGCTATGATTTTGTGTACAATGATAAAGTGCTTAGTACAGCGAAACCAGTAACCGTTAGCGTTAAAGATGGAAATATAGAAACTGTATTAGATTTGATCTTCAGTGAACAACCTCTTACTTATACAATAGATAGTAAGACGGTGATCATTAAACAAAAAGCGCCTTCCTTTATGGACAAAGTGATGCAAATTTTGTCCAACATCTCAGTTTCTGGTAAGGTGGTGAATGAAGGGGGTATGCCTTTACCAGGAGCAACTGTGAAAATAAAAGGCACAAAATTGGAAGGGATGACCAATAGTGATGGAGAGTTTGTATTACAGGGTGTACCAGAAGACGGTATATTGGTGATCACTTTTATAGGGTACCAGAGTTATGAGACCAAAGTTTCCCAAATCCCAAATCCAGCCGTATTTGCTTTAAGGCCTGCTATTAATAGCTTAGACGAAATAATTGTTCAGGGTTATGGTACAACTTCGAAGCGTTTAAACACAGGAAACATTGTTAAGGTCAGTGCTACTGAAATTGAGAGACAGCCAGTTTCAAATCCTTTAGCAGCTCTTCAAGGAAGGGTTTCAGGTATGTTGGTAACGCAAACTAACGGTTTGCCAGGTGGGGCTATTAATATTCAAATTAGAGGAAGAACTGCTATAGATAAAAGCATAACCAGTGATGAACCTTTGTTTGTAATTGACGGGGTTCCTTATGGTGCTGGAAATTCGAGTTTGTATAACAATATTGCTTATGCCGGATCTACCCAGCTTTTAAGCGCTGTACAAGCTGGTATCAGTCCTTTTAATGGAATTAATCCTCAGGATATAGCTAGTATTGAAGTGTTAAAAGATGCTGATGCGACTGCAATTTACGGATCTCGTGGTGCCAATGGCGTTATATTAATTACCACAAAAAAAGGAACTGAAGGCAAATTGTCTGTTACCCTAAATACAAATTATGGTGTTTCATCGGTAGCTAATCCAGTGCAGATGATGAATACAGAGCAATATATAGCTGCCCGCACAAAAGCATTTGAAAATGATAAGATCACGATGACAGATGCTAATGCTTTTGATCTTAGAAAATGGGATCCCAGTCGTTATTACAATTATGCTAAAGAGTTAACTGGTGGTGTAGCGGAAAGTTACAATACACAATTATCATTGAACGGAGGTTCGAAATTAACAAAGTTCGCGCTAAGTGCCGGAAACAACTGGAGCAATACCGTACTTTCTAATGACACCCGCGATAAACGTTTTAACGTAGGTTTCAATGTTTCGCAATCAAGTTTAAATGAAAAGTTCCTTGTTAATTTCTCAGCAAACTATGCTCAAACATCAAGTAACCTGACCAGTGTGGATCTTTCTGAGCTTATTAATTTACCTCCTAATTTAAAACTTTATAATGATGACGGCACACTTTCATGGGCTGAAGGGGGCTATAGCTTTAACAATCCTTTAGGTGCTTATAACAACAGGACAACCTCCAACGGGCAAGTCATGTATGCAAATGTGCAGCCGATCTATAAAATAAACGATAATTTCAAAATATCGGCTAATGCAGGTTATAACATCAATACAAATAATCAAAGACAGGTTGCTTATTCTACTGCATTTAAGCCAGGAGGATTAAACAATAGAGCAATTAATATAGGTACCACAGCTAACAAGAGTTGGACAGTGGAACCTCAACTGGAATACACTAAGGAAATATTTGGTGGACGTTTTAACGGTTTAATTGGTGGAACTTTACAAAACACTGAAAGTAAATATAACCGCATGAATGGAAACGGGTTTACTAGCGACGCCTATATGTCTTCTATTAACAATGCGCCATTTTTTGGAAAACCTTCAGAAGGTAATTCAGAGTATCGTTATTCTGCATTATTTGGAAGATTGAATTACAACTACAACGATACTTACCTGGTGAATTTAACTGGACGTAGGGATGGATCAAGTCGATTTGGACCAGGCAAGCAATTCGCAAATTTTGGAGCGATAGGAGCGGGATGGATTTTTACCAATGAGAAATTCATGGAAGATACCAAATCATGGCTAAGTTTCGGTAAGCTAAGAACAAGTTTTGGTTCAACAGGTAATGATAAAATTTCTGATTATAATTATTTGGATACATGGGGTATTCAGTCTTTCACAAATATCAATTGGGGGTCATCATTTCTTTATCCATCAAAACTGTTCAATCCTGACTACCATTGGGAATCGACCTTCAAGAGTGAATACGGACTGGATTTATCTTTCCTAAAAGATAGGATCATGTTTTCTTCTGTTTACTACAGAAATAGTAGTTCTGATCAATTGGTGTCATATCAATTACCTCAAACAACAGGGTTTACTTACGTATTAGCCAATTTACCAGCTAAAGTGATCAATTCAGGCTTTGAATTCACGCTTAACACTCGTAACATAGAAAAAGGTGATTTCTCATGGAGTACAGATATTAATATCACTATTCCGAAAAATAAACTGGCTTCATTCCCTGGTTTGGCAAGTTCATCCTATTTTTCAAAATATGTAGTTGGACAACCGCTAAATGTAATTTATGCTGTTAAATCTTTAGGTGTTAGCCCTGAAACCGGATCTTATATTTTTGAAGATAAAAACAACGATGGGTCATATAATGAATCGGATTATCAGGTTTTTGGAAGTACTGATCCAAAATATTATGGAGGTATGCAGAATAGTTTCCGATATAAAGGCTTCAATTTAGATTTCTTCATCTTGTTCCGTAAAACAACCGGGCAGAATTATAAACGCTACTATTGGTATAACAGTTCGAGCAACCCTACTAATAGGCCAGTTGTTAGTGAAAAGATATGGGAACAACCAGGTGACATCGCAGATCTTGCTAAATTGTCTACCGGCCTTACAGCTGATATGGTTACTTATAATAAGTCAAATGGTATTTATTCTGATGCTTCGTACCTCAGCTTAAATAACGTGTCTCTTTCTTATAGTTTACCAAAATCGTTAATAAATAAATTGAAGATCTCTAATTGTAGAGTGTATGTATCAGGTCAAAACTTATTAACCATTTCACCATACGAAATTGGGGATCCTCAAACACAAAATTATCTGTCAACGCCGCCGCTTAGAACGGTATCTACAGGTCTTCAATTAACATTTTAATTAGAGTAAAATAGATTTATATGAAGAAATTATTATATATACTTGCTTTAAGCAGCATTACTTTGTCTAGCTGCAGCAAATTTTTGGAAATTGACATTCCAGCCGATAAAGTGACTTCAGATTATATATTTAGTACTAAAGAAACAGCTGAAGCAGCAACAGTAGGCATGTATTCAAAATCGATGGGGAGTGGTATAAATTATTTTAATGGGATTACCACGCTTACAACCGGTATGCTTGCTGGTGAAATTTTACCAACGAATCTTACTACTTTGACGCCCTTTGTGAACAACGATATGCGGGCAGATCTTTCTTATGTGAGTCTGATGTGGTCAGGTCCTTATCAAACCATTTATCATTGTAACCTACTTATTGAGAAATTGGGACAAGCCGATAAGCTAACAAGTGATGTGAAGCAACGCCTGATTGCTGAGGTTAAGTTTTTTAGGGCATTACATTATTTTTATTTGGTTAATATTTATGGAGAAGTACCATTGGCACTTACTTCAGACTATAGAACCAATGCAACTCTGCCAAAAAGTAAAGTAGAGGATGTGTATGCCTCGATCATTAGTGATTTAGAATTTGCTGAGGCTACCTTAACTGATGATTATAATTCTCCAGAACGCATACGTGCCAATAAATGGGCTGCAAAAGCTTTACTTGCCCGTGTACATTTATACTTAGAACATTGGAAAGAGGCAGAGCAGTATTCAAGTGAAGTAATAGGCCATACTGCGCAATATAATTTAGTACCTAGTGTAAATAGTGCGTTTTTAAATAATAGTACTACTAATAATAATAAAGAAGCTATTTTCCAATTGGCTTACCAAACTGGTCAATCTGTAAGTTGTTATGAAGGAGTTTTATTCCTAGAGTCGAATAATGATGATGTGCCGGATTATTATATTAATCCAAAACTGGTGAGCGTATTGACCTCAGATCCAAAGGATGAACGTAAAAATTGGATTGATACATACCCTGCAAGAGACGGTACAATTTATAAATATTTATATAAATATAAAGTATATGGATCGTTTACCACCCCGAAGAAAGAACACCTTACCTTATTGAGATTAGGTGAGCAATATCTGATTTTGGCAGAAGCGCTTGCTCATCAAGGGAAACTAACTGAAGCAAATGATAATATCGACTTTATTCGACTGCGTGCAAAGGTAGACCCATTGAAAGGCAACGGCATAACCTATACTCAAGCACAAGTATTGGATTTGGTGATGAATGAGCGTCAAAAGGAGTTATGTTTTGAATTGGGCCACCGTTGGTTTGACTTAAATCGTACGGGTAGAGCCGCTGCTTATTTTGCGACTTTCCCAGAAAAGCAATGGCAACCTACAGATCGTTATTTTCCGATCCCTGCTGATGAGGCGTCGAAAAACCCTTTCCTGAAGTAAAATCCTAAAAGAAAATTTAGATATTCTTAATCTCTCCTAAAGTCTTCGAGTGTTTTTTTGTTAAAGACACTCGAAGACTAATGGAGAAAATCAAACCTAATTAATAAACAAGAATGAGTACCGCAATTATTTCTGTGGAGGGCCTCTCACATAGATACAATAGTTCTTGGGCGATCCGCGATATCAGTTTTGAGATCAATAAAACCGGGATCTTAGGGCTACTGGGTTCTAATGGAGCAGGTAAGTCTACCACTATGAATATCATGTGTGGCGTTTTGAATCAAACTGAAGGTAACGTCATCATCAATGGCATTGATCTGAAAAAAGATCCTGAAGCCGCAAAAAGGGAAATAGGCTTTTTACCTCAGCAAGCTCCTTTATATAAAGATCTAACAGTTGATGAATACCTGATTCATTGTGCTTACCTAAGGCAAATTGAAAAATCGAAGATTAAGTCTGCAGTTGAAGTAGCGAAAGAACGTTGTGGTGTAGCTCATTTCAGTAATCGCCTGATCAAGAATCTTTCGGGTGGGTACCAACAGCGTGTAGGTATTGCACAGGCCATTATTCATACACCTAAATTGGTTGTACTTGATGAACCAACTAATGGGCTGGATCCAAACCAAATTATTGAAGTACGGGCCTTAATCAAAGAGATTGCTGAAGAGCGTGCTGTTATTTTCTCTACACATATCCTTTCAGAAGTACAAGTGCTTTGCAAGGATATCCGTATGATTGAACAAGGGAAAGTAGTTTTTGCAGATACCATGGATGCATTTAATAACTACATCGCTCCACACAGTGTACGCGCAGAAATGGACCGTCCACCTAGTCAGGAAGAATTCATGAAAATTGAAGGCGTCACAAATGTGGAATTTCTGACAGAGCGTAGCATGAAAATCTATTTCGATGGGGATCCGGATATCACCAACAGAATCATTAAAACGAGTGTACAGCAGGATTGGTGTCTTCGAGAAATATATACGGACAAAGGTTCATTAGATGAAATTTTTGCCCAATTATCCAATTATACCAAAGCAAATTAGAAATGAAAACAATATTAAGAATAGCCCGTGTAGAGCTTAGTGCCTTATTTTATTCACCTATTGCCTGGTTTTTGCTGATCCTGTTTCTCATTCAGACTGCTATGGTGTACACTGGAAAATTGGAGTCCTATGTAACTTCTCAAGATCTCGGTGCACATTTAAATAACCTTACTTTTAATTTCTTTACCCACCCGCAAATGGGTGGTATTTTCATCTCTGGTGCATTGAGCAATCTATATCTGTATATTCCTCTAATCACCATGGGACTGATCAGCCGGGAAATGAATTCCGGAGCCATCAAGTTGCTTTATTCTTCACCTGTAAAGCTTTCGAGCATTGTACTAGGTAAATATGTGGCGATGTTGATTTTTAATCTTTGTATGATCCTGATGCTGAGCATTGTTGTAGCCTATGCGTGTGTTCATATCGAAGGGATAGATGCAGGGATGATATTCAGTGGTCTTTTCGGGATTTTTCTATTGTTGAGTGCTTACGCCGCAATTGGACTTTTTATGTCTTGCTTAAGCAGCTATCAGGTTGTTGCCGCTATTGCAACTTTCGCAGTTTTTGCCTTTATGAAATTTATTGGTACCCTATGGCAAGATTATGATTTTATCAGAGATTTAACTGCTTACTTGTCGATATCTGGTCGTACTGAAAAGATGATTTTAGGATTGATTACCACGCGTGATGTTTTGTATTACGTATTGATCACAGGCATGTTTTTATCTTTTGCATGGCTTAAGCTTCTGGGAGATCGGAAATCTATTTCCTGGACGAAATCCATTGCCAACTACAGTTTTGTGGTAGCTATTGTTTTAGCCATTGGTTATATGACTTCTATACCGGGTTATATCGGCTATTGGGATACCACGCATACAAAAATGAATACCATTAGCGAAAGTGCACAACAAACGCTAAATGAACTTGGTGACGAACCTTTGGAGGTGACTACCTATATCAATTTGTTAGATAATACTTATTCTGCCGGGGCACCAAGAAATAGGAATCAGGATAAAGCACGATGGGAACGCTACATGAGGTTTCATCCAAACATCAAGCTGAATTATGTTTATTACTATGATAGTGTTCAATATGAACCTTTATATACTATGAATCCGGGTATGACATTAGCTCAAATCGCCCAAAAGCAAGCGAATGTGTTTAAGGTTGATTTGGGTAGGTTTAAAACACCAGCGGAAATCAGGAAAATGGTTGATCTATCTGGAGAGATGAACCGTTTGGTAATGCAAGTGAAATATAAAGGCAAGACGACTTTCCTTCGGACCTTCAATGATATGGTATTTTGGCCAACGGAGGTAGAAACAGCTGCGGCATTAAAGCGCTTAATGGTTCCAGCCCCTAGAATTGCCTTTTTACAAGGTGAAGAAGAGCGTAGTATCGATAAGTTGGGCGATAGGCATTATAAGGTGGCGACTAGTGAACTTAATGTAAGAGCTTCATTGATCAACCAAGGTTTTGATATAGAAAGTCTGACTTTAAAAGATGAGGCAATTCCGGAAGGATTAACCGCATTGGTGATTGCTGATCCTCGTAGCGAGTTTGCCCCAGAAGTCCTTCAGAAAATTGAACAATATATCGAGCAGGGCGGTAATCTGCTATTAGCAGGTGAACCTGGAAAACAATCAGTATTAAACCCTATCCTTAAGCGCTTAGGTGTGCAAATAATGGATGGTACTTTAGCGCAGGACGATAAAGATTTCGCAGCAGATCAGGTGAAATCTTATGTGACTTCTCTGGGTGCTGACTTTGGCAGAAGAATAGGTAATCTGCATAAAGAGAAAGATGCAATTAGTACAAAAGGTGTAGCAGGTTTAAACTTCACTGATAATGGTGATTTTAAAATACAAACGTTGCTGAGTACCGATGGAGCAGAAAGTTGGAACATGAAAGGTAAATTGGTGATTGATTCTGCAGATGTGGTTTATAATCCGCAGGCCGGTGATGTGAAGGATTCTTTTCCCACAGCTTTGGCTTTGACCAGAATGGTAAACGGAAAAGAACAGCGTATTTTAGTTACTGGTGATGCTGATTTTCTGAGCAATATAGAATTAGGAAGAAGGTTCCCAAGAACTGGAAATGCTGATTTCTATCAAGGATTTTTAGGCTGGTTTAGTTATGGCAAGTTTCCGATTGAAGTGAGCTGGGCTGATCCGGTTGATAATAAGTTGAATATGACTGGTGATGGGGTGTCGGCAGTTAAATGGTCTTCACTAGGTGTTATTCCAGGATTGCTTCTTTTGACGGGAACGATTCTGTTGATTCGCCGTAATCGTAAATAAATAATGATGCATTTTACAACCGATCAACAGACCCTGAATGACCTAAACATTTTTGGGAAGCCGGGATCTGAATCTATCTTCAGTTTGTTTGATAAAACGCAAACCAGAGGTGGATCAGCCTGTATGCAAGAGATGTTTCGCTACCCGATGGCTGATGTGGATAAGATTAATCATCGGGTTGCTGTATTGCAATATTATACTGATTCCGGACTTATGTTTCCTTTTAAAACCGAGCTTTTTGATGTCATTGAACAGTATTTGGAAAATACGGATGAGCGGTCAAAGTTGCAGCCAAAAGTATCTTCGGTTGCAGATAAACTGAAAGGATTGATTGCTGAAGATCCACATCTGAAAAATATTAATGCTGGTGTTAAGGCTATTCAGGAGCTTTTGGGAGCGCTGGAAATCTTTTTAGGAAATAAAAGTTCCAGGCAGGTTGATGTGGAGGTCGACCCCATGAGGAAATTACTTTTGGATGCTGATTTTGAGGGATTATTAAAAGAAAAGAAAGGTAAGGGTTTGCCTTACGAAACGCTTGCAGCTTATGATGTGTTGTTGCGCTTTCGTAAACAAAGTAGTATAAGGACTTGCCTCCATGCTATTTATCAATTAGATGCTTATTTATCCATTGCAAAATTGGCGAAAGAGCGTGGCCTATGCTATCCCGTAGCCTTGCCAGCCGATCAGCAAGAGGTGGTATTAGAAGGAGTCTACCATCCCCATGTGAAAGGTGCTATTGCCAATTCTCTGAAGATTGATCCACAAGGAAATATCATCTTCTTAACAGGCGCTAATATGGCGGGGAAGTCTACCTTGATGAAATCATTAGGTATCGCTATGTATCTCGCGCATATGGGCTTTCCTATAGCCGCTCAAAAGATGTCATTTTCTGTCAGAGATGGGATCTATACCAGTATCAATTTGCCAGACAACTTAAATAAGGGGATCAGTCATTTCTATGCTGAGGTATTACGGATCAAAAAAATATCCCAGGAGTTGGGCCAGAACAAAAGCTTGTTCATTATCATTGATGAGCTGTTCCGTGGAACGAATGTAAAAGATGCTTATGAGGCTACAGTGGCCATCACAGCCGCTTTTGCTGGCAAAAGGAACTGCATGTTTGTGGTATCTACCCATATTATGGAAGCCGGAGAAACCTTGAAAGCAAAATGCAGCAATATCAAATTTGTATATCTTCCAACTAAAATGGAGGGGAGCCGACCTGTTTACACTTACAGACTAGAATCTGGTATTACAGAAGATCGGCATGGAATGATCATCGTGAACAATGAAGGGATCGTGGAACTATTGAACAAGAATAAACCCCAAACGCTAAATTATGAGTTTTTTAACCGATAAACAGAGTTTAGAAGATCTGAATCTGTTGGGGAAATATAAATCCAATTCGATTTATAGCCTGTTCAATAAAACCAAAACATCAGGGGGAGAGAAGCTATTAGAGGCTTTATTCCAAACACCACTGTCAGATGCTGATCAAATCAATGACCGTAGTTCTGTTTTTAACTATTTCCATCAGCAGCACTTGGTTTTTCCTTTTCAACGTGAAAATGTAGAGGCAGCTGAAAGTTATTTGAATGAAGGTGAGGAAGGTAATTTTATTTTATCAGTAATAGGTATCCTGCAGAAAAAGGTAGGAAATATGGTGCTCCAATCAGCAGAATATGGTGTTTTGCTTAAAGGTTTACAGTCTATGGTCGACTTGCTGCAAGATGCTGCAACTTTCTTCGGACAACTTAAGCAGAGTGGGGACCATCCTTTTCAAGATAAACTGGACAAAACGAAGTTGATTTTTAAAGATCAGCGTATTATCAACTTATTAACGGAAAAAAGAATTGAAGAACTTTCTGTTTTAAAGATTGCACGATACAATTACCTGTTACGTAGCGCTTTGTGTAAAGAGATGAGACTGCTTTTTGAAGTGCTGTACGAGCTGGATATGTACATTGCAGTGTCTGACGTTGCACGATCCCGAGGGATGGGCTATGCAAAGGCGTTACCTGCTACTAAATGTCTGTTAAAAGCAAGTGGATTAAAGCACCCTGTACTTGAAAAAGCTATTGCCAATTCAATTTCACTGAATCAGCAAGAGAATGTGCTCTTTTTAACAGGAGCAAATATGGCGGGTAAATCAACCTGGATGAAAACGATAGGTGCCAGTATATACCTTGCACATTTAGGGATGCCACTTGCTGCAGATAGTTTTGAGTTTTCGGTGATGGAGGGTATTTACTCTTCTATTAATGTGCCCGATAACCTGAATATGGGGTATAGCCACTTCTATGCCGAGGTTTTGAGGGTAAAGGAAGTAGCGCAAAAGGTGAGCGAGCGCAAGAATTTATTGGTGCTTTTTGATGAGTTATTTAAAGGTACCAATGTAAAGGATGCTTATGATGCAACTTTGGCTGTTTCAGAAGCTTTTGCAGCTTATACGAATTGCTTGTTTGTGATTTCTACGCATATTATTGAAGTGGGGGAAGCATTGAAGGAACGTTGTGAAAATATCCAATTTAAGTATCAACCAACGGTGATGGATGGATTGGTTCCAAGGTATACTTATCAATTGAAAGATGGAATCACTAATGACAGGCAGGGAATGATGATTATAGAGAATGAGCGGATTTTAGAGATTATTGATGGATCGAAATGATCCTGGATCAAAAATACTAACCATTAAAATCGATTTCAAAGTATATGCACTTAAGAAAGTGGAGGATCCTCAATTGGGGTTAATCAATTTTGGTGTATGCAAAATGCCTGTCATTTTTTAATGATGGGCATTTGCCATTGATAATTCATGAAACCCCAGATGTCGTAATCCGCCGCTTTGTTGTCCAATTTGCACCTTTTTATAAAGTTTAATAGACGTATTTTTAAGGTATCATTTGATAACCACCTGTAAAAAATCAACCATGGAAACTTTAACAGTAAAGGACAGCAGAATGTATGCGCTCATCACCTTACATGATATGCATACAAAGTTTTATCACAGTGTTCTTGTGGATATTTCTGAAGAGGATGCTCAAAATCGATTGGGCACCAAGGCCAATCATGTTGCCTGGTTAGCCGGAAGTTTGGTGAATGAACGATATGAATTGGCTAAGTTATTTGATCCTGCTTCAGTTGAGAAGATAAGGAAAACAGCTTCTTATGAACTGTTTAAGGATCACAAGGGTATTCAAGAAAATACTGCATATCCAGCATTAGCCGACTATAAAAATGATTGGGATGCGATAAGCCCTGTTTTAAAATCGTTGCTTGAGAATATAAGCACTGAGAAGCTTGACAGCCTGTTTGAAATGCCCGAAATGAGTATGCCTTATTATGACCTGATCACGTTCATGACCCATCGAGAATCGTATTGTATTGGTCAAATTGCTTTATGGCGCCGACTTTTAGGGTACGAAGCGATGAAGTATATGTAAATAGTGCTGCTTTTAGCAGTTCAATATTGTTATAAAAAGAAAAGGAGCCTAAGCAATTGTTTAGGCTCTTTTTATTGAAATCAATGGAGTTTGTAAAGGTTGTTAATTATTTGGTAATCAATTCGATTTGATAGGTTTGGTGAAAAATCGGTACATCCTTTGGTATTTAAAATCCGCGTTCAGGCTTTTTCGGTAATAGATAGAAAGCTAAAAGCAAAAACAGCATAATTTAAAACTTTTAACAAATTGCCCCGAATAGTATAGGCTACAGTTACTGTGCATTTCTTTGGAGCCGGCTGCTTCTCAATTGCAATAAAGAACTTTTAGTCGAACCAGGTATTAATAGAACATGAAAACTAATTAATTTATCTATATAAAATGGAGACCATAACAATTGAAGTACCTAAAGAAATTGCTACAGTGCTAAATAATGTACTTAATCACTATAAATGGGCAAAACAAAAGCATCCTCAATTTCCTAATGATATAATTCATCAAGCCGCCTTGGTGTCCGAGGAAGCAGGGGAGTTGCTCAGGGAAGCCAATAATAAAAATAAGTCACTATCGCGCCACGAATGCTATCAAACTGTAGCCGTAGCCATCAGAATGTTAACGCACTTGGAGGTATAATAAAAGTATAAATCAAATAACCCCTAATATTAAAAGAGAAATGACCAACTCCTATCAGAACGATTATCTCCTTTTAAGCCTGTCGATCTTTTCGCCTATAAGTTGAACGTTTTCAGCCGTTAATTCTTCCTTCGCGTTTTCTTCCAGCATCCAACCTCCATTTTCCCAGCGGATAAATCCTATTAATTGATTGTCGCGTGTAATACGGTAAAGGTTCATTTGAGTCGACTTGGCTTTGTAAATTTTATTCCCTGTAAAAGGAATCTGGTATTCATCCATGCCGGCAAAACTATCATAATTAAATTGAAATTCTAACCCAGTTGAACGGCAATATTTCTACTTAAAAAAATATTTTAAAAATGATTGGTAAAAATGAATGACACTTTACACTAATAGTTAAACACCATTAGGACGTAACTATGGATCATTCGAAATATACCGTGGAAGATCTTTTAACAGATGAAAGCTTTATCAACTACTGTGCGGGTACAGTGGAAGCTGATATTGAGTTATGGACTTCCATAGAAAAGGAAGTGCCGGAGATTGCTGATAAAATAACAGAAGCAAAAAAGTTTTATGCAATGCTTTCAGTTGCCAATAAGCCGGAAAAGCAACGGGCCCTGAACCAGCTTAAGATCCGTATTGAGTCAATGGAAGACGTGGCCGAGTCGGTAAAGGTCATCGCTCGGACAAAAATGCGAAGCTTTACCTGGTTTTCGGTAGCAGCGACCATTTTATTGTTGATCGGAATTTTTGCTATTCTTCAAACCAGGGATCGTTCGCCTTACCTGTTGTCGGTTCAGCAGGACTTCAGCAATTTTAAAACGATTGCACAAACCAATTCAAACGAACGTAAATCTATTGTTTTGGCCGATGGAAGTACGGTTGTGCTAAATGGGTTATCAACACTGAAAATTGCCGATAACTATAACCAGGAAGACCGTGTTTTATGGCTAAATGGAGAAGCGTTTTTTGAAGTAAGCCACGATAAAAGCAAACCATTTGTAGTTATTGCCAATAAAACCACTACCACTGCTCTTGGAACTTCGTTCAAAATAAAAAATTATGCGTCTACCCACCAATGCCTAATAATGCTTCAAACCGGTAAGGTAAAAGTGGAATCATATGCTAAAGCCGATAAGGTGCAACGCACTCAACTGCAACCAGGCGAGCAGGTGTCTTTTGACAAGGGTTTCGAATTGGTTAAATCGAGGTTTGACTCCGAAAGGGTTAACAACTGGTTACAACGCAAACTGGTATTTTCTAAAGCGAACCTGGATGAGATCAAGGCAAGGCTGAACGATATCTATCATGTTGACTTGGTGGTTGAGAATACACCTGAAAATAAAGTGGCGTTTACCGGTGAATTTAAAAATGAGTCACTTGAGCAGGTGTTGGATGCCATCGGTTTTTCCAATCATTTCACCTATACCATCTCTAAGAATCAAGTCAACCTAAAATTTGAAAAATAAAAACTAACCTAACTTATATACTATGCAAAAAGCTTTACTGTATTATCGGTTCTATGGGCTTAAAAAGCGATTGTTCTTATTGGTCGTTTTTCTTTTGTCCTTACCCGGATTTGCCCAGTCAAAAGAAGCGCTGTATTCTTTTAAATTGAAAGCAATGCCGGTGCAGCAGGTATTTCAGCAGATTGAAAACGAGACCCATCTTCGTTTTTCCTACAATCCGCTGGATATCGATCTGAACAGAAAAATTGATCTGGAAGTTTCGAACGAAAAGATCGAAGATGTATTATCCATTGTTTCTGAAAAGATCTATGCCAAATGCCTTATTAAAGGTGAAATTGTAATGGTGCAAGCCGTTAAAGATAAACGGGAGCCATTTACCCTGCGAGGGCAGGTGGTTGATAATAAACAAGTTCCATTGGCAGGTGTTCCGATCTACAATTCAACTTCTAAAAAAGGTACTTCAACTGATGAATTAGGCCGGTTTAGCCTTTCAGCTGAAAATGGAGATGTGATTGTTGTGAGGTTTATTGGCTTTATTACCCAGAATATTACTGCCAATTCCGCTCAAAACAACATTACCATTGTTTTACTCGATGATGTTAAAAAACTGGATGAAACGGTAGTAACGGCTTTGGGTATTAAGCGCGAGCAGAAAGCTTTAGGTTATTCTTATTCTGAAGTGCAGGGTAATGAGCTTAAAAAAGCCCGCGAAACCAATGTGATCAATTCGCTGGCCGGACGTGTTCCTGGGCTGGTGGTGAACAGCACCGCCGGTGGTCCTGCAGGTTCTTCAAGGGTAACGATCAGGGGTAATACCTCAATTACCGGAAACAACCAGCCATTATACGTGGTTGATGGTATGCCGATCGATAACTCCAACTATGGCCAGGTGGGCAGCGATAAATTTTCGGGTGGTGTTGATATGGGTGATGCCATTTCGGCCATTAACCCAGATGATATCGAGAAAATCAGTGTGCTCAAAGGTCCTTCAGCTTCGGCATTATACGGTAGCAGGGCCGCCAATGGGGTAATTTTAATTACCACCAAAAAAGGTAGTGCCAACAAAGAATTGGGTGTTGAGTTTAACAGCTCTTCAACCTTTGAAAATCAATTGACAAGTTTTGACGGCTACCAATATTTATACGGACAAGGTTCTAACCAGAACATCCCTCAGGATGCCAGTCAGGCCCGTACAACTTTGTTTGCTAATTTTGGTCCAAGGCTCGATGCCGGCTTATCAGCTCCTTCTTTTGATGGTGTTGTTCGCCCATATGCCTTGGTAAAAGATAATATCAGCGGATTTTTCAGAACCGGCTCCACATTTACTAATACCATTTCCTTAACGAACTCTACTGAAAAATCATCGTTCCGATTCTCTGCCTCTAATCTTACCAATAATGATATCGTTCCGGGAAGCGATATGAAACGTAACTCATTCACCTTTAACGGTAATTCACAGTTCGGTTCTAAGCTTAACCTCGAAGCACGTGCCTTTTACATGAATGAAAAGGTGACCAATCGTCCGGCAATGGCCGATGATCCGAGTAACATCGGAAACAGCTTTGTGGGATTGGCTAACAACGTGGATCAGGCGCAGTTTTCAACCGGATACAAAGATGAACTTGGAAATTATGTTGATTGGGGTGGCGGACAGTATCGCATTAACCCGTACTGGGTAATTAATGAGATGGAAAACACCACGAAAAAAGACCGCATCTTAGGTGCTTTACAGGCCAATTATACTTTTACAAAATGGCTGAGCCTGCAGGGAAGAGCTTCTACCGATATTACTTTCCTTGATTACAGCAAATTCAGCCCGAAAACAACTCCCGGTGCCCTAACCGGTCGCCTTGATAAAAGAGACCAGCGTTATTCTACCACTGAAGCCGATATGTTATTGTCGTATCAGCAACAGCTTAGCAAGGATTTTAACCTGGCAGTACGTTTAGGTGCCAGTTTGTCGCGTGTTAACAGCTTTGGTACCTCCACCGTTTATAACAACATGACGATGACTGATGTGGTAAGCGGAAACAGTTTTGCAGAAGACTTTCCGGTAGAGATTCCGTATGAGAAAAATACCAATTCGTTCTACCTTGTAGCCAGTACCGCTTATAAAAACTTCTTATACCTCGATGCAACAGTGCGAAGAGATGCTTCTTCAACCTTGCCCGAAGAAAATAACACGTATTACTACCCATCGGTAGGCGCCAGCTTTGTATTTACTGATGCCTTTAAGCTTAATAATAATATCATCTCGTTTGGTAAAGTAAGAGCTTCGGCTGCTGAGGTAGGTAATGATACCGACCCATATCAGCTCGATTTATATTATTCATTAAATCCTATAACCGCTAACGGTAATTCGGCAGGCGGAATTTCATCGAGTGTTTTACCTAACAAGAATTTGAAACCTACACGTACTCGTTCATTTGAATTAGGAACTGAGTTGAAGTTTTTGAAAAACAGGTTAGGGGTTGATTTAACTTATTATAACTCTGAATCAAGAGATCAGATCAACAGGGTTCCGGCTCCAATTTCTTCAGGATTCACTTACCAGATCATCAATGCAGGGGTGATTTCAAACAAAGGGGTGGAACTATTATTAACCGGTAAACCTGTTGTGTCTAAGAATTTCACTTGGGACATCGGTTTTAACTTCGCACGAAACGTAAACAACGTGGAGTCGCTGGCAGAGGGTGTTCCGTTCTTAACGCTCTCGGATGCCCGTTGGATGGGTGTTTCGGTAGTGGCCATGCCTGGTGCTCCTTACGGTTCAATTCTGGCTTTTGATTACCAGAAAGATCCTTCAGGTAATGTTATTCTTGATCCGGTTACCTTAACTCCACTAACCAGCAACAACCGCGAACTGGTGGGTAAGGGAACTTTTAGCTGGACCGGTGGTTTATCGAATACGTTTGCCTATAAAAATTTCGCTCTAAATGCTATTGTTGATATTAAACAAGGTGCTGACCTGTTTTCTATGACCAACCTTTTTGCAGCCATTCGCGGAAGCCTTTCTTCAACTATTGAAGGTCGGGCAGAATGGATCGAATCAGAAGAAAGACGTATGTCGGCAGGTAAAACTCCGGATGAGTGGAAAGCGATGGGTAATGTAAAAGGTTACGTTCCTCAAGGGGTGGTCCAAACAGGAACCGACCAGCAAGGAAACCCGATCTATACTCAAAACAGTCAGGCGGTTGATCCTTCAGTGTACTGGGGGCAGATCTATACCGACGGTAACGGTGTTGCTCGTCCATATATCTATGATGCTACTTATGTGAAAATGCGCGAGCTCTCGCTAAGCTATTCGCTTCCTCCTGCACTATTATCGAAATGGAAAGTTAAAGCGTTATCAGTTGCACTGGTAAGCCGTAATCCGTTCATTATTTATAAAGACGTTCCGAATGTTGATCCGGATTCAAATTATAATAATGGAAACGGACAAGGTTTTGAGTATGGTTCGCTGCCATCACGCCGCAGCTGGGGTATTAACCTTAATCTGAGATTTTAACCATGGCATTTTATCTTAATAACAATAAAATGAAACGATTATATAAAGGAAAACTGTTTCTGATAGCAACATTATCGTTGTTGTCAACTTCCTGTAATGATTTTGGAGATTTAAATACCGATCCTACAAAGTCAGCCAACCTGGATGCATCAAAACAGCTGACATTGGTGCAGATTCGTTTCTCGGGAGATTTAGAGGTGAACGAAAAGCTGGCCGGTGTAATGACCATGCCGATTGTTCAGCAAGTAGGAGGGATTTGGCTAAACCGATATGGTCAGATGTATATCAAAAGTAAGCCTTATTTAACTTCACTTTGGGATTTTACTTACGGTAATGATGTCTTAAACATTATCGATGCGGTTGAACGGACGAAAGGTAATCCTCAGCAAAGCAATCTGAATGCGGTTTGTCGCATTATGAAAGTATATGAGTTTGCCCGTATGACCGATTTATACGGAGATATTCCTTATTTCCAGGCGGGAAAAGCGTATACCGAAGGTATTGTACGACCTGAATACACGCCGCAGGAACAGATCTATGATGATTTCTTTAAAGAACTAAGCGAAGCTTCTGCGCAGTTAGATGCTTCAAAAGATCCGGTTTCGGGCGATCTGTTTTACAATGGAAATATAGCGGCATGGAAAAAGTTTGCCAATTCGCTGCATTTGCGCCTGGCCATGCGCCTGGTAAAAGTGAATCCAACGAAAGCTAAAACAGAAGCTGAAGCTGCCTTTAATGCCGGTGTGTTTACCAGTAATGGGGATATCTGTATGCTTAAGCACGAAAATGTGCAGAACGATTATTCCGATTACCGTGGGAATGGCGTTTCGGTGGCCTTCAACCAGTCGGAAGTAGTTCCCCGTGTTTGTAATACGTTTATTCAGCAACTAAGAGATACCAATGATCCTCGATTAAAATACCTGGTTAAATATTATCTCGACATGCCTTATAAGCCTTTTGAGAGGACCGATGTAACTGAACAGGTGGTTGCTAAAATTGGGTACCAAGGGGTTGCTAAAGGAAGTTATATATGGGATGATTGGATGAGCGGATTTGATATTGAAGTGCCGGGCAAAGGAACAGTAACGCTTACCAATAATGAACAAAAGGCACAGCTCGATAATTGCATGATCCGCAATAATGCACCTTTTCTTCATTTAACCTATGCCGAAGTAGAGCTTTTACTGGCCGATGCCGCTTTCCGCTTTGGTGTTAACTGGGGTGGCGATGCCGAGTCGCATTATAAAAAAGGTATTGCAGCAGCAATGAGTCAATTGAGTTTGTATCCGGGCGGTCCGGTTATTCCGGCATCTGAGATCAATACTTTTATTCAGGGTAATGGATTTGTGCCGGGCAGAGAGCTACAGGCAATCAATACGCAATTATGGATCGCTCTGTTGATGAATGGTCCTGAGGCATATGCTAACTGGCGCCGTTCAGGCTTTCCGGCTTTAACACCTGCTCATAATCCTGATTCGGAAGAAACTTCTATTCCACGTCGATTTGAATATCCGCTAACGGAGCAGGAGCAAAACGCAGCTAATTACAATAAGGCTGTTCAGGCTTTAGGTGGAGCTGATAGCTGGCTGAAAAACGTTTGGTGGGATAAGCAATAATGATGTTGACATGAAAGCAAGTAAGTTAATCATCGGTTTGTTAGGAATGCTGATTGTGCTGGCTGGTTGTAAAAAATCGGAAGCCAATGTTCCATCTAAATCTGAAAGTAAATTCAGGATTGTCGGCTATTTGTTCAATACAGGAACTCTTTCGCAAGAATCGGCTTCTGTTGATTTTAACAAGATCACCCATTTGAATATTGCATTCATTAATCCCGATGCGAATGGAAATTTAACCGCTAGCGCCGATTTGGATAAAGTAATTGCCAAGGCACATGCCAGCAATGTTAAAGTGCTGTTTTCATTCGGTGGAGGTGACCCTCCGGCGCACTTGAAAGAGTTGGTGAAGCAAGATAAACGTACTTCATTTGTCGCCAACCTGGTTGGTCTGATGCAAAAGCACGGTTTTGATGGAATAGATGTGGATCTGGAGGGTGATTTTATCGATGCCAATTATGAAGCGTTTATTACTGCTTTGGCCGTTCCTGTAAAAAACAACCAAAAATTACTTACTGCTGCAGTAGCATCATGGAATCATTACAGTATCTCTGATAATGCGCTGGCTCAATTCGATTTCATTAATGTGATGTCGTATGATAAAACCGGCCCATGGAATAAAGCCAACCCCGGACAACATTCACCCTATTCACTGGCGGTGGATGACATTCAGCTTTGGAATGTAACACGTAAGGTCCCTGCCGAAAAAATAAGCCTCGGACTGCCTTTTTATGGTTATTGCTTCGGAACAGATTTACCCGACTATATGACCTATAAGGAAATTGTTACAGCTTTCCCTGTTTCTGAGAAAACAGATCAGGTGGATATTCCGAATAAAGGCACGGTGTATTATAACGGCATTCCAACTATAAAAAGCAAGGTTGCCCTTGCTTATGAAAAGCAATTGGGAGGAGTTATGATCTGGCAGCTATTGCAGGATACGAATGATTCGAAATCATTGCTGAAAGCCATAAATGACGTGGTTAACGAGCATACTAATTAAGTAATCAATAAAATTTACTTGAAATGAAAAGACTATTATATTTTTTGATTCCGGTGCTGTTGTTTGCGGTGGTAAGCAGCTGCGAAAAGGAATACAAGGGTGTTGACGATGAACCTATTTATCCTCGAATTTTTGATAATAAGGGCGTGTTCAGAACACCATCGCGTATTATTTCCGAAGGAGAGTCTGCGGTATATAATGGAATTACCTATTCTCCGTCTGGTGGCATGAGTGTTAGCTGGCTGGTAAATGATGTACAGGTTTCCACTGACACCGCATATACTTTTAAACCCACTGAAGGGGGTGAATATACCATTGTATTGCGGGTAACTACTCCCAATGGCGATACTACCAGCAGAACCTCGAAGGTATTGGTAAATCCAACCAATTATACCTTTAAGACTTATACAAATGTGGCCATGTCTTACTTATCAGAAAACGGAAAGGCGGCAGATGTAAACTGGGATTTGGTAACCCATCTGGCATTCAAATGTGCGAGGGTGCTGCCTGAAGGTACTTTAGATGTATCTAACGGAGAGGTGAACCAAACAGCCGACGAAATTGTTGCCCGTGCCCACATTAACGGCGTTCCGGTATTGTTGGGTGTGAGCGGACGTTTATCAGGTATTGATGGCTGGGCCTTATATGGAAGCAATGATTTTGGTTCGGTAATTACAGATGCAGCCAAAAGAGCGGCACTGGTAACAGCGATCAAAAATTATGTGACCAATAAGCGTATGGATGGCGTTGATATTATGATGACGGATATAAATGGGGTGGATGTGGATGGAAACCTTGCAGCTGCGGCTAAGTTATTAACCGCCTTGCGTGCCGAGCTTCCTGCAACTGCAATTGTTACAGTAACGGTTGCCGCAGGTTGGCAGCATTGGAGTTATCCTGATCTGTCAGCTGCTGATTGGGTAAACGTACATGCTTTCGAAGATGGCTTAACGGTTGGGCCGGGTGCTCCACGAGGTCAGGCATCGAGCTATGATTACATGGTTTCTTGTGCCAATATCTGGAAGAATTTCCACCTGCCTGCAAGCAAAATTGTAGTGGGTATTCCGGGCTTCGGATTACAATACAATGCTATTGATGCAAACGGCAATAACGAAAGCTGGGGTTCATATGGTTATACTACATTTAAAGAGATATTAAGGCAAGATCCTGCAGCGTATGAAAAAGAGTTTGCCAATATTGCTTTTGGTATCTACTACAACGGAGGTCCGTTAATTGATAAAAAGACCGAGTTTATAAAAAACAATGGTTTTAAAGGGGCTTATTTCTGGGGTGGAGATTATGATGTTGCCGGAGAAAAATCGTTGATGGCAACCATTCATAAAACATTGAAATAGATAGTTTTAGTAAGCCACTGCTAATTGACTGGCTCTGCAAGTGCGTCAATTAAAATGGTTGGAAATAATAATGCCGGTAGCGTAAGCCTTGCTTTATAGAGAGTAGCGTTTACGTGATCCGGCATTCGTATTTAAAGTGTAAGCGGAAGCATCTATTTTAATGGTAATTGAATTCGGAATAAGATCATTAAGGTTGATACTAATGACTCTCTTAAGGTTTTAATGGCATTGTGAAGCGTATTGTAAACTGTTCGCTCAGAAAGGGAGGTGATTTGAGCAATTTCCTGAAAAGAAACACCTTCGAAATAACGAAGCTGAATGATTTGCTTTTGGCGGGGAGAAAGTTTTTCTAAAGCCTGTAAAAGCTTCTTTTTCTTGTATTCGTCGGTTTGGTTGTTAACTAATATGGTTTCGTAGGAGTTTTGGATCAGTAAGCGTTCATCAAGGTTTTCAAGTGAAACCGATGGGTCGCAGTTTTGCCTGAATTTGTCTTTATAAGATTTGTAAATAATGCGTTTGTAAATGGTGAAAATATATTGCTGAACATGCGTAACCTCTGAAAGCTTATCGCGCATTTGCCACAGTTCAATAAATAAATTTTGGATACTTTCCTTGATCAGTTCATGATCTTTATACAACGACAAGCCAAAACGATACAGGTCATCATGAAAAATGTCAAAGCATTCATAAAGACCTTGTTTTTCTCCTTCAACAAGCAAACTCCAATTTTTCTTAATTCTTGTTTGTTTGGAACTCATTAACTAAGCAATGTTACATTCAGGGTATTAAAGTATAAATAAAAATTAATTTTAAGTAAAGAGAAAATTAATAGTTGGAAAATATTGTATAGGTGGGGTTAAAATAATGCAGTTGAAGCAAGTGATTTACTCAAATCAATAGATTTTATTTTATGATTACATTATCCAGATGCTTACTAAAGATGTCGAAAGCTTTTTTTATAATTTCTTCAGAAGGTGATTTAAGGTCCTTAAGTACATAATCCATTCCGATAGCTTCCCATTTATGTTCTCCCAACTGATGGAACGGTAAAATTTCCACTCGTTGCATAGTTTTATAATCTTTAAAATAAAGTGCCCATTCTTCCAGGTATTCCTCCTGGTCGGTCCAGCCGGGAACCAATACATAGCGTAGCCACATTGGCTTACCGGTCGACTCGCGGTAAGCAGCCAGTTCTAATGTGTTTTTGTTGGTAACGCCGGTGAGTTTGTGATGCCAATCGTCATTAATATGTTTTACATCCAGCAACAGCAGGTCGGTATGCTCAAGTAGTTCATGTACTTCATCATTGTTTAAGCGGCCATTAGTATCTAAGCAGGTATTGATGCCTTCGTTATGCAGCTTCTTGAAAAATGTGGTCAGTTTGCTGCGTTGTAATAGGGGTTCTCCACCCGAAACCGTAACACCGCCCTTTTTTCCAAAAAAAGCCTTCTGCCGGTTAGCTCTAGTCACCAGTTCATCAATGGTCACCAATGTGCCTCCTTTTACATCTAATGTTTCCGGATTTTGGCAATACACGCATCGAAACTGGCAGCCCTGTACAAATACCACCATCCGCAAACCCGGACCGTCATGGGTACCTAATGTCTCCAGTGTTTGTATCCGCAGATGATCGGGATCATTCACATTCAGTTTTGCGGCCTCTATATCTTGTAAAGGAAAATACATGCGTTCTTGTCTTGTTTAAAAAAGAAAGGTACTCAATTCGTGATTGTAAATTTATAAGAAACTGGCGTTAGGCACCATAAAAAAAGCCAGAAAGGTATCCCTTCCCGGCTTTGATTCATATATACATAAATTAGTTAAGACTTTCGTGGAAAGTACGTGCAATTACTTCCAGCTGGTGAGCTTTTGATAATCTCACGAAATTTACTGCATATCCTGATACCCGAATGGTTAACTGTGGATAGTTCTCCGGATGTTCATATGCATCCATTAACGTTTCTCTGTTCAGTACGTTCACATTCAAGTGGTGAGCATTTTGACCAAAGTACCCATCGAAGATCGAAATAAGGTTTTCCACCTGTTCTTCGCGATCATTTCCTAATGATTTGGGTATCATTGAGAAGGTATTTGAAATACCATCCTGAGCACTTTCATAATCTAATTTCGCTACCGAATTCAATGAAGCAATTGCGCCGCTGCAATCACGTCCGTGCATAGGGTTGGCGCCAGGAGCAAATGATTCACCTGCTTTTCTTCCGTCAGGTGTTGCACCTGTATTAGTACCGTACATTACATTTGAAGTAATGGTTAGCAACGAAAGGGTTGGCGTTGAATTTTTATATGTTTCATGCTTACGCAATTCGCTAATGAAGTAACTGGTCACTTCTTTGGCAATGGTATCTACACGATCATCATCATTACCATATTTAGGGAACTCGCCTTCAATAGTAAAGTCAACGGTTAAGCCATTTTCATTACGTACCGGTGTTACTTTGGCATATTTAATTGCCGACAGTGAATCAGCGATGATCGAAATACCTGCAGCACCGTATGCAATATCAATACTTGGATCGGTATCTATTAGGGCCATTTGGGCATTTTCGTAGTAATATTTATCATGCATGTAATGAATGATAAACATTGATTTGGCATATACACGGGCCAATTCACTTAAGGTGCGTTTGAAAACATCCAACACTTGATCGTAATCTAAATTTCCTTCAGGCAATGCCGGAATTCCTTTGATCAGTGAAGTGCCTTCTTTTTCTTCTTTACCTTCATTTAAAGCGATAAGTAATGCTTTAGGAAGATTGGCTCTCGCTCCAAAATGCTGGATTGTTTTACCGATTTCCTGGTAAGAAACACAACAGGCAATACCATAATCATCAGATCCTCTGTTTGAACGCATTAAATTATCGTTCTCATATTGAATTGATGAAGTATCGATAGATACCTGGGCACAGAAGTTTTTAAACCCTTCAGGAAGAGCATCAGACCATAGCACTGTTAAGTTAGGCTCAGGAGATGGACCCAGGTTATATAGTGTCTGTAAGAAACGGAATGAGGTTTTAGTAACCTTGGTACGGCCATCATGCAATATACCGCCAATAGCTTCAGTTACCCATGTTGGGTCACCGCCAAATATCTCGTCATAAGCTCCCGGACGTAAGTGACGAATTAAACGAAGTTTCATCACAAACTGGTCAACCATTTCCTGTGCTTCCTCTTCAGTAATTAAGCCCGCCTCAATATCCTTTTCAATATAAATATCAAGGAATGAAGCTGCATTACCCAACGACATGGCCGCGCCATCTTGTTGTTTTACTGCTGCAAGGTATGCGAAATATAACCATTGAACGGCCTCTACTGCATTTTGTGCCGGACGAGCAATGTCGAAGCCATATTCGGCTGCCATTGCTGTCATGTCTTTTAAGGCAATAATTTGTTGGTTGATCTCTTCACGCAAACGCACTTTATGTTCGGTCATTGCGCCACCAACAGCATTGTAATCAGCTTTTTTGCCGGCTATTAAACGCTCGGTACCATATAGAGCTACGCGACGGTAATCGCCAATTATACGACCACGAGCATAGTTATCTGGAAGGCCTGTTAATACGTGTTTTGAGCGGAAGCCGCGAATCTCTGCATCATAAGCGTTGAATACACTTGAATTATGGTCACGTGCGTAATTGAAAATTTCAACCACCTTGTCAGAAACCTTTAAGCCACGTTCCTTAACTGCTGATTCAACTAATTTAATACCACCAAAGGGTTTCATGGCCCTTTTTAATAACTGATCGGTTTGTAAACCTACAATTACTTCATCTTCTTGTTTAATATAACCCGGACGGAAAGCGGTAATAGTAGCAATAGTTTCGGTGTCAATTGCCAAACATCCATTGCTTTCACGTTCTGCTAATAAAGCTTTTTTTGCTTCATCCCATAGTCTTTCGGTTTTTGGGGAAGGACCTTTTAGGAAAGAGGCGTCGCCTGTGTAAGGCTTTATATTTTTTACGACAAAATCATATACATTGATTGACGAGTTCCAAACACCTGGTTCGAAAGACAATACATTCAAATCTGTTTCCATGATTGTTTTATTTGTTTGATGGTACAAAGGTACCCCCTCTAGAATTGAGCAAAATTGACGAAAGTCATTTTTTTTAAATTAAGGTTAAAAAAAGAGGGTTTGTTTACATTTTAATGACTTATTAAATTGAAATTCAGTGTGTTTTTATTGTGTAGTTTTTACACTTTGTTGGATTTGTTTTTATAAAAAAAGGCAAAAGACCGGAATGTGCTTTTGCCTTCATTAAAAGAAGAATTATTTTAAAATCTTAGTGACCTTCTTCCGCTAACAGTTCTTTTTCAGTTTCAACTGTAGCTTGAGTGCGTAATCGCTTAATTTCAAATCGAATTAAAAGAGAAAGTACGAAGGCCACTACAAATAAACCTGCAAAGAAATGGAGAGGAGTAGTGTAACCCTGGCTGCCTTCGCTTTTTAGTAAACCAAGAAGCTGAGGACCGGCAATACCGGCAGCTGCCCATGCTGTTAGCATATAACCTTGAATAGCTCCTAATTGCTTAGTTCCAAACATATCACCAATAAATGCCGGAACGGTAGCAAAACCTCCGCCGTAGCAAGTCATGATTAGAAATACAACCACTTGGAACATGAAGGCATTCGTAATGGAAGGTAGGAAGAAGTATGCCGCCATCTCTATAATGAAAAACACGCTGAACATATTAGGCCGTCCAATAATATCAGAAAATGAAGCCCATCCGATGCGACCGCCACCATTGAACAATCCTATTACACCTACCATTGAAGCAGCAGCTATGGCTGTAAGTCCAACCGATTCCTGAGCCATTGGCGCAGCTACGGAAATAATGGCAATACCGCCGGTTATATTGATGAAGAACATCAGCCACATATACCAGAAACGGCGGGTTTTAATGGCTTCATTAGCCGTAAGATAAGAAAGGTCTGTTTTGACTTCTTTTTTGTTCGACACTGCAGATGCGTCATATCCTTTGGGAGACCATCCCGGAGGAGGTGGGGCCAGGTATCGTGAGGAAGCAAAGATCAATGTAAAATAGGCTGCACCCATTATGAAGAAAGTATTGGCAATACCGATGTGATCGATCAAGTACCTGATCAAGGGAGCACTGATAAGGGCCGCAAAGCCGAAACCCATAATGGCCAAACCACTGGCTAAACCTCTGCGGTCGGGAAACCATTTTAAGAGCGAAGGAACAGGAGTGATATAACCTATGCCTAATCCAATACCACCAATTACACCATAAGTAATATAAAGCAAATAAAGATTGCCGAGCATTACAGCCAGACCAGAACCGGCAATACCCAGGCCGAAGAAAATGGCGGCCAGCAACCCCGATTTACGTGGGCCATGCTTTTCAATATAATGACCTAAAAAGGCAGCCGAAATACCCAAAAAGAAAATAGCAATGCCAAATGCAAAGGATACTTCCTTTTGCTCCCAGCCAAATTGTGCCATAAGGGGTTTTGTGTAAACGCTCCAGGCGTAAACCGAACCGATAGAAATATGCATTCCTACTGCAGATGCAGCAATTAACCATCTGTTTTTAACTTTTGTCATAATTTCATTTCTAAAACCAGCACCAAGTTATTTCTCTGTTACTGTTTGAAAAATGATTCAAATCATACAATGCTGAATATTATGGCTACTTATTGCAAACTTTTCTCAAAACATAAGAACTTGATAAGAAATTCCTGCCCCTGTTTCTGTGGCCAGTTGCTCAAGCTCATTACTGCTGATTGGATAGGTTTTGCCTTTGCTGCTGTACCAACTGGTATGTATAATAAAAAATTGTTTACTGGCTTCTGCTTCCAACGGATACAATAAATAGGCAGCCTCAATTGTATTATCAGGTTGATGAAACCACGGAATATAAATCGGATACTCACAAATGCTTGTATAACCAGCCTGTTTAAGTCGGTTTAATAGTTTCGGTGTTAAATAATCAATTGCCTCAACACTCATGGTGTAATTCTCTTTTTAATTTTTTCAGCTTCCAATAACTCTCTGAACGGCAGCTCATGGTAAGCAGCCAAATTGGTTCGCAATAACGTGTCGGTGCTTAATTCAAAATAATCTGCCATAACCAATAACAGCTCCAATGGAGGTTTGGCTATGTTGTGCTCGTAGCTATTAATAACGGCTCGCGAAATATTTAATTGTTCAGCTAATTCGGCCTGGCTTTTTTGGGCCCTCTTTCTCAGCCATTTAATGTTTGAACCTACATAAAGCATTTGGTTTTCTTAAATTTTATTGCTAATTTATTTAGCAAATCTTGATAAAAAATTTATCAAAAGCAAGTGTTTTTTTATGAGCAGGAATATTGTGCATTTAGATCTCGATTCGTTTTTTGTATCGGTAGAACAGTTGAAGAACAGTAAGCTGATCGGCAAACCGGTACTGATTGGTGGTACATCTGATAGGGGAGTGGTGGCGTCCTGCAGCTATGAAGCACGCAAGTTTGGAGTAAGTTCGGCAATGCCTATGCGCATGGCCCGCATCCTTTGTCCCGATGCTATTATTGTTCGGGGTGATATGGAGGAGTATTCGCGCTACTCAACCATGGTAACCGATATTATTACCGAACGGGCTCCCGTAGTTGAAAAAGCTTCAATTGATGAACACTATCTCGATATTACCGGTATGGATAAGTTTTTCGGCTGCCACCTTTGGGCGCACGAGCTCAGGCAAGTGATTATGAAAAACACCGGTTTGCCTATATCTTTTGGTCTTTCTGTAAATAAAACTGTTGCCAAGGTGGCTACCGGCGAAGCTAAACCCAATGGCGAAAAATACGTGGAGCCTCCTCTGGTGCAGTCGTTCCTAAACCCGCTTTCCATTAAAAAGATACCCGGTGTTGGCGATAAAACCTATCGGCAATTGCGCAGCATGGGCGTGGAACGAATTCAAACCTTAACGCAAATTTCGCCTGAGCAACTGTATCGTTTATTGGGCGAAAACGGTGTTTCTATTTGGCAAAAGGCCAATGGTATTGATGAAACACCGGTTATTCCGTATGTAGAGCGTAAATCGGTTAGCACCGAAACCACCTTTGATAAAGATACTACCGACGTGGCTTACCTCTATCAACTACTGCAAGCCATGGTAATGGAGCTTACTTTTCAACTCCGGCGCGACCGGCGTTTAACCTCTTGCGTAACGGTAAAACTGCGTTATTCCAACTTCGATACCGAAACCAAGCAAATGCGAATTACTTATACGGCATTAGATAAACCGTTGGTAGAGATTACCCGCCAATTGTTTGATAAACTTTATTCGCGCCGTATGCTGGTGCGCTTGATAGGAGTGAGGTTCTCTCACCTGGTTTCAGGTTTTGAACAAATTGACCTGTTCAGTGAGTCGATTGAGCATTATAATCTTTACCAGGCAATGGATAAGATCAGAAGGCGCTTTGGTGAAAAAGCTATTACCATAGCCGGTGCGGCCTCCCCACGATCTCATGAGGAAAGGGAGCATATTATGTTTTAGGAGAAAAGGA
This sequence comes from Solitalea longa, assembly GCF_002920915.1. Taxonomy (GTDB): domain Bacteria; phylum Bacteroidota; class Bacteroidia; order Sphingobacteriales; family Sphingobacteriaceae; genus Solitalea; species Solitalea longa. The sequence continues at coordinate 262,342 of NZ_PQVF01000003.1, forward strand.
AATGTATTTGAATTGTCACAGTTGGTATAGTTTGCGTTATGGCACCTTTGATATTGAGCGTTTGGTGGAGCTGGCAAAACTTAATAAGATCGAATGCCTGACTCTTACCGATATTAATAATTCAACCGGTAGCTGGGAGTTTGTAGAAAAATGCGAAAAAGCAGGTATAAAACCGCTCGTGGGGATAGAGTTCAGACGTGATGGAAAGTTGTTGTATATCGGCATTGCAAAAAATAATGAAGGTTTTAGAGAGCTCAATGAATTTTTAACAACGTATAATCTTTCAAAAAACGAATTGCCCGATCAGCCTGCAGATTTTCTTAATGCTTATATCATTTATCCTTTGGGTAGCCGAGATGAATGTTTATTAAAAGAGAATGAATACATAGGTATTCGGGCAACAGAGTTAAATAAACTGTTTGGTAAACCTCTGGAGCGGTTACGTAATAAATTGTTGGTATTGCATCCGGTTACATTTGAAAATAAACAAGGCCGTTTTTTGCATGCGCATTTGCGGGCAATTGATTTTAATACCTTGTTCAGTAAGCTTCAAAAGGAGGACGTGGCTCTTGAAAACGAATTTATGGTGCCCAATGAAGAGCTGCAACAACAGTTCAGATCGTATCTTTTTATTTTAGAGAATACGCAACGATTAATTGATTCGTGTGAGCTGAACTTCAACTTTAAAGAATCAAAAAATAAAAAACTGTTTACCGAAAATGCCTGGCAGGATCAGGAGTTACTGCGGAAATATGCTTATGATGGCATGATTTACCGCTACGGAAATAATAGTCCGGATGCGAAAAAACGCATTGAAAAGGAACTGGCCATTATCAACAGCCAGGGTTTTGCAGCGTATTTTCTGATTACGCATGATATGATCAGCTATACCAGGAACAAAGGTTTTTATCACGTAGGCAGAGGTTCGGGGGCCAATAGCATAGTGGCCTACTGCATGCAAATTACCGACGTTGATCCGCTGGATCTCGATCTGTACTTTGAGCGATTTTTAAATCCCAAGCGCTCAGTACCTCCCGATTTTGACATTGATTATTCCTGGGATCAGCGTGATGCCGTGCATGAATACCTGTTTAATAAATATGGAAAAGACCATACGGCATTGCTTGGAACGGTTTCTACTTTTCAGCGAAGTGCCGCTATTCGTGAGTTAAGTAAGGTTTATGGTTTGCCTAAAGAAGAGATCGATGAGTTTGCCGATTTTCCGCATAAGGTTTGGGATCGGAATGAGCTTACCCGAAAAATAAAACGTTTGTCGGAATCAATGATGAATATGCCCAACCAACGCTCCATTCATGCTGGAGGGGTATTGATCGCCGAAAAATCGTTGACCTATTATACGGCACTTGATCTGCCTCCTAAAGGTTTACCAACCGTTCAGTGGGATATGTATGCCGCCGAAACCATCAACTTTGAAAAATATGATATACTCAGCCAGCGCGGTATTGGGCATATAAAAGAAGCGGTTGATATTATTCAGCAGAACAGGGGAGTAAGCATCGATATTCATAATGTACCCAAACTAAAGAATGATGCACGGGTGAAGCAACAGCTTAAAAGCGGCGATTCAATAGGTTGTTTTTATGTGGAGAGTCCGGCTATGCGCGGCTTATTGAAAAAGCTGCATTGCGATGACTACTTAACCCTGGTAGCAGCAAGTTCCATTATCCGGCCGGGAGTGGCCAAATCGGGAATGATGCGCCAGTATATTCAACGTTATCATCAACCCGATAAAATTGAATACCTGCATCCGGTTATGAAAGAACAATTGGAAGAAACCTTTGGCGTGATGGTTTACCAGGAAGATGTGTTGAAGGTTTGTCACCATTATGCAGGGCTCGATCTGGCTGATGCCGATGTGTTGCGCCGCGCCATGAGTGGCAAATACCGGTCAAAAGCCGAGTTTGAACGGATCGTTCAACGCTTTTTTGAAGGAAGCAAGGAACTTGATCGCCCTGATGATGTTACTCAGGAAGTTTGGCGGCAGGTTGAATCATTTGCCGGCTATAGTTTCTCTAAAGCCCATTCGGCTTCTTATGCGGTAGAAAGTTTTCAGAGCTTGTATTTGAAGACCTATTATCCAAAGGAGTTTATGGTGGCCGTTATTAATAATTTCGGTGGATTTTACCGCACATGGGTTTATGTACATGAAGCTAAAAAGGCAGGCTGTGTGATCTTAAATCCTTGTGTGAATGAAAGCGAACGGTTTACCTGTATTAAAGGTGCCGATGTATACCTGGGTTTTATTCATATCAGCAACCTGGAAAGTAAATATGCCGAACTGATTCCACAGGAGCGCGAAAAGCATGGCCCTTATTTAAACCTTGAAGATTTTATAACCCGCACTCAAATTACGCTTGAACAGATCTTACTGCTCATTCGTTTAAATGCACTCCGGTTTACACGGAAGACTAAAAAAGAATTACTTTGGGAGGTTTATAACTACCTGGGCCATCAAAAAGCGCATAAAGATGAGCCTCGTCTTTTTAATCCGCCAGCTAAAAATTATCAGTTACCTGTGCTTGAACATTCGATGCTGGAAGACGCCTTTGACGAGATGGAACTGCTGGGCTTTCCGGTTACGATGGATCATTTCGACTTGTTGCAAACCAATTATCGCGGACATGTTTTTACCAGGGATCTTATCAATCATGTAGGGAAGAAGGTGAAGATGCTTGGCAATTTTGTAGCCTATAAACCTGTGAAAACGGTGAAAAAGGAAATGATGTATTTCGGGACCTTCTTTGATGTTAAAGGCGATTTTTTTGATACCACGCATTTTCCCGGCAGTACTCCTGAAATGCCATTTAAAGGTGGTGGCTGCTACCTGATCTTAGGAAAAGTAGTTGAAGAGTTCGGTTTTCCGAGCCTGGAAGTAGAAAAGTTTGCTAAACTGCCAACGGTTAAAGATCCGAGGTATTAGTTCTTAGTTTATAGTCCCTAGTCGATGGTCCATAGTTTTCAGTCATCAGTCGGCAGTCAGCATTTCCCAAAATGTCGGTAGTCGGTAGTCGGTACTCGGTAGTCAGCCTGAGCGAAGTCGAAGGCAGTCAGCAGTACGCAACTATCGTCTATCGACTATGGACTATCGACTGTGAAATTACTGGGTGGGGATTAGGAGTTTGAGTGAAGGAAATGCAAACTTTTTAACGAGCTGCTAGTTCTCTATAAACGATAGTCCATGGTCTATTAACTATCGACTATGGACTACGAACTATTGACTAACTAACAGCTGCCTGTATGGGTAAACCTGTTGATTCTCGTTCTAATAAAATTGGTTCAAGGACTATTGTTTCGGGCGGGTGAGCATAAAAGTTATGGTCTTTGTGAAGTTTTAAAAACAAACGTGCAACTTCTTCGCCCATACGTACACTCTGTTGGTCAATTGTGCTTAACGAAGGAGAAATGTAGGCGCCAAATGCTTCGTTGGCAAAACCTATTACTTTAACCTTTTCAGGCACCTTAATATCATGCACTTTTAGCTGTTGCATAACACCCAAAGCAGTGTAATCTTCAAAAGCAAAAACACCGTCAAAATCTACTTTATTGTCATATAGCTGCTCAATACAACGCCGACCAAGTTTTATCGAAGGTTTACCGTAAAAAATAAGGTCCTCATCCAAGGGAATTTTATAATAGTTGAGGGCATCCTTGTAGCCCTGCAAGCGCTCTTGAAAGCTTTTTACATCTAAATTGGCCGAAATATGAACAATTCTTTTGCATCCCTGCTTAATTAAATGCTCTGCCGCTATAAACCCTCCCCGATAATCGTCGATACGAACCGTTGGGACGCTTAACTCATCAACGGCCCTGTCAAACAGGAGTAATGGGATATCGTTTCTTTTTATGTCTTGGTAATGAGTGAAATCAGAGGTTTCCATGGCCACTGACGCAAAAATACCTTCAACTCTTGATTGCATAAAGGTTTCAATTCCCTTGTTTTCATGAGAAAATGATTCACCCGACTGATAAAGCAGAATGCTATAGCCATTTTCATTCATCACCTTTTCAATTCCTAAAATTGTTGAGTTAAAGAAGTTGGCGGCCAAATTGGGAACCATAATACCTATAACGTTCGAGCGACCCGAACGAAGGGAGGAGGCAACTTTGTTTTGCTGATAATTTAATTTCCGGGCCACTTCTCTAACGGCTTCTTTGGTTGCTACACTAATGGCCGGATGATCATTTAATGCCCGGGCAACAGTAGAAAAAGTGACATTCAGCTCTCTGGCAATGTCGTGAATAGTGACCTTTTTCAAATGAAATTACTTAAAACTTAAAAAAATAATTAAAAAATTACAGAGAGTTGAAATGCGTAAAAAATACACTTAGAAGCCCGTTAAACTTAGTTTTTTAAAAGGGTTAGAAGCCCAAAGGATATTGATTACGCAATAAAAGTATAGAAAAATTTTGTTTTCAAAAATTTAAGATTAATTTTACGCCAACGTTGGCATAATAATAAAGTTTATAACGACGTTCATCTTCTGAAATAGCATGGATTTGTACGAAAGAAAAGAAGGTGATTTTTGAAATAGAAGTTTAATAAAAACACATAAAAAAACACTAGCCGGATCCCCTCCACCTAGTGTCTAAAGGTAGAACAAGATTTACTGGCTGTTTTTCGGTTCTACCAAAAGAATGTATAACTGGCTGTTATATATCTTATTAAATTAAAACCTGCGAAGACGTCGCGGGTTTTTTTATTTTAAGGCACTATTTTAAGCAAAAAATCACAAAAATCGAAATTTCTGTTGATGATTGATGGTCAAAAGATGCTAATTGCTACCTGTATTTTCTTTTTAGTTCTTTTTTCAATACTCTGAATAATTATTCCTTTGTAACCAAAATAATATTCTAATTATAGATTACTAAGTATATTTTTGGCTCGATTTAACTTATATATAACCAATCAGACGTTATGAAATTTAGAGCATTGCTGCTAATGGCGGCACTTGCCTTTTCGTTTCAATTTGCCTACTCACAAAGCAAGTATGAATGGAAACAGGCTTCTTCAGCGGGTTACTCCTATAAATATGTAACCAATGATCCGATGCAAACGCGTTTTTACACCTTAAAAAATGGATTAAGTGTAATGTTGAGCGTCAATCACAAGGAACCAAGTATAACCACCAAAATTGCTGTAAGAGCTGGTAGTAATTCGGATCCGAAAGATCATACCGGTTTAGCACATTATCTTGAGCATTTATTATTTAAAGGCACCGACAAGTACGGAACCTTAAACTGGGCAAAAGAGAAACCATTGATCGATAGTATTGAAAATCTTTACGAAACCTATAATTCTACAACTGATGTAGAAAAACGTAAAGAGATCTATAAGCAAATTGACAAGGTTTCGGGTGAGGCCTCTAAGTTTTCCATTGCAAACGAATACGACAAATTAATGTCGGCAATGGGCGCGCAGGGCACAAACGCACATACTGCGGTTGAAGAGACTGTTTATGAAGAGCAAATCCCTTCTAATGCTTTAGATAAATTTTTAACGGTACAGGCAGAACGATTCCGTTATCCTGTATTCCGTATTTTCCATACAGAGTTAGAAGCTGTTTACGAAGAGAAAAATCGTGGCTTGGATAACGATGGAAGAAAAATGTATGAGGCCATGCAATATTATGTATTTCCAACGCATAACTACGGCCAGCAATCAACCATTGGTACCATTGAACACTTAAAAAATCCATCTCTAAAAGCTATCCGCAAATTTTATAATCAATACTATGTTCCAAATAACATGGCTATTATTATGAGCGGTGACTTTAACCCTGATGAAGTGGTTAAAAAAATTGATGAGCATTTTGCTTACATGCAAAACAAACCGGTTGAAAATTATACAGCGGCTCCGGAAGCTCCTATTTCAGCACCAATTGTAAAGGATATCTATGGTCCTAGCGCAGAGAATATGCGCGTTTGCTACCGTACACCTGCCGAAGGTTCTCATGATGCTTTAATCCTTGATCTTATTGCAAATGTTTTAAACAATGGCAAAGCCGGATTAATGGACCTGAACTTAAATAAGCAGCAGAAAATGCAAAGTGCCGGAGCAGGGATGGTGCAGTATAAAGATTATGGAATTTTTGTTTTAACTGGTTCGCCAAAACAAGGTCAATCACTTGAGGAGGTTAAAGATCTGTTGCTGTCGCAAATTGCGTTGCTTAAAAACGGAGATTTTGATGAGTCTTTAATTCAGGCAACTATTGCAAATGCTAAATTAGCCGAATTGCAAGGTCTTGAAGGTAACGATAACCGTGCTGCAGCTTTAATGTCGACCTACATTCAAAATAAAGGTGATGGATGGGATAAAAGCGTTTCATGGTTAAGTGATCAGTCTAAAATTACCAAACAGGAAGTAGTTGAGTTTGCTAAAAAGTTTTTTGTTGAGAATTATGTAGTTCTTTACAAACGCAAAGGCGAAGATAAAAATACGCTTAAAGTCGAAAAACCACCAATTACACCGGTGGAGACCAATGCAGGTAAAGAGTCGGAGTTTGTGGCTAAGATCAACAGTATGACTGAAGCTCCTATTCAGCCTCAGTGGGTAGATTTTAGCAAAGATGTTAAAAAGAGCAAAATTGGTAAGGCTGATGTATTGTATACGCAAAACGCCGATAATCAATTATTCCGCTTGTACTATAAATTTGATATGGGCAGCTGGAATAATAAATTGTTACCATTAGCATTCTCTTACCTATCGTTTTTAGGAACTGATAAATATACAGCAGAGCAAATTAGTAAGGAGTACTATAAAATTGCTTGTAGCTTTGGAATGTCAGCCGGTACCGAAGAGAGTACTGTTAGTATTTCAGGCTTGCAGGAGAACTTTGATAAGGCCGTTTCGTTATTTGAACACATTCTAGTAAACTGTAAAGCAAATGATGCAGCATTGGCGGCATTAAAAGGCCGTATCATGAAATCGCGTGGTGATGCTAAGCTTAGTAAAGATGCGATAATGAAGGGCTTAAATAGCTACGCATTATTTGGGTCAAAAAATCCGTTCAACTACACTTTAAGCGATCAGGAAATTGCAAATATAACTGCTCAGCAATTGGTTGATCTGTTACATGATGTGATGAACTATAAGCATACTGTAATTTATTACGGTCCTCAAGCATTACCTAAGTTTACTGCTGAGCTTACAGCTCTTCATAAACTTCCATCCTCATTTAAAACTAATACTGCCGCTGTTAGCTTTAACAGAACTAGCCAAACTGCCAACCAGGTATTGTTTGCTAACTATGAAATGGTTCAGTCGGAAGTACAATGGTTGAGAAGCACTTCTAAGTTTAATATTCAAAAACAACCAACCGTTGATTTGTTCAATAGCTATTTCGGTGGTGGTATGGGTTCTATTGTATTCCAAACCATTCGTGAATCGAAAGCTTTAGCTTATTCAACGTACGCTGTTTATGGTATACCTGCTAAAAAAGAAGACCCTTATACCATTAAAGCCTATGTTGGTTGCCAGGCTGATAAAATGAATGAAGCGTTAAAAGGAATGAATGAACTTTTAACAACATTGCCTCAGGTAAGTCAAAACTTTGAAGCCGCTAAATTAAGCGAGAAAAAAGCAATTGAGACAGAGCGCATTACCCAGGATGGTGTAATATTCAGTTATCTTTCTGCTTTGAAAATGGGTATAACAGAAGATCCTCGTAAAAAGAAATACGAAGAATTGGGTAAAATTGCTTTGAGCGATATTACAAAGTTCCACCAGGAAGAATTGGCGAATAAAGCGTATACCTATTGTGTAGTTGCTTCGGATAAGAGAGTTAACCTCGACGACTTGAAGAAAGTTGGAGAAGTTAAAACGCTTACATTGGAAGAAATATTTGGTTACTAAGTTTTCTCAATAATAGATCAAAGGCCCGATAATCAATCGGGCCTTTGTTTTATAGATCCAGTTCAACCCACACCGGGCAATGGTCGCTGGCTTCGGTATGTTCAAGGCCGATGGTTGGATAACGGTCGCCGGTATATTGCTTGCATTTTAGGGTCAGCCCTTTGCGCCAGATACCTTTATCAACAATGGCCGTCTCGAGATCTTTATGAACAAAAATATAATCGAGTTTGCTGATCTTCTTTCCGGAAGTATAATAATGCGAACACCAATCCAGGGGTATTGCTTCAGCTAAAAAAGGTTCTGTTAAGTTAGGATGATCATTTAAGCTTTGCAGCGAATCATCGTTATGATTGCGCAAAATGTCGGTATTTAAGTCACCCAGCACAATTGGCGATTTCCCATCAGCTACAATACGTGTAACATATTCTGCCACTTTTTCGGCCTGTTTTTTTCTGCGTTCTTTAGAGTTAGGAGTTTGATCCTGTGCCTTCAGGTGGTTTACCAGCAAGCATAATTGCGAATTACCCACCTTAATATCCACTTCCAGGCAATCTCTCGAAAATACGCTGCCTCTAACTTTATAACCAAAGTTAACCACTGTTTGGCGCTTGGTCACTCCATCGTCTACATGCGTTCTGATATTTAAAACTTCACAAGGAAAATTGTTTTTGATCATCAAACCCAAATCAATACCTCGCGGGTCATTACCCTCAATAACAATGATCCGATCGAAATAATCATCTAAAAATTCATTATTAAAAATGCGCAGGGTTTCAATGTTTTCAATTTCCTGAACCGCCAAAATATCCGGCTCAATATCAAGAATTGCTTGTGCGGTATTATTTCGTTGGATGTTGGTTGTGGAATAAGCAACCAAACTGCCATCGCGTCCGGCAATAGAAACCAAGCCTACAGCCTGGATAAAGTTTTCGTAATTGCGTTCATCCCATGGCTGGTCGAGAAAGGCATAACGGTTAAACAGATTTTCGACATTAAAGGTGGCAATGCGGGTTTTCATAAGCGTAGAATTTTTGTTCTTTAAATTTAATTATTTGTTCATTAATAGATCGTTAAACGGCTGTTAATAGTTTGAGTAACCTTTTTCTAATTCAAATTCTATTTTTGTGCAAATACTTTTATGAGGAAATTTTTTTTTAGGATGGTTGACTTCTGGTCGCACGACCGAAGTTTTTCAGTAGTGCTCGTTCTCCTTTGCATCGTTATCTTTTTACTCTCACCATTAAAAAGCATTGGGGTGCCTTATGCCGATACGCTATTGGAACTTTTCCTTACTGTTTTGCTTATTTCAGGCGTGTTTGCCGTGTCTGAACGCCGGGCGGTTAGGTATCCGGCGGTTATTATTGGAGTGTTTTCATTCGTTATTAAATGGTTAAATACGCTGAATTATGATCAGGATTTAACCCGCCTCGATCTGCTTTTGTCGATGGTGTATTTTACGGGCCTTTTAATTGTGATTTTGAAGAGGGTATTGGGTGAAGGCAAGATCAGTGTAAACAGAATTGAAGGAGCCATTTCGGCCTATCTGATCATTGCCATTTTGTTTTCCTTTAGCTTCCGAATTGTTTATTCATACATTCCTAATGCTTTTTTACTGCATTTTTCAACGGAGCATTTATGGGTAGAAGATATCGCCGGGCATTTCACCTACTTTAGTTTTGTTACCTTAACCACTACCGGTTACGGCGATATTACTCCATTGCATCCCTTTGCCCGTTCATTGGCAATGCTCGAAGGTTTAATAGGCCAGCTTTATCCGGCTGTATTAATTGCAAGGCTGGTTTCTATGGAGATAGAAGCACGAAAGGGAAAGTAGGTTTAGTATACTTCGTTGATCAGGTAATTTTTATCGTTAAACTGAAATGAAGCGCCTTTTTTTAACCTCATCAATTTGCTGCCAATTGGCGAGGCCTGGGAAACAGCAAAATAACTGACGCCTTCAATATTAAGACTTCCTGCACTGATCGAAAGGTAAAACGAGCCATTATTGGTTATTACCAAACTTCCCGGTTGAACAATCTCCGATAGAGTGTCTGGTTTTATCAGCGCCAGCGCCTGTTTCAATTTTAAAGCTTCATTTAACTGAACCGTATTCCGGTCAATTTCCTGCTGCATCATTTCCCGGGTGGTTTCATACTTGTCGCCGGCACTGCTCTTGGTATCATCGGTTGAAGCATCACGGGCCGCTACAATTGCTTTGTCAATTGTAGCGATCCTTAGATCAATATAAGCCTGGCAGGCCTGGTAAAGTTTCCGTTTAATTTCCATTGAACTTGCAAAGAAACAGATTTTTTATGGCTCAATAGGGTGCTAATTTTTTGTTTTCGTTCCAAATTTTTAATGTTTTTTAGTTTAAGGCTTATTAAATAATAAATTTGCGCGCTTCATCTATTGATGATAATATATTTAAACGCCGCATGCCATTTTTTGAAACTGATCAGGTGAAATTTCACTATGAAGAATACGGTTCGGGTCCGAATATTATGCTTGCCTTTCATGGTTTTGGAATGCGGGGCACTCAATTCCGGCACTTGGAACCTTCTTTAGGAGCGCGCTATAAAATCTATAGTTTCGATTTGTTTTTTCACGGACACACTTCTCTAAAGAATAATGCATTAGATGTAATTCGTAAAGGAATGACCCCAACGGAGTTTGCCGCGCAGTTAAAACCGTTTATTGATCAGGTAAGTAAAAGTGCTAAGATCAGTTTATTATCCTACAGTATTGGTTCGTGCCTGGCGCTGGCGCTATTGCAGGAGCTACCCGAAATGGTTGAAGAGGTCTTTTTTATAGCTCCTGATGGAATAAAACCTAATAAACTATTAAGGATCGGAGCCTCATTTAAACCGGCTAATAACTTTCTCTGGAAACTGGTAAATAGTCCCAAAGTCGTAAACTTCTCCTTAAGGCTATTAAATAAGCTTAATTATATTGATGATTCCCTGTGCTCAATACTTGACCGCGAATTTGGTACTACCGAAAGCCGTATGGTGAGCTACAACACGATAACCTTTAACTCAAAAATGGTTTTCGACAAGGAAAAGCTGGCTCAATTGATCAATGCAAATAACATAAAGTGCTATCTCTATTTTGGTCGTAAGGATGTGTTATTTCCGCCATCAATTGGAAAAGAGTTTTCTGCTTTGCTCGAAAACAGTGTGCTCCATATCGAAGATGATGGGCATGATTTAGTGAATCCACGATTAAATAATGTAATAGCGAATCATTTAGCAGTATATTAATGATTAAAGATACCCCGGTAAAAATTATACAATGGTTCTTTATAGGTGTTGAGAAATTCTTGTTGCGACACTTTGCTTCCGTAAAATACCTAAATGAACCAACAGCAAGCGAAGATAAAGGCACGCTGGTGTTGATGAACCATGTAAGTTTCCTCGACGGAGCAATTATGCACAACTTCTGCCGACAAGTATTAAAGAAAAGATTTAAGGTAATGATACTTGAAGAGCAATTGAAAGTGTTCGCCTTATTAAAGTATGTTGGAGGCTTCTCGGTTAACCGCAAATCCCGGAATGTAATCGAATCGCTAGAATATGCCGCTAAATTATTGGATGACCCCAAAAACGCTGTAGTGATCTTCCCGCAGGGCGAATTGTACTCTATGCATTTGAACCGGATTCATTTCGAAAATGGATTGATACATGTGCTTAATAAAACAAAGAAGCCGGTTCAGGTTATTTTCGCTGTTTTCCTTATTGATTATTTAGATAGTCTGAAGCCCAAGGCTCGCATTTATTTACAAGAATACATGGGGGAGAATACCCAATCGGCAATGCAGGATAGCTACAATATTTTTTACAACGACTGTAAAAAACAAAACCGAAATTTTCATAAACCACCGGCCTGGGTTACGGAGTAACTTGATTTTTAATCAATTCATTTATTATATTCGGTCATTAAAAATAGCGACGTCTATATGAAATATATACGCAACTATAATTAAAAACAAACAATGAGTTGCGTATAGCGACTCGTTGTGGCTCATGCCGTATCGACAGACAGACTACGAATGAATAGACTAATTTTACTTACCAAAGTACTTCTACTGTTACTCCTCTTTTACTCTTGTGACAACGACACACTGACGTATATTCAACATATTGAATCACCGGACAGACAATCAATTATTTGCTTGTACAAAGAGAACACGGGAGTCAGCAACGTTGAATTTCACATTCTAAAAATTGAAAAAGCGATTGGCCCTGATAGACAAATTAGCAAAACCGACTATGACTGGATTCTTGACAGAGAATTGATTAATAATTTCGAGGAGTCAATGACTTACGCAACAAATCCTAAGATTAAACTAATTGACAATAGGTTCTTAATTTTTTCACGGAGTGACTATCAATTTGCTCTTTACGACTTGAAATTAAACAAAGATATTTTAAACATCCGTGATCCCTGGAGTGAATGGGCAAGCAAGAACATTTGGGCTGAGAATGGAACTGACTACAAGACTGACATAAAAGACGAACGGACTGACTACGGCCTCTGGATTAAAAAGAATCTTGACGACAAAATCGTTGAGTACCTTAAAACTAACAGGTGAACGGCACGAGCCACAACAAAATGTATAATCCATGGCGCTGCTAAGGAAGACATTTTTTTTATTTTTGCTCAGCGCCACGGCGTATAAATAAGCGTTACACGCAATAGTTAATGACCGAATTGGTTAATCCATGAAAAGCTTTTCAAACTTATCTATCTTAATTGGACTACTTTTTACATCATATGGATGTGGGTTAGGGAAATGGGATGTTGGGGAACAGTACATCCAGAAAATCGAAGGAACTTCCAAGTTGCTATATAAGTACGACGCATGGGGAGGAAGAGATTCTCACTGTGCTGGGTATGTTATCCTTGATTCAAGTGAAACATTTAAAGTAGACCCAAAAGAGAACTTACCTTTCTATTATTTGATGGGAATTCCAAATAAGACAGTTATCGAAGGAGTGAGCCACATTTGCGATAATAGCTGCGGTGAGGTCTATAAAAAAGCAATTTCAAATTTTATTCCCTTAAAGAAAGAGGCTAGTGAGAGACAAGGTATCCATGTAATAAATATCGTCTACCAATATAAAGGATTTGCTGAAAGAGGAGGAGGAATAGAGCGGTACCATTTTGAAAATTTTAAAGAAACACGGGATAGCTTGTTTTTTTACAATTTGGATGATGTTGAAAGCAGGAATGGACAACATGTGGATAGTTTGCAGTTCAGGAAAACAGATGTTACTATCATGCAGAACGAAACCAATGATATAAATAAAATAATTATCCAAGATTTGGTTGTTGACAGAGCTGCATATGAAATTAAATCGAATATTACTTATTATTTAACGCCTAAAAGTAAGGTCAGGTCGAATTCATTTTCGGATTATGGAATCTTTAAAGAGGTTGCGAAATAATACTGTGTGTAACAGTGTGTTTAAATTATGCCCTTGTGATGTGGTTCTCGAAGTTTTCTGCTTTTTAATTACATGAGTTCGACTCGACACGGAAGTGATTCTAATCGGGCATAATATAAACACTAAGCGTCGCCGGCGGCCATTCATTGAAACAAATCGGGTCGACAATGTTGCAGGACAAATATTTAAGACAATCTGACTTTTCTAAATCGGAATTCATTGAAATCAATGCTCCAATTGACAAGGTATATCTTGTAGTAGAGACATTGAATTTTGAGAAATCCAGAATAATTTATTGGCTCTTTAAGTTAAGGGGGATCCCTGTTCCAGAGAGTTTAACGTTAAAAGGACTTGAGAAAATTAATTTTGTAAAACTGGAGACAATACCCAATAAGGAAATAATATTAGGACTCATAGGACAATTTTGGACTCCAACGGGTCGACTGAAAAAATTTAAACCAGAGGAATTCATAAACTTTGACGATTCAACGTTTGCAAAAGCAACCTGGAATTTTGAACTGACGGAAAGTAATGATCTTAAAACCAGATTAAATACGGAGACAAGGATATTTTGCCCGACAACTAAGACAAAAAAGAAGTTTAAAATATACTGGACAATCATTCAACCATTTAGTTCTTGGATTAGGAAAGAGATATTGAGAGCAATAAAAAACCAAGCGGAGAATAATTAACGGCCGCCAACAATAGCTGTTTGCAATGGCGAGGGTCGGTGTAAATTGGTAGTTTAGTTTTTAAATTATGTTTGGTCACGTTGACAATGACGTTTTCAAAAGCCAGCCACTGCAAATAACCAAACCTTATGTGTACAAATTTTAACAACCGAAAATGCGTAAAAATCAATACTCTTAATTTCGATCATATTCTTCTTACTCGTAAATAGTACCGATTATTGGTTGATAGCCTGGACCATGGGATTTTGGTAGTTCAGTAATGATGTTCATTAGCTTTCCAACTCTTGCAATCATTCTAATAACCGTTAGATAGTCCATTGCTCTGCACGATAATAGTTGGTTTATTTATCCTATCCAGATCACACACTCAAAAGCAACCCACAATAATCAAACAACTATACTGATACATAAAACCACATGAACAAACGATTGCTGTTAGTCATCACTTTTTTTAATGCTTTTATTCATTTTGCGAACGCAGCAGATATTACGCTATATGTGATTCCAAAAGGAAAGGGAAACGGAACCAAACAATCGCCGGCTTCTCTTCAACAAGTGATTTCCATGTTGCCACAACTGAAAAAGGAGAATCAAAAAGGAAGTATCTCTATCATATTAAAAAATGGCACTTATGAATTAAGCGAACCCATTCGTATCACGCCAGAAAACGGAGGTTCAAAAGATTTAAAAATCATCTTTAAGGCCGAAATCAATGCCCGGCCCATTATTAGCGGAGGGAAAAGGATTACAATGACGGGAGATGGAATCCTGTCGGCTGATCTTTCTTCTCTTTTAAAAGGGAAAGAAGGAATGTTGCAGGATCTTTATATCGATGGCAAAAGGGCTGTTCGGGCAAGGAGGCCTAATATTGGTTTCTTGAAATTTAAAAAGACTTCTGAAAAAAAGACATCAGATTTACCCTGGCACGAAACTACTTCTGTTCAATACTATGAAATTCCAGCAGAAACCTATACCGAACTAAAAAAACTTTCTCCTGAGAAATTAAAGAATGTACGATTCAACGTATATCATAAGTGGATCGTTACGAGCCGTAACATTGATTCATTGAGTACTACCAGCTCTGGCTTTTACTCCACCGGTCAGGGCCTGCCACCCTATAACAAGATTGATGAAACATCGCTTTTCTTTTTGGAAAACGTTGCCAATGCACTGGACTTAAAAAATGAATGGGTAATCGATGAAAACAATAGGGTGAATTATATTCCTGAGGATACCGGCAAAAAGAAAGTAGAAGCCATAGTACCCGTGGTGGAAAAATTATTACTTATTGAAGGTGATAGTGAAAACGTGGTAAACAATGTTTTTTTTCAGGGTATTTCATTTTGTTATGCGAATAAACCATTCACAGCCTCTAAATATGGTCAGGCTGCTGCGGCAGTTGATGCGGCTATTGTGCTAAATGATGCGGAAAATATTCGCTTCGAAAATTGCAGCATTATGCATACCGGGCAATACGCCATTTGGTTCAAAAAAAATACAAAGTATTGTACCATGAGTAAGTGTTATGTCAATGATTTGGGTGCAGGTGGCGTTCGTATTGGGCCTATGGAACTTCCAAAGGATACATTAACACTTACTTCAAACATCAATATTGAAAACTGTATTATTCATTCGGGAGGGAAAAACTATCCGCATGCCGTGGGTGTGCATATTACACATTCTGCCAATAACAATATTGTCCACAACGACATTGCTGACTTTGGATATACTGGCATATCCGTTGGATGGGTTTGGGGTTATGCGTTCAGTCCTTCAATTAACAATAAAGTGCTGTATAATCATGTTCATCATATAGGTTGGGCAATTCTTAGCGATATGGCGGGAATATATACGCTTGGTGTTTCTCCCGGCACGGAAATAAGCCACAATGTCGTCCATGATGTGTATTCTTATGGTTATGGTGGCTGGGGATTATATACTGATGAAGGCTCTTCAAGTATTCGTATGGAAAATAACCTGGTGTATCATACCAAAACCGGTGGCTTTCACCAGCATTTCGGAAAAAATAACATTATCAATAATAATATCATTGCCTTCAGTAAAAAGTTCCTGGCGCAGTTTACAAGGGCCGAAGACCATCAGAGTTTTGAATTCAAGCATAATATATTGTTGGCTGATGGGGAACGGTTTCTTGAAGGTCGCTGGCAACAGGGAATTATAAACATTGACAGTAATTGTTATTGGAATAGCAACAACAAAAAAAGCCTGTTTATGATTTCCTCTGTAAAGTATGGCAATAAAACCAATGATACCTTATCCTTTAAACAATGGCAACAAACCAGCGGCAAGGACAAAAACAGCCTATTCCAAAATCCTGGCTTTAAAGACCCTGAGAAATATGATTTTACTATTCACAACCCTTCTGTCATTCAACAAATAGGGTTTATACCGTTTGATTATAACAAGGCAGGCGTTACAGGTGATAAGCAATGGAAGAAACTAGCTGTTCTGCCGGAGAATATTATCCGGGAGTTCGACAAATCGGTGCGAGAAACAATGTTGGAGTAAGGGGAGGGACTTTGTTTAAAACCGAAATTTTCATACACCACCGGCCTGGGTTAGGGATTAACTTGATTTTTAATCAATTCATTTATTATATTCGGTCACTAAAAATAGCGACGTCTATATGAAATATATACGCAACTATAATTAAAAACAAACAAGGAGTTGCGTATAGCGACTCGTTATAGGGCATTTTAAAGGACGATACAACGACAATGATAAATCAACTATTGAAAGGACTTGTTGACCTAATTTATGGAACAAGACGAGTAAGACGAAAATATCAACTAGACAATCCGACTGAAAAAGTTTTCGCAGCAGATGCCTGTAAAGGTATTATGACAACTTCCAACCAGGACATTCAACATGGACTTGACTGGATGATCTCACAACGTGCAGTAATAATGTTGACAAATAAAAAAATAGTTTGTGGTAAATGGACAATTTTGCTTGATAACATTATATCAATACAGCTTCTAAAAATAAACTCGTTATTAGGGGGAGGGCAAGTATTAAAGATCCAGACCAAAGAGGGTAAAAACTATCAATTCGGTATGCAACTAAATCCTGAGTGGACAAACCAACAGGTTTTACAATTGACACTTGAAAAGGGCCAAATAAAGCACTCACCATTGAGTGTTATCATAAGATTAGCAGCAATTGGTTGTTTAATTTATTGGTTTTATGAAAGTTTTATTCAAAATTGACGGTTTGGATGGTGGTAACAAAAAACGCCCTATAACATCCGCTTGCCGCAAACGCGGTGGACGTGCAATTTTGAACTGAAAACTTAATTAATAAATTTACGCCACGGCTGACTTAGACGCAGGTATTTTCACCGCGCCTTCGGCAAGCCCAAAACGTTAGCGCGCATTTATTATGACGAGTAGAGCAATAGACGACTTTATATTTTCTTGTGACTTGTCATTTGACTACGGACTCATTGACATTGAGACTTATCAATTCCGCCAAATTTCACTTTACGACCTACTTGACGTTGACAAAAATGTTATAGGTGATTTCATTCCAAATTATATCGTTGAAGAATTTTACAAAGGACAGGAGAACGAAGGTGACAATGAGGTTGGGAATCTAATTGACGGACAAATTGGAAAAAGGGAGATGACTAAAGACTCAAAAAATAATCTACTCTATCTCTACAAGACGACAACCAAAGGAAAGCATTGCAATTGGGTGTTTCACGAGCTCGATGCTGACCCGAGGCCCTCTGTCCCTCACGGACATGGTGTCGAAGTTGGACATTACAAACTTGACCCCTATTGCAGATTTATATACAACGTAAAAAATGGCCTTGACAAATGGGTTGACAAAGAGGACAAAAAGTACATAAAAGCGTTGTGGAACGATAATGAGTTCAGATATTGGACACTTTGGTCAATAAAAGAATTCATGAAATCTGGACAGGTTGGAAGAAACTACAATTGGCTTCGAATAAGAGGAATTGTAAATCCGACCAAGTTACCAAGGAAGAGAAAATAAACGCGCGCTAACAAAATGTTTATGCAATTGCGGGGTACGGTGTTAAATTGTAGTTTGTGTTTCAAATGTAGTTCGGTCATGTGGGACAATTTGCGGCAGGTCGGGTTTAACATTCCGCTACGCTCCATTTTAAACCCTTCTATTCCCGCAACTGCATAAACGTTCCAACTGATGAATAAGCCACCTAATAGTTGCTTCCTGGCAAATGCTGTGGACTTGCAATTTTGAACTGAAAACCTAATTAACAAAATACAACACAGCGGAGAAATTGACGCAGGTGTTTTTACCGCGAATTTGTCAACCCCGAAACCATTAGAGGTAATTTTGCAAGACTGCTACCAAATGACAAAACAGAATGAAAAATTCAAGACTTAAAACATTACTAATCGGACTAACAGCAGGAGTTGCTTATGCATTTCTGTCAATGCTATTGGTGACACATTACCACGAAAATGTTTCAATAGCATATATTTTCATGTTGCCTATAATTTTAGGTGCAATTCCAGTTCTGTTTTCAACCAAAGAACAACTAAAAGCATATAAGTCTTATTTGCTTTTACCTTGGATAATAACATTTACTTTTTTCGTGTTAAGTTTTGTGACCGGATTTGAAGGAATGATTTGTCTTGTGATAATTGTTGCTCCATTTTTATTACTTGGTACACTCGGGGCCTTTGTTTTAAGACTTTTAAAATTGAGAGAAGAAGGAAATGGAACTAAACTATATGTTTCGCTACTTTTTCCATTGATTATCCTTGGAATAGAAGTGAAGCTTCCAGTGGTAAGTTTTAACATTAGGTGCAACACTAAAAAAACAGAACTATGAGGGTAAGCATATATTTTATTATTGTTTTCTTCTTTTCAACTACTCTAAGCCTTAAAGGGCAATCCCGAACTATAATTGGACGAGTGATTTCTGAAAATTTAGGACCATTACCAAGGTTAGAAATTAAAAACTCTGATACTGTACTCCTTGGGAAAACAGATATAGATGGTCGTTTTAAAATTAACATTCCACAAGAAATTGACAGATTGCTGTTTGGTTATATAGGTATGGAATGGACTGAAATTAAATTGAGGAAAGATTGTGATACAATTGAGGTTGTAATGCTTTATAGGGGAACTTACGATTTTATGTCCTTTAAAAAAATAGATAAAATTCGTAAGAAAAGTTTTGATGAATTACCCGGCTTACATTCAGATGCTGTAAAAGAAGGACTCTTTGCAACTAACACTATTTGTTACGAAAGAGTTTTTAAAGCAGATAAACCAAGTAAACCCGTCCTTGATAGCATTAGTAAAGTTTAT
The DNA here is from genome assembly GCF_002920915.1 of Solitalea longa. GTDB lineage: Bacteria > Bacteroidota > Bacteroidia > Sphingobacteriales > Sphingobacteriaceae > Solitalea > Solitalea longa. The sequence continues at coordinate 281,685 of NZ_PQVF01000003.1, forward strand.
AAATCAAAAAGTAAACAAATCAAAGGAACGTTTAATAGACTTGCTTTAGGTGATACTATTAGGATTCCGTATTCTGGGTCTTGGAGAGATGATGGTACTGACAGAACAACTTTGCATTTATATTCAAATGGTGTAGATGGTGAGGTTTTTAATTGCATTATCAGAGGAGTAATCACTGATAAAAATAAGCGCAATGGTGGATATAATTTAGTATGCAGAGTTATCGATTGCAAAGATTGTAATTACGATAATATCGTTCTAAATGGAAAGGATTTGAAAGTTGGAGAAACGATTGAGTATAATATGAAATTCTTTAAAGTATTAAATAACAATTAAATACGGTTTGAAATTATAAAGTGGTTGCTAACATGTGCATATACTTGGAGTTGAGTGCTTCTAATGAACTTTAGTAATAAATTGAAACTTTGCAATTTGAATGAAATATAGACAAGTCACCTACTTAACTTTTTGTGGATTTCGAAAAATAATAGAACTTCCAGACAGTGCTTATGGAGAATGGATTATATATCATAACAACACTCCCAAATTTTACATTAGTTGTTTTAGTCAAAATGAAAGTGACATTGTAATAAAGAATCTTTTAGATAAAAGCTCAGAGACGATAGAATCAATCATTAAGAGAATAAACCATAATCTTGGCATTAAGCTTTCATTCGGCAATAATCCATTAATTCACATCGAAGTTCAGACAGAAATTATCGAGTTAGATCTCATTCCACTGCCTATTGATTGGATTATTGAGCTTTAGTTTGAATTTCGTTCGATCAAGTCGATCAATATTAATCTAATTCAACAACAATCACTATGAGACCTTTTCATCGCCCCTTCGGAAAGCCGAAAACGTTAAAAGTTGACCTTTGTTGTTATTTGCCTACTCAGTCATTATCTTAGGAATCTGGTCTCTTGTTAATGCAACAAGGAAATTGTTTCCAATTCAACTGTTTTTTATATGTCCACAGACTTTTGGGTAAGTATGCCCATTATCAGAAATATTGTTTTAGGAACCGAAGCTAGCACTGCGCAGATCGAAAGCATTTGCTGGGCCGGTGGAATTACTCCCCAAGAACTGGAAGATGCCGGCTACAGGCTGTCCCTGGAACAAAACTGTGCAATTATGGAAGCGGCATTGACCATTTCAGGGAAAAGGAACATGGGGCTGGAAATTGGCAAAAAAACAACTTCAGTGGTACTGGGCATTACGGGTCATTTAATGCAGACCAGTAAAGATGTTTTAACGGCGCTTGAAAGCCTGCAGCAATTCACGGCGGCTTTTACCCGCTTGTACAATTTCTATATTGAAGTGAAGGACCAGGATCTGTATTATTATTGTGAGCCCTTGCAGGTATGGAACGATATCTCGCCCGAAACTGCAAGACATAGTGTGGATATGGCCTATGCCGGAACGCTGCATGTGTTGTATCTCTTAACAGGCAAGCTGTTTTCGTTGAAAAAGGTGATGTACCGATATTCAAGGGTCAGTGATACAAGTTTGCATGAGCAGCTATTCAAGTGTCGGCCCACCTTCAATGAAACATGCAATTGCATGGTGTTTTCCATGGCAGATATGAAAACAACTGTTATTGGCTATAATAAAGAGCTGAATGAGGTGTTCAAAGCATTGTTGGAAAAAGAGATGGATAAAGAGAGGAGTGTGGCTGATTTTAGTGCTGAGGTGAGACAAAGCATTCTTAAGCATTTTAATTATACGTTTCCGCAGTTGGAAGAAATAGCAGCACATCTGCGCTTAACACCCCGAACATTGCAGCGTAAACTAAAAATAGAAAACACCAGCTTCAGGGTATTGAGCGATAACATTAAGCATGAGCTGGCCTGTAGCTTGTTGCGCAGCGAAAAACTTACAATTGCTCAAATTTCCTATAAGCTGGGTTATACTGAACCAAGTACCTTTCAAAGGGCCTTTCGCGAATGGACTGGCACATCACCTAACGCTTATCGAAAAGCATTAATTTAATGGCATTAATGCTTTTCCCGAATTTGCTGCAGGTACATGAAAATAGATTTAAGCTCTTCGTCAGTAAAATGGCCAATTGATTTCCAGGGCATATAATTATTATTCAATTCTTTTCCCTCAGGTGTTTTTCCATTTCTAATGGTGGCGATGAATGACTGCTCGTTCCAGTTTCCTACATTTCCATCGCCGGTAATATTGGGTACTGGCGGAAAACCAGGCGCCAAAGGGCCTCCTCCTTTCATGTCGGGCCGGTGACAGCCTTGGCAGCCAGAAGACAAATATTGCCCATAAGCTACGCCCGTTTTTTCTTTCAGCTTTTCTGTATGGATGGCACGGTGATCGATCTTTTCTGCAGGTAGTACGGTAACCTGGTTGATGACCATTAACAGCCGTCCTATGGGGCCTATCGAATGAAGTTTTTCTTGCAGATTGGCAACAGGAGCCAGTTGCTTGCAATAAGCGATCAGGTTGGCCAGGTCTTCATTGGTGAGGGTGTTGATCTCATGAGATGGCATCATAAATAATGACCTGCCGTTTTTGTCTACACCATGCCTAAGCACACGCAGCCAGTCGGTCGTTTTAAAAGCTGCAATTTCGCCATTGCCTTTCGTTAAGTTAGGTGCTGTAAGTTGTATGAGCATTTTATCATCCATAAACAGGCTACCTTCGCCCTTTTCGCCATGACAATCCTGGCAGCTTCTGATTTTATATAGATGTTCTCCTTTTGCTATCGATAAAGAATCGCTGGGAATACTGATCGCTGCATCAGTGTACGAATATGTCTTTTGAATCCGTTGTTGACTCAAATTATAGATAACAAGATAGGCGATTGCGAGCACCAGCAATAGGGAGATAATAGTGATCTTTGACCACTTCAATAATTTCTTAAGCAGTTTCATGGGTAGCATATGGTAAAGTAGGGTGAAGAGTATCAGAAGGTTGTTTCATCGATTTTTTTAGAAGGAATATCCCAATGATGATTGGCCATATAATTCCAAGTATCAGGTAAAGGTTCAGGCCTGCATCGGATAGCAGAGTTAGGTTAAACATATTACCCAATGCATCCGATAAAGTACTTAATCCAGCAATAAACGTTAGTACTCCCAGGCTCTTGTTTTCGCTGTAGATCAGTTTGCCTAAACCCATCCACCATACAGCTGCAAATAGAACTTCCAAAATGTTCCACATACCCACAGTAACCATGGTTGTAATAGCTTTGAACAGCTGAGTGATCATCATTTTGTTTTCAGGGTTAGCCGATGCATGATCAGTTAATAAACTAGGCCAAACCGCGGCAAGAATAGCTGCGCCAATTGCGCCTGTAAGTACATAGGCGCAACCCGAAAAAGTGATGAGCGGTGACCATGGTGTTCTATACCTGTATTGCTGATGGAAATAGAAGATCAAGGGTAGCAGCAAAAGGTAATAACCCAGCATATCTAGCAAATTGAACCATTTTACCAGTTGCATATTAGTTGCATACTTAATGGTGAGGGAAGGATCGGAGAATGCTTCAAAATGATAATTTACTGCCAACACCCCAACTAGCAGGCAGCCTAGTGAAAGCAACCCGGCTACAATGCTAATTGCGCCAATTGCAAAGCGATATTCAAAAAAGTTTTTCATATTATTTTTTTAACAAAAATGGAGGAAGCGGCATTTTAATCGGTTAACAGATGACGACAAAAAGCTGATATTTTGCGCCAAGCCGGAAGGTGGAACAACTCATGAATAACTAAATAAGCAGGGACGATTTGGATAGAAAACTGAAATAGCTATTTTAGAGCACTGAGAACCTATAACGGTTTACCATTTAAATAAACAAACATAAAGACATATGAAATATACATGCACTCGGGGTGTATGTAAAAACAAGTTACAAGCAATTTTAAATGACGCTCGATCCCGAAAAATATCAACAGAAACTAGACCTTAGAATAGCAGATTTTTCAACTAGATTCATGAACAATGCTAAGTGGTCAAAATTGTTCAAAAAGTTGTCTGAAAACTGTGACTTAATTAACAAGTGCCTTGTCAAAGATGTGCTGGACAATATATTGAGAGAAATAAAAATTCCGGCTCTTGAAAAGTTTGACGAAACATTTTACAGCAAAGGCATTAATGATATTATGGTTGGAGGACCGTCAACTTTTAAAGCAATTGAGTGGATTGAATTTCCGTATCAAATAACCGAAAGACAAACACAAGATTTATTGAAAATTAAAAATCTGCTGGAGCAAATTGGACAATTGGAAATCGAATATACTCCAGAAAAGCTGATGGTTTTTGGGTACAAATAAATTACAAAATAAAAACTGCTTGTAACAGCCGCTTGCCGCAAACGCGGTGGAGGAGCAATTTTGAACTGAAAACTTAATTAATATTTTTACATCACGGCTGATAAAGACGCAGGTATTTTCACCGCGCTTTCGGCAAGCGCCAAAACGTTAGCTGCTATAATACCAAGAAATCAAACTATGAACAAATATATTTCGCTATTAGTTTTATTAACAACATTCCTGTGCTCGTGTAATGAAGGGGCTAATAATAAAAGAGAGGATAAATCAGACTCCTTAAAATCAAATGAGCTGACGATTAAAACCGACAGTTTGAAAATAGAGCTGGAAAAAAACCTGGTTTTTTTTGCCGACACTCTTTTACATGGGAAAAGAGACCTAATCAAGAACTATGTAATTAGATATCAACCCGACACATGTGGTATTATTGTTTACCCAGATACCCTGCTTAAAAGCGAATTTGAAGGCATTAAAGGTCTTGTAGACATTAATGGAAACAAGATAATTGATAGTGTTTTCGTAATTCCACCATTTAATTATTGTGACGAAGGAGAGTCGTATTGTTTTTTTGATAAATCCTTGCCAAGACTTTTTACTGATTCATACTGTTGCCAACCTGACAACTTATTTGTTGTGGACGACATTGATGAAGACGGCATTAAAGAAATTGGTATTTTTTATTCAACTTGTGTTAGCAGATACAAATCATTAAGGATTTATAGTTTAAAAAATAACTCTTGGAATGAAATAGGCACATCAACATTTGACATTCAAACACAAGATCCAACAACTATTCAATTTGAAAAATTAGTAAAAAAGACATCAAAAAATAAATTCACAATCTGTGAGTTTAACGATGGAAAAACAGAATGGATAGAGCAAACAATGAAATAATTACAGCAGCTAATACTCGTTTGAACGCAAGTCCGGGCGATGTGCAACTTGCAAATTCCACTAAGACGACTTGACAAATGAAATTATTCGCTTATTTAATAATTCCGCTTCTAATTTTTAGTTGCGACAACGGACATAAAAAAATGACGACCGAAGAATATCTTGAAGCAGGCAAATTTATCTGGAAAACCTATGTTCCAAAATCTGGACAGGCGGAAACGGTTCAAGGCGAACTTTTACGAGCAATAGAAAAACTCGCAGACGAGGCTCAACGAAACGGAAATATAAATTTTAATGAAGACTGTCATGTAATATTTATTTCATTCATTAGAAAATATCTCAATGACGAAAAGTTATTCGACAAAGCCACAATAAAGCAAATAAATCAAGACCTTGACTCAATTTCAATCGAGGACCAACCTTATACGGAGGACGATCTTTACGATAGGCTAAGGGACAGAATTATTGACTGGTATATAAATAACAAGACACCGATTCCTAATTCAAAAAATCCGACATTAAACTGTTAGACAACTCAACTGGGTGAGGCGCACAGCAGGTAACACGGGTTTTGCATCAGGTGGGCTGACGTGCAAACATGGAGTTTTGTGCTTCTAATGAATTTTAGTAATAAATTGAAACTTTGTGCTCTGAAATCCGACCGAACGCAAAGCCCTAAACCGTTATGTGCAAGCTTAAAAAAATGGAAGAAGACGTAAAATATAAACTCGACCAAATAGAAGACATTTGGAATCATTTCATTTTGGAATATGCTTTTTGCAAGCACAAAATTAATTTTACACCAGAAGTAAGAACAAATTATTTAGGCGATATATTAGGATACTTTCAAGACACTTTTGACATAATATTTAACAATAGAGAATCCAAATCATATTCAGACAAGTTCTCTAACCAAATAAGCCTTTTACAGAGTATTTATGTCCAACAAGACTTTATAGAAGAGCTGTTGATAATCTTTAAATGTGGAATAGATAAAGGAGTTTTAAAAAAAGATTCTAACTATTCGATAAACCGTGAAATAAGAAATGAATTAGTTGGTCATCCAATTAGAAAAATTAAAGGAGAATTCATTTCTTCTTGCTTATTTGGTTATAATGGAGGAAGTGATAAGATTGTTTATTTAAGATATCATAAAGACAATAATTACAAATTTGAATCGATGGAATTTGCTGTGTCTGATATCATCTTAAGACATAAATTTTTTTTGGACAAATATTTTGATAAAATCCTGAATAAACTAAAAAGTATTCTATTAAGTTTTGTAAAGAAAATAGAGAATTTAGAAGTGTTAATTGGCACAAAAAGCTTTAAGGAAATCCTTAATATTATGTCTGTTTTTTATGAATCAATTTTTAAATATGATTTCATATATGATAAAGAATCTTTACTAAATATTTACGCTCGAAAAGATGAACATAGAAGATATCAAAACTTAATTGATAAATTTTACTGTGATTTAAAAAGTTCTCTTAATGAAAAAAAAGAATATGCAATTACACTTTTTGAGCCTAAAAAAGTATTTGAAGTATCTGAAACTGAAAGACCAATATTCGACATAAATAACATAGAATTTATTGATACATCAGGAAGAACTCCATTTGAAGATATAGAAAGACCTGTAACGTATCATTATGAACTTGGAAAAATAGCAACAAAAAGAAATCCAATGGACTTTAATCATTTTGGAGGTTGTTTAAGAATAAAATGTGCAGATAATCAAATAGTTATTAATGAGCTGAAGCATATGGAATCGAATATATATAACGAGATTGAATATTATTCCGCATATAGATTAATTTGTACTGAATTAAAGGAAGATGATGACTAAAAAAGCCTGCCCGTGTTCCTTTAAGTGTTCGCGCAGCGGTCACTTAAAGGTTAAAATAAAACAGAGGTCTCTGACCGGCAAGATGCATTAGCCAGCTTTTAATGTACTTTTTTGAACCAGGCCATCACAGCCAATCGGCGAACGATTAACCATCCCCCTTATTCTTTTCTCTTAAGTATAAAATCCATAATACCTATCCCTTTGTTGTCTGAAGTGTTCAGCGAAGCGTCACTTCAGACCGTAAATAAAACAGAGGTCTCCGACCGGCCAATTACACCAATGCTGAATCATTATTCATCAACCCAATACTCTTTGAGTAAAACCTTTTGGCTTAGGCATTTTTACTTGTACGGTTTTATTCAAACTTTTTGGCAAAATCATCATAATACCTATCAATCATTGATCGCCTTGTTGTGCCCTAAGTAAAAAAACACTAACTTTTAAAGTGTTAAAAAACAGAGGGTTAAGGTTATGAGAAAGTATTGCCTTGTTCTTCTTATAAATCTTATTTATCTCAACCTGTTTGCTCAGGAGGAAGAGAAACCTGTATTTGTGATTGGAGGACAGATAATGGCTGACATGGGATATAACTTTAACCAGGTCAATCCTGATTGGTTCGATGTTATGCGCCCTACACAATTGCCTGCATTTAAAAATCAATATGGTACCGACGGCAATGTTTTTTTTGGTGTTCGCCAGTCGAGCTTGGATTTTAGAACGTATATGCCAACTCCCTTGGGTAAACTTAGGAGCCGTTTCGCATTTGACTTAATTGGGGTGGGAAAAGATGTAGGCAGAACGGCATTTCACTTATCATATGCTTATGTGGAGATTGGTAAGTTGGAATTTGGCCAGGACTGGAGTTTGTTTTGCGATTTAGGCTTATATCCTAATGCAATTGAATACTGGGGGCCTTCAGGTTTGTCATTTTTCAGAAATATCCAATTACGTTTTACTCCTCTTAACGGTGCAAACAGATTTGCTATTGCTTTTGAGCGGCCGGGAGGAAGTGCCGACCAGGGGATTTACCGCGATAGGATTGAACTCCAGGATGTGAAGCCAAAATTTCAGTTGCCTGACCTGTCTGCCGAATTTCGCATGACTCGCAACTGGGGCTATGCAGAGTTAGCAGGCTTGGTTCGTAGAATGGCCTGGGAGGATCAGGGTGCTCAACCCTATGATTTCAGTGGTTCTGCTATAGGATGGGGACTTAACCTAACTACCAATCTTAAATTAGGGCAGAAAAGTATGTTTCTTGGAGGGGTAATCATTGGGCAAGGTATCGAGAATTATATGAATGATGCTCCCGAGGATGTGGGTGTTAAAAATGATTTTGATAATGTTAATGCCCCTTTTAAAGGAGTTGCTTTGCCGCTGTTTAGTTACTCTGCATACCTCAATCACCAATGGAATGAAAGGTTCAGTAGTATTATTGGTTTTTCTGCTATAACTATCGACAATACCGATGGGCAAAAAGAGGATGCCTTTCACATAGGCCGCTATGCCAGCACCAATTTATTGTATTACCCTATACCTAATCTTACCGCAGGCATCGAATTCCAGTGGATCCAACGTGAAAATTTTAACGATGGCTGGAAAACCTCCGCTTCTAAAATTCAAATTAGCTTTAGGTATTCATTTATGCATGAGTTTAATAAAAGTAAAATGTGAACGGTGTCGGGTCCTTTTATTTATTTACGTATTGTGTAAGCCTATTTCGGGGCCAGACAGCAAATCCTAGCGTATCTTTAGAGAAAAAGAGATGCAATGAGTCATTCTCCAGGTTTATTTGCTCACCTACGCGATGTGTTGATCTTGCCATTCACTATGACGGTAATAGTCCCATGGCTGATCTACAGCCCCTCAAAACTCTTTTTAACCAATAATATTTACATTGATCTTGCAGGAGGAATTATCCTTCTGCTTGGATTAGGCATTTTTGTTTACACGGTTTTTCTATTTAAACATTTGGGTAAAGGAACGCTGGCTCCCTGGCAACCCACCCAAAAACTGATTGTCGCGGGGCCTTACCGTTATTGCCGCAATCCAATGATCACAGGTGTGTTTTTTATTCTTATCGGAGAATCGCTTATCACTCATTCCTTATCCATTGGCTACTGGGCGGTGCTATTCTTTATGATCAATACGGTTTATTTCATTTTAAAAGAAGAATCTGATCTTTATAAACGTTTCGGGGAGGAATACCGTCGGTACAAATCAAATGTTCCAAGATGGTTGCCCCGCTTAACTCCTTATAAAACACCTCAAAACAATAGCTAATAGCACTTAAATTTCCGTTCACCGATAGTTTCATTCTATTTACCGACTGAATGGGTTCGTCTGCCTTTTCAGGGTTCTGTTTTGCTTTTTCCCTGCCTAATTTTATATCAACAAAAAACACTAGCACACATTACTATGACATTACAAACAATACTCGGAGCCGGAGGAGCAATTGGAACTGAATTGGCCAGGGAATTAAAAAGCTATACCAATCAAATTCGATTAGTTAGCCGGAATCCCCAAAAAGTGAACGATACCGATCAGTTATTTCCTGCCGATCTTACCGATGCACAACAGGTTGATAAGGCAATCGAAGGATCATCAATTGTTTACCTCGTTGTTGGCTTGGAGTATAAAGTTGACGTTTGGCGTGAAAAATGGCCGGCGTTAATGTCAAATGTTATTAAGGCCTGTGAAAAGCATAATTCAAGGCTGGTGTTTTTTGACAACATATATATGTATGACAGGGAGTTTCTTTATGATATGACTGAAGAAACACCTGTTCGTCCAACCAGTAAAAAAGGGGAGGTGAGGGCCCAGATCGCAGGCATGTTGCTTGATGAAGTGAAAGCCGGAAGACTCAACGCCTTAATTGCCCGTTCCGCCGATTTTATGGGCACAAAAAACAGTGTTCCTTATGAAATGGTTTATAAAAATTTAAAAAGTGGCAAGTCGGCCTATTGGTTCGCGAATAGTAACATCGTGCATTCCTTTACTGCAGTTGCTGATGCCGCTAAAGGCACCGAAATGCTTGGCAATACCCTTACTGCATTTAACCAGGCATGGCATTTACCAACCTCTTCCAACCAGCTAACCGGAACTCAATGGGTAGAATTGTTTGCCAAAGAATTAAATGTAAAAGCTAAAGTTTCAGTAATGCCGGGCTGGATGTTAGGAATCTTAGGGTTTTTTATGCCGAAAATGAAAGAGTTTAAAGAAATGCAGTATCAATACGACAGGCCCTATGTGTTCAATAGCTCCAAGTTTGAAAAGTACTTTAACTATAAACCAGCAACACCAGAAGAAGCTGTTAAAGCGGTGGTAAGAGCGGCTGAAACGGCTGCCGTTTAAAATAACAAACTTGTGTCATGTTGAGCGTAGTCGAAACACCCTTCGACCCTGCTCAGGCTGACACAAGCCAGAGGCACTTTGTACTTCTAACTTTTAACTTCTGACTTTGGAATGTACTATGCATTTTTTAATCTTGTACTTCTGACTTCTACTTTTCTGTCAGCCTGAGCGAAGTCGAAGGCCTGTTGCAATAGGCTGCGACTCCGCTCATGGGGACTATCGACCACCACTGCTTACAGGCAACAGCAAACTGCAAAATAGCGACTGCAAATCACCGAATGCCAACTGCGCGTCGACTATACGCCTAGTATACGTCTAGTATACGTCTAGTATACGTCTAGTATGCGTCTAGTATACGTCTAATGCGCTTCGACTGCCTCAGTCCGACAACAAACTGTGAATTGCTTACTGCCGACTGCAAACTGCCTTCGACTGCGCTCAGGCTGACTACCGGCTGCTGACTGCTTACTGCCTTCGACTGCGCTCAGAGTGACAAAAGCCAGCGGCACTTTGTACTTCTAACTTTTAACTTCTGACTTCTACTTTTCTGTCAGCCTGAGCGAAGTCGAAGGCCTGTTGCAATAGGCTTTGACTCCGCTCAGGGGGACAATCGACCACCACTGCTTACAGGCAACAGCAAACTGCAAAATAGCGACTGCAAATCACCGAATGCCAACTGCGCGTCGACTATGCGTCTAGTATGCGTCTAATGCGCTTCGACTGCCTCAGTCTGGCAACAAACTGTGAATTGCTTACTGTCGACTGCAAACGAAAGACTGCCCACTGCTGACTGCCTACTGCCTTCGACTGCGCTCAGGCTGACTACCGACTGCTGACTGTCGACTGAGTACTGCTAACTGCTAACTGCCAACTGCCGACTGAGGACTGTCAACTGTCAACTGCCAACTACCTTCATTCCCAGCTTGCAAAAATGCGGCTTCCTTTTTCAGGATCGTTTACAATACGCACATGGGTGTCAATTTCCTGCTGCAATTCTTCAACGTGCGAGATCAAGCCAACTATGCGGTTCTCTTTTCTTAATGATTTCAATGCTTCAAAAACTACCTGCAATGAATCTTTATCGAGTGAACCAAATCCTTCATCAAGGAAGAAGAAGCTTTGTTCCGATTTGTTGAAATGCTGCACACTTTCGGCCAATGCAAGCGCTAAGCAAAGAGAAGCCTGGAATTTTTGTCCCCCCGAAAGAGTTTTTACCAATCGCATGCGGCCATCATTGAGCAAGTCGCGAACATGGAAATTGTTTTGTTCATCAACCTCAAGTTGCAGTTGCTGTCGCGTGAGCTTATGAAAACGGTCATTTGCCGCTTTGCATAACTGCTGCATATAAATGGATGAAACATAATTAACAAAACCGCTACCCCTGAATAAACCTGAAAGAGTGCTTAAGTTTTCGGCTCTTTTTTGCAATAAGTTCAGTCTTAGCTGCAATGCTTCTTTTTTCTTTAAATCGTTTTCATGCTGAACAAGAAGTGCTGATAAACGTACCAAATGGTCGTTTTTATTTTGATACAGCACCTTAAGCGATTGTATTTCATTGAGCAGGCTTTCATACACAGCAGCGTCAAAAGCTTTGTTTTTGCTTTGATCTTCCAACCGTTGAATAATGCTTAACAGCGAAGCGCGCCTTTCATTGTATTCATTTATCTGAGTTTGAATGGCCGCCACATTAAGTGGATTGTTTAAAACAGATTCCACATCTGTTAAACTGCTAAAGCTCGATGATTCAATGGCCTGGTTAAGCTCAACATCTATTGCTTTAAGTTGCGATTGAGCCATTTCCAATTCCTGCGTTAATGCCTTCAGCTGTCCCGAAATACTTGCTTTTTGCTGTTCCAGTTGCTGCAATTCCTGTTTCAGCTTTTCCATTTCCGTTTCAACGGTTCTGGCTTTCAATTCATATTTATCGGAAAAGTTTTTCAGTTCAACTTCTGATTGAGTCAGCTGGTCAGCTTTTAAATGCTTTAACAGGAGCTCTTTTTCCGCGTTTCTGGCCTGTAATGCGCTTAATTTATTTTGATAATCCGTTATTTTTTCCTTGGCTCGTAAAAGATATTGATCCGCCTTGCTTACTTCTTCATCGGCTTTCTCTTTCTGAACTTCCAGATCGCGAAGTAGTTGATTGATGCTTTCTGCCGAAATAGCCAATGAACGCACTTTTTCTTCATCATTAATAGAAAAACCTTCAAAAGAAAAACCTTGGTTCCATTGCTTTAATGCTTGTTCAGCTTCATTAAGGCGTTGTTGTAGCTTGGTAATAGTGGAGCTGTTTTTTTCATGAACAGTTTCCCATTTAGCTAATGAAGTTTGGCTCTTCCAACAGGCTTCCTTAAGCGTTTTTAATGAGGCTAATTGCTGGGTTATCTTGTTGCCATGCTCCTGAACATCTTCGGTACTTAAAATGGAAGGGTGTTCTAAACTACCACATAAAGGACAAGCAACCCCTTCATGCAGTTGCTGAGCAAATTCTCCAAGTTTCGATTTTACCATGATCTCTTGCTGGAGACGCAAGAGCTCATTTTCTTGTTTAATATAAGTTTGAACAAGCTCTTCAATTCCCGAAACCACTTTTAAAGGATCGCTGGTTAATTGAAATTCGTGTTGAATTAACTCAGCAATACAAGAATTGATCGAACTGATATGTTGTTTCTGTTCTGCAAGATTATGCTCCAGTTCCGTTTTAACATTACTAGCCTCTTTTTGAAACACTGCCTTTTGATTAAACCAGGTTCCCAGTTTGTTGATCAAGGCCCAATCAGGAGCCTCTTTTCTTTTTTGAGTAATTTCTGCTTTTAACTTTTCAGCATGAGCTTTATGGTTTACCTGAATTTCCTGTTGTTGTTGAACATATGCTTCACCTTTTTTAAGCGCGTCATTTACCTCTATCAATTGCTTGCGAATCGACAGAATGTCAATAGCGGTTTTGTAATCCAGGGACAGTTCTTTAAACGTTCCAATTTTTTCAAAATCAGGAAGAAGAGCAGCTTGTTCTTTGCTTTTGTCTTCCAAATGCTTTTCAATTGAACTTAGATCGGCTTTTAAAATGGTTGTTCTGCCTTGCTTTTGTGTTAAGTCTGACTGTTTTTCTTTTTTTCTGTCTAAAACCGATTTAAATTTCTCAACTGCATACCGGTAAAGTTCCAATTGTTGCTGCAGTTCTTTAACCACCTGTTCCTGTTGTTGGTGAAGCGACAGTTGTTGTTTAGAAAGTTCGAGTTCATTCAGAAGATTTTTTAGGTCGCTGAGTTCCTTTTGACCAGCTTCTTTCTGCTCTAGATCTTTTTTAGCCAGTTCAAGTTCGGTCTTTAACAATTGGATCTCATTCTTCATCAATTCAAGGTTTACTGTATCTAAACCCTCAAATTGCTTCATTTCACCTTCTAAGCCTGCTTTTTCATTGTTGTTTTGAGCAGCTAAGCGATTAATTTTATCCGAAAACTCAAACTTTTCCAATGAGAAAATATCCTTCAGCATCCGGGTTCTGTCGGTGGTGGAGAGTTCCAGAAACTCCTGGAATTTTCCTTGAGGGATAATGATCGTTCTTCTGAAATTATCGTAACTAAGTCCAATTAGTTCATCACCGTTCGAAATATCCTGGGCGATCCATTCATTATTGATCAATTCATAAACTATGCGAGTGTAGGCTTTTACATCTTCATGCTTTTTACCACGCTTGCCGCTAACTACAGTACGATAGTGATTACCGGCATGGTTATAAAACTCGAAATCAATAAGCAGGGAACCTGATTTAAGGTTCATCATATTGAAGTAGCGATTGTCGCCACTTTGCCCTAAACGTTCCACCGAACCGTAAATAGCAAATGTAATAGCATCCAGAATAGAAGATTTTCCTGAACCCACACCGCCAAAAATCCCGAATAAATGACCTTCAGTTAACCTGGCAAAATCAATGGTTTGTTCCTGTTCATCCTGGTAAGAATAAAGTCCTTTTATTGTCAGTTTTACTGGAATCATTCGTTGCCCTCCGCTTTTAGCTCTCTGAATAAATTTAACAGTTCATCATTCGGTTCCTGGCCTTTACGATGTTTAAAGTATTGAATAAACAACGTCTCCATATCTTGCGAAAGATCAATGGACCGACCTGTGTTTTCGTTTTGATTTTCCGTTGATTTAATCTCGGGAATCAGCGTTACTATACCATTGTGAGCCTGTTCCAGTCGTTTACGGTCTTCAGATTTAAGGTATTCATCACTTACTATGGTCAGCTCAACCAGGTAGTTTGGGTTATCAGCCAGCCATTTTACAGCCTCGTCCACTTGTTCAAACCGTTTCCTGATCAGCGCTTTTCCTTTGGTTAAGGCAATTTTTTCAATTGCAGCCGGTAGCCCCGGAGTTAAGTCTACAATAGCAACTTGTTTAATTTGTCCGGCTTCACTGAAACTATAACTCAACGGACTGCTGCTGTACACCACCGGGCAAGGTTGGGTGTCGATCGTTTGATAGCGATGCAAATGCCCTAGTGCTGTGTATTGAATCTGTGAGGGGATGTTTTCTGAATAGATAGCCTGCGCTCCTCCAATATGTAAAATGGGCTTTTCATCTTCCGGTTCTTCAGGAGGGGTTTCACCTTTTTTCATAAAGAATAAGTGGGCCATCAATACATTTACACCTTCCTTATCGCAATAGTTGTTGGCCAGGTCCTGCCATCTTTTTTGAAGCAAATTGCGTAATTCGTCCTCATTGTTTTCGGCCGAAAGCATCGTTTTTAGTCGAACCTCGTTGGCATAAGGCGTCAATAAAATTCGTAATGGATAGGAATAGGATGGAAGCTTAAGCTCCACAAAGCCAGCTTCGCTTCTAAGTATTTCAAGGCCTGTATCAAGCTTAATACTTTTCAAATCGGTATCAGGGTAACCGGCAAAGAAAATTCCGCACTCGCGTGCAATAGCATCAGGTGCATCAATGCGCTCAGGCGAATCATGGTTGCCGGCAATTGCAATAACTGGCCGGCTTCCATTATTGCTTAAGCGTTTTAAGGTTTTATAAAGTAACTCAACGGCCTCGGTAGGAGGGTTGAACGTATCAAACAGATCGCCTGCAATTAAAACTGCATCAACATGTTGTTCATTGGCTATTTGACATATTTCCTCCAATACTTCACGCTGTTCGTCTATGCGTGAAAAACGTTCCAGTCGCTTTCCAAGATGCCAATCGGCGGTATGAAGAATTTTCATGCGTAAATGATTCAATTCAAAATGCGAGTTTCCTACTTAATTTTTAGCAAAACAAACTAAGCTTTCCACATTCTTAAACGGGGTTGCTTTTTGTGTATCTATTTCCACAGTATTGGTACTTCTGCCACTGTTTGTTCAACTCTTTTTTTAGTTGTTTTATTAAAGCCGAATTGTAATAAAGTTAAATATGCTTAAAGTGTAATAACTTAGATAGTTGATAGATAAAAGGTTATTGCGGTTTCTTGCTTAATAATTCTATTTTTTCACTTTTAGATAAAATTGTTACCAATTCACTAAGCATATATGGCATATAATTGGCACTTTTGCTGCCTTAAAAATTAAACAAAACCAGGAATGAAAAAATTACTTTCGTTAACAGTCATTGTTCTTTTATTTGCGGCAACTACCGTTAAAGCACAAAGTTACACTACTGCATTAGGTGCCAGAATTGGTACTGAAAGCGGTATTACTTTAAAACATTTCATAAAATCTAAAGCTGCTCTTGAAGGTATCTTAGCTTTTGATCATCATAGTTTTGATATTACAGGTTTGTACGAAGTGCAAGGAAATGCATTTAGCGAGCCTGGGTTAGATTGGTTTGTAGGTGGGGGAGCGCACATAGGTTCGTTTCGTTATCATCACAATGATTACGATGATCATGCAGTTAAATTCGGTTTAGATGGTATTTTAGGATTGGAATACACATTTGCAGGAGCACCTATTAATGTTGGTGTTGACTGGAAACCAGAAATCAACTTTACAGGATATGACGATCATAATGGTCATCATTATGGCGAAGGATTTTATGCAGATAATTTTGCCTTATCTGTCCGTTTTACTTTTGGTAGATAATTATCGGATAAGCTTAAGATAACTTGATGAAAAACGCCTCGGCTGAACCGAGGCGTTTTTTTGTTTATCGTCATAAATGTTTTACAGTTTCAGGGGTTGTCTTATTCACACTTAATATTCTATTTTTAGCGTTTCAAATTAAAAGGAATGAACAAGTTTATAATTATAACAGCAGCTGCATTAGCTTTTGCGGCTTGCAATAAAGGTGGCGAGTATAAAATCAGCGGTGATATAAAAGGTTTACCTGATAATAAAAACGTATACCTGATCGCGAAAAATTTCGAAGCTCAAAAGTTTGATACCCTTTCAAAGGCCGTTAGTAAAGATGGCAAGTTTACATTAACAGGTAGTTTAGCTGCTCCGGATTTTTGTGCTTTAGTGGTTGAAGGTGCACAAAGCGCATCTGAAATAATGGTTGAAAACGCTGATATTACTATTAAAGGTAATATGGATAGCTTGTTTAAACTGGATGTGACTGGCTCAAAGTCGCATGAAGAGTTTAAAAAAGCGGAGGCGATTTTGAAGAAGAGCACGGATAAACTGCAAGAAATTCAGCAAAAAGCAATGGCAATGGGTCAGCAACCTGATGAACATCAAATGCAGGCTTTGCAAATTGAATACATGGCTATTCAAAATCAAATGCAAAATGATATCAGAACCTACGCCAAAAACAATCCTTCATCTGCGGTTGGACCGGTATTGTTGGTAAACACTAACCAGGAATATGATCCAACGGTGTTTAAACCTATCTATGATAATTTTACCAATGAAGTAAAAGCTACTCCAACGGCTAAATACATTAAGTTTAAACTAGATAAACAAGATGCATTGGCCATTGGTAAAAAGGCACCTGAATTAAAAGCCTTAACTCCTGAGGGTAAAGAATTGTCGCTTAGCCAGGTAAAAGGGAAAGTGACCATGATCGATTTCTGGGCTTCTTGGTGTCAGCCATGTCGTCAGGAAAATCCTAACGTGGTAAAAGTATACGAGAAATATCATGCAAAAGGTTTTAATATTTTAAGCGTTTCTTTAGATAAAGAGGCTGAGGCATGGAAAAAGGCAATTGCTGATGATAAACTAAACTGGAATCATATTTCAGATCTGAAATTCTGGAGTTCTCCAATGGCCAAGGAATATAATGTTGAATCCATTCCTTATTCTATTTTGATAGATCAAAATGGTGCTATTGTTGCCAAAAACTTAAGAGGAGAAGAATTGGAGAAAAAAGTGGCTGAGTTGATGGCCAAAAACTAAGTAATAATTTAATCTAATCAATAAACTAAATGAAGAAATTTCAAGTATTAACAGTGGCTTCACTGTTCATGGGCAGTGTTGGGGCATTTGCTCAATCCGGAGGATTTACCATCAATGGTAAACTAACCGGTTTAGAAGATGGTAAAAAAGTTTACTTGGTTAAAGTAACTCTTGAAAACCGTAAAATGGATACCACCGCTTCTGCGGTAGCTACTGCCGGAGCATTTACAATGAAAGGCAAAGTAGTAAACGGAGAGTTTTGTTTATTTTCTGTTCAAGGGGTAAAAGGCAATAGTCAGGTATTTATGGAAAATACCAATATTACCATTGAAGGCGATGTTGCGAAGATCAAAGAAGTTAAAGTGAGTGGTTCTAAAACGCAAGATGACTTTAATGCATATAATCAGCAAATGGCGCCTTACTTTGCTCAGCTAAATACATTGAACAGTGATTATGTAGAAGCTCGTAAAGCCGGTGACAAAGCGAAAATGGAAGAGATCAATACGAAGTTCGAGGCCATTGATACGGAGAAAAACAAAGCTAGCGATGCTTTTGCAGCAAGCCACACTCAATCATTTGTTACTCCTTTCTTGTTATTTCAAACAATAGGAGATGATAACCTGCTTGCTTACAGTAAAATTTACGATAAGTTTTCTGCTGCCGTTAAAGAGTCGGCTGCGGGTCAGCTGATGAAAAAGCGTATTGATGTGTTAAGCAAAACAGCTGTTGGGCAGCAAGGCGCTATGTTTACCGCTAAAACTCCCGAAGGAACTGATTTGGCTTTAAAAGATGTGTTGAGTAAAGGTAAATATACATTGCTTGACTTCTGGGCTTCATGGTGTGGTCCTTGTCGTGCCGAAAACCCTAATGTGGTTAAGATGTATGAAAAATACCATGCTAAAGGCTTTAACATTCTTAGTGTTTCTTTAGATCGCGATGGTGAAAAATGGAAACAAGCAATTGCTGCTGATCATTTGACTTGGAATCATGTTTCGGATTTGAAGTACTGGCAATCGGAATATGCAGCTATGTACGGAGTACAGGCTGTTCCGGCTACATTTTTACTAGATGCTAACGGTAAAATCGTTGGCAAAAATCTTAGAGGTGAAGAATTGGCCAAAAAACTTGAAGAACTGTTAGGTTCACTGTAATCAATATAAATATTGATCTTAAAATCTTACCCGTCGGGCCATTGGTTCGACGGGTTTCTTTTTTATTTATCTTGTTGTCAATTCGACTGTTTTCTCAATTGATGAGATATTGCCGTCGATCAGGTTACGTTTGCTAATTAATTCAAATACTACAAAGCCTAATACTAAAACATATTCCAATACAATGATCCATGTGTTTTCGGAAGAAAGTACGGTTTGGTAGTTAAGATAACTAAGCGGAACTAACATTGTCCAAATAACCGGAAAACGATAATTTGAAAACAGGCCTAATGCAAGTAAAGCTATTGTGTACCATGGAAAAACGGCCGGAGAAAGTAATAGAAATGCAAATAATGCCCACATCATTCTTACCGGAAGCTTAATGACTTGTTTCGATGTGAAAAATGTTAAGTACAGTAATACAAGCAGGAACATCCCAATGATTGCTTTTTGTACTAAAAGCAAATGATGAATGCCAGCAAATTTAAAAATGAAGTACTTGATCAGGTAGTAGAAACTTGCGTTAAATTCTAACTGATTGTAGAAAAACTCAAGGCTTTCGAAAATGTGAATGATCTGTTCAACTTTGTAAACAAAGGGCAGTGAAAAAATAGCTGCTACTACAAGTCCTAAAAAAGCAATATCAAAAGTTTTTCTAAAGCCAAATGGTTTTAATAGTAGCGGAATGAAAATGGCCGGCAATAATTTTATGCAAAATGCCATCGCCATAAATACACTGGCCAGCAATGTTCGGTTTATAACTAACAGATAAATTACCAGCAGGGTAAAGAATATCATTCCGGCATCGAAATGTAAGTTGCCACAGAATTCAATAATGCATAAAGGGTTTAATGCGTAAATAAAAATTCTGTTTTTGGGCAGATTGAATCGTTTTAAAAGTAAACTCAACATCCAAATTGTACCCAGTTCAAACAAGAATACAAAGCCTTTCATCACCAATACTGCTTTGTATATATCAGTTGGGAATATTTTGCAGGCAATACCAAAAATTGACTGGCAGAACGGGGGGTAAATTGAATAAAGCTGTTGGGAAGCAAGTTTTTGATATAAGGAAGCGTCAATGCCCTCAATTTGTACTCCCGCAACCATATAACTTTCGGGACGGTGGGCAAAAGGGTCGAAACCAAGGCGTAATAATTGGCCATCCCAAACAAACCGATAGAAATCTTGTGTTAAAAATGGCAAGGCGAATAAAACTGCCAACCGAAGTATAATGCTGCTCCAAAAGTTTAACCGATAGAACTTTTCATCGTTATAAAACTTCAGGATGGCTATATAAGCAGCAAATGAAAAGAAGAAAAGTAGCAGCAGTTGTGCGCTTTCGGTCTTTTGGGTGAAATAAGATAAAAATACAAGTGTAATTAAGAGCGCCAGATTAATGGCGAAAGGTATAACTTTCTTCATCACTGCAAAATTAAAAGATACTTTGTTTCTTTACAGTACTAATCGAAATTAGTGTTATCAAAATAAGCCAATGGCGAAAAAACAGTTTACCGATCAAATGGGTAGAACCATTGAAGTTAATTTTCCGCCTCAACGCATTGTTTCATTGGTTCCATCTCAAACAGAGCTTTTATTTGAATTGGATCTTGGGAATAAAGTTGTGGGTATCACCAAGTTTTGTATTCATCCCGAAGAATGGTTTAAAAATACCCCAAAAGTAGGAGGGACAAAGAAACTAAATATTGAAGAGATCAGAGCCTTAAAGCCAGACCTGATCATTGGGAATAAGGAAGAAAATCAGCGGGAACAAATTGAAATGTTAATGAAGGAGTTCCCGGTTTGGATGAGTGACATCTCAACCTTTGACGAGGCCTGTGAAATGATAGTACAAGTTGGCGCTTTGGTTGATAAGGAAAAGGAATCTAAAACTCTTGCCGAAAATATTCGAGGATCTTTTGATGAGCTGTTTCAATCGGAAGAAATTAAAAGGATAAAGGAGCGTTCACCAACGATAGCTTATTTTATTTGGAAAGATCCTTATATGGTGGCAGCCAGCAATACGTTCATTGATCACATGATAAATCTATTGGGAATGAAAAATTGTTTTCAGTTCTTGGATCGGTATGCTGAAATAAAGTTGGAAGACCTTAAAAGTGCAGCTCCCCAGTTCGTCTTTCTGTCATCGGAGCCGTATCCATTTAAAGATAAGCATGTTACAGAAATAGGCCTTGAGATGCCCAACACCCATGTTTTAATTGTTGATGGGGAAATGTTCAGCTGGTATGGGAGCCGTTTACTGCATGCTTCAAAATATTTTAAAAAAATCTTTAGTTAGGTGTTGTAAATTAAAATAAGATTTCTACTTTTGCAGTCCCGAAACACAACAACGGGGAATGCGGAAGTGGCGTAATTGGTAGCCGCACCAGACTTAGGATCTGGCGCCGCGAGGCGTGGGGGTTCGAGTCCCTTCTTCCGCACAGGAAAATAAAAGAGCAGTTCAGGTTAATTCCGAGACTGCTCTTTTTGTTTATGACTATTTTAATAGTGTCGCTATTTTTAAATTAGTTAGGAAAAAATAAAGAAAAAAACTAGCTTTGCGCCTCCAAAATGCGGACGGATGCGAGAGAAGGTAAAGAAGCAGTTTTCCTTCTTCCGCACAGAATACTATCCTCCGTATATGTGGAGGATTTTTAATTTAAAAACAAACGAGTATTAATGAATACTCATCTGGTAGATCAAAAAATAATTCTTTTTTAAGATGAATATCACCCAAGAAAAAATCAACGACTTAAGCTCAGTAGTAACTATCAACATTAAGCCTGAAGACTATAAAGCTAAAGTAGAAAAAGCAATTAAAGAGCAAGGTAAAAAAGTACGTATGCCAGGTTTTCGTCCGGGTATGGTGCCTGCAGCTCATATTAAGAAGCTTTACGGTAAAAGCATTCTGGTTGATGAGATCAACAACCTGCTTTCGGATTCGTTGAACAATTATATTGCCGACAATAAATTAGAGGTTTTGGGTCAACCATTGCCTAAAGTTGACAAGGATAAAAACTACAACTGGGATTTTGAAGATTCATTTGAATTTAGTTATGAATTAGGTTTAGCACCTGAATTCAAAGCTGAATTCTCTTCAAAAGATAAGTTCAAAAAATACAAAATCACTGCTGACGCAGAAACCATTAAAAGTCGTACCGAAAGCTTACAACGTGCTTACGGTAAAATGACTAACCCAGAGGTTTCAGAAGAAGGAGATAGCTTATACGGTGATTTCGCTCAATTAGCTGAAGATGGTTCAGTACTTGAAGGCGGAATTGCTCATACTACTTCATTACGTATTGAATTAGTAGAAGATGCTAAAATCAAAAAATCATTGGTTGGCTTGAAAAAAGATGATGTTGTTTCTTTCGATATTCAGAAAGCTTATAAAAACAATGCTCATCAGATTCACAATCTCTTAAATATCAGCGAAGAAGAAGCTGAAGCATTAAAAGGAAACTTCCAGTTTACAGTTAAAAACGTTAACCGTTTAGAAGCTGCTGAATTGAACGAAGAATTCTTTGCAAAAGTATTCCCTGATGGCAGCGTAACAACTGCAGAAGCATTCAATGCTTATGTTATTGAGGAGATTGAGAAACAAATGGAAATGAACGCTGATCGTAAATTCTCAAATGATATTTACGAGTACGCATTAGCTAACATCAAATTCGAACTTCCTTCAGATTTCTTAAAACGTTGGTTAAAAGCTACCAATGAGCAATTAAGCGATGAAGAATTGGAAAAAGATTTTGATTCATTTGAGAAGAACCTTAAATGGACTTTGATCGAAAACAAACTTGTTCAATCGAACAATCTTGAGATCAAACCTGAAGAGGTGGTTGCATTAGCTAAAGAGCGCATTTCTGCTCAGTTTGCAATGTACAGTCCAACCCCAATTGATGATACTCAGTTGAACCAGTATGCTAGCAACTTCCTGCAAGATCGTGAACGTGCTACTCAAATGTATAATGAGGTTCGTAGCAACAAAGTATTTGAGTTCTTAAAAAGCACTGTTGCAACCGAGGAAAAAGTAATCGATTATAAGTCATTCCTTGAGTTGAAGTAATTCAAATGAATTTTGACGTCATATTGTCATAAATATTGGAAATCTGTCATGCACATGACAGATTTCTTTTTTAGTGGCAATTTGTTGATTAAAAGATAATTAGATGATTTTGATGCCTTGCTGAACATTTTTAAAATCAGCTAATCCGGTACAAGGTTTTTTATGTATGATATTTGATTATATTAGTTTTATAAGCAAATAAACAAAAGTTAACTATTGAGTACTGATGCTCAATTGTTTAGGTTCAGAAAATATTGAAACAGTAAAAATCTAATTTAAAATACATGAAAGACAGAATCGACAGAAACGAATTTCGTAAATACGCTGTAAAACATCACCGTATTAATAGCCTTGCAGTTGACGGTTTTATCTCTCGTGTTGAGAGCAGAAAATTGCCAACCAATATTACTCCGTATATTATCGAGGAACGCCCTATGAATGTTGCTTCAATGGATGTGTTTTCTCGTTTAATGATGGATCGTATCATTTTTTTAGGTGATCCAATCTATGATGTTACAGCAAACATCGTACAGGCTCAGTTGTTGTTCCTTCAATCAGTAGACGCTAAACGAGATATTCAACTATATTTGAATAGTCCGGGAGGCTCAGTTTACGCGGGTTTAGGTATTTATGATACCATGCAGTTTGTAGAGCCTGATGTAGCAACTATTTGTACAGGAATGGCAGCCTCTATGGGTGCTGTATTATTGTGCGCAGGTGCTGCAGGTAAACGTGCAGGTTTGGCACATTCAAGAGTGATGATTCACCAGCCAATGGGTGGTGCCGAAGGACAAGCTTCAGACATTGAAATCACCGCTCGTGAAATTGGTAAATTGAAGAAGGAATTATATGAGATCATCGCACGTCATAGTAATCAACCGTATGAAAAAGTATGGGAATGCTCTGACCGCGATTACTGGATGATTGCCGATGAAGCGAAAGCCTTTGGTATGATCGACGAAGTATTGACCTCAAACAGAGAGACTAAATAATTTTAAGTGCGATTTTAGAAGTACAAAGTACAAGTAAATGAGTTATACTCATCTGTACTATTCTGAAATTGTACTTCTAAAATCTAAAGTTAGATAATGAGTAAGAATCAAAAAGATGTAAGGTGTTCATTTTGCGGATCTTCTAAACAAGATGTTGCTTTAATGATCGCTGGTATCGACGGACATATTTGTGATCGCTGCCTTGAGCAAGGTTACCAGATATTGAATGAGGAGACTGTTCAGAACAAGGCTAAAAAGGCACAACTTGAATTGAACCTGGTTAAACCTGTGGAAATCAAAAAGCATCTCGATCAATATGTAATTGGACAAGATGATGCTAAGCGTGTGCTTGCTGTGGCTGTTTACAACCATTATAAAAGGTTGAATCAAAAGATTGATAAGGATGAGGTAGAGATTGAAAAATCGAATATTCTTATGGTTGGTGAAACAGGTACAGGTAAAACGCTTTTAGCCAAAACCATTGCTAAAACTTTGCATGTGCCTTTTTGTATTTGTGATGCTACTGTTTTAACGGAAGCCGGATACGTTGGGGAAGATGTTGAAAGTATTTTAACGCGTTTACTCCAAGCTGCTGATTATGATGTAGCCGCAGCCGAGCGTGGCATCGTTTATATCGATGAAGTGGATAAAATTGCCCGTAAAAGTGATAACCCTTCGATCACTCGCGATGTTTCCGGTGAAGGTGTTCAGCAGGCTTTGTTGAAAATCTTAGAAGGTACTGTTGTAAATGTTCCGCCTCAGGGTGGACGTAAACATCCTGATCAAAAAATGATTGCTGTTAACACCGGCAATATTTTGTTCATATGTGGTGGTGCATTTGATGGTATTGATAAAAAAATCGCCAATCGTTTACAAACACAGGCAATTGGCTATGGAGCAAGAAAAAATACGGAGAAAGTAGATAAGAGCAATATGCTTCAATACATAACTCCAAAAGATTTAAAAAGCTTTGGCCTGATTCCAGAATTGATTGGTCGGGTACCTGTTCTTACTTATTTGAATCCTTTAGATCGTGATACATTACTTTCAATTTTAATTGAGCCTAAAAATTCACTGATCAAACAATATGTCAAATTGTTCTCTTACGAAGGCATTAAGCTTTCTTTTGAAAATGATGTGTTAGAGTATATTGTGGATAAAGCAATGGAATTTAAGCTGGGTGCCCGTGGTTTGCGTTCTATCTGCGAAGCCATTATGATTGATCATATGTTTGAATTGCCTTCAGTTAATGATGTAAAAGAACTTGTGATCAGCCTGGACTATGCCAGAGAGAAGTTTGAAAAATCAGCCAATATGAAGAAGTTGAAAGCGGCCTGATCTAAAAAAAATGATACAGACAAATAAAAAAAGAGATTAGAAATAATCTCTTTTTTTATTTGTGAAAAGTTGCCCCAATATCTGCCTAAGACGAATTAGTTAAAAATTATTTTTAATGGTTAAGTTTTTGTTAATTGTTGATAACTTTATGTTATAATTTATGATAATAATTTTATGTCATAAAAATTAAAATGATAAAATTTAATCGATATTTAATATATTTACTTATTATTATATTTGCAGGTAAATTTTCATTTTTATTAAGCAAATTTAAAACGTTAATCAATCTATTTTTTGCCGCTCTAAATGCTCAAAAAATGACTTTTTTGTCATTTTTTTTGAAAGTTATCCATTGCAAATACATCATTAACCAACTTTTGCTTATGGAACTCGTATACATGCCAAAACCCAAGCCCAACCCAATGAAATTCAAAAGCTGTATCACAGTCCGGCTAGCCGCATTAGTGAGTTTATTGTTGACTATTGTTTTAGGCCAACAGGCAGCTGCATTTCCTTCACTTCTATCAGTGAAGAACAAAACCGATATTAACCATCAGTTATATTTTTCGTTTTTAGATCAAACTACTTTTGGGTTTGCTGCGATCTCCAATAACTTTATAATTCAGCCTACTAATCCTGGTAATTGTCCTGCCACATTTTTTGATCCTTCAGCAATTGTGGGTACTGACGCATTACCTACCGGAACAACTTATAAATGGCAAAAGAGTATTGATTTAGGAGCTACCTGGGCCGATATTGGTATAGCCACCCGCGATTATAATCCGCCAACTTTAGTAAAAACCACCTGGTATCGTCGTATTGCACTAAATGGATCTGATCAGGATATCAGTAATATTATTCGTTTTGTAATTGCGCCTGTAACTGTAGGTAATAACACTATCACAAAAGATCAGGATCTTGTTTCAGGAGCCACCCCAAAACTGCTGGCAGGTTCAACTCCAAATGGAGGTGATGGAATGAGCTACGAATATTTGTGGGAGCAATCTACTGATGGTGAAAACTGGCAAGTAGTATCGGGAACTTTTGACGCAAAAGATTACCAGCCTCAGGCTATAACTGTAACCACTTATTTTCGCCGAACGGTCAAAATGGGACTTTGTACTGAACTCAGAAGCAATACCGTTAAGATTTCAATTGTTCAGGTTCAAATTTCAAACAATACCATTATCCAACCATTAGATAATGAAAAATGTGGTATTGCAAGTTTTGACCCTCAGCCGATCACTGGTGCAGCGGCAACAGTTACAATTGGAGCTACGCTTACTTATCAATGGGAGCGAAGCGTTGATGGTGGTGCTACTTATAGTGATATTCCGGGAGCGAAGACTCAAAATTATGACCCGCCTTCCCTAACTCAAACGGTTAGGTTTAGACGTAAAGTAATTGCAGATACCAAAACTGATTATAGTAATACTGTATTTATTATAGTAAACCCTGACGGTATAACAAACAATACGATTTATGCAATTTCGGATGTTAAGGCCGGAGTAACTCCTGAATTGATTGCCGGCAGTGATCCATTGCCAACAGGACGGGTTTATGATTACCAATGGGAGCAAAGTGATGATAATTCTAGCTGGTCGCCAGCAATAGGAACCGTATCTGGTAAAAACTATCAGCCTCAACCATTAACAAAAACAACTTACTTCCGCCGAAAAATAGGTTCAGGGGTATGTCCATCAACAATAAGTAATTCGATAAAGGTAACGGTCCTTCCATCATTACCTATCTCAAACAATAAAATTACTGCTCCGCCAACTACAGTGTTTTGTGGTTTGGCATCCGTTGACCCAAGTGTTATTACAGGTACAACCGCAAATAACGTGATCTCATATCAATGGCAGCAAAGCTTTAATAATAGTACCTGGGGTAATATTACTGATGCGGTATCAATAAATTATGATCCATCGAACTTAACCCAAAAGACTTATTTCCGTCGTATTGCCATTGCCGGTTCATTAAGAGACACCAGTAATGTGGTTCCTTTTATTGTAACTCCCATAGCACTTGATAATAATGAAATAATAAGTCCAGCACAATCTATTCAATCGGGAGGGGTGCCAAGCGTTATAGCTGGTTCACAGCCAAGCGGAGGTGATGGAACTTATAAATATTTCTGGGAGAAGAGTGAGGGAGGCCAAAATAACTGGGTTGCCGCAACGGGAGTTAATAATCAAATAAACTATCAGCCTCCATCGCAAACTGCTCCGGTTTATTACCGCAGAACGGTTACTTCAGGAGCCTGTACGATTACCAGTGAAAAATACCTCGTAGCTATTATTACTACTGCTGATTTGGTTATTGAAAAAACTGGAGGTATTAGTGATGATGTGGAAGGAGCTGTTCAGTTTAATATTAAGATCACTAACAATGGTCCTCAGGATGCCAGCAATGTGTTGGTTACCGATACTTTAAGTGATGACCTTGTTTATATTTCAGCTAAATCTGATGATGGTATAATTGATTATGATCCGGTTAAAAAAATAATTACCTGGGAAATTGATGAATTGCCCGATCAAAAGGAAATGAAATTAAGGATCAACGCTACTCCGTTAAAAAA
This sequence comes from Solitalea longa, assembly GCF_002920915.1. Classification (GTDB taxonomy): domain Bacteria; phylum Bacteroidota; class Bacteroidia; order Sphingobacteriales; family Sphingobacteriaceae; genus Solitalea; species Solitalea longa. The sequence continues at coordinate 309,519 of NZ_PQVF01000003.1, forward strand.
TCGAAATATCAAAAATACCGCATATATACAAGCTTCAGTGGTGGATATTGATCTGTCTAATAACTTATCCAAAGCAATTATTAAAGAAGTAACATTCGGAATTGATGAAGCATCGGTTCCAAATATGATTACACCGAATGGGGATGGTAAAAATGATGTATTCAAAGTTCCGAACATTGCAAGTTTCCCGGCCAATGAGTTAACGATTATGGACCGTTGGGGTAACCGCGTTTTTACGATCAAAGGATATCAAAACGATTGGAGTGGAGAAGGGCTGCCGGAAGGCACTTATTTCTATGTATTAAAAATTACCGTTGGAAATAAGTTGAAGGTGTATAAGGGATTTATGACATTAATGAGAAGCAGAATCAGTGGTTAAGATAAAAGAGGTAAAATGATTAAAAAAATACAACTGCTGTTTTCCTTATGTTTGCTATTTGCTCTGCCAGCTATGGCACAGCAGGATGCGCAATTCAGCCAGTATATGTTCAATGGATTATATATCAATCCGGCGTATGCGGGCTATAAGCAAAACCTGAACATTAATACCTTTTACCGTACGCAGTGGACGGGTTTTCAGGGATCTCCCCGAACCATGACACTTTCGGTGGATGCGCCCATGTATGATAATGCAATGGGTTTAGGTTTTCAGGTAGCAAGTGACAAAATAGGATATTCTGACGAGCTATCGGCTTATGGTATTTATTCTTACAGATTACAGCTCGATGATGAAGAATCGCGATTAGCTTTTGGCTTAGGCGTTGGCTTTTATCGTTATGCCTTTAAAGGATCCAACAGTATTGTGGATGACCCGAGTGATCCATTGTATTCTGACAATAATTCAAGTACCATCCATCCAGAAATCAAATTCGGATTGTTTTTTAATTCGGATCGGTTTTATGCAGGGCTTTCGGCAAACAATTTATTATCACCTTATCTTAAGTACGAACCCGATGCAAGTACATTGGCACCTAAAAAATCGACGCAGGTATATTTAACTGCAGGTGCTGCCTTACCGCTGAGTGATTATGTGGTGATGAAGCCATCATTTTTAATCAAGCAAGATGTTAAGGGATATTCAACCATCGATATCAATACCTTTTTCTTATTGTATGACAAAGTTTGGGTAGGAGGATCTTTCCGTAATAGTTTCAGATTCATCAATAAACTACCTAATCAACCTGTATATAATACTAATGCTGCTGTTTTAATGACTGAGCTATTCCTTAGCGAGAAGTTCAGATTAGGATATGCCTATGATATGTCATTGAGTGCGGTAAAAGACCTTAATGCCAGTTCACACGAAATTTCTTTGAGCTACAGTTTAGATGTTGAGGATCTTTTCCCTCCAAGATCGCCTAGTGCGGGTAATGTAAGAGGGATTACCGAACGTGCGGATAAGGCTGAACGGGAAGCAAAACAAAAAGAAAAACCGAAAGAACCGGTAAAAGAACAACCTAAAGCTCCGGCACCGGAAAAACCGAAGCCAGAACCTAAAAAAGAAGAGCCTAAAGCTGTTGATAATAGCTTGCAGGAAAAAGCAGCGAAAGAAGCCAAAATTAAAGCAGAGGCCGAGGAGAAACAAAAACGCGAGGCGGAAGCGAAACAGGCCGAAGAGCAAAAAGCTGCTAAAGCACAGGCCGAAGCAGAGGCGAAGAGGAAACGTGAGGCAGAAGCTAAACAAGCTGAAGAGATGAAAGCTGCTGAAGCTCAAAAAGCGAAAGATGAAGCGAAAGCTAAAGCACAAGCCGAAGCCGAAGCGAAGAAAAAACGTGAAGCGGAAGCTAAGCAAGCGGAAGAACAGAAGGCTGCTGAAACTCAGAAAGCAAATGATGAAGCGAAAGCTAAGGCACAAGCAGAAACTGAAGCGAAGAAAAAACGCGAAACGGAAGCTAAGCAAGCTGAAGAACAGAAGGCTGCCGAAACTCAGAAAGCAAATGATGAAGCGAAAGCTAAGGCACAGGCAGAAACTGAAGCGAAGAAAAAACGTGAAGCTGAAGCTAAACAGGCTGAAGAACAAAAGGCTGCTGAAGAGCAAAAAGCGAAGGATGAAGCTAAAGCTAAAGCCATGTCAGAGGCGGAAGTGCAGAAAAAACGTGAACAGGAAGAAAAAGATAGAGTTAAACAGGAAGAGCGTGCAATAGCTGAACAGAAGAAACGTGAAGCTGATGAAAAACGTGAAACGGAACGTAAAGTTCGTGAGGCTGAAAAAGAAAGAAAACTAGCAGAGCAACGTGAACGTGATGCCGAAAAAGAGAAAGAACGCCTGGCGAAAGAGAAAGAAGAGCAAATGAAGGCGAATGAAACTCCATTCGAACGTGAGGAAAGACGTAAAGCTGAAAAAGAAGAAGAAAAACGAATTAAGAAATTAAAACGAATGAAAGGGGCAATGGCCTCACCAAGGTATTTCTAGGTGTTAGCAGGTCAAGATTTTTATTAACATGTTATTAACAAAAAAAAGGGGATAACTTTTATTAAAATCTTGACAGCCAACATTTTTGAATTCCTTATAGTTATATTATATAATTTTTATCTAATCAAAAGATTTGTAAAAAAGAATTATATACATATTTTGGCAATTAAATAAACTTAGGGTCATATGAAACGTTTTTTAGGAATGTTAACATTAGTAGGTTTTATCTGCAGCGCAGAGGTAACCTACGCACAGGTGGAGAAGGCTGATCAAGAGTTTGAACAATTAAGCTATTCTACAGCTTTAGAGCTTTACAAAAAAGCTTTTGAACAAACCAAAACAGTACCAATCCTCCAAAAAATTGTTGAGTGTAACAAGCGCATGAATCGCTACAAAGATTGGGAAGCATGGGCAGCAAAATTGATAGCAGCGGATAACAAAAATCCGGATAACTACCTTACCTATGGTGAGGCGTTAGTGAGAAACGGTAAGTATACCGATGCTAAGCAATCATTCTACTTATTTGGTCGTTACTCAAGTGGTAAATTGTACGAGTCACAGTTTTTACAAGCTTCTTGTGACAGTGCATTGTACCAAATGAATAACCCTCAAACACAGGCAACTGTTAAATCATTAGATATTTTAAGTACTCCTTACTCTGATTGGGGTTTGGTTAAATATCGTAATGGTTTCGTATTCAGTTCTGACCGTCCTTGGGAGCAAAAAACCATTGACAAAAACTCTAAAAAGCTATACGGTTGGACTGGTCGTCCCTTCCTGAAGATTTTTTATGTTGAAAGTGATCCGGAGAAAAACTCTTGGGGAACTCCAACGTTATTCTCCGACTTCTTTAATGGTGAATACCATACTGCAGGTGCTGCATTTAACGAGCGTCAAAACACAGTATTCTTTACTCGTACCCGCTTTGTAAATACCCCTGAAACCGGTACAAAACCAGTTTTACGTTTAGAGATCTTTATGTCGGAAGCATGGAAAGAAGCCAGAGCTTTTAAACATAACTCAATCCTTAAATACTCTGTTGGTGATCCGGCAGTAACAAATGACGGTACTCGTTTATACTTTGTATCTGATATGCAAGGTGGTTACGGTGGTACTGATATTTATTATTGCGATATGGGAGCTGACGGTGAGTGGGGACCATTTAAAAATGCTGGACCACACCTTAACAGTAAAGGTGATGAGCGTTTCCCTACTTTGATGAACGATAACGTAATGTTCTTCTCATCAAATGGTCGTATTGGTATGGGTGGTTTGGATATTTATCGTGCAACCCGCGAAAAAGAGGAGTGGAAAAATATTATCCGCTTAGATTATCCAATTAACTCGCCACAGGATGATTTCAGTTTAATTGTAACTAAAATCTCTGGCGTTCCGGAAAATGCTGATAAGATCAAATTAGAAGGTTTCTTCTCATCTGACCGTTTCGATTCAAAAGGTGCGGATGACATTTACCAGTTTACCTGTGTAATGCCTCAGTTCCAGAAAGAATACTATTACAAAGGTCGTACGATCAACAACGAAACAGGTTTACCAATTACAAATGTTACCATTACTGTAATTGACCAGGCTAGCAAAGTTTCTAATACGTATAAGTCGAACGAAAAAGGTGATTACGAAGTTCCTTTGAAACCTAATCGTCAGTACGAGATCATCATGAAGAAAAATAACTATTTTGCTTCAAAACAAATCTTCAATACTGGAGACAAACTTCGTCCGGACATGTTGCAATCAGACTTGAAATTCGATCCTATTGTATTGGATCGTGCAATTCGTTTGAACAACATTTACTACGATTTCAATAAGTCAACTATTACAGCAGAGTCTCAAGCTGATTTGGATAATCTTGTAGGTGTGATGAAAGAAAATCCTGAGATCATTATTGAGTTAGGTTCACATACCGATTCAAGAGGTGATGCAACAGCAAACCTTGCTTTATCACAAAAACGTGCTCAAACAGTTGTTGATTACGTAGTGGCTAAAGGTGTTCCTGCAGCGCGCATTATCGCAAAAGGTTATGGAAAAACTAAACCACTAGTAATGTGTGATAACACTTCAGATTGTTCTGAAGCTGAGCATGCTTTAAATCGCCGTACAGAGTTTAAAGTAACTCGTTTAAAAACTGATATGTCGGCCAGCAAATAGAGAGTAATTAATCAATTTAGATAATAAAAAAAGATCCGGTGAAAACCGGATCTTTTTTTATTATGGGATTTTTAGTTTGAAGGTTGAGGAGTATCCTCGTCCATCAGCAATAAATAGGCGTCTTTGTAATATTTTGCGAGGTATTTCCAGTCGAAATTCTCCGAAGAGCTTTCAACCATGTTACGTTGTGAAATCCGCTCACGACGGTTAAGCTGCACAAAAGAAAACAACAGATTGGCCAATGATTCAGCAGATTTGTTGTAATCATTATGTCTTCTTCTAACAATATAAATTCCATGCGATTCTTCGCTTGGTAAATTACTGAGTACATAATCACCAAACCCCGAAAGATCGCTGGTAACAGTAGGAATGCCACTGGCTATACATTCAAGTGGAGTATACCCCCAAGGTTCGTAATAACTTGGAAATACACCTAAATGACAGCCACGGATAAACTGATGATATTCTAAACCAAATAGCGGATTTGTTGGCGATATAAAATCTGGATGATAAACTATTTTAACTTTGTCATTTTTGGCATTTACCAGTTTTATTCTGCGTAGATGATTAACGATCTGATCATTATTATTGTCTACCAAATCATGCGTAACAATATATGGTAATTCATCATTCTTCCAGGTAAGCAAGGTTCTTCTCAGTCTTAATTTCCAATAATCATCAACAAAGTCGTTTAAAGAAGGCATTTTTTGCTCCGGATTATAGGCCGATGCAACGAAGAGCTTATCGCCAATTTGCTTTCGGATAGCCGTACACGTATCTCTGACCTCTTCCATCAATGCTCTTGAATGCAATACTTTTGAGTTTATGGAATAGAATTCCTGCTTGGTAATTATAAATACAACCACAGTAACATCCACTCCCGCTTTTTGCATTTTCTTATTCAATCTGTCAATTGCGTCAATTGTCAGGTCAAAGCCTTTATTTACATATTCAAATCGGCCTGAAGTAAAGAAATAAAGGGTATTGTCAAGATCAAAGGAATAACTATGAAAGAAATGCCCCATGATAAACTGATTGATCTTTTGTTTATACTCAAGATGGAGATTCTGAAATTCGTGTAAAGCCACAAATCGCTCAATATTAATTCCATTAGGGGTAATAACATCCGGTTTTCTGCCAACCAGAATTTCACATTCATAACCTGTAATTTCACTTACAGTAGTAAATACATCAGCAGAATGGGCAGCATTACGTTCCAACAGAACTTTCGATAAGCAATTGAAACGAACAGCTTCGCGGTGCCAGTCCACTCCTGGTAATATATCATAAAAGCGGGGAGTAGTGGTGGCAAGGTAACGTCCTAACTGTGTTGCATGTGTAGTAAACACCGTTTTTATCGGTAGTTTCTTTTTCTTGATCTGTGGCAGGGCAGAGGCAACCATCCACTCATGAAAATGAGCATAGATTTTTTTGGTGGTTGTACCAGGCTGCGATAAAAAATCAAGGAAGGTAATTACCGTTTCTCCAAAAGCCAGTGTTTGATCCACGAGCTCATCATAAGTGGCAGTGTCTATTTTATGGTGTTCCCATAAAAAATATTTCACCTCATGCAGACGGGTATACACTGATGCAAAATTGATAAGAATAACCTTTGGCTTTCCTGAAACCAGCCAGGTTCCGTAATGAATATCAAAACCGGCTTTTTGCATTTTGAGTACTGCACGGCCAAAAGCATCATCAAATTTATCGGTAGGTTCAAACTCGGCCGGCATACGGCCCGGAAACATAGGGCCAATTAAACAATAATTATTACCCCACATCTCCACCATAGCCGGTGCTTTTGATCGGATAACCGTATAAATTCCCCCCACCTGATTACACACTTCCCAGGCAATTTCAACTAAAAGTTTTTTGTGTAGCTGCATTTTCTAATGGACTGATGTAGTTAAAGAAATAGTTTAAACCGCTATATATAATGCAAAGAAATTTTATGTCAATTTACTTAAATGCAGTTTTATTCTTAGGCATATGAAAAATAGAACATAATAGCTGTATATCAAAATCAATCTTTAAATTTCAGTAGTAAGTAATGCCTTTGGGTTGTATTAAATAGCCCTTGCTTAACCTTTTCCTTAGATTTTAATTAAGTTTTTTAAATCCGACTTCTTTTGGGCTTAGTATTATAAATACAAGTTTTAGTTTGATTCTCAAATCAATTTTATGAATTTAGAGGATTAAACAACGATGCATGAAGTATTACAATAATATTTTGGAAACCATAGGAAATACCCCAATGGTTAAATTAAATAAGTTGGTTGCTGAGATTCCGGCGACGGTTTTAGCCAAGGTCGAAACTTTTAATCCGGGAAATTCAATTAAAGACCGTATGGCCTTAAAAATGATTGAGGATGCCGAAAAGGAAGGAAAGCTTAAACCAGGTTATACAATTATTGAAGGTACATCTGGTAATACAGGGATGGGTTTAGCCATTGCCGCTATTATTAAAGGATACAAATGCATTTTTACAACTACTGATAAACAATCAAAAGAAAAGGTTGATGCCTTGAAAGCTTTTGGAGCAGAGGTAATCGTTTGTCCTACTAATGTTGATCCTGAAGATCCTCGTTCATATTATTCAGTTTCATCACGATTAGTAAATGAAACTCCAAACTCATGGAAAGCCAATCAGTATGATAATCTTTCTAATTCAAAAGCGCATTATGAACAAACCGGTCCTGAAATTTGGGAGCAAACAGAAGGTAAAATAACACATTTGGTAGTAGGTGTTGGAACAGGGGGAACCATTTGCGGAACCGGGAAGTATTTAAAGGAGAAAAATCCGAATATTAAAATCTGGGGTATCGATACCTATGGATCGGTATTTAAGAAGTATAAAGAAACCGGTATTTTCGATAAAAACGAGATCTATCCATATATAACCGAGGGTATTGGTGAAGACTTTTTGCCAGAGAATGTGGATATGAGCATTATTGATCTGTTTGAAAAAGTAACAGATAAAGATGCGGCCTTAATGACCCGTGAAATTGTTAAAAAAGAAGGGATTTTCGTTGGAAACTCTGCAGGGGCGGCAATTGCAGGTCTAAAACAATTAAAAGATAAATTAACGAAAGATGATGTGGTTGTGGTTATCTTCCATGATCATGGAACCCGTTATTTAGGGAAAATGTTTAATGACGATTGGATGCGTGAAAGAGGATTTTTGCAGGAAGAATTTATTACCGCAAAAGATCTGGTAAAAGATCATCCTGCTGCGCTTGTTACTATTGGTTCGGGAGAGCCGGTTTCAAATGCCATTGAAAAAATGAAAAAATATGGTATTTCTCAAATACCGGTTAAACGTGATGGGGAATTTGCCGGTATGCTGGATGAAGGTCATTTATTCAGATTGATGATCGGTGATAATTTAACCTCAAATAAATTGATTGAAGATGTAATGCTACCGGCCTTGCCCGAGGTTAGTGGCGATGATTCGATCAAAAAGGTAACTAAATTCCTCAACCACGGTAATAAAGCTGTTTTAGTTAAGTTAGAGGATGGTTCTTATCATATAATAACTCAGCAAGATATTATAACTCATATCTAAAAAGTAAAAGGTCCGAAGCTAAACTTCGGACCTTTTACTTTTGTTAGTTTAAAAGTTTATAACATTGCCGTGCTATCTCCAGTTCTTCGTTGGTAGGAACTACCAGGATCTTAACTCTCGAATCGGCTTTGTTAATTTCATGGATGCCTTTTTCTCTCTGCTTATTTTTTTCTTCATCTAATGAAATACCTAAATATTCCAGATGCTGAGTAGCAAGTCTTCTGGTTAAGGCATCATTTTCACCAACACCGGCGGTAAATACAATTGCATCCAAACCGTTAAGCACAGCTGTATACATACCAATGTATTTTCGTATGCGATAGGCATATAACTCATAGGCCAGTTTTGCATTTTTACTGCCTTTGTCCAATTCGGCTGTAATATCGCGCATGTCGCTAAATCCGGTTAGTCCAACCATGCCACTCTTTTTGTTGAGTACATTGTTCACCTGATCGAGGTCATAACCAAGTTGAGTTACAAGGTGGAAAATTACCGATTGATCAATATCCCCGCATCGTGTTCCCATAATCAAACCATTCATTGGCCCCAGTCCCATGCTGGTGTCTACGCATTTGCCATTTTCAATAGCAGCCATACTGCAGCCATTACCCAAATGGATAGTAATGATTTTTGATGACTTATTATTTAAATATTCAGCAGCTTGTTCAGAAACGTATTTATGGCTTGTTCCATGAAAGCCGTAAGCACGTATTCCGTGGGTGTAATAAAAGTCAGAAGGAATAGCGTAACGAAAAGCTACCTCAGGCATCGTTTGATGGAAAGCTGTATCAAACACTGCAACCTGCTTTGCTTTTGTGAAGATATTTTCGGCAACATCGATTCCCAGGTAATTGGCCGGGTTGTGCAGGGGAGCCAGCGGAAACAGCTTTTTGATCTGCTCTTTCACTGCATGTGAAATTACGGTAGTAACGGCAAATTGTTCGCCGCCGTGTACCACACGGTGTCCTACCACCTCAATTTCGTCCGTATCCTTTATCACACCTATTTTGGCATCGGAAAGTAAGGCGTTGACCTCTCTCAGCCCTTCAGCATGATCATTTATCTCGAGATTCTTTTTAATTACTTCGTCTTTACCGTCGGTAAAAACTTTATGCGTAATAATGGATTCCTCCAAACCAATACGCTCAACCAGCCCGCTGCAAATAGTTTTTGCAGAAGGCATTTCAAACAACTGATATTTTATGGAACTACTTCCGGAGTTTATAACAAATACTTTCATTTTTTTGATTACTGATTGTTGATTGAAGATTACATTCTTTCTTAAATCCTTTTCTCTTTATACCTGTGCCTGAATAGCTGTAATTACTACAGTGTTAAAAATATCATCCACAGTACATCCACGGCTCAAGTCATTTACCGGTTTATTTAAGCCCTGAAGCATTGGGCCAATCGCCAGGGCTCCCGTTTCGCGTTGTACGGCTTTATAAGTGTTATTTCCGGTATTTAAATCAGGGAATATCAATACGGTTGCCTGGCCGGCAACTTTAGAATCAGGCATTTTTTGCTTACCTACTGTTGGGTCAACGGCAGCATCGTACTGAATCGGTCCTTCGATCTTTAAATCAGGACGTTTAGCTTTGGCGATCTCAGTTGCTTTACGCACTTTTTCTACGTCCTCACCTTGTCCTGAAGTACCCGAAGAATAAGAAAGCATAGCTATTTTAGGTTCAATACCAAACATTAGACTGCTTTCAGCAGAAGAAATAGCAATTTCAGCCAATTGCTCAGCTGTAGGATTGGGATTAACTGCACAGTCGCCAAATACAGAAACGCGATCAGGCAAGCACATGAAAAATACCGATGAAACTACCGAAACACCCGGTTTAGTTTTAACAAACTGTAGGGCTGGTCGGATAGTATGCTGGGTGGTATGCACAGCCCCCGAAACCATTCCATCTGCCAGTCCTTTAAATACCATCATGGTGCCGAAATACGATACATCATTCATCATATCCTTAGCCATGTCTAAATTAACGCCCTTATCTTTTCTCAACTCATAAAAGGTTTGAACAAAATCCTGGAAATGAGGTGAGTCTGACGGTTTGGTAACATTGAATTTGTTGATATCCACACTCAGGCCCAAACGTTTAAAGGCGGCTTGAACTTCAGACTTATCTCCAATGATTGTTAAGTCAACCACTTCTTGATTGATCAATCGGGTAGCAGCAATTAAAATACGATCATCATTACCTTCAGGTAATACAATGTGTTTTTTAACTGTTTTAGCTCTTTTTACCAATTGATATTGGAACATTCTTGGCGTAATTCCTTCGGCTTCAAAGGTTACAATGCGCTGGTCAAGTTCCTGGGTATCCATATACCTTTCGAACGTATTTATGGCCAGTTCAATTTTGGCTGTATTATCCGCATAAATCCTTGATCGGATTGCTCCAATTTTGTTAGTGGTTTCAAAAGTGCCTCTTTCGGTTGCTAAAATCGGAACCTTTGAATCAAGACCCTCAATTAGGTTTAATACGGGTTCACCTGGTAAAAGTCCTCCAGTTAAAATCAAGCCCGAAACAGCTGGATAATTTTTCGAAATATTAGCCTGTAATGCACCAATAACGAGATCTGACCGATCGCCGGGTGTTACCACCAAAGTATTTTCAGTTAGGCGGGTGAGGAAGTTTTGCAGCATCATCGCACCTACAATCGCATTGTCAACCTGATTGGTAAGTTTGTTTTCGCCAAAAAGTATCTTTGCTTTTAAGGTTTCATTTATCTCCTGCATGGTTGGATTGCTTAATTCCTTCAATTCAGGGATAACTGATCGGATAATACGTGCGGGCAGGTTTTCTTTTAATAAGGTGGTTAATTCGAATGCGTGAGCAGAGTTTATTTTATTAGCGACTACAGCCAACACCTGCACTTCTTTATCGTCGAAGTTATTTCGAGCTGTTCGAATGGCTGCTGCAATTTCCTGAGGTGTTCGATTCTGTCCCGAGTGAACAATTACCACCGGCACTCCCAAATTTTTTGCTATTGAAACGTTTAAATCGAATTCAAAAGCAGTTCCTTCTCCAATAAAATCCGAACCTTCAACTAATACAAAATCATAGCTTTCTTCTAGTACTTTGTATTTTCGAATAATCGAATCGATGATTTCTGCTTCCTTGTTGAAGTTGATCATGTGAAAGATCTCACTTCTGGTAAAAGCATAGGTGTCATTATAAGTCTGGTTAAGATCGAAGTATTTAAGAATGCTTTCAATAGTGGCATCTTTTTTACCCTTTTGAGGGTCATCGTCCACTATAGGTTTGAAAAAAGCTATTTTTTTGGCTTTACTTAATAGCATATTCATTAACCCTAGAGCTACTACTGATTTGCCGGTATACGGCTCAGAAGTAGCAATGTATATTGCATTTGTCATACAGATTTATATTATTGATGTTAAAAAGAGTTCGGTCATGAAAAGATAGCGAAAAATCGGGAAATATAGATGTACACCCAATGACATTGGTCATGTTGATAAAAACAAAAGCCCAGCTAATGCCGGGCTTTGTTTTTACCTATTTTCTTATAGTAATTGACTTCGGGATCCATAAACTGTCTTGTCCTTTCATTGGTTTACTGTCTATTTAAACTTCAGGACGAGTCAAGTGAAAATCAGGATATATAAAACTTTACAAAACCCCGACAAAAGCTTGTAACTTTTACGAATAAAGGCCGTAATAGATTGAAAACTGGTGGGTTATGACGCTTTCAAGAAAAGTAACAACTATTGCTAAATTATCTTTTGTCTCAGGTTTAGGCTGTTTGTTGATGTTTAGTATGAAGTATCGTTTAGATATCGACTTTCGTAAAGAAGTGGTTAATCATCAGTTATGGCAATTAAGCAGTCTGATTATGCTAGTAACGACTTTGGCAATTGTTAGCTCTTGGTTGATTTTCTCTCTCAAAATTGCACTGAAAAAGAAGTAGATTTTTGAGATAACTATTTAAATTACAGCACTAAGAGAATAAAGGTGGACTGTCTATAGTGAACATACTGCGCTAAGACTTAGGATAACGAGTTTAAATCCCAATCATTGATCATCTATTATTTTATGAAAAAACACAATCTTTTTATTTTTTGCTTTATAATTATTTGTTTAATGTCATGTTCAAGAGGAAATTATAAAACAATTAATATGTCAAACAAAAAGAACACTGATAATTATATTCCAAGAACTGTGCTTGTTTACAAAACAGTTAACACTGACTTGATTAAGGAAAATGGAGAGGAATTATTATTTGCGGATGAGGCAGGATTCTTAATTGCTAAATTTGGTCGACCAGTTTTATTATTTGCTCCACCAGATGCGAAATTGTCTGATTTTCCCCAGGAATTTCAAGAGGTCATAATTAATTTAGAGTCGATTTCATTAAAAGAATTTGAAATACTAAATACAGAGGTAAAAAAGGAAGTTGAATTTAATACTATTCCTAATTGGCTCCCCCAAAATAAAAGCATTAGGCAACTCGAATTAGCCAATTTTAAGATAGAAAATTTAAAATTTCTTAAGGAAACTGCAATTGAAACATTACTACTTAGCAATAATCTATATGAGAATAGAGAGGAAGTAATTAATAATATTAAGGACTTAAAAAACTTAAAGATTTTAATTAACAATAATCAATTTACAAAAGAGGAGATTGACAAGATAAAAGACTCAAATCCTAAATTAATTGTAAGGCTTACAAGTGAAGATGGTTACGATTGGCTTGGACGTAGATCTGTGATTTCACCAAAAGTAGATGAAAAATAGCTTTAGGATCTACAAAAACGAAGAACTTAGTGGCTTGAATAGAAAGCAATAGCCGATTCGATGTGCATCAATAAGGTAGAAGTCTGAGAAACTATAAAACAAAAGCCCGGCAATTGCCAGGCTCTCTTTGTTTTTACTGTAGTTGTAACAGTATCTGCTTACAATCCTAATTTCTTTTTCATATCAGCAGGGATACCATCTTTGTGCAATAAAAACGCAGTGGTTTTATATTTTACAAAGTTTTTGGATACATACAAATAACCTTTATAGTCATTGCTTTCTCCCCACGAATTTTTAACGATATAGTATTCTTTACCGTTTTGATCTTTGGCAATACCGGTAATTTGCATGCCATGATCATCGGTTGTAGTATAGTTATCAAATGCCTGCTGACGGATTTCCTGTGTAATGGTCATTTCTGATTTAGGGCCATCAAACATGGTTGCTTTTTCTTCCGCAGTCATTTCTTCATATTTCTTTTCAGGAACATAAGCAACACCGTTTTTCCAGCTAAAGCTTTTTTCACTTACATCAGTTGCCCAGGCAACAGTAAATCCTTTTTTTACGGCATTATCAATAATGCTGGTAATATCATCCATCTGAACGTTGTAAACCTGATCCAATGACCAGTTATCAGGCACCATTAAGGTCATTTTCTCGTAATATGGATTGGTGTTGAATGATGATATTTCAACATAATCTTTTGCATTAATTCCCACTCTTTCTTTAGCGAAAGTTTGAGGAGTATAAGATTTACCTTCGAATGTAAATGTTTCAGGTACTGTACCTAAATACGAATCGATTACAGCGGTATAGGCTTTTTTCCAGTTTGTAGTTAATTCACCATTAGGGTTTTTTACTACCGCTTGCAAAATAGCTTCGGTCAAGCCAGCCATTTCCGAGAACTTATTCTTTTTAGTTCCATAGTTTAAGCCTGTATAAACTTCCTGTGGTAGTGCACCGTATTTAGCATACATGTTCACCACATCATGGCAAGCACCACCATCGCCTAAACTGATAGCTCCATGCATACGTACATAGTTTACACCTTTTTCAATATAAGCATTACGCGCAGTAAAAATTTCGGCTAAGTCTACAGGTTTTTTACCTAAACGAATCATTTCCGACTCAAGGAAAGAGTTAGTTGAATAGCTCCAGCAAGTACCTGAACTTCCCTGATCTTTTACCGAAGTTGCCTCTGCACTTACAACGGTAGTAAAGTTGAAAGCATTTTTGCTATTGTTGCTCTGATTGCTTTTTAAGCTGTTCACGAGATTATCCTGGGCATTGGCACCTATTGCAAGGGCAATAAAAGGAATGGCTAATAAATTCTTAACGTTCATAAAGTTGATTGATATTTTCAAGCGATGCCAAAGATAGTAATTCACTTAAGCGCGCAAATAGCAATACCGATTTGTAACTGAATTATTTCAGTTACAAAGAAGAGTTTAATAATGAGGAGTTTGAACTTGTAGTATTGTTGTTATAGTTCGATGGTGTTATTGGAGGGAAGGCTTTCTGATTCCTCTTTATTACGGGTAATATTGTATAAGAAAATCGAAATGATTACAAATTCGATAACAAGGAGAGCAAAATAAAGCATTGGTGTAAAATTTAGATAAGCGAAACTAATGGTTTTTACAGAAGAAAGGATAGGTGTGTGTAAGTTGTTGAAAAATTGATAGTTAAGTGTTTTATTTGGTGCTAAGCTATTTACACAAGGCAATCAGTGAATTCAAAACCTCTTTAATCTCGATTAATAAAGCCTGATCTTTCAATTCCCCTTTATTATTGAGTTTTGCACGGATAAAAGAGATCAGTAAGGTTGTTTCAGGCGGGGTTTGAGTAGATAAAGCGTTTAATACATTTAACATAGCTGCATGTCCTTTTTCACCCTGAGAAGATGCAGTGATCAATGCAACAGGCTTTTCAACCAATTCTCCGGAGGAAACGGTCCAGTCAATGGCATTTTTTAGTGCTCCCGGAATACCAAAGGCATATTCTGGGGTACAAATTAAAACGGCATCAGCTTCTTTAATCAAATTTTTAAAATGTAAAACGCTTTCCGGTACTATTTCACTATCATCAAAAGCAGGAATATTCTTTAGTCCTTCATAAATAATAAATTCAATAGAGGAAGGTAGGAATGATGCAATTTGATGTAATACCTGATTTGATGATGAATTAGCCCTTAAGCTTCCGGGGATGGCTAAGATTCTCATAGAGTAGCAATAAAAGAACAGGGTTTAAATCATATGCTTGTATCGGAGTCCCACTACCACAAGTTGTACTAAACCCAAAATAACAAATACCCATCCAATGGCTTTATTGATATTGCCATTTACCATTTTATTGATCCGTTCCTTTTTCCAGTGGGCAATACCTGCGAAAAGCAATAACAAGCCTAAGGCACCAACTGCAGCTCCAATAACGAATAAGCATTTGTCCATTTTATTGTCGAGCGAGAAAACATTGATACTTGTATTATAGATTAATACAGTACTCCAAAATGGCAACAACAATGGATTTACAATAGACAAGGTAAATCCTTTCATGAAATCACCGAATAGGGTAGAGGGATATTCCTGGGGTTTAGTGTTTTCCGGTTCTTTATATTTGATGATTTTAAAGATGCCCAGTCCTAAAAGTAGTGGTACCATAAAAAAACCGGCATAGAAAAAGAATGAACTTTTAGGATCGATAAGGCTGGTTCCGGCAACAGCAATAGCTGCGTATAAAATTTCAGGTAAACAACCTCCAATTGAAACCCAGAAAGCTGCGCGGAAGTCCTTATTTACAGAAGTTTGTATAACAGTAAGATTTACCGGCCCCAATTGCAAGGAGCCGATAAAACTTGCTACAAAAGCAATAATAAATATATAGAGTTGCTCCATTAAGGTTTTATTCGTTTACGGCAACTCGTTTAATATCTGCACCAATAGCTCTCAGGCGTTCTTCAATATCCTGGTAGCCGCGGTCAATTTGGTCAATGTTATAAATGGTACTCTTACCTTCTGCTGAAAGAGCAGCGATCAGCAATGACACTCCCGCGCGAATATCAGGAGAGGTCATTGATATGCCTCTTAGCTGATTACGACGTCCTAAACCAATTACGTTAGCTCTGTGTGGGTCGCAAAGAATGATCTGAGCGCCCATGTCAATCAGCTTGTCAACGAAGAATAAGCGGCTTTCAAACATTTTCTGATGGATCAACACACTGCCTTTAGCTTGCGTTGCCACTACTAAAACGATGCTTAGCAGGTCAGGAGTGAACCCTGGCCAGGGAGCATCAGCAATTGTAAGAATCGAACCGTCAATGAAGGTGTCGATCTCATAACTTTCTTGCGAAGGAATATAAATATCATCACCACGTCGTTCCAGCTTAATACCTAAACGTTTGAATACTTCAGGGATAACACCGAGTTCGTCGTAGGCAACATTTTTAATGGTAATTTCCGATTGTGTCATTGCTGCTAAACCGATGAAACTACCAATTTCAATCATATCAGGAAGCATGCGGTGTTCTGTACCACCCAATTTTTCAACCCCTTCAATGATAAGCAAATTGGAGCCGATTCCCGAGATTTTAGCACCCATGCGGTTAAGCATTTTACAAAGCTGTTGCAAATAAGGCTCGCAGGCAGCGTTGTAAATAGTTGTTGTGCCTTTAGCTAGTACGGCAGCCATTACTACATTGGCAGTTCCTGTTACCGAAGCCTCATCCAAAAGCATGTAGGTGCCTTTTAATTCGCTGGCATCAACACTAAAGAAGTTATCAACTGAATTATAATGAAACTTTGCACCCAGTTTTTCGAAACCTAAAAAATGAGTGTCTAAACGACGGCGACCAATTTTATCGCCTCCTGGCTTTGGAATATAAGCCTTACCAAAGCGAGCTAAAAGAGGGCCTACAATCATTACTGAGCCACGCAAAGCACCGCCTTTTTTCTTAAACTTATCAGAATTTAAGTATTCAAGGTCGATGTTTTTAGCTTCAAATGTATAAGTGTCTTTTGAAAGGCGCTCAATAGTTACGCCCAAATCCTTTAAAAGGTCAATCAGTTTATTTACGTCAACAATATCTGGAATATTGGAGATGGTTATTTTTTCTTCAGTTAATAAAACTGCGGAAACAATTTGCAGGGCCTCGTTTTTAGCACCTTGAGGAGTAATTTCTCCCTTTAATTTTTTACCTCCAATAATTTCAAAAGCACTCATCTATTTTGTTGTGTATCGGTTTTTAATTGTTAATATTAAAACGGTTATTGTTATCTGTCCGGACGTTTATTGTAAGGTTTTTGATAACCGCGATTATCTCCTCCTCTGTCTCGTCCTCCTCTGTTATCCCGGTCGCCTCCTCTGCTATCTCTGTCACCTCTGTTGTCCCGGTCTTTTCCATAATTAGAGCTACTGCGTTTATAATCCCTTTGCTCTCTGTGGTCTTTATTATCGCCTCTACCCGACATTTTTTCACGGGCTTCACGGGTATCACGGTTGCTGGTTTGGCGGGCAATAGCTCGGAAATCAATTTTTCCTAATGCCTGTGCTGCTGCATCACCGTCTAGTTCACTATTTGAAAGCTCATTTAAATCGTTAACAATTGTTTCATCACTAACGGTGTCTTTGTTCCAGCCTATGTACGACATTTTCATAAAGGCAGCCAGCGAATTCACAAATTGTGTTTTACGCTCACAATCCGGCAGAGTACGGGCTTTTTCAAGCATGTATTCCAATGTTTTGCCGTAGTGTTTATATTTTATATGATTTGAAGGGTATTTTAAACGATGTGGTTTTGCATAAATCGATTCTTTTGAAGGTACCGGAAACGGTGAATCAACTTCCAAAGCAAAATCAGAAATAATGAATAAATGATCCCATAACTTATGCTTAAAGTCGGTAACATCCCTCAAGTGCGGGTTTAATTGTCCCATCAGTTCAATTACGGCCTGCGCATATCTGTTTCGTTCTTCTTTATCTTCTAAAGTGAGAACGTGGTTGATCATGTTTTGAACATTTCGCCCATACTCTGCCATTAACAAGCGTGGTCGGGTGGTGTTATAGTCGAATGGCTTTGGCTCTTCTTTAGACATTATCGTATGGTTAAACAGATGAAATTCAAATATAGGTTAATGATTGTTGTTTTTACACTATCCTCAACTTGGCAAATTTAAGCAAAAGCTGCTTTTGTCCAAGTTCCTTAAAGAATATAGTTGCTTTTATATCCGGTTTCTTCCCTTCCAGATTAATAACTTTTCCAAAACCAAAGCGTTCATGCTCCACTTCCATGCCAACTTGCAGATCGGAAGTGTCGCTCGGAGCAAAACCATCAGTTGGCACATGCGCTTTTGCCAGTAACTGTGTGGTTTTTGGTTTGCTCGCAATCTTAGGCTTGGCGGCAAATTCAGTAAAGCCTTTTCGCTCGTCTCCAAAGTCGATATAAGGATTTGCTTCTTTTTGTTGTTTAGCCGGATTAAAGTCGAGATCAAGGAATTTAGGATCTACCTCATCCAGGAAACGGCTAGGCTCCGAATTTTGCAAGGTGCCAAACTTAAAACGGCTTGTAGCATAGGTAAGCGTAAGTTTCTTTTCGGCACGTGTGGTGGCAACATAAAACAAACGACGTTCTTCCTCCAAATCAGCACGTGAATTCAACGACATTTGTGATGGGAAAAGATTTTCTTCCAAGCCAACGATAAACACGTGCGGGAACTCCAAACCTTTCGACGAGTGGATCGTCATTAACGAAACAGTATTTTTGTCTTCTTCTTCCTTTTTTTCGTCGCCGGTAAGCAATGCCACGTCCATTAAAAACTGGTTAATGCTTCGGTCTTCGATATCCTCCCGCTCACTAAATTCTTTGATACCATTCAGCAATTCCTGGATGTTTTCGTATCGGCTTAAACCTTCAATGGATTTATCTGAATGCAGTTCACGCATTATACCCGATTGTTTGGCAATATGCTCGGCAACTTCGTAAGCATTTTTGCCTTTAGCCAAAGCCTGGAAACTGCGGATCATAGTGGCAAAGTTCATGATGTTCTCCACACCACGTCCGCTTACATACAGATGAATATTTGAAACGATCTCCCATAAAGGCAAATTCTTTTCATCTGCCAGAACAATGATCTTATCCATACTGGTCTTTCCAATTCCACGCACCGGATAATTAATCACTCTTTTCAATGCCTCTTCGTCATTGGGATTAATTGTCATTCTGAAATAGGCGATAAGATCTTTGATCTCTTTACGCTGGTAGAACGACATTCCGCCATAAATTTTATACGGAAGGTTTAGTTTGCGTAAGGCTTCCTCCAATGAACGCGATTGAGCGTTGGTACGATATAAAATGGCAAAATCCTGGTAGTTGAGCCCTTTCAGCGTTCGTTCCTGCATAATGGATTCAGCAACGATTTTGCCTTCTTCATTATCGCTGAATGCACGTATTACCTTGATCTTTTCTCCAGTTTCATTTTCAGAGAAAACATTCTTTTCGAGCTGATTTTTATTGTTTTTGATGATGCTGTTGGCAATACTAACAATGTTTTGGGTTGAACGATAATTCTGTTCAAGCTTAAAAATATTCAGCTCAGGATAATCCTTTTCAAAATTTAAAATGTTCTCAATATTAGCTCCACGGAAAGCATAGATACTCTGTGCATCATCACCCACTACACAAATATTACGATTAACAGCAGCCAGTTTTTTTACAATAATGTATTGTGAAAAGTTGGTATCCTGGTACTCATCCACCATAATGTATTTAAACTTATGCTGGTATTTGTTGAGTACATCAGGGTATTGTTTTAATAGGATATTGGTTTTGAACAAAAGATCGTCGAAATCCATTGCACCTGCCTTGTAGCAACGTTGCGCATAAATTTCATAGAGTTCAGCCATCTTGCCCCTGCCCGAAGAAAAATCATCAGCCTGAATACTTTCATTCTTTTTGTATTCGGCAACTGATATAAGGTTATTTTTTGCAGATGAAATTCTGTTTAAAACGAAGTTTACATTGTAGAGTTTATCATCGAGCTGTTGTTCTTTGATAATGGCACGAAGTAGACTTTTGCTATCATCGGTGTCGTAAATGGTGAAATTGCTTGGGTAGCCCAATTTATCAGCTTCTACGCGCAAAATACGTGCAAAAATAGAGTGGAAAGTTCCCATCCAGATATTGCGCGCATCAGGACCAATAATAGCCGAAATACGCTCACGCATTTCACGGGCGGCCTTATTAGTAAAGGTTAACGCAAGAATATTGAATGGATCAACCTTTTTGTTTATCAGGTGGGCAATACGATAAGTGATAACGCGGGTTTTGCCTGAACCGGCACCGGCAATAATCATTAAAGGACCTTCTGTACATTCAACCGCACTTCGCTGTGTTGGGTTTAGCTTATCTAAATAACTCAATTTAACTCCCGAATTTAAAAGCCTGCTAAGTTAAATAAACTTATTGAACAAGGGGGTAGGAAATGTATAATCAGTAATTAGCAAATGGTGTTCAGTACTTAATTTTCTGTTCGCAGTCCTCAGGATTTGCCCGCGGATCTACTGTGTTTTGGCAACGGCTTCTTCTTTAAGAGCATGATCGGAAGTGATCCAAACCAATACTCTTCTGTTTTTGGCGCGACCATTTTCTGTTGTATTCGAAGCCACAGGTTGTGTGTCGCCAACGCCATAGGCATTTATACGATCGGCCCCAATACCATTGTTTACCAGGTAATGTTTCACCTCTTCGGCACGTTTAAACGAAAGAGAAAAATTATATGCTTCATCACCGCTATTATCCGTATGTCCCTGAACTACATTATAGGTTTTGGCATATTTCTTAATAATGCCTACCAGTTTATTTACGGTTGGAACAGCGGTATCTTTAATGGTATACTGATCAACATCAAAGAACACTTCATTTACAAAAGTTACTTTAATAGAGTCACCAATACGTTCAACTTTACAATCCTTTACCGTGCGTTGAATTTCAAAAGCCTCTTTATCCATGTATTTTTTTATATAGGCTTTTGATGCATTGTTTTTAGATGCCTTAGTTGCCGAGCACGATGTAAAACAAAAAGCAATTATACCCAACAGGTAAAAAAAGATCAATTTGAATTGATAATAACGCTTTGGTAAGCCTTTTGACATAAAGTATTAATTAATAGGTCTTTCAGTAACAAACCTACATGATTTAAGCTGAAATACAAGAATTTAAGTAAAAATTTTGTTATTGATAATAGAACATATTTTTAATTACTAATATTTCTTAAAATTTAATTTTGAGAAATCATTAATGTAAAAAATGAATTGTAGGTCCGCCTATAATTGCTGCTCATTTAACCGCTTTTTATAGATACTTTTCCGCTAGCTAAAAAAATGTGGTTAGTCATTCCATATTTATTTATTTCTTTCTTCCTTTGTCTCCAAATTCTAATTTCATGGAAACCATCAAGAACTATATTGAAGCTAACAAACAACGTTTCCTCGACGAATTGTTTGATATTTTACGCTTCCCTTCAGTAAGTGCTGATCCGCAGTTTAAAGAATCTGTATTAAAAACTGCCGATTATATTAAAGATCGTTTAATTGATGCTGGTGCTGACAAGGTAGAAGTTTGTCCTACAGCCGGCTATCCGATTGTTTATGGTGAGAAAATCATCGACCCATCATTGCCAACTGTAGTAGTTTACGGGCATTATGATGTGCAGCCTGCTGATCCGCTTGAATTGTGGCACACACCTCCGTTTGAGCCTACGGTGAAAATTACAGAAGAGCATCCGGAAGGTGCTATTTATGCACGTGGCGCTTGTGATGATAAAGGTCAGATGTACATGCATGTGAAAGCGTTTGAGCTGATGATGAAAACCAACTCCTTGCCTTGTAACGTTAAGTTTATGATTGAAGGCGAAGAAGAAGTTGGTTCATCCAATCTTGCCACTTTCGTAAAAGCAAATAAAGAACGCTTAAAAGGTGATGTAGTATTGATCTCTGATACTTCAATGATCGCTAATGATGTTCCTTCAATTGAGTGTGGTTTACGTGGTTTAGCGTACATGGAAGTTGAAGTAATTGGCCCTAATCGTGATCTGCACTCAGGTGTTTATGGTGGAGCAGTTGCTAATCCGGCTACCATTTTAGCTAAAATGATCGCTTCATTACATGATGAAAACAACCATGTTACTATTCCTGGTTTTTATGATAAAGTAATCGAACTTACCGAGGCCGAGCGTGCTGAAATGGCTAAACAACCATTTAGCGAAGCTGCCTATAAGAAGGATTTGAATATTGATGAGGTTTGGGGTGAAAAAGGCTATTCAACTATTGAGCGTACTTCAATTCGTCCAACCTTAGAGGTTAACGGTATTTGGAGCGGTTATATTGGCGAAGGTGCTAAAACTGTTTTACCTTCAAAGGCAAACGCTAAAATTTCAATGCGTTTAGTACCTGGCCAAAATTCTGAAGAGATTTCAAATTTATTCGCAGCTCATTTCGAGAAAATTGCGCCTAAATATGTGAAGGTAAAAGTAAGTGCTCATCATGGTGGAGAACCAGTTGTAACACCTACTGATTCTGTTCCGTTTAAAGCGGCTAGTAAAGCAATGGAAGAGAGCTTTGGTAAAACTCCAATTCCAACCCGCGGCGGAGGAAGTATTCCAATTGTAGCCCTGTTTGAAAAAGAGCTTGGTTTGAAATCAGTATTAATGGGCTTTGGTTTAGATTCAGATGCATTGCACTCGCCAAATGAGAAATACGGCTTATTCAATTACTATAAAGGTATTGAAACCATTCCTTTGTTCTTCAAGCATTTTGCTGCAATGAGCAAATAGAATTTCAATTTTATTATTTTTTTGGGGAAGGCAGCTGTGGAAGCTGCCTTTTCTGTTTCCCATTGTTGTTAAAATTGTAAATGTTTTCACCTGGTTATTAAAGTGAAACTATAGTTAATATCAGAAAGTATAAATTACTAATCAGCGTTAATCAACCAAACCAAGCCCTAGCGCTGATTCCAATATGTTAGTTCGATTAAATGTCCAATGGATAAGAGGTCGTGTGCGTATATTTCTGGGACTCCTTATCCTTCTCTTTTTAATTCCAAAGAAATCTGACCCCTATTCAAACAAGAAAATCGTTTACCTCACACCCCGGATCATTAAGCTCGTTCAATACCGTAAAACAGACGCTTTTGGGATTCATATACCAACTATGTATAATGTACATGGCATTGATATATCGCGCTATCAGCAAAAAATAAATTGGAAAAAGTTAAAAGCAGTTGATGAAGAAGGTGTAGCCATTTCTTTCGTTTATATAAAAGCAACGGAAGGTGTAGATGCACTCGATCCGATGTTTTCAACCAATTGGAATGAGTGTAAAAATGCCGGTTTATTAAGAGGGGCTTACCATTATTTTAAACCCAAAAAATCAGGGAAAGAGCAGGCGAAGTTCTTTTTAAACAAGGTTGCTCATCTTGCTGGCGATCTTCCACCGGTAATTGATGTAGAAGAAAGAGGAAAGATGTCTTTGGGGCTGTTTCATCGTAATTTAAAAAGCATGATCGATGAAATTGAAGCTGAAGTAGGAGTGAAACCGGTAATTTATACCAGTTTACGTTTCTACCAAGATTTTATTAAGACAAAGTTTGCTGATTATCCCTGCTGGATCGCTAATTATCATCATCCTAAATTATTGTTTACCAAAGAAAAATGGGCCATTTGGCAACATTCAGATAAAGGGAAAGTTAGCGGAATTATGGGACGTGTGGATTTTAACACTTTTAATGGTTCAATGGATGAACTTAAAAAGCTTTGTGTGAAATAACTGCTACAATAGAGTTAGTAAAAGCAAATCGCACAAAATAACTATTAATTTATTTTTTTAAATAGTCGTTTGTTTAATAACATGTTTTTCATAAATTAATGATTATCAATCAAATATATTTAAAAATGAAAAACAAGAAACTTCTATTTGGAATGTCGCTAGCATTAACGGCATTAGCTTTAGTGTACTGCTCAAAAAAGAGTGATAGTGCAACTGAAAATCTAACAACTGAGCAAAAATCAACTGCGAGTGATCGAAGCACTGAAGCAGTTGCCTCTTCTAATATTAGTATTTATGGAGCCTGGCATGCGGGTAGTGAATATTGTTCATGGGCTACTGTACGTACTATTCCTGAATTTGATAGTAAAAATCATTGGTTAATTGATAGAGGAGACGGACAACCATCCGTTAATCTTATTGTTTTGAGTTTTGTCAATCCTTTAAAATTACTCAACAAGACAAATGATGCCCAAACGGTAAACGGTATTCCCAAGGGGATGACTCAGGATATTGTTAACTACTTTAAAAGTAAGAATATACGTGTTATGCTTTCAATTGGAGGAATAACGTATACGGATGATTGGAACCAGGCATTGTCTACAAATGCAACTCAATTAGGCTTAAATGCCGCAGCGGTTGCTCAACAGATGGGAGTAGGTATTGAAATAGACTATGAAGAAAGTTCTAACCCTAATTTAACTGGTCTTCAGGCATTTATTACGTCCTATAGATCTGTATTGCAATATGATGCCAGTGGTAATAATCATGCTGCACGTTTAACAATTGATTTGGCAGCAGGAGATAGATGGTTAATTGATATCTGTAGAAAAGCCACTACCGATTGGCTAAAAACTACAAATCCTGTATTGGATTATGCCAATGCAATGGTGCCGTCTCGTCAACCTTCTAATGCTTCTGCTGCTCAAACAGATTGGCAGGAACATATTAATGGTAAATCAAACTTTAATCCCGTTATTCCTCCTTTAGCTCCTTGTAAGTTTACGGGTGGATTATATATTGTTACTAGTCGTAATGCGGCACCTGAATGTATTAATTTTAATAGTTCATTAATTAAAAGCACCGGAAACTATGTTCAAACGGTAGCTCCCAATGGAGCTGGAACTACTTCGGGTATGCTTGGTTACATGTTTTGGGCAGCAGAATGTCCATCTACTCGACGTGTTTGTACAACACCACCGAATAGTTGTGAAAATGGCGTAGGAATAGGAGCTCAAACCTACGGGATCCCAATTCCAATGCAGCCACTTCGTCAGCAATAGTTAAGCAAATTATAAAGGAAAAAAGGGTTGAATTAGTTCAACCTTTTTTTCCTTTATAATTAATTAGGCCATTTCTGTTTCGTCAAATTAATTTTGCTTATATCTTTGTCGCTGAAATCTCCGTATGGCCAAACGTAACAGCAGCGCAACAAAATCAACCTCAAAAAAAGTAAAACGACCTCAAGGTATCCCTATTCGTTATTTCTGGTGGAAAGTAAGCGGATTTTTGCTGCTTATGTGTTTCGTTGTTTTTTATGCTCCGATTGTAAAAACAGTTTTATCGATAAAGGAAAGTGTAAGCGACGGCATGTCGGACTTTCGCTATGTACATATTGAATCTTACGGCATTAAAATTCCCAAGAAGTTTAAGGTTCATGGCATTGATGTTTCCAAATACCAATCACGTATAGATTGGGAAAAGGTGAAGAAGATGGAAGATGATGGGGTAAAGATCAACTTTGTGTTTATCAAGGCAACCGAAGGTCAGTTCAATATTGATCCTTACTTTCAGCGAAACTGGAAACAGTCTAAAAATGCGGGATTGATGCGAGGTGCTTATCATTACTTTAAGCCGCGTAAATCGGGTAAATGGCAGGCCGCTTTATTTCTCCAAACTGTTAACTATGAGTCGGGTGATCTTCCTCCAGTAATTGATATTGAAGAAACAGGCCGTTTATCTCCCGAAGAACTTAGGGAAAACCTGAAAGAATGGCTCGAAACAGTGGAGAGGAAAGTAGGAGAGAAACCTATCATCTACACCGGCTATAAATTTTACGAAGATTATTTGAAGGGCTATTTTGATGATTATCCGTATTGGATAGCACATTATTATCAGTCGAAATTAAAGATTGAAGACAACACACAATGGAGTTTTTGGCAGCACTCCGATATTGGTAAGGTAAATGGCATCAGGCAACGCGTTGATTTCAATGTTTTTAATGGAAACCTGGAAGATTTGAAAGACCTGTGTTTGGAGTTAGATTAGCGTCAAAATAAATGGTTGGTGCTCATTAAAACCGCTGCGGGGAGTTTCATCCTATTCAAAATATAGACTATATTTAGCGCAACAACACAGCTAAATTAAGAACATACATGAAAAAAGTCTATCTAAGCGATTCGGGGCCGAAAGTATCAGCAGCAATTTATGGTTTTTGGAGATGGGGAAGTGAAGGAATGGTGAGTTCTTCTCAAATGGAAGAAATTGTTGACCATTGTTTGAGTTTAGGTATCAACACTTTTGACCATGCCGATATTTATGGCAATAATGCTTGCGAAGAACTTTTCGGGAAGGTAGTTAAACAAAAATCGATTAAACGTGATGAAATTGTATTGTTTACCAAATGCGGGCTTATTAAAAAAGGCAGCAATGGTGCACAAATCGATCATATCAACTCTTCAGCCAGGCATATTCGTCAATGTGTTGAGCAATCTTTGAAAAATCTTCAAACCGACTATATTGATATTTTCTTATTAGATCACCTTGATCATATTTCGTTTTTGGAGGAAACAGCCGGAACCATCTTGCAGCTAATAGAATCGGGTAAAATCAAACATTTTGGAGTTGCCAACCTAACAGCTTCACAGCATCAGTTGATCTCATCGTATTTGCGCGTGCCGGTTGTTACCAGCCACATCGAACTAAACTTACTTAATACAACCGCTATTGATGACGGACGTTTCGATTTTATGCGTCAGAAATACAGCAAGCCACTGGCCTGGTCGCCTTTGGCAGGCGGACGTATTTTAAATGGTAGTGATGCGCAGGCTTTACGGGTGCGTAAGAAATTAGAAGAAGTGGCTCATAAATATAACGCCAATGTTGAAGAAACAGCAGTAGCCTGGTTAATTAAACTGGGTGCTTTGCCCATTATAGGCGCTTTACATAAAGAACGCATTTCAAATGCTGCCAGAGCTTTTGAAATTGATATGGAGCACGAAGACTGGTATGCCTTATACCAAGCGGCCATTAACAGTTAAATTTTATATTCCTCCTGATTATGAAAAGAGTTTTATTCATTGTAAACCCATTCTCAGGAGGAATTGATAAAACAATCTTGCTGGATTCAATCGAATCATTCGTTAAAAACCACCATTATTCTCATTTGATTTATAAGACCTCCGGATCAGAAGATTTGGAACAGGTTAAAAAACTGATCGTAGAATTTCAGCCAGCAATACTAGCAGTAGCAGGAGGCGACGGTACTGTTCTTACAGCTGTGAATGCTGTTTTAGATACTTCCATTCCTATTGCAATAATTCCTGTGGGTTCGGCTAATGGTATGGCTAAAGAGTTAAATATTCCTACAGATATTTTTAAGGCCTTAACGCTAATTGAGTCGGGGATTGACCTGAAGATTGATTTATTAGATATTAACGGACAGGTTTGTGTGCATTTGGCCGATGTTGGTTTAAATGCCAAGGTGGTAAAGCGCTTTGAACAAGACCCTAACCGGGGGTTATGGGTGTATGGAAAATATGTGTTCAGAGAACTTTTTCAGCTTCGGATCAACCGATTTATTATACAGTTGCCAGAAAAAAAAATTAAACGGTTTGCTGTATCAATGATCTTTGCCAATGCCTCAAAGTACGGTACAGGAGCGGTAATTAATCCGGTTGGAAGTTTAACTGATGGAAAGTTCGAGCTATGTATCATTAAGCAATTTCCTTTTTGGCAATTTTTTATACTGGCACTGAAAGCTTTCTTTGGCAAAATTTCCAATTCGGCCTATGTGGAAATTATCAGCACTTCCGAGGCCATTATTAAGGCTTCTCGCAAAACGCTTTTGCAGGCCGATGGTGAAATATTGGGTAAGGTAAAAAGGATTGTGATTAAGGTATTGCCCCAAGCCGTAACTTTTAGGGTTTCATCAGTTTAATTCGACGCTATAAATACACTCTCCAGGTAAATACTTTGACCTAAACGCGAAACATTCACAAACAACTTTTTCCTCAAAGAAAGTTAATTTAAAGAACCCTTTTTTATCCACCCCAAAATTGAGGTGTTTCCCGCTTGTAACCACATATTTTACCTTGCTTCCTGATCCGCTTACAATAAAATGGTTGCCGTTTTTAGTTATATGCTGCAAATTATGTTCGTGTCCACAGGCATAAATTAGGCCCGGGTATCTTTCGAAAATGAGCTTTAGTTTGGCTCTTAACCTCCGATACCTTGGATGCGTGATGTCTTCTTTTGCCCCGTAAAGCCGACGATAAAGTGGCAGCAAAGAGCCTATTATTGGTAATGGAAGCCATGCGTTTTTACGGTAAACAGTCAGAGGGAAAAGATGATGACGGAATTTGTATCGACCACCATGCATTGAATAGCTATAAATGGGTGTATGGCCCACCACAATAATTTTTTTATGGCGATGAGTAAAAAGCATTTTATTGAGCTGAGCAAAGAACTCCTGTTCATTGCTTACCGAACAGTTATAGTGCTTGCCTGCTGGTTTAAATCCTTCTTGAAGCCACCACTGTGTATTAATGGCAATAATGGCAATATGTTCAGTGCTGCTTATTAATGCTGGCCCGGGACAACCTCCACTGGGCTGGTAAATGGTTTTATCGTTAAAAAGTTTGGTTAAATAATCTTCCTGCCGCAAAACATATTCGTAACCATTGGATTTACCTTTGTTCCAATCATGATTTCCGGAGATGAAGATTTTCTTTCCTTTAAAATCACTCAGATACGAATGGTAAAAGTTAAGCACATTTTCTGCATGTCTCCGGAACGAATGATTCTCCGGAGGCAAACCATTGGGGTAAATCAGGTCGCCCAAAAAAATGATCATACTGTTTGGAGAGGAGGGAAACTGTTTTTTCAATAAGTTAAAAACAACGTCCCTGCCGTCGGTTTTTAGTTCGCCGGTATCTCCGATTAAGATTAGTTCAAAAGGCTGATTAGTCTCCGCTTTCATGTGGTGGAGGCAGTACAACTGCTTTTCGTTTTAAATCAAGCGTATAGTAAAAGAACAAGCGCATGGTATTGTTGCTATCATACACATTTCCCGATGATTTTTGCTGGTATACATTCATATAGCCGAAATCGAAATTGAGTGATTTGGTAATGTTTTGTTTTATGCCGATAAATAAACGGTTCTGATCCATCGAATTATAAACCACTTCTTTACCAAAATTTAGCAAAATTTCATCCGATAGGCATAAGGCCGGAAGTTTAGCCGCCTTTTCTCCTTTAAATACCGGAATTGTCGCGCTCAGTAAGTAGCGAACACGGTTGGTAAACTTCATTCCCACCTTTACATCATTCGATAATTTTTCCTGCCAGCGTTGTTCAACTCGCAGGCGTTGAGTTAAACCCACCGTCCCTAGTTTTTGGTTTAACAAAAACTCGGTATAAAAACGGTTTTCGTCTTGCCAGTTAGATAAACCTTCGGCAGGTGTTAACCATAAATGAGCATAACCAGCAACTACCCGCATATTAGGCTTAATATAATAACCCCCACCAAACCGTACGAACCAAAAATTAGTTTCGGCCATAAAATCTTGTCGCCGGTTGTGGAAATCGGCAACAGCGGCCCACTTATCACTAAATTTAACAACATTGTTAAGAGAGAACCACGACATGGCATTATGATTTACCACTTTTTGGGTTTGAGCGCTGGCGCAACCGATTTGAAGAATGAAAACGATGAGTAAAATTGAACAACGACGCATAAGCAAAGAATTTAAGGAATGAGATGAACAGTTAATAGATGGGAGGTATTAACAGGGGCCAAATATAGAGTAAATGCGAGTTTTTCTAAAGAATTTAAAAATTAAACGATCCTTGAAATGGCATTTTTGGGCTACTCGTTAGTGGTTAATTTCAATGTTAAGCCGACATAAATTTTTAGTAAACGCTAAATTTCAAAATAACATTTCAGGCTGGTTAAGTACCTCGAAATGATAATGGTTTCTTCATTTTTTATTAAAAAATGAAGATTTAAATAGACATTTTTGTCGCACCAAAATATAATCCAAGTTATGATCGTCGGACTTCCTAAAGAAATCAAAAACAACGAGAATCGTGTTGCTCTTACACCAGGTGGTGTTACCGAGTTGGTTAAAAACGGACATACTGTTTACGTACAGGCTACGGCTGGAAACGGTAGCGGTTTTAGTGACGAAGAATATAAATCAGCAGGTGCAACTATACTTCCAACAATTGAAGAAGTTTATGCAATTGCCGAAATGATCGTGAAAGTTAAAGAACCGATCGAATCAGAATATAAATTGATTAAGCCAAATCAATTAGTTTTCACATACTTCCACTTTGCTTCTCACGAGCCATTAACTAAAGCTATGGTTGCAAGCAATGCGGTTTGTTTAGCTTATGAAACTGTTGAGAAAAAAGACCGCTCATTACCATTGTTAGTACCAATGAGTGAAGTTGCAGGTCGTATGGCAATTCAAAAAGGTGCCAACTACCTTGAAAAACCTTTAGGTGGCCGTGGTATTTTATTAGGTGGTGTTGCAGGTGTGGCTCCAGCTAAAGTATTGGTATTAGGCGGTGGTATTGTAGGAACCGAAGCTGCTAAAATGGCTGCCGGTTTAGGTGCCGATGTTACCATTATGGATATCAGCTTACCTCGCTTACGTTATTTATCAGACATTCTTCCGGCTAACGTTAAAACCGTTATGTCGAACTCATACAACATTGCTCAAGCTATTAAGTCTTCAAACTTAATCGTTGGTGCGGTATTAATTCCAGGTGCTAAAGCTCCTCACTTAATTACCCGTGCAATGTTAAAAGATATGCAACCAGGTACTGTTTTAGTTGACGTAGCTGTTGACCAAGGCGGTTGTATCGAAACTTGTAAACCTACCACTCACGAAAATCCAACTTTCGTAATTGATGGTGTTGTTCATTACTGTGTTGCCAACATGCCGGGTGCAGTTCCTTACACTTCAACATTGGCTTTAACCAATGCTACTTTACCTTACGTGTTGAAGTTAGCTAACCAAGGTTGGTTAACGGCTTGCCAAAAAGATGAAGAGTTGCGCAAAGGTTTGAACGTGATCAATGGTAACATTGTTTACAAGCCTGTTGCAGATGCCTTTAACATGGCTTACTCTCCAGTAGAAAACTACTTGTAGTATTTAGTTTTGTAAATTTTTCTTCATAGATAGTGGATTGAGCGACCCCAGGGATGGGGTCGCTTGTTTTTTATAATTATTCCCTAAGGCAGTAAAATGGCTTGAAAACCTTACTTATGTTGTCAAGGTTTAGAAGAAGAATATAGTCTAAATAGCATTCTTCTTCTATCAAATTATTATATTTAAGTTAGGTTAGGGATTGTTTCATTAATTGAAATAATCTTAACTGTCTAAATATACGCTCATGTTACAATCGCTTATAAGAAACTGGTGGGTTATTTTATTGCGCGGTATGGCGGCAATTGGCTTTGGAATTATCGCATTTATCTGGCCGGGCATCACACTTATTACACTTCTCTATTTTTTTGGATTATACCTTATTGTCGATGGTTTTATTGCCCTTTTTACGGTTATTTCCAGCTGGGGAAGGAGAGAAGACAAGTGGTTATTGGTAATTGACGGAATTTTAAGTTTAGCCGTTGGGGTAGTGGCTGTGCAATCGCCGCTGGATGCCAATGTAGCCATAGTTTTTATAGTTGGTTTTTGGGCAATTATGGGGGGAATCATAAAGGTTGCCTTCGCCATTCATGTTCGAAACGAGATAAAAGGCGAAGGCTGGATTGCTTTTAGTGGTGTGGTCACCATGCTGTTTGGTTTCGTTTTAATTGCCGACCCTTTACAAGGTGCTATTAGCTTAATCTGGCTCATAGGAGCTTTATCAATTGCTTTAGGCTTTATGTGGGTCATTACTGCATTCAGAATACGTTCATTCAGCAGCCGACTGAGGTATTAAATATTCAGGGCTTCTTTTAGCTTGGCATATCCGCTTTTACTTACCGGTACCTGAATGCCTGATTTAAGCACTGCCAAATGTGATTCCTTATCATAAATATCAATCCGGACAATTTGATTCATGTTGATCAGGTAAGAGCGGTGAACCCTGATAAACTGTTGCTCATCGAGTGTTTTTTCAAAAAAACTCATTGTTTTGTTCTTCAAAAAGCCACCTTCGGAGGTCTGAATCTTTACATAATCATCAGCCGCTTCCAAATAATGGATGTCCAAGGTTGGAATAATCTTGATCTTTCCTTCCACTTTTACTACAACGCGATTGCTTTGTGCCGGTGTTGCGGCAATATGTTCAATAACCTGTTTAGTTGCTGTTGAAGCTTCCCCGATGTTGCGGTTAGCCACCCATTTTTGCATGGCCTTGTCGAAACGCTCTTTAGAAAAAGGTTTCAGCAGGTAATCAACGGCATTGGCCTCAAAAGCTTTAATGGCATATTCATCAAAAGCTGTGGTAAAAATGATAGACGGTGGGCAATCGAGTAATTCAAGCATTTCAAAGCCAGTGATTTTAGGCATTTGTATATCTAAAAAAACCAGATCGGGTTTATGCGTACTGATGGCTTTAACACCTTCAAATCCATCTGCGCATTCTTGTATGATCTCAACTTCGGGATAGGCTTTTAAGTATTCTTTAACAATGGCTCTCGCCAAAGGTTCATCATCTATAAGTATTGTTTTAATCATTGGTCTGTGGAATTCTAAGCGTGGTATTAAATATATTTCCGTTTGTTGATGTTTCTAAAAGGTCGTTGCGTGCAAAAAGTAAATACAGTCGGCGGCTGATGGAACTTAAGCCGAAACCTGTTCCCTGTGGAACATTGGTCTGTTTGTCGAAAGGGTTTTTTACATGAATAGTTAATTCATTGTTTGCGTTTTTTAAAACCTGTATACTGATAGCAACCTGCTCGGTGGTGTCGTAAAGGCCAAATTTAATGGCGTTTTCAACTATGGGTTGCAACAGCATTGGAGGAAGTTTAAAGTTTCTGGTTGCTTCATCCATTTCAATTAAGGTTTCAAGACGGTGACTAAAGCGCACTTTTTCAATATCTAAATAAAGCTTTAAATGCTGAATTTCTTCATCGGCAGTAACCCATTGGTTTTCCTCTTTTTTTAAGGTGCCCCTTAAAAAGTCCGACAATTGCTGGATCATGGTTCGAGCCTCCTCCGGTTGTACAACTATTAATGCACTAATGGAGTTTAGGCTGTTAAATAAAAAGTGTGGTTGTAACTGTTGACGTAGTTTGAACAGCTCTGCCTCACGCGCAAGTTTCTCAGTTGATTCATGGAGGCGCATATGCTCTTCCTGCTCCTCGCTACTGTACCAAAACAGGCTTAGTACTGCCACCCATCCAATGATCAGGCAGCCTATTAAAAAACGGATCAATAACGATTTCTTAAGAAATACTGCATAACCCGCTGAATGCACAATATTGGAAAGTGAAACATTGCTTATTATCAACCATAAAATGGTGATAGCCAGTATTTCAATAATGGTAAACAGGTAGTTTCCTTCGGGCCGATAAAAGATAAAGATATAGCTGATAAGTGCGCATGAACAAGCCAAAAATATGTTAGACACCAGACTATCGGTTACAGCTGTATAAATGTCGAATCCAAATGAATAATAAAGAACAACGGTATGAATAACTCCCCATATTATCCACAGGATAATAAATGCACATAAAAAAGCTTTATTCTTTAAAGGGTATGTAGCCATAGTTGAGTGTTATGTTAAAAGCTTTAAGTTCTAAGCTGTAAGTCGATTCATCAACCTAAAACTTAGAACTTAAAAACTCAAAACTATATATAATGTTCCACCTGAATTAACTGTCGGCGAACTTTGCGTGCTTTAATTTTTAAATCGCTTAGATATTCATTAGCGCTGTCGGCTTCAACAATTTCAGAGTAAACTTCTGATTTATCTGATACCGAATTAACTTTATCTAAAGCCACAATGTCAACAAATTTCCAGCTTACCAATTCTTTGTTAATGTTAAAGAAAGTTGATTGTTGGTCGATTCCTACTTCTTTTGCTTTAGAGAGCGCAGATGAAAAGTCGTCTGCTTGAATGAGCCTCAGCTGTTCGTCGAACTGTGGCCGATGGTTACCTTCTCCCGATTGGATCTGATAAACCAGCTTTGCAATAAACCATTCCATATGAGTATTTGTTTAAGATCTTTGTTTTTAAGAGCCTGGGGCTTATATTTTAATAACTTTTGATATCAATTCCACCGAAGATATTTGATCCTTTCAATATCAATTTTTTAGTAGGCCCATCGGTACTTGGCATAATCGGGCGCTTATCATCTACTCCGCCAAAAATGCTGGTGGTTTCAATTTTTACTTCCCAGTTTGCCGGAACGATCAGCTTGGTTCCACCGAAAACATTGTCGATATCGATAGTAACTGTTCCTTCAAAATCAGCCTGTGAAAGGTTAAGGTCAACCCCTCCAAAAACCGAGTTTACTCTGCCGCCTTTAAAGTTTTTTGATAATACGGTTCTTTTGGTTCCGCCAAATGCGTTGGTAATGTCGATTGAATCCTCATCTGAAACATCTTCTTTTACACAATCATAATGTCGGCGGTGCTTTGGACGTAACATGATCACTATTCCTAAGAAAATAATGCCTGCTGGAATAAAGTATCTGCGCAGTGAAAGATCCCAGGCATAATATTGGTTCATCATAAAATAAGAACCTATCAATATCAGCACAGCCCAGCCAATTCCTCTGAAATTATGCTTTGCACCTACAAACACTCCCATGCCAATTAATAGTGCCTGCCAGCTGAAAAGATAATCCGGCACGCCCAAATCCATTTGGCGCAATAAATAAATCACTCCAATAATGATAATCACCAACCCTCCTAAGAAATTGTTAGGCTGGCCGTAACGCATATGTCTTCTTTTTCTAAAGTCTGTTATTCTATCGTCTGAATATCTTGATTCTTGTTCCATGTTTTTAAATTCTTGACTGTTTATGATCCAAAAGTAATAGCGATCACTAAAGTTCAAAACCACAATCCGATTATCCGACCTAATATCTCGGCGAACGGTAGCTTTTAGTCGGTGAATTATTTAAACTTTTTAAAATCCAGCTTCAAAATCC
The DNA here is from genome assembly GCF_002920915.1 of Solitalea longa. GTDB lineage: Bacteria > Bacteroidota > Bacteroidia > Sphingobacteriales > Sphingobacteriaceae > Solitalea > Solitalea longa. The sequence continues at coordinate 344,576 of NZ_PQVF01000003.1, forward strand.
TAAAATCTCTTTTGCTTTGGTATCTTTAACATTCAACTCTGATGAAACTCATGCATAAACACACTAATCAACTTATTAACGAAACTTCACCTTATCTTTTACAACATGCCCACAATCCGGTGAATTGGTATCCCTGGGGTGAAGATGCATTGAAAAAGGCAAGGGAGGAGAATAAACTTATTTTAGTCAGTGTTGGGTATTCAGCCTGCCATTGGTGCCATGTGATGGAGCATGAATCATTTGAGGATGAGGAGGTGGCAAGCCTGATGAACGAGCATTTTGTTTGTGTAAAAGTAGATAGGGAAGAGCGTCCGGACATAGATCAAATTTATATGAATGCGGTTCAGCTTATGACTGGTGGTGGTGGCTGGCCATTGAATTGTTTTTGTTTACCCGATCAGCGCCCGTTTTATGGAGGGACGTACTTCAAGAAAAATGATTGGAAACAATTACTGAACGACCTAAATGCCTTCTATCATAATAAACCTGATGAAGCTGAAGAATACGCCCGTCGTTTGCACGAAGGGATTAACCAATCAGACTTGGTAAGCTTTGTTAACGAGAAGAAAGAATACACAAACGAATCGTTAAAAGCCATTGTTGATCCCTGGATCCGTTATTTTGATTTTACTGACGGAGGACACAATCGTGCGCCTAAGTTTCCCTTACCCAATAACTTCTTATTTTTACTCCGATATGCCCATTTAATGAAAGATCAAGCGTCGAATGTGATCACTCGCATAACGCTTGATAAAATGGCTTATGGAGGGATTTATGATCAGTTGGGAGGAGGCTTTGCCCGCTACTCAGTCGATTCGGTTTGGCTGGTGCCACATTTTGAAAAGATGTTATATGATAACGCCCAATTGGTTAGTCTTTATGCCGAAGCTTACCAATACAGCCATTCAGAGATCTATAAAAAGGTAGTAGAGGAAACGCTTGAATTTGTAAAGCGTGAGTTGACATCGCCTGAAGGAGGGTTTTATTCAGCTTTAGATGCCGATAGCGAAGGGGTGGAAGGTAAGTTTTATTGCTGGACGAAAGATGAATTACAAGGCCTCTTAGGTGATGATGAAGAGCTTTTCAGTATTTATTACAACGTAACAGAACAGGGTAATTGGGAAGAAACCAATATTCTGCATCGCAAACAAGATGATGATGTACTGGCAGAAGCTTTAGGTATTACGGTTGAAAAGCTGCTCGAAATTATAGAACGTTGCAAAGCAAAGTTGATGAAAGTGAGGGCGGCCAGAATTCGTCCAGGACTGGATGATAAAATTTTAACTTCCTGGAACGCGATGATGTTAAAAGGTTATGTAGATGCTTATCGAGTTTTTAATAATGCAGAATACCTCCATGCAGCAATTGAAAATGCACACTTTATTTTGGGCAACTTAAAAGCTTCTAATGGATCGCTTAAGCGCAATTACAAGAACGGTAAAGCAACCATCAATGGTTTTTTAGATGATTATGCTTTTACCATAGATGCCTTCATTGAGCTTTATCAGGCCACGTTTGATGAGCAATGGCTTAATGAGGCAAAACTATTGGTTGATTATTGCAATGATCACTTCGCCGACACGGATTCGGGAATGTACTTTTATACCGCAGATATCGATGAGCAACTGATAGCCCGTAAAATGGAAGTGATGGATACGGTTATTCCTGCCTCAAATTCAGTTATGGCAAGGGCCTTACTAAAGCTGGGTACCTATTTTCAAAACGAAGAGTATCTGCAAAAGTCAAAGCAAATGCTGGCCAATGTGAGTGAACAGATAAAAAAATACGCTTCAGCCTATTCAAACTGGGCGTTGTTAAAGCTGGAGAATGTATTTCCTTTTTATGAGGTGGCTATTACCGGCAAAGGAGCCGTTAGCAGATTGGTTGAACTCGATCAGTATTATATTCCAAATAAACTGGTAATGGGAGGAGAAATTGGATCATTACCATTGCTGGAGGGAAAAATCAACGAAAAGTCGAAAGTATATGTATGCGTGAGCAGAACCTGCCTAATGCCAGTTTCGCAGGTGGTTGAAGCCGTTCAGCAAATGAAACATGACTTTCCAATTGTATAATTTAATTCGATGCAAAATATGCCTTCGCTTGACCTTGGAAGACAAACTTTCGGAGATATAACTAACGTAAATAATGTATTAAGCCGAGAAGAGGTGGCTCAATTATTGGCCGATTGGGTGAAAAATGAACGGCTGCTTTTGCACATGAAACAGGTAAGTTACCTGATGAAACAGTGGGCATTGGAGCGTGAGGAGCTTTCATCTGATGAAGCATGGAAATGGGAGATGGCCGGGGTACTGCATGATGCCGATTGGGATCAATGGCCCGAGCAGCATTGCAAATTAATTATTGAAGAGCTGGAACGAAGAAACGTTGATCCGGAAATTATTCATGCCATTGCATCTCATGGTCCTTTCTATTTTGGTGTTGAGCCCATAACTAAAATGGATAAAATGTTGTATGCCTTGGATGAGCTTTCGGGATTGATCCATGCTTACTCCTTAATGCGTCCGGAAGGTTATACTGGGATGGAATTAAAGGGAGTAAAGAAACGGCTAAAGGAGAAAACCTTTGCCGCCAATGTTTCCCGTAGCGATATTCAGGATGCCTGTGATCGGGCAAATCTCCATCTCGATGATTTGATTCAGTTTATCATTAACCATCAAGGTAATGTAAGCTGAAAGGTTAGGGGGAAGAAGATTAGTTTTTATGTAATTAGTTAAACATGGATGCAATTAAGTTTTATTGTGAAAAGTTTCAAGGAGCTTTGGTTATTCTGATAGCGATGACAATGTTGCTGGCACCGAATGGATCCCAAGCTCAAAACAAAACAACTTACATGCGAATTGCTAAAATTACTGTTGATGGCACTGCGTTAGAGGGCTATAAAATTGCTTTAAAGGAACAAATGCAAGCAGCCCTTAGGCTTGAAAAAGGTGTTTTGGCTTACTCGGCTGTTCAGGATAAAAATAATCCGGTACAGATCACAATTTTAGAAACCTATGCCAGCGTTGAGGCTTATCAAGCGCATATTCAAACAGCACATTTCAAAAAGTATAAAGCAACAGTAGCTAATTGGGTCAAGCATCTTGAGTTAACCGATGTGCTTCCCATTGCTACACTTGTTAAGCAGGAATAATTGATTTTTGAATTAGCTTATTACAGGAATGCTCTTCAAGCTTGCTTTTCTTCTTTTAATGAAGTACATCATAAAGCCGGTTATGGAAAGCAAGGGAACACTTAATCCCGTAAGGCAATAGATAATTTTCACTATAAAACCTCCATATTCTCCAAAGTGGAGCGGTTTGATAATGGCATTGAATTTTTCTCCAAAACTTTTCTGCGCAATTAGTTCAAGTTTGCCTTTCACTTTTCCAGAGGCTAGTTCTACCTTAATCTGATTGGAAAAAGGGAAGTAAAGAAAAAAGTCATCTGGTACACTGCCGCCAACCTGTATGGTTTCGCTTCCTGCCGGAATTCGGATATAGTTAGGTTGAAAATCAGTATACTGAGATCTAATGCTTGTTAAAACACTATCAATATTGCAGTTGATCACAGTCTGTTTCAAATGATCGGCTTTATGCTCTTTCTTTTTTAAACCGGTACTTACAATAGTAAAACTGATGATTACACCTGTAACTGCTAAAATAAAATTCAGGAACAAGCTCCACACGCCCACTATTCGGTGTAATGATGAGGATAATGTTTGGCTGTTTTTGTTATTAACCTTCGCATTAAAACTCAACACTTTTCCAATTGACTTTCGGTAGATGATAAAGCCGGAAATGATTGATAAAACGAACAACACGCCCGTTATCAATACAATAACTTTACCTATTTGTCCGGAGTGTAAATTATAATGAAGGTTCAGCATCCATACCACCAGCGTGGAATTAGTGTCAAACGTTTTTAAAATCGCAGCGGTTTCCGGATGGGTAAACACGGTTAATCGCTTACTTTCTTTTCTAATACTGAATTGAAGGCTCTCGTTTTCCTTCGGTGTAACATTCGTTAGTCTTATTTCTGCTCCCGGGTAGTTATCCGCTAGTTTTTTAATCGATTTATCAATATTGATGTTAGAAGGACTAAACTTAACTAGTGGGGGCTGCAATTGAGCATGGTCAATTTCTTCTCTGAAAACCAAAACCGAACCACTAACGGCAATAACCAGAAGTACAAGGCCTGAAATCAGCCCCAGCCATTTATGGATCTTATAGGTTTTACGGAGAAGAGAGTTTAACATACTTTATAAATAAAACCAGCAAGTAGGAGCATCCTTTCTTGCTGGTCTTTTATTCTGAACTAATTAAAATGAATAACCTAAAGCTACATTATAGCGTGCACCGTTTGATTGTGTGTAATAATCAGCACGGCCATAAAACTGAGCATAAGGAGTATAATAGTTGGTGTTTAACAGGTTTTCAACGCCTAGCGTAACCTTAAAGTTTTTAGGCAATTGGTAGGCAGCATTAAGGTTGAAAATATTGAATGAATTAACCCTTCCTTCGCCTAATTTATATTCACCTTTTGAATTGGGTTCAAAATGATCACGACTTCCAGAGCGGATCCAATATAAACCAACATCAAGTTTATTAACCGGCTTATAGTTTACATAAGCTGTTAGTTTAGAAGGAGAAATGCGTAATCCTGATAAATAAACATCGCCTTCATCGTCAAAATCTTTATCGTTGTTGGCGTCAATTTTTCCTTCACTGTACGAGTAGGAAGCACCTGCTTTTAATTTACTCGAGATAAATACATCGGCAGCAACTTCAAATCCTTTTACTTTTTCAGGGGCGCGTTGAGGTACCAGCCAGCCATCAACCTGAACTAAATTGGCTCCTAATTTTGATGTGCTGATATATCCAACCGCTTCGAAGTTAAAGATACCGATCCGGCTATTGAAACCGGCTTCATAGTTGTTGGCTATCACCGCTTTTGTGTTCAACTGTTGAACGGTGTTTTCAGTAGCGGCACGTAAAATTCTTCCCAAATCATAAATAGAAAATCCTTGAGAAAAACTTACATAAGGTGTAAACTGCTGGTATTTTGAAAAGCGAATACCGGCATTGTAAGTAAGTGGATTGTAAATAAGTTTCGCGCCTTTAACGGCAATACTTCCCTTGTTGTTTGCTCCCGTAGCCAGGGTGTTGTAATCGTTGATTTTAACCGAAAGGTTTTCATAACGAATACCTGCTTTTACTACCAGGTATTCAAATAAATAAGATTTAAGTTGTAGATATGGGGCCAATGAAAACGCGTTCATGTCCGGAACCCATGAACGGCCGTCTCTTAAGCGTTGCGAGGTGATATCGTTCAGCACATCACCACCATAAATAACATCACCTTTAAAGTTTTTAGAAACTGTATAAGGAGTAACAAAGTTTAAACGAAGTCCTTTTTTATCAGAATTTAACTGCGATTGGCCACCTTTATAAAATGTTTCAGAGTAGCCAAAGTTAGTTTCGAACTTTTGCATATACATTGAGTAGCTAAAGTCCGTTCCACCAAATAGGTTTTTTTGAGTATACTGCAAAGCCACATTGTGATTGTATGGAGTTCCTTCGCCATCAGTTTTTCGCTCACCTGGTACACCAATAGTTGGAGTCTCGCCGTAAACGCCAACCTTAGCCACATAATCAGATCTTTGCTCACTTCTGAAAAAGTTATACATCAACTCAATACGGCTATCTTGATTAAGGTCGTAACCTAATTTGGCAAATCCATTATAAGTCTTCATCTCGCCTAAGCCAAAATCAGGACTGATCACATTACCGTCAGCATCTTTTAAAACGCCTGTTTTTTCATAGCTTCCGCTTACACTATAATCAAAAGCGTTTTGTTTGCCAGAAAATAATTGATTTATACGGAAGCCTCCAGTATTTCCTGCGTTTTTAACTTGTCCGCTACCGCCTATGATTGTTTGGCCGGCGAATTTTTGGGTTTGTGGTTTCTTGGTAATATAGTTGATCAATCCACCATCAGCACCATTACCATAAATGGAAGTGGCTCCTTTTACGATTTCAATACGTTCAATAGCCGAAGGGTCAATGGTACGCATCTCTCTTGATGCTGCACGTAAAGGTGTTGATTGCGGAATACCATCAATCAATACCAGTGCATTACGGCCTCTTAGCGTTTGGCCAGTGTTGTATGAAGTATTTGAAGGCAGTGCTAAACCTGGTACAGTCCAACCGATAACGTTGGTCATATTTGAGTTTACCGAAGCTTGCGCCGCAATTTCTTTTGCATTAATTACTGTAACAGTTACAGGAGTTTCACTTTTAGTTTCTTTAGTTCTTCCAGCTGAAACCACAACTTCATCCAGCTCTCTGTTATATTTTAAACTATCATTTGATGTTTTGTTTTGAGAAGATGAACGTTTGGTAGCAGGTTTGTTAGATGTTTGTTTTGTATTAACTGGGTTGACGGTTTGAGCGAGGGTAGAATATCCCAGGGAAAGAAAAATAAAGGAAAATATAAATCGATGCATGTATATGAAAGTTTTTTCTGGCCGCAAAAATAGAAATCCTTTCCTTTATTTAGAATAAATTTAAATAAATTTTATCCATTAAATGTTGAGTTTAATTTTGAGTTTAACGCCGTGTTTTTTAAATAGTAATGCTTATTTTTCGAATTCAATAATCAAATTTACCTTATGCTTGATCAACAATTGGAGATTAGCCGCAACGAAGACATTAATAAACAATTGCTTTATGAATTAAAGTCGCGCCGAAAGAAACTGCACTTAGGTGGAGGGGAAAAAGCCGCTGCGAAACAAAAGGAAAAAGGCAAACTGCTTGCAAGAGAGCGCATCGCATACCTGATAGATCCAACCACTGAGTTTACTGAATTTGGAACATTTGCCGCCTACGAGATGTATGCCGAAGCTGGAGGTTGTCCTGCAGCCGGGGTAATTACAGGTTTGGGTTATGTTTCGGGAAGACTTTGTGTGATTGTAGCTAACGATGCCACCGTAAAAGCTGGTGCATGGTTTCCAATGACGGCTAAAAAGAATCTTCGTGCCCAGGAGATAGCGATGGAAAATCATTTGCCGATTATTTATTTGGTCGATAGTGCCGGGGTTTACCTGCCTATGCAGGACGAAATTTTTCCAGATAAGGAACACTTTGGTCGCATTTTCAGGAATAATGCTATCATGTCATCAAAAGGCATTGTACAAATTGCTGCAATAATGGGTTCATGTGTGGCTGGGGGGGCTTATCTGCCAATCATGAGTGATGAAGCATTGATTGTTGAAGGTACTGGTTCGGTTTTTCTGGCGGGTTCGTATTTGGTGAAATCAGCCATAGGAGAAGATATTGATAATGAAACCTTGGGTGGAGCAACTACACATTCCGAAATATCAGGGGTAACCGATTATAAATGTGAGAATGACCAGGATTGCTTGGATAAGATCCGCTCGTTAGTTGATAAAATTGGTGATAATCTCAAAGCAGGCTTTAACAGGGTAGCAGCCAAAATGCCTTTATATGATCAAAAAGAAATTTATAAACTGCTACCTGATAGTCGGGATAAACAGTTTGAAATGCTTGATATTATCCATCGTTTGGTTGATAATTCTGAATTTGATGAATACAAAGAATTATATGGCAAATCGATCTTATGCGGATATGCGCGTATAAACGGCTGGGCAGTTGGTATTGTGGCCAATCAGCGTAAAGTAGTAAAGTCTAAAAAGGGGGAGATGCAGTTTGGCGGAGTTATTTATTCTGATTCGGCGGACAAAGCCACCCGCTTTATCATGAATTGCAATCAGAAGAAAATTCCCCTGGTGTTTTTGCAGGATGTTACTGGCTTTATGGTAGGTTCACGTTCTGAGCAGGGGGGAATTATTAAGGATGGGGCCAAAATGGTAAATGCTGTCGCTAATTCTGTAGTGCCGAAATTTACCATAGTTATAGGTAACTCTTATGGTGCTGGCAATTATGCCATGTGCGGAAAAGCCTATGACCCCCGCTTTATTGCTGCTTGGCCTACTGCAAAAATTGCTGTAATGGGTGGTTCTCAGGCAGCAAAAACCTTACTGCAAATCCAGGAAGCATCATTAAAAGCAAAAGGCGAAGAAATAACGGATGAAAAAGAACAAAAGCTTTTAAAAGAAATTACAGATAGATATAATAATCAAACTACGCCTTATTATGCCGCCGCCCGTTTATGGGTGGATGAGATAATCGATCCTTTAGATACCCGAAAATGGATATCAATAGGTATTGAAGCTGCTAATCATGCACCGATAGAAAAGCCTTTTAGTGTTGGAGTTTTGCAGGTTTGATAATTTAGAAACTTACTAAATAACGGTCGTAAATAATGAAAAACATCATTGTTCCGGCCGTTTGTTCATTTTATCAGATTGATTTGGAAATTTTACACACCCAAGCACTTGGTATCTATTGCAACTATTCAGCCTATAATTATATTTACGCAAATTTAAAGGCATGGAGCAAAGTAACGAGATCGAGGTGCTTAAAAAAAGAATAGATGAGCTGGAAAAAGAGCTTGAATTTCTAAATGCTGTTATTCATAAATTACCGGCCAATATTTACGTTTCTGATCTTAACGAAAAAAAGATTGTTTGGTGCAATCAAACTCATGAATTATCTACTGGTTACTTACTTAAAGAGGCAACAGCGATAGGGTATGAGTTTTTTAAAGAAACTATACATCCTAATGATTTAAATATTCCGGAAGATAGCATTCAGCATTATAGCGCCCCTATTGAAGATAACTTTGGGGGTATATTTCGTACCCGCAAAAAAGGAAGCGAAAACTGGAAATGGTATGCCGGTTGGGCTACTTCATTTAAAGAGGCCGAAGAAAAAGCGGTTGAAATCCTTTGTGTTGACGTGGAGCTGAGTGGGAGTATGCATACCATTGCTCAATCGGCAGAGGCTTTAAAAGAGGTTTTAACTTTCAGAAATCAATATCTGATTGAAAAGCTCACCAGCAGGGAAAAAGAGATCTTAAAACATGTTGGAATGGGCTTTTCAAATAAAAAAATAGCTGAAGAGCTAAATATAAGTTTGCTGACCGTGCAAACCCACCGAAGAAATATTCAGGAAAAAATGAACACTTCTAATACAGCTGAAATGGTTGCCCTGGCAAAAGAATGTGGTATCTCTTAAGTTTTATTCATGCTTGATTCTGTTTTAAAAGCACTTCAAAATTTGTCAGTTTTAGAGCTGTCGGTAGTTATAATCGGCTTTATAAATGTTTTTTTGCTGATCAAAGAGCATGTTTGGGTGTATCCCGGAACCATTGTAAGTTCGTTTCTGCATATTTTTCTTATTTATTCGGCTAAGATTTACGCTGGAATAGTGATCGATGTTTATTTCATTGTAACCTCTGTTTATGGCTGGATCTATTGGAATGCAAAATCAGAATCACTTAACGATCAATTTATGCCCTCCTGGGCAAGCCTTAAAGAAAACGTTTTATATTTTATCACCTTTTTGGTTTTGTGGTTCGTTTTGCTGTTGGTATTTAAGTATATCATCAAAAGTGATTATAGTGAACTCGATACCAGCATAACCTCTGCCGGCTTTGTGGCAACCTATCTGATGATCAAAAAGAAAATTGAAAATTGGATCTATTGGCTCTATGGCGTTATTGTTACCCTTCCTATGTATTTTTATAAACAGTTGTATCTGCTGTGCATACTGTATCTCGCTATGATAATTCTCAATATTATTGGCCTAAAACAATGGACCGCTAGATTGGTTAAACCTCAATATGCTTAATTTTGAAATAACTGTTTCAACTTTAAGTTTGAGGCGATGGATACAAACTTAACAGCACTAACGTACACTGATCTTAATTTTCAGGAACTAACAGTGAATAACTGGTTTCAGTTTGAAAAGCTGATGGGAGATAAAGGTGGATGTGGCGGTTGCTGGTGCATGGCTTTTCGGTTAACTACCAATGAATTTAACGAGTATAAATACGAGGGCAACAGATTGAAAATGCACTCTTTGGTAAACGAAGGAAAGTCTGTTGGTTTATTGGCATTCATTGAAAAAGAGCCTATTGGTTGGATAGCATTGGCCCCACGTGAAGATTATCTTAAAATTGAAAAATCCAGATCATTAAAACGGATAGATGATAAGCCGGTTTGGTCTATTACTTGTTTTTTTATTGGGAAGGAGTTTCGTAGAGTCGGTTTATCAAAATTACTCATTAAAGGTGCAATTGATTTCGCAAGATCTAAAGGAATAAAAACCTTGGAAGCTTACCCTTCGCTTCCTAACGATAACAAGGTTCCGCCAGCTTTCTTATGGGTTGGGATTTTGAGTGCCTTTCTATCAAATGGCTTTGAGGTTGTAAAGCAAAATGGGAAAAGCAGAGCTATTGTAAGACTAGATATTTAGTGTTCCTAAAAAAATTAGCAAAAAATTCGTTAATTCGTACTCCTAATAAATCATAAGTACGATGCAGCCATTAGCCGAGCGACTTCGCCCTAAAACATTGGATGATTACATCAGTCAAACTCATTTAGTTGGAGAGGAGGGTGTATTGCGTAAAATGATCATGATGGATGCCTTTCCTTCTATGATTTTTTGGGGCCCGCCCGGAACCGGAAAAACTACTTTAGCATTAATTATAGCAAATACTGCAAAACGCCCGTTTTACCAATTAAGTGCAGTAAATGCCGGCGTTAAAGATGTTCGTGAAGTAATTGACAGTGCATCGGCAAATCGGGGAATGTTTGCACAACGTCCAATCCTTTTTATTGATGAGATCCACCGTTTCAGTAAGTCGCAGCAAGACTCCTTATTAGGCGCGGTTGAAAAAGGTTTGGTGACCTTAATTGGAGCCACAACCGAAAATCCCAGTTTTGAAGTGATCCCCGCATTGCTATCACGTTGCCAAGTTTATGTATTAAATCATTTTACTAAAGCCAACCTTGATTCATTACTGCATAAAGCCCTTGTTGCGGATGAAGTGTTAAACAAACGCAAAATTGAATTAAAAGAAACGGATGCTTTAATTCGGATTTCAGGTGGCGATGCCCGTAAGTTGCTCAATACGCTCGAACTTGTTGTTGCCGGTTCATCTCAAAATCCGTTAACCATTACCAATGATTTGGTAGCTTCAATGGCACAAAAGAATGGATCCTTTTATGATAAATCAGGAGAACAACACTACGATATTATCTCGGCCTTTATAAAATCTATAAGAGGAAGCGACCCGAATGGCGCGGTATATTGGTTGGCCCGAATGATTGAGGGAGGGGAAGATTTGAAGTTTATTGCCCGAAGAATGCTTATTGCTGCTTCTGAAGATATTGGGAATGCCAATCCTACCGCTTTAATTATGGCTAACAATACTTTTCAGGCCGTTCAAACTATCGGTTATCCCGAAAGCAGGATCATTCTTAGCCAATGTGCTGTTTATTTGGCCACCTCTCCCAAAAGTAATGCTTCTTATCTGGCAATTGGAAAGGCTCAGCAATTGGTTAAACAAACAGGGGATTTGCCCGTTCCTTTGCATCTGCGTAATGCTCCTACAAAGCTGATGAAAGAGTTGAACTATGGTAAGGATTACCTTTATTCGCACGATTACACCGATAACTTTATTGAGCAGGAATTTCTGCCGGATGAATTGGCCGGTCAAAAAATATATGAGCCCGGTGATAATGCCAAAGAAGTTCAACTGCGCCAGTTTTTAAGGCAACGCTGGAAAAACAAGTATGGCTATTGATTTACGAATTGATTGGGATTTTAGTTGTGGTTTCTTAAGCAAATAAGCCTTATAAACTTTTTCTAAAATAAATCTCTTTTATTGACTAAATTTAAGAAAGCGTCTCAAACCAATAAGCTTTATGACAGGCGTACAATATCATCTCAATTAGATCAGACCGTATAAAAATCTCATCATCATTTAAGACATTCTCTTTTTCGTTATAAAGTTTTCTAACAGGCGCGTTAATCAACTTTTGGGTTTAATCTTTAAGTTAGATCAGATGAAAGCTAAGATTTACGCTCTTTTGTTGATCCTCTCCATTTCTTTCCAAGTCTTTGGACAAAATGGCTTAACGGGCTTCAACTACCAAACGATCATTCGTAATTCTTCGGGAACACCACTTGCCAATCAAAAGGTGAATATGCGATTTAGCGTATTGAGTGGATCCGGTTCGGGTGCTATTGAATATGCTGAAACACAACAACTCAGCACTAATCAGTACGGCCTGATAAATCACACTATAGGCCGGGGAACCCCTGTTCAGGGGCGTTTTTCAGAGATAAAGTGGAGCAGTGCCAATCAATATGTGAAAATTGAAGCCGATTTAAAAGGGGGGACTAATTTCAGCCAGATAGGTGTTGTTGAACTGACAGCTGTACCTTATGCATTGTATTCGCTAGGTAGTTCTTCGCCCGGAAGCAAAGAATTAGGGACTGTAAAACCTACCACTCAGGTAGTTAATACCGTTACACAGCCCAATCAAACAGCAAGTGATACTTGTTGTTGTCCTCAGGGAGCACAAGGACCTATGGGGCCACAAGGGGCACAGGGGTTACAAGGTGCCACAGGTGCTACAGGAGCGCAAGGGCCTAAAGGTGAAACCGGAATTCAGGGACCAGTGGGGGCTCAAGGGCTACAAGGAGAAAAAGGAAATGTTGGCGCCACTGGTGCACAAGGTCCGAAAGGGGATACCGGTTCTCAAGGTCCGAAAGGTGCACAAGGCCCACAAGGAGTTGCCGGCCCTCCAGGTGATTGCAAAACAGTAGTAGGACCTGCCGGACCTGCCGGCCCGCAAGGTGCTACCGGTGCTACCGGTCCACAAGGACCTGCCGGTGCAACTGGTCCTGCCGGACCACAAGGCCCACAAGGTATACCTGGTCCTTCCGGATCTATTGAGGGTGCATCAGCTGGTGGCGACTTAAGCGGAACGTATCCAAATCCATCAGTAATAAAAATCCAAAATTTCGCAGTATCATCTAACACGCCTTCTAATGGCCAGGTATTGCAATGGAACGGCAGCGCTTGGACTCCAAGTACGTTTTCAGGTGGCAGCGGAGGGTTGACTTTGCCTTTTACGGGTAGTCTATATTATTCAGGTATTGTATTCGGATTGACCAGTACCGGAACAGGCACCACTTTTTCGGCCACTAATAATGGTTTGGGCCCTACAGGTGTGTTTAGTATTGGGGCCGTAACAAATACAAATAATGCTATAAGTGCAACAACTATCGGAACCGGAGCTGCTGTATTTGGTCAGGCTAATGGCTCTGGTTTGGGCGGTTCATTTAGTTCAACTTCAGGTAAGGCATTGGTAACACAGGGGAGTCTTCAATTTAAAGGGATCGGAGAAGGTTCAGGTAAAGTTTTAACCTCGGATGCAACGGGTAATGCCACATGGCAAACCATTAGCGGAACTGTTGGTCCTCCAGGACCTGCCGGTCCAGCCGGTCCAGCCGGACCTCAAGGAGCTAAAGGTGATACCGGTGCAACTGGAGCAACCGGTCCCGCCGGTCCAGCCGGATCTCAGGGCGCCAAAGGTGATATCGGAGCAACGGGCCCTGCCGGAGCAGCCGGACCTCAAGGCGCTAAAGGTGATACTGGAGCAACTGGTGCAACCGGCGCAACCGGTCCTGTCGGTCCTCAGGGTGCCAAAGGTAATACAGGGGCCACTGGAGCGACCGGAGCACAAGGTTTAACGGGCCCTATTGGTCCACAGGGCCCACAAGGACCAGCTGGTCCACAAGGTCCTCAAGGTCCTGCCGGTCCTGCGGGTGGAGGAGGTGGTGGTGCAACAGGAGCTGCCGGAGGCGATCTGTCTGGAAATTATCCTAACCCTACAGTTGTAAAGCTTCAAACACGGCCAATTGCAACCACTGCTCCTGATAGCGGACAAGTACTGAAATGGAATGGAAGCAGTTGGTCTCCGGCTATTGATGGAGGTGGATTAACGTTACCATTTGTAGGTAGTGTATTTACTACGGCAACAGCGTTTGGGCTAACAAGTACAGGTTCAGGTACTACATTTTCGGCAACTAACAACGGTTTAGGACCCGCAGCTGTAATTACTATAGGTTCGGCTACAAATACTAATCACGGTGTTAGAAGCACAACCATAGGTACGGGTAATGCTATTAACGGTTCTACATCAAATACAGGTGCCGGTGTTGCCGGACAAGCTACAGGAAGTGGTATTGGCGGTAGTTTTACAGCCACAACAACTAACGGAAAAGCGTTGGTTACAGATGGTAAAGTTCAAATAAAAGGTCAGGGAGCCGGTGCCGGCAAAGTTCTTACATCCGACCAAGATGGCAATGCAACCTGGCAAACTCCGTCGGGTGGAGGAGGTACAGTTAGTGCAGCTTTTGAAGCTGTTCCTCCAACTGATACCGCAAAAGCTGTTAATGTAACCGTGGGTACTGAGTTCGCTTTAAAATTTAATAAAGAAAATTTTGATCGGGGAAATGTTTATGATACTACTGGAGTATTTAAGGCTCCTTCGGCCGGCGGTTATCATTTTAACGTAGCCATTACGGTTGATAGTGCTCCATATGCAGGTTTAACCACCTTGATTTTAAAAAAGAACGGTGCAAAATACCGTGTAGCGGTTAGCCCTGAAAATAATTCAGGAACCATTACCATGCAGCTTAACGTAGATATCTACCTTAATCAAAATGATACGGTTACGCTGGCTCTTCTGCTTAATAACACGAAGGGTAAAACAAAGAAGCTCTACTGGGGAAGTCAGTATTCTTATTTTAGCGGGTTTAAACTCTTTTAACTATGAAATCTGTATTGTGTTTATGCTTGGGCTTATTGTTTTTTAATGGATTGAAGGCACAGGTTTCGGTACGTAATCCCGATGTTGTTAAACGACAAATAGCAGATATAAACCAATATGTATTTGCAAGTGGCGGTGGTTTTAGCCAAACATCCGATGGTGTAAGTTTACAATATTGTATTGGTGAACCCATTATTCAAACGTTGGTGGTTAACAGCAATTCATTAACACAGGGATTTGAGCAGCCCCATTTATTGAGTAATCGCTTTACAGAATTGTTGGAAGTTAAAGGATTCGATTTAGTGCTTTATCCTAACCCTACTAATTTTTTAACTAAAGTGAAGTTTGTATTAGACGAACCAGCTAACGTGAGAGTAGAAGTTTTGGATCAATTAGGTAGAATTTTAAGTACATTTTCAAAAAAATATGAGAGGGGAAATGTTGAGATACCAATTGACGTAAAGCACTTAGCAGTAGGTGGATATTATGTTGAGGTTTACATCAATAATAATAAATATGAAAGGGCATTGGCTATAGAATAGTGGTCACAGTTGTAAAATCGACCTTTTTGGCATAAAAATAGTGACAGCGGTTTAAAATTTCGGGCATCGATATTTCTAGTCAAATACTTTAAAGTCAATTTAATAGGAATGTATTTACCGGGGATTGGAAAACAATTCCCTTTTTTATTGTTTGTTCGTATTGTAAAAGATTTAGTTTATTTGCGAAAAATTTGTTTTCTATGGCTAAAAATTTATTGATCGTTGAGTCACCGGCTAAGGCTAAAACCATTGAAGGGTATTTGGGAAACGAATTCCTGGTAAAGTCAAGTTTTGGTCATATACGCGACTTGGCTAAGGGCGATGATGCGATTGATGTTAAGAACAACTTTGCTCAGAAATATGAAGTGCCCGATGATAAACGTGCAGTCGTTTCTGAATTAAAGAAATTAGCCAAGGAAGCCGAAACGGTATGGTTGGCGTCCGATGAGGACCGTGAAGGAGAAGCCATTTCATGGCACTTGTTGCAAACCTTAGGGTTGGATGAGTCGAAGACCAAGCGAATTGTGTTTCATGAAATTACCAAGCCTGCCATTTTAAAAGCCATTGATAATCCACGTAAAATTGATTACGGACTGGTACACGCGCAACAGGCTCGCCGCGTGCTCGACCGTTTGGTAGGTTTTGAATTGTCGCCTATTCTTTGGAAAAAGGTTAAACCTTCGTTATCCGCGGGTCGTGTTCAATCAGTAGCGGTTCGTTTAATTGTTGAACGTGAACGTGAAATAAATCAATTTAAAGCAGAGGCTCAGTTTAAGATCACAGCCTTGTTTTCAACCGATGGTAAAAAAGTTAATTTAAAGGCAGAGTTACCTCATCGTTTTAAAACCGTTGAGGAAGGAGAGAAATTTCTGCAAGATAGTTTAGGTGCCAATTTCAAAGTAAATGGATTGGAGGTTAAACCTGCAAAACGTACACCGGCACCACCATTTACCACCTCAACTTTGCAACAGGAAGCATCTCGCAAACTAGGGTATTCGGTAAGCCGTACCATGCAAGTTGCACAACGTTTATACGAGGCTGGAAAAATTACCTATATGCGTACCGATTCAGTGAATCTCTCTGATACGGCTTTACAGGCCGCTGAAAAAGAGATCAATTCGGCTTACGGCAATCAATATCATCATCTTAGAAAATATAAAACCAAAACTTCAGGAGCCCAGGAGGCTCACGAAGCTATTCGTCCAACTTATTTTAATGACCACTCAATTGATGGAGAAGCGGCTGAGCGTCGTTTGTATGAATTGATTTGGAAACGTGCCATTGCATCTCAAATGAGTGATGCCGCTTTCGAGCGCACAAATGTTAAAATTGGTGTTTCCACTCGTTCTGAAGAATTTCAAGCTCAGGGAGAAGTATTGAAATTTGATGGTTTTTTAAAGGTTTATATGGAGTCTCATGATGATGAAGATCTGAATGATGATGAAAATACGTCCATTTTACCTCCATTGTCGCAAGGACAAGCATTAGAAATAAAAGAAATGACCGCCGCTGAGCGTTTTTCTCGTCCTTCGGCTCGTTATACAGAGGCTAGTTTGGTTAAAAAGCTGGAGGAACTTGGCATCGGTCGACCTTCTACTTATGCTCCAACTATTTCAACTATACAAAAACGCGGGTATGTTGTTAAAGAGGATAGAGATGGTAAACAGCGTAACTATCAGGTTTTAACATTGAAAGATGGTAAAATTGATAAAAAGGTAGAAAGCGAAACCTTCGGAAATGAAAAATCTAAATTGTTCCCAAGTGATATTGGTGCTTTGGTAAATGATTTCCTTGTTCAATATTTTGATAAGGTGGTTGACTATAATTTTACAGCCACTGTAGAAAAAGAATTCGACGAAATTGCACAGGGTATGAAGGAATGGACAGAAATGATCCGCTCTTTCTACAATCCCTTCCATGAGAATGTTGAAAATACCATAAAGACCGCTGACCGTGTGCGTGCCGATCGTGAACTGGGCTTCGACCCGGAGAGCGGTAAGCGTATTTCGGTGCATATTGGCCGTTATGGACCTTATGTTCAGATCGGTGAAAACGACGATGAGGATAAACCACGTTATGCCAGTTTAAAGGCCGGTCAGATGATTGAAACCATTACCTTTGAAGAGGCATTAGATTTGTTTAAACTTCCTAAAAAGGTAGGTGTTTTTGAAGATAAGGAAATGACAGTGGCAATAGGCCGTTTCGGTCCGTATATTCGTCATAACAATGCCTTTTATTCGTTAACTAAAGAAGATGATCCGTATACAATTGACGAAAATCGCTCAATTGAGCTCATTTTAATTAAGCGTGAAAAAGATGCCAATAAGCTGATCAAATCTTTTACTGAAGACGAAAATGTTAAAGTATTGAATGGTCGTTGGGGGCCTTACATTGCTTTTGGTAAACAAAATGTTAAAATACCAAAGGGAACTGATCCTGCTTCCTTAACTTATGAGATATGTAAGCAATTAGCCGATCAGGACACAGCGGCAGAGAAAGCCGGTACTAAGAAAAAGGTTCCTGCAAAGGCAACAGCTGCAAAAACAACAGCCAAAAAGGCTCCGGCAAAAAAACCGGCAGCAAAAAAGAAATAGTTTTTTAATACACAAAAGTCCATGGTCCATTGCCTATGGATCATGGACTTTTTTTTAAGAATAGTAAAGTGAAAAAAGATCTTCCCGAAAATATAGTTAAGGATGTAGCAATAGTAATTGCCCTCGAAAAAGAATCGGCGGAAAGCAGAGAGTGGAATGTTTACCTGTTGAACCTAAATAAAACCTCAATGGAAACAGTTTTGGTTAGTTCGCGGGGATTCGGGACGCATAATGGAAAAGAGGTTAAAACTTCGGTCTTAAGACATTCAATTGGTATTGTTAGTGGAAACGACTATGCAAAAGTGGAGGCTATTGATGAGCAGGTGTTCGGACTTACAAACGAGTATTGGGTAAGTTTTTATAAAGACGGTGTTTTATACGATAAAAAGTATGTTTTTTTACCTGAAAGCGTGGTTGAAGATAATTTTATTAAACTCCCGTTAATTGATAAAGTGGGCGTAATGATTCAATAATAAAATCTGTTTAATAATATAAAAAGAGGTCTTTTCAACATGATTGAAAAGGCCTCTTTTTTTTAGAATAATATTTAACTGATTATTTTTTTTAACACCTTTAAGGCACATTCTTATCATATGTTAGCTAGCCTTAAAAATCATCTTACCAATCGAAAATTAGTATTAAGCTCCTTATTTGCTTTCATAATTGTAGCAATGGGGTCTTCGTATTATCTGATCTCATGTAAAAAGGGCTTACAAGAGTCCAGTACTGCTTTTAATGAGTTTATCGAAGCTTACACTTCGGGGGTGGTCTCTAAACAAAGTAATGTACGGATCCAGTTGGCCGCTCAAACTGAAACAATACATGCTGCCGATGAGCCGCTTGAAGACGGCTTGTTCAGTATTAGTCCGGCTTTAAAAGGAAAAGCATTTTGGGTGGATGCCCGAACTGTTGAATTCAGACCGGAGGAAGATATGAAAGCCGATCAAGCTTATAAAGTGGAGTTTAAGCTTGGCAAGGTGACTAAGGTCCCCGATCAATATGCAGATTTCGAATTCGGTTTTTCAACGATCAAACCTTCATTGAGCATGGAATACAATGGTTTTAAATCATTGGATAATTCGATGGATCAAATGAGTTTTTCGGGTGTGGTTTATACTGCTGATGCCGAAGATCCGGAAAAGGTAGAACAAACAGTTTCTGCGGGCTTTGGTAATAACAACAAAGTGGTAAAATGGACACATGAAAATGAATTGCGGACCCATCGTTTTACCATTGATAGTTTGCAAAAGAATACTACCACCCAGATTTTGGAAGTAAGAAGCAATGGAGCCGCCTTGGATATTGATAAAACAACGAATTATACGGCCCCATTGCCAGCCTTAAATGATTTCAAGGTGTTGTCGATACGTGCGGTGAACGATGCTGAACAATATGTTTTAGTGCAGTTTTCCGTACCGGTAGCCATTAATCAGGATTTGGATGGCTTAATAACAATTTCAGAGGTTTCTGATCTGCGTTATACGATCTCGGGAAGTGAGGTGAAAGTTTTTGCTCCCGATAAATTGAATGAAAGTTATTCGGTTAGGGTTTCCAACGGAATAAAAAACATTGCAGACAAAGCAATGGCCTATCCAATGGAAGCCAATGTGTTTTTTGAGAATAGTTTCCCATCAGTTGAAATTCCGGGCAAGGGAGTAATTATTCCTTCAGGCGGAAAATTGGTGATGCCTTTTTATGCCTCCAACCTGAAGGCAGTGGATGTTACCATCATCAAAATATATGAAAACAATATTCCTCAATATCTGCAGCAAAATGACCTGAATGGTCAGTATGATTTGCGACGGGTGGCTAAACCGGTGGTGCAGAAAACGATTTATTTAGATACCGACAAAGGACTTCGGCTAAATAAAAAGAATCGTTTTGCCCTTGATCTTGATAAGTTGATCAGGACTGAACCCGGGGCCATTTATCGGATTACAATTGGTTTTAGAAGGGAGTATTCATTAGTTAACTGTGAACAGGATACTACAGAAACAGAAGATGAAGAAAGGGAGTACTATGGAGAAAAGATTGATGAGGATGATGATTTTTGGAGGAGGTACGATTCCTATTACCCTTATGGCTACAGTTGGGATGAACGTAAGGATCCATGTAAATTATCCTACTACAACAAAGAACAATGGGCCGTTAGAAATGTAATGGCTTCCAATCTGGGTATCATTGCCAAGCGCGGTAATGATAATTCAATGCTTGTGGCTATTACAGAACTATTGACCACCAAGTCTATAGCTGGAGTAGAAGTGGAGCTGCTGGATTATCAGCGACAGGTTTTGGGTAAGGCTAAAACAGATGATGAGGGGCTGGCAATGCTCAATTTACCTAAGCAACCGTTTTTACTGCTCGCTAAAAAGGGCGACCAAAGAGGTTATCTGAAGTTGGATGATGGCGGATCATTGCCTATTAGTAAGTTTAATTTGGGTGGCGACGAAGTGCAAAAGGGGATTAAAGGGTTTATTTATGGCGAACGCGGGGTTTGGCGCCCGGGCGATTCAATCTTTGTGAGCTTTATTTTAGAAGATAAAGAGAATAAACTTCCACAAGGGCATCCGGTAAGTTTCGAACTATACAACCCTAAAGGTCAACTCTATAAAAAGATAGTTCAAACTAAATCATTGAATGGATTTTATACATTCCCAACAGCAACCGATGTGAATTCACCAACCGGTAATTGGGTTGCAAAGGTAAAAGTGGGTGGGGCCGAATTTCAAAAAGTGCTTCGCATAGAAACCATTATGCCTAATCGTTTAAAGATCAATCTTGATTTTGGTAAAAAAGAGTTGGTTAAAGGTGAAAATCCAACGGCCACTTTAAATGCTAAATGGCTGTTTGGAGGAACTGCACATAGTTTAAAAGCCAAAGTCGACGTTTCCTTGTCTGCGGCTACTACTTCATTTAAAGGACTTAACGATTATACGTTTCAAGATCCTGTTGCAGCGTTTTCAACGGAGAATAAAACTATTTTCGATGGACAACTTGATGATAACGGCAATGCGCCGGTTCAAGCCAATATTTCTGTTGAAAATACAGCCCCGGGGATGTTAAATGCCAACTTCCTGATCAAGGTTTTTGAGCCTGGTGGAAACTTTAGTATTGATAACTTCAGCCTATCTTATCATGTTTTTAACTCTTATGTAGGGATTAAAGCTCCGGAAGGGGATGAGTATACTGATATGTTGCCAACCGGAAAGAACATTCCTATTGATATAGCTAATGTTAACACTTCCGGGGCATTAATTGGAGGGCAGCGCCAGGTTGAAGTTGAATTGTACAAAATCAGTTGGAAATGGTGGTGGGACGAAAGTGATGATGACTTTAGCAATTTCACTCAGGATGAATACAATAAATTTATAAAACAAGAAAAGGTTGTACTGCAAAACGGCAAAGGGCAGTGGAACCTTAAAGTAAGTGATGATGATTGGGGACGGTATTTGGTAAGAGTTCGCGATTTAAAGAGCGGGCACGTTACGGGTAAAGTGGTGTATTTAGATAATCCATATTGGAGTACACGCAGCGATGGGACAGGAAGTACCGCAGCAACCATGTTAACATTTACCAGTGATAAAGAAAAATATAATGTTGGTGATGAGGTTAAGCTTTCTATTCCATCTGCTCAGGGTGGCAGAGCGCTTATAAGCATCGAATCGGGAAGCAAAGTAGTGAAAACCTATTGGGTTGATGCCGCAAAAGGAGAAACTCAGTTTAAGTTTAAGGCAGAAAGCAGCATGTCGCCCAATGTATTTGTTAATGTTAGCTTGTTACAGCCGCACTCGCAAACCGTAAACGATAAGCCCATTCGAATGTATGGTGCCATTCCAATTACCGTAGAAGATAAAAACAATGTTTTAAAGCCTATTCTTAAAATTCCAACTAGCATCAGGCCCGAAAGTGAAGTGAACTTCTCTGTAGCTGAAGCATCGGGTAAAGAAATGACCTACACAGTTGCTTTAGTTGATGAAGGTTTACTGGATATCACCCGTTACAAAACCCCTAATCCTTATGCCGCTTTTTATGCCCGTGAAGCACTGGGTGTAAAAACCTGGGATTTATATGATTATGTGTTAGGAGCATGGGGCGGTGATTTGGAGCGTATTTTAAGTATAGGTGGTGATCAAAGCGGGGGAAAAGCTGCAGCGGCAAATCGCGCTAATCGATTTAAACCGGTAGTTAAGTTTTTAGGGCCTTTTGCGTTAAAAGCTAATGGTTCAAACTCCCATAAAGTTAAGTTACCACCATATGTAGGTTCTGTAAAGGTAATGCTCATAGCCGGACAAAAAGGCGCTTATGGTTTTGCTGAGCAGGCCGTGGCCGTTAAAAAACCATTAATGCTATTGACCACATTGCCAAGAGTGTTAAGCCCGGGTGAAACCTTTAAGCTGCCGGTAAGTGTTTTTGCCATGGAGCGAAATATTCGTAATGCTTCCGTAACTGTTCAGGCAAATCCGTTTTTAGAGATAATAGGTGGAAGCACAAAAGCTGTAACATTTACCCAAACAGGCGAGCAATTAGTTTATTTTGATGTTAGAGTTAAGCAAACGATAGGGGTAGCCAAAGTTAGGGTAACTGCTCAAAGTGGGGCTGAAAAGGCAGATGATAATGTGGAAATTGAGGTTCGCAATCCGAATAATGTAATTACCAAGGTACAGCAGGCGACACTAATGCCGGACAAGTCATTGTCATTACCGGTTCAAATGATCGGAATGTTAGCTACTGCAAAGGGTACGCTTGAAGTTTCGAGTATTCCACCAATTAACCTGGCCAAGAGGTTAACTTATTTGATTCAATACCCGCATGGTTGTGTGGAACAAACTACTTCATCGGTGTTTCCACAACTTGCATTAAACCAGCTGATGGACCTTTCAGACAGGCAAAAGGCTGAAGTTGACCGAAATGTTAAGGCAGCAATTAACCGACTGAAAGGCTTTCAAACAACTGATGGGGGCTTCGGTTATTGGCCCGGTGATTCTCAGCCTGATGAATGGGGGACTAATTATGCTGGTCATTTTATTCTTGAATCTCAAAAACGTGGATATAGCCTGCCTCCGGTAATGCTTCAGCAATGGAAAAAATATCAAAAGAACAAAGCCGTTTCATGGACTCCAACTACGGATAATTTCTACGGAGGCGACTTATCACAGGCATACCGCTTATACTTGCTTGCTTTGTGCAAAGCGCCGGAAATAGGAGCAATGAACAGGCTTAAAGCGTTTAAGTATCTTTCTAATGAGGCTAAGTGGAGACTGGCTTCAGCCTACCAATTGGCAGGGCAAGAAGAGGTAGCTAAATCGATGATCAAGGGTCTGGCTACAACAGTTAAATCCTACAGGCAATTGGGAGGAACCTTTGGTTCTGATCTACGTGATCAGGCCATGATCCTCGAAACCTTATCCTTACTGGGTGAAAAACAAAAAGCTGCTGGGGTGATGCAAACTGTGGCATCAAAATTAGCTTTAGATGAATGGTATAGCACGCAAACCACCGCTTATTCGTTATTGGCCATTGCTCAGTATTGTGGTGAAAATTCAGGATCAAAAATGAGTTTTAGTTACCAAGCAAATGGAACCAGTGGTTCGGTGAACTCAAATTCGGTAGTTTCTCAGGTTAATATCAACAAAAACGGTAAAGCTGTTATTCAGAATAAGGGTACCAATATTTTATATGTTCGTTTAATATTAAGCGGAAGACCACAAGTTGGGGAAACTATTGAGGCCCATGGGAATGCCGACATCTTAAAAATGAATGTAGTTTACAAAGCTCTTGATGGCAGCATTGTTAATCCTACTCGTTTAGCGCAAGGAACTGATTTTGTTGCTGAAGTAACAGTTGCCAATCCTGGTAACCGTGGTCACTATGAACAAATGGCCTTAACGCAATTGTTCCCCTCAGGTTGGCAAATTATCAATACCCGTTTAACCAGTGATGAAAATAGGTTTAATTCCTCTCCATCAACTTATAAAGATATAAGGGATGATCGGGTGAACACCTATTTTAACTTGAATGCAGGACGAACGGTTACCTATCATGTACTTTTAAATGCATCATATATCGGTAAGTTTTATCTGCCTACGACCAATTGTGAGGCAATGTACGATGCCACTATAAGTGCAGGAACTGCAGGTCAATTGGTGGAAGTAGTGAAGGGTGATGCCGAAATGGCAAATAAATAGTGTTTATTACTCCATATTTAAAAAAGCCGGATGTTCATTTAACCTGTCATCCGGCTTTTTCTTTCAAAAAAATTCGCTTTTACTGGGATCTAATTAGATGTAACCATTTTGGCAACTTCCGGAGGTGCCACCGGTGCAGGCACTTGATTGTTGACAGCCGGAATTGATTTGAGATAAGCAAAAACAGCTTTCAAATCCTCATCATTCAATTTACCTATGAAAAACCAAGGCATTGGAGGCATAATAGGTCGGCCTGTATCCAAACCTAAATGTTTGCCCGTTCTCAAGGTTTTTATGAATACTTCTTCTGTCCAGGCTCCAAGACCGGTGGTTTCATCAGGTGTTAAATTAGCGGCATAAGATAATCCCCAGGGGCCGATAAAAGCAGTTGCATCTTGGCTCATATGTATCCAATCAGCCGGACTGGTGGATTTGGGGTCGATAGGAGGAAGCTTGCTTCCGGCTGGGTGACCTGATAATAATTTCGTGGAGTCAACTATTGGACCTTGCTCAGTAAAAATTTTCGGGGAATGACAATCATTACAACTGCCTGCAGTTACCAAATAGCGTCCTCTTTCTATTTGCTGCTCTTTTGTTGGTGTTTCTTCTTGTTGTTTGGGTTGACTTGAGCAATAGGTCATTAATTCCAGGCCGCCAATGCATACTAATATTAGTAGATAGCTGCGTTTTTTTAGATTGTTTTTCATGTTAATAAGTTGATTATGAACTATTAATCTACAAAATGTTTTGATGTTTTAACGAGTTAAACCGCTGTGTTTCAATCAAAAATATTTCTAAAGAAGGGAGTGAGCTTACGGATAAGTAATTTCTGATACTTTAGGATGAGAGAGATGATTATAAATAAAGCAGATCAAAAGCTCAAAATTTGTAATAGAAATCGTAGTTCAATTGATCTCATTTCTATATTTACATCATGTTGCAAAAGCTGAAAGACCTATCAAAAACGAAAAAAATAACATATAGCCTTATTTTGATTGGACTTATTTGGTTCACCTTCTTTGCCCTGCCTCGCAAATTATTTAATACCCCCACCAGCTTTGTTATTGAAGATAGTAAAGGCGAGTTAATGGGAGCCTCTATTGCGTCAGATGGTCAATGGCGCTTTCCTCACAATGAACTTGTTTCCGAAAAGTTTGTCAAATGCATAACTTCTTTTGAAGACAAGCGTTTTTTTTACCATCCCGGCATTGATCCGATTGCCATGGGCCGGGCAATAAAGCAAGATATTAAAGCTAAAAGTGTAGTTAGCGGTGGAAGCACTTTAACGATGCAAGTCATTCGCCTGTCAAGAAATAAACCGCGTACTTTTTGGCAGAAAATTGTGGAAACGGTGCTAGCAGTTCGCTTAGAACTTTCTTATTCAAAGGATGAAATATTAGCACTCTATGCCTCTAATGCTCCTTTTGGAACAAATGTAGTTGGCCTGGATGCAGCTGCCTGGCGATATTTCGGCAGGTCTCCGGAAGACCTGAGCTGGGGTGAAATGGCAGCCCTGGCAGTTTTGCCAAATAGCCCGTCATTGGTGCACCCGGGTAAAAACAGGTTGTTATTACAGCAAAAACGTAATAAACTGCTCGATAACCTTGTAAGCAAACACATTATCGATAAAAGTACTTGCGATCTGGCCAAGCTCGAACCCATCCCGGATCGTCCGCTTTCTTTGCCAAAATTTGCTCCGCATTTGCTGAACAGATTTAAGATCGATTATAAAGACAAACCGGAGTTATTTACTGAAACGCGAACGCGAACCACGCTGCAACTCGATTTACAACAGAAAGTGACGGATATCTTAAGTCGGCATTATGTATATTTTAAAGCCAATGGGATTGAAAATGCAGCGGCATTGGTATTGGATGTTGAAACGGGAAATGCGTTGGCTTATGGGGGCAATGTAATTGGTGCCGGTAGTGAAAGCCAGGTTGATATTATTCCAGCCCCACGCAGTCCGGGGAGTACATTAAAGCCCTTGCTCTACGCATCCATGTTAACTGAAGGCGATATTCTTCCTAATACTCTTATTGCGGATATACCCACACAAATTGCCGGATACACTCCTGAGAACTATGATCTTGGTTATGACGGAGCCGTACCTGCGTCACGGGCGCTGGCGCGTTCATTAAATATTCCTGCTGTGAAAATGCTTCAGCAATATCGTTTTGAGCGTTTCTATGATAAACTGAAACAACTGGGAGTTTCTACTTTAAATAAACCTTCAGGGCATTATGGCTTATCATTGATCTTAGGTGGTGGCGAAAACTCGATGTGGGATTTAGCAGGGATCTATGCCGGTTTGGCGCGGATACTTAATCATCAAAGTAGAGATAATGGAAAGTATGCCCCTGAAGATATTCATAAACCTATTTATTGCTTGAATCAAAATACAAAGGAACGTAATGACGGAAGCTTACAAGATCATGGAGTATTAGATGCGGGAGCAATTTGGGCCACTTTTAATGCCATGGAAGAAGTAATGCGCCCGGGTGAAGAATTATTGTGGCAGCAGTTTAGTTCATCGCAACGCATTGCCTGGAAAACTGGAACCAGTTTCGGTTTTAGGGATGGCTGGGCCATAGGGCTTACGCCTAAATACGTGGTAGCTGTTTGGGTTGGAAATGCTGATGGTGAAGGCCGGCCTGGGTTGACAGGAATTTCTGCAGCAGCTCCGATTTTGTTTGATATATTTCGTTTGCTTCCTGCAGGAAACTGGTTTGATCCTCCATATGATAAACTCAGAAAACTAAATGTTTGTCGTTTAAGCGGCTATAAAGCAGGTCGATATTGCGAAATGACCGACTCTGTTTGGGTGCCTAAAGCAGGCATTAATACCAAAATATGTCCTTTTCATCAATTGATTCATTTAGACCGAACAGGGATGTACAGGGTTGATGCCGACTGTGAAATGCCTGAGCTTATGCAAAATAAATCGTGGTTTGTACTGCCTCCTTCAATGGAATGGTATTATAAATCGAAAAATCAATACTATAAGTCTTTACCTCCATTCAAACCCGACTGTACCGGAGCCGATGACCAGGGTGTGGCTATGGAAATTATCTATCCAAAAAATGGTTCGAAAATTTATGTGCCTGTTGAATTCGATGAAACAAAAGGTAAAACCATTTTCTCTGCGGCTCACCGCAATGCGCAGGCTAAAATATTTTGGCATATAGATGATCAATTTATAGAAACCACCAAAAGCTTCCATCAAATAGCTGTTAATCCTAGGCCGGGTAAACATAAACTTACCTTGGTGGATGAAAATGGTGAACGACTTGAGTTAAGATTTGAAATTTTACAGAAATAATCTCAACCGATTATACGAAAAATCTTTAGCTACCGGGGGCTTCAAGCAACTTTACGATCTTTGTTTTATCCCTTATTCAGCACTTTTTAGTTAACGGAACTAATCGTATAATTCATAAAAGTTATAAAAATTGCCTCTTGGCATTTATTTTTTAAATTCTAATCATTTAATTGCAGCATAAATTACCCATCTTAAAAAAGGGTTAATATTAGCTTACGCCTCGTTTTTCGCTAAATCTAAACCAACCAATTTGATGAATTATAAGAGTTTCTCTTTAAAACTATTGCTGCTGTTCTTGTTTTGTTTGCCCTCATTGGCTAATGCACAATGGGTTTTAAAAGGGAAAGTTGTGGATGAACAATACGGTGATCCTTTACCTGGTGCCAGTATTTCATTATTAAAAGTAAAAGGTAAAGGGACAATTGCGGGTGCGGATGGAAGCTTTACAATTGTACTTCCACAATATATTTCGGATTCGTTGGAAGTGAATTTTGTTGGCTACAAGCGTAAAATAATAGAACTGCCTAAAAGTAATAAGGATACCCTTGTAATTAAAGTTGTCCCCGATGCCGTAATGCTTTCGGAGTATATTGTCTCCTCAAAACGGGAGGATCCGGCTTATGATATTATCAGGGAAGCATTGAGAAAAAGGAAGTTCAATAATTGCGATAAACTCAATGCCTATGAATATGAAAGCTATAGCAGGGTAGAAAGTTATATGAACAGTGCCGACAGCTCTTCCATTCAAAATATGCGCATTTTTAAAGAAATGAGGCAAAAGGCAAAAGAGTTGAATGTACCGAAAGATAGTGCCGGTCATTCACTCATTCCAATTGTTGCTGCCGAAACCTACAGCAATGTTTATCAGCTAAACAACCCACATGCCACTCGTGAAGATGTGGTAGGTAAAAATATTAAAGGCATAGGTATCGATGATATTGACGCTGCCGGAGAACTGCTAACAGGTAAACTGAATAACTATAATTTCTATAGAAACTACATCCGGATCTTGTCAAAGGATTTTTCATCACCCTTGGGTGATGGATGCATTTTCAATTACAAGTATAAATTAAAAGCCGATAGTGACCTGGTAGAGGGCTATTGGTGTTATCGTATCGACATAAAACCTCATAATCCTGCAGCACTGGCATTTACCGGTACAATATGGTTGTCGTTGGATGATCTTGCCCTCGTTAAAGCCGATTTGAGAACTAGTAAGAAAACAACGATCAATTTCATTGAAAACTTAAGGATCGACCAGATCTTAACTAAAACAAACGATACCTGGATGCCCCTTCGAACTTTGTCAAAGGCCGAAGTTGTAGACCCTCAGCATCTTTTGCCTCGATTGCATATCAGCTACCTGACATTAAATTCAAACTTTAGCGTAAATAATGCGCATGCAGCAGCATTTTACGAACAATCGTTAGGAGATTCGGTAGTTCCGGAAATTGATCTTGAGAGAAGAAAGTTTGTGGTTAACGCTAATGGTGTAAACTCGGCACCGACAGCAGTTTTTACTCAAATTGATGCCATGCGTAATTTAAGCGCAGTAAAGCAAAATGTGAAATTGGCAACGGTCATTAGTACCATGCACTATACTACCGGTAAAGTGGATATAGGCCCGGTTACTCGCTTAGCCATGTGGAATAATATTGAAGGTTTTAGGCCTGGCTTTGCAATGCGTACCAATCAATACTTTCATAAAAATTGGCAACTGTCAGGTTCTATTGCTTATGGTATTCAAGATGAGCAGATCAAATATTACTCAGAAGCTGTTTACCGGAACAGGGATAAGAACAATTCGATATGGGGAGCAAGTGTTAATTACGACATTTTGCCGCTCAATTTGGTTGGTGAAAATAACAGCGAATGGGTTAACGGAAATGCATTTATGCGCGAGATCTATTCAACAACCACTCGCTGGGGAAAGGTGTCTGATCGTTCGCCTTTTTACCAGCAGCAATATAAGTTTTGGTTCGAAACGGATTTGAACGAAAGTCTTCGCCAAAAGATCTCATTCGTGAATACCGGGCTTGATGAAGCAAATGATTATGAACTGCACGAAGGCAACAGCCTTACTTATTCCGAAATGCTAATTGAAACTTCGTTTTTGAAAACCAGGAAAAAGATCAGGATGAAGAATAACCGTCAGATCAATGTTGGCGGAATGGAGTTTCCCAGAATTACCCTTTGGTTGGCAGCCGGTATTAAAGGATTGTTTAAAGGGCAATACAATTATCAGAAAGTATATACCAATATCACCCAAAAAAATATAAATGTAGCTGGACTAGGACATTCGTTTTTTCAGGTTAACGCAGGGTATGTCTTTTCAAAGGCGCCCTTTCCATTGCTCAGAACTCATCAGGGCAACGAGTCGTATCTGTTATATGATCGAGGTTTCAACCAAATGAAATATGCCGAATTTGTTAGTGACCATTATGTTGCCTTGAACTGGAACCATTCTTTTGACTCGCCATTGTGCGACCGAATTCCGGTTATGGCTCAGTTAAGCCGTTACTTCGGTTGTCGTACAAGTGTTTATACCGGATTAGTCTTTGGAGGGTTGAGAGAGGAAAATCAGAAGCTATTAAATGAATGGGAGTCAAAAACTCCAATGGGCTTAAAATCGCTGACTTTTGATAAGCCTTATGTTGAAGTAGGAGCAAGTATCGATAACATTTTCAGGTTCTTATCTGTAGGATATTTTGAACGTTTGTCGTATAATATAGCCGGAGAGGCGAGCGGAGGTATTAAATTAGCAGCCAAAGTGAGCTTATAATTACTGGTTTATTTATTGCTAACGGTAAGGAGGGATTACTGTTTGTTAATAAATGCTATTGCAATGTTGAATAACCTGTCTGTAAAGAATATCTTTTTTATTGATATCGAAACCGTTTCTCAAAGTCCTGATTTTAATCAGCTTGATCAGGAGCTCCAACAGTTATGGGAGATAAAATCAGGATATTTTAGGAAAGAGGATCAAGCACCGGCTGATGTTTATCAACGAGCGGCCATCTATGCCGAATTTGGTAAGATCATCTGCATTTCAATTGGGCGGATCATAGAGGATGATGAAGGAATGAAGTTTCGGGTTAAATCATTTTATGGTGATGATGAAAAGGACATTCTCACCGAATTCGCCAATCTTTTAAATCGGCAAAAACATACTTCAATTCTTTGTGCGCATAACGGAAAGGAATTCGATTTTCCTTATTTATCGCGCCGTATGCTGATAAACGGTGTTGAGATTCCTGAGTTGTTGAACAATGCAGGTAAAAAACCCTGGGAAACCAATTTTTTGGATACCATGGAACTTTGGAAATTCGGCGATTATAAAAATTATACTTCTCTTCGTCTGTTAGCAGCGGTTTTTAATATTCCTACTCCTAAAGATGATATTGACGGTAGCATGGTGGGCCAGGTTTACTGGCTTGACCAGGACTTGGAACGAATTCGAACTTATTGTGAGAAAGACGTAATTACGGTGGCTCAAATTCTGCTCAAATTCAAAGGAAAACCACTTATCGAAGTTGAAAAAGTGGAGAGGGTTTAGTTTTTAGAAGTATTGTGGAAGGACAAATGGCGGTTAGTTTAACCTCAGAAAATAATATTGAAATACAGGGTCTATTAAAGACATTGGGACAGGAGATCCATTAATAGGAAGTACGGCAACTTATTGAAATGAAAGTGGAGTTTGTTGACTTCCGAACAATGAATTTAGTTTTAAGTAAAGTAAAAAGCTAATCCCAAATTAGCTCTTTACATCGAATATTAATTGCTTTTTGTAGCTAAGTCTAATAGAATATCAGGTGGCTGAAACTATTTTAACTAGCTCTACCTACTTCAGTAGCTTCTTTAACTTCAATTAATTTTCCTGTTTTAACATCATAGATATAACCATAAACAGGTATATGCTTTGGAATCAAAGGATGATTTCTAATTCGTTTCACATCTTCAGTTACACTACTTTCTAAATTCTTAAAAGTTAAGAATGAAATAAACTTTCCTTCAGTCGAGCCTCCTTCATTTGTCACATTTTTCCATCCTTTTTCATCAACAGTAGCTGTTTTCAAACTTGTACTGAGTAAATCTCTGATAATATCATCAGTAAAAAGCTGCATTCCACAGTCAGTATGATGGATTACAAAAAATTCTTGGGTACCCAGAAGTTTATAAGATATGATTAGCGAGCGTATGGCATCATCGCTAGCCCTGCCACCTGCATTTCTGATTACGTGCGCATCTCCTTCTGAAAGGCCAGCGTATTTAGCGGGATCAAGTCTTGCATCCATGCATGTTAAAATGGTGAATCTTCTAGCGGGAGGGAGAGACAGTTGACCTTTCTCTCCAAAGCTTGAAACGTATTCAACATTTGCATCAAGTACTTCCTGATGTATCTTACTATATGCTTGCTGTGTCATAATAAATATTAATTCTATAGATTAAGTATATTAAATATACAACGTTTTATGAATTGTTATTAAGAAAACTTAAAACCTTTTTTAAAATAGTTATTTTGCAGCCATGTCAACCAAAATTCTTGAGGTAAAGAATCTTTATACACATTTTAAAACCGAAGATGGCTGGGTTACAGCCGTTAAGGATATTAACTTTTCATTAAACCAGGGAGAAGTAATTGGCATTGTTGGTGAGTCGGGTTCAGGCAAATCAGTAACTTCCTTGTCGATTATGCAGTTAATTGCAAAAGCTAATGGCCGTAATGAAGGAGAAATATGGTTTACCGAAGAAGGCAGGTCAATCAACCTCTTAACACTTTCAGAGGAACAGATCAGGGAATACCGTGGAAATAAAATTGCCATGATATTTCAGGAGCCTATGACCTCACTCAATCCGGTTTATACTTTAGGTGATCAGGTGGCCGAAGCCATAAGGTTACACCAAAGAGTTGATAAAACTACCGCCCGGCAAAAAACTATTGAATTATTTAATGAAGTGCAATTACCTCGGGCCGAACAATTGTTTGACGCTTACCCACACCAGGTTTCCGGTGGACAAAAACAACGGGTAATGATCGCAATGGCACTTTCTTGTAATCCCCAGCTACTAATTGCCGACGAACCAACAACAGCTTTAGATGTTACGGTTCAGAAAACAATAATAGAACTACTTAAAAAGCTTAAAAACGATCGTGGAATGAGTATGATATTCATCTCTCACGATTTGGGACTGGTTTCTGAAATTTCGGATAAAGTAGTGGTGATGTACAAAGGCAAGGTAATGGAACAGGGAGATGCTGCTCAGGTGTTTCATCGTCCGCAGCATCCTTATACCAAAGGATTGTTGGCTTGTCGTCCCGCTGCAAATCTTCAGCTTAAAAAATTGCCAACTGTTGCCGACTTTATGCTGGTTGATGGAAATGGTGCAATTACAGAAACGGCAACTGATATCAATAACCTGGATAATGCCTTTGGATTTAAGCCTGATGAGCGGGAGAACAGAAAAAAGAAACTTTACAAACAGAAACCATTGCTAAAACTGAAAGAAGTGCAAACCTGGTTTCCGGTAAAGCAGGGTGTTTTTGGAAAGGTAAAGGACTATGTAAAGGCGGTAGATGATATATCGTTTGATGTGTATCCGGGTGAAACATTAGGACTGGTAGGCGAATCGGGTTGTGGAAAAACTACCTTAGGGCGCAGTATTTTAAGATTAGTGGAGCCAACAGGCGGAACCATTCTGTTTGAGGGTCGAGATCTGCGGAGGCTTTCCAATGAGCAGATGCGTGAATTACGCAAAGATGTGCAAATCATTTTTCAGGATCCTTACTCATCCCTGAACCCTCGTTTAACGGTAGGTAGCTCCATTATGGAACCAATGCAGGTGCATAAGGTTTTTAATAATGATAGGGAACGCAAGGCCAGGGTGCTTGAATTGCTTCGCAGGGTAGGGTTGAAGGATGAGCATTTCAACCGCTATCCGCATGAGTTTTCGGGTGGCCAGCGCCAGCGCATTTGTATTGCAAGAGCTTTAGCATTAAATCCTAAATTTATTATTTGCGACGAGTCGGTTTCGGCTTTGGATGTTTCGGTGCAGGCTCAGGTTTTAAACTTGCTGATTGAACTTCGTGAAGAGTTTAACCTTACTTATATCTTTATTTCGCATGACCTATCAGTAGTGAAGTTTATTTCCGACCGAATGGTGGTGATGAATAAGGGGCGAATTGAAGAAATGGGTGATCCTGACCAGATTTACAATCATCCACAGAAAGAATACACGAAACGCTTAATTGATGCAATTCCCAAAGGCAAATTGCTAAAAGTATAGTCAAACAAAAACCAATTATAATATATGAAGAAAACAACATTTTTATTGCTTGCCGGAATTAGCCTGGTTGCCTGTAAGGAGAGCAAGACAACGCAATCTGCCAATACAGATCAAGGGTTCGATGCTTTTAAAGGTCGCTTTATTGAAAATTACTGGGCACTTTATCCTGATTTTGCTACTTCTCAGGGTTACCATAAGTTTGATAGTGTGCTAAAAGTTCCTAATGCAACCTACAACAATGAGCAATTGGCATTCTCAGCAGCAAACCTCGATTCATTAAAACAGTTTGATTTGAATTCTCTTTCTGATGCCAATAA
This sequence comes from Solitalea longa, assembly GCF_002920915.1. GTDB lineage: Bacteria > Bacteroidota > Bacteroidia > Sphingobacteriales > Sphingobacteriaceae > Solitalea > Solitalea longa. Next base: position 378,597 of record NZ_PQVF01000003.1, read on the forward strand.
AACTGATTATCAAATGATCGAGAATCAGCTAAAAAGCACCGAATGGAGAATTAAGGAAATGAGATCGGGCGAGTGGAACCCATCCAATTATAATGTTTGCGAAACGTTTTCATATATGTTGGGTGAAAAATATGCCAAGCTTGATGATCGTTTACGAAGCATCTCATTGAAATTGGTGAATGTTCCAGCTTATTATGAGGCTGCAAAAAGCAATATTAAAAATCCAACTGTTGAACATACCCAATTGGCAATTGATCAGAATTTAGGTGGCTCAGCTGTTTTTGCTACCGATTTGATCGATTCAGTGAAAACATCTGGATTGTCGGAAACTGAGAAAAAAGATTTGACCGATCGTTCAGCCGCAGCTTTAAATGCAGTGAAAGGTTATGCTGAATGGTTGAAGAATCTTAAAAATGATCATCCTAGAAGTTTTCGTTTAGGAAAGGATTTATATCCGAAGAAATTCGAATACGACATTCAGTCATCTTATACAGCTGATGAGATTTATGCTATTGCTACCAAGCGTAAAGCCGAGATTCACGCTGAGATGGCTAAAATTACGGAGCAATTATGGCCTAAGTATTTTGGAAATACGCCAAAACCAACCGATAAGCTGGTGATGATCCGTAAAATGATTGACACTCTATCTGTTAAGCATGTTAAGCCGGAAGATTTTCAGGCATCTATCGAAAAACAAATTCCTCAGTTGGTGGAGTTTGTTAAGCAGAAAGACCTCTTGTATATCGATCCATCAAAACCACTGGTTGTGCGTAAAGAGCCTGCTTATATGGCTGGTGTTGCAGGTGCGTCTATCAGTGCTCCTGGTCCGTATGATAAAGAGGCAAATACCTATTACAATGTAGGAAGCTTAAATGGTTGGCCAAAAGACCAATCCGAAAGTTATTTGCGTGAATACAACCAATATATCTTACAAATATTAAACATTCACGAAGCTATTCCGGGTCATTATACCCAGTTGGTTTACTCAAATCAGTCTCCTAGTATTATTAAATCTGTTTTTGGTAACGGAGCAATGGTGGAAGGTTGGGCCGTTTATACGGAGCGAATGATGTTGGAATCTGGTTATGGCAACAACGAGCCCGAAATGTGGCTGATGTATTATAAATGGCATTTACGCACGCTTTGTAATACTTTGCTTGATTATAATGTACATGTTAAAGAGATGAGTAAGGAAGATGCCATTAAGCTATTAACCTATGAGGCATTTCAGCAACAAGCGGAAGCTACTGGGAAATGGAAACGAGTAAGTGTAACACAGGTTCAGCTTACTTCGTACTTTACCGGCTTTACCGAAATTTATAACCTTAGAGAAGAGTTGAAAAAGAAAGAGGGTGATAAGTTTAACCTGAAAGCTTTTCATGAGAAATTCTTAAGTTACGGTAGCGCTCCGGTTAAATATATTAAAGAACTGATGTTAAATGAGACTAACTAGTCGTTTTAATTTGCATTTTTAATAATGAAAGACTCTTTTTGAAATTATCAGAAAGAGTCTTTTGTTTATTTATTCCTCATCACAATTATCAAAATGGATATAATTCTAATTGCATTGGGTCTGTTATGTTTAATTATTGGTTTCCTCGGAAGCTTTTTGCCTGCTTTACCAGGCCCTCCCGTTAGCTGGTTGGCCTTATTGCTTTTGCATTTTACTGATAAGGTTCAATACTGCACACAGTTTCTGGTGATCACAGCTATTGTGGTTCTTATTGTAGCAGTTTTAGATTATTATATCCCGATTTATGGCACAAAGAAACTTGGTGGTACGGCTTACGGACAAAGAGGAGCTACTGTTGGATTAATTGTTGGCTTGTTTTTAGGGCCTTTGGGCATAATTCTAGGTCCTTTTGTTGGAGCATTTATAGGAGAACTGATCCATGATAATAAAGATGTGAAGAAAGCTATTCGTTCAGGTTGGGGAGCTTTCCTGGGCTTCATCGCCGGAACGGTAATGAAAATGGCTGTTTGCATTGTCTTTGCCTTTTATTTTATCAAAGATTGGCTGGTAAGCTATTTTTAAAGTACGATTTCGGATTTACGATTTTAGAATGCCTTTCATAGTACCAAAATCTAAAATCCAATTTCGTACTTCTAAAATCTAACTTCTAAAATCTAACTTCTAAAATTGTCCTTCTAACTTCTAAAATCTCCCTTCTAACTTCTAACTTCCTTTTCATATCTTCGTTTCATGGCGAAAAAACATATGAAAGGATTGCGCCAGGTGTTTACACAGCTTGTAGTCAACATCTTATCGCAGCATCCTAACCAAGCGCTAAATTATAAGCAAGTAAGCGCCAAACTAAATGTAAACGATGATGAGTCGAGAAAAGTGATTCTCGAAGTTTTAAGGGCCGAAGTTAAACAGGGCACTTTAAGCGAACCTACACCGGGGAAATTTCAGATCAAATCTTTAAAAACCTATGTGGTGGGCCGTATTGATATGGCAGCATCAGGTTCAGCTTATGTAGTAACTCCTGAACTCGATCAGGATGTCTTTATCGCTCCACGTAAGCTGCGAAATGCATTGCATGGCGATACCGTAAAGATTTTTGTATATGCCAAGAATAATGGACGACAGCCGGAAGGGGAGGTAGTTGAAATTTTGGATCGTGCCAAGTTTGAGTTTTCAGGATTGGTAACCGTTGAAGGAAAATTCGGCTTCCTGGTTCCTGACGACCGCAAAATGCTTCACGATATCTTTATTCCGCAGCAAAGTCTTAAAAATGTAAAAGATGGCGATAAGGCCATCGCGCGTATTACCGACTGGCCGCAAGGAGCTAAAAATCCGATCGGCGAAATTGTTCATGTGCTGGGCCGTCCGGGAGAGAATAATACCGAAATGAATGCCATATTGGCTGATTTTGGTTTCCCAATTAAGTTTCCTTCAAACGTTGAGGAAGAGGCAAATCAAATTTCAGATATAATTACTGAGGAAGAAATTGCCAAGCGTAAAGATTTTAGAGCTATCACCACTTTTACCATCGACCCAATTGATGCCAAAGACTTTGATGATGCTATTTCTTTCCGCAAACTTGATAATGGTCACTTTGAGATCGGCGTTCACATTGCCGATGTTTCGCATTACGTTTTACCGGATACCTTATTGGATAAAGAGGCTCAGGAACGTGGCACCTCGGTTTACCTGGTCGATCGGGTAATTCCAATGCTACCTGAACGTTTATCGAATGGCGTTTGTTCATTGCGCCCGAATGAAGAAAAATTGACTTTTTCTGCTGTTTTCGAAATGGACGAAAAGGCCAATATTGTGAATGAATGGTTCGGCAGAACAGTGATCAATTCGGATAGACGATTTACCTACGAAGAGGCTCAGGAAATACTCGAGGGGAAAGAAGGTGAGTTTTCATCAGAACTTTTGACTTTAAATAAGCTGGCCTATATTTTACGCGATCATCGCTATGCCGCTGGAGCCATAAATTTTGAAACCACTGAGGTGAAGTTTAAGCTTGATGAGCTTGGAAAGCCAATTGGTGTGTATGTTAAAGAGCGTAAAGATGCTCACAAGCTGATTGAAGATTTTATGCTCTTGGCTAACCGTCGTGTAGCTGAATTTGTAGCTAAGCTGGGACCTAAAAAGCATGCATATACCTACGTTTATCGTGTGCACGATGCACCCGATGAAACCATGCTGGCCAAATTCTCTGAATTTGCATCGAGGTTTGGATATAAGATCAGTACAAAAAACCATAAGGAGATTTCAAAATCATTGAATTTTCTGATGGATGATGTAGTTGGCAAAAAAGAACAAAATGTCCTTACTTCACTCGCTATTCGCTCAATGGCTAAGGCGGTTTATACCACTAAAAAAAGCAGCCATTATGGTTTGGCCTTTGATTATTATACTCATTTCACTTCTCCTATTCGCAGGTACCCGGATGTAATGTCGCATCGTTTGTTAGCCCAATACCTGGCAAAGGCTAAATCGGCTAACGCTGATCAATTCGAGAAAATGTGTGAGCATTCATCACAAATGGAGAAAAAAGCCGCCGAAGCCGAAAGAGCTTCAGTTAAATATAAACAAGCTGAATATTTAAAAGACAATATCGGTGAAGAGTTTGATGGCATTGTTTCAGGAGTGACCGAATGGGGAATGTACGTTGAAATTGTTGATAATAAGTGTGAGGGAATGATCAGGCTTAGGGATATGAATGATGATTTTTATGTATTGGATGAAGCCAATTATTGCATCATTGGTCAGCGAAAAAAGAAAAAATACCAGTTGGGTGATACAGTAAAGATTAGAGTAAAGTCGGTTAATCTTATTAAACGTCAAATCGATTTTACAATGGTTTTAAATCACCATTAATCATTTTATTAAACAAATAGATATATTCTTTTCTTTAAAAAGATAACAATCTAGCCATTTCTTCAAACTAGCATGTATTCAATAAAAGAGCTGCAAGAAATAATAAGTAAAGAAGTAGAAGGATTAAGCTTACCGGTAACTCCTGCCGAACTATATGAACCCATCCGTTACCTGATGGCAATAGGAGGAAAGCGCATGCGTCCTGTGCTTACGCTAATGGGTTGCAATTTGTTTTCTAATGAAATAGAACAGGCGAAAATTCCAGCCCTGGGATTAGAAGTGTTCCATAATTTCACGCTGATGCATGATGACATTATGGATAATGCCCCCATCCGACGTGGTAAAGAAACCGTACACGAAAAATGGAATGCTAATGTAGCCATCTTGTCGGGTGATGTAATGCTGGTTAAAGCTTATGAGTTAATGATGCAGTCTCCAGATAAGTATTTAAGGCCTGTACTAAATATTTTCAATAAAACAGCTGCTGAGGTTTGTGAAGGTCAGCAGATCGACATGAATTTCGAACAGTATAAAACGGTTCAGGTCGAAGAATATGTAAATATGATTGCATTGAAAACGGCCGTTTTATTGGGTGCTTCTTTACAGATCGGGGCGTTATTGGGCAATGCTTCTGAAACTGATGCAGAACATTTATATCAGTTTGGTAAAAATTTAGGAATCGCTTTTCAGCTTCAGGATGATATTTTGGACGTTTATGGCGCTCCCGAAAAATTTGGCAAACAGGTTGGTGGTGATATTATCGCCAATAAAAAAACATTTTTGCTGATCAAAGCGCTTGAACTGGCTGATGCCGAGACATTAATTTCGTTAGAAAGATGGTTAAATACCGAAGTGTTTATTAGTGAACAAAAGGTAAATGCTATTACCGGTATTTATAATCAGTTAAATGTAAAGGAGCTGGCCGAAGCTGAAATGCTGCGGTATGTGAATTTGGCTTTAGGTCATTTAAACCAGATAAATATAGCTTCCGAGAGGAAACAACTGCTGGATGAATTTGCCAACCAATTGTTGGTTAGGGAACACTAATAGTTTTCTTATAAGATGAATAAGAAGATAGAGAATTTCATAAGTGATATTTCAGGAGAAGAATTCCCGATTCAGGAATGTATGCTTGGAAGTTCCATTCCTCCCAATGTCTTTACTATTATTAATGAAGAATGTCCAGGGTTTAGTTTGGCTAGTAAGATTTCCATTTGGGAGCTTAATCATTATAGGCAGAAGTACATTGAGGATTTTTTGCTGAAAGATGTAACTCAAATAACTGATTTGGAGCAAAACGTGCTTAAACAAATCAGGAACAAATCAACAATTACCGATAAGTTGGACGAAAGCCGGCAGCTTACTTTCGGGCAGAGGCTGGCCGATAAAATTGCCGATTTTGGTGGAAGCTGGACTTTCATTATTATCTTCCTTTCGTTTATTTGTGTTTGGATGGCTGTAAATGTATTCTGGTTTTTAAATAAGGGCTACGATCCATATCCATTTATTTTGCTGAATCTGATTCTTTCATGTCTGGCGGCTCTTCAGGCACCGGTAATTATGATGAGCCAAAACCGGCAAGAAGAGAAGGACAGGCAGCGAGCTAAGCAAGATTACATGATCAACCTGAAATCAGAATTGGAGATCAGGATGTTGCATGAGAAAATAGACCATTTAATCATTCATCAACAGCAGGAGCTGATTCAAATTCAGAAAATACAAATGGATATGATGGATGAAATAATAAATGAAATTAAGAGTATTAAAACTCAAAGCACTGGTTAAACAACCACCAACTCATTTTCAATTTTAAGCTAATTTTGAGAATTTAGCAGCTGAAAGCTTAAAACACGTTTTTTAGTTTATGAATGTAAGCAGAATACAAGCTACTGTTATTGGAGATTCGGACGCCGAACCGGAAGCACTCACGGCTGCCGAGGCTGTTGGTGCTATCCTGGCAAAGTTAGGGGTTACCGTTGTTACTGGGGGCAGGGGAGGTATAATGGAGGCAGCAAGTAAAGGCGCTGCTGAAGCCGGTGGTTTAACAGTGGGTATTTTGCCGTTTGAAGAGAGTATAAAAGCTAACTCTTATTGTAAAGTGGTAATTCCAACGGGTATAGGCCATGCACGCAGTTATGTAAATATTCTCTGCGGAGATTTAATAATTGTGATAGGAGGAGGAGCTGCAACACTTTCTGAAATGTGTTTTGCCTGGATGCAGAATAAGCCCATTTTTGCTTTAAAGGCGTACGGAGGCTATGCACAGGAGTTTGCCGGCAAACAGCTTGATTCATTAAGGCACGATGTTGTTATCTCTTGTGAAAATATTCGTGAACTGGAAAAAAAGGTAAGTGATTGGCTCCATTTAGAAGATATATTGAACTAATATAGATATAAGGAGTATGTATAAAGAGGTTGATGTTGTAAAGCATCAACCTCTCATTGTTTAAAAGATAATTAGGTTGAGTTGTAGCTTAAGTAAAAAATCTTTTGAAAACCATTTAATCATTCCATTTACAAACATTCGTCCCGCTTTGCGTTGCAAGCCTTTTGCCCTTGCTGATGGCATTCGCACAAGGGCTTTCCACTGCAATCAGGTTTAGTTTTGGGTCAAACGGAGCCATTTGGAGCCCTCACAAGGGGCGTACTATAACTTTTTC
>NZ_PQVF01000030.1 GCF_002920915.1 Solitalea longa
TACCGCGCAGGTCGGCTGCGTGGTTACGCTGGCCGTAGGTACGGCTGGAGCTGTTAACATCGCTGCATTTGTAAATGAGGATGAGGGAGCAGAAGTACAACCTCCATTTCCGGCCGTTACCGTATAAGACGTTCCGGTGGTCATGCCACTGATCACTCCGCCTGCCCCTACAGTAGGACCTGTTGGAGTGAAAATATATGTGTTCGATGCACTGTAGTTACTTATTGTACTGCTTCCTGCTGCTGAGCAGGTTGCTGCCGATGTGGTAATGGTTGGAACAGCAGGGGTAGTTGTCCCTACTGTTAAAACTAATACATTAGTTTCAAAAGAACATCCACCCGATGTAGCAATTCTCTTAAAATAAGTAGTTTGAGTTAAAACAGGCGGATCATATTGTTGTCCTATAGCTCCAGGAATATTGGAAAACCCTGCACTGGCACTAATTATTGAACTTTGCCATTGAAAAGTATATGTATTTATGTAACCTCCTGACGATGGATAATCACCCCCAATTTGTCCCGGATCAAAGCTACCACAACCAGATGTTTGAGCGCCATTATAAAAATAGATAGTATTGTTTGTAAACGGATTTTGTGTAATGTTATAAACAATAGTATTTGAAATACTGACAGCACAGTCGCCAGAAGTAACAATTCTTCTGAAATAAGTAGTAGAGGTTAATAAACCAGGAACAAAATTCTGGCTATTCGAAGAAGGAATATCCGTCCAGGCTGAACCATCGGTAGAACTCTGCCATTTAAACACAAGTCCTGGCCCATAATTCCCTACAGTAGGCATAGAGCCGTTTATGGATTCATTTACTCCACAATTATAGGAAGACTGCGACGGATTCGGAAGTGTATTGTTAGTTATTGGGGCACTTACAGTAACAGTTGCTGTACCAGATAGATTCTGTAAACACCCTGCAGCACTACCATCTTTAACACTTACCAAGTTATAATTAAATGTCCCTACAGTGCCTGTTGGAACCGCAATTGTTACCGAATTCCCACTAGTGGTGGTAATTGTTTGATTGCTTCCTCCATTTATATTATAGGTAAAGGTATATGGTGCAGTGCCATTAGAACCTGTAAATGTTACAACTGGGCTAGCTGCATTTTGACAAACCGTAGTAGAGCCAGAAATTGTAGCATTTGGAAGAGGGTTCACAGTAACCTTAATACTATCAAAATTTGTTGCATTATTAAACGGATCAATTGCCGTAACTATGTACAAATAAGGCCCTCCAGCACTTAATCCTGAAATACTTATATTAGAATTATTAGTAGAATATACTTGATGAGCAGGTAATGTATTGGGTCCTGACCATTTATAGGTAACATTACTAGTATTATTAGCCCCAGTAACTGTTGCAAAAAGATTCAATGGATTACCTACACACATTGGATTATAACTTGTTGTAGCATCAATTGACCCTCTATTTGCCATTAGTTGAGCAAATGAATATTGCCCGCCGCCTCCATTACAGCTTGCGTAATGCACCCCATTAAGCCAAATATCCTTCTGGGAATTACACTGATCCAAGGAAATAAGTTTACCCCCCATCTCAATAGCTAAAACAGAAGAATAGGTTACGGATGCGCCAGGAACAATTATTCCTGAACCATTATTGCCAAAAGCTAACGTACCACTACTCTTAATTGTGATTAATGGAGTAATTAAAGTATAGACAATGCCTGAGGTAATACTTACAGTTCCAGAAACTTTTAGTTCAGTAAAACTATTTGGGTTGACGTTTAATTTTACATCATTGCCAGATTGAATTGACACTGTCTTAGTCCCTGTATATTGTCCAGGATATCCTTGTCCTAGTGTTGGCTCAACCCATGCTGTCCCATTCCACCTTTCCCAAGTAGCAAGAACATTCCAATCTCCTGATCCTTTCGATTGATAATCACCAACTGATTGACCATATGTGGCTAATCCTAAGAATATAAAGCATAACAAAAGCATAAGCTTTAGAAATGGCTTCTTAGAATTAATTAATACATGAATATTAAATGATTGAGTATCCCTAATCATTGATGATCATAAAAGGTTCGACATGTAATTACTACATGCATCAGTTGATTTGAATGGAGAGTGAGAATTTTAGATTAGGAGAGTGAGTAGTTGTTTAAGCCATGTATCTTGTTTAGATGTATTTACTTTTCTTTTTTGAGCAAAATTTATGATAAAAACTACTTAATCCAAAACTGTGTATTTATTTCCTCAAAAAAATACTTTTGGACAATATTCAAGCCAATTTAAATTATTTGTGTACAAATTGACACATTTTTTTTCATTGTTCAAACAACAATATTCTTGCCACAAAAATTAAAATAAGTTTTGAGAATTCCAATAACCTTTAGAGTCAATGAGATACTTTCTGCAAGAAACCTAATATTAGTAACAAAATTGTATACAAATAAATAAAAAAAGTCTACGAGAAGCTTAAAACTGTAGAGATTAGAAAAAATAAACTTGCCGGAAATTTAGTGCGCATTACAGCCTGTATACTTCAATTAGGATTACAGGATTTGTCTCGTCCTATTATAACTATACATCAAAAAAAGATGTATGGAAAAAAAGTTAGAACAAGACCAGTATTTAATTAGATTGCACAAGAAGAGTCGTTACGACAAGCGGCTGATTGCAAAAATC
>NZ_PQVF01000031.1 GCF_002920915.1 Solitalea longa
ACTGTGGTGACCTTGATATTGGTGCGGGAGAATTTAGTGTAAAAGAGAAGTATGTCAAAAATGGATGGACTAGCTATATGTTAGAAAATATGATGCCCAATGGAGCTATTGTAAAACCAGTGGTTGACAGCAAAACTAAAATAAAGAAATGGTGGGAATAAAAACTGGTGCTAACAGTCGCTTGCCGTAACCGCGGCGGACGTGCAACTTTGAACTGAAAACTTAATTAATAAATTTACGCCACGGCGGAGAATGACACAGGTATTTTCACCGCGCCTTCGGCAAGCGCCAAAACGTTACATGCAAGCCTTCAGTGCTTTATTACCATGGAGAAGCAAAAATTTGACATGTCTAAAACCGATCGAATTATTTTTTATTCCTTAATGATTGTATTTCCTGTACTTTTTGTACTCTTTTTTCTTTTGCAGGCAATCTTCGATAAAGAAAGTTCTAGTGACGTATTTTTAAAGAATGCAGCCTCTGAGAATTTTAATGGTAAAGTTGACTCTCTTTATTTTGAGAAACAGAATCACAATGTGAAAATTGCATTATTAAACAATGACTATAAATTTCAAATTTACAGACTTTGGGAAGCCAAGATCAAAGTTGGAGACTCCTTGTCTAAAAACAAAGGCTCTCTGCAGATTGAGGTTTTTAAGAAGGATAAATCGAAACTAATTTTAGACTACCGGTGAGACATTGTAAAAAGTAGGCCTGCATGTAACAAACGCTTGCCAAAAGCGCGTGGACGTGCAAATTGAACATTCAGCCAAATTAATAACTTTACGCCACGGCGGACTATGACGCAGGTGTTTTCATCGCGCCTTCGGCAAGCGTCGCCCGTTGTGTGCAAGTGTAAGCGAAACCAGATTTAGCTAAATTTTCAAATTTTAATTGAAACAACAGATAAGGTGTTAAACTGGGTTTTGATTTTTATAATAGAAAAAATAACAAATTTTGAGACAGGTATTATTTTGTGGAGTGCTACTTTTTTTATTTGGTTGTGATATGAACTTAAGTTGCAAGGATGAAACAGCCCTTATTAGTCAAGAATATTTTAATGGCACTATTACTAAAGCATATACATATAGCCATGACTGCTGGATTGAAGGAATTGATAGTTTAGGTAAAACTCATAAAATCCAAATGCATGGTTTTACGAGCGTAAATGATTTGGCAATGTCAGGGGATAAGCTTTATAAAGATAGCTCTAGTTTGGATTTTAGATTAAAAAGAAATAATTACTTATATACGTTTACATGGGATTGTTTAACAGGAGGGAAACTCATGAAAGTGGATACATTGAAATTGAATTAATAGCTAAACAAGAAGAATAGGCAAGGGTGATCACACCTGCACACAACACGCGCTTAAACGCAAGTGCGGTCGATGTGCAACTTGCAAATTCCACTACGTTAAATTACTTTCGTCACGTTGGACAATGGAACGGAACTTTCTCCGCACCTGCGTCAAGCGCCAAAACGTTACCTGCCATTTTATAGAACGACTACACCTTGGAACTAAATAGAAAAATGAAAATAATTTTTAGTGCAATAATATTCCTAGCAATCACAACATTGTTTTCTTTTTGTCAGTCTCAATCTA
>NZ_PQVF01000032.1 GCF_002920915.1 Solitalea longa
CTTGTCAGCATCGCTGCATTGCTGAACGAAGCCGAAGCCATTGAACTGCAGCTGCCATTATCCGCTGTTACCGTATAGCTGGTGCCGAGCGCCATACCACTGATCGCTCCCGTAGCATCCACTCTGGGACCTGCCGGAGTGAAGGTATAGCTGTTTGAAGCACTGTAGTTACTGATCGAGCTGCTGCCGTCTGAAACGCAGGTCGCTGCCGCTGAGGCCAGGGTCGGAACCGCCGGCACGGAATTTACAATTATAACTGCTGTACTACTATAATTACATTGATCTACCCCAGGATTGGTAGGATACCAATTATCATTTNATTATAACTGCTGTACTACTATAATTACATTGATCTACCCCAGGATTGGTAGGATACCAATTATCATTTAAAGAAGATATGCCAAAAGTATATGTACCCGGTGTAGAAATATTAATTGGGATCGTTACAGTCGAATTTTTACCTGTTCGATTTATTGAAACACCTAGAGGCAGAGGGTTGGCAGTATTTATAATACCCTTATCCACTCCATCTTGAGTATATGTAAATACCCATTCAGGAGAGCCAACGGTAGAAAGATCATCACTGGTAAGGCTCACCGTTAAAATAACAGTTTGAGCCGAACAGGCAGTGGCCTGAGAAAAAGAAACATTGGCAGTAGGAGGCATTTTAATGTCTATCGCACATTGGCCGAAGGAATAATTAGCACAAAACAATAGCAGTACAGCAACAATAATATTGCTGTACCAAAATGTTCTGTTATTTGCTGTATATGTATTATTCTTCATACTAAGCTTGATAAATCATTTATAAATGCACATCCGATCCACATTAACTAGGGCGTCGTTAGTCCATTACAAGTTCCTGGACAACCATAATTAGCATCTTCTACTTCCACAGTGTATGATCCTCTAAGTAAATTAGGGAATCTAAATACAGCTGTTCCTGTTTGTGTTCCTGTGGCAATAACCAATGAGCCTTGTTTTAACGTCAAAATGTATTTTCCTGAACCACCTGCAGGAGTTACATCAATAGCACCAGCTTTTGTTGCATCATCTTTACAAACCACGTTGGTGAATACGTAGGTGTAGGTGACAGGAGGAAGCACAGTTACCGTTGCAGTGCCCGTTTGAGCATTGCTACAAGTTGTACCGCTGGCATCCTGAACACTTACTAAATCATATGCATAGCTTCCTGCCGTTCCGGTTGCTACCGATACCGTTACCGAACTACCCGAAGTGGTTGTTACAGCTAGTGGTACTCCGCCATTGATAGTATATGTAAACGTATATGGCGCTGTACCATTTGCTCCCGTAAAGGTGATGTCTGGTGCGGTTGCATTCAGACATACAGTTCTGGTTCCGGCTATTGTTGCTGTTGGTAATGGATTTACCGTTACTGTTCCGCTGGCTGATAATGACACACAGCCGGTAGCGGTATTCGTGATTACTACACTATATGCTCCTGCCACAGTTGAAGTGAAGGTTGCCACATTACCCGGTGCGGTTGCTCC
>NZ_PQVF01000033.1 GCF_002920915.1 Solitalea longa
GCATTCAATAGTAAGGTTCCTGCCTCCGGAGGCAGATCGTTTATTAATACCGCTGTAAGTACATCTCCATCTATATCGCTGGCAGCCGGTGCATCCGTCAGCACATTGCCTGTTTGCGTGCCGCCATCTTCATCCATTGCATAGCTATGATCAGCGGCTGCCGGCGCATCGTTTACCGGACTAATAGTAATGTTAATGAGCTGAGAAACCGTGCCTCCATGACCATCTGACACCTGAATTTCAAAACTGTCGCTGCCGTTATAANTTAAAGGAAGGTAGCTGAAGGATCCATCGGCTTGCAGCGTCAGTGTTCCATTGCCGGGTGCTGTCTGCACGCTGAAGGTTAACGGATCTCCATCTACATCCGTCGCTTTAAACACGCCCGTAAGCTGGGTGTCTTCATCGATTGTAAACGGACCGGCGGTTTCTATTACCGGCGCATCGTTCACCGGGTTCACCAAAACATGCACATGGATCAGCGTGGTGGCCCCGGCGGCATCTTTGATCTGCACCTGGAAATGATCATCCTTATTATAACCTCCCGCCGGAGTGTAGGTATATTCAAGGGTACTGGTGGTACCGCTATGGCTGGTGTTACCCAGCACAACCGTGCCGTGCGCAGACTGGGTCTCCAAAGTAAAAGTCAACACTTCACCATCGGCATCATCAGCGGTTAGCTGGCCATTGAAGACTACATTTTCATCCGTAGCAATGGATATCGGACTCACTGCTGTTGGAGCATCATTAACCGGCATTACGGTTATATTCACTGAAATAACAACGCTGCCACCATTGCCATCGCTCACCCTGGCCGTAAAGGAATCATCGCCATGGTAATTGGCTGCAGGCACATACGTAAATGAACCATCGGCAGCAACCGTAACCGTTCCATTGCCCGGATCGGAGGCTTTACTGAACGTGAGTACATCTCCGTCGGCATCGCTGGCGACCAACTGATCTTCAACCGGCGTATCTTCATTGATTTCATACTGTACCGGTGAGGTAGCTACAGGGGCATCATTCACCGGACTTACGGTGATGGTCACAGATTGCTCCTCGCTGCACAATTGAGGCTGACCATTATCACAGGCCTGATAACTAAAGCTAACCGTACCACTAAAGTCAGCTGCCGGGATAAAGCTAAAGCTGCCGTCGGCATTCAATAGTAAGGTTCCTGCCTCCGGAGGCAGATCGTTTATTAATACTGCTGTAAGTACATCTCCATCTATATCGCTGGCAGCCGGTGCATCCGTCAGCACATTGCCTGTTTGCGTGCCGCCATCTTCATCCATTGTATAGCTATGATCAGCGGCTGCCGGCGCATCGTTTACCGGACTAATAGTAATGTTAATGAGCTGCGAAACCGTGCCTCCATGACCATCTGACACCTGAATTTCAAAACTGTCGCTGCCGTTATAATTTGCTGCAGGCTGGTAGCTGAAAGATCCATCGGCTTGCAGCGTCAGTGTTCCAGTGCCGGGT
>NZ_PQVF01000034.1 GCF_002920915.1 Solitalea longa
TTCTGCAACCTCTGCGGCTGTAAACGTAACGGTGAATCCATTGCCAACAGCAACGATCAGTCCATCAGGACCGACCACGTTCTGTAGCGGTGGATCGGTAACCTTAACAGCGCCGGCTCAAGCTAATGTAAAATACGAATGGTTCCAGGGTGTAACCCCGGTAGGTACCAACAGTAATACCTATACTGCTTCTGCTTCAGGATCATATACTGTTAAAGTAACCAACACGATTACCACCTGTACGGACACTTCTCCTGCTACAGTGGTAACAGTAAACAATACCCCAACGGTGACCTTAAACGCACCGGGTCCATACACGTTTTGTCAGAACGGTTCACAGGTAATTTCGGTTACTGACGAGTCGGCTTTAGGCGTAACCTATCAGTGGTACAATGGAATTACTGCAATTCCTGGTGCCACTTCTTATACTTATACAGCAACCACCACCGGTCAGTATAAAGTAGTGGCCAGCTATCCTGCAGCAGCAGGCGGTTGTTCGGCTACTTCAGCGACGGTGAACGTAACGGTGAATCCGTTGCCAACGGTAACAGTTGCACCGGCAGGTCCAATTGCCGGTTGTGCGGGAGATGTGATCGTGTTAACGGCCACTTCGCAGGCAGGCATGAACTACCAGTGGTACAACGGCGTTACTCCGGTAGGTACCAACACGAATACTTATAGTGCCACCACCAGTGGTAACTACTCGGTAGTGGTGACCAATCCGACCACCACCTGTTCGGCACCGTCGAACGTAGTGGCGGTAACGATCACCCCAATTCCGGATGTGACGTTGAATGCAGCTGGTCCATATACCTTCTGTCAGGGCGGCTCACAGGTGATCTCAGTTCCGGCGCAGGCAGGAGCGAGCTACCAGTGGTACAATGGTGCTACAGCAGTAGGCACGAACTCGAACAGCTATACCGCTACCACCAGTGGAACTTACACCGTAGTAGTAACCTTTACGGCTACTACTTGTAAGGCGACTTCGGCACCGGTGAGCGTAACGGTAAATCCATTGCCAACAGCAACGATCAGTCCATCAGGACCGACCACGTTCTGTAGCGGTGGATCGGTAACCTTAACAGCACCGGCTCAAGCCAATGTAAAATACGAATGGTTCCAGGACGCAACCCCGGTAGGTACCAACAGTAATACGTATACTGCTTCTGCTTCAGGATCATATACGGTAAAAGTAACCAACACGATTACCAACTGTACGGACACTTCTCCTGCAACAGTGGTAACAGTAAACAATACCCCAACGGTGACCTTAAACGCACCGGGTCCATACACGTTTTGTCAGAACGGTTCACAGGTAATTTCGGTTACTGACGAGTCGGCTTTAGGCGTAACCTAT
>NZ_PQVF01000035.1 GCF_002920915.1 Solitalea longa
TAACAGCGCCTGTAGGGGCTGCTTATGAATACAATATTGACGGCGGAGCGTACCAGTCGAGCGTGACCTTTGCGGGATTGGCTCCAGGGACTCATACTTTGACAGCCCGTTTGGCTGCATCCACCACCTGTGTTTCTGCAGCAACAGCAGGGATCACGGTGAATGCCCAACCACTTACACCAACTGCCACAATTTCTTATTCAGCTTCATCTTTTTGTCCATCAGGTACTGTTTCAGTTACTCAATCGGGGCAAACAGGAGGAACTTATTCAGGCACACCTGGTCTTGTAATAGATCCATCAACCGGAACAATCGATTTAGTTAACAGTACTGCAGGATTACATACCATTACTTATTCATTTACGAATGGCCCTTGTTCAAATACGGCTACTGCAACCATAACTATTTATTCAAAGATGACATTTACAGTTAGTGCGGCAAATGTGGTTTGTAAGGGCACTTCTACTGGAACGGTTACAGTTACTGTTACTAGTGGAGGTTCTGGTCATTATAATTTTAAATTAATATCAGGAGCAACAGTGCTAACAGGCTCTCCAAGCTCAGGTATTAATAGCTACCAATTTACCGGTGTAGCTAAAGGAGTTTACTCAATAATTGTAGAAGATATAAACACAAGCTGTACAACAGTTTGTCCATAATATATAGTTGTATTTAAAGAAGAACAAAGATTTTTTAATAATATATGGGGATTATTTACCAAATCATCAAAAAAGCAAAACGAAGCAGTAGTTTAATAATTACCGCCCTTTTGTTGTTTTTAGCAAACTATTCCTTCGGGCAGGTTTGTCCAATCACCATCAAGGAGCCACCAACGGCAAAGGTTACTATTACACCGACTTCGGTTTGTTCTGGTCAACCCTTTGATTTAGTGGTTAACTTGACGAGTGATGACCAACAGACCGGTTCACCTGAATGGACTTTTACATATACAGATGGTACAACTCCAATTACCATTAAAACATCAGATCCAACTACGTTTCCAGTAGGAACAGTTTTTACTCCAGCAGGAAAGAATGCTACCGTAACGATTCCCATTACATTAACAATAGCTAATATTTATACCTATTCCTTTACTTCCTTAAGCGATATTTGGTATGATACAGCCTTGAATGTATGTAACTACGATGGAACAGCAACAGTAACAGTAGATCCATTGCCAACAGTAAGCGTAAACGATGCGAC
>NZ_PQVF01000036.1 GCF_002920915.1 Solitalea longa
ATCAGCTGTAATAGCTGAATTAGTCAGATCAACGGGTTGAGCACAGGTGGCTGGCGGGTTGGTAATCACCAATTTTGGTAAAGGATGAATCGTTACCGTTACGGGTTGGATCATCGAACACCCTTGTGCACTGGTAAGTAGGATATAATAAGTACCACTAACAGTTATTGCAGAAGGATTCGCTAATGGTGTAGTTGCTGCCGCATCAGTAAAATAGTTGAGCGTACCTGCATCGCTTCCGGCTGTAATGGCTGCACTGGTCAGATCAATAGACTGATCACATGTAGCTGGCGGGTTAGTAATCACCAATTTCGGCAAGGCATTGATCGTCACCGTTACGGGTTTAATCACCGAACAGCCCTGGGTGCTGGTAAGCTGAATATAATAGGTGCCGTTGGCAATTATCGAAGAAGGATTCGCTAAAGGCTTGGTTGCTGCTGCATCACTAAAGTAGCTGAGCGTACCTGCATCACTGCCAGCTGTAATGGTCGCATTGGTCAGATCAACGGGTTGATCACATGTGGCTGGCGGGTTGGTAATCACCAATTTTGGTAATGGGTTAATCGTTACAGCTACGGGCTTAATCATCGAACAACCCTGGGCATTTGTAAGTTGAATATAATAAGTGCCACTGGCGCTTATCGAGGAAGGATTGGTTAAAGGTGTCTTTGATGCCGCATCAACAAAATAGCTAAGCGTTCCTGCATCGCTTCCGGCTGTAATGGCTGGATTAGTTAAATTGATAGGTTGATCACATGTAGCTGGCGGGTTGGTAATCACCAATTTTGGCAAGGCATTAATTGTCACCGTTACAGGCTTGATCACCGAACAACCCTGTGGGTTAGTTAGCTTAATATAATAGGTGCCACTAACCATAATGGCCTTTGGGTCGGCTAGTGAGATTGTCCCTGCCGCATCGCTAAAATAGCTCAAACTACCTGCATCACTTCCGGCTGTTATTATTACACTGGTTAGATCAACAGGTTGATCGCATGTAGGTTCAGGATCCGTAACCACCAATTTCGGCAAGACATTGATCGTTACCGTTACGGGTTTGATTACCAAACAACCTTGTGTGCTGGTAAGCTTAATATAATAAGTGCCACTTGTGCTTATCGAAGAAGGATTCGCTAATGATGTAGTTGCTGCCGCAT
>NZ_PQVF01000004.1 GCF_002920915.1 Solitalea longa
TTGGTTAAAGCTCTTCCAAGAGCATCAACAATTGTTGGCCAAAAAGGCTCCTCACCTGCGGCAATTAAAGTTCGTGTATGAATTAATGAAGCAATTGCTGCATCAATCATTTCAATGGCTCTGGTTTCGGTTTCTGTTATAAAAGAAACAGGATCAGTAATAACAGCTCCGCTGCTTGAAGTAAATGGTCCATGTGCGCATTCCACTTGCCGGGCCCTTGCTCGAAGAATTTTTTTTGCGCTAATGCCTGCGTTCTGTTGTATTACATGCGTTAGTTCATGCGCCAGTAGTTTCTTACCTTCAACAGTTTGGGGTTGATAGCGGCCGTTTCCAAAAACGATATGGTTTTTGTGGGTATAAGCCAATGCATTTATAGTTGATGATGACTGATGAGCCAGTGAGTTGTTATGGATTTGAACACTACTGAAATCATAGCCGAACCATGGTTCCATAAAGTTCCGCACTGATTCATCTATTGGCTGTCCACTTGATGCTAATACCTGAGTTACCAATGGAGATACTACCGGAGTTCCACCTTGATTATTCTCTTTCAGGTTGATCTTTCCTTCTTCTGCGTATGCTGAATCTGTTCGTTGAATTGATGTTTCGACAATAGGTTTTAACTGCAAGGAAGCCCCCGGCTCCTGGTTAGTTTCGTCAGATTCACAAGAGCTGCACTTCATTTGAATAATTGAATATCCGGCTGTTTTGGGCTTTAATTGAAGTTGTTGTTGATCTTCCTCTTCACATGCTGCACATTTCCGTTGGATCGGAATATCAGCAATAGGATCTGATTGACCAGCTTCTTCCCCAGCTTCCATTAGCTGCAGTTTTTCTTCCTCTTCGCAAGCGGCACATTTTTTTTGTATAACAGGAAGTGTTTGATTTGAAGATGCTGCTTCAGGATTCGGCATCCGCGTTACTTTTTCAGCCGTTGCATCGGCTTCATGTTCATAAGCATCATCAACCGGACTTATCGAAAGTTTAGGCTGTACCATAACAGGAGCAAAAAATGACTTGTTTTTTTGCTTGTTAGAAACATTACTTGTTGATTTTTCTGCTACGCCTGTTAGATGAGTTTGCATAACATTTAGTTTTGGTTACAAATTCACCCTGCCATAACCCAATACCTTATCCATCCTTGTTTTTACATATGAGAATCCGGCCACATTGGCCGCTTTATTACCTTCGAGTGTATAAATAAATCCATCTTCAAAATGATGAACAATACCAATATGGCCTAAACCAGAAGGCATACTTACCCGCCACCAAGCCACAATATCACCGGGTTCAAGCTGATGTCCATTGCCGTCAAATGACCAGCCTTTTTGCTTAAACTGATTGAAAATATTACGGGCACCGGCAGTGTATTTAAATGGCATTGCTGCTTTATTTCCATTGGCCGCCTGTAAAAAACACCAGCTCAAAAATGCTGCACACCAGCTGTTTCCTTCGCCTAAACCCGCAGGTTGAAGATACTTCTTGCACCATGGACCCTTATTGTTACCTCCTTCTTCCCCTGCCCCCAATTTGAGTTCATTTATTGCAATTTCTAAAGCTTTCCTACCTATCGCTGTGCCTCCAAATGAAGCATCGGGCATGGTTTTATAATCAATGGCACCACCTTTAACAACGCTTCTTGGGTTTTGCAATGCCCAAAGAGTGATATCTCCTACCTTTCCGTCAACCTCTAGTGGTTCATTATGTTTATTCAAATGGCTTGCCTGGAAGTTTTTCACCGCTTTCTCGGTAGCGGCATCAAATACTCCAGTAATGGGTATATTATAATCGAGCTCACGGAGAATATTTTGTAACTCCGTTACAGCGGCACCTTGACTTCCTTTTTTTAGAATAGGCATATGAGAGCGTTTAATGTTTTAAAATTATTTAATCTTAACACCACTCGGTGTGGAGTATTCCTTTCATCCAGGGTAGTTTAATAGTTCCAAATCCCCATGGCAGGCTGTCAATCAGTACATCAATGGTTTGTTGTTCAATAATTAAAAGCCAATTTCCATTCGATTCAATCAGTTTTCCGTTCCGTTGTATAAAAGTCTCCCGCAGGGCACCAAAACTTGTATTTTTCAAAACCCTCCAGTGTTGTATCACTATTTTCAATAATTCATCGCATTCTTTTTTTTCTTCATCACTTAAAATAATACGAGTGTCTACCGTTTCTTCTATTGAAATTCCACATAAAACTTTGTTGAGCATCAAGTTGAACTCTTCAAAATGTTCATTTCCGGTAGCCAGGTATTCTAAAACCATTACGGCTTTATGTTGCTCGGTAATACTTATCCAGCCTTTGTCCTCAGTTAGCTTTAATTCTTTAAATAATTCCTGAATAAAGGGATTTAGTAAGACCAAACCGGCATTTTTGATGTAAATATCTTCTGACAGAACTTCCTTATCTTTTTCTTTATGGGGATTGGGTTTTATGTCGATCTGCTCCTTCGTGTTTTCAATTTTAGTGATAGAGGAATGGAACACTTTTTTTAAGATCGTACTGAAATTATCATTCGGGAAAAGTCGTTTTAATAAAATACCTGAAGATTTCAATCGTTCATGTTCATCTAGCACCTTCATGAAATTTACTTCCGATTGCCCAGTTATTGATCTCAATGGTTCAATTCCTTTATCCATCTTTATAAATTCAGTAATAACATCAATAATAAAAGATTCGGAAAATTGTCTGCCCAATCGATCAATCTGATAGGTTTGATTTGAAACCTTATTGCTTAATCGTTTAATAAAGTTTTGGTCAATTTTTAGCAAAGGCTCCAAAGCTGAAACATCCACATGGCGACTGCTCCATGGCAGGTATCCATTCTTTAAGTAGAAAAAGAAAACTTCCTCAGCATTCAATTGGTCATCATTATCTACGTCTATTTCTTTAATTGTGAGTTCGTTAAGCTTTTCTTTTAACTTTCGGATGGTTTGCTCCGTAAGCTCCCATTCCCAGTTTTTCTCATCTATTATTCCGCAGTCAATTTCCAGGACATCCACTTTTGCAAAACGATTGCTTCCTACCCATTCATCAAATAATACGGATATGGCGGGCTCCAGTTTTTCATAGAAAACTTCGGTAAGACGATTTTGCATACCAAGTGCATTTTCAATAGGACTGAATTGAATCTCAATGAATTGCTTTTGGATGATATGATCGCTCTTGGTCATTTATTTTTGCCTTTAGGTTTTATCGGCTTTCTTTTATTGTCTCTATTGTCTCCAACGATAATATTGAGCTTCACTTTCTCTTCCCTCACTGCAAAACAGCCTTCCTTGGTAATTCCGATTACTCTCACTACAGGATCCCCTCCTTGTATTTGGGTTTGGGGTTTGGCATTTGTTGAATACAATGGTAAACCACTTTGGAAGTACCAGAAATAAGAATTAAAATCTGGTTGAATGCTGAATTCAAATACAGGTTTATTAAACTCAACCTGATTTCCTACTAGTTCTTTTATTACTGGTTTATTGGCGCATTTATCGATCTTTTCACCTGTACATTTATTCAATTGAATACAACCAAAAGGAGGAACAAAGGATAGCAGTTTTCCTGTTTGATCTAAAATGGCAACACCGGTTTTATCGTATAAAATGGTTAAAATAAGTTGCTGGTCGTTTATAACCAAAAGAACTTCAAAGCTCAATTTAAAATCATGGCAATCAAATTTGTCGATGATCAATAAGCGGTTTTCTTCATCATACCTAAGCATTGGGTTAGCAAACGGAGCTGGAATCAATTTGTTTATCCGTTCAACAAGCTCTTTGAAAATAGCATCGAAATTATTGGGTGTAATTAAATTATTCCTAGGTATAAGCGTGCTAGCAAGTTCATTAGTTAAATCTATATTGGTTTGTTTTAGATTTTCGTCAACCAAGTTTAAACTAGCTTTTCTTGGCTCCATAGGTAGCCTATTGACCGGTTTGGATATCCATAAAATATAATGACACGCTGTTGAATTACCGTTACATGGCAAATCACAAGGTACCTTGCAGGTATGGCTTTTGATAACAGCATCGGCCGTTTTACCTTCAGCATCTTTTACACCTACTTTAGCATCAGGGCTTCCACTTTTCAAAACTATGATTTGCCCGGTTATAGGATTACCATTTACTGTAATTGTATATGGAGGTGTGCCTCCGTCCACTTCAACCGTTACAGTGTATTCGGTGCCTTTTTCATTACATAATGGGTCACTAACAGCAACTCGTAAAGGTGCCGGTTCTGCTGACTGTAAAACATAAGAAACCGGAGAACAGTCACTACAGCAGATATATGGAACATAAAAATCGGCGATTACCGTACCTGAAGGGAATGGAAATGCAGCTCTTTCGGGTGCTTTGCGTAATGCTGCCAGCAATGCTTCTCTCGATGCTGCAGGGATGTTTTTATCGGCATCCAAAAAGTCTTTTACTGTATTGGTGATAAACGTGAATTGTTCAGGGCATTTAAATTCTACGGCCGAATGAAGTTCATCCGTTGCTTTTTTTATCTCTTCATCCGAAACATCCCTGTCTATCAGGTCGGGATGTTTGGCTAGCATTAAGCGCCCAAGGTTTTTGTTCACAAACAATGCGCTTACATCAAATCGGCGGTTTCGGGTATCTTCAAAATAAACCAAAATAAACGTTCCACCCTTTGTAACACCTGCCTTATGCTCAACGCCTCCATGTGTTTTAAAGTAATTATTGAACTTTTGCGCAAGCTTATATTGGTTCATCCGTCGGCGGTATTCATCTTTCAGCGCTTCTAAAATTTCAACAATGCAGGTGCTTAAAAATACCTGAACCTTATCGGTAATAGTTTTTAGCTGCCGGTTAAGGTTTTTTACAGCTTTTTCATACCTGTTATAGGCTGTTTTAAATTCCGTCATGTTTAGCTCCGACAGCTCATTGGTAAGCAATATTTTAAACATGCTTTCAATGCTATCGATGAGTTCGAAAAAGCGGAAATAGAGGCTTGCCGCTTTGATCTTGGTTCCTAATGAAATAGGATTAGTGAAGATATTGTCTGCAATATTCGAAAGATAAATGTCGCCAATGCTGCCTTTCCGTACTCCGCAGATCTTTAACAATGAACTTCCTTTTTGGTAGATTTTGGTAAGGTGTGATTCACTTACCAGGCGCGATAAAATTGGATGATTGACATTTAACCCCACAAAATCAATCTTTCCAATCAATTCATTTACTTCATTATCATCCTCTTCATCATCAGCAGCAGCAAGAAAACCTGCATCTGCTTTTGCTTTTATCACTGCCAAATCGCGGGATTTGGGTTTAAAGTCGAAACGGTAAATATTGCAAAAGGCATCATGCAGTTTGCACATAAACTCGGCTATAACCAGACGGTAGTCCGATTCTAAATCCTGGATTACACATTTGGGTTCTTTGCCCTGCAGTATGGCCCCAATATAATCGGCGCTTAATGCAATTACTTCCATCGGCAGGTTAAACTCCTGCTTAATTGCTAAAACACCGGTTAGTGCCGGGTTTATTTGTTTTCCTAAATGCCCTTCAACTCTAAAGAAGTTATACCTCTCAATATCATATAGTAATGGTTCTCTTACTAATGTATTAGTTGAATCAGCGTATTCATTGCTTTTGTACCCTAAATTGAAATCAGCTTCACCTTCAACCGTTTTTTTGTAGTTCCAAAACTGAAGTAATGATGCTTGTGTTGAGGTAGGTTTCAGCTCATAATAATAGGGTACTGACCTTTGGCTTAAATAGGTTTTTCCAAACGAACTAGGTGTTATTTTAATGGTTCTCTTTTCAAATGCTGACGGCAGATCAGGTGCAAAATTGAGTATAAGTAATTTCAGCTTGGTAAAAAGAAAACGTATTTCTCCAAGGCGATAATTTTGAGAATCGAATAGTGGCGAGTAAATGAAAAACTCACGATAAGCAGATTGTTTTCCAGGTAAAGTACTCACAGTTGCTTCGCCAAGCATTAGATGAAGGGGAAACCGCATTTCATCGGTACAGCACTCACTGTTTACATAATAGGCCTTTTCCCTAAACTCGTAATAAGTTTTTACCAGGTCATCTAAAAAATCATAGAAATACTGAATAAATAGTGGATTATTGGTAATTATTTTCTGTCTTATTGATTTTAATGTGTTCCCTATACCTCCAAAAGGGTTTCCTGTAGGTTCTTTCAGCAGAAAACTATAATTGGTATAACTGCTATTTAAGGCCTCGTCAATTTTATCAATGGTTACATCATCGGTGATGGTGGCAAAAGCGGCCAAGACAGCTGAGGTAGTCAGTACATTTTTTACAGGAACATTATATCGCTTTAGCTCGAGGTGTGGCAACGGGTTTTTGGCAATGTTTCCATTGAAATTGGCATTTATTTTATCTAAAACTGATTTTTTAACAAGTAATACTTTTGGTTCGAAATCCATGCGACTACCCTTGTCGTTGCAATCGTTCGTATCGCAATTCTTCAGTTTTAATTGCTCAGCTTCTAAAAATAGAACAACGGCCAATTCACTCAGTGTTGCATTGGTCATTGATGACAGTGTTACGGCTGTAGCTTTAACATCTGAACTTAGCGCTTCTAATTGGGCTGCGGTAAGTAGCTGCTGCATTGGTTCAGTAAAATCGGGTTTATAGAATGGCACCGAGCCTGTTGCAGAACTGTCACATTGGGAGATCAGGTCAAAGTCTTCAGGAAATTCCGGAGCTGTATAAGGAATAACATGTGTGTATTCGCTGTCGCAAAGAGGGATCAAAAAACCTTGCGATGTTAAGCCACAACCCTTCGATATTTTTATAGATGATGAACTGACAACTAGCTCCAACCCACATACAATACCACACCCTATCAATTTTGCACGGGTTAACCTGTTTTGCTCATCGAGATATTTGCGCAAATCATTCAGATGCGTGTTGGTAAGCACCTGATCGGCGTCAAATACAGGAAAACTGGTTTGCATACCCATAATATTAAGATTTAAATGTTCCTAAAACTGTTTTATTAAGTACAACTGTATTGCTTCCCTCCTTGCTCTCATCACAATTGTGGAGTGTTGCCAGCGGATATTCACTGTGCAGACTATTCAAAATTTCGATCATGCGGTTATTGGCAATGATAAAATCAGCTTCGTTAGCCACTTTGTCAAATGAATAAACCGCAAGTGTTTCAATCCATTTTTTATATCGAAGCTCAAATTCACGCATTAAGTCGTTATTGAGCCAGCAGATCTTCAGCATTATATGAGCTGGAGCTTCTTCCCTTATTTTATTCTCGAAATATTTACGGAAAGCCATGTTATCAAAATGACCTGGCCAGTATGGTAGCACTACCGAAGCCCTGAACGTATAAGGATCGATTTCACAAAGGCAGTCGCAATCGTGCAAACAAACCTGCATCAGGTTAAAGGCATTGGTGCGTGGTCGGAGTAAAATATGCTCGATCAGGTGAAGCCCTTCCGGATCGTTACAGATGCCTTCAAACTCCAGTGCAATTTCATTGATCGCTGCATTGGCTTCATCTTCTGTATCGTATTCATTGGTTCCTGTGAGTACATCTTTAAATTTTATCTTGAACTTTCCATCATTTATCACTGAGTAATTGGCTGCATCTTTTCCCGTTTCTATCAGGTCTTTTACAGCGGCCTCTGCCTCCGTTTTGTCTTCATAGTCTTTAGAAATTAGGTTGATTCCATTCAGCGAGGTTACCCTAAAACTATGGAAGCATTTAAGCAGTTTATTGCCGTTTTCTGTTACCTCCCTTTCGGTACAGATCACTTCAATGTTCTTAATGCAGTACAAAAACCGGCGGGTAAAGTCTTTGATTCCTGTTAATGCACAAATGCGTTTTTCCAAGCCCGAAACATTATCCGTGTCCCAAAGCTTTGTAGTATCCAGTAGGTATTCTGTTATGTTGTCTACAACTTGGGTGGTTTGCGGGTAATAATTGAACGCCTTGCCCCGGTTACTGCTTATATCATCATATTGCTTAAGGGTTTGCATTTTGGCTGCTGAAACCTCATCAAAGCTTATTTTTTCTTCGGATTGATCTTCATAGTTGATGGTGTACATCAACAAGGCATAGTCATTAAAAGATTCAGCAAATCGAGCTAACAAATGATCCAGGAACCTACCCCTGCGTTCTTCGAAAACCGATTTTGGCTCATATAACTTTTGCCATTCATTTTGAACCGCGGTTGTTGAATCGGGACTTGAAATGGCATTGTTGAGTATTGCCGTGGCTAAATCAGGTGCATACAATGTTTCGGTATCTTTTATGTTGGACAGAAATTGAGCAAAGTATGTATGAGTTAGCTTGTTGGTTGAAAATAGTTCATGTGCATGGGTTAGTTGCGAAAAAAAATCGGCCAATAGTTGTTCATAGAATAATAGATACGATTTGAGTTGTCGTTGTTGGATCCTTCGTTGGTCGGTAACATCCGCAGGCAATCCCGCTTCTCCTATACCGTATACCAGCGGAAAATCATATTGAACCGGCCAAAAGCTTTCAGTGTCTCTTTTTGCACCCTTTGGAACAGGCAAATCATCTTGTAAACCATTAAGTTTATTCCTCGAGCGAATAGCATGCATTAATTGTACGGTATCTTTCACCTCGTCATACCTTGCTATAAATGGGAATCCATCCTTAAACAAAAGGATCTTCGACTTATCAGTGCGAAATGCAGGTTTATGCAGCGGTTTAATAGGCATGCACCATTTAAGGTTTTTGTATGCCGGATCAACCTCTCCATTTTCTTTGTATTTGGTCATCTGGAAATTACGGATCGCCACTATACCCTCTATGTTCATCAACAGGTTAATAATATCCGAGGCATGTAATTCAGTTTTTAAATTGGTTGATTCGAGTTGAACGGTATCAATAAAACCATGCTGAAGAATAGGTCCGTTAAATATTTCATCCACCGGGACCTTTTTCTCCAAAAGCTCTTTTAATGAATAAAATAATATTGGTGGATTCAGGTAGTTTTCTATTTCGAAGAATATTTCGGCCTGTACTTTCTCTATATCGGCATTCGGTTTAACGTCAACATCAAAACAAAAAGCTATTTGATCGGTATCGGCAGTGGTAAGTTCTAAAAAGTCTTCACATAGGTTACGGTGCTCATTAAGAGTTTTAATAGCACTTTTTACTAAGCTTTGGGAAAGTTTGATTTTTCCCAGATACTGTTTAAAAATTTCGGCGATCCAGGTTTTATTGCCAAAAATAGCTTGAGCATTAGTATCATTTACTTTTCCTGATGCAGGTTGTTTGGAGATCGAAACATTAAAAGATTTAGGGTTTGCTATTCCTGAAACAGTTAAATCGCAACGCCAGCCATTATTGCTTGCTGTTAGTATTGCTGTTTGAATTTTAGTTTCATCGCTGGCTACAGTAGCAAAATTAAAATCAGCATTTTTCCAAGCCTCCAATTCAATAGAAAAGAAAAATTCACTGTCAACATATATTCCTGCCAGTTCAGGGTTTCCAATTACAATGTCTCCATCATTTAAATCGCCAAAGCGATCATCTGATTCGAGTGAAATCAATACTCTATATAAACCCGAAAGAAACAATGGTTGGAGATTTGGAACTAAGGTCAAGAAGTCATTTTCACAATCGGCATAAATAGGAACCTCATTAACTGCGGTATTTTTGCCATCCACCACATTTACCTCATTGGCAATGAGCCAGGCGTTTTCCACCCCTTGCAAATCAACCAACAGCTTGCGGTAATCATTAATGGTAAGCGGATTGATCGTAAGAATTTGATTTGCTGTAAAAAATGTTTGTCCGCCAACCAAATTACCATCATCGCCCGTTAGTAAATCCTTCATGTCAAACCCTGCCCTGTAACCCAACTCAGTGATCGCATAACAAAGGGCCTCTAAAATGGTTATTCCCGGGTCATGAACATTAAAATCTGTCCATAAATCACTGGCTAGATTTTCAATATGCCGTAACCCTTCTTTCCGCAAAAACTCATAATCCATGGCTTGCGGAAGTTGCCTGTTTTTTGGTATGGTAGTTTTTTCTTCCATCAGCATGTGCAGGTGGCAGGTGAATTGATCAAATGTTTTTCTTTGGTAATCTCATTTGCATAAGAAACAAGCAATGACCTTGCTGTGGAAGGAGTCGCTTCTTCCACATCTCTTTTTTCGGTTATATGTGTGGCACCATTCCGTTTAATAATATGATGCATTTTAAAACAGGTTACAAAATCAACATAGGGTCGTTCTTCAATAAAATTTAATACTGCTGATTTAATGATCTTTCCTCCAAATGAAAGCTGGCCATTAGTATCAAATGCCCAGGGACTGAGGTGTTTTTCAATTTCCACATTCAGTAATTGGCCGTAAAAAGCTTCATCAAGATGTTCATGAAAAGTTACCGAAAACTCAAACTGCACCTCTTCAAACTGCGGGTTTTTAACATGCAGTTTTACAAACGGAGAGATAATCGTACGCAGGAAAGCATCAATATTTACCAATGTTCCAATTGGAGTATAAGGTTTTAAAGGATCGATGCCTGTTTTATTTCTAAAATCGGGAATAGTAATAATGGTAACATGTCCGGGGTAATTTTCGCAGAAGATCTCGCTTCCATCACCGGCAGGATAAAACCCTGCATGGTTAATACATCTTGCCTTGCTTATTTGCGGGAACTGTTCCAGAATGATGTGTTCATAGTCCCAAACCGTTATACCACGCTGTTTATGGCGTAGCCGTTCACTCACCCTCAAATAAAAGTGCTCATCAGTTTCGTTGGCCCTGCCATTAAATGACTCAAAAGGCTGACTAATACTTTTAACCTCGACAATCGTTGCTGCCGGCTTTGAAATGGTAGTTGCGGGAAGCGTTTGTGTAAATTCAATTCCTGTTGCTTCGTCTTGCACCAGCGTCACTCGCGCGGCTTGAGCTTGTACCGTTATCAGTTTGCAAACCGCATCAGGGTTTTGTTTTACCGCAGCCTTTATCCAGTAAAGCCCTTTCTGTAAAGCTGTATTCAAATTACTTATATCGGGTTGAAGCGTAACTGTTAAAATACCCGATTGAGTAAGGTTATGCGTTAGATCAACCAGGTCTTTAGTTTCAAACTCCAGCCAAGTATTTCCCTTTGCCAAATAGTACCAGGTTACTTCTTCTTCATTTTTTAGGGGATTTGAAGATCCATCCGAAACCTGCAATAAAATAGTTACCACCTGTTCAGGTTCAGTATTATTTAAACCGATATACAATTCGCCATCATTAGTGATCTCCTGAACAATTGTGATCTTTGCAGAAGGAACTTCACTATTAAAATAAACCTCGTAATAACCAAAAGGCGTTAAATGAAGGAATTTGTTATTGGCTGAAGTATTCACCGATGTAAGGGGAATAGAGGCTGCAGCTTTATAATTTATTGAAAAATCAGATAGTGATAGTTCCGATGGAGAAGCTATTTCTCCAGTAGTGATCTTATAGGTGGGTGTACTGCTGCTGGTTTTACTGATAGTTGTATTATTGATCTGATTTTTAACATTGGTTAAGTAGCTTGTCCGGGAATAAGTCTCAACTCCCAATTTCAGTCGGATAAATCCTTCTACAGTAGTTGGTTTTATGGCTTCATTAGGTCCAAAATCTTTAGCAGCAACCACAAAACTTCCATTAATTGAAAAAGCATTGGTTCCTATGGTACTGCCATTAATAGCCACCCATTTGGCTTGACTTAAATACTGGATCTCTTCGGTATAATCTATTTTATTGCCAAACACAAAAGCCAGTTCAGTAATATTCTTTTGAAAGATCTCCTTGCTTCCAATATAAAAAGACGAATTAGCATCAGGAAACTCCCCAAAAGGCTTAAAAGGTTTTGAGGCATCAATGGTTCCTGTATCGTTTGAAAGCTCAAGATTTTTAATGCCATTGGCTTCTACAGTAATGGATACCGAATGTACCCTGTCGGCACTAAGAGTGGTATATGAATATGAAAATGGGGATGATTGGTTCAGAAAGATCTTTAATAAAGGCAAGTCAGTCTCAATATTCTCTTTATGGATACTTTCGGAATATGGAACAATTGCCGGATCATTGGGGTTCAGCGTGATCGTAAAAGTTAGTTGATCACCAATGGTATTTCCAATAGATTGAACTTGTACATCAACCCATCCTTTAATACCTGTTAATCTTGCAGTGAAAAAATCAGTGTGAGGTAAAGTTGAAGCCTCGGCAAAGGTCGTGGTGCCTGTGGCAAAACTTACAGTTATAGTGATAATACGGATACCTTCGTTAAG
The DNA here is from genome assembly GCF_002920915.1 of Solitalea longa. Lineage (GTDB taxonomy): Bacteria > Bacteroidota > Bacteroidia > Sphingobacteriales > Sphingobacteriaceae > Solitalea > Solitalea longa. The sequence continues at coordinate 12,255 of NZ_PQVF01000004.1, forward strand.
GAAAAGGAGGTTGGAAGCAATGGCAAAGCCAGTTTGAGCATTTACCAACAAATCAGGGTTTCCGAAAGTAAACCAACTTTTATCTGCTGAGCTAAGTTTAGCACCTTGTCCATCTTCCGAAACCGCTATTGGTGCAGAAGCCAGTGTCTCTTTAGTTTTTTGCAGAAACTGTATCGATTGGATCTTTTCTACTGTTGCCTTGTTCAACACCACATCCTGATCCAATGAGTAATTCAAATCTTTTCCGCTTAGCTTATCCTTTCCACCCTTGAATAAAGTGCCTTGTTTTATTAACCGGTCAGGTATTGGCTTTTGAAGTTCAAACAGTAAATGCACCGAATCGGCGATGGCTTTTTTATTGGTAAGCTGAAGAACTTCTTTATAATAAAAATCGAGGTGACGTTGGGTGTATTTGTTAAGTTCATTTTGCGCAGTAGTAAACAGCTTTACAAAAGCAATTATAAGTGCATAATGCGGAGTATGGCTTGAATAATCCTCAAGTGTAATGGAAAAAAGGTTAGCCGCTTTTTCAGCAAGTGTTGAAATAGCCTTCAACAAGGCTTCAACCTGGGCAGTGAAAAAGTTATGGTTAATAATGTAAACGATCTTACTTTTGATGTCGGGCAAACTTACCGGAAGGCTTAATCCCAAAACAGGAGCCGGCAAAATCCAGTTTGCACCAAGATCCGTTAACTTAAACAAACTACTTAATTTAGTTTGTATAGGTGATTCACTATCAGTAGTTAATGAGTTTGGTATTAAACCTTCGATTTCAAAATCGTCATATAATTTTTTGAGATTGACAGCAGGTAAAAGAATCTTGGTTTTAATGGTCGCTTCTAATTGCTGCTTTAACTCAAAGGAATCAGGTAGTAAATGATACTGCTCCGAAACGAGGCGTAAAAGTGAAAAGGTAAGATCGAAAACATAGGTAAATTGTTGTTGTGCCTTTATATCGGTATCGCTTAATTCAATTCTTTTATAGAGAAGTTTTTTATAATCGGAACATTTTGCTGCGTCTAAACGCATGAGCACCGCCAGCGTTACGCTAATGTCCATTTTCATAAAAGGTTCCCAGTTGTCATCCGCAACGGTAAGGGATGAATCGTAGTAATTTAAATAAGTGGAATAGCGACGAAGGAAAAGCAGAAGATCAGCCTCCTGTCTTTCATCGGGCTTGACAAAAGAGGTTGCCAACGCATCCAGCATTCGGTTTAAAAGGCTGGTGCCTTCTCTCAATAATGGATTTTTATCGTTACAGGCCATTATTTCTATACTTTACTTTTTAACCTCTGTTCCTTCTTTTATATAATACGGATACACAAAATTCAATCTCGAATTAGTTGAGCGGATCGTGTATTCAACAATGATCAACACCTTTCCTTCCAACTCTTGAGAATCGTCGAGCTCAATGCGGTTTACATCAATGCGTGGTTCGAAATATAAGATGGCCGTAGCCACCAGGTCTTTTATATAGGTTTTAAAAGTGGTTGTTAATGGTTCGAATAATAGCTCATCGAGGTTACAACCATAGGTAGGTTGCATTACCCGTTCTCCAGGACGTGTTGAAAGCAATATCTCCAGGCTGCTATTAATATCCTCTTCATTGCTTATCATCACTACAGAGGCAGTTTTTTTATCGAACTTAGGTGGAAATCCCCAGCCGGTTCCAAGGAAAGATGTTTTAATGCTCATTATTTATCCTCCAATTAAAACTGTCGGGCAGCCGCCCACTATTGTTCCTCCGTGTGCAGTTGTGTCTCCCATTCGCACTGCAGGTTTTCCACCGATAAGCACTGTTGTAGAGCCCATCGCAATACTATCAGGAGGGCCAACACAAATGCAAATATTGCCAACCGTGGCAGCCGGCAAACCGGCAATAAGTACCGTGGGTTCCCCTGCGTCCATTATTGGCCCTCCAACATGGGGTACAGTGCCACTTACCAAGGGACAAACATGCATATCAGTTATTCGTGCTGCCATCGACATATGCTCATCAGTTTATTTTAACAATTGAACCCTTAATCTCGGTAGTTCCCCCGCCCTCCACTTTTACAGCTGAACCACCTTGTGCCTGAAGGTTACTATCTGCTTTTATTGAAATATTATTTGCCTGCACAGAAAGGTTTCCTCCTGCTTTAATGTTTATATCATTTGTCGATTCAAGGGTGATCTTCCCATCTTCAATTACTATTTTATCACCATTGTCATTTTTTACCGTAATAGTGCCTGTATCATCATTCATTTCAAACACTCTTCCGCCGGGTGTTTTAATGGTTACGCTTTTCTTGTCATCATCAAACAACAGCTTTATTTCCGACCTTGAAACATAACCCTTTTCATTATTGTCGCGGCTTGGTTCAAGGGGCGCAGGTAGGGCGCTACTGTGCAGCATGCCTAGTATCACGGGGTTAGACGGGTCGTCATTTATAAAACCTACAATTACCTCATCATCTATTTCTGGCCTGAAAAAAGTACCCCGGTTATTACCGGCATCTAGTGTGGCTACTCGCGCATGTATGCCGTCCTGATTTTCATCAACCATAGGTAGCCTCAATTGAACCCGATACTCTCCTTCGCTGTCTTCGATATTGGTAACCTTACCAATTTGCAATCCCTGGATGGATGACGATTGGCCAGTGGATGAAGCCGGATGCTGAGGATTAGTTTGTTCGGTAAAAAACTGCTCATCCCAACCCAAAGTGGCCTCTGTTATCCAGCAACCATCGCTATATTCTTGTTCCACAGCCGAAACAAAATGATAACCTTCAAAGCTTTTTCCAACGCCTCTTATCTCCACAAAGTCTCCCGGTACAAGGGTAATATCTGTTCTCGCAATGAATTTCACTTTGCCTTTAATTCCCGATAGGTCTTGTTTTATCTTCCGGGTTCGGGTAATTGCATCCTGTTCTTCCTGTGTGAAAAATGCCGACGACCTCATTTCAAATCCAGAGGAAACATGTTGACTATCATCATCCGCTTCCTCTACAATTGTTTCGTCAGTGCTCGATTCACTTACCCTTTGCTCTCTAAAGTCCCAGCTCAAGGTTCTCACTTCATTATTTCTGATGCGCGAATCCTTATCGGCAGTAAAATCAAGTATATTTTTACCATGCACCAACTTTAGCATTTGGCCAGAGTCATTGGCAGGAGGATTATTTATTTGGAGCGCCTTTATATTGATACCCAGACTTGTGATCACGCAAATCATTCCTACCACATCAATACGACCGATCATAAAGTCCCAATCTGAAATATTTGACTGCACAAGCTGTTCGTGACGAATTGTGGCTGAAGCAATGTTTTCAATCTTTAAACTGTGTTTGTTTATCAATTGCTCTGCAATTTCAGAAGCTGTTATTTGTTTTTTGAAATGCGCATTACCGCGGTTTACAGTCATTTTTATTGCTTCAGATTTGCATTCCACATTCAGCTCACAACAATGATTGTTTACCGCGTTGGTATTGGTCACTATAATTCCGGAGAATAAGAACTTGTCTTCAGGAGAATGCCCATTTCGGAAATACCCTAGTTCAATTTCAATTGTTTTCCCAGGGACAAACTGCCCGCTGCTATTTATTGGGAAATCTTGCCTGCTTGCTTCCCCGTCAATTATAGAAAGATTTGCGGTAGGTATTTTATTGATCTCATGCTTAATAGAAAGCGATTTTACATGGTATTCACGTGATATTTCTTCCCCTGCAACCTTAATAAGCAGGGAGACAACATCCATTTTCTCTTGGAGTAAAACCGTGTTAGTATCTTCAGGCATAGTTGTTAATCAATAGGTGGAAATAAAACATTCACTCCAGGTTTCACCTTTCTAAATCCATCCAGCCGGTTAAAGTCGGCCACATCCGTATAGAAGTTCTGATTATTATAAATTTTGAAGGTCATTAATGAGAGCCGGTCGCTGGCGGTAATGGTTCGTTCGTGTGTTATATCCGGACTTTGGGAGTTTTCCTTGGCTACTCTTAATTCTTCAGTTACCGTACCTTTAAAAGTGCATTTTGCAATAGCGCGAAGAGGTGTTCCGTCAGGTTTAAATAATTTGAATTCAATGTCTAACGCTATCAAAACACCCTTGAACAAAAGTGTTCCCCAAATAATTTTGAGATAGTTGGGCCGATGTTTTTCGCCATTATATTCGAATACCCGTTTTCTAAAATCGTCAATCTGATCAGCAATGCTTCCATTAAATAAAGCAAGACCAGGCACTGCAGGCACTGCTGTATCTTTAAACGCTCCCGTTCCATCAAACAAAAAATCAAAATTGAAATCCTGCGGTGGCATTTTATTAAACTTCAGGGCAACGCCGGAAGTGCCTGAAGCCTGTGTATCGCAAAAGTCAACCCTATACTTGTAGGTATAAGTTTCAGGATTGATTAGCGCATAAAACTTATCACCCACAGGTTCATTTAAATCAGGATCTTTATAAGCCTGAAAGTATAACTTCTCTATTTGTCCAAATATCGATGCCATTATCGTTCAGCTTTTTGCCGTAAAAATCGAATAACCCTATCAGTTACATCTTTTGTAATATCTTTCTTCAATTTGTTAATATCATCCTGGCTTAAAACCGCAGGTCGATTACTTTCGGACTCTTTGCCACTCACAACTGCCTTTATATGCAGTTCTTTAATTTCTATAGGCATAATTTTAATTTTAACTGATGATATGGAAATATTGATAACTCAGCGTTACCGACTCTACAACTATTGAATTTTCCTGGGCATTAAATCCCGAAATCGACCATTTTTTAGGTATGGCATTTACTACAAACCAAGTTTGCAATGGTGCGTGTTCTTCATTAAGCAGAGAGATCGTGAGATTGATGGGCTCGAAAACAAAATTTTCCAAAGCGTTTCTAAACCAAAGGATCAGCAAAGTATTAGTAAACATGCCTCGTTTAAGAGTAATGTCTGAATACCGAGCTCTTTTTGGTACTTGCCAGGTAAACCGGTTTTGGCCGCCTTCCACAAATGATTCCATCTCAATTTCAGCATCGAGCCCGCTAACTTCCTGAAAGCGTGAGTCCGCTCCCTGATCGATAAGCATAAACGATACTATAAAATGGAAACCTACCGGTGGATATGTGCTCATCAGGCCTCATTTTGAATGGTTAACCCTTCGTGCGCCAGCTCAATAGTCTCAATGGCAACTTCGTTACCGTCGGCCTTTAAATCAGTCGATTGTACTTTTACGGGCCATGCATTTTTAATCTTCCAAACCACCACCGGCTCATGACTTTCGTTGAGCAGCGAAACAATCACATTGCGTCGTTCAATAGTATTGAGTGCCACAGTGTTCCACCAATTGTAAAAGTCATTGTCGCCTTTAAACGTGCCTCGTTTCATGGTGATATTGCTGAACTTTTGCATGCCGGGCATTTTTATTTTATGGTATTCAGGGCTTGCGCCATCGCGGTATTCAATTACTTCGGTAGAAACCTCTAAACCGGTTACTTCGGTGAAACCAATTTTCGCACCGCCCCACTCTACCTGAAAGTGAAACTTTGGAACTGGGTATTGTGCCATAGCTATAGTGTTTTATGTTAGTTGTTAGGCTTTTTGCATTAAATGTGAAAAGCGAAGAATGATAAATTCGGCTGGACGAACGGCGGCCAGGCCTATCTCCACGATCAATCTCCCTTCTAAAATATCCTGAGAGGTCATTGTTTGACCCAATCCGCATTTTACAAAAAATGCATATTCAGGTTTTGGACCTGCCAATGCTCCTGCGCGCCACTGAAGTGTTAAATAGTTTTCGAGCATTGCCCTTACTTTTACCCAGGTATTGGCATCATTGGGTTCAAATACAAATGGAATGGTAGCTTTTTTGGCTGATTCTTCAATGGTGATGAACAAACGTCGAACAGGTACGTAACGCCATTCGTTACTGTTACCATCAATAGTTCTGGCTCCCCAAACCAATGTTCCTTTTCCGGTGAAGAACCTTATTGCATTGATGGATTTACCGGTATCGCTTATATTCAGATCATCATTGTCGGTATTATCAATGGTGTAAGAAAGCGATTCAACTCCCTGAATGTTAACATTGGCAGGTGCTTTCCATACTCCACGGGTGGCGTCAATGAATGCATAAATACCAGCAATTGCGCCGCTTGGAGGAAGCTCGGTTGCAGTTGAAGCTATTTTTTGATTGATTGAGCGATACAACGAAAATGTATCATAAAGTAATCGTTCAAAACCATTTTCTATAAAAGCGGCTGCCGTTTTAATAAATGATAGTGAGTCGAAGAGGTCTTTCATTATTTGAGAGATCTTTGGCTCAGCCGCGATCATATTTTCCTGAAACTTCTTTTCCTTATCTGGATCGGCAGCGGGAATAGGTTTATTTGGATAGATGGTATCGTCGAAAACCACATTTGCATCATCCATCACATTTATTCCTGCATCAACCCATCCTGTAGCGGTCCAATTAGCTTTTGGATTGTAAAGCTTGTCATCCACATCAGTTAATGCTTTATGAGCTTTATTGTAGCTATTAAGGGTCTTCATGCGGCTCCGTAGACTATCGGCCAATACTTTTCTAACCGTATCGAGTACAAAAATGGTAGGATCAGTTGATGGTGGAACTGGTGGAATTGTTGCATTAAGAACATTACCACTATTAGTGGCAAGGTCATCTAAAATGGTATCGGCTTTACTGTAAAGGTATACATACAGATCTTTAAAGGCGGCTTTTACATCTGCAGGTACTGGAACCGCAATACCCACTTTTTGCTTAAACACTTGCACTTTTGCATTGTAATCATCTAAAATAGTATCGCTTATTTTTGATTTTATGAAGTCATTATCGGCAATACTCTTTTCGAGGCTGGCTATTAAGTCCTTGGTTTTAATATCGGCAGTTGGAACTAAAGAACTGAGACTTATATTGGTGCCGAATTTAAACAAAGCACTCGCCAGGGCTCGATAGGTTACATTTTTCGATAAATTACTTCGCAGATAAGGTGTATAGGCTGCACCATAATTCATGGAAATCAAATCGATATTATTCCTGAATCCGGTAACCGAATTGGCCCATTCAGTATCTGTTTTTGATGGGGTTAGGTCACAAATAGTAAAGCGGTCCTGCAGGTCATAGCATTGTTTAAGTGCCATGTTTTGCAGAAAATACAGATCAGTGTCGGCCAGTTTTACCGCATCGGGAAAGAGGATTAAAGTGGGCTCATCTTCTTTTTTCAGCGGTCCACTAATGGCCGTTTCAAATTTTGCACGACTCAAAGGCGTTTTATAATCGCCTATAGAAATTATGTAAGACTTCCCTCCTCCATTTAAATAAAACATTCTGATACTGTCGTATAGCAAATAATCGGTAGTCATGTCCACATGAGTTACATTGTTGTTTACATCCAGATCAACATGTGTGATATTTAATTGCGGACCTTTTCCGAAATAACGTTCAAACTCTACCAACGATTTAATTTGCACCGCCTTGTTGGTTAAACTTTCCCCATCACGTGTGGCAATTTCAGTATGACCAATAAACGCTGGCACAGCCGTAGCAACTTGTGCCACTGAAGGCGGGAATAAAGGAATCTCGGTGGTGTAAACACCTGGAGTCCGAATGGCGGTTTCATTGATTTGTGACATAGGATTTATAGTTTATAAAAGCGTATTAATTCTTTAAATTTTACTTTTAAACTGAATTTTATATTCTGGGCTCTTCAATTGATGAGCAGCACCGGTAAATAATTCATAGTTGGCATTTACCGCCCCACTGCTAAACACGTCCACTATAGCAAGGCACGCTTGTTCGGGTGCCAATAAGGAGACGCTCCTCAAGTCGCTGTTATTTATATCTCCGGCAGTATTACTAATAAACATTCCGGAAGCGGCGTTAAAGCGATTACTGAAATAGTATAACTGCTTTGCACCTGTTACCGCGATATCGGTTTTTCTTAAAAAACTGGTGTTTCCTGTTATATAGAAACGTAACCTAGTTTCATCATCAAAGGGGAGGAACGGTATCTTGGGATCAGTTGCCGGTGGAGCAAATAAGTTGCAGCGCATAAAACAAATGAGTTGATTGTTTATAAAGCGACTACTCATTGTATAGTTATTAAAGTGAATACGGGTTTGTGAATCCGGTATTATCTGAAGCTCATCTGCAAGTTGCACGGTGCCATTTGCCGAATACCCAGAATGTGAAATGTTTAGAATAAACAGTTCCTTATAGATGGTTCGTACTGTTTCTACCAGTTTCATTTCATGAAATATTTAGTTTCTATTTCTTTTACCAGGTTACCACCATCCTCTGTCTCATGATCGATCGTAACCATTCGCACACGGTACACAACTGATGGATAATACTTGCTGCCCAACACCGACCATATTTCGTTTAGTTGCTGTAAATTGAGTGTAACCATCTCGGCAATCAGCTTTTCAATTTTTGAATCGAGTGTGGGTGTGTTAGCATGGTCAAAAACATATTTTTTCTGAAAGAATTCAATTACATGCTGCAGGTTTTCAAGCGATTTGCCATAGGCATTTGACGGTTTTAAAGAAGTGAATAGTAAGGTAAGATGCAGATGTAGCGCAGGATTTTTAAGAAAAATATCATTATCCCTTCGCTTGAAATAATCGGGATCACGTGAAATACGGTTTTCTTCGATATTGATCACCGATATAATAATATCAGCGTTGGCATCGGCAATATTGTTAACTAGCTCGCTGATATTACCTACATCAACCGTTACCGTAAAACCGTTCAAATAATTGTCAAGTTCCTGTTGAATACAATTTACAGCCGAAAAAATCATAAGAGCGCAATTAAGCCGTGAGCAATAAAATCTGCTTTAATTTTAAACTTAAGTGGGAGACTAACACAATTTGGAAAGCGGAGATGTTATTTCCCGTTTTTCATTTGGTCATTTTTAAATGGTAGTGAGTAAAAATTGGTTAATCGTCTGGTATGGTGTTGATCGCAAAAAAATTGACCTATCTTAAATTTAGGGAAATTCATTTATAAGACCAAAATGAATTTGTTATTATTATAACATTGACACGTTACGTGGTCTTTGGCTGAACTATTAAGACTTTAGTCAACCAAACATTTCTATTTTCATTAAATAGGCCTATCTTATGACGCTTTTGATTCTTATTGATCCATGAAAATTTCGAGAAAAACTTTTTTAAAACAATCAGGGATAACTGCGGCAGCTTTAAGTTTGATGCCTGAAATACTATTTGCAGGTACTAAACAAACTAAAATAGGGTTGCAGCTTTATAGCTTACGTGATTTTTTGCCCAAAGATGTAAATAGCGTATTGAGCAAGGTAAAAGCTTCGGGGTATGAAGAGGTAGAAACATATGGCTATAGTGCTAAGGGTGGTTTTTGGGGTTTAACCATGCAGCAAATGGCCGGTATTTTAACCGATAATGGTCTTGTTTCCCCTAGTGGTCATTATAATACAGATGAGCTTTTTGCGCGTGATAATTACGATGAGTTGAAATATGCTATTGATGCAGCAAAGACGTTGAATCAACAATATTTGGTTATACCTTATCTGCAGGAGGGTATTAGAAAAACGGCTGCTGATTTTAAAAGGATTGTTGAGCGAATTAATAAAGCGGCCGAATTATGTCAGGCGGCAGGCTTAAAATTGGCATACCATAATCATGATTTTGAATTTATAACCGTTGAAGGAACCCATTTGTACAAAGAATTATTGGAAGGCACCGGTAATAATGTGGTTTTTGAACTGGATTTGTATTGGGCGGTCAGGGCTGGTTTCAATCCAATAGAATTATTTCAGCAGCATCCAAAACGATTTGCTTTAGTGCATGTAAAAGACATGGATAAGCAATCGCCAAAGCTGAACACTGAAATTGGTAGTGGTTCTATCGATTTTAAACCCATTATTAAAGCCGCAAAGGCCAATGGGGTTGTCCATTTTTATGTTGAACAAGAAAACTTTAAAATAGATGCCTTTAAAAGCATAGGACAAAGTGCTACATATATGAGGCAAAATTTGCTGATATAAATAAAAACAAAACCCTGCAAAAGCAGGGTTTTGTTTTTATTAGAATATTTTAAATCGCTCGAAACAGCTTCTTTCCAGCATTTCGCGATCATCAGGATGAGCAATATCGATTAGCGCTTTTGCACGTTGGCGTAGGTTTTTGCCAAATAAATAAGCTATGCCGTACTCGGTAACTATATAATGCATATGCGCTCGCGTAGCCACAACTCCAGCCCCCGATTTTAATGCCGAAACAATTCTCGATTCGCCTTTATTAGTACGAGAGGGTAAAGCTATTATTGGTTTACCACCTTCGCTCAAAGCAGCTCCACGCATAAAATCCATTGCCCCACCTACACCCGAATATTGGTGACATCCTATTGAATCGGAACAAACCTGACCGGTAATGTCAATTTCAATGGCACTATTAATGGCTATCATTTTGGGGTTTCGCCTTATTACATGCGGGTTGTTCACATAATCAACATCCAGAAAAGCAAATCCCGGATTATCATTCACGTAATCATATAACCTATTCGAACCTAAAGCAAATGCTGAAACCGTTTTATTTTGATGTGTTTTTTTGTATTTATTATTGATGACGTCTTTTTCAAAGAGGTCAATAATACCGTCGGAACACATTTCAGTATGTACCCCAAGGTCTTTGTGGTTATGAAGGCATCTTAAAACCGCATCAGGAATAGCACCGATGCCCATTTGTAATACCGAACGGTCGTCAATTAATTCTGCCACATACTCTCCTATTCGTTGCGTACGCTCATCAGCCTTACTGCCAAAGAAAGCTTCGTACAAAGGATCTTCACAATATACCATTGAATGAAAGCGGCTGGAGTGGATCATGCCGTCGCCATGCGTACGCGGCACATTAGGGTTTACCTGGGCAATAACATAACGGGCCGAATCAACGGCACTACGGGCAATATCAACCGAAACGCCTAAAGTACAATAGCCATGATCATCAGGAGGAGAAACATGCACAATTGCCACATCAAGCGGCATTACTTTTTGTTTAAATAATTCGGGTATTTCACTCAAAAAAACCGGAACATAATCGGCATAACCTTCACTAACAGCATTGCGAACACTGGCAGAAACAAACAATGAATTCATGTGAAAGCTGTTTCTGTATTCGGGCTTGTCGATAAACAGATCGCCATAAACACTTATCGAAACTATTTCTACGTTCCTCAAACGAGGGGCTTCAGCGGCCAGGTGCTTTAATAAAAAGGTGGGCGTTTGAGCGCTTCCATGAATGAAAATTCTATGATTGGATTGTATGATTGACAGTGCTTCAGCTGGGCTGACATAATTCACGGTTTCTTTCATAACATATTACTGGTTAAGGTTTAAAGGGGAATAACTGCCGTTTCTAAAATGAAAATCTATGTTATTAATGGCGGCGAATGTACATTTATTTACGAATAAAAAATATGTCATAAAACATAGAAAATTTGAAGTGATTTACTATGAAAACATCCTGTTGATCAGGTTGGTGCAAGATCCTTGAAAAGTGCTTTCATAACAATGATTAATCCCTCCATACTCACTTTTAACATGTAAATATTGGAATAGCCAAATATTACCGCATAAATATTTTCAACGGTTAAATCTAAATAAAGAAGCATCATCATTCCGTTTCCTTTTTAATATATCCCTGATAATTTCGGCGGCTATAAGGCTAAAAGCAATGCCATTACCACCAAAACCCAAAGCAAAATATCCATTGGGAACCTTACTGTATTCACCTATATAAGGTAAACCATCTGTTGTTTCGCCAAAAGTTCCGCACCAGGAAAATTCAGGGTTTAAATCAATATGAGGAAAAAGGCTTTTAAAGCTTTGCTGCAGTGCTTTAGTCTTACTTTTTAGCAGTTTATCTCTTTTATTATAAGGAGTGTAAAAATCTACATCCTTTCCTCCTACAATAATACGATTGTCATTAGTTGCACGCATGTATAAATATGGATGCGCTGTTTCCCAGATCATACAGTTATCAAAGGCCCAAAACTTATTAGTTGAGAATTGCTCGCTTGCTACAGCATAAGTCGACTTTAGTTGTACAATCTTTGGGTTTATCAGATCTGCAGTTTCATATCCCGTGGCATAGATCACTTTTTTTGCCCTGATAACATAATTATTATCTGTGACGAGTTTTACACTGTTCTTAGCATGATGAAATTCTACAATTCGGGTTCTGTCGTATATCTTGATGTTATATTGTTTTAAGTATTGGAAAATTTTGTGGGTCATTAAATAGGAATCTATTTGCCCTCCGTTCTTTGACAACAAACCTGCGGGAGCTTTAAACCCGAAGTTGCTTAACACTTCTTTTTCGTCTAAAAAATCAACAGCAATATTCCATTGTTTTCTGATCTTGTATTCATTTATCAGTAAGTCCCGGTCTTTTTTATATGAAGCGAATTGCAGGCTCATTTTCTTTTCAAAGCCGCTAAAGTCAATTTTATACGCTATTTCATTTAGCTTGTCTATCGCATTTATACACAAAATGTAGCTTCTGGCTGCGTCTTTTTCCCCAATTAATTGGGCCAGTTTATAAAGGGGCGTATCAATTTCATATTGCAGTAATGAAGTGCTGGCACAGGTGCTTCCTAAACCCACCGTTCTTCCATCAATTACCGTTGATTTAATACCCGCTTCGGCTAAAATATAAGCACAAACAGCTCCCGTAATGCCTGCACCAATAATCAATACTTCTTCCTGTAAATTTTCTTCGAGTTTTGGATAATTGAAAGGTAATCCATTTTTGATCAGCCAATAAGGCATACCGGAGCTTAAATCCATAAATCAATACTTATTTCTAGAACATCAACAGCTCTAATTAAAAGGAGCTGATAGGTCATCGGTATTATCAAAATACATATAAACTGCTTTATTTTTCCCATAGCTTACTTGAATCTGCTCCATTTTTGAGAATTACATGCTATATATGCTTTGGTTCAACTTTTATTTTTTTTAAAAAAGAAATGAGCAAATTCTCCATTTGAGTGCTTTTATCCAACTCGTTTTTTGTTGAATATCTTTTTTGAAAAGTTCGGAGTCCGCCCATTTCATATTGCATGAGTAATGCTGGGTTCACATAGTGTTTTTTACAAATACTAACTGTGTTACCCAATTGGTTAGCGGCATAAGCAACAGCTTCGTTAGTAAGTTTTCTAATTTCTGAGGGTTCGGTTGTAGAGGGTTGCGTGATTAAATAATTAAATGCCGCCAATGTACCTGCCCAGGTCCTGAAATCCTTGGCCGAATAATCATTTCCGGTAATCTCTTTTAAATAGTCATTTACAGATTGCGAATCGAGTGAAGTAAGTTCGCCTTTGTGATTATAGTATTGAAAAATTTCCTTACCTGGCAGTTCTTTCACCATTTTTAACAACCTCACCAGTCGGGCATTTGTTAAAACACAGGTTTGAAGAACGCCTTTTTTACCTTTAAACCTGATAATCAGATTATTTTTATCAGCTTTAATATGGTGATTTTTTAAAGTAGTAAGGCCGAACGAACCGTATTTGCGTGAATAATTGGCGTTGCCAATGCGGATATAAGTTTGCAATAACACCTCAATGGCCAATGCCTGGACTTTATTTTTGTTCCATGTACGTTTTAAAAGATCGGCTTTGATCTTTTTTCTGATTTTGGGCAATAATTTTCCAAATTGCAACATCCGCCCATGATTAACTTTGTTGCGCTGAAGCCTCCAATCTGCGTGATATTTATACTGCTTTCTTCCTAAAGCGTCCGTTCCGGTTGCCTGTAAATGACCATTTGGCTTGGCACATATCCAAACGTTTGTCCATGCAGGAGGAATCGCTAGTTTTTTTATCCTCGCAACCGTTTCTTCGTCCGTTATTCTGTTTCCTTCCTTGTCGAGGTAAACGAACTTTTGGCCTTTCAATTTCCGGGAATATCCGGGTGAAGTATCGGATGAATGGATCAATGCCAGCCTCATTTAAATAGAGTTATTTTTTTGCGTAATTCCTTGTCTACCTATTTAATAGGACAATCAATTAAAGTCTTTGTTGCATTTAGGCTAAGGAAGTATCGGTTGTTGAAATAATGGTTGATTCGAATGATTATAATAACTCTTCATTTGAGTTGATCATGGATGGGATATAATTTCGATCGGCATATTTTGTAGTTCGAGGTTCTTGAAATATTTTACTTTTTTCAAATAAATAAAGAAAGGTTTCCATTATGTAGCGGTTGATTTCTTTTTAGTGGAACCTTTTTTCTTTGTGTTTGCTTCACTCTTTTTAGGAACCTTAGCTCCTTCTTTACGTGCTTCCGATAGGCCAATGGCAATAGCCTGTTTTCTATCGGTTACTTTTTTACCGGTTCCTGTCTTTAGCTTGCCTTCTTTCATCTCTTCCATTACTTCTTTCACTTTTTGCTGACTTTTTTCTGAATACTTTGCCATAACGTTTTTAATAATACTATTTCAATTATGCTGCCAGTTGAACAAGTCAATTGATTAAGATAGAGGTATTTAGGAACGAGATAAGTGGAGGGTTTTTCTACGAAACGTGGAATAGTGTAGATGTAAGGGATCATTTTAGTAACCAATACTGGCATATAAGCTCTGTTTGATCAAAGGCATGATATTTACGCTGCTACCTATGAGCTCATAAACAAAATAAATTAATTAAGTTATGGAAACAGCAAATAAAACCACCATCGTTTCGGCGTTAAACGATCTGGTAAAAACGAATAACGACAGGTATATGGGATATCAAAAAGCCTTAAGCATTACACATAATGAATCTTTAAAACCCATATTTCAAAAATTAGCGATGGATAGTTCAAAAAATATCAATGAGCTATCAGACCTTATTCTACAGATCAATGGTAAACCCATCGAAGACAGCAGTGTAGCAGGTAAGTTTTACCGTGCCTGGATGGATGTGAAAGCAATGTTTACCGGAAATGATGATCATACCTTATTGTCTGACTGTGAATATGGCGAGGACATGGCTTTGAAAGCATATGACTCGGTTGACGATTCAAATGACCTATCAATGAGTGATCCGGCAAGCATGTTATTGGATAATCAACGTTCACGAATAAAGGACGGTCATGAAACCATTAAAAGCTTAAGAGACAATTCCAAGGCGTTTTAATTTAATGAACAGGGACTTATTAATAATAAGTCCCTGTTAAATCATACTAGAATGGAAGAAAATAAGAAAAGACCTATACGGCCTGAACAGGAACAGTCTCAGCAACCTGGAATTGAAAGCGAGATGAAACCACAGCCAAAATTTGAAGGTAATGAAATAGAGCAAAAACTGACTGGTAAGGTAACCTATATTTCAGGTGGTGATAGCGGCATTGGAAGAGCTATAGCCGTTTTATTTGCAAAACATGGTTCTGATATCGCTATCTCTTACTTCAGTGAACATAACGATGCTAAAAAGACTAAAGAAGAAGTTGAAAAACAAGGTGTTAAATGTTTGTTAATAGATGGAGATTTAAAAGAAGAGTCGTTTTGCAAGCATTCAATTCAATTAACGGTCAAAACCTTTGGAAGACTAGATGTATTAATTAACAATGCGGCTGTACAATATCCACAAAAAGACCTGAAAAATATCAGCGCTGATCAGCTAACAGAAACATTCCAAACTAACATTTTCGCAATGTTCTATCTCACTATTGAAGCGTTGAACTATTTAAACGAAGGTTCCACCATTATTAATACAACATCCGTAACCGCATACCGAGGAAGTGCACATTTAATTGATTATGCTTCAACCAAGGGAGCTATTGTAGCATTTACCCGATCGCTTTCTGCAGCTTTGGCTGATAAAAAAATAAGAGTTAATGCAGTTGCCCCCGGCCCAATTTGGACACCTTTAATACCTGCAAGCTTTGATAAAAAAGAAGTAAGTGAATTTGGTTCGAATGTTCCGCTAAAAAGGGCTGGAGAACCGGAGGAAGTGGCACCATCCTATCTGTTTTTGGCCAGCAATGACTCCACTTATATGACGGGGCAAATATTACATCCAAATGGCGGCGAAATTGTGAATGGCTGATCGGGATTTTTTAGGTAATGGTATTTAGCCATCGTCATCCCTCTATACTATGGTACATTAATTGAGAAACATACATTGCTAAAAATCATTTGATTATATTACAGATAATAGAGAACAGTGCGAATAAATTGCTCTTCTTTCTGTTTTATTTGAATTGATCTTTATCTGTAAAGCTGAGGTGATTTAATCTCACTTTGTACAAATGACTTTAAGCCGAGTATATGTTTAAATTTTTAAATACATTTCAACGAATACGTAATGGCTTTATCCTATCAATTGTATTATTGATAATTACCTCCTTATTATCCTTCCTCATTTGCATTTCCTTTTTTCAAAATATAAGAATGATCAATCAAACCGCAGCGGCCATCAGCCAGTTTCAGGAAATAAAATTGGTATTGAAACAAACTGAATCGAACATCCGGGCTTTTGCACTTAGCACTGATTCGGTGTATTTGATTCCATCAATTGCGGAACAACAAGATCAGATCTCAACTAATTTATTATCCATTCAGAAAAGTGGTCAATTGGATGATTTAGCCCCTAAAAGTATTTCTGTACTAAAGAATAAGATTGATTCTCGCTTTGCTTTTTGGAAAAAGGTCATCACAGAGCCTGATTGTTTGAAAAACAAAGAATGTTACTCTGAAGATAATCGGCAAATGAATGAACTCGAACTTCTATTTAATTCGATCATTTATGACCATAAGAAACTACTTTTGGAGCAAAACAGGATTTATAACAACTATACTGAGTATTTAATTCCTGTCATTCTAATTACCTCATTGCTGGGCATAATCATTTCCTTTATTTCATACATGGGTTTAAAAAATGACCTTAAAGTTAAAGTGGAGAATCTGACCCAGTTAAATAACTTAAAAACCGAGCTTGAATTTAAAGTCAATTCATTAAACCGTTCCAATTACGAATTGGATCAGTTTGCTTACGTTGCTTCACATGACTTGCAGGAACCTTTGCGAAAAATAATTTCGTTTAGCGAGGTACTGATTCATGAAAAAGATTCGAAATTAAGTAGTACTGCCACCAGTTATTTAGGAGTTATTAGCAAAGCTTCGGTACGTATGAAACGGCTTATTGAAGACCTGCTGGAGTATTCCCGACTTTCGCAAACTTCTGCCCACGAATACGAGGAGATTGAGTTGGAAATAATGCTTGTTGGTATTTTAAAAGATCTTGAAATTCCTATAAAAGAGAAACAGGTTGATATAAGCTTATCTAAATTACCACCAATTTGGGGTATTAAATTTCAATTAAATCAGTTATTTCTTAACTTAATATCAAATTCTCTGAAATATTCTTCTCCAAACCGGTTACCGATCATCAAAATCAATCATCAAATTATTAATGGGAATTTAATTTTCGACTTTAGTGCACACGCCAGCGAACAATATTGCAAAATTGAAGTAATTGACAACGGTATTGGTTTCGAAGAAAAATATGCACAAGATATTTTTATGATTTTCAATCGTTTACATAGCAGGCATGAATATGAAGGTACAGGCATTGGCTTATCCATTTGTAAACGGGTGGTTGAAAATCACAAAGGTTTTATACAGGCATTTGGCCATGAAAACGAAGGAGCCATGTTTAGAGTTTATTTACCAATAAAACCAATAAATCACTATGCTTAATTACATTACAATTGTGATCATTGATGATGATGAAGATGATTTTTTGCTAACTAAGCATTATTTAGATAGTGTTCCGGCGCAAAAGTATTTGGTTAAACGGGCGGCGAATTATGATGAGGCGCTTATGTTTTTTGCGGAAGATGATATTGATGTTTTCCTGGTCGACTATAAACTGGGAAAATACCGCGGTATAGATATTTTAAATATAGCTAAGGTTTATGATGTGAATGCCCCATTTATTATCGTAACCGGCAAAGGCAATATAAACATTGATAAAGAGGCAATGCGGGCCGGTGCCTCCGACTACCTTATAAAAGACGAACTCTCGCCCAGTATTTTAGAGCGCTCTATCCGTTACAGCATCGAACGTTTTAATCAGCTTAAAGTAATTGAAAATAAAGAAAAGAAGTACAAAGAAATATTTGAGAAATCGGGAGATGTTATTCTTTTAACAGATCATTCGGGTAAAATATTGGATGCCAACCCAAGTGCAATAAAAAAATTTGAAAAAAGCCGTGAAGAACTGCTCAACCTCAGGATCCTGCACCTTATTGAAGATCGGGAGCAATTGCATTTTTGGGAACGGGTAATAACACGGCAAATTCAGGGTGAGGTATTTAATTTCTACTCCCCTCCTATGAGTAAGCGCTTATTAGGTCTCATCAGTTTTAATGAGCAAGGTGAACATAGTTATCAGTTTATCATTCACGATGTAACCAAGATCTCGGTAAAGGAAAAGGAAAAAAGAGAAGAAGAGAAATTTATTGCCACAGGCCGTATTGCCCGGGTTATTGCCCATGAAGTAAAAAACCCTCTCACCAATATCAATTTTGCGGTTAGTGAACTTAAAAGCACCAGCAAAACCACCGAAAAAGGCGTGTTAATAGATATAATTGAACGCAATTGTTACAGGATAAACAGTTTGATCAATGAATTACTAACCTCTACAAAGTTTTCTAAACTGTATTTGAACAAGCACAATATCAACCAATTGATCAGCGAAACCATTGATCTGGCCAAGGATACCGCAGAACAAAGTAACGTAGTTATTAAACAGTCATTATCAACTATTGAGGACTTTTTTATTGATGCAGATAAGATTAAGGTGGCTCTGCTAAACATTATCATTAATGCCATTGAAGCTGTTGAAAATGATAATGGCGAAGTTCATATTGCATCAACTTATGAAAATAATAAAGTGATAATTACAGTTAGCGACAATGGAAAAGGCATTAAAAAAGAAAACCTGCACAAGCTGTTTGAAGCCTTTTATACCGAAAATAAATTGGGCGGTACAGGATTGGGGTTAACCACCACCCAAAATATTTTATTAAGCCATGAAGGATCGATCGATGTGGAAAGTGAAGAAGGCGTTGGATCTACATTTACCATCACCTTGCAACCTATGCAACTTTTGGAACTGTACAGTTCTATGAATGAAGTAGATCAGTAGTGTTTGAACCCCATTTTGGGTAAGTTCATCCTTTTAAGATTAAACTACTGATCAGCCTGAATTGGCCCTCCTAAGGTACATAAGATCATAAAATGATTTATTAACGCTTGTTATTCCTCAACTGGCATAAGTATTTCATTATCAGTTCTAAAATAAAGATCATATGGATACTACTAAAACAGCGATGGCTTTTTTTGCCGGATTGGCAGTGGGAGCTACATTAGGAGCATTATTGTCACCTGAAAAGGGATCAGATTTACGTGCTGATATAAAAGACAAGCTTGGAAAAACCATCAAAGATACTGCTGACCAGGTTAAAAGATCAGTAAAAAAAGGTATTGATGAATTCTCATCGGGTTTTACAAGTACCGAAGAAGAGTTTCGCTCCTAAACCTCAATTTATACACTGATGAAAGCGATTTGGAAAGGTAGTATTGGTTTCGGGTTGGTAAACATTCCCGTGAAGCTATTTAGCGCCATCCAGACAAGCACACTTGATCTGGATATGCTCGACAGAAAAGACCACGCTCCTATTCGTTTTAAACGTGTAAATGAATTTTCGGGCAGAGAAGTAGATTGGGCCAATATTGTAAAAGGCTATAAGTTGAATGATGACTATGTTTTATTGGAAGAGACCGATTTTGAGGAAGCTTCACCAGAAAAAACAAAGATCATTGAGATAGAGAACTTTATTGAGCTTAAAAGTGTTGATCCGATCTATTTTGAAAATACCTATTATACCGAACCCGAAAAAGGTGGAATTAAAGCGTATTGGCTGCTCTATGAGGCGCTAAAGAAAACGAAAAAAGCCGGTTTGTCGCGGTTTGTTTTACGCAGTACCGAAAACTTGTGTTTGATAAGACCAATGGAAATGGAAAATGTACTGGCTATTCACAAAATCCGCTTTCCGGAAGAGATACGGTCTATTTCACCTCTAAACTTAGGCGACACCTCCTTAAGCAAAAAAGAAATGGATATGGCCTTGGAGTTGATCAAGCAATACACCTCTCCTTTTGATATCAAGGACTTTAAAGACACCTACACAGCAGCACTTTTAAAGATCATTAAGGCCAAAGCATCCGGAAAACGGCCTTCTATACGTAAGATCAAAGTATCAACAACCAAATCAGCCGATCTAACAGAACAATTGATCAAGAGCTTGTCGGCAAAGAAAAAGGTATCGTAAATGGCAAAGTTGCATGAGTATATTGAAAAGCGAGATTTTACCCGTACAAAAGAACCTAAAGGTGGAAGAAATACCGGATCTAAGCTGTCATTTGTAGTGCAGCGTCACCATGCATCTCATTTACATTACGATTTCAGGTTGGAGATGGAAGGTGTTTTAAAAAGCTGGGCCGTTCCTAAAGGTCCCTCATTAAACCCCGCAGATAAGCGGCTGGCCATTATGGTGGAAGACCACCCTTATGCCTACAAAGACTTTGAGGGTGAAATTGCGGCTGGAAATTATGGAGCCGGGAATGTGATAATTTGGGACGAAGGCTTTTATACTCCCTTAGGAAATCATGCTTCACCTGAAAAAGAACTGCTGAAAGAGCTAAAGGAAGGAAGTTTAAAAATAGTGCTGCACGGGAAAAGACTGAAAGGAGAATTTGCTCTTGTTAAATTGAAAAATGCCGAAGACAACTCATGGCTGCTGATTAAGCATAAAGATAAATTCGCCGTTGAGGATCCGTACAATAGCGAGGACTTTGTTTCAAAGGAAGTAAAACAAAAGAAAAATAGTACTTCAGATACTAAACCGATAAAAAAAAAGCCCGTTAAACTGCCAGAAATTAAGCCTTTTGTGCCTATGCTGGCAAAACTGGGTGATAAACTTCCCGAATCATCAGACTGGCTTTTTGAACCTAAGTTAGATGGCTACCGCATTGTAGCTGTTTCAAACGGTAATGGAACATGTAAACTGTTCAGCCGCAATTCCCTCGATTATTCCGAAAAATATAAGCAGATAGCAAGCATTCTGGCAAGTATTGACCGACCCTTTATTCTTGATGGCGAGGTTGTGAAAGAAGATGAAAAAGGAAATATCAGCTTTCATGCACTGCAACAATTTGGAAAAGACCCCAAAGGCAAGATCTATTATTATGTGTTTGATATCATTGCTTTAGATGAGCACGATCTCAGCGATTTGCCTTTGATCGATCGTAAAAAGATCCTGAAGGCTTTTACTTCCCACCTAAATGATCCTCAAGTTATTTTCACCCCTTATTTTGAAGATGATGGAGAAAAAATGCTTGACCTGGCTCGTAAGGAACATAAAGAGGGCATAATGGCTAAACGCTCGGATAGTACGTATCATACTCGAATAAGAACCGCCAACTGGCTTAAACTTAAAATTGATAAAGAGGATGAATTTATAATTGCCGGTTATACCGAACCTCGTTCGGGTAAGGAATATTTAGGTGCGTTTTTACTGGGTGAGTTTAAAAACGGGAAGTTAGTTTTTGCAGGAAAATGTGGTACCGGTTTGAATATAAAGGAAGAAAAGGAAATTTATAAAGAGCTAAAAAAATATGAACAAGAAGAATCGCCATTTTCGACCGTTGTAAAGAATGACACCCCTATTCATTGGTTAAAACCCGAACTGGTGTGTACGGTCAAATATACCGAGCG
Source organism: Solitalea longa (assembly GCF_002920915.1). Taxonomy (GTDB): domain Bacteria; phylum Bacteroidota; class Bacteroidia; order Sphingobacteriales; family Sphingobacteriaceae; genus Solitalea; species Solitalea longa. The sequence continues at coordinate 34,050 of NZ_PQVF01000004.1, forward strand.
AACTCCCTCCCGAAAGCTTCGTCATCCTGTTTTTAAAGCCCTACGAAATGATAAAACCGCTGCAGATATGAAACCAGCTACAAGCACCATTCCTGATACCATTGAAAAAAAGATTGGCCGGTATAAACAAACACTTACCAACCAAAATAAGATCTATTTTCCGAGTGGAATAACAAAAGGTCAGGTAATTGGATACTATGAAGAGATTGCGGAATATATTCTTCCCTATTTGAAGCAAAGACCACTGAGTTTGCATCGCCATCCGAATGGAATAAACGGTCCCAGTTTCTTTCATAAAGACATAGAAAGTAAATCATACAGCTGGCTTAAAACGGTTCCTATCCATTCAGAGAGTAACGATAAGGAAATTGATTATTTGGTTTGTAATGATGTTCAAACCTTGCTATACATGGTTAATTTGGGTTGTATTGAGATCAATCCCTGGTTATCACGGTATCCTAAAATAGAGTTTCCTGATTTCCTTGTACTCGACCTTGATCCGGAAGATATTGGTTTTTCTCAAGTAATTGAAGTAGCTCAGGTTATCAATGGGTTCCTCAGTTCATTAAATATTCCTTCTTTTCCTAAAACCTCCGGTTCTACAGGTATCCATATTTATATTCATGTTGGAGCAAAATATCACTATGATAGTATAAAACTATTCGCCGAATGGCTGGCTAATCATATCCATGCAGAAATACCAGCTATCACGAGTATTGAAAGAAGCCCTAAAAAGCGCCAAAAAAAGATTTATATCGATTTTTTACAGAATAGAAAAGGACAAACGGTTGCTGCTCCATATAGCTTACGGCCAAAGCCCAACGCACCGGTATCGTGGCCATTGGCATGGAAGGAGGTAAATCAGCAATTAAATATGGATGATTATACCATTGCCAATGTTCCTGATCTGTTGAAAAATGGTTCTGATCCCTGGGCAACAATTTATGATTCAATAGTAAACATTGCAGCTTTATTGAAAAGCTTAGATAAAAAATAACCGAGCAATTTAGTTTGAAATAAAAACCCGGAAAAATTTCTTTTCCCGGGCCCACAATTCACATTTAAAGTTTGTAAGCAGTTTACAAACCTTGGAAGATCTTAAATTTCTCTGTTAGCCCCCTTAATAAAGGTCAATAAAAAGGATATTAACGCAATAACTAACAGAATATGAATAATATTTCCTGCATGCCAAACGGTCATGCCTAACAGCCACCCTACTACCATGATAACTGCTATAATATACAATAGTGATCTCATAATTGATATTTTTAGTAATTGATTAACTTTAAAGAAAGCCTATGATCATATTGTATCTATAGTCCCATAAGCTTTCCGTAACTAAGGAAAAAAAGGTTATTGACTCAATGTTCTCTTTGTCCAGCCATACTTGATCTACTGTATTAGTGCTTTGTGAATTGCTGATCATTAATTTGGGTATCGTCTTCATCCCAATTGTAAAATCATTTATAAACTCTCTTTATCATTTTGTTAATTACCTATATGTTCCAAAGGCCACACCACCGGAATATTATTTACATTCTACATTGGGTAAAAAACGCATCAGTATTGCTATTAAAGAGCTTTTGTATTAGCAATAGATACTATATATAAGTTACTATTAAGCTAATTTTACTATTAAGCATATTAAATAAGACTTTAAACAGTTTAAGAACCCTGATTGAGATAGTGAGATATAAAATCTTTGGGGATAAAATTTGCCAGTTGCGGATTTATATAGCCGTTATTACGTAATCATTTCTTACTTAACTAACAGGCCAGAAATCTTAAATCATTTTTAAAAGGTAAAATAATTAAAAAGCACCAGGTACTTAACCCGATGCTTTAAATAAATACTATTTAGTCGTAACTGTGTTTGTTACTTTAATCAAGTTCATCCCAAAACCATGTATCCTGTTTTTGTAAGGCATTATGTTCCTTATGATCTTCATTTTTCGCATCGTCTTGTAACCCTTTATCACCAACAGGTTCATTATAATCCGGTTTTTCACGGGTTGGATCATTTTCTTTAGGATGTTCCCTGTTTGGATGTGTAGGATCATTTTTCCAAGGTTCTTGTTCAGGCCTTATTTCAGGTTTATTTGGATTATCTGGAAGAGTTGGATGATCTGGGCTTGGGGTTATTGGATCGTTTGGATTGGGAATTTCAGGATTAACATTAACCTGGTTAATGTTTCCGCTTTCGAGTTGACTATTCATAATTCTCACTTTCCTTAGTATTAAAAGAAAAATGGTGCCAAGCGCCTTAAATGGCAATATTTATCAATTAGATGCTTATTGATCAAGTATTTAACTGCTCAATAAAGGGAAGGCAATACACATTCGGCGTCGGTTTGATTATAAATACAATAGCTTCACAACTGGCTGTAAAACAGTCTTTATAGGCTTTAAATGCAGGAACTATAGTACTCTTCGGTTTTAAACATCATTGGTGGCATAGTAGTTTCATTACATCAATCATGAATTTTGAAATTATGAGTGTACCTAATAGAATGACAACCTTGAGCGAAGTGCTCGAAAAATTAAGATTGGCCAAGCTAGACAATGAGTTTAGAATGACGGATGAAGGCTTTAAAGCAACGGCCAGCAATCAGGTTTTTAAACCTGATGAACTGACAATCACCAAAGTTTACCGCTTTGAAGGATTCAGTGATCCTGCCGACAATTCAGCACTTTATATTATCGAAGCTGCTAATGGTTTAAAGGGATATGCATTGGATTCATATGGAATGTATTCCGACTATTCGAGTGATGCCTTTGATAGTTTCATCAGAAAAATACCTGTTAATGAAAAAGCTAATGGAGAACATTAATTAGAAAAACCTAATACAATGAAAACTAAAAATTTGGTTTTGTTTGCTGCAGCAGCAGGCTTTACCTTGCTTTCATGCAATCAAAAAAGTGAAAAAAAAGAAACAACGGTAGATTCGGCCGGATACGTCACTAATACTACAGTAGATACCAGTACTACTGAGCATGCAGGAAGTGAAATACCCGATGCCGGCACCAGCGATATGAAAGATGATGATAAATTTCTCGCTGAATCTTATCAGGATGGAATTTTTGAAATAGAAGCAGCTAAACTGGCTCAGAAAAATGCTGCCTCAGCAGAAGTAAAATCATTAGCCAAAACAATTGAGACAGATCATACAAAGGCTAACCAACAGATTTCGGAATTGGCCATTAAAAATAGTATAACATTGACCAATACTTTAACTGATAAAAAGCAGTCGAAATACAATGATCTGGCTGCATTATCAGGAAAAGACTTTGACAAAAAGTATGTTAACGAAATGGTTGATTGCCACGATGATGCCATCGATGCTTTTGAAAAGAAATCGAAAAATGCAAACAGTCCCGAAATTCAGGATTTTGTTGTAAAAACACTTCCGGCATTAACCGCTCATAAAGCGAAAGCCGATGTTTTAAAAGCAAAATTTTAGTTAAAAGGCCGGCCTAGCCGGCTTTTTTTTTATTTATCTCATAATAATCTTCATGGAAAATGCTCTTGTTAAGCAATATTATTTGATATACACACTTTTAAAAGTGAATAAGGATAGATCGGAAGGGCTCAAAAGAAATGTGCAGTATACCAAGGATTTGGATTTAAAACTTTTCTTTAACCGATGTTACTTTCAAAGCTTGGAATTCACTACTGAGCTTAATACGTTTTACAATCAACTTGGATTGATAAACGTACCGGTTAAATACAGTTCTAAACAAATACATAATGGTTGGTATAAACTTAAAGGTATTTCCAACATTATGAACGAAATTGAACATTTGCAAAATTGTGAATTCGCTGAAAAAAATATACTTCATGTTTATGATATGGTTCTGGCTGATGGAGATATTGTGCTGTTAAGTAAGGAGTGTTTTAATGAAGTGGTTAAACAACGATCATTAATTGAGGAGGTTTATCAAAAGCTTATTAACAAAGACCTTGTCTTTCTAAATTATTAATGATTTGCCAAAAAAACTAGTAATAAGCTGTAAATTAGAACTGCTATATTATGAAAGATTTTTCCGGCATCTTCACAATCCTTGTAAGTTCGTCTACAGCCCTAATGTTTTTTAGAAATCAATTTTGAATTCATTTCATGAAAATACCCTGTTTTAAGAGCTGTAACTGACAAATAAAATCTGCTAATAGATTCGATAATAGCTGGCATAAAACTTTCATTTAAAATATTGAATCCAAATGAATTAAAATGAAAGTAACAAGATTAGGTTTTGTAGCTCTGGTAGCTTGCATGCTCGTTTCCCTGAATAATTACGTAAAAGCACAGGATCAGAAAGTACCTGTAGAAATTACAGCCGGCAGAGACACTATGCCGATAACCGATGATTCGTTAATGAATGATGCTTACAGTTATATTTTGATGGGAGAAAAATCAGCAAATGCGGCATTGAACTCTTCAACGATTAATATCAGTACCTATGCCCGTCAATCGGTAACGGATTATTTCCTTTTAAAGAGGGAGTTTAAAACCTTAGCTCAACAACGAAACATTTTACTTATTGATACACTTAATAACACCCTGAGTACGAGCTATAACGAATTGACTAAGTTAACCGGTTATGATTTCGATACTCAGTATGTACAAAGTGTAGGTACAAATCAAACGCAGTTCTACACTGCATTTAATAAACTCTTAAATTCAAATGATCCTGAAATTCGCAGTTGGGCGCAAAAAATGACGCCTGTAATTGATAAGTATAACACAAAGTCTAAAAAGTTTACCAGCAAATGGAATAAAACGGAGTAGATAATTAAACCATATGAAAGAAGAATGTGAATAGCATCCTTCTTTATTAATAAATACCTATTTGATTGTGAAAATTGTTTATATCGGCACCAAAAACACTTTTATAATTGAACAACTGCTTAATTCGAGGCATAACATAATCGGTATTGTTGAATCGAGACCGGAAAATAAAACCGTTTCATATTTCATAACCCGGATCTTTGACCTATTTCAGTTTCTTACCCGAAAGAAATTGATAGGATTATCGAGCCGTGCCATTGCCAGTGGTGTGCCTTATAAAATCTTTAAGAATTCTAGCCAAAAAAAGGTTGAAACATGGATACGGCAGTTAAATCCCGATATAATTGTAGTTCAGAGCATGTTTGGTTTACTAAAAAAGGAAGTGTTTTCTATACCTGTTTACGGGGCCATCAATTACCATCAGGCTCCATTGCCGAATTATCGTGGACCCAATCCCGATTTTTGGATCTATCACGATATGGAACTTCTTTCCGGAGGAACTGTGCATATAATTGACGCTACCGCTGATACAGGCAATATTATTGGCATAGAACGTTTTCAAATGACAATTGGCTTGCCTTTAGAAACCTACCTGTTAAAACACCAGGAAATAGGCCTGAAATTGATTTTAAAAGCATTAGAGGATATAGAAGCTCAAAAGGATATTAGTGTTCCTCAAGACAAGTCGGCTACAGCAAAGGCCAGAAGAATTACCAAAGCTGAGCTTCGCAGCCTAATTGATTGGGAAGCCTGGCCAGTGGAGCGGATCTTTCATTTATTAAGAGGTCCGGTAAATCCAACTGATATTATAGCTTTTGACAAATTCGACCGGCTGTTCAGAAAATGGAAAGCTACTTCCTTTAATAAAACCCCCTTAAATGAATTACCGGGAAAAGTGGTAAGAACTGATGAAAAGATCCTGCTTTGCTGCAAAGACGGAACAATTGCGCTTAAAGCGCAGTTTTCCTTAAAACCCTTGTTTATGAAATTAATTGTTTAACGAATTAACATCTTAAAAAAGAAATTGATCTGGCGATAACCTAAAGCAATTATTCAAGCCTTAAAATTGAATTTTTATATACAATAAACAATAAAAACAAAGGGAAGCCCTATTGAGCTCCCCCTTTGCATTTGCGTATTAAGTAAAACAACTAACTAATTATTCATCGACTGCCACTTCAACAACATAATTTTCACCAATTCCTGTTAATACCGAATCGGCATATTTTTCTTCGCTGAGGGTTTCATCTAAAATTGATGCCGCTCCCAGGTATTCAAGCGCCTTACATATTGTTTTTAAAGTGCCGTAGCTTGCAATCTCGTAGTGTTCAATCTTTTGCAAACAGGCAATAATGCAAACATCCCTTACCATGCTTCCAAAATTGGTATTATGTATCATATGCTGAGTCTCATTTATCAAACCCTGAATGGCCATACACTCGCTTAGTTTAGGCTGTTCACCAATTAAACTAAACACTTCTTCAATCCTTTTTATATGATTTTCAGTTTCTTTTTCATGGGTAATTATCGCGTTATATAACTTTTCAGATGTAGCTTCATTAACCAATAAGGATAAGTTTTTAAGTTGAAACTTTTCAGCCCAATAAACTTCTTTTAAATGATTTACCAGTAGAGTGTGCAAATCAGTATTAACGATGTTGGCGTTGTTTTTTGAATGGTTTTTATTCTTCATTGTTTACATTTTAAAGATTATATGCTTTTTTTAGTTCTGTACAATAAAAAAACTGAGATGGCCTGGGTTTAGCCAGTCTCAGTTTGCTCATCCATTAAAAATTTACACTAACGTAAAGATCTTGCCGTGCGACCTAAACAGGCATCTTTACTACTATTACTACTACAATTTTTGCTCTTCGTTAAAGTTGTTCCCATGGCCTATTCTCATTCTTCATCATAGTCTTTTTCATAATCATCGTATTCATCTTCTTCATGATCTGTAAAGCACAGATCCGTTTCGGTTTGGAATTGATTTGGAAAAGCTATTGGCAAATGGCTTATCTGTTCTTTATTACCATTGGGAGCCATGTTTCGTATTTTCTCTCTCGTCATAAATGCTTTCAATATCTTTTATCAGATAGATTCAAAGCACAGACCAGCATCCAGTAAAGAATGTTCGCAAGGTGGGTAAAATGGTGCTCACTATTAAGTATGGTGATATTCCCATAATCATCAACAAAACCATTATCTAGCATTAATTATGAAATAATGCTTTATGGAATAAAACATAACTAGCTAAAGATTTAAAATTTAAGACATCAGTTAAAAAAAATATTAGAAGATGGGAAATTTAACCTCATTTTATGGAGAAATTTCATCGTTATTATTAAAGTTAAAAATTAGCTTCGCGTTCCCAGAAACGGTGAGCGCTTACTGCTTTTATAAACTCTTCTAGAACCTCGTTTGCATCACCGTCTTTAATTAAAATTATTCCCATTTCTGTTTCAGCATAAACCTTTACAGCGGCCATCTCTTCATGGTCGAGAAGGTGTACAGGTAGGGCCAGCGGTTTACAATGCATATAAGCTTCTTTTACAAATTGAATAAGGTCATTGTTCAGTAACGCACTGTTGTTTTCTATATCAAAAACGAAAACAGCATCAAACAAAACAGATGAAGTGGTTAGAAAACTGAAATCCACCTTTATCTTATCATTACTTAAACTTTGCACGAAACCTAAATTAGGGGCAACAGTCTTAACAAGCGCATTTTCAGCGACTAAACGTGTTTTAATGGAGTTAAACACAGCTCCATCCATCCCATTGTTAATGATAAGGGCTATTTTCCGTGCTTTTATAGTGTTTTTAACGGTGAATTCCATGCTAAGTGCTTTCGATTTTTTAATGGTTGAAGAAGTAATTGATGGTTGATAATCTTCAATCGCAGCATCTGCCGGAACACTCTCATTAATTGGATACATTGGCTTATCGGGAACCGTCATACCTAATCCTTCCGCAACTTCAGTGGCTAGTTCTGCACTTATTAGTGAAAGCAAACCCAGCATACGGAGCCTGATTTCAGCCAATTCAACTTTACCCAGTTCAAATTTTAAAGCATTGATCAAATGTCTTTTTTCATGCACCGACTGGCTATTAAAAAACAAAGTGGCCTGGCTAAAATGATCGAAGAAGCTTTTGCTACGTTCTCTTATTTTAGTAGCATTTAAAGGCTCTGCATAAGAAGAAAATCCTCCGTCTTCTATTTTAGTTTGGAAAGGGCAACCGCTTCTTATGGAGTTAGGCTGATAACTGGTTTTACCTGCATTAATGGTTTGCCGCATATGCCCATCACGTTGATTGTTATGAACAGGTGCCAAAGGCCGATTGATAGGAATTTCATGAAAATTGGCACTACCCAACCTCGACAGTTGTGTATCAGTATAAGAAAATAAACGCCCTTGAAGTAAAGGATCGTTAGTGAAATCAATTCCCGGTACCAAATGGCCAGGATGAAAAGCAATTTGTTCGGTTTCGGCAAAAAAGTTCTCCGGATTTTTGTTCAGTGTTAATTTGCCGATAATTTTAACTGGTATAAGTTCTTCAGGGATTAATTTTGTGGGGTCTAATAGATCGAAATTAAAGTCAAACTCTTTATCCTCAGGAACCAGTTGCACACCCAATTCCCATTCCGGAAACAACCCTTCTTCAATAGCATCCCACAGGTCACGACGATGAAAATCGGGATCTTTCCCAGAGATCTTTTGAGCCTCATCCCAGGCAACAGAATGAACGCCAAGTAAAGGCTTCCAGTGAAATTTCACAAATGTAGAAACATCATTTTCATTGATGAACCTGAAGGTGTGAACACCAAAACCTTCCATTCTGCTGAAACTCCTTGGAATGGCCCTATCGCTCATTGCCCACATAATCATATGCATTGATTCAGGCATCAATGATATAAAATCCCAAAAGGTATCATGTGCAGTTGCTGCCTGCGGAATTTCATTATCAGGCTCAGCTTTGGCAGCATGGATGAGGTCTGGAAACTTGATAGCATCCTGGATAAAGAAAACAGGCATGTTATTTCCAACCAAATCATAGTTGCCTTCTTCGGTATAAAATTTAATCGCAAATCCCCTTACATCCCTTGCCAGATCTGATGACCCTCTGGAACCTGCAACAGTAGAAAAACGAACAAATACAGGTGTCTTTTTGCTTGTATCCGTGAGAAATTTTGCCTTCGTATAATGCTTTAATGATTCATACAATTCGAAATAGCCATGTGCCCCGGCGCCACGGGCATGCACAACCCGTTCTGGAATACGCTCATGGTCAAAATGCAAAATTTTCTCCCTGAAAATAAAATCCTCCATTAAGGTAGGGCCCCTCTCTCCCGCTTTCAAGGAGTTTTGGTTATCATTTATCAGCAAACCTTGATTGGTACTTAATTGCTGTTGTTCGGAGTTTTCAGTGTCAGGTTGTAAACTTTTAGTTTTATCCGTACCTGGTTTGTTTTTGTGAGCATCCATTTAGTTTATATTTTTCTGGTGATTAAAAAGTTCGTTCAGACCGGTCGGGATCAATATTTTTGATATCCTCCAGGTTTTGGTTTTTATCGGGAACATTAACCGGGTCCTTTTTTGATGGAAATTCGCTTTCTTCTCTTTCCGATTGTGGGTCGCTTTCCGAATTGGTGCTTGACGTAGGGTTACTATATTTTTCTATAGGATCTGTTTTTTTGTAGGCAGCTTTACCTTTTTTTAAGGTGATCGGTTTTTTTTCACTTTTCATAATTAATCTGATTGAATAGCAATACAGGTAAAAAAACAATGCCATTAAATTAATAATGACCTGTCAGTTAATTACTTGCATTGTAAATCTATTTGCGCAATCAGTTCCTCAAATTGATTAGTTACGCGGGAAACCATTAGACACAGAAAAAGGCCATATAGGCCTTTCGCTTGTTAATTATTTGATCGTATATATTTCCCAATCATCAGGCTTTTCCTTAACGGTAATGCCGGCATCATGTTTATACCGATGTAATTCAAAAGATGCTTTTCCTTCACCAATATCAAGGTCGTCTATCGTTATGTGTTCTAAAAATGGTGGTAAACAAGGGCGTTTAAAAACTATTTTCTTTTCTAAAGCATTGATTTCCATATTTAAACATGCTTCTAAGAGCATAAAAACCGCTCCTACCGACCATGCTTGGGGTGAGCAAGCCACAGGATACGAAGTTGGGCCTTCTCCTTTTCGCCGGGTAAATCCACAGAATAATTCAGGCAACCGTTGAAGATCTATGAATATGGATGCATCGAACATTGCACCTACTAATTTGATGGTTTGTTCCTGTAAGCCATATTTGGAAAATCCACTGGCGATCATAGCCACATCATGTGGCCAAATAGAGCCGTTATGATAAGACATAGGGTTGTATCTTTTCTCACCCTTTGCGAGTGTACGGATTCCCCAGCCAGAGAACATATCATCTTGTAACAGGTTTTCCGCCATTCTAACGGCTTTATCATGGTCGGCAATCCTTGAAAACAGAGCATGTCCTGCATTGGATGACTTCACCTTACAGCATTTTTTCTCTCCATCCAAAGCCAGTACATACCAGCCAGTTTCATTATCCCAAAACTCCTTGTTAAACAATGTTTTGAGATCATTCGCTTCTTGTTTTAGTTTAATTGATAACTTTTTTTTTCCTAAAGCCGTAGCCAGCTCTGAAGCCTTTATTTTAGCATCATATACATAACCTTGAACTTCGCACAAGGCAATAGGTGGTACAGCCAAATCGCCTGAGGCATGAGAAATAGAATCATGTGAATCTTTCCATCCCTGATTAAACAAGCCATTAACACTTTTATGATTGTACTCCACAAAACTGTCTTCATCGTAATCGCCATATTTTTCAATCCATTCAAGCGCCTTTTCAACATAAGGCCACATCTCTTTTATAAATTCAATATCGGCCGTTCTTTTATAATAGGCTCCACATAAAACAATAAACAAGGGAGTCGAATCAACTGAACCGTAATATTGTTTAAATGGTATTTCATCACATTCAACCAGTTCTCCACCCCTGGTTTCATGTAAAATTTTTCCAGGTTCTGCATCCTGATAGGCATTTTCAACAGTGGCTTGATTATGTGCCAGAAAAGCGATGGTATCTCTGGCAATGTCTGGAGCAGCCCAAAGGGTTTCGAGCGCTGTGATTATTCCGTCTCTACCAAAGGCCGTGTTATACCATGGAACACCTGCATAAGGATATAAGCCATATTTGGTTTGGGCCAGTAATGATTTTAAATCCATTTGGGAGCGGTTGATCCAATGAGTAAATTGTTCATTAGAGGTGGAAATATGGGCAAATACCCCCTTTCCCTTTTCTAAATCATCTTTTAGCAAACTTTGGGCTTTATCATAACTGATATGCTGAGCAATATTTTCATTACCAATTACAAATCCTATATCATACTGTATGCTAATGCTACGGTGTGGTTTAAGCACTACATGATAAATGGCATTGGTTTGATGTTCCCAGTCATCCGGTTTTTCACTTAAACTAATAATGGTAGTTCTGATAATTTCATCCAAACCCTTATAACTAATAAAGATCTCATTTTTATCAGTATGCTTAATTTCAAATATTTCACCTCTTTTCTCTCTTTTTAATCCCCTTATTTCAAAGATGTCTTTAAAATCAGCGTGAAATTTTAGGGAAACAGGGAATTCATATATTTCTGCACCGTAATTAGTAATTGTAATCGTTTCGTAGCATTGCCCATTGCGCAAAAACTTTGACCGGCCTATATAAATAGCGTCTTTCGGGATGGAGGTTTTATTCTCCTTTTCAGAAAATAATATAGCAGGATTAGTAAGATCCACAGAAAGCAACTCATTCTCTTCTTTTATTGCCGAGCTTAACAGCAATGGACGCATGTTGTTGATCTTAAACTCGAGATTACTAATGAATCGTGTTCCCTGGTGATATAAACCCTGAACCTCCTCGCCTAGTTGCTTGATATCTCCCCATCGGTCGAAAATTCCAAACGTATCGGTTTGGTTCAGGATTTTTGTTCTGTCATCTGCATAAGATGAATTTGCTGAAATATAAAATTTATTTTCAAGCTGAATAATTGATTCAGGACTCATCGTTAGGTTGGATTGTGGGTGAGCAACACTAATTGATTATCTGATGAAACAATTGTTAACCGATCATTTTAATGCTGGGTTTGTTATGGGTCACACCGTTATGATGATTGTTTCTTCCTGTTATTGGGTTCTCGATTAGTTTCGAATAAATTTCCAAATATCGCTTTGCCATTCGTTCAACTGTAAACCGTTGTTCAAAAACTCGCCGGCATTCGGTTCTGGAAATCATTGAAATATTATTAACGGCTTTTATTGCATCCTGAATATCATTTACAATATAACCGGTTAAGCCATTGTCAATTATTTCAGGAACAGAGCCCCTATTAAAAGCAATTACCGGGGTTCCGTTGGCCATTGCTTCAATCATTACCATTCCAAAAGGCTCCGGCCAATCTATTGGGAACAATAAAGCTGTAGCGTTTGCTAAAAAGCTTTTCTTTTCAATTTCGTCAATTTCACCAATAAATTCAACTAATGGATGATCTAAGAGCCTGGCTATGTGAGTTTTAAAATACTCTTCATCCACTTTGTCAATTTTAGCGGCGATCTTAATCTTTGCTCCTACTTTTATGGCAATTTCAATTGCTCGATCCACTCTTTTTTCAGGGGAGATCCGGCCTAAAAATGCCAGGTAAGTTCCTTCCTGTGAATTCAACTGATGTAAATTTGCCGGTATTCCGTGATAAACGGTACCCATCCAGTTTACATTCGGTAATGGTTTACGCTGGTTATTTGAAATTGAAACCAAAGGAACATCCGAATATCGATCATAAAGTATGGGCAGATCCGGCAAATCCAGTCTTCCATGCAATGTGGTTACATGATTATAACTATTGCTGGCAGAAAACGGGAAGTGCAGATAATCAATATGAAAATGAATAATATCAAATTCATTTGCTCTTTTGGCCACATCATGCATCATTGCATAATGTCGGGCAAGCGGATCAAAGCAGTTTTTTTCAGACCGTAACCCTTGCTTGCTAAAAGAAACCAACTCCGCACTGGTTTCTGAATCTCCAGTAGCAAAAAGGGTTACATTATGGCCTTGGTTTACTAACTCTTCGGTAAGGTAGGATACTATTCGTTCTGTTCCTCCATATTTTTTAGGTGGGGTCGCCTCATACAGCGGCGCAACTTGTGCTATTCTCATTATCTGTTTCCTTTCTCATTAGCAATTTTTCATCTTGATAAATAATATACTCAAAGGAAGGTCCACCTATCCTGATTAAAAGAATAGAAATGGGGAAAGTAAGCAACGTGTTTTCTAAATATTTCAATTTAAAACCTAAAAATTGAAAAAAATAATCGAAACAAAATCAGTTGCTCTATTTAGTTATATTTAATGCTGAATATTCTTAAATTTTTACCTGGCAAAAAAGAATTGGATGAGGAATATTGTTTCCGGGTTAGGTTAAAATGTGCAATATGTTGCTTGTTTCGCTCTTGTTTTCAAGATATTAGACCTTTGGCAAAATGAGCTACTTTAGCTAATACTTTAAATTTTGTAAATCCTAATGCGGTAGTTGCAGCCAATGGCAATACAATTCGTAAATATCTTTTTATCAGTTCCTTTTTTTTAAATTTTTCCTCTGGTGTTCTGGCCGGAGAAACCAAGCTTATAATATTAGTAATAGGTTTAAACTTTAAACGGAGCGATTGCATTTCCATCTTCATTAACAGGCTATTTTCTTGCTGTAAACGCTGGATCCGTTCTTTTTCAGCCAGTAGTTCACTTAACGATGTTATTTTGTTCAGGGTGTTCATGATCCTTATTTTTAAGCATGATCTTGATAAAAAAGTTAACTAATCGCCGCTCTAAAACTGCTTCTTTGATAAAAAAGAAAACAATTGTAATCAGCAAATAAAGGCCGGCAACAATTAAAAAGCCGCACCAGAGCTGTTGAAGTAAATTACCAAGGTAAAAAGCAAGGGCTACACTGCAAAAAAGAATTACCGTAATTAAGCCTCCCAGCAATATGCCTCTGGTTATGCTATTGGCCAACGTTTTAGAAACATTTTCAACAATTTGAAGCGTCAGGTATTTTAATTTCAGATCGATCTTCTCTTTAAATTGTTCAACTAATAGCTCTAGTCTAAAGTCTTCATCAGTTTTCATATTATTATAGTTAGATGATTAACTATTAACAAAATATAAGCCCTTATCAGAAAGGATAGCCAATAGCAATATTCAGGATCAGGTTATCTTTTCTCCATTGCTTATTACCAAAATCAATTTCGTCAAATACCCAGCGTTGGCCTGCAGGTAACCAGGGTTTTCGAACAGGAACACCTGCATCAAACCGTAAAATAAATACCGAAGCATCAATTCTGATCCCCAAACCTATATCAGCGGCCAGCTCATTAAATACATGTCCGAATTTAAATTTACCACCAGGGAACTGTGGATTATTATTGATCAGCCAAATATTACCGGCATCGAAGAAAACAGCCCCTCGTACCACACTAAAAAGTTTTGCCCTTAACTCGGTATTGATCTCAAACTTTACATCACCAGCCTGATCGGGAAAAGAATCATCGGTTACTGGCGCAGTAGTTCCCGGTCCAAGGCTCCGAGGCCTGAATCCCCTCAAACTGTTGCTACCACCCGAATAGAATTGTTTAACATAAGGCATGGATAAAGAGTTGCCGTATGCATAGCCTAGGCCCATAAAAATGCGGCTAGCCCAGGTTATATTCGGATTTAAATTCCAGTAATTTCTGCCATCTAAATAAAACCTGGCGTATTGGGCATAAGGGGTTCCGAATATGGTTCCCGGTTTATCTGCTGATTCTTTACCAGGACTAAGCAATCCAATTAAATTTCCTGAAACATCAACATTGGCATTTAAGTAAAAATTATTGGGCCTTTTGGTCTCGAGTTGGTTGGTATAAACATAATTGTAATTCGTTCCAATGATAAACTGGCGCTGGAAGCTCATTTTAAGCGTTGGATCTGTCAGAAGCAAACTATCGAATTTAGCTGTAGTATTTGAGGGCTGAACAAAGTTGATTGAAACCAGGTTAAATGTATGCTCCTTGCGAGCTGCCTCTTTCCAGTTATAGCCGAATATTAATCCTGCAGAGTTTAATGTATAATAATCGGTTCGGTTAAGAATTTGGTAATTAAGTGTAATACGGGTTTTAGGAGCAAACGCCCCTGCCCTATTAATACGGGGTATTGGGGTTACAAAACGCGGAAACAATAACCCAGCTTCTGTGGTAAACGAGTAAGAGTTTAATGCTGGAGCACTCCCATTTAATTGTGTTTCAAACCCACCGGCAATACTTAAACTAAACTGTTCGGCACCTTTAAAAAAGTTGCGGTTGCGGGCGGTTGTTTTAATTTCTGATCCAACAAAGTTATTTGATTTGGAAGTTCCGGTAGCTTCGAGACGTAGGGATTTTTTAGGGAAAGGTGTTAGGTAAAAATCAGCATTTAATAGCCGGGATATTGAGTCTTGGTCGGTGAGTTGGAGTTTTACAAACTTAAAGGTGCCCAGGTTAACCAACCGGTTTAGTGAAAGATTATGATTGTTACGAGTATATAGTTCATTTGGCTTTAAAAAGATCGACCGGTCAAACGTGATTCGCCTGAATGATTTTGTAGGATCAATAACCGTGAAATCTTCGAATTTAGCCACACTATCGGCTTTTGTTGAGCTATCCTGATCGGCTGAATAGTTGGGATAAATTGTAACATCATTTATCTTATATGTTAACAACCCTTTCTCCGGAGAATTACTTTTTACCTTTATATAGAGGTTTACAGTGTTGTTCCTTTGCGTGCTATCAACCTGCACAATTAAATAATCGGGATTGAAATAGAAATAGCCTTTTTCCTTTAATTCGGCATCAATTCTTATGCGCTCTTCTTTGATCAGGTCAAAAATAAAAGGATCGCCTTTTTTTAATAAGGTTAGCTTGGCAGTTTGACTGATGGCAGTGTTCAACGAATCTGTATCAGCGGGGAAATTGATCTCGTTCAGTTTATAACGGGCGCCTGGATTTACGGTAAATGTCAATCTTACTTTCCGATGCTTATCCACAGTATCAGCACTCACTTTTGCATTAAAGTACCCCTGATTTTCAAGAAAATTAGTTAGCACCTCTACATTTCTGTTGATATTAACGGAACTAAACAACACTGCTGGCTCTCCGAATTTTTTCTTCAGAAAATAGTTTAACCCTTTACGTTTAGGCTCCTTCGCAATATTATACGCATACAGTTTTATACGCATACCCAGCATTTTACTGTTAGGTTGTGGGCGCACCATTTTCTCGAGAACTGATGATTTTATCTTGCTTTTGGTATGCTTTGCATATTTCACATTTACATCCGTAAACAACTTTTCGTTGGGCGGTAAATATTTAGTATTGCTACAGCCCGCAAGCACTATGCACATGATTGCCCAACACCACCTTGGCGATATCAATTGTAAAAATCTATCTGTAAACTGTTTGTGCATAAACTGTTTGATCTATTGCTCTTTTTTTAAGCTATCTGTTTCTTTTTGTCCCTGTTGTTTGTTTTTTCTTTTGATTGTTTTCTCCTGCTTTTCCTTATTGCCTTGAAATAACTCCCGAAACTTATTGTAATCCATGGTTAAGATAAAACCGAGCCCTGTTTCTATCACCTGTCCTTCTATTACACTTTCATATTCATCCTTTCGGTAAGCGCGCAAGCGATACCTTCCGTCTCTTGAGAGTTTGTATTCTACCGATACATCGCCTGCAATGTTGGTTGATTTACGTCCTTCAACATCCTGACCTTCTAAGCCAAAGTTGCTTCCTACATAAACCGTTGTTCGCCCTCCAAAAAGTTCTTTTGAAAGACCCACATTTAAATCCGTTCTGTTTTCCATCTTCCCCGTTGAATAATCCTCTTCGCTCTGCAGGTCGAAGGTCAGGTCCACACCTTTTATCAGGTCACCTGCTAAATCGTTCAATTGCTGACTTAAAATTTTGCTGGCACTTTGGCGTGCGATACTCTCAACACCACCGCCCCCCGAAGATTCTAAACTGCTGAATGGGTCGGATGCCACAAAACGGTTCATCAGTAATAAACCAAGTACTTGCTTGTTCAGTTCCGATTCTTCAATATTTATCTGTTTTATCCGATTGTAAACCGTGCTACTAATAGCATAACGGCTCCGTTCTTCTTCAGGCATATCCAATTCAAAGGCAATCTCCGGATGCATCAGTTCCTCTTTGATCTTCAGCTTTATTTCAAAAGGCAACTTTTGTTTGTACTTATTTTTATCGGCAGCATTGGTACTATTGGCCACCTGATTTTCAAAAAGCTCCATTGCTGATGTTTCGAGGTTATAAACGGCAGTTATATCAATATTAGCTGAAGTGGGCTCTCCCGTCCAGGTAATGCTGCTTCCTTCTTCTATATCAAACTTCCTACGCATTATACCAGAAAGTGAAAGTTCATATGAACCTTCGCTGATGATATAGGTGCCGGTTAAGCTAAGTTTGCCGCTTAAATCCATAGTGGCGTTTAATTGTGCAGTGCCTTTTACCAGTAAGTTATCACCGCTTTGTTGATCAACAATCAGGTGCAGCGATGCATCTTTATCAATTTCGATGTTTGCGCTGAGTTCAAACCCTTTAAAAGTAGTTTTGGTGGTCTTCTTATTTACATCTTCATAGGTAAGTGTAATTCCTTTTCTAACCAGGTCCATATCAACAAATTCTATTACGCCCTCTCGATCTTCCATATCGGGTGTGGCCGATGGTAAAACAACGTTAAGAATTGATTTTTCACGGAGTTTTACATCCATTGCTACTTTGGGCAGATCAGCAGTTCCGGTAATTTTAATATCGCTATCAACGTATACAGGCCCGTAATAAAGTTCATCATTACTTTGCTTGGTATTTAAAACCCGAAAGTTGCGAGTGGCCACATTCAGATCGAAACGATAGTCTCTATAATTTTGGGTATAAACCGATCCGTCAATTACTGCCTCATTTTGGGCTGAATCCTGAACAGTAAACTCGTTAAAATGGATGCCTTCCGAATTGAATGCGATCTTTTCATCGGGCAGTGTGAAATAGGAATTGATTTGAGTGATGGTAAAAGCTGCCTGTTTAAAATTGATCGAACCATTTAAATTGGGTTTATCCACAGATCCATTTATTAGCAGATCGCCATTTATTGAACCTTTAGTATTTGCAAGCTGCCCAAAGGTAAAGCCTTCAATACTGTTCAGGTTTAAATTGCCTATAGCCAGTTTCAAATCAAATGAGCTTTGTGGCCCAGTAAAATAGTTTCCGTTAAGGTTAAGATCATTACCAGCTCCCGAAATAGTTACATCAGTGGCAAAGGCATTTGATTGTTTATTATTTACTTTGATGTTTACGTCCCCCACTTTGCCGGATCTGAAACTGAATTTTGAAACTGTGAGATCACTAACAAAAACAGGTGTTGATGACGTGTTCTCAATAACTACATTGCCATTTAATACACCAGTTGCAAGAGCGCTATCCTGATCAGCGAATTTGGTAAGGGTTTGCAAATCGAAGCTGTTGAAGTTGATCTCAATCGGTGAATTGGCATTCTGACCTGTACTATTTGCCTTAATAGATTGCCCTTGTCTGGAAATCTCAAGGTTATTTACCAATAAGCCTGCTTTCGAACTACTCAGATTATTGTTTTCAGCCACTTGCCAGGGTTCATAATTAAGTAATAAATGTTCTCCGAGACTAAATTCCATCAAATTTGGCAGGGATCTTAATATGCCCGACAAAAAGTACTTTTCCTTTTGCTTTCCGTCTTTAATACTTAAGCTTGCTGTAAATTCATTGTTTTGCGCAGCGCCGCTCAGCAGGGTTTTGCGGAGCGTAAGTTGTGGATGTGCAAGTTTCTCAAAAGATGTATTGTAGCTCAGTTTTCCCGAATCAGTATTGATATTAAACTTTAAACTATCTAATTCTATAGCCTGATAAACAGTTAAAGGAAAATTTCCTTTTAATTCTATTTGCCGCGTGGAGGTATTTAGTTTTCCCGAAATAGTGCCATCTTCAAATCGTTTCAAATCAGGTAAGAGTTCTTTTATAAACTTTGGCTGCATTATGTGGGCTTTAAGCTCTAAATATTGTGGAACCAGTTTTCTGGCATACGTAGTACTATCTTTCTTAAAGTAGTAATCAATCGTATTCTGAAGAGACTCTCCCAATTTCGATAATTGATATTTTCCTTTTATTGAAGCTTTAATTACCGGCGACTGTAAATAAATGCTATTGCTATCGGATGTACTTATTGCAGTTAGCATAATGGAGTCGATAGGAAAAGAAGCATGATCCTTAAGCACTAAGAAATTGATCAGGTCAACTCTTCCATTTAAGTGATCCAGGTCTGCCACAGGAAGATCAGCAATAATTTCACCTCTGAATTTTATTGCATCACTGCTTAGATTTAGCGCTTTTAGATCCATGCTATCAATCGTTCCGTTTAAGTTAACAGCCGGATATTTACCGTTAAGATCGGCGCCAGCGCCAAGATTAAATGCAATATTAGGATCAGCAATAGTTGTTCTTATATTAATAACTTTAGACCTGATTGAACCGTCAAGACTTAGATTTTTATAAGAATACCCATACATATCAATCTTTGATACAGTGCCTTTTAAATTAGCATTGGCCGTATTAAGTGATGTTCCGGAGCCATTTAATGAAGCTACCAAGCTAACCTTACCCAATGTTTTTTCTTGTTTTAAAAGGTAGCCAAGATCTAACTGCTTAATGTTTAATAGAGAATTATAAACCTCATAACCTTTTTTACCACTGTCTTTAATTTTTGCATTTAATTGAACATTTCCCGAAGTACTTGTAAGATTCAGTGAAGTGGTAAAATCAGTTAATGCACCCGAAAAATTCCCTTTCAAACTTAAAAGAGCAGGATAGTTAAACGTAGTTGGGAGCATTTTCGCAGGTACGAGGTTGAAGATATCGGTTCGGCTGGTTTTAAACTCCTTTAAATTGATGGCGAAACGGCCTTTATTCACTTCTGGCAATCCAATGAGATGTGCATCCAAAGAAAGCAAAGTTTGTGAACCGGTTTTTAATAACAGATTTCGAATCAACAGGTTGTCAACCCTGCCATTTACCTGGGCTTCCAAATTAACCGACAACTTATCCGGGTTTTTAACAGCCAAATTCGGCATGAAATATAAAACATCCTGAACCCCTAGTTTGAATTGATGGATATCGGCCTTTATGCCGAGCAAAGCAATATTTTTTGAAACAGTTTCAATTGAAGGGTAGCTAAGGGCTATATCTGTTTTAATAGAAGTATGAGGAGATACGAATTCGAGTTCCTTCACAGAGGCCTGCTTGTCATCATAATTAAAGTCGCCAGATAGTTTGTACAATTTAAAACCGCATTGCTCACTCATCGACAGATCAGTTAAATTAGCTTGCAGGCCCTTTTCTGAATAAAGCAGTTGTTTAGCAGTTATATTTAAGTTGCTGATCTGTATGTGGTTATAATCTATTCCTTTTTTTAGATGCTGAATAGCATTGTTGTCATATTGTAAAGCGGTCTGTTGAATATTAAAATCATCCACTTTAACTTCCCAAGGTTTAGTTGGCGGGCTGTTATTCTTTTCAGGTACTTTCTGTTGGGTTGCTGGTTTTTGGTTGGTAATGAAAACTCCCGAACTCTGATCAAGAGAAATAGAATTAATGTTTACTAGTTGGTGGTTAAGATCAATTTCATTTATATCTGCCTTAAAAGTGCCAATTTTCAGTCCTGCCGCTGTTTTTGAACCGGCATCTTTATAATAAAGGTCAATGCTAGATAGCGCAATGTTTTTAATGTCGAACATTGGTAAAGGTTCGGATTTAACATTTGTTTTTATTTCATCAGGTGGATACGTAATAAATCCTGGTGATTGAAAATAATGGCCGTACACTTTATCAATTTTAAGCTCTTTTAAACGATAGGTAGGCTTTTCGAAATCAAGCTCCTTAAAACCCGCTTTTAAATTACTGAGCCGCAGTTCTGCATCAATACCGCTACCCTCATCATCAAATGTTAAATAAATACGTTGCAGCTGAATGGTGCCTATTGAAAATTTATAGGGATCAGTTTTACTGGTGTCTGCTTCTTTAACCTTATCTTCTGAAAAGGATTTAACAATAAAATCATAATTGAAGGTGGTATCAGGTGCCTTTCGATAAACATGGGCGGTTACATCATTAAGGTGTGCTTCCTGAATATCAATCTTATGATTGAGGAGCTTTAAAATGCTAATGTTAACTATCAACTCTCCAGCATATAAAAGAGTATCTTTCTTTCGGTCTTCAATATAAAACCCCTTTATGGCAATGCTTTTAGGAAAGTTTAGATGAATGGAAGCGAGCCGTACCTCGGTTTTTGTTTTGTTCTTAAGATATGTAACAGCCTTATTTTTTACCAGGTTTTGAACGGCAGGGACGTACAGTACCAGCGAAACAATAAGCAATAAAACAGCGATTATGGAAAATATCCATAACACAATTTTTAACAACTGTTTTAATGTTTTTCTCAAGAATAAGCTTCTATAAAAAGGTATGTGACAAATAATGTGCTAATTGTAAATAGAAGTGCATATTATTTAGCGGCAGACATATTTTAATTGTGGAAAATTAGCAACAAAAATGTAACTCAGCTGAATTTTAGTATGGTAGCCAAATTGTAAATACAGCTCCCTGGTTATTTATTGATTCGGCCAGTATAAATCCTTTATGATTTTCAATGATCTTACTGACAATACTTAATCCTACTCCGGTTCCGGTGTATTCGGTTTGAGCATGGAGGCGCTGAAAAAGTTGAAATATTTGCTCACTATATTCACCTTCGAATCCTATTCCGTTATCAGTAAACTTAATCTCCACATATTGCCTACCCATTTCAATCCTATCGGCAAAATACATCTCATTTCCATTAACAATTCGGGTATTGATAATTATTACTGGTGAATCTATTGAAAATTTAAGTGAATTGCTGATAATATTGGTGAATAACTGTTGCATTTGAATAGGCACAGCCCGGATAACCGGTAATATATCTGATATTATCTCCGCATGTTTTTCTTCCATCATCAACTCAAAATCGAATTTAACCTTTTCCAGAATTTGGTTGAGATCAGTTTCCTGAAAAGCATCTGTTCCTTGCGAAAGACGAGAGTAATCAAGCACACTTTGAATAAGCTGTGACATACGTTTTGAGGAGGAGCTTATTTTTTCGAAATACCTTTTCCTTAATTCGGCATTGTCGAGATCTTTTTCCAATAACATAATAAAGGTTTGAATTTTACGGAGTGGCTCCTGCAAATCATGACTTGCTATATAGTTAAATGATTCTAATTCTTTATTTATTCGCTCCAACTCCTCGTTTTTATGCTCCAAAAGTATTTCTGAATGAACAATATCCGTTACGTTCCGTGACATTATAATAACCCCTTCAATTTTATTTTTAATGATCAATGGCATAAAATAACTGTCGATAAAATCGTGGGGAATATTTACCGAAGGACGTTTATCCAAATGCACAATCTCACCCCTTAAGGCTTTTAAAATGCTAAAGTGCTTTTCGGTATTCTTTACGGCCGGAGTAACTTCAAAAAGATTTTTATGTGCTATTTGATCTCTGGAGAGACCCAGACTAATTTCGAACTTTTTATTAACGGTTATATAATTCAGATGTTTATCCACAACAGATATTAATTCGACCGAAGAATCAATTATTTGTTGCAGGAATAACCTTGTAAAATCAAGTTCTTCGTTCTTTTCCTTAAGTTTTTCAGCCGAACGTACAAACGTTGAATTATCATGCGCTACCATAAGAACTGCATAAACTTCATCTTTCGGAGTAAGCAGTGGTATCAGGAAATTCTCATAAAATGTTCCGGTAATTTCTGATTGATAAACCTCGTTGTGTAATGTTTTACCATTTATTGCCTTTTGTAAATCTTTGTACATTTTAGTTTTTTCAAATCCAGGAGAGATTTCCAGTATTTTCTTCCCTACTACATCTTTTTCTTCCTTCTTTAAAAAACTAAGGGCGGGTTTGTTAATAGAAACCACTCTCATTTCTGTATCGTAAACAACAATAAAATCAAAAGTCGAATCAAAAACCTTTTTTATAAGGTCATTTTGCTGATGAAGCAATAAGTTTTGATTATTAAGTTCAAGTGTTCGGTCTTTTACCGTATTCTCTAATGTTACAGCAAATTCTTTTTGAGCATTAATATCTGTGGCTGTACCGTACCATTTAATAACATTCCCATCCTCATTTACCTGTGGATAGGCTCGACTTAAATGCCATTTATATGAATTATCAGTCATTTTCAAACGATGCTCTTGCTCATAAACTGCATGATTTGAAAATGCTTTATTCCATGTATCAACAGTTTTTTCTAAATCATCAGGGTGAATAATATCTTCCCAGTTCCAAACATTGTTAGTGTTTTTACCTCCAACCTTATAATCGTTGATACGGTTATTATAGTACGATACCTCACCATTCGCATCTGCGATCCAAACCAATTGAGGCATTGCATTGGCCATTGTGTTTAATTGCATTTCCCGTTCTTCCAACTGGGTTTTGCTTTCTTCCATTTTCTTTCGGGCAATTACCGAAGCTGTAGTTTCCACCACATGTACCATTAAATCAGTAACATTTCCTACTTCATCTTTTATCGGATGGATCACAAAATCATAGTATCCCTGTTTATCTTGCCCCTTATCTTTAAGTGTAGCTTTAAACTCATGGCCGGTATAGGTTTCTTTGGATGAATAAACCAGCTCGAATATTTCATAAATACCTTGGTCGGCTGCTTCGGGGAAAACCTCTTTAACACTATGGCCGATCAATTCCTCTTCAGTTCGTCCAAATAACTTTTGATAAAGCATATTCGCAAGAGTGTAAATAAGTTCAGGGCCATGAAATAGAGCAATGGCGGCCGGAGCCTGCATCAAAAATCTTTTTAGGTTTTCTTCTACCTGGCTTCTCTTATTTGCAATGGTTAATTGCGACTTAATACGGGCAATCAACTCTTTTGAAGCAAAAGGTTTAACTAAATAATCATCAGCGCCGGTTTCAAATCCCTCAATCCGCGACTCTTCTCCGGCCCTTGCGGTAAGCAATACAACTGGGATATGGGTAGTTCCTTTATTTTGCTTAATTAATTTTGTCAACTCAATGCCATTTACTTCCGGCATCATTATATCACTTAAAATTAATGAAGGCTGAACTTTTGTTGCCAGTTCAAATGCTTCCTTTCCATTACTAGCCATAACAACATTAAAGTCCTTTCTTAATAAGAATTGAAGATGCCTGCGCATATCGGCATTATCATCTACAACTAAAATGGTGGGCGCCTGATTACTGGTCTGGAAAGTTAATACTGGATCATTGTCAGACTGATTAATTATCGAGTTGATTTCATTTAAAAATTGGTCGGCGAATGTCTCATCAATGTTTTGATCAAATTCTGACAGGTGTTCTGTTGCTAAATGACCTTTAACTATTGGAATACTTACTGTGAAAATACTTCCATGCCCAAATTTACTTTTAACTGAAATGGTACCATCATGCAGTTTTATCAATTCTTTAATCAGTGACAAACCAATACCGGTTCCTTCATATGTTCTACCTTGTGTATGTTCAACCCGATGGAATCTTTCAAACATAAATGGCAGCTCTTTTTCCGGAATTCCCACTCCTGTATCTTTAACTTCGAGGACTAACTTCTTTTTTTTTGTATAAAGATTAATGGTTATAGTACCGTGTAATGTGAATTTAAAGGCGTTCGACAATAAGTTAAAGACCACCTTTTCCCACATTTGCTTATCAATAAGCACATTTTTGATCCCATCTTCGATTAAAATTTTAAACTGGAGACCGCCATTTTCAATAATTGACCTGAAATTGGAAGCCAGGTTTTCAGTAAATGCAGCAATATCTGTTTGCACAAAATTGGCTTTCTGTTGATTGCTTTCTATACGGCTAAAATCCAGTAAATTATTTACCAGTTTGTGCAAACGCATCGCATTGCGATGTGAGATTTCAAGCCGGTCTTGGTTTGCAGGAATTGTCTGGGGATCTTTCAGAGCCTCTTCAATACTTCCGAGAATCAGCGTCAGCGGTGTGCGAAATTCATGACTAATGTTTGAAAAAAACACCGTTTTGGCTTTATCGATCTCCTCCAGTCTTTCCGCCCGCTTTCGTTCTTCTTCAATGGCGTTGGCCGTATTAATGGCATTTGATACTTGTGATGAAAGTAATTCGAAAAAATCGGTGTATTTATCATCAAATTTGATCCTCGAGCTAATCCCACAAATTAATATTCCAGCCATATCATTTTGCTTTTTTCCTTGAATGGGTATTAAAACAGAAGAATTTGGAGCATCAGACCAAGGTCCTTGAGGAACTTCCCTGAATAAAGACTGGATATTTTCCTGCAAATGAGTTTTTCCGGTTTCAAGTACTGATGAAAAATTCCAACCATCATTTTGCCTTAGCTGTTGAATATTTACCTGTACAGGACTTATTAATTCATCTTCCTTTAAATTTGATACAGCTGCCAGAAGTAATTCTTTTTTATCATCCGATAAAAGATAGAAAATGGCAAAGGGAATATCTTTAGAATAAAACGTTAAAGTATCGGCTGCAATTACACAGGCCTCTTTTTGTGTGCGGGCCTCAAATGATTTTGCAGCCAGATCGCGAAGCAGGGCTATTCTTCGTTCGCCGATTATTTGAGCAGTAATTTCATTCACTGTTGCCAAAACACCGCCAATTCCGTTAGTGGCCTCAGGGTCAGGCACCGGGCTGTATGCAATGGTAAAATGAGTTTCTTCAAAAAAACCTTTACGGTTAACTTCTAATAAGATATCATCCATCCAGGTAGCAGGTCCTCCGCGAAAAGGAGTTTCAATCAAGGTGCCTATAACTTCCCATATTTCTGTCCAGCATTCTTTAGCCGGTTGTCCTAAAGCCTTTGGATGTTTTAAACCAGGGATGGGTATATAGGCATCATTATAAATTTGTATAAAATCCTTTCCCCACCATAATAATAGAGGAAATCGGTTGGCTAGCATCATGCTAACAATACTCTTATGGCTGTCTGACCATTTTTCCAATGGCCCCAACGGAGTTTTACTCCAATCGAAACTTCTTATTAACGCCCCCATTTCTCCGCCATTCAATAAAAAAATAGTAGCGTTCTTATTGCTCTGCTTTTTCATTTATTGGGAAGCAGTTGAATATTTAAAAAGATTTCACAAAGTTTATTTTGTAAATCGGCAATACTTACCTCTTTTTTTATGAAACCGCAAGCTCCCGAATTTATACACTCTTCCACTATCGGCGGTTCGGCTGATGTAGAGTACATATATATAGGTATATGCTTTAAGTGGGGAATTTTTTTTATCTCCTTCAAACATTGAATACCATTCATCCGCGGCATATTTATATCTATGAAGATAAAATTGGGTGAAAAATCAGCATCGTCATTGATTTTTTGAAGGGCATAAAATCCATCTAGTGCAAATACACATTCAGCTAAAGGCAGAATATCTTCAAGTGCAATAGAAAAAACTTCATGATCATCAACGTCATCGTCAATTAAGAAGATTAATAATTTCTCTTGCATGTAGGTGCAGTTTTGAAAGGTAATTAGATCGATTAATTCAACTCAACTTTTGAATTTACAGAAATTTAGCTACAAATGACATTGATTTTCAACAATAGACTATTAATCAGGGATTTCAGGAAGTGAGAAATTATTGAAAGGTGTATTTAAGAAGTGTGGCTTAATAGCAGAATACAGACAAATAAAAAACCCTTGTGAATTTTAATCTACAAGGGTTATAAAGATTAGTTGTACACCCATCAGGATTCGAACCTGAGACCGACGGTTTAGAAAACCGTTGCTCTATCCAGCTGAGCTATGGGTGCAGCTCCTTAAAGCGAGTGCAAATTAAATAAATAATCCTTATAAATAAAAACACAAAGCAGCATTGATGGGCTATTTAGCTAGTTCTCAGTTATAAAAAATGCAATTGCTTAGTTTTCGCCCTCAATTTATATTTTATTCCTTTTCTCCAAATTTTATCAAATCAATCTATTTTTTTATTAAAAAAGCTTAATAGCATGGATTTTTTCATAAATAATTATCCTTTATCAATTAATTATCTGGTTTATAAAAATTACCAAAAAATGAAAAAATGTGGATGGGTATTTAAGCTTATTTATATGAATTTGATAAAATTATACTTAGTTGCTATTAATAATTATACTGTTTGAAATAAAATGTATCAAAATTATCAATACGAGCTTTAGATTTTTGACTAAATACTCAAAATCATCCTTTCAACAAAAAAGAGAATCTTTAACCTGATAAATATCAATTTTTATATTTTTTTTAATGACAAAACAGGAATTATTTCAATTTTTATCAAAAAATTATAAAAAAAATCGAAAAATCTCTTGCAAAAATAAATCATTAAACTATTTTTGTCTTGAAACAACACAAAATCTAACTTAAATTATAAAAAGAATGTCTCTACTTCGTTTTAAAGCATTAGAAGCTGCCATGAGCAGACCAGTTGTTAGAGTTACTCCTCCATCAACAAAAATTTCTGATTTCTTCGGGTCAAATGTTTTTGATAAGAACAAAATGAAAGAATTTCTTTCAAAAGAGGCTTATCAAAGTGTAATGAGTTCTATCGAATTAGGTATACCTGTTGATAGAACCATGGCTGAGCAAATTGCTGCTGGTTTAAAATCATGGTCAATGGGTAGAGGTGTTACTCACTATACACACTGGTTCCAACCTTTAACTGGTACTACTGCTGAAAAACACGATTCATTCTTTGAGCCTACTGCGGATGGTAAGGCAATTGAGAAATTTAGCGGAGATGCTTTAGTTCAACAAGAACCTGATGCTTCTTCGTTCCCTAACGGTGGTATCCGTTCAACTTTCGAAGCTCGTGGTTATACTGCCTGGGATCCATCTTCTCCAGCTTTCATCATGGAAAGTGGTTCAGGTTTAACCTTATGTATTCCTACTGTATTTGTTTCTTATACCGGTGAAGCGCTTGATTTTAAAGCTCCTTTATTAAAAGCCTTAAACTCTTTAGATAAAGCAGCTACAGCAGTTTGTCAGTATTTCGACAAAGCGGTAACTAAAGTAAATTCATCTTTAGGTATTGAACAAGAGTATTTTGTTGTTGATGAAGATCTATTCTTCGCTCGTCCTGACTTAGTAGCAACAGGTCGTACATTGTTTGGTCATGAGTCGGCTCGTAACCAACAATTAGAAGACCACTATTTTGGTTCAATTCCTGAGCGTGTATATGCCTTCATGTTAGATTTTGAAACAGAAGCTTTAAAATTAGGTATTCCATTAAAAACTCGTCACAATGAGGTGGCTCCTGGCCAGTTCGAGTGTGCTCCTATTTACGAAGAGATCAACTTAGCTATTGACCACAACCAATTGTTGATGGATCTGATGGATAAAGTTGCTCGTCGTCATAAACTTAAAGTTTTATTACACGAAAAACCATTTGCTGGAATCAATGGTTCTGGTAAGCACAATAACTGGTCATTGATTACAAATACCGGTAAAAACTTATTAGCTCCGGGTAAAACGCCTAAAAACAACTTAATGTTCTTAACATTCTTTGTTAATACCGTTAAAGCTGTTCATAACCATGCTGATTTATTACGCTCATCAATTGCTTCAGTTAACAATGACCACCGTTTAGGTGCTAACGAAGCTCCTCCTGCAATTATCTCTATTTTCTTAGGTGAGCAATTAAACGAGGTATTAGATGAGATCGAATCATCACATGTTGTTAACCGTAAGAAAAAAGATCTTTCTGGCGCTTTAGGTTTGAATATTCCTAAAATCCCTCAGATCTTATTAGATAATACCGACCGTAACCGTACTTCTCCATTCGCCTTCACAGGAAACAAATTTGAATTCCGTGCTGTAGGTTCATCAGCTAACTCTGCTGCGCCAATGACTGTATTAAATGCAATTGTTGCTGAGCAGTTAACCATTTTCAAGCAAGATGTAGACAAATTGGTTAAGAAAGGTGAGAAAAAAGATGTGGCGATCATGAAAATTATTCGTCAATACATCAAAGAATCTAAAAGCATTCGTTTTGAAGGTAACGGTTATAGCGATGAGTGGGCACAGGAAGCTGCTTCTCGTGGCTTATCAAACATCAAAACTACTCCAAAAGCGTTAGATGTTTTAATAACTGAAAAAACCGCTGAGTTATTCGAGAAACAACACATCTTCACTGAGCGCGAATTACATGCTCGTCATGAGATCTTCTTAGAAAACTATACTAAGAAAATCCAAATTGAAGCACGTATCATGGGAGATCTTGTAACCAGCCAAATTATTCCTGCTGCGTTAAACTATCAAACCAGATTGATCGATAACGTTAAAGGTTTAAAAGAAATTGGCTTAAACGGTGCTTTATCAGCTAGCCAGTTAGAGATCATTACTGAAATTTCTGAGCGGGTTTCTACAATCAAAAAAGCTGTTTACGATATGATCGAAGCACGTAAAAAGGCTAACGTATTAACTGATGCACGTGAAATGGCTATCGCTTACGATGAAAAAGTAAAATCTTTCTTTGAAACGATCCGTTACCATGTTGATAAATTAGAGCTTATCGTTGATGATGCTCAATGGCCTTTGCCTAAGTTCCGCGAATTGTTATTTATTAAATAATAATTTGAATTATAAGTTTTAAATCCTTGTCAATTTAAATATTGGCAAGGGTTTTTTGTTTAAATTCAGCTAAAACGCTACATATTCAATTTAATTTATTGTTCAAATGACAACTATTAAACGCGTTACATCAGAAAATGACGATTTTAAGTCTCTGGTTGCCTTGCTTGACGAAGATTTAGCAATAAGAGATGGTGATGAGCATGCATTTTATCATCAGTTTAATAAAATAAACCTTATCAAACATGCAATTGTTGTTTATAGCGATCATACTCCAGTAGGTTGCGGTGCAATCAAGGCCTTTTCAGATGATCGAATGGAAGTTAAAAGAATGTTTGTAAAACCCGAATTTAGAAGAAAGGGAATTGCGTCGATTATTCTGAATGAATTAGAGCTGTGGGCTGAAGAATTAAATTATCCAGGTTTGGTATTAGAAACCGGAAAAAATCAACCTGAAGCGATAAGGCTTTACGAAAAAAATAATTTCGCTGTAATTCCAAATTATGGCCAATATATTGGCGTAACTAATAGTATATGTTTCGAAAAGATACTCTAAGTAGTAAGTCATAAAATGTCATTTTAAAGCTAAAATCTAAAAACTGAATTTCCCTAAAACCTTTTTTACTTATCTTTGTACTTATTCTAAATAAATATTAAGAGAATGAGTTTAACAGCCACTGTAAACGTATATACCGAGATAACACCTAATCCGGCTACTATGAAGTTTATTACCAATAAGCTTTTAATTAACGGAAGTAAGGATTTTGCTACTAAAGAAAGTGCTCAGGAGTCTCCTTTCGCTAAAGAATTATTCAAATTCTCTTTTGTGGACGGGGTGTTTTTTGCGAGCAATTTTGTAACAATTACTAAAGTTGCTGGATCTGACTGGGAAGATCTTATTCCTATCTTAAAGGAGTTTGTTAAAGGCGCTGTTGAATCAGAACTTAAGATTGTTAACGATCACAATGAGGAAGTAATTTTTGAAGGAACAGAAACAGAAAAGAAAATCCAACAAATTTTACATGATTATGTTCGTCCGGCAGTTGAACAAGACGGTGGTGCTATTCACTATAAGTCATTTGATGAAGCTGGTGTTGTTACTGTTGAGCTTAAGGGTTCTTGCAGCGGATGTCCTTCATCAACCATTACACTTAAAGCAGGTATCGAAAACTTATTGAAAAGAATGGTGCCTGAAGTTACAGAAGTTATTGCAGAAGCAGTGTAATTCCCCTAACCTTTCATAACGAAAATATCCTTGTTGAATTTATACAACAAGGATATTTTCATTTATTAGGGTCTATAATTTATAACGAAATTTAAAAATTAACCTTAACACCTACACTAAAGCCTAAACCTCCGATGTTAATATAAGATCGAAGATCTTCTGCATTTTTCGTTTTATCAAAATTAGGATTGCGAGTAGTAGTCCCTAACGTGTATTCGGTGTTTGAAGAAGTGTTTAAGCTGGTTTTATAATCGGTAAATTTTTCTCCCTGCTCTAAATTTTCATATGCAAGTGTCACCGGCTGCCCATTTACCCTACTTACCCCAGTACCACTATAGGCAGTAACTTCTTTGCCTTTGCTGCTCACCGCTATATTTCTGTACTCAACCTCTGCATAAGCTTTAACCTTCTTTGCAACAGGATAATTGATACCTAACGCACCTAAAAAACCTATAGTTGCTCGGGGTTCAATTTCTTCTTCACGATGCAAATTTAAATTGGCAATAGCACCACCCGTGGTAGCTCCATATCGGTCATAAATGTCTGTACTGATCTTTAAGCGTCCATGAATAGGCACTATCACTCCTACTTTAGAATAAGGTTCGAAACCATTATTCAATGGAAGTTTGAATACAAGGTTTGGAGAAATATCAAATGCATAAACTCTTCCAGTGGCATCAATACTTAATGCTGTTGTTCCCGCCTGAGCTGGGGTTACGTCATCTGTCAATGTTTTCATAGCCATTTGATGTGTATCGCTATGGAAGAAATGAAGTCCAACTTCAAGTGCAATATGTTTATTAAAACTGTATCCAGGAGTGGCATTGAATCGATATCCTTGTCCAAATGAGCCGGTAATAGTTTTATCAGTACTTAAAACCTCTTTAAGGGTATTTGTTCCATTTACTACGGTAAGAATCAATGATCCGGTGCTGATTCGTGGCTGAAGTGTACCCACATTTGGAAATTCAACCGGAGTTACGGTGATAAAATAGCTGGCACCACCTTTAATATACCAACCCCTACCTTCCTTTGGTTCAACATCTTTGCTTTGTGCAAATGCCACGGTACTTAACGCTCCAAGCATTAATGCCGAAAGTAAAATTTTCTTCATAATTTGATTTAATCGATTTAATTAATTTACTAATAATAAACGAGTTATTAGCTGTTTAAACTTCAAAAATCAGCCTTTAAGTATTCAAAACAAATCAACCACATCAAATGCATGCATAATATATTGAATTTCAAATTAAAAAAATTTATGAATGATTATTCAGTCATTATTTCAATTTATACATTTTTCTAATTAGTTACGGATCCTAAACAATTGATTTAAGGTGGCCTTAACCTTATTGAAAAAGTGCCAATACGGAGCTTTAAATCTTGGAAATTGAAAACCCAAATGCTTATTTGAAAGGGATTCTTAAGTCATTAATCAAAAATTCTATCTTTGCGCTATGCAAACAGATGCCCGATATAATTTAAGAGGTGTATCAGCTTCGAAAGAAGATGTACACGCTGCTATTCAAAATATTGATAAAGGAATTTTCCCTAAAGCCTTTTGCAAAATTATTCCAGACATTATTGGTGGAGATTCCGATTACTGTAATATCATGCACGCCGACGGGGCTGGAACCAAATCATCACTGGCTTATACCTATTGGAAGGAAACCGGTGATATAAGCGTTTGGAAAGGCATTGCACAAGATGCCATCATCATGAACATTGATGATTTGCTTTGTGTAGGTGCTGTGGATAATATCTTGCTTTCTTCAACAATTGGCCGTAATAAGAACCTGATT
The DNA here is from genome assembly GCF_002920915.1 of Solitalea longa. Classification (GTDB taxonomy): domain Bacteria; phylum Bacteroidota; class Bacteroidia; order Sphingobacteriales; family Sphingobacteriaceae; genus Solitalea; species Solitalea longa. The sequence goes on from NZ_PQVF01000004.1 coordinate 66,720, forward strand.
CCGGGTGAAGTGATCGCAGCCATTATTAATGGAACGGAAGAAATTTTAGCTGATTTAAGAGAGCATGGCATAAGTATCTTTTCAACTGGTGGTGAAACCGCTGATGTGGGCGATTTGGTTCGTACCATTATAGTTGATTCGACCGTTACATGCCGTATGAAACGTGAAGATGTGATCTCGAATGATCGAATTAAAGCGGGTGATGTTATTGTTGGCCTGGCTTCATATGGAATAGCCTCTTACGAATCGGAATATAATGGCGGTATGGGAAGTAATGGACTGACCTCAGCTCGTCATGACGTATTCAACAAAACCATTGCTCAAAATTATCCTGAAAGCTTCGATCCTCAGGTTCCCTCAGATCTGGTTTTCTCTGGAAATAAAAATTTGACCGATAAAGTTGATGTTCCCGGATTTGGCACTATTGACGCAGGTAAACTGGTGCTCTCTCCTACCCGTACTTATGCGCCGGTTATTAAAAAGATCTTAGAAAAATATCGTAAGCAAATTAACGGTATGGTTCATTGCAGTGGCGGAGCTCAAACCAAAGTATTACATTTCATAGATAATGTGCATGTTATAAAAGATAACCTATTCCCAGTTCCTCCTTTGTTCAAATTAATTCATGAACAATCGGGCACTGATTGGAAAGAAATGTATAAAGTATTTAACATGGGTCACCGTATGGAACTTTATGTTTCAGCAGAAATTGCTACCGATATTATAAACATTAGTAAAGAGTTTAATATTGATGCTCAGATTGTTGGTCGTGTAGAAGCCAGTGAAGCTAAAAAAGTGACTATCAAATCTGAGTTCGGGGAATTCATTTACGAATAAGAGTTAATAAAGAACTTTAACAGGTGTTTCGACAAATCGGAACACCTTTTTTATTTAATACTTTTCTTTAACGCGTTTTTAAAATGCTGTTCATTTGTTCCTTTTTTTCTGTCAATGAACGATATTTTGCCTCCCGTTTAAGTTCCAACAAACATTTTCGGCATAAACAATCTGTATAATTATCAGCAACTAGATCTTTTTCCTCTGCCGTAAATGTAAGTCCATAACACTGGCATTGGGTTATTGAACCTGCTTTGCATTCAAATGAAGAATTACATCTTGGACAAGTATTTATTTCGTGGGCTGCCATAAATCTTATTTCAAATATTACGTAGTTCTACCATTCATTCTGCTAATTCAACAATGAATATTAAATAAACCCAAAGTCTTTAATTTTCATCCCAGGGTCAATAGCCGTAGACCAAAAAATGCAAAGAATTAGGTTTTACTAAGATAGTTTCATTTGATTCAAAAAGGTAAATAGCATGATAAAAAATATAGTTTTACAGACCTATCTCATTTTCTATCAATTTTTTAAAATATAATGCAGGTTATTTACAATGAATAGACAGTAGAACCATTATTTTTCGTACTTTTGCAACCCGTAACCAGCAGCCATCAATTCAGATTATGACTAAATACGTTTTTGTTACGGGGGGTGTTACCTCGTCGTTAGGGAAAGGAATTATTTCAGCTTCATTAGCTAAATTATTACAGTCGAGAGGATACAGGGTAACCATCCAAAAACTGGATCCATACATTAATATCGACCCTGGAACCTTAAATCCATATGAACATGGAGAATGTTATGTAACCGAAGATGGCGCAGAAACCGATCTTGACTTGGGTCATTATGAGCGTTTCTTAAATGTTCCAACATCGCAGGCCAACAACGTAACCACCGGCCGCATTTATCAGAATGTAATTAATAAAGAACGCAGAGGCGATTATTTAGGTAAGACCGTTCAGGTGGTACCACATATTACAGATGAGATTAAAGCCAATATTCAGCGCTTAGGTGACACCGGCGAATATGATATTGTTATCACTGAACTTGGTGGAACCGTAGGCGATATTGAATCATTGCCTTATATCGAGGCTGTACGTCAGTTCCGTTGGGAACATGGTTCAACCAACACTCTGGTAATCCACCTAACCCTATTGCCTTATTTGGCTGCTGCAGGTGAGCTTAAAACCAAGCCTACTCAGCACTCAGTAAAAATGTTAATGGAGTACGGTGTGCACCCAGATATTTTGGTTTGCCGTACCGAACATAGAATGACGCAAGATCTACGCAAAAAGATCGCTTTGTTCTGTAACGTTAACGTAAATGCGGTAATTGAATCAGCTGATGCTTCAACTATTTATGACGTTCCGTTATTGATGTTAAAAGAGCAATTAGACCGTATCGTACTTACTAAACTTAAACTTCCAATTAAAGATGAACCTAATTTAGAGTCTTGGAAAGCTTTCTTAGGTAAGCTGAAAAACCCTACTTCAGAGGTGAAAATCGGTTTGGTTGGAAAATACGTTGAACTACCTGATGCTTACAAATCAATTTGTGAATCGTTTATTCATGCCGGAGCTCAAAACGAGTGTAAGGTAAACTTGCAATATATTCACTCGGAACATATCACTGCAGAAAACGTTCAGGAGAAATTAGGTTTACTTGATGGTGTTCTGGTAGCACCAGGTTTTGGTAATCGTGGTATTGAAGGTAAGATTGAAGCCATTAAATATGTTCGCGAAAACAATGTTCCATTCTTTGGTATCTGTTTAGGTATGCAGTGTGCGGTAATTGAATTTGCGCGAAACGTATTGAACATGAAAGATGCTCATTCATTGGAAATGAATCCTGATACCTCAAATGCAGTGATCAACTTAATGGAGGAGCAAAAGCAGATAACGGAAATGGGAGGAACCATGCGTTTGGGTTCTTACCCTTGTGAAATCAAAAAGGGTTCTAAAGCGTTTGCAGCTTACGGAAAATCAAGAATTTCTGAACGCCACCGTCATCGTTATGAATTCAACAACGCTTACTTGCAACAATTCAATGATGCAGGAATGTTAACCTCTGGCATTAATCCTGATTCTGGCTTGGTTGAGATTATCGAATTAAAAAATCACCCTTATTTTGTTGGTGGTCAGTTTCACCCTGAATTAAGAAGTACAGTAGCTAATCCGCATCCTTTATTTGTTAAGTTTGTAGAAGCTGCAAAAACATATCATTACGAGAATAACCCAAAAAAAGCTAAATAGTATTTAAGAACCCGATAAATGGATAGAAACACGCTTACCGGTATGATGTTGATAGCTGCCATCCTGTTAGGATGGGGCTATTTCATGAAGCCAAATGAGGCTGAAGTGAAACAATATCAGCATCAAACTGATTCAATCAAGAATGCAAAAGCAGGCATTAAACCTACTCCTGTAGCTGCCAATAAAAGCGTTGCAACGACCGCCGATTCGTCGGTTGTTAAAACGCAGCAATTTATTACGCTCGAAAACGAAAAGATTAAAGTTACCCTTTCAACAAAAGGTGGTCGCGTATATTCAACTGAAATTAAAGGTCAGAAAACATTTGACGGAAAACCGGTTGTGTTATTTAATGGCGATGATAACCGTTTCGGCTTTAAGCTTCCATTAACCAGTAAGAATGTAAATACTAACGATGAATTTTTCCAACCTGTTGGTTCTTCATTTACTGTAGCAGGCAAAGATTCAAACAGCGTTACCATGCGTTTGACCTTCTCGCCTACTCAATATGTTGATTATGTTTATTCACTTAAAGGCGAAAGTTATTTACTGAATTATGGTGTTACACTGGTTGGAATGAATCAGTTGATTTCACCAAGCGCTAAAGCTCTGAACCTGGAGTGGAAAAGCGATTTAAAACAACAGGAAAAAGATAAAAAGAACGAGCAAAGTTTCACCACAGTATATTACCGACAAGAAAACGGTGATATAGACTATCTTTCTGAATCTAAAGACAAAGAGGAAAAACCTGAAGAACCTTTAAAATGGGTTTCGTTTAAACAGCATTTTTTCTCTTCAGTATTAATTGCTCAGGATAAATTTCAAGGCAGTACATTAAATACAGTTACCGATTTAACCAAACCGGCTCTTAAAAATTTATCTGCCGATTTAGTGGTTCCCTATACTGCTAAACCAATTGATCAGCTAAACTTCAAATTCTATTTCGGCCCTAATCAGTTTAACCAACTTAAAAATGTGGGTTATGATTTAGAAAAACAAGTGAATTTAGGTTGGGGACCTTTAGGCTGGATTAACCGTTGGGCGGTTATTCCATTGTTTAACTTCCTTGCTAATAACTTTAACCTGAACTTTGGTATCATCATCCTGATTTTAACTGTGGTGTTAAAATTAGTTTTATTACCGATCACTTATACTTCCTACATGTCGCAGGCGAAAATGCGCGCTTTAAAACCAGAAATGGATGCGATAAAAGAAAAGGTGGGTGAAGAGGATCAAACCAAACTGCAACAGGAGTACATGAAGCTCTACAAACAAGCTGGCGTTAATCCATTGGCAGGTTGTATTCCATTATTGCTTCAAATGCCAATATTGTTGGCTTTCTTCCGCTTCTTCCCTGCTTCATTTGAGCTGCGTCAGCAACCATTCTTATGGATGAATGACCTTTCGACCTACGATTCAGTAATTAACTTTGGTGTTAATATTCCGTTTTTAGGTAGTCACTTAAGCTTAATGTGTGTGTTGATGACTATTTCAACCCTGATCTATACCTGGATGAACAACCGTATTTCTGGTGTTACAGGTCAAATGAAATACATTGGTTACATTATGCCAATTGTATTCCTGGGAGCACTGAACAGTTTCCCTGCAGGTTTGAACTTCTATTATTTCTGTGCTAACATAATAACCTTTGCTCAGCAATTTATTATTGGTAAGTTCATTAATCAGGATGCGATTCACGCTAAAATTCAGGAGAATAAAAAACGTCCAAATGCCAACAAAAAATCGAAATGGCAAATGCGTTTAGAAGAAATGACTAAACAGCAGCAAGCGGCTCAACAACGTAAAAAATAAGCTTGATTGCACTTAAATAGAAAACGTCCCGGCAACACCGGGACGTTTTTTTATAAATAAATCTCTTCTGAATTCTTACAAAAAAAAGGAGTTGAAACCTGGGAAGAATCAACTCCTTTAATTTAACCTAAACCAAAAGAAAAAGAATAATGGAAGGAATATAAAATATAACTTATACTCTTTTTCCTAGAGCTAAGGTAGATTAATCATTTGAATTAGCAAAATATTTTTTAATTCAGATGGACAACCTTTAGTATTTCATTAAAATAACTCATTCACTTAAATTTTAATATAATAGTCTTAAAAATATTCAAAACTTGATATTATGACCTACTAAGCAACAACTTATTAGTTGCTGGGAGTTAAATTACCTAATCCTTTCTTTTAGCTTTTATCGGAATCCATATTTCTTCTTCCGATTCAGGGTCATCATTTTTATATTTTTTGCCAAGAACTTCAAAATGAGGTCGGTTATCGAGTACATAATCCGACTCTGGCAACCATACCCCAAAAATATATTGAAAGGTTTTTGCTCCGGTGCTTGCTGCTCCTTTATGTAAAAACACTGCATAAAGACCCTCTTCCAATAAAAATGTTTCCATTCCATCAGGTATCCTATTAAAATCAGTAACCTCAACCGCTGCCCACTTTTCAAAAACTGCACCTGGATCAAAATCTTCAAAACTGTAAGAAGCCTCGTAAACTTGCATTGAAATCAGATCAGTATTAATCGCGTTGGATATTTCTTTGTACTGATGCATGAAACTCCGCCATAATTCCCCAGTTCTGTTATCAATTAATGACATAGCAAGGTGTTTACCAATTAATTTTTTAGTCGGTATGGATTGAATTCTTAGTAACATATACGGGGAATAAACTATTGATCTTCTTTAAGAGCCCCTAAAGTAGTTAAAATGCCAATTGTTTTACTGATGTGCTTACTGGCACCTGAAGTTTATCAAAGTGTATAAACAAAAAATACCTGCCAAGTTTAACTAGCTAAGACTTTATTTATTACATTGGAAAACTATCAACCTGCAATGTCGCTACCTATTCAACTTGAGATTTTTTAAGTCGAGTAAAATAAATCAAGACATTTAGTAAAGAATCGTTTGATTAAATAATAAACATGAAGCACCTACTAACCTCTATTATTGTTTTCAGTTCCATCTATTCGTTTGGACAAAATTGTACAACTGAATCCTTACTTCAAAAACCAGGAACCTGGAAAGAAACCAGCGGAGGGATGCAAGGTGTGGCCGCAGCAGATCTGGCAAAAGAGAAAAAAACAGTGGCCTTCATCAACAGCATGATCAAATCAAAGTATTCCCCCATCGCAGTGAATGCAACTGCTAACGGTGGCTACAATCGATCGGAATCGAATATGCCGGTTAATAGTTATACTTACAGTATCATCCCATTAGAGTCTTACTGTGATGGCAACATGATTAAAACAGCAGGGGAAACAGAAAGCTACTTTTCTATTGGCATTAATTCCTTTTTTGATGAAATTTATGATACAGCCCAAGGAGACAGGGAACTCCAGGAAGGATTCAATGTGCTAAGCCAAATGCCGAGGCTTAAAGATGGATATTATTATTTCGATGAAAAAAAGATTCCCCTTGTTCTTGGGGGAACGGGCAAAAGCAATGCCTGGCTAATTACTTATGATGGCAAACTTCCCTGGGCATATGTAACCAAGAAAGAATTCCTGGAAAAAAGGAAAAAGAATTTATCTGTACAGATGGATATGGATGCATCAGGTATAAAAGACGTACTTAAGAATATTGAGATTGAGAAAGGATTTAAAGAAACTGAATATAAAAATGATGCAGACAAGCTTCAACGATATATGAAGATGGATTACCTGCCTTCAAAAGAAAGGTATGGAAAACAGCTGGCTGAAATTGACAAAAGATACAAGCCGGTCTTTGATAAAGTTGATGATTTGCTAAAGATGCCTGCAACGGAGCTGAATCAATATGCCATTGTAAAAATGGATCCAAAGGATGGTTTATCATACCTGTTTACTACTGAGGATGACCCTTTCGCAAAGATACTGATCAAACCCAACCCGGCATATTTCAATAAAAAACTACCACGATCTGCCCCACAATTCTTTACGGTATACATCAGAGGAAATCATAACGATCCGGTGGTAGCAAAATTTATGGCTGACATTATAAAGGCTATCGATTTTAATGTCCTAAAGAACATCCTAGGTAAAGAACCTAATCAACCTGTTGCACAAGCTAAAGCCACTCCGCCAGCAAAACCAATAGCAATAAAGCCTGTAATCGAAATCAAAGCATATGACATCTATAAAAATGAACCTTCGAAAGGCTTTAAACAAACTGATGTTTCGCAACTAAAAAATGTGGCACAATTACCTGCAGCTGTTAATAGCAAAATAAAAGCGAAAGCACTTTCTATCAGGCTTACAGCCTCAACTATTGTCGGCTATTTGAATGAGCTACAGAACGACGTTGAAAAAAATCTTGATCAGCAACAAACAAAAAACACACAGATTATTTATGCAAAAGTAAAATCAGCACCAGTTGATCTTGCTGACCTTGGCATCTGGCTTTATTATAAAGGAGCGACAAAAGAAGCGCTTTGGTGTTTATCAAAGGCAGCAAGTATGGCACCAACCAATGACTATATCATCAGTAATTTAACAGGAATTATGAACCTGGCGCATGCTGAAGCAAGGGCATTGCCGCTCCACCGTTATCTCAAAACCAAATATCCAGTTAATACAACCATTCTCAACAACCTGGGTCAGGCGCTTTATGCCCTAGGTGAAATAAGCAACAGCAAAACTGTGCTCGACTCATGTATAAAAATCTACGCCTATCATCCACAGGCCAATTACACGAGGGCTATTATTGCAGAAAAAGAAGGAAAGAATGGTGAGGCAACGGCCTTTATTCAAAAAAGTATAAAAGGTTCTTACAGTGATAAAACAAATGAGTTTGCACAACGCAAAGGCATTAAACTCGATTACAGCAACCTGCTTAACCGATACCGGCCAACAACAAACGAATACATTAACCCGGCAAGGTTTCGCCCGCCTGCACAATGTAAAAATGTGTTTGAAGCAGAAAAGCTTGAAGCAGAATGGGATGAATGGAAGAATACAATGCAGGAGATCATCGCTAAGATCAACGGAGGGCTATCAACCGCCTCTTCAGACTTTCAGCAACAATCACAAAAACAAATACAACATAAAACAAGTGCTTCCGGTTTCTCTTTTGGCCCCTTACATGGAAAAGCAGAAAAGCTTTACAAAGTTTACCTCGATAAAATTGCCGCGGTACAGGAAGAAGCTCAATTCTACCTTGACCACACCTACAAAATGGATAAAACATCAATCGAAACAAATCACGAAAGTAAAATAGCAGAGATTGAAAAAAAATATGCCAGTATGAGTGGTGAAGGAAAGGGATCTTATTCAGAAGCGAGATGCAATGAGCTGAATGCAGAAAACAATAATTATCTGGAGTTAATGGCAGGTATAAACAACGCGTTTAACAATCGGTTTTCAGAACCTTTACGTTCTCTAAACATTGAAGCGATGTATTGGAGTCAGATGATGCCTGGCCCCGAAGGATCCAGGGAAATGCTTTATTACGATCGTGCAATATTTGCTGTAAATCCACTTCAGATCAATTCCACCTTCATTCAGCCTTGTGAGCAAAACCAAAACGGGTCAGCAGGGAAATTAGAAGCGGAGATGCCTGATCCTTATTGCCCTATCAGTTTTAAATTTAAAGTGCAGTTTGTGAAAATTAATGGTGATTGTGGCAAATTTGAAGTTGAACTGGAATTTGAAGGCCTTGTTCTGAACCTTGAGCGAGATTTTGTGCAAAAAAAATCGACCATTGCGTTTGGTGCAGGTATCTCGTTAGATCTTCAAAATAAAGTTGATGATATTTCACAGAATGTAATTGTACCCGGGAAAGTGGTTGAGCTAGTTGAATTTGGTGGTGGCGGTGTTGGAGTAAAAGCCCAGGGCTTTATAGAGATAGATTCCGATGGCGTTTCAGATTTTGGTTTGCGTGGCGAAGCTTCTGTTGAAGGTGTGTTTACAGATAAAGGGGATCTTAAAATCAGTGGAAAAATGGGTGTTAACTCAGGAGTTGATATCACTCCCTCTCCTGCCGTTCAAGGTATTGGCAACACATTAAATGATGCCTTTCTGAGATAATATAAAAGCAATAGCTACCACTTTTGATTAAGAAATCATTGTTTTAAGGGATGGCTCTTGCCAACATGTCCTGATTATTAAAAACGACAATAAGTTAAAAAATGAAGCATATAATTTCTTTCTGTTTTTTCTGTGCTTTCGCTGTAACAGCCTTCGCACAAAAAGAAACCTTCGACCTTATAACTTACACAGCACCTCAGAACTGGACAAAGGATACCCGGGAGACCGTGGTGAGTTATGTTAACATTAATACGAAAAAGAAATCGTGGTGCAGGATCAGTATTTATAAAAGTACCACCAGCAAGGGAAACATTGAAAGTGATTTCGAAAGTGAATGGAATACTCTTGTTGCAAAAGAATACAAGGTAACCGAAGCTCCACAAACAAGCGAAGCTGTGGAAGCAGAAGGCAGGAAAGTAAAATCAGGCGCAGGGAAATTCATTTTTGATAATGCAAATGCCACCGCCCTGATTACCACGATAAGCGGTTTTGAACGTTGTGTGAGTGTTGTTGCTGTCACCAATGATCAGGAATATTTGTCGTTTGTTCAAAGTTTTATGGAAACGCTTGAGATGAAAGCGCCAGCTATAAAGGTGCAACCTGTCACCACCCAACAATCCACAATAAATGATCCCTCATCTGTTATTGGCATCTGGGGCAAAACTGCAACCAAAAACAGCAGCGGCGATATGGATAATGGCCTCCATGGCTATTTTAAATGTCAATACATGTTTAATAAAAATGGCACGTATAGTTATATCAGCAGAGTATTTTCTTATCAACCCGAAATTATTTTGGCAAAAGAAAGTGGCACCTATCATGTAAATGGCAATGTTATAACGCTAATACCTCAAAGCAGTATTATTCAAAAATGGAGTAAGGGTTATACTACTGAAACAGGTGGCCGGAAGGTATATTTGGATAAACTCGGCACTTTACTTTCGAGCCAGAACAGACCGTTGGAAAAAATCAGCTATCGGTTCAACAAGGAATATTTCTCCGGCATTCAGGAATGGAACCTGGCACTGCACGCCGACAAGGAAACACTTCGTGACGGGCCTTTCAATGGTGGCAATTATTATCCCAATACATGGCTGTATAAAGCCATTGTTTCAGATGAATTTCTTGTAAAGACTGAATAATGTTTAGCAGCGAAGAACATTTGTTAGAATATAAAACCCCTTACAAAACATAATTTGCAAGGGGTTTTGTATATGCTGAATTATATAATCGACTTATTTCAGCACCCGCACCCGCTTGCGGGCTTTTTCCTGGCCGTTTACAAGTACCTTTAAATAATAAGTGCCTTTTTCATAACGCCCCAAATCGTAAGTAAAGAAACCTTCTTTGAGCTGTTGATAGCGGTGCTCCTCCAGCGGTACATCGTTATCTTTTACCAGTTGCACCAATACGTCTTCTTCCTTATTAGAAAAATAATCAAGCGTGGTTTTATCTTTTGTTTTTGAAGGGTAAACTCCCACCAGCAATTGATTGTTCTTCACTGAATCCGGTTGATCCTCGACACTGAAATTATAAGTCCAACCCGATCCGCAATCTGATTCAAAAAGCTTTAACAATTCTCCTTTTGTATTCATCAAACGGGTTCTTCCGCTCCCGTCCTGGGGTTTATACCAAAATTCCAGTCCATCACCGGCAGTATCGATCAACGCCAAGGTATAAGCGCCTTTGGCCAGCTTTAAGGTATCGCGATAAATGGTGTTCGCCTTCAAGGTTCCTAGTTTTCTTTCCTTCATCACCTTTCCTTCGCTGTTGTATAAAATGTAGGCATTTTGTTCAGGTTGGTTATTGGTCATGAAATAAAAGATCAAACTATCCGAAAGTTTGGGAGCAGGCTTAAAAGCAACTGTTAACTTATTATCCTTTTGAAAAGCGTCTTTCTGTCCGTTAGGTTTTACAACTTCAGACCAAAACCTGTTTCCTTCGGGCTTAGACTCAATTCGGCCGGGCAAACTGATGGTAGCCGTAGCACCGCTAGCCAAATTGCCTTTCCACAGGTATTGTTTTTTTTCAAAACCCAGAGTTCCATAGTTAACCGTTAAACTATTGATTTCAGTAGCACCAAAGTTTTTAACCAAAATTTGAGGATTAGCTGCCGCCGGATTTTGTCGCCCGTAAATGGATTTGGAAGAAGGTACTATGATATCTTCTAATGCCACATCATTTACCGCGCTTACTTTTTTATATTGTATCAAATAAGCACTGATCACTTCATCTGCTGTCGGCTTTGCAATTTCATAGCGCTCCATGTCGACTTTTACAGTATGCGATGTGCCCGGTTCTACTTTTATGTCAAGTAAATCAGGTTGCAGTAAAGTGCCTGGACACCAATTTGCCCTATCAAACACCCAGGTGCCAGCTTGGGGATACAAAGGATTGTCTCCGCACTTTTTCCAGATAGATCGCTCATCGATCAATCTTCCGTCACACCAAACCAGGCGTTTCTTGCTGCAAAACTCACCGCAATTATCCGTATCGTTCATACCGTGTCCGGTTTGCAAAATGCGCAAACGGGCCAATTTTGCATCAGGACTTGCAGTAAAAGGAAAAGGTTTAAGCGCTTCGTCAATCGGGCTATTTTTATCTCCATATACAAAATGTCCATCATAAACTTTTTGAATGGAGATCGGCTCCATAGCCGGCTTGCCTTTTATTATCTCAAAATCGACGGTGACCGCCCAACCGCGCTCTTTATTTGATTCATAACCGGAATGGCCGTAGGCTATTTCAACGCTATCGCGCAGCAACAAACTAAAATCAGTTACATCAACTTCCCAGTCGAACTTCCAGTTTTTAGAAAAAGACCAGCCATAAGGCGTAAGCATACGTCCGATTTCATAGTTCAGGGTTTCTCCCTTTTGACCACCCTTACGCAGGATGCTGATACGATCCATATAATCCCATTCGGCACAGCGCATACTATCTGGACAAGCAAATTGGACCTTCATGGTAATTTTCCGGATGGGTACATTCGGAGCAAGGAACGCACCCCAATTCTTATAAGTGTTAACCCCTTTTGCAGGATCGGTTACTACAGTGGTTTTGTTGTGAGTTATAACATGAAGAGTATCTGATGGTGAGGCCTTCAGGTTGGAAATGATTAAAATGAAAGTTAAAATGAGTAAAAATATCCTGTTCATTAATTTCTAAATCGATTTATAAATAAAGCGACAAAGATAATTTTGACAGCCTACCAAAAAAATCTCTCAGGTAACAATACTGAGCAATTCCTCATTTATTCAAAGTTTTATTGAAACACTTGATATGAAAGTGTCGGATACATTAAGGAATGCAACCTGGCATTGCAGGCAAATAAGGAAACCCTTCATGACGGGTCTTTCAATGGTGGCAATTATTATCCTAGCTCATGGCAATATAAAGCCATTGTTTCGGATGAATTTCATGTAACGATTAATGATTGGCAACTGATTTTCTACTTTTTCTTTTTTAAGCTTTTCAATAAACTCTCCTCTACCCTAAATTGAACAATACGCTCGATCAGCTCAAGGGGCATAGGTTTATCTAATGGAAACTGAATAGTTCCCTTACCGCCTTTATAGCCCGAAAGCTCTTCTTTAAATGCCTCAATGGCTCTTGGTGCCGGATACAATCCGATATGGTTTGCATAGGCCGCAAAATGGACGAGGTTGCCATTCAAATAAAAAGTTGGTATGGCGTAACTGATCTTTTCTTCGGCTTCAGGAACCACCTTTTTAATTGTGGCCCTTATTTGCTCCAAAACCTGCTGAGTTTCCTTTGGGAAACCTGCAATGTATTCATCTATTGTATTGACTTTGGAAGTTTGCATATCAACTCAAATTTAAGATGTATTTAAAAAGTTATTTTTGAGATCGATTCCATTAATCCAACTCTAATAATTGCTTTCGCTTTTCAAAATCTTCCTCAAGTTTAATCAAATACGAGATTATTATTATAGGTACAATGTTAATATAGAGGTAAAATTCATCGGTATGGTGCGGAGTGTATTTAACAGAAAAAGAAGATATGGAAAATATGATATCAGGGCCAAAGGATTCAGTCCATTCAAAACCAAAAGAAATGCGAGCCCCTGAGAAATAAGAAAATGCTATTGAAAAAATGCAAAATTGGAGTATTTGGACAGCCTGATTCCAGAATGAAAGTGTAAGCCCTTTTAATTCTGTTTTTCGAAGCAGGTTTCCACAATAAATTGAAAATGAAAATAGAGAGAACCCTAAAGCATAAAATAAAATATGTAATCCTCCCAATGCATGTTCATCAATAAATAGCCCTAGTGTTCCAAATATGCCAATGATCCCACCAACAATTTGGTAGTAGCCGATGAACCTCATTCTATCCTCAATATCAAAAGAAAGTAGTCTCATATTCTGTCAATAAATTAGTAAAAACAAAAACCGTATGGAGCCAGAGTTAATCCACCTTAATTCTATAGTTATAAAACTCCCTATCTGCATCCTGTTTCTCAAAACCAATTTGCTCATATAAGCTTTGTGCAGTATAGTTGTCAATTGCAGTAGACAGGTCTACGTATTTTGCGCCATCTTCACGAGCAAATTGCAAGACCGTTTGAATAAGCTGCTCTCCAACACCTTGCTTACGATAGTTAGCATCAACATATAAATCATTCAACAGCCAATTTTTAACCGCTCTTACTGATGAGTAAATAGGAAACAGTTGTGTAAATCCTAAGGGTTCTTCTTTTTCATTTAAGGCTACAAAAATGATCGACTCGTTATTATCTAATCTAGCTTGAATAAATTGCTGAGCCAATAAAATATCTGAATCCTGCTTGTAAAAGATGCGATAATTGTTGAATAAATCAGTTACCAGGCTGCTTTCGGCAGCTGTAATTCGTTTAACTTGCATAGGTAGAAAATGTGAAAATTAAGATAGTGTAATGGTTATAAAGAATTAAACTGTTTTTGCTTTTCTGATGATCTTGCTTAATAAGCCGGGAGCAAATCGTTTTAATAGTACTGCAAAGCGTTCACGTAAAGCCGCAACAATTACCTCTTCTTGTCCACTGCTAATAGCATTCAATATCTTTTGGGCAGCTTCTCCTGGTTTGAGTCCGTTTGCAGTAGCTTCATCCATTGTACCCTGAGAAGTTCCGTGAGCGGTAAGTGCATTAATGCTAATATTTGTTTGCACATAGCCTGGACAAACCAAGAGAACCTTAATGTTATCCTTATAGCATTCGGCCCTAAGTGTATCAAAATAACCATGTAAACCATGTTTTGAGGCTGCATATGCCGAACGTAAGGGTGCTCCCAGTTTACCCATAATGCTTGAAACAGTAACAATTTGACCAGATCTCTGCTGTAACATCCGTGGCAAAACGGCACGCGTCATGGCAATGGTTCCTAAAAGGTTTACATCAACCATTTGCTTTTCCACTTCAAAATCGGTTTCAATGAGTAATGAGCGCTGGCTGATACCGGCATTATTGATAAGGATATCTACAGGCCCATCAATATTTTTCACCGTTTCAAAAACCTGTTGATGATTGCCTAAGTCTATCGGAACTAATTCAACGGCTGAAGCTCCTGTACAATTTGCTTTTACTCGTTGCAATTCTTTTAGATTTCTGCCCGAAAGAATAAGTTTAGCTCCTTCAGCGGCCATTGCATAAGACAAAGCTTCACCAATTCCGGATGAAGCTCCAGTAATCCAAACTCTTTTATTTAAAAAACGCATTAACCATACCCTATTTAAGTGCAATGTAATTGGCAACCCATTGATAAGCTATAAAGCCAAATAGATAGATACTGGAGAATGTATTGAGAACATCACCAGAATAAAATGTTTCAATTGTGGCTAAGATCCCTGCCACTACTAATCCGAGGGTATAAAATAAAAGCAGTTTATTCTTTCCTCTGAACATACTCGAAAAGGGTATCATCATCGTTAAACCAAAGATTCCAGCAACAATGAACGCTGGATTAGAAAAGAAAAACGAGGAGGTAAAAGCTATAAGTGAAACCAAAATAGAAACCCCTACCAGATTAGAGCTTTTGATCTCATTTTTATCCAGAGCATATCTACCATAAACATTCAGCCTTAAAAACAAGTTCGAAATTGGTGAAATTATCCAGGTAGAAAATGCGAATAATGAAATCAAAACAACGATTGGCATCAGTATTAATGCTGCTCCTTCATTGGTCTCGGCTAGTTTCCCCAAAAGTTTAGTCAACAGAAAAAAACCGATAATGAAGCCCCATTGCGATGCTTTCTTTTTATTGCCTAACCAAAACTGGTATTGCAGAAACCATTTATAAACCAAATATTTTGATTTGATGGCCTCCACCATTCCTGCTTTTGCATAGTTTGAATTGGGGTCGAGTTTCAAAGATTCCCTGAAATGCTCCAACGCCTTTTCAGTATTTCCCTGTTCCAATAAACCCCAGCCGTAATTAGCATGGGTGAACGCATTTTCAGGATCGTTCTCCAGAGCAAAATCAATAGTTTGAGCAGCTTCTTCACCCCTATTCAATTTCACTAATGCCATACTGCGCAGGTTAAGGCAAAGGTGATTTTCAGGATCCAGGCTCAGGCCCTCATTTGCTTTTTCAAGGCTCTTTTCAAATTCCTTTTTAACCATTAAAATATTGGCCCAAATACCAAAATAGTTGGCATCATAAGGAAAAAGATGAATTGCCTCCTGTATGGTCTCCTCTGCCTCTTTAACTTTATCGTCGTCTAAAAGAATCTTACTGTAGGTATAAAAATAGATGCTATTATCAGGTTCCAGGGCAATAGCCTCCTTAATATTCTCTAATGCCTTACGCTTCTCTCCTAAATTCAGGTTACAGATCGCCATATAATAATGCAGCTCTGAATTGTCGGGCGCACTAGCCAATAATCCATGAATTTCTTTAATGGCCTCGGCATATCGTTTATGCATTATTAGCAATCCGGCTTTTTCTAGTTCCGTTGAAATCATAAGGAGATTTTATTTTTTGATATTCAGATACGTTAACACATCATCATACAAGCCCGATTCATTAGAATACAAAGCATAGTTGCGTGCCGAGTTAAACCATTCCTTGGTACTTGGTCGGTGCTTTTTAGCAGCATTTATCAAATCTTTGTTCGACAATGGCGCGGGAACCCCTGATTTAAATGCCTCTTTCAATTTTTCTTCAATGGCAATATCCACCAGAGCCTTTAAATCAGCACCTGAAAAGTCGGTAGTGGCTTTTGCCACTGAGCTCAGGTCTAGTTTTTCGGTAGGTTTACCTTTCAGAATGATCTGAAGAATTTGTGCTCTTGCTGCTGCATCAGGAGGATCAACAAAGATGATCCTATCGAAACGTCCCGGACGACGGAAAGCGCCATCCAGCTGCCATGGAGCATTAGTAGCACCAATTATTAATACCCCCTCATTATTTGAATCAATGCCATCCATTTCAGCCAAAAACTGGTTGATCAACTGACGGCCACTTGAATTGCGCATATCATAGCGGCTGGCACCCAAGGCATCTACTTCGTCAAAAAATAACACGCAAGGTTTGTTACGGCGGGCCATTTCAAATATTTCATGAAGGTTTTTCTCGCTGTTACCAATGTACATATCCAGAATATCGTTGATACCCACACTGATAAATTTGGCATCAACCTGCCCTGCTGTTGCCCGTGCAATATGTGTTTTACCACAGCCCGGAGGGCCGTATAACAAAATCCCACCTCCTATTTTCTTTCCATAAGCTGCATATAGCTCGGCGTGTTTTAATGGCTGAATGATCTTCAGGTCGATCTCCTCTTTCACACGGTCCATTCCTCCAACATCCTCGAAGCTTACGTTTGGTGTTTCTAAAAACCGGAGTGATTCTTCATCGATCAGATCATTCATATCAAAATCACCATTGGTTGGCAGGCTCATTACTTTCAGCTTTGCATCCAGTTCATCATCGAAGAAATAAGGATCGAGGCTCAGTATTTTCTTATGAATATCAATCGCTTCGGAAATCCGGTTTTCCCTTACCAACACCCGTGCATACAACACTAAGATCTCCTTTACAGACGAATTAGGTGCAATTTCTTCAAGTATTATTGAAGCTGTGGAAAAATCATTTTTATGAAAATAGCATTGAGCCAATCCAAATTTGGCTTTTGCATTGGTACGATCAAGCGCTAATATTTCCTTAAATTCCGTTAATGCCTCTTCCATATTGTTTGCCAGAAGAAGCGCTTCAGCCAACATTAATTTTAAAGGCACATTATTAGGAGAGAATTTCAGTGCTTCTCTCAAGTTTTGAATATTATCGTTTTGCATTATTTGGCAATGAATTAAT
This sequence comes from Solitalea longa, assembly GCF_002920915.1. Taxonomy (GTDB): domain Bacteria; phylum Bacteroidota; class Bacteroidia; order Sphingobacteriales; family Sphingobacteriaceae; genus Solitalea; species Solitalea longa. Next base: position 84,147 of record NZ_PQVF01000004.1, read on the forward strand.
ATTATTTTTCTTCTAAATTTTCTGCTATTTCTTCATCATCAGAATAAGCATAAACAAAAGTAAGATATGGAATCCAGATTGAAACCCTTAGACCCTCAATCAAAAACTACACAGTTGTCTGATTTGGGAAAATAAATAAAAGTCCTAACCTATTACCATCCGGTTACCAATAAATTTTTAGCAGCTTTTTCACCGCATTTTTGATATTTGGAATAAGCCAAAGCCGCTCTTGTTCGGATCTGCTCATTCGATTCATTATTTAAATAGCCAACAATCGCATCGTGAATGGTATAAGCTTCAGGGCACATTAATCCTGTTGTCCAGACAAGTGGGTTAACTTTTGCGCTTTTTAAATGGGTCGAAAAATAAGACTTACTTATACAAGCCAATATGATTATATCCCGGGTTTTAGCATCTGTGTTTCGAAAAGTTTCTGAGAGTTGAAAATCCATAAGTCCATCATGACCGATATATGCTACCAAGCTGGCATTGCCTGAAATTCCGATGGTTTTATTGTCAATATTGATGGTATTCTTTAACTGTCCGCAGCTACTTCGAAGGAAATCTTTGGTACATTCCTTTATATTTTTTCCGTTATAGGCATCGGCAATCAGATAGTAATTTTTTGTGGTGTGTTTAAAAATTAATCTTTCCAGTTTGATGCTATCTAACTTTTGGGTTTTAATCAGTTTCCATTCTTTACTATTCTTAAAATAGGTCCGAATTCCATAGCTGCAGCCCCAATATAAATTACTGTTAGGATCTTGCCCATTCCCAATTTTAGACGGTACCGGAACAATTCCTTGATATTTATTATCGCAAAGGGCAACGTAAATATGAATTGTTTTAATGCTGGAGTCTGGTTTAACGGCAGGCTTATTTTGTAAACCCTGCGCATTACAATTTATAAGTATTAAATAGGATAAGAACGCCAGAACTAAAGACTTCATGGTGATATGTTTTAATTAAGCAACGATGGTTGATAATTGACTTCTTCCTAAACTATATGACCTCCAATGCTTCTTCAATTTTTCCATAAACCAGATTTAATTCATCCGGAGAAATACAATACGGAGGTAGTAAGTAAAGTACGTTACCCATTGGCCTAAGGATAATGCCTTGTTGCAGGAAGAAATAATATAAACGGTCACGAATTGTATTAAAATACGAAGTTTCTTCGCCCGCATTCCAGTCCATAGCTAGTATGGTTCCGGTTTGGCGCACATTACTCAACTTTTGATGATTTTTAATCTTCGCCTTGAATTGTGTATGCTTAGTGCAGATCATTTGAATTTGGGATTGCGTTTGGGAACTAAGCAGCAGATCCATACTGGCCAATGAAGCCGCACATGCCACAGGGTTGGCGGTGAATGAATGACCATGGAATAAGGTCTTTAACTTATCGTCTGACAAAAACCGGTCGTAGATCTTTTGAGTGCAAGAGGTTATTCCCAAGGGCATTGTTCCACCCGTCAACCCTTTGGAAAAACACATCATATCAGGTTGTTCCGTTAAATATTCGCTGGCAAAAAGTTTTCCGGTGCGACCAAACCCAGTCATTACCTCATCAGCTATGATCAATATTTCTTGTTCCTTGCAAAAACGGATCAGTTCATTTAAAGGTTCAGCTTCGTACATGATCATCCCTCCTGCTCCCTGCACTAAAGGTTCGAAAATGAAAGAAGAGATTTGAGATTTTAGACTTGAGATTTTAGATTTAAGACCATTCAAATTCTCATGGGTAGGAAGATCGATATATTCTACATCAAATAATAAACCTTCAAACGCCTGTGTAAAAGCACTGCGTGCACTTACCGACATAGCGCCAAACGTGTCGCCGTGATAGGAGTTATGAAAAGCCAGTACCTTTTTCTTTTGGGTACCGCTATTGTACCAATACTGAAAAGCCATTTTTAAAGCCACTTCAACAGCGGTGGAACCGTTATCTGAGTAAAATATTTTGCTTTGATTATTAGGTATAATTTCAAGTAAACGCTCTGCCAGTTCAACTGCTGTTGGATGAGTAAAACCTGCAAAGATCACATGCTCAAGGGTGTTCAACTGTTCTGATACTTTTTGAGCAATATATGGGTGAGCATGTCCATGAATATTTACCCACCACGAAGCCACAACATCCATATATCGTTTCCCATTCTCATCGATCAGGTACAAACCTTCGCCCCGAACAATAGGAATGGGCGGTTGAGCGGTTTTCATTTGGGTATATGGGTGCCAGATAACGTTTAGGTCGCGTTCGGTTAATGTCATAATCAGGTATCAGGGTTTATTACAAAGGCTCAAATATCATAAAGAATACCGTTAATTCCGATCAGTAAAGATTAAAAGTTTGGGTGTTATATCAGCCTAACTCCTAAATTTCAAAATCAATTAAGGTCTTTTTAGTAAATTAGATTAATGCTAAAAGATGAGCTCTATCGTTAATTGTGCTGCATATGCGGATGGCAAGCGGGTGGCTAACATTGAGCTAAACGAAATTGGCCAAACCCTCACACAAACCGATCAATTTGTGTGGATTGGTCTTCATGAGCCTAGTGAGGAGTTACTGAGTCAGGTGCAGCGCGAGTTCGGTTTACATGAGCTTGCTGTTGAAGATGCACATCGTGCCCACCAACGCCCAAAGTTGGAGCCTTATGGTGATACTTTTTTCATCGTTCTTCGCACTGCTCAAATCAACAATCAGCAAAGGCGAATTGATTTTGGTGAAACCCACTTTTTCCTGGGAAATAATTTTATTGTCACGGTACGCCACGGTTCCTCCCTGTCTTATACCGAAGTGCGTAATCGTTGTGAAAGCACCCCTCAATTATTGCGTAAAGGCCCCGGCTTTGCACTTTATGCCGTAATGGACGCCATTGTAGATCAGTATTTTCCGGTTATAGATGCACTTGTTGAGGAATTAGAGGAACTGGAAGAAAAAATCTTTAACGAAACCTATAAGCGCGAAACTACCGCCCAGATTTACAATCTGAAACGGCAGCTGCTTGCAGTGAAACACGCGGTTTCCCCTTTGACTGATATTTGTAACCGATTGATGCGGTTCGATTCAGAAATAATTCAGGAAGATACACGGCCCTATTTCCGCGATGTATATGATCATTCGGTACGAATAAACGAGATGATTGACAATACCCGCGAATTATTGACCACGGCTTTGGAAGCCAATTTTTCCCTCATTTCCATTTCTCAAAATGAAATATCTAAAAAGTTCGCAGGCTGGGCTGCGATTATAGGAGTTCCCACCATGATTGCCGGCATTTACGGAATGAACTTCAGTTTTATGCCCGAATTGAACTGGCATTATGGATATCCCTTTGCTTTGGCTTTAACCCTGGGCTCCTGCCTGACGCTTTACCTAATTTTTAAACGCTCGGGTTGGTTATGATGCAGGTCTTTGAGTTTGAAGATCAAAAATGGTTTCCGAATTTTATTCGGGAAAGTATGACTGATTATCTGAGGTACGTTCTAAATACTACAAATTTCTATAGGCCTACTACTTTATTATTATATGACTGTTTGAATCAATCCAATGCGAATATTTGTGTGGATCTATGTTCGGGAGGAGGTGGCCCAATTGAATCCGTTATTAAGAACTTAAAGGATGAACATGATCTCGATGTGCGTTTTATACTTACCGATAAGTTTCCCAACCAGGAAGCTTTTAATTTTATAAAGAAACGTTTACCAAACAATATTGAGTTTATTGAATCATCTATTGACGCAATGGAGGTCCCGGCAGAACTTGTAGGTGTGCGAACCATGTATTCGGCAATACACCATTTTGAAAGGGAAACCATAAAATCAGTTATTCAAGATGCAATAAAAGCTAAAGTCCCCATAGCAATATTTGATGGCAGTGATAAAAGCTTATTAACTATTGTTATTATCATCATCTTCCATCCAATTGCTTTTTTCTTATTCACCCCATTTTTTAAACCCTTTAAGTTCTCCAGGATACTTTTTACATACATCATTCCTGTTATTCCGTTCTGTACAATTTGGGATGGTGTAGTTTCAATATTGCGATTATATCAGCCCGGGGATTTACTAAAAATCGTACAAGAAGTTGACAGTAATTATAAATGGAAAGCAGGAAAAGTCAGGAATAATCTGTACATGAACATTACCTATTTGACGGGAATTCCAGAGAAATGAACTTCAGTTGTATGCCCGAATTGAATGGCATTAGGGATATCCCCTTAGCTGCTGTTAGTTTCCAGATGCACTAAAATAGAAATTCTGGTAATATTCAGGCATTAAAAAATGGTATTAAAACTTGTGAGTGCTTCCATCTAGCTAAAATAATAACGGTTCTTTTAAGCATCCAATATGAAAGATGACCTAAAAGAACCGAACAATGAATTCTGATTTAATTCGATTTTTATTCTATCGGAATGCGGGAGGCATTTGCTGCCAGCCACTTATCAAAGTTTTGCAATTGTGGATTGAGTTCGGCTGAAAAAGCTTCATTGCGAATGCCATTGAAGTCGTCGTTAAAGTCTCTTTTAAACTGAAACATATTTCCCAAATCATCGGCACCGGGAAAACCAAAACTGCGATAGGTTTCCGGGCTTACATTATTGTAATGAACCTTAACACCCAAGGCAGCTGAAAGTTTTGAGGCCATTTCTTCTCCGCTAAGTTTTTCGCCAACAATACCAATGGTTTTGCCTATTACTTCATTGCCTTTTTTGAAAATACCATAAGCGCATTTGCCAATATCTTCAGCAGCAATGCCTGCTAACGTTTTATCGTCCATCGGTAGGGTAATATAATACTTCCCATCCGGGCCTTTTTGTGGCCCCATGCCGAAATAGATGAAATTGTCCCAATAAAAAGAAGTTCTTAAAAAGGTAACAGGTAAGCCGGCTTCTGTAAATAATTTATCAGAGGCTCCCTTGCCGTCGAAATGGGGTACTTTATAATTGCCATGTAAGGTGGGCATGCGGTTGTCATCTAAAGGTACCCAGTTTCGGGTGTCTTCCAGGGTCGACCAAACAACATGTTGAAGGTTGCTTTCCTTCGCAGCCTGAATAAAGTTGGCTACTTCTTCTTGTTCTTTCTCTGCTGAAAAATGCTCCCAGAAAAAGGTGACAAAGTAGGCTCCGTAAGCTCCATGGAGTGCCTTTTTAATGCTTTCCACATCATCAATATCGGCAGATACAACTTCCGCCCCAAGGTTTTCCAAAGCCTTTGCCTTTTCTGAACTCGCATCCCTGGTCACGGCTCTTACTTTAAATGCTGAATTGCTGTCGGCTAAAATAGCTCTTACAAGCCCGCCGCCCTGTGCTCCGGTGGCACCAAACACGGTTATGATTTTTTTTTCTTCCATTATTTATTCTTGATTGTAAAGTTTTAGATGTAGTACTTCATCCGGCCACATGCATCATTCTTCAACAGTAATAAACAGGTAGCCAGTGTATTAAACTTAAACAATCTTGCTATTTATTCCAATATGGAAGAGGACAATATTTTACTTAATTACCTGATGAGTTTATTATTTTCTGCTATTCCCTAGACTCCAACCTTTAATGAATTTTCAGGCAAAATAAAGCCCCTGATAATTGTAGAATCAATTTCAGAGGCTTTATTTGAACATTGCTTTACGAGAGCAATTACCTTTGTTATTTCAATTTCCTTAAACAGATAAGGGATGAATGGTTCTTAACTACAAAAGAATTGAGTATTACTTCAGTTTATTCAGTTCAGCTAATGTTGCTTCCCCTACACTTTTTGCCGAGGCAGGGTTTTGTCCGGTTATCACTCGCTGGTCAGTTACCACATGAATTTGCCAAAGTCCTGATTTTTCGAAGATTGCTCCACGTTCAATTAATTTACTTTCCAACATAAATGGAACAACTTTTTCCAGTCCCACGGCTGTTTCCTCTTCGTTGGTAAATGAATTGATCTTTTTCCCTTCCACCAAATACTTACCATTGCTTAATTTAATGTTTACTAAACCTGCTGGCCCATGACAAACGGCACTTACTATTCCGTTGTTCTCATAAATTTTTTGGGCAATAGCGGCTAGTTCCTTGTTATCGGCAAAGTCCCACATGGTTCCATGACCACCAGCATAAAATATGGCCGAATACTCTTCAGGCTTTACCTCACTGGGTTTCATGGTATTTTCAATTTTAGCACGATATTTTGCATCGTTCCAAAACTCTTTATTGGTAGCATCTTCCAAATTAAAACCATCAACCGGAGCTTTACCGCCTTTGGGACTCACAAAATCAATTTCGTAACCTGCCCTATGCAAAACTTCCCATGGATGCGCAACTTCTGCTAAATAAAAACCTGTGGGTTCTCCGGTATCTCCTTTTTTGTCGTGGCTGGTTACCACGAATAATACTTTCTTCATTTTGGTTGCGTTTTTAGATTGTGCTGTTGCTTGATTAATACCCAGAAGTATGGTGCAACCTGCAATAACCATAAATGCTGTAATGATACTTTTAATTGATTGTTTCATTTTTAATTGTCAAAAGATTACAATTCAAAATTCCCTACAAATATTAAGATGCCACAGGACCTACCTCACAGATTTTATGTGATGTAAATCACACTAAGAAGAAAGTCGGCTTAACGTTTCTCTGGAAACCCCTAAATAAGAAGCGATCAAGGTTTTCGGAACCCGCTGAAAAAGTGAGGGGTACTGAAGTAATAACTGTTCATAGCGTTCTTTGGCACTACTATTCAGCAGTGACAAAATTCTTCGTTGCAAAGCAACATAGCCTAAATTTGATTTACGCCTGAAAAAGTGTTCTATTTTATGCAATTCTGAACAAATTTTATCCCTGTTTTGAAGTGATAAGCACAGTAGCTCCGAATCCTCAATACAGTTGATATGAAGTGTTGCTGTTGTTTGACTAAAATAGGCTTGGTAATCTGTTATCCACCAATCTTCCATAGCAAATTGCATAATGTATTCTTTTCCTTCCTTATCAATATGCGATGCTTTCAAAAGCCCTTTTACTACAAAATAATCATTTGTAACAGTATCTTCTTCCTGAATCAGGTATTGATGCTTTTTAAGTTTTTTGGTGGTAAAATGAGATAGTATATAATCAAACTCCTGATCTGTTAATGGGGTGATCTTCTCAAAATGTTTTCTTAATTCAATACTCATATCAGATGGATTGTTAAATATCTTTCGGTTTTATGTATAACTTAACAGTGTAATGGTATGCAGCTAGCTCTAAAATAAATATTCCTCCCATTTCTTCAACGTTTTAAACGAGTTGGACTTAGTTGAAAACAGTACTACTATAACGTAAAAGCAATTTTATAAGATGAATAAGACTTCAATAAAACATGAAACACAAAGCCTCTGAGATTCTCCCAGAGGCTTTGTAAATACTGCTGATGGTTTTCTTTAGAAGATGCCGTTAATTAACCATTAGCCAACTTTTGCTAATACAAAAGTATTCCCGCCAGCTTGCTGCTGTATTCCGGTCACCGTATTATTTGAATCTTTTAAAAAGGAAAAAGCAAATCCCGGTACTTCCATAATGAAAAATTCGGTATTGGAAGTAAAGTTTAATTTCATTTTCATTCCGTTTTGAACGGCTATTAACTGGTCACCTTCTCTTTCAACCGAAACAATTACATTGTCGACCTTATAATTTCCTACGTAGATATCCAAAATAGCCTTATCAACTGTAGCAAGCTTTTTATGCACAGGGTTATAAAAGCCTTTCCAATCATACACTGTTGCCACACCGTTTATAATCTCATTTAAAATATCCATACTAAGGCTATTGGTCATTACCACAACGCCATTACCATTTTCCATACTGCCATAGTACTGTGCTACGAAACCTTCATCACCTCCACTATGCTGGAAATAAGTTTGTTTACCCATTTTATTGATAAATACACCCAAGGCGCAAAAATCACTCACATAAGGTGTTAACCGTAATTTGGTCATTTCCTGAGAGAGAACCTTAGTTGACTTTCCCTTCAAAGACAATTGCGTTTCGATAATGTATTTAGCTAAGTCGCTAGGGTTAGTCCAAAGGCCCGCTGCCGCTTGCTCAGGGTAAAGATGATAATCTCCTTTCACTGGCTTTCCGTCGTTGTAATAAGCGGTTGCCAACTGGCTTTGTTTTTCTTTAACCGTAGGTTGTGTAAATGAACTATTGAGCATTCCCAGAGGGTTCAATACATTTTCCCACATATATTGGTCATAGGCTTTACCACTAACATCTTGAACAATAACTTGTGAAATGGTTGTACCTCCTCCAGAATATTGAAATTTCGCTCCCGGCTCAAAGGCAGAACGAACTGCTGGACTATTGGCCGGAGGAGTTCCATTAAGCACTTGAGGAAGAGTTGGTAAAGGAGTTCCAACTTCATAACCCTGAAAGCCGTGAACGGTTAAACCCGCCGAATGACTCAGCAAATTAGCAGTATTTATCTTTTTCCCTTTGGAAAGACTATCGTAAGGAAACTTCCAGGACTTTAAATAATCATTTATATCATTCAACAGGTTCAATTTTCCATCCTGCACCAGTTTAAGCACTCCTATCCCATTTAATGATTTACTAATAGAACCTGCCTGAAACAGTGTTGTGGTGGTTACCGGACGTTGCTCAGCTTGGTTGGCCCAGCCATAGCCCCTCGCCCATTCCACTTTATAGTCTTTAATTACCGCTATGCTAATACCATTTACATTGTAATGAGCCATGCGTTCCTGCAGGGTATGATGGTTATTTTCTCCTTCAATTTGCACCCATAAACCTAGGTTATTTTCCACCTCATTGATCTTTTCCTCAACTTGGGGGCTGTATTTTATATCCTGCGCATAAGCCGTTGATTGCAATAACTGAAATAATAAAAGGAGCAGCGAGCCTAAATAGATGTTTTGTTTTTTTCTCATAAATGTAATTTGTAGTAATGTTTGCGTGGGCTTTGACGCCTCAATCCAGAAAAATGTTTCAGACGATCTGTGGATTTTTTTAATAAAATTGATTTGCAGGTGATGTGAATATTTTACTGCATGGATCTGATCATTTTAGCCGGAATCCAACCAAATAAAAGGTGCGCTGTAAAATTCAGAGCACCAAATTATTAAAAAGTTATAAAATCATGAATAGAAATTAGTTGTCGGGCTATTATTCTTGTTTAAACTTAAACTCATGCCTAAAGCTGTATTTAAAACTAATTTGAATTTTGGTTGCCGATGTTTCCCATCCATCCTGATAATTTTTACGATTGATCCACTGAAGTTCCACACCAGCAGTTACATTAGGTATCGGATAATATAATAGATTGGTGCTGGCGTAGCTTCCTTTATGAAAAGCATCAGGAGCTTGTCCATCAGAATTATCAACAATAATTCCTGAATATCCAATGACACTACTGAACTTATTATTCCATTGATGGTTTATATAGGCTGAATAGCTATAAAGTGGTAAAGGAACACCTTTAAGAGGAGAAACTGGATTGGAAAAGTTGTTTTTTATGCCAATATCAGTAGGTGCATCATTCATGTTATTTTCAATACCTTCCCCAATTACTGTTTGACCAACAAATAAGGACTTTTTTCCCAATTTAAGGTTAGTACTTAAGTTAAAACCCCATCCAATAGCATGCCCAGTAAAATCGTATGGTTCTTCTCCCTGATCTTCCCAGGCAATTTTTCTGATAATGCCCGCTAATTCGGCATAACCCCAGTTACGTGTTACCCGAAATTCGGCAGACAGGTCCGGTAAATTAAATTTTGGTTTTATATCATCCAGTTCAATCCGGTCGCGGTAAATTCCCTGATCGGCACTTGCGCCAGGGCTTTCCAAGGCAAAAGCTAACCGGTTTCGTCCGCTAAGTGGGATAAAACGTAACTGAACGTTTTTACAGAGCGATAAACCAACCGGGCCCCAATACTCTACAATATTAGGGTAACCATCAATATCAGAGAACAAACTCCAGTTATGACCTACCCCAATTTTACCGAGTTCTACATAAGCAAAAATCATGTGAAAGGCTGTTCGTCCGGCATTATTGCCCGTACCAAACAAATCAAAGGCAAACCGGGCATTTAAGGTTCCCAATGGAGTTTGAATAATACTTCTAACTCCAAAAAAGCTTTGCCTTACTCCAAAAAAAACGTTTCCATCTGTTCCATATTGATTTTTATGAGCTGGCAATTGCGTGGGGCGCATCACATCAAAATAATCAGGATTTATCTGGTTAAAATTGTAACCCATATCACTCATTACCGTCCCAGCAATTTCTAACACATTTGGGAGCTCCTGCTGTTGAGCAAACAAGCGCATACAAATAAAACTGAAGCCCAAGGTTAAGTAGTATTTTTTCATAAGAAAAGATTGAGGTCTTTAGTTTAAAGAATTTGCAAAGTAGTTAGGATAACCGCGCGCTCTTTAGGATTTTTATCAGAGCTTTTGATGAGATGCAAACAGTTTTGAGCGTAAGTTGCTGTTAGTAATCTATTAAATATAAGATTTTCAAACTTTAACTAAAAACTTTAGGCCTTTAAAGATTTAAGAACAGCTATCATTAAGGTAACATGTGCGAGAAGGAAGCTAATGTTGAGTAGCCATAGTTGCGGGCTTTAACCATTCTACTTTACCTGAAGCAAGATCATAGACAGCGCCTACAACCTTTAACTCTCCCTTTTTTACAGCTTCACTTAATACGGGCCGGCTTTGATTTAGCGATGAAACCGTAAAAATAATATTGGATAATAAAGCCTTTTGGGTGAAATCTTTCTCGTTTAATTTTTCAGTGGCAATGGCAAGTTCAATTTTGTCGGTTAACACGCGAATATGATTATTGATCTCATTTTCAGGTTTTTGCAAATCAGCCACCGCAGCACCGATCGCACCACAGTTTTTATGTCCCATAACTACCACCAATGGGGTGTGTAAATGTTCAACTGCATATTCAATACTGCCAACCACGGCATCATCTGCAATATTTCCGGCAATTCGTATCACAAAGAGATCACCCAAACCTTTATCGAATATTAATTCCGGAGATACTCTTGAGTCGGAGCAGGTAAGAATAACGGCTTTGGGATGTTGCTCCTTAGATAAGCCAATGCGCAGGGACGAATCAACACCATGCACATTAAACTCTCCATGTACAAACTCTTTATTGCCTGTTTTAAGCCATGTCAAAACAGAATCGGGACTTGATACATGTTGACAAAATACCTCAGAAGAAATAAGAAAGAGCAGGAGAAATGGAGCTAAATATTTCATTGCAGTTGTGGGTTAGCAAAATGAACTATTTTACTATTGCATTCCAGCAATAGATTCTTATAAATATAACCAATAAAACAGATCAGCGTTAGTACACGGGCTCTCTTTTACACAGTTTCTTATATACTCCCAAAATTCACCATCAGCTGCACTGGTTACTTTTCTGTAGAAGCCCAAAGATTCAGGTTTGCGCCTCATCCTGCCAAATGTAAAAACCATTGTTGATGAATTTTTTATTTCTATTAGTCAAGTCCAAGTTGTTTTCTAAAATCAAGATTTAAACCGTATTGTTCTTCAACGGGAACTGCCAAAAGTTTTAAATGAGAGTAATAAGAATACAGCAATTGTCAAAAGTCTTGTCATTATTCAGGGTCTTTCTAAAATAGTCGCCAACGGTTAAGTGTTTATATTGTACTGATTTATAGAACTTCAGATTCCATCAGCACTAAAGTAAGTAAAAAGTAGAGGGTTAAACATAATGTTAGCCCTTGTGTATTTTATCCAACACCATTTATTGCCAGTTCACTAAATCCTAATTCCGTTGGGTCAAATAGCGCCCCCCAAAATGATTTTCCTCCGTCGCAAAAAATAAGTGGTTCACTCTTCCAGTTTTTATAGAAAGTCGTTAAATCTTCCTCCTTGTCAAAACTAAAGGCATTAAGATAAATATACCTATTGTTCTTTATTTCAACACCAACGTATTGAAAAGCAAAATCCTTTAAGTTAGAAACCCTACTACCAGTAGAGCAGCAAGTCTTTGAATTTATTGTCAATACCTTTTTTAAGTTTCGTTGTAGCAAATCTATATCCTTCTCCGAGAGTGTCCAAAAATTAGAAATATCCTTTGGGACGGCCCTTGAACATTGTTCCATCAATTTCGGTCCTTTACTAGCGTCAAGGATTGTGCTATGTTTAGGTTTAAATTCATCTCTTTGAGCCATCGGTATTATTGGCTGAAAGAATAAAGTCACGATGAGAAGAATTCTTAGCATTTAGTCAAGTTTATATGAGGCCTAACAAGTCGCTTTACGCAACCAATTGCATGTATTTTTGTTTAGTTGTGTATCTATTTCCTTTAACTGAATAAATATGTTTTTCACGATGTAATTGTATTCAGGTATCAAAGTTCTAAAATAGCGATTCCGACAGTTTCTCCAAATTTTAAGCTCTTTGCCAATTTTCGTTTTTTCTAAAAACAACAAAGGCCCGTAAATTAAAATTCACGAGCCTTTGCGTTAAGTTATATTCTTTAGCTATTTGCTTTAATTAAGCTCAGCCATGGCTTTGTTATTGTATTGCATTATTTCTTCCAGCACACCATCCCATAGTTTAATACGTGAATTCAGGGCATTTACTATCGCCTTTTCGGCCGCTTTCCATTTATCCTCATCGTCCTCACAAAGGTCCGTGGTCATTTGTATGGCCAGTTCGCCATGATGGCCACCGTCTACTTCAATATGTCGTTCGATATAATACCTGAAAATGCTGATCTCGCCCGGATGCTGCTGATCGAGCTCCCTTAATATGGAAACAAACATATCAGGTATCAGGTCTTCCCGACCGAAAGTGAAAACAGCTGCCTGTGTATGTAACTTACCTTCGGCAATGGTGTTGAATGTATAGTTCACAAACTGCTGCACTGATTCAGGTAATTCCGCTGTGCGCAAGGCATTGGTTACCGAATAGATCCCGGTTACGCATTTTAAGAAAAACTTTAACTGAGATTTGTTCGCGCCGGCTTGTTTCATCGCATCGAGGTACAACTCGAAATGACTGATACGATTACCCTGCTCATCTACATCACTTTCTTCACCGGTAACGATCTCATTGATCAGGTAGCGTGTAGCTGCCGAACCTACCGGACGCCAAGGCGCTTCGGTACAGGTAAGGTTTTGCTGCAGGCTCTTTAACAACGACATAAAATCCCATACGGCAAACACATGGTGCTGCATAAAAATACGCAGATGCTCAATAGTTTTTATATGCTCATATAAAGTATGCGTAATGAGCTTTTGACGCAAAGGCTCAATATTAGCACGTATTTGTTCAACATTAGACATAATGGGGAGTGTAAATTTAAATTGCGCTTACCGGGCTATGATCTATCTCTTTCAGGTATTCGAGGTATAAATTCAGGGCTTGATGTTTTTTATCATCAAACACATAATCAATTTTATGTAAAAGATAATCATCCAAATCGAAATCGACACGCTTTTCCATGGTTTTTAACAACTCCTTGCGATGAGCTATTCCATAAGCCAAGGCCCTGTTCAACTCCGCTTTCAGTTGTTCGTTAATCGGTTTATTTGCCGCCCAAACAGCAAAAGCAAAAGGTAAGCCTGTAAAGTTCATCCATTCCTCTGCCAAGTCGTAAGCATAATTAAAATCCTGTTTGCGGCCAAAAGTACGGTCGCCGATCAACACCTGTGCATCCGCTTCACCTTCATGCAAAATTATAGGATCTATTTTCCAGTATTTTTTCATTAAAATGCGGGCCAGATTGTTTGAAGTGCGTGATTGTGGATCTAACCGAATGGTAGTAATTTCTTCAACAGGAACATCACTGAATATAAATACAGAATTAACCGCCCCGGTTGCCCCAATGCAAAAATCGCCAATGATCTCATAATAGGGTAAGCGTAAAAGCGCCGCCACAGGAATCAAACCAACATCTACTTTATCATCAATCAGCTTTTGTGCACAATCGGCAGGGATATCTAGCGAAAGTTCGATCTTATCTAAAACATTTGAATGTTCAATACCGTACAAAAACGGTTTAGTATTGGTATATGATACTGCCGAAACTCTTAATTTCTCCATCTCTCTATTTCTCCAAGTGAGTCAGCGAATTAAATGTAATTAATTCAAACTGCTGCCCGTCGTAACCCAATGTATATAATGATGTATTTTGATGGATAAACTTATCCATATGCCTAAATTCGATATTCAACAAACCACATAACAAAATGCGCATAGCACGACCGTGCATGCAGATCAACACATTTTTCTCCTCCTCTTTGCTTAATACAAATTCCATGGCCTGCATTTGACGTTCGCTAACTTCCAAAGGACTTTCGCCACCAGTAAAACGCACATCATAATAACCATCGGTCCAGGCGCTGGTAACAGCTGTAAAACTGTCGATAACATCCATTTTATAAGGTTTTCCTTCGTTTTCTCCCCAATCCAGCTCATCGAAGCCAGCGTATTGTTCCCACACCAGGCCTTTTGAAATAAAAGGTTCCATGGTTTGATGGGTACGCTTTAATGTAGAGGTATAAACTTTATCAAAGGGAATATGTTTGTAAGAATGATAAAATGAATCCGCTTGCTCACGTCCCAGTTGGTTTAAATCCGTATTCACTCCACGACCCTGCACTACGCCGTTACGGTTGTAATCGGTTTCGCCATGTCGCACAACGTACAGTATCTTCTTGTAATCCCGGTTTTGAACGTCAACTTCACCTTCCTGAAACGCCGGGTGATTCATAAAAATTTCCTTCATTCTTTATAGTTTAGTGGTCCATGGTCAACAGTCCATAGAATAGCTTTCAGCATCATTATCTGTTTTGAACCTGTACTTTGTACTTCTAACTTTAATTAATGCCTTCGTTAATAACCGGCAAGGCGATAAAGCCAGCTTCTTTCTCTTCGGCACTGAAATCGTAATTATTATAATCGGTGAGCACATTATACAACGTATCGCGTTCAACCGGATGACGATTTACATGTTTGATCAAGTCAACCAATTCGCGGGTGCTCATTGCCGGATGTTGTTCTTCCGAACCGGCCATTGAGTAAATCTTGGTCGTATCGTCAATAGTCCCGTCAATATCATCAACACCAAAAGCCAGGGAAAGCTGTGTGGTATCGCGGCCGATCATGGCCCAGTATGATTTAATGTGATCGAAATTATCTAAATAAATACGGCTTACGGCGTAGTTCTTCAGGTCTTCAATTACAGAAACCTCTGCTACGTTCGACATTTGATTGTCTTTATTTCTGAATTTCAGTGGAATAAATGTTTGGAAACCACCGGTACGGTCCTGAAGTTTACGCAGTTCCTCCAAATGGTGGATACGGTGCCAATAACTTTCGATATGGCCGTACAGGATAGTTGCATTGGAGCGCATACCCAATTTATGCCATTCCTCATGAATTTGCAGCCACTGCTCACCGGTACATTTATCGGCAGCGATCTTTTCCCGAATTTCAGGATGGAAGATCTCCGCTCCTCCTCCCGGCATTGATTCAAGGCCGGCTTCCTTCATCAGGCGCATGCCATCAGCATAGCTGAGCTTGGCTTTTTTAAAGATATAATGATATTCAACAGGTGTAAGCGCTTTAACATGCAGCTCCGGACGGTGTGCTTTTATTGCTCTGAACAATTCGGTATAAAACTTAAAATCATACTGTGGTAAAACTCCACCAACAATATGGGCTTCAGTAACCGGCTGTCCATCGTATTTCTTAACGATGTTCATCATATCCTCCATCGTTAACTCCCAGCCTTCGGCACGTTGCTTAATTAAGCGTGAATACGAACAGAATTTACAGTCGTACACGCATAAATTAGTAGGTTCAATATGAAAATTGCGATTGAAATACGTGAAATCACCATGTCTCTTTTCCCTGATGTAATTGGCTAAGGTTCCGAGATAACCTAGATCGCCCTTTTCAAAAAGCAACACACCTTCATCGAAAGTAATGCGTTCACTGTTTTTTACTTTTTGAGCAATATTTTTTAATTCGGGAGCAAGATGTGGATCTGCTAATAGTATGTCGATTTGTGTTTCAGATCTCATGTACTAAGTTTTGACAAAAATAGAAAACCTTTGATAGCTTCTAAGGCTAAAAAGAAATTTAAACGGTTTAGTTCGTTGATAATAGTCGCAAATAGTAATCATCACTGACTACCGCTTTAAACTTCAAAAGGTTGGAAAAGTTTTCAAAGGTGCGAATTATTCGCCAATAAAGTAAGTTTCTTCAAGCAATCTACCCGTAGTTTTTCAATAAAAACATTGAGATTCAATACTCTATGCGTCAAATGTTGGTCGCGTTCATTCTCATTAATATGCTTAGTAACAAATTTACAAAGCAGTTCATAGTCATGTAATTTTCCTAATTCCTCCTGCAAATGGTCAATATGCTCTAATGTAATAGTAGGAGGCAAAGGTTTATGAAATAGCTTGCTCAACAGTAAAACATGCTTTAATCGAGCCCTGATATGATGCAACTGATCTTTATCCGGACCGCGCAAGAGTTCTTCTTCAATATTAAGTTTATCGTTACTAAATGCTTTTAAAGCATCAGCAAGCCGGTTCTTTTTGGTATCAGGTTCGATATAATTTGCAAGGATATTCAAACTCTCATTTGCTTCTTCTGTTTGATAGTTGTCTATTTTATTGATGAATTTATCCTTAAGTTGATGTCTTTCAGCTGCAAGTAGTTCATGTAAATCCTCAATCCATTTATTTTCATCTGAGAAATAATGGCGAAGATGCTTCTCCAGCTGATGATTATCGCGCAAACTACCCGCATGTTTGAACAACTTTTTGAAAGGTTCGAAGATTTTTAGTTTTGGATCAGGAGAATTGAGGTGATGATCATATAAAATGCATAAAGCCTTAATAGTTTTAAGCTTTAAACGCAGCGTGTGCAGGTTTTCATTTGAACAATCATCTGACAACAAGGCCAAAACCTCATTTAAATCAGAAGAAAGTGTATCGATACTATGATTTTCTGTTTCCACATGCTGATTCTTTATTAAATTTAGGCTTTTTAAAACACGTTCTACAATTATCAACATACTAATTTCTTAATATGAAGCTAGAAACCTTAGCCGTACATGCAGGCAACCATCCCGACAGTGCTACCGGTGCTGTAACCTCTCCTATTCATTTATCAACCACTTTTTTAAGAGATGACGATTTGGGTTATTCGAAAGGATTTATGTACACACGTCATAACAATCCAAACCGGCAGCAACTGGAAACCTGCCTGGCAGCATTAGAAGGTGGTGAAGCAGCATTGGCATTTGGTTCAGGTTCCGCAGCAGCATTTGCAGTTTTTCAGGCTTTACAACCAGGTGATCATATTATTGCTCCTGATGATATGTATCATGGTTTACGCACCCAGCTTCGTCAAATATTTGTAGAATTGAAGATGTGGGTAACCTTCGTCGACTTTAATGAAATTGAGGATCATATACGTCCGAATACCCGTTTAATTTGGATGGAAACCCCTTCAAATCCATTAATGAAAATTACCAATATCGAACGCGTTGTTCAGTTAGCAAAGCAGCATAATATCATTACCGCTGTCGATAATACCTTTGCCACCCCCTGCATTCAACGTCCATTAGATATGGGAGTTGACCTGGTGATGCATTCAATTACTAAATATATCAACGGCCACAGTGATGTTTTAGGAGGTGTTGTTATTACCAAAAAGAACGATGATTTCTTTGGAAGGATAAAAATGGTGCAGATTTTAGCCGGTGGAGTTCCTTCTCCTTTCGACTGCTACTTAACCCTGCGTGGAATTAAAACATTGCCTTATCGAATGAAAGGGCATTGTGAAAATGCAATGGCGTTGGCTAAATTCCTGGAGCAACATCCTAAAGTGGAAAAAGTGTATTATCCGGGCTTAGCATCTCACCCTGATCATGAAATTGCAGTTAAACAAATGAGTAATGGTTTTGGGGGTATGCTTTCTTTTGAAGTAAAAGGAGGTGCCGAAGAAGCAGTAAATGTAGCCATCTCCACCCAATTTTTTACTCAGGCTACAAGTTTGGGTGGCGTTGAAAGTTTAATTGAACACCGCGCTTCGCAGGAAGGTCCCGATACCAAAACGCCGCAAAATTTATTACGTGTATCTGTGGGTTTAGAACATATTGACGACTTGATCGCTGACATTGATCAAGCGCTCTGGAAATAGTTCATCGTCGATAGTTGATAGACCATAGTTATAGGCTATTGTCTATCAGCTACTTTGTTGTTTTACCACCCATTTTGGTTAACACACTATCTACGGGTTCCCAAAGTTCTATTTGTCCGCACATATTTTAAAAATCATTATAGAACTTGATTATTTTCCAACTAATATCCCATATTCTTTAGGAATAACAACCACATTAAAGCGATTGGTCAAGCCGTAAAATAAAGTAAGGGTTAAAATCGATCCAATTAGCAAAATGAGAACCGATTGCGTTTTAGGTGTTAGCAAGAGTAACGAATGCTTCATCTTTTTATGATGAATGGAAGCAACATGTCCGAAAAATGCGAGAATTGCCAATCCGTAGTACGGCGCAAAAAAAAGACTGTAAGGAAATGTGTTTAACCCGGCTACTCCGAAATAAAAATTGGTATCCAGATTCAAAATATACCTTCCTGTAAAAACAGCACCAAGATGAATAACAAAAAACAAGGCCAGATATAAACCACTGTAAATATGCAGTTTCTCAAAAAAGGTAGAAACCTCTTTACGATTGACAACAAACAGCTTTAGGCCCGATATAACCTGTATAACAACGGCTGTAAGAAGAACTGTTTCAGAAATAGTATTACGTAAACATGCCGTAACAACTTCATTGCTGCTATGTGATTTTCGGCACCCCAAATACTGCAAAAATGGTTACAGAGATGCATTGCTACGAAAATAGCAATCACCACTCCCGAAACATAATGTAGTTGTCTGATTTTCATTGGTAGATTTGGTTTCGATTCCGTAAAAGCTAGTTGTTAACCAGTTTTTTTAATGCCATAATATAGCCCAAGTGTAAGCCCTCGTGATATATAATAAAATCAAGTGCTTCTTCGATATTGTTTAATTCGACACCATACCGGGTTGTCCATGAAGTATAATTATCAAAAACATGGTTTTCATAGTCAGTTTCAAACTGATCGAGCACAGAAATCAATAAGCCTTTAATTGTTTCCACTTCTTCACCGTTTACCAACCCTTCTGGTTTGGTTCCCGGTCGGTGGTTGTTGAATAAATGCTCATCAATAGTTACAGGATTACCCGAACGAACATAGCAAACTCCTTGTTTACTGGCGAGCAAATGGCCAAGGTGCCAAACGATGTTGTTGTTAAATCCTTCAGGAATTTTATTCAATTGTTCAACAGTAAGTTCGTTGATTACACTTAAAGTAAAAGCTCGCGTTTTTCTTAATGTTTCAATTTGTCTGTTCATGTTTGTGTTTTTAGTTTTTCAAATCTTCCCAGCCTACTTTGGTTGTAAGTGCTGAGGTATTTAATTGTGTCAATTCATTTAAAATGCAATTAGCAAATAGGCAAGCTCCATCTTTATTTAGGTGAATGCCGTCAATAGTTAAAAACAGATTTCTTTTGCTGCTTAGTTTGCCGGTATTAATTGCCAATTGATCAAATAGGGTAATTGCCCAAAAGCTATCAAGACAGTAAGCCGATTGCGGTTTATCTTTCAGAAAGAGCTCGAATTCATGACCTAGATCTGCCAATAACAGGTTTTCATCCGAAGCAACTTTTCTAATTGCCTGGTTGAATTCGTTTCGATGGAAATTGGATGGAGAGCTTAAATCTTCGCCAATACAGCCCACTGTGAGCAATATCAGTTTGCCATTAAAAAGTGTTTTAATATCCTGCACGGTTTTTTTTAGCAAAATATAGCTTTCGTCGAAATGAGCAAATGGCTGATATCCCTTTTTCAACTGCTGGCTGTAAGCAAAATTGAAGAGTTTACCTTTGGCTTTAAAAGTTGGCAACAATAGATCGTTATAACCTCCTTGTAAAATTATGTAATCATAATTATTATTCAGCTTTAAATGGGACAATAGCCGCGTGAATATAACATTACAGGTTTCGCCATCATTACCCAAATTGGTTATGTTAAATTCAGGATGGTGATTCCCAATAATATAAACGAAACTTTCGCCCAGTTTTCCTTTAGTGATACTGTCACCAATGAATAACAAATTCATATTATTAAAACGATTATATAAATAAACCTTCCATCTCTTTGATTACCAATTCAATATCTTGTTTAGAAGTTCTCCAGTTTACAAAGGCAGCACGGATTCCATTTTTTCCTTGGTAAACCGTAGGTGTCATAAACACTTTGCCGGTCTCGTTCAATAATTGGAGGAATTTTGAAACGCTCCCTTGCTGCTCCTCACCTTTTAATGTAAAACAAACATTGTTCAACCTAACAGGAGCTAATAGTTCGAAATTGGAACTATTCTGAATGTATGTTCCGAATTGTTTCGCCAATTCCACCGAATTTTCAACAATATCACTGTATCCATTTTTACCATAAGCATTTAGGGTAAACCAGGCGGGCAAAGCCTTCAATCGCCGGGAATTCTCCGGCAGAAAATTTAAATAGTTAAAATTCGTCAATGGATCGCCCAAATAAGGTGCGTTGGAATTTTGGTAGGTCTCGGATTGCAAAACTCTATGTGTTTCCTTAATCAAAAAGAAAGCACTTTCATAAGGAACATTTAACCATTTATGGCAATCAATGGTAATACTATCGGCAACCTCCCAGCCGCTTAACAGCGATCTGTATTTAGGAGAACAGGCCGCAAAACCACCAAATGCCGCATCAATATGTAACCAGAAATTATATTTAGCTTTAAGCTGGGCAATTGCTTTGAAATCGTCAAAATCAACTGTGTTCACCGTGCCGGCATTGGCAATAAGTATAAATGGCTGACCATTTAAGGCTTTTATTCTTGTTTCCAGATCTTCGATATCGATTGCTTCCCGATTTCCCTTTAGCACATTTACCTTATCGAAATTATTGCTGCCAATACCCAGCATCGATAACGATTTAACGACAGAAGAGTGCGGGACAGCGGAAAGGATTTTGATAGCACCACTTAACCCTTCTTTAGCATAATCTTTACCTAGTTGGCGGCCAATCCATTGTCGGCCCACTCCAAGGCATGTAAAGTTCGACATAGTCGCTCCTGTTACAAATCCACCTAAAAAGTCCGTAGGCAAACCAAATAAATCCAGCAATAATTGTATGGTTTCATTTTCAATTGAAGCCGAAATATCACCCTGTCCTTTTAGTGCCTGCGTGTTCTGATCATAAAAAGTAGCCAGCATATCGCCCATAATCGAAGCCGGTGTTGATCCGCCTGTAACAAAGCCCCAATACCTTGGGCCAGAAGAAGCCACCATTAAAGGTTCAAATTTTTCATTGAACAGGTTAAGCGTTTCCAAGCCGCCTAAACCTGTTTCGGTTAATTTGTCTGTAGGTTTAACCACTAAATTGCAAGAAGTATAGCGGTCATTGAGTTCATTCAGGTAGTCGATCCCTTGTATTTTAATGCTTTCCAATAAAAGCTCTAGGTTTTTAAGATCATCTTGTAATAGTTTATTCATCGTATTTGTGGGGTGTTTTGCGGTTGCTAATTAATTTTCAGCCTAAATTAAATCTTTGTTTTCAGTGTGGATAGATGTTCAAGACAAGTAATTGTCCGAGTTATTAAATAAAAGAGGTTTATAAAAACAACAATATAAATGAAGCTTTTCAGATCAATCAAAAAGAGGATCACTTAGGATATTGGTAGTTTTTGTATCATAGATCAATTGACCTTCAGTAACACCATCTAATTGGGCAATTAATTGGCCTTGTTGATCCCAAACAGATGACCTTCCGGCACATTCATAGCCACCAGATTGGCCAACATAATTAGCCATAAACACGGTCATTTTATACTTTTTGGCAATTGCCGAAAGTTTTTCAATATCAGCATCAACACCGGTTACTGAGTTCAAAACGCTGGCAATGTAAATAGTTGCTTTCTGTTCTGCTGCATATTCGTGGTGTTCAGGGTTCGAAAGCTCGAAGCAAATTGCCGGAGCAACAATATGTTCATTATCAAAATGAAATACTAATGGGTTGTTTCCTGAAGTAAATATTTCCCTTTCTGGCGGAAACAAATACTGTTTAGAGTATGTGATCTTATTTTGATTGGGCTGAATGATAATCATGCTTATAAACAGCTGGTTGTTATTTCTTGTGGGTAAACCCACCCAAATACTGATAGAATGTTTATCACTAAGTTGCTGAAGCACATCAAGCCGCGAATCACTTGCTGTGGTAGCCAGTTCCTGAGCTAGTTCGGGTTCATAACCTGTTAATGATAGTTCCGGAAAAACAATAAGGTCCACATTTTTATTAACCGCCGCTTCTATAAATTTCACATGTGATCTAAGATTTTGATCAATAGTTCCTTTTAAAGGTTTAGTTTGAACAATACTTATTCTCATAAATTAATTAATGTATAAAATATGATTTTAGTTGACAGGGTTTTATCAATTTAGGTTGAAGTAATAGTTAAATAGTCAATTGAATGTACGCTAATTGACCGTTTTTTACAGGCATTGTAAATATAGGGCTATTTTGTTGATACAGCCGCAACGTAAAATAGAAAATTTGATAGTACAAATTCAGTTAATAAACTGTTCGACTAAAAAAACAAAAAGCCGTTTTGTTGATCAAAACGGCTTTGCTATGAATGGGTTACACCTTAGTTTTTCACAATTTTAACATCACCATAAGTGCTTATATTCCTTATGTCTTTTAACGTAACATAAAGCGTAATTCGTTTCTTTACAGTATCTGTTGTATACACATTAAGCTCAGTATTATCTAAAAAAGATTGTACACTACCGGTTAATTGCTCAGGAGCCTCAACTACCACCTTTTGCTCTGTACCTTCGATTAAAACAACTTTGAAATTGCCACTTATTTTAATGGTTTCAAATGCAGGAGTGCTTAATTCTTTTTTTACCAATTCTGTACCTGGTTTACCTTTTTTAGGACTACTATCATCCGTTGAAATGGTAAACGACATAGTGCTCATTGTTAATAATACAACTGCTACAGCTGCACCAATTTGTTGAATCATTTTTTTCATAATTATCAGTTAAGTTTTAAGAGTTTTTTAGGTTGACTCGTTTCAGTGATTCAAAGTTGCAGTGTAAACAGCATTTTTTCGTAACAATAGCAGTAACATACTGAGTGCAGTGGTGTAAAATAGCGGATACTGAGAAATAGGAATTTTACAGATCGTTAAGATTTTTTAACAATTAAGAAAGATGTCTTTAATGGAAAAATCTTATAAAAAATAGAAGGAGAATGTGAGAAAAAACAAAAGCCGCTTTAGAGGGATCTAAAACGGCTTTATATTCATAATACAGAAATTAGTTTTTCACTATTTTAACATCACCAAAGGTGGAAATGTTCCTAATGTCATTAAGTGTTATATGAAGTGTAATTCTTTTTTTCACATCACTTACAGTATACACATTAAATTCCCCGTTGTGTAAAAATGATTTAACTGAAGTGGTTAATTTTTCAGGTGCTTCAACAACGATCTTTTGTTCTGCCCCTTCCGTTAGTATTACTTTAAAATTGCCGCTAACTTTAATTGTTTCGAAAGTAGGAGCGGTCACTTCTTTCTTTATTATTTCTTCCCCGTTTTTAGTTTTGTTTTCGTCATTAATAAATGACATAGTGCTCATAGATAATAACACAACTGCTACAGTTGTAAAAATTTGGCTGATCATCTTTTTCATAATCATCTAAAATTTAGTTTATATTGATTGGTCTATTAAGAGGCGCATTTTGATGGCGCAAATGTGCAGTGAATAATTACTGTTTAAGCAACACAATTGTAACATATAGAATACACTAAAGTAACTTTTATGTTACCATGTAACATAAAAGTTATTTATCAGTATTTTAATTTGCATTTAACGAAAATATTTAGTATGTACAGTATAAAACCGAAATAAAACAAAATAATATTAGGCAAGATTCAGAATTTCATTTTCTGACAGAAAAAGAGTTCCATCATCGATTAAAAGGCGTATATAGTAGGTAAATTGTTCACTCGGGTACTGAGTAAATTTCTGTTGCAAGTCATCAATGGTCATCGTCCTTTCTGCTAAAATAACAACAATTTGATTCCTAAAATGATTAAAATCAGTTTCTAAAATTGTAACATTCTTTTTACTTTCTATACAGATATCACAAGTACCACATGGCGAGGTATTGATTTCATCAAAATATTTTCGTATGAACATACTACGGCATACATCCGTTTCAGCGGCATACTTAAACATCACAGCCAGCTTATTCTCCTGGTTACTTTTACGTTCTTCGATATAAGCCTTATTGATGAACATGTTTTTGGCATCAGCCCTTGGTGTTAGAAAAGTTACACGTGGACAGTCTGATTGTGGCAAATAATTAATTATTCCCAGTTCGTCGAGCTTTTTTAATAACTGGATATAGGTGACATAATCAATGTGTGTCCGTGAGGCCAGCAGCTTTTCATCAATTGAAACATAACTATCGAATAAACTACCATATGAACGCAAAATGATTTTTATTGGAATATCAAATTTGGCATTGGCAATTTGAAAACGGTACAGCTCATCATTGTTTACCACAAATTTTATCCGTGAAGAAATAAACACCCCTTCGTTAAAACTTAAATAACCATCTTTCTCCAAAAACTTGAAGCAGTTGAGCACTTTAACCGCTTTTAAATTATAACGCGAACAAAACTCATTGATATTAAGATCATAACTTAAAAACTCCCCTGCCCCAATTGCCAATTGAAAATAGTTGCCCAGGGCCTGATAAACCGCCCGAATGTCCACTACCTCAGGGAATGAAAGCTGCTGTTTCTGCTCCATTTCTACCCTATCTGCATCGCAATAAAGTAAAACCGCAAAGGCTTTTTTTTCATCCCTGCCAGCCCTGCCTGCTTCCTGGTAATAGGATTCAATACTGTCGGAAGGTTCATAATGAACCACAAAACGAACATCGGGCTTATCGATTCCCATTCCAAAAGCATTGGTGCAAACCATCACCCGGAGTTTATTATTGATCCAGGCGGTTTGCTTCTTAAACCGATCAGCTGTTGGTAAGCCGGCATGATAAAAATCGGCACTTATTTTATTCAACCATAGAAAGCGAGCCAACTCTTGCGTTTCACGGCGGTTACGAACATAAACAATTCCACTTCCTGCTATTTTGTTAATGATCTCCAGCAGTTTCTCATGTTTATTCTCAGCGTTTCTAACAGCATATACCAGATTTTTACGCTCAAAACTTTTGGTAAAAACCCGTGCATTTTTAAACTGAAGTTTTGCCTGAATATCTTCTTTAACCTCTTTTGTAGCAGTAGCTGTTAGGGCCAGAAAAGAAATACCGGGCAATAATTCACGTAAATCGGCAATTTTTAAATAAGAAGGTCGAAAATCGTAGCCCCATTGTGAAATGCAATGAGCCTCGTCAACGGCTATGAAGCTAACTTTCATCCTTCGTAAACGAACCTTCACGATTTCAGTTGAAAGCCTCTCGGGCGACATATACAGAAATTTAACATCACCATAAATGCAGTTATCCAACGCAATATCAATTTCACGGTAACTCATTCCCAAAAAAATGGCCACCGCTTTTATGCCTCTGCTTTTCAGGTTTTCTACCTGGTCTTTCATTAAGGCAATTAATGGCGATATAACTATGCAAACTCCGTTGAGGTGCAAAGCAGGAACCTGAAAACAAATGGACTTCCCCCCGCCTGTTGGCAGTAATGCCAGCGTATCATTTCCCTGCAACACCGATTCAATGATGTCTTGCTGCAAAGGCCTGAATGTATCATAACCCCAGTATTGCTTTAATATTTGCTGAATGTCTGCCATTAACTTTAAACCATGAAAATAAGACAAAGCTCAACACACTGCAACCCGGTTTTACTAATCCGCTTATTTTCAAAGCATTAATTCATTACGGTTGTTTATCTTTAATAAGATGAAAACAATTTTTCAACAGGCATTAAGTCAGGCTTTAAACACTGAAGTTACTGTAACTGACTTTCGGGCACTTGAGGGTGGTTCTATTAGCAAAGCTGCAAAAATTGAAAGCAATGAAGGGCCGTTTTTCATCAAATGGAATGATGCTTCATACCATAAACTATTTGAAACAGAAGAACTTGGACTCCTAAAACTGAGGAAAGTTTTACCTGATTTTGTTCCCCAATTTATAGGCTCTGGAATCGTTGATTATACCGCATTTATTATTTTAGAATGGATTGAACCAGCCAAGCTGAAACCTGATTACTGGGAAGATTTTGGCAAAAAAATGGCCTTACTACATCAAAACAGCGATAATTCGTATGGTTTAGATTATACTAACTTTATTGGGAGTTTACCGCAATACAATGCTATAGGCAATTCGTGGATTGATTTTTTCATTACAAACCGGCTACAGGTATTGATAGAAAATGCTTTCAATAAAAACCTTTTAGGTAACTCTCATTTAAAAAAGTTTTTTGGTTTTTACAGCAAGTTATATTCTCTAATTCCTGAAGAAAAGCCTGCGTTATTACATGGCGATTTGTGGACCGGCAATGTTTTATGTGGAAATGACGGGTTGGTGAGAGTTTGTGATCCAGCCATATATTATGGTCACAGGGAAATGGATCTTGCCATGACCACTCTATTTGGTGTATTTAACGAACGGTTTTACGATACGTATAATCAATATTTTCCGCTTGAACCTGGATATAAGGAGCGTTTCAACATACATAATTTATACCCTTTATTAGTTCACCTGAATTTATTCGGCTTAAGTTATTTAAGTCCGATAGAGCAGATCTTAAAGGCATACGCATAAGCTTCTTTAAAATTCAGGCGAACTCTTCAATGATCTAAATTTATGAATAGGGCAAAAACTATAATTGTATCTAATCGTTTGCCAGTAAAAATTGTATTTAATGGCGAACAAATGATTTACCAGTCAAGTGAAGGTGGTTTAGCAACAGGATTAGGCAGCATTTATAAAGATGGTGATAATATTTGGATTGGCTGGCCAGGAGCTATAATCAATGAAGAAACTAAACAGGAAAAAATTGCTGATGATCTGACAGATAGAAACTTATCCCCTATTTTTTTAACCGAAGAAGAATACAATAAATATTACGAAGGATTTTCAAACGAAACGCTTTGGCCGCTTTTTCACTATTTCCCCTCCTACGCCAATTATTCAGATGAAAATTGGAATATGTATAAAGCTGTAAATCAAAAATTTGCTGACGCTGTTTTGGAAGTTTTAAAGAATGACGACCAGATTTGGGTGCATGATTATCAATTAATGTTAGTGCCGCAAATGATCAGGGCTAAAGCTCGGAATGCTAAAATTGGATTTTTCCTACATATCCCCTTTCCTTCTTATGAAGTATTCCGGTTACTTCCATGGCGGGATGAACTATTGAAAGGTCTTGTTGGCGCCGACCTACTTGGTTTTCACACCTATGATGATTCTAAATATTTTATCAATTCCTGTCAGCGTATCCTTGGCCTAACTACAAATTCAAACCAATTATTTATACACGATAAGCCAATAATTGCTGATGCCTTCCCGATAAGCATTGATTTTGATAAATTCAATAGCCTGGCTAATGATCCTCTGCAGAAACCACATGAAGAAAATATCGTTAAGCGAAAAGGGAAAGCGAAGCTTATGATTTCAGTGGACCGACTCGATTATAGTAAAGGACTCATCAACCGGCTTAAAGCTTTTGATAAATTACTGGAGCAAAACCCTCAATATATAGAAAAGGTGGTATTTGTTCAATTGGTGGTTCCATCAAGAGATACTGTAAAACAATACGCTGATTTAAAAGAAGAAGTTGACAAGATGGTGAGCAACATCAATTCTAAATATTCAACCCTCGAATGGGTGCCTATCCATTATTTCTACAGGTCGTTTTCAATAGACTTGCTGGCTGCACTTTATAAAACTGCAGATATAGCCCTTGTAACCCCCATGCGCGACGGAATGAATTTAGTAAGTAAAGAATACGTTGCTTGTAAAACAGATGAAACAGGTGTATTGATTTTAAGTGAAATGGCAGGAGCCTCGAAAGAGTTAAACGATGCCTTAGTGATCAACCCCAATGATTCAAATAAATTCGTTAAAGCATTGGTTCATGCTCTGGAAATGCCTGTTGACGAGCAAAGACAGCGAATGCGATCAATGCGTGAGATTGTATCGCGGTTTAATATTCATCATTGGGTTAAAGTTTTCATGAACCGCCTTGAAGATGTTAAGGTTTTGCAACGCAAATTATCAGTTCGTGAGATCACGCCAATGATTGAAACGATGATTAAAGAACGCTACCAACGTGATCAGAAACGATTGCTTTTATTAGATTATGACGGAACCTTGGTTGAATTCAATAACAATCCCTTATTAGCCTACCCTGATTTCGAGTTAATTCAGTTGATCCAAAAGCTGATTGATGATCATAAAAACACGGTTGTGCTTATTAGCGGACGTAAACAAGAAACCCTGGATGAGTGGTTCGGACACATGAACCTTAGTATTGTTGCTGAACATGGTGCCTGGATCAAACGCAGAGGTAAAATTTGGCAGCATCATGAAATTGATGTAAGCTGGAAGGAGGACATTTATAATACTATGCAATCAATAAATGAGCGCACTCCCCGATCGTTCATTGAAGATAAAAGCTATTCGGTTGCCTGGCATTATCGCAATGTTGAAATTGGCCTGGGAGAATTACGTGCTAAGGAACTGGTTGAAAACCTGAAAACCATAGCGGCCGATAATGGGCTACAAATAATGCATGGTAATAAGGTTATTGAAGTAAAAAGTAACGAAGTAAATAAAGGCAAAGCGGCTAAAAAATGGATCGATCATCATAATTACGATTTTATTATGGCTATTGGCGATGACTTTACTGATGAAGATACTTTTAGAGCATTACCCAAAGGTTCAGTTAGTATAAAAGTAGGAGGCACTAGTTCCGAAGCTGCTTTTTATCTGCACACTCCAACCGATGTAAGATTACTGCTTAAAAAATTAATAAAAACCAAAGAGAAGATAACGATAGAATAGCTTATATATTGTACGTACTTGTAATTGTAGCCATCTCCTCCTTTTTTAAGCAAAGGCCGGAAGAAAACAAATAAATTCTATTGAAAATCAGTTACATATAAATAAAACCGTTTTAATAAGATTCTGCTCTCCCCCTCTAAAACTCCCCATATTAACCAAATCCTGAGGCAGCCTCTCCCCGTTTTCTTTATTCATAATTGTTTTTCACTAAAAAATAGTGGAATAATCCATTGTTTTAACACTTGATTAAAATCAAATTGTGCTTTCAAAGCAATACAGAAAATAAAATTTTCTAAAGGCCCCAAAAGGCCACCAATTAATGAATAAAGCAACATTTTTATTACATGTTATGCTTTCCATTTTAAGACCTAAACTAAAAATTAAATGAAAGGAGCGCCATAGTAAAAAATCAACACTAAAAAATAATGGAAACGGGCGATGTTGCAGCATCACCCGTGTGAGGTAAGTTTAATAAATTCCTTTGCTTTCAACCGGCAAAACAGGGACTTATTGTGTTTAACTAAACCCAATCAAATCTAATGAAAAATTGTTACGAAAAAGTTATTACAAAAAAATACAACCCTAAAGCTTGTTTCAGAAAAAAGAGCTTTTTAGCTCTACTGTTAATGGCGTCTTCCATTAATCTAATGGCGCAATCAGAGCCACAGCAAGCCAAAGAAGAAAAAACGGCAGCTACGGCAACCCGAAAGAAAATCCAGATCAACGGAACAATTACCGATGAAAATAACAACCCATTGATAAGAGTTACTGTTGGAGAATTAGGTACCAAAAACGGGACTGTTACCAATGAAAAAGGTCATTTTCATTTAATAGTACAAGATAACGCTGTTGTGTTGATTACCTATTTGGGAATGGAATCACAAAAACTGCGAATGGATGGTAAAACTACTTTCAATATTGTAATGAAAGAAAGTAGCACTTCTATTAAGGAAGTGGTGGTAACTGGTATTCCTTTTAACCGTAAAGCTGAAAGTTTTACAGGTTCCTACACAAAAATTACTGCTCAGGAATTACAAAGCGCAGGAACTCAAAACATTTTTCAAAGCTTGAAAAATTTAGAGCCATCCTTGAACTTTATTGACAATAATGCCACCGGTTCTGATCCTAATAAAATGCCTGAATTGCAGATCAGAGGAGCATCTTCATTCCCTGATGTGAACAATGAGTATGCGACCAAACCCAATCAGCCGCTGTTCATTGTTGACGGCTTTGAGATGGCCATTGAAAAAGTAGCAGACTTGCCTCTACCCCGAATAGAATCTGTTACCATTTTAAAAGATGCATCAGCTAAAGCTTTATATGGTGCAAGAGCGGCTAATGGAGTTATTGTTATTGAAACGGTAAAACCAAAAGGAGGAGCATTAAGAATTAGTTATAATGGAACTCTGGGTATTGAAGCCCCTGATTTTAGCAGTTATAACTTAACGAATTCATCCGAAAAATTAGCCCTGGAAAGACAATTAGGCGCATACAATCAAAAACAACCAATTGAGGGCTTACGATTTGATAGTTTGTATTATGCTAACTTAAAAGCGGTACAAAATGGAGTAAATACCGATTGGTTGGCTCAGCCTACTCAAACCGGTATAACCAACAGACATACAATTAACATTGAAGGTGGTGATGAGCATTGGACTACCGGGTTTTCATTATTTAGCAATGGCACCCAAGGAGCAATGAAAGGTAGTGAAAGAAATAATTTAGGAGGAACGCTTAGTATAGGTTATCGCCAAAGCAAGATCTTGTTCCGAAACCAGTTATCATTAACCAAATCTAATTCAACAAACTCCCCGTATGGCGATTTTTCGTTCTATGCCCAATTAAATCCATATTGGAGACCTTATAATGATGATGGTAGCGTTCGCAAGGTTTTAGGCCTTAGTCCGTTATACGGACAGACTGTTTACAACCCAATGTTCAATGCTACCCTGAATGGTCGTTCAACTTCAGCATATACAGATCTTACAAATAATACTCAGCTTGAATATGCTTTCACCGATCATTTTAAGGTAGTTGGACGTGTAGGATTTACCAATACAGTTAATGGCTCAGACGAATTCATTCCTGGAAGTAATCTCAAGTTTATTGCTTTTGTAGGTGATAACTTATATAACAGAGGATCGTATGACAAAACAAACGGCAAGTCTTCATCGGTAAACGGTGACTTGAACGCTAACTACAGCAACAGATGGGGAAGACATTTAATTTTTGTCAACGCTGCTGCCAATATCCGTGAAGATAATAGTGAATCTTATTCATACTCGGCAACAGGTTTTCCGAATGACAAAATGGATAACATCATCTTCGCTAAACAATACGCTTCAAGCGCACTTAAGCCAACCGGCAGTGAGGCTACAACAAGGGAACTGGGAGCATTGGGTATGATCAACTACTCTTTTGATGAAAGATACGTTGCTGATTTTTCTCTTCGCACGAGTACTTCTTCTCAATATGGTGCGGATAACCGCTGGGGTATGTTCTGGTCGGCAGGTGCGGGCTGGAACGTTCATAAAGAGAAGTTCTTTGGAGATAACCAGTACATCAATTTATTGAAACTGAGAGGCTCAATGGGTAATACCGGTTCACAAAACTTCAATGCTTACCAGGCAATGTTGTTGTATAACTACTTTGTTGACCAATCTTATCAGGGAATGGTAGGTACGTATTTGAACAACCTTAATAATCCGGGTTTGAAGTGGCAGCAACGCATGGACTATAACGTTGGTCTTGATGTTGATTTTATGAAACGGTTAAGTCTTCGCTTAGACGTATACAAAGGTGTAACCAATAACCTTCTTACTGATATCACCACTCCGCCCTCACTTGGCTTCGCAACTTATAAAGCCAATTTAGGCCAGCTTGTAAATAACGGTTTCGAGTTCCGTGTGAATTACAAAATGTTTGTAAATACTGCGAACAGACAAGTGCTGAATGTTTTTGTATCAGGGGCATCCAATAATAATAAAATTACCAAGATCTCTAATTCGCTACAGAGCCTTACAAATTTACAGGATACTAAATCCAGAACCAGTAACAAGCCATTGGTAAGATTCCAGGAAGGCCAGTCTCTAAATTCAATTTGGGCAGTTCGCTCAAATGGTATTGATCCGGCTACCGGAAAAGAGATCTATGTGAAATTAGATGGAACCTTAACTGATGTATGGGATCCGGCAGATAAAGTTGTAGTAGGTGATAACTTGCCTAAAATGATGGGAACTGCGGGAGCAAACTTTGCTTACAAAGGTTTAACGATAGGTGTAATAGGTCGCTACAGAGTAGGCGGTCAAACCTATAATCAAACACTGGTTGATAAGGTAGAAAACGCATCATTAAATAACAACGTTGATGCACGTGCTTATTACGATAGTTGGAAACAAGCAGGTGATAATGTGCTGTTCAGAAGTATTGGCACAACCCAAACCACCACTCTTGCTTCATCACGTTTTGTGCAAGATTTGAGTGAACTATCAATATCATCTGTTAATCTTGGCTATGATTTTTATAGTTATTCGTTTGTTAAAAAGTTAAAATTATCAGCATTGAGAATGGGACTTAATCTAAACGATGTTTACCAAATCAGTACTGTTAAGGTAGAAAGAGGTACTTCGTATCCGTTTGCCCGTAACTGTTCATTAACGCTTAATGCCAGCTTCTAAGGGATTTTTTATCAACCAAAAAAGAATTTGAAATGAGAAATAAAATATTAGCAAGCTTACTGACACTGATCACATTGATTAGTACCACTTCTTGTGAAAAATGGATGGATGTGGCCCCTGCTACAAAAATTAAATCAGAGGTGTTGTTGCAAAACGAGCAGGGATATAAAGATGCATTGATAGGTTGCTATACACTAATGAAAGGGCAGTCGATGTATGGCCGTGAACTTACTTTTGGTTTCATGGACGCCGCCATTTTGCAATATGATCTTGGCAACGTTACTTCATATAAAGATTTAAGTCTGAAACCACTAACCTATACCTCTACTGGTATTCGCACAATAGTGGATAATGCCTGGAAAAACATGTATAACGTGATCGCTAACGTAAATAACATCTTAGATCATATTGATGCAGATAAGGCCAAATTTACAGGAGATAATTATCAGATCATTAAAGGTGAAGCATTGGCAATAAGAGCCTTCATTCATTTAGATCTGTTGCGCTTATTTGGTTCTACTGATTTAACCCAAACGGCAATTCCTTATGTTACTACCCTTGGCACCAACGTTACGCCACGTTCCAAAGGAGAGCAAGTAATGGAATTAATCTTGAAGGATTTGAATGATGCTGCTGACAATTTAAAAGTAGATCCTATTAAAATTGGTTTGAAACGTAATTCGGATATCTTCCTTGATAATCGTCACCAACACTTAAACTATTATGCCGTTAAGGCCATTATGGCCAGAGCCTATTTGTGGAAGAACGATAAAGAGAATGCCCTTATAAATGCAAAAGAGGTTATCGATATAGCTAACAAAACATTCCCTTGGATTCTACCGGCAAATATTACCGCCTCTTTAGAAAGAGACAGGGATTACACATTTTCAACAGAAAACCTTTTTGCGCTGAATGTATTTGATTTGAAAACAATTGGAAATACCTGGCTTTATACTGCTACTACTACAAGTCAACTCCAAAAGTCGGGTGCCGCGGCTGGTACTTCTGGTTATACTCAAATGTTCGAAACCGCTAGTATAGGTGCCAATGATCTCCGTTTGTTGTACGTTACAAAGAAAGTAGGAACCTCAACCTATATCGTTAATAAATTTTATCAGCCCGACAACTTGAGGCCAGATTATGCAGCAATGATGCCTCTACTTCGTCGCTCGGAGATGAACTACATCGCTGCTGAATGTAATATTGGTATTGATAATCAGGCAGCTATTAATTACCTAAATGAAGTAAGAGGTAACAGAGGTATTGTTGTGCCACTTAGTTCTTCATTAACCGATGATCAAATTCGGACAGAAATTTTGAAGGAGTACAGAAAAGAGTTTCAGGGAGAAGGCCAGCTATTTGCCTACTGTAAAAGAACCAAACAAACCATTATTCCAGGAACTCCATCTGGAGGATACATTGGTACTCCAATAACTGAAGTTCAAATGATACTTCCATTGCCTGATAGCGAAGTAGAATTCGGCAGATAGAGAGGTTTAATTCATATTGTAAAACGTTAAAAAAATTATAAAAATGAAAGCAATAGTTAAAGCATGTTCTTTAGTTCTTTCATTGGGCTTTCTTTTAAGTGCCTGTTCTGAAATGGATATTCCAGGCTACGAGAATGATCCCAGAATGTTTTTTCAAATTCCTGGAATTGGAAATACTTTACGCGATTCAATTATTTATTCATTCCCGGCACATCCAACCATTACAGAGGCTGATACCCTTTGGTTTGATGCATGTATTATGGGCAATGCTGCTCCCGTTGATCGTGAAATTGGAATTAAAATAAACACCGAAAAAACCACCGCTGTTGAAGGAGTTAACTTTAAGTTTCCGAGTAAGATAATGCCTGCCAACGCTTTTAAAGCGCGTATTCCAATTGTGATCTATAGATCCGGATTAAAAGACAAATCGGTTCGTCTGCAAATAGAAGTGCAAGAAAGTAAAGACTTCAAAATTGGTTATAACAGATATAATTCTGCGGTTTTTATTTGGGGTGATAAATATTTGAAACCGGATATCTGGGATATTTCGGAATATGTTAAGGCATTTGGTACATTTTCAGAGAAAAAGTATGCCTTCATTTTGGAATCATGTAAACTAACTGAACTTCCTGATCCTAATGATAAACCAGCATTGCAGTATTATAATGCATTGGTAAGAAACGCTCTAATAGAGTATAACGCCTCTCATCCTGCATTAACCGATGAAAATGGAGCAGTAATAATAATAAATCAATATTCTGCCGCCGGAGGTGTTGGTTAACAGTTATTAGAGATCGACAAAAGTTAATTTTTACTAAAAAGGAAATTACATGAAAAGAAAATATTGTTTCGCAGCTTTAATGGCCCTTTCATTATTCTGGGCAGGTTGCGCAAAAGATGAGGGAAATTATACCTATAAAAATTTAAGCACTTATTTTGTTGATACGGCAGGTATGCCAAAATCGTATCTGGCTAAACAAAATGATGTGGTAAATATAAATCTGAATAACGTAGAAGGTGCTTCAACAGATTTATCGTACGAATGGAAGCTGGTGACGCAGAGTTACGCGGCCGATCCAAATACCGGCACTTATGTTAATAAAACATTGGCAACTACAAAAGATCTTTCTTTTAAGGTAGTGGATGTGCCGGGAGAGTATTATTTGGTTCTGTATACTAAAGATAATTCAAACGGAGGAATCACTCAAACCATTAAAAAAGCCTTGACTATCAGCGGTTATGCTTCGCCGGGATTGATGGTGGTACACGGATCAAATAATGAAAGTGACATAAGTATTCTTGTAAACAGTAAACTGTATAGTGCATATACCCAGGCCGATAAAATTCAGTCAAATGTTTTCTCTGAGATCAATGGAACTAAAATACCTGGTGACGGCGCAGGGGTTACTCATATGGTACAAGGTTGGGTAAGTGTGTTCACCAATAACAACAGTGGCGGATATCGTTTAAATCTGAACGACTTGCGCATAATGAATACTTACCCTAACATGTTCGTTATGCCTATGGCTTCTGGTGATGTGCAATTTCAGGCCTATGATAGCTGGAGTTATAACGAGCTAATGATAAATAAGGGGGATCTCTATTTTATGTCGCAGGCACAGGTTAATATTTTCAATAAATATGGCTATAAGTGCTACGGTCAGGATTATGTAGCGGCTCCATTTATCGCCGCAACGGATGGCGGTAAATCCCCTTTTGTTTTTTACGGTGTGATCTACGATGCCAAGAACAGACGCTTCCTTTACATTGATTATAACCATGATATAAAATTGTTTAAATCCCTGCCTGCAAATGGAGCCGGGAAATTTGACATGAGTAATGTAGGTAAGGACATGGTATATGCAGAAATGGGACTAGGAACCACTACACCGAAATGGTATTGCGTAATGCAGAGCCCGAATAATCCTGCAACCAGACAATTATACGTATGTCAGTTTAACGTAGCAGACGATGGTAACAGAGGTGTTGATCTAATCGATATCAGTGCAGCTACTGATTTAGCTAATTCGAAATATTTTGCATTCGGAAGCAAGGCTAATATTATGTACCATGCTACCGATACAAAGATCTATCAGAACAATTATGCTAGTGATAAAAAATCGAATTTATTATTAGATATTTCTGGTTCTTATCCGGGAAGTGTGATTACATCAATGAAAATATTCAAATACACTTCGTCTCCTGTTCATCCAAACGATGGCAAGCTTTTATATGTTGCCCTTTACAATGCAACAACTAATGAAAGTACGCTTTTACAAATTAACGTAAGTGAAATAAACGGTTCATTTGGCACTATAACTCCTTATTTGTTTAGTGGTAAAATTTCGGCGATGAGCTATAAAGCAAAATAATTTTATTCATTTTTTGAGGGGAATTCACCGCTGCTAAGGCGGTGAGTTCCATTTTTAACCTATCAATTAAACCAAAGATTTAAAGAAATGAATTTGAATAGACTTAAGTGGGTCTTGGTGTTAACAGTCTCCCTTTTGCAGTTGCAAAGTGTTGCCGGTGATAAGTCTTTAAGTGTGCAGGAAGATAGAATTAGTGGTTTAGAGAAAGAGTCAAAAAAAGTTGAGCTATCCAATTACCCTAAGCCAACCTCCTTACAGGAAATCTCTGACCTGTTAACGAATGCAATAAAATCACTTACAAAAACTATTTATTTTGACGCATCTGCTATGAAAATGACAGATAGTCAGCTAAAGATGACCGTTCTAAATGCATATTATAATGCATTGAATAAGGATAATTCTTTGAAACACACTTATAAGGTGGTGCCCACTCGTAAACCAGGAACAAAGATCATGGTATGTGAGATTAAATACATGCCTTATAAGCTGGGTATCAACCCAAAAACAATACCAGCGGGTACTAAAAAGATCAATAGTTATAACGATCTCCTATCTGCAACATTAAACTCCCCTTCCGGGAAGAATATTCCGATCGCTATAACCAACAAAGATCTTGATTTTACTACTATGCAGTTAATATTAGGATCCAATTGTGGCTACGGATATTTTGTTTATACGTTTAATGCCGAGGCAACCACCATTAACTGTACTCCTGCCCCTAAAGGCTTACCCGGAGCGCCAACAAGCGTAAGTGACTGTATATTAAAGATCAATACTGTTAAAGATTCGGTTACAGCGATCTTAACTCGTATTATAACTCCTGAAATGACCAATGATCAAAAATTGACCTCGATTTACAATTATGTAACTCGAACTTCATACGATTTCAATTATAATACTCCCAAGTTGCCTTTTGATTCACAAACGGCTTATGGTGTTTTTGTAAATAGAAAAGCTGTATGCGGTGGATATTCATGGGCCTTTAATTTGTTGGCAAATGCCGCAGGAATTAAATGTTATAATGTGGGTGGAAAGGGTGACAATGTTACTCATGCCTGGAGTATGGCCAACTATAATGGCGAGTATTATTACTTTGATAGTACCTGGGACCGTGGCTTAAACCAACACCCCTATAGATATTTCGGCCAAACAGAATCCTATTTCCAATCAAAAAGACATGTTTGGAATAACTCAATGATCAATGCTTTGGTGGCTGAGAATCAATAAACGCTTTGTTAATCAATAGAGTATAGAAATCTTTTACGGTTTATACTCTAATTTAATTTGACCTTTTACAATAAGTATAGATGAAAACGAATAACCTAAAGTGTTACATCACAACGCTTGGTATTTCCCTTTTGAGTTTGCAAGGTTTTGCACAAAGCAAAGATTGTATAGTTAGTGGAAAAATCAACGGAATAGATAAAACATCAAAAATAACTGTCGGTCGCGATCACGGCGATCATGGGGGCCGAGAGATCTTAAAGCAGTCAACAATAGATGCGAATGGAAATTTCTCATTTACAATTCCGGCTCAATTAGCTAATGAAGTATATGATTTTCAAATTGAAGGAATTCGATCAGCTTTTAATTTCGTGGCAGAAAAAGGCCACATTGAGATTACTGGTGATAAAAACAAACTTTACGCTTGTGAAATAAAGGGAACTCCTCAAAACGAACATTGGAATAACTATCAGAAATTCTCCCTGGCACAAACCATGAAGAGTAATCAGGTGATGATGAATAGCCAGCAATATTCTAAAGAAGAAAAAGTGGCTTTTTTCAAGAAAGCGGAAGCCGAAAAAAAAGCTTACACCGATTCGTTGATCAAGAATTACCCGAATTCTATTGTTTCATTGTACCTGGCTAAGGGTCCTTTAATGATGATGAAGTATGATCAGATTGATGCTGTTCTAAAAAACTTCAACCCCTACTTTTCTAAGCACCCCTATTACCTTGCCATGAAGCAGCGCGCGGATATCATTCGCAAAACGGCTCCCGGTGCAATTGCTCCTGATTTTACTGTGTTTGAGAAAGATGGAAAATCGAAGATCACACTCTCTTCTTTCCGTGGAAAATATGTAATGCTCGACTTCTGGGCCTCTTGGTGTGTTCCTTGTCGTGCTGAAAATGTGCACACAAAAGAGATGTATGAGAAATATCATGCTAAAGGTTTAGAGGTAATTTCCTTCTCATTAGATCATGAACTCGACAAATGGCAAGAAGCCTTAACGAAAGATGGTTTGATATGGAACAATGCTTCTGATCTGATAGGTGGCTTAAAATCACCTGTAGCTAAAAAATACGGTATCGATGGTATTCCTGCTATTTGGATCATTGATCCTAACGGGAAGATCATTACCGAAGGTGTAAGAGGCGAAGAGTTGAATAAAGTACTGGAATCGATCTTTAATAAAGGATAGTTTCATTTGGAGATTATCAAGTCATAAACGGCCCCTCTGACCATAGCTGAAGCAGGGGCCTTTTTTCAACCAATCAATAGAAAAACTGAAATGTATAAGAAAACCATTATAAGATGGTCATTGCTGATTGCTTTTTTATTGTCGTTCACTGCCCAGGTACGTGCAGATGAAGGCATGTGGCTACTGGCCTTGTTAAAAAAGAACAATGCTGACGAGATGAAAGCAATGGGGCTGAACATTCCCATAGAAAAAATTACCGGCGATGACGGTGCTTTAAGCGAATCGGTAATTGGATTTGGTTCAGGATGTACCGGTTCTATCATTTCAGGTTCAGGTTTAATACTTACCAACTATCACTGTTCCTACAGTGCTATTCAACAGTACGTTACACCTACAAATGACATTTTTCAAAATGGTTTTTGGGCCAATACTACAGAACAGGAGCTTCCTGTTCATGATTTAACCATTACCATCAATAAAAAGATACTTGATATCACAGCCGAAATTAAAGGTGCTAGCGACGGCAATTTTAAGGATGCAATGGATGCTGTTTCGAAAAAATATCAGCAAAAGTATCCTAAGTATAAGGTCCTTATTAAGTCGTACAAAAACAACAGCCTATTTGTATTATTTCTTCAGCTGCAATACAAAGATGTACGTTTTGTAGGGGTAGCACCTAAAAATGTTGCCAAGTTTGGTGGCGAAACTGATAACTGGATGTGGCCTCGCCATAGTGCCGATTTTGCGTTCTTTAGGGTATATGCAGATAAAAATGGAGCGCCGGCGGCTTATTCAAAAAACAATGTGCCATTGGCGGTTAAAAACTACTTACGTATTTCTACCGAAGGTTATAAAAAAAGTGATTTTGCCATGTCAATGGGTTATCCTGCCATGTCCGATCGTAATGCTACTTCTTCAGAAATCTGGGATAAAACGCAGGTGGTTAATTCGGCAATGATAGCCGCCCGTAAGCTTCGTCAATCAATTCTGGAAGAAGAAATGGATAAAAGTCCGCTCGTTAAGCAATTATATGCTGAAAAATATGCCACCTCAGCCAACTATTATAAGAATGCTGTAGGTATGAATTTTTGGGTGGATAAATTAACTATCATCTCACGCAAAGAAAGCTATGAAAAGGAATGGATGAAATGGGCGACCCAAGACGAAAGCAAGAAAAACCTTTATGCCACTTTATTGCAGGATTTGAAAAGTGGAACAGAAGCAAATGCGCAATATAAAAAGGCGCTTAACTATTATGTAGAAGGCTTTGGGTCATGTGAAATGATTCAGTTTCTTTCAGCCTTTGCGAATTCATATACAAATTATGTTACGAGTTTAAAAACGAGGCCAACTCTTCAAAACGACTTATCAAGCACAGCCAGAGGATATTATAAAAATTTCAATGCAGAAATTGACAAGAGGGTAACCAAGGCAATGCTTAAGCTTATGGCTGATAGTATTCCTGAGCAATTATTGCCTGAGATTTTTTCTTCGAAGAACCTTCATTCTTCTGCAGCGATTGATCAGTATGTTGATGAGCTGTTCCAAAGTTCAGTTTTTGCGAATGCGGATAAACTTCAGAATTGGTTAAAGAACCCATCGACACCGATTGAAAATGACCCTGCGGTGTTATTAAACGAATCGATAGAGAAAAAGCGTAGAGAACTCTTCAAAATAAACTCTTCTAATTCAAACAAACTATACAGATACGCTTCTGCCTACTCAAACAGCCTGGATGATTTTAAAGGTGGCCGATTTTATCCGGATGCAGATAGAACCATCCGTCTTTCATATGGAACTGTTACAGACCTGCAAGTGGACGGTAAGACTATCCCCTATCAAACCATGTTTAGTGGGTTGATCGCCAAAGCTGCCGATACAACAATTAAAGATTATCAACTCAATTCAAAACTGAAGACGATTTGGCATAACAAAGAGTTTGGGAAGTATGGAGTAAACAGCGACATACCGACTTGCTTTGTGACCAACGGAGATGTTACCGGTGGTAATTCCGGCAGCCCGATGATGAATGCCAATGGAGAAATTATCGGACTGGTATTCGACTGTAACTGGGAATCAATGACAAGGGAGTTCAATTTCGAAAAAGACCTACACAAAGTAATCTGCGTAGACATTCGCTATTTACTCTTTATTACAGAGAAGTTTTCTGGTTCAAATAGAATAATCGCTGAAATTGAGAAGGCCAATCAAACTAGCAACCTAAATTAATCAATAAAGGTGAGGCTGCTTCTCAGGAAACTGGTAAACAGCCTCATTGATTTTTCAGTATTGAATTATAGCAATGAAAAATATATTCAGGCAAGCCGCAATTGTTTCTTTAGGGTTGATAATTACTATCCAGACGTATGCTGAAGACGGTATCAAAACCATCGTGAAAGGTTCGGTTCAAAACGCAAAGATCAAATCGATCATGATCTCGAGGCGCACTAATATGCGCGGCGATAAGGTCACCGATTCTATAGCATCCAATGGTCAGTTTCAATTATCAATGAATGTAAAACAGGCTGGATTTTACGTATTATCAAGCATCTCAGGCAATCTTGATGGAGTAGATATGTATCTAAAACCAGGTGATCAAATTGCAATAAAAATAGAAAAGTATCAGTTGGTGATGAGTGGCAAAGGAAGCGAACTAAACCAGTTTCTATATAACATTCAAAAATCGATGCCTTACCAAGGCTGGGTTGCCAGCTATAGACAAACGTATAACGAACGAGTAAAGGCCATTAATAATTCGATTAATCCAGAGGTAATTCGTAATAAGTCGCTTCTCTTAGGTAATGCCCAGGGAGAATACCTGAATAAAGTTTTTGGTCCGCTTATCGAATACAAATCGCATGGCGGTACTCCGGATATGATGGAGGTGAATTTTAGCGATCTGGATATTCAATTAGTGCCGGAAATCATGGTTTATCCTAACTGGAACGAAACTGTCACTGAGCTGATGTTTGCTAAAGTTAGATCTGGCAACTTGAAAGTGCGAAGTATTAACACTTGGATAGCCGATTTTGGAAATGCCATTGCGCATCCAAAATTACGGGAAGAGTT
This sequence comes from Solitalea longa, assembly GCF_002920915.1. GTDB lineage: Bacteria > Bacteroidota > Bacteroidia > Sphingobacteriales > Sphingobacteriaceae > Solitalea > Solitalea longa. Next base: position 126,353 of record NZ_PQVF01000004.1, read on the forward strand.
TATGCTGGAACTAATAAATTATTCGGCTTCAAATGGCGACCTCACACTCAACAAAGAGATTAAAGAAGCATTGCCTTTGATTAAAGAACCCAAAAATATTGCTCGATTAAATACAATAAAAATCAAGCTGGCCATGAACCTGAATAATTACAAATCAGCTCCGGCGGGTACTGATATGAATACTTACTCTTTTCATGATTTAACCGGCAAGCAAGTTTCGATCAGCGATTACAAAGGCAAAATCATCTTTATTGATATTTGGAATACAGGATGTAGGCCTTGTATTGCAGAAATGCCTTTCTTAAGGAAAATGGAGCAGGATATGCAAGGGGAAGATGTTGTGTTCCTTTCCATTTCTTGTGATTACACCACCGAAGTTTGGAAAAAGTTTTTGGAAAACCGAAATCAAACCGATGAGCATCAACTGATCATGGGTAAAAAAAATCCATTTTTTGAAAAAATTGGAAGATCAGGAATTCCACGTTTTGTGGTTTTAGACAAAGAAGGCAAAATGGTAAATAGTAACTGCTGCAAGCGCCCGTCGAACCCATTATTAAAGGTTTATCTCACTGAATTATTAAATCAATAAACAATGAAAAAATACTGGGCAATTTTTGTCTTACTATTAAGTGTGACTTTATCAGCAAAAGCACAATACACAGAAATTAGCGGCGTTTCAAAAACCGAAACACCGAATAACGTTAGGCTATTTAAAGTGGTGCAGGGTCGTATTGAAGAAATTGCCTCTACTACTCCAGATGCAAAAGGTGCCTTTAACTTTAAGTTTCAACCGGAGTACAAAGGATATTATGCAATTGGATTTGGCGATAAATATGAAATACAGGATAAATATAAGATTTACGCAAAAGGTGATGATAAAATTAACCTGAAGTTGAATGACTCTACCTATGTGCTCAATGGCGAAAACACCAAAGAAAACCTGTTATTGTATCAATGGTATAAGTTAGCCTACAAGGTGGAGCGAAGGTCGGTGTATTTTAGCCGTAGCGGAAGAAGGATGCAAGGTTTCTTCCCTGAATTACAAAACCTGGTTGATCAATCGCAAAATTGGATAGTGGGCAAAGAAACGGGAAACGCCGAATTTGATCAGTTATTGAAAAGCACTATCGATTATGATCTGGCTTATTTTACCACGGCCTTCATGATTTCTCCACGCGCTTCAAAACCTAATCCCAACGACTATACTGCATATGTAAAGAACTTTAATGCAGAGCAGTATTTACAAACTGAAGAGCTGTTGAGATTTCCTTACGGAACTACATTGCTAAGAAGTCTGGTAGCATTTAAAACTCAAGACTATTACAATAGTGGTTGGGAAAAACAATTGCATGGAATTTCAAGCGATGTTTTGAAAGGAGAGCTCGTATTAAGTAAAATGGCTACTGTTAAATCATATACCAATTATCAGGAGTTATATGATGCTTATAAAAAGTACTTTCTTACAATTGATCAAAAAGAACGTGTAAAGAAAATTGAAGCGGGATTGCAAAAATATAAGCCAGGCGCGGCAGCTGTCAATTTTACTTGTTGGGATGTAACTGATAAGGAAGTTTCACTTTCAGATTTCAAGGGTAAAATTGTATTGGTTGACGTTTGGGCAACCTGGTGTGGCCCATGTAATAAGGAAATCCCTTATTTAAAAAAATTGGAAGAAGAGTTTCATGGCAAGGATGTTGTTTTCATGGGTGTTTCTGTGGATGAGCCGAAAGACAAAGAGAAATGGAAGAAATTTCTAATCACCAATCAACTGGAAGGTGTTCAGGTGTTTGCCGGAGGATGGCATCAATCAACAATTGCCAAATCGTATAACATCAATGGGATTCCTAGATTTATGCTGTTTGATAAAAATGGTAATATTATTAATGTTGATGCTCCTCGTCCCAGTGATCCGAAACTGAAAGAAACGCTTGATCGTTTATTAAGTGGTTTATAAGAGTAGTTTAATACAAAAATCATAAACAAAGAAGCAATCTCCGCAAGAGATTGCTTCTTTGTTTACTAGCTATCCTCTTCCCTAGTCTTCTAAGAATGTATGCACTTGGGCATTTTTCAAAAAAACTTTACATTATATGATTTAAATCATTCCTTGCAATTTCTGCTTGATTTAGATTTACAGCGTAAATTGAAGAAAGAAATGTTTTGGAAAAAATTAAGTCATAACGAGATCAAAGAGATCGTTTTTGATGCTTTACATAAAAACGCGAACTATCGTTCACAGGCTGTCTTAGGAGTTCCAGGTACCTATTTAGACAGTGAACAGTTTTACCCTGATGCACCTTTTTTAAAAGATGCACCTTATATGTCGGTAATGGTAAACAACCCTAACCATATTGGTTGCCATACCTTATCGGAAGAATCGGTACTTGACATTTTTGAGGGTACCCAAAAAATTGAAAAGGAATTGATAAAGATTTGTGCGGAACAAATTTTCCATGGAAAAGAAAACGATGCTGATGGCTATGTGGCGCCAGGAGGAACTGAAGCCAATATCCAGGCAATGTGGGTGTATCGTAATTACTTCATGAAAGAATTTGGAGCTAAAGCAAACGAAATCGCTTTAGTTTACTCCCAAGACAGTCATTATTCGATGCCTAAAGGTGGTAATATTTTAAGCTTGACATCTATCATCTTAGAGGTGGATGAAGAAGATCGCTCCATTAAACAGGAGGATCTGGAAGCAAAAATTACCCAAGCTCGAGCCAACGGAATCAACTATTTCATTGTGGTAATGAACCTGTCGACAACCATGTTTGGTTCTGTTGATGATATAGACCGTGTGGCCTCTTATTTCGATTCATTGGGAGTGGAGTTTAAAGTTCACGTTGACGGGGCTTATGGTGGTTTTATCTATCCATTTACTAATCCTGAAAGTCGTTTTACATTCAAGAATAAATACATTACATCGTTTACCAGCGATGGGCATAAAATGCTGCAAACACCTTACGGAACCGGTTTATTTTTGATCCGGAAAGGCTATATGGATTATGTTTGTACGGATGAAGCTCAATACATTCCTGGTAAGGACTATACGATTTGCGGAAGCCGCTCAGGTGCCAATGCCGTTTCTATCTGGATGATTTTAATGACACATGGTTCAGCAGGCTGGCAATACAAAATGGAATCGTTATGCGACCGTACCAGCCGCATTTGCAGTAAACTGGATGAACTAGGTGTGAAATATTTCAGAAATCCACACATCAACATTATCACAATTAAAAGTGATTTTGTTTCGAAACAATTGGCTGAAAAATATCACCTGGTAGCCGACAGCTATGAATTTGGTGCGAAATGGTGGAAAATAGTAGTAATGCCACACGTAAAGCAAGGCCATATCGACAGCTTTTTAATGGATCTGGAAGCAGAACGTAAAGCTGTAGCAGTTTAAATTGAAGTTTTTAGTTTAGTTGTATATTCAATTGGGCAGATTTACTGCCAATGATAAAAGCCGGAACCAACAGATTAATCCCTGCGTTCCGGCTTTTTTATGTACGTAAAATATGACTTTACCGTTCGTTAATACCTCTCCATTAATCGTTTAAAATACGACCATTGATTTAACAAAACTGGGCTTAAGGCTGCAGAAACTATAAGGATAAAAAACAAGGGGTGGACAAGCAATTCTTTCGTTTCGGGTTGAAATACAAATGCATACAGTAAGGAGATAAACACATAAAGACCCGCATTCAACACTATAAAAAGTAAAAGCTTACTGGCAAACCTGAGCTTGCTTAAGAAATAAAACAACAAAGTAGATAAGGCAAAATAAAAGATCAGCCTCATTAATTGCAAAAACAAGGTGTTTTGTAAATAACTTAATGTACCATATTCATCGCTCTTGTTAAGCATTTCGATCAACCCAAAAACCAACGATAGCACAAGGCTTATAACAGTATCACTAAGCCATAGAAGCAGGCAAATCCAAATTGTTTTAATTATTCTTTTCATTTTTTTTAATTCCTAACCCTACCCTATTGCTAAGCTGTAAAAAAGCAAACGATTTCAACAAATAGTATCTACAAACAAACTCTCACAAAACCACCTGTCTATCAGCTATTTTAAATCGTTATTTTTAAAAATCGACGTTTTGCTTTCAATGGGCAAAAATACATGGCAAATATCAAATAATTAAACTGATTACCTTTGAGAAGCATCATATTTTTATCAGCAGGATTTTATTAAATACCAAAGTCGTTTTTGACAGAGTAAACCCAATATAAAATTCAAATAAGTTTTAGCTTCTATTGTAATATAAAACTACCAGTATTCCTTATAAGTCTTAATAAACGAACACCTTTAAGGCACTAAAGAAAATACAACTATTGTAACTTAAGAGCGGTATATAAACGTTTTTTAAAAATTTCATTTCCACTGTAAAAAGCCTCAATAGTTTCACTTAGTAAAATAGCAGGTGAATAAACTATTCGATTAGTATTGAAAGACAACGCATTCATAGCTTTATCACTCCTATTTCGATTTTGTACCTCTACATATTTTATATAAGCTTGATGCTCCTTATTAATAGCTGCAAATTGCTGTTCTTGCTGATTGAAAGTATTAGTTGTAGTGATCGCACCGTTTGTAGTAGAAATCAAGGGAGGAGTTGCTTTAGTAACAATTGTAGCTGCATTGATACGGGCATTCTCATAATCTTCTTTTGCCCAATATTCCAAACCATCATTATAAGGTATGGGGGTTAATTTTTCCTTATAAAAATGACCCTGAAAGGCAGTCATTCCACTATCTACATTTAAAGGCTTTACTTTTAGTTCAGCATAGTTGTTGTATTTTGTGGTATCAAATATCGAATCAACAACATTTGAAAAGGAAAACTCCTGCATTTTAATCTTTAATCCTTCATTTAAATCATAGTCACGTATTACAGCAGTAGTTAATAACCCCTCAAAAGCGTTTAAATACCGCAGTAATGGATTAAATGCTGGCAAAAATAAATGATCTACTAACTGCTTAAAATCAGATTGATCAGGGAGATAGACAAATGTTATCGTAGCATTTTGATTTTTCTTCCTCAACTTATTATAGTGAATATCATCTACTATTTCTTCACCCATATCTTTTACCTTCCAATCGATTGAATCGACAGGAATATTCACGTTTTCAAGGATCAATTTGGTTTGTTCCTTATGATTTACCCAACAGGTTTCACCATTTTTCAGATTTTTATAGGCATCATAAACAATGCTTTGAGTAGTATCTATTACCAATGTTCTAACTACATCACCTTTCTTATAAATCCTTAAAAAATAACCATTGCCTAAGCCATCCTTAAGACTATAACTTATCAAAACATTCCTATCGAGGATTTGTGCAAAGGATTCTGTAGTAGAAAATATTGTAAATACGAAGAGGAAAATGGTTAAAAATTTAAAAAGGAATTTTTTGTTCACGAAAATCTTCATGGAAATACTAGGTTAGGTTTTGTTTAAATAGCTGATAACGCCACGAAGATAAGGCTTTCAGAGAAATTATTCCAAACTCCGGCAGATGAAGAGATATTAAAATACACTCCAGCCATCCTTCCGACTGAGAACTGTAGACTGAGGACTAACTACTTACAAAAAATCCGGTTTATCCATTTTCTTGGCAATACGATAAGCGGCATTCATTAAGCCCACATGACTGTAAGCCTGCGGAAAATTGCCCCACTGACTGCCATCAGTCGACAGTACATCTTCGCTCAACAAACCCAGGTGATTGGTGTATTTCAAAAGATTTTCAAATGCCTGTGTAGCTTCATCAACCCGACCAACACATGCCAGTGCTTCCACATGCCAAAACGCAGTAATTAAAAAGGTGGTTTCAGGCACGCCAAAGTCATCTTCATGCTTATAGCGATAAAATAGACCACCCGGTGCCTTAAGTTCTTTTTCCACTGCTTCCAGATGTTTTCTGGCCTTTTCGCTCTTCGGGTCGAGGTAGTTCATCATAATAAGCTGCAAGGTGCTTGCATCCAGGTTTTTATTTCCAACAGCTTGTGTGTAAACCTGACGTTCTGCATCATAACAGGCTTCAATATGTTCTGCTGCTCTTTCGGCCAGCAAAGAGGCCATTTTCTCCAACTGATGGCTTTTAATATGGCGTGCTATGCAAATGGCAGCCTGGCAACCCGCCCATTGAAACAAATTGGTATACGAGTGCCGTTGCGCCAAATGCCGAAACTCCCAAATACCGGCATCTTCTTCATCAATTGTTTGCTGTATTTTTATCAGCATTTTCTCCAGCCATGGTGCTGAGTCATGTCGTTCGGCATAGGTAAAGCGCTTATCAGTATAAAGTGGTAATAGCGATAAAAGCATTTGTCCATAGGCATCATTTTGAATATGTTCAGAAGCTTGGTTACCAACCCTTACCGGCTTATTGTTTAAATATCCTTCCAGATCAACTTCCTTTTCTGTTAAATCGGCGTCACCTGTAATACTGAATAACGGCTGGTACCTGCCCTTTTCATTTTCAGAAATATTGGCCAGGTAATGAAAATAATGCTCCATTTCTTCGAAGTGGCCAATATTGTTAAATGCCTGCAAAATATAATAAGCATCACGCAACCAACAAAAACGATAATCCCAGGTACGTCCACTTCCGTCAAACTCAGGCAAACTGGTGGTACTGGCCGCTATAATGGCCCCAGTATCTTCGAACTGATGAATTTTTAAGGCTAATGAAGAGCGGATCACCTGCTCCTGGTACATGTTTCCTATCCCTGTATTTTTAATCCATTGCTGCCAATAACTGGTGGTTCTACGAAGAAAATCTTCGGCGGTACTTTCTAAAGGGGCTTCAAGAGGGCTGCCATAGGTCAGTACCAGGTATTTGGATTCATTTAACACCGAATACTTCCCCTCAACAATATGACTTAGCGGAAAATTAGTGGTTAATCTTATTGGGTTTTCCAAACCATGATACTGCAAATGATTACTGCCCGCCAACATTTTCAATTCGCATTCCCCATAGTTTTTGGTGGGTTTACATGTTACCTTAACCCTTGGATTTCCAGATAATGCCTGGATCTTTCGAATAAACATTAACGGTTTGAAATAGCGTTCAAACTGAAAAAATCTTGGGGCAAAATCTGTAATACGGTAAATACCTTCTCCACATTCAACCTCTGTACACAAAACATTGGTATTCTCTACATAAAACTGTCGTGAGGTAAAAGGACCTTCAGGAAGTATGGTATACGAGCCGCCTTTGTTGCGGTCAAGTAAGCTGCCAAATACAAAACTACTGTCGAAACGGGGCCAGCAAAGCCAGGATATATCCGTGTTTTTATTAACATGAGCAATAAAGGCACAATTGCCAATAATGCCTGATTGATAGGTGTGTTTCTGCATAAATGAGAGCGATTTAAAAAGAAACGTCAATAGTTTAAGTTAACGTATTTTGCAGAGAACGGAAAGCCAACAGTCTATTTAATTGACCTCAACCATTTCCACTTCATGAACAGCCTTTTGTTGCATCCACCAAAAACCTATAAAAACAATTAAACTAATGATAGTGATCAAGTACCATAAAGCAGTAAAACCAAAGCTCTGTACCATTTTAGAGCCCATTGTTGGTGCAATTACCTGTGCGGCAGAATAAGCGATGGTATACAATGCTGCGTACTGGCCACGATTATGATCGCCACAACGTTTTATCCAAAATGTATTCATAAAAGGCATTGAAAACATTTCGCCAAACGTGATCAGCAACATACCAATAATTACCACCCAAGCCGAAGGGCCAAAAAGATTAAATATAAAATACGAGGCTCCTGTTAACAAAACGCCCCTGGCAATATAATAAAGAGGAGAACGTCTCCCTTCTAGCTTAAAAACCAAAACCATTTCAATAACTGCTATCAGCAATCCATTAATTGCCATTATCAGTCCTATCTCCCATTCATTAAGATGCACTACCTGCTTATAATAAACAGGCAGGATACTGAACATTTGAAAGAAACAAACGGCATTTAAGGTTACAAATACAATAAACCAGATATAGGTTTTATCACGATACGCCGATTGACGCGTGTTTATTTCCACCTGATCTTCTTTTTGGGCAGGAACATACTCTTTTTTAACAGGTGGCAGTAATATCTTTAGCAAAATAGCGGCAGCAATACATGTTAATCCATCTGCCCAAAATAACAGATCATAACTTATACTGGCCAATACACCGCCAACAGCGGGCCCTATTGACCAGCCCAGGTTAATAGCCAAACGATTTAATGAGTAGGAACGGGTTCTGTTTTCAGGTGCACTATAATAAACTATTGCAGCTGCATTGGCGGGTCTGAATGCTTCACTAATTACACTTAACATAAAAAAACAAGCACCAATTGTGTAAATCGAATGCATTTGCCCCAGCAGAAAAAACATGAAACCATTTAAAAATAAGCTCCAGAATTGAAGCTTGGAAAACCCAAATTTATCGGTTAGCTGCCCCCCAACAAATGCGCCGATAATTGCTCCCAAACCGAAACAGGCCATAACTGCACCTGCCTGCTCAATTGAATAATGTAGATCTTGTGTGAGGTAAACGGTCATAAATGGTAATACCATTGTACCTGCCCGGTTAATGAGCATTACAGATGATAACAACCAAGTTGGACGGCTAAGGCCTCGGTAAGCGTTTTTGTAAAGTGTTAGTGCTTGTAGAAACATTTGATAGTCTTGGTTCTACGAATATCAGAAAATTAGATTCAGGCAGAAATATGAAAAGAAGAATAAAATGTAAAGAAATAGGTTAAAGAGAAACTTACTTCGGTTCAGCAGAAAAACCATTTTATAAATCAGGAGCCGATTAGTTGAACCGGCTCCTCAATCTAATTAAGTAGAAAACTATTTAATTTTATATTGATAAATAGTGTTGATATGGCTGATATCTGATGCCGACACTTCTAAATCATGCAAAATTCCATCAGCAACGTCGAACACCCAGCCATGCACCGAAAGCTTCTGTCCTTCTTTCCAGGCTTTTTGAACAATGCTTGTGTTGCAAACATTCAATACCTGTTCTTTAATATTCATTTCACATAACAAACGGAATCTGGTCTCTTCGTCTTCAATTCCATTAAGTTCATCCTCATGCATACGGTACACATCCTTGATATTTCTAAGCCAGTTATCAATTAAACCGAAATTATGCTGACCCATAGCTGCTTTCACACCTCCACAGCCATAATGCCCAACCACTAAAATATGCTCCACCTTTAACACCTTAACTGCATACTGGATAACAGAAAGACAATTTATGTCGGTATGCACCACCATATTAGCTATATTTCGGTGAACAAATACTTCACCCGGATCAAGACCTGTAATTTCATTTGCCGGTACGCGACTGTCCGCACAACCTATCCACAAAAATTTAGGTTCCTGTAATTGTGCCAGTTTTTTGAAGTAGTTTTCATCCCTATCGAGCCAATGCTGCACAAACTTCTTATTGTTTTCAAAGAGTTTTTCGATATCCTTCATTCTAGATCGTGTTATTTTATTATTGTCAATTCAGCTTTCAAATTATTATATATTCAATAAAAAACCGCCTCATTTTTAACTGAGACGGTTAATACCTATTTAAATATCTCTGTTGGGATCAAATGATTCGAGATAATCGGCAACTTTTCGCACAAACATACCGCCCAGCGAACCATCCACCACACGATGATCGTATGAAAGTGACAAAAACATCATATGGCGAATAGCTATTACATCTCCAAATTCAGTTTCTATAACAGCTGGTTTCTTTTTAATAGCACCTACTGCTAAAATTGCAACCTGCGGCTGATTAATAATTGGAGTTCCCATAACGTTCCCAAAGGATCCCACGTTGGTTAAGGTAAAAGTGCCACCCTGAATTTCATCAGGCTGCAGTTTATTATTGCGTGCTCGATTCGCCAAATCATTTACCGATTTGGTTAAACCTACCAAATTCATTTGATCGGCATTTTTAATTACCGGAACAATTAGATTGCCACTTGGCAAAGCAGTGGCCATTCCAATATTTATATTCTTGCGGATAATGATCTTGGTTCCATCTACCGAAACGTTGACCATTGGCAGATCTTTAATTGCTTTTGCAACCGCTTCTATGAAAATCGGAGTAAAAGTAATTTTATCTCCTTCGCGTTTCTCAAACGATTTCTTTACCTTTTCTCTCCACTGAACAATGTTGGTTACATCGGCCTCAACAAATGAAGTAACATGCGGAGAAACATGTTTACTCATCACCATATGATCGGCAATAAGCTTTCGCATACGGTCCATTTCAATAATTTCATCAGCACCACCCACAGAAACTGCAGGCGCTTTAATTTCAATTGTTGAAGCAACTGCAGGTGTAGCTTTAGTTGAAGTAACTGCCGCCGACTTTTGCTCAATAGCTTGTTTTACAGGCTCAGCTTGTTTTGCAGGAGCTGAAGTGTTGCCACCAGCGCGCTGCTGTACATATGCTAAAATATCTTGTTTAGTTACACGTCCTTCTGAACCCGTTCCTTGAATCGAATCAAGCTCAGCTGCCGAAATATTTTCACTTTCAGCAATATTGCGAACCAATGGGGAATAGAAACGAATTCCACTTGATTTTATCGGAGCATTAGTTGACTCAGTACGACCTAAAGTGGCATTTACAAGTTCTAAATCAGGTAATTCTTCCGATTGTGGCTCATCAATTTTAACAGGAGATTCAGGCTCAGTTGCAGTGCTAGTGCTTTCTGCAACTTCGGTCTCAATAATAGCAATGGTTGCCCCTACCTGTACCACATCATTCTCTCCAAAAAAGGTTTCCATCAATGTTCCCGAAACTGGAGAAGGCACTTCTGAATCAACCTTATCAGTGGCAATTTCCAATACATTTTCATCGGCATCAATCTTTTCGCCAATGTTTTTCACCCACTTGATAATGGTGGCTTCAGCCACACTTTCACCCATTTTGGGCATAATCAGTTCGTAACGTGCCATAGAATGTAGAATCTCGTTTATTTAATAAGGTTATTTTTTGGTTGAACAAATGTAGAAATTTTCTTTAAACGAAAATGGCTTATTTGAAGTAGGAGATCAGAATTACACAGTGCAATTGACAATATTGGCAAGCAATAATCTATAGTCTTTCTATCATTGATTGTTAGCAGCAGATCACTGTTCTCCAACTTCAAAAGTAAAGCCTTCCTTGGCTAAAAAGCTATTTTTAAAAAATGCCTGGCATTCTTCTAAATGGGGTAACAGGTCGCGATAGCGAGCCGAAAAATGACCGATAATTAGTTTTTTAGCATTCGCCATAGTGGCAATTTCACCCGCCTGGCGAGCAGTAGTATGAAAGGTATCAGCAGCCCTTTGTTGCAGGTCATGAAGAAAAGTAGCCTCATGGTACAGTAGATCCACTCCTCTTATCTGATCAACAATTTCGGTATTCATAATTGTGTCTGAACAATAGGCGTAGGAACGTGGCAAAGGAGGTTCAACCGTTAAAACTGCATTAGGCAATACTTCTCCATCAGGCAAAGTATAATCGGCACCTGCTTTTATTAATGGAATATAATCGGGTGGAATATTAAACTGTTTAATGTATTCCTTAATAATTCGCCTCGACCGGGGTAGTTCCTTAAATAAAAAACCGGTACAAGGAATACGATGATCAAGAATTATCGTCTCCACCTCGAATTCAGAGTTCCTGAAAATTACCTCAGAATGATCGGTTTGAGTGGGTACAAACTTTAGCGGATAGCGTAAAACTGTTTGTGAGTACTTTAACTGAATTTCGATGATTTCCAGTAACTCTGGCGGACCGGCAATGAATAATTCATTCACACGTCCGTTTAAGTGCATACTGGAAATCAATCCTACTAAACCCAGATAATGGTCACCATGTAAGTGACTTATAAAAATGTAATCGATCTTATTATAACCAAAGCCGTAACGACTTAACTGAAACTGGGCTCCTTCGCCACAGTCGATCATGTAATATTTCTGGTTATAATTTACAATTTGAGCCGACGGATAGCGGTGATGAGCCGGAGTGGCAGAACTGCTGCCTAAAATGGTAACTTCAAACTTCGTCACGCGCAATAATTTTATTCCTCAGCTTCCCCTTTTAAATCACGCTCAATCTCTTCCATAAAAATGAAATCGATCGCCTCATCAATCGTTGGAATAAGATTAATCACGTTTTCTAATTGAGATATCTTAATTAATTTTTCAACCGATGAACTAACACCTGTTAATACGAAAGTTCCTTCTTGATCGTTTCCTTTACATAGACGATGTGCCAGTAAAATAGCACTCAAACCTGATGAATCAGAATATTTAACTTCTGATAAATCAAGAATGACATTTCTGATTCCCTCTGCATTCAATAAAATAAGTTCCGATTTTAGCATCGGAGTAATGATGGAGTTAAGCTTATCTTCATTAAGCTTGAATACTACATACTTTTCGTGTTTATCAACCGAAAATTTCATAGCGCGTAATTTTGTAAATAGTTAATTTGGTTCAATTGTGTTCGCCAAATTAAACTTTAATTTCTAAAAATATACTGTTTAAGCATTTTTTTGAATGAAATCATTCACATTTGATTCCACACGTTCAAAAATATTGCTTGAATCGTCCTTTACAAATTTCTCACCCACAATTTTTTCATACAGTTCTATATAGCGTTCTGAAATGGAGTTTACTATTTCGTCAGTCATTTCCGGAACTTGTTGTCCATCTTTTCCTTGAAACCCATTTTCAATTAACCATTGGCGAACAAACTCTTTCGATAATTGTCGCTGTGGCTTATTCTCAACCTGCAATTGCTCATACGTGTCCTTATAAAAGTAACGTGATGAATCAGGTGTATGGATCTCGTCGATAAGGTAGATCTGTCCATCTTTTTTACCAAATTCATACTTAGTATCAACCAAAATCAATCCGCGTTCAGCGGCCATTTCAGTGCCACGTTGATAAAGGGCCAATGTAAACGCTTCCAGTTGTTTATACTCTTCTTCCGCAACTATACCTTGACTAATAATTTCTTCCCTGGAAATATCCATGTCATGCCCTTCTTTGGCTTTGGTTGTTGGCGTGATGATTGGCTGAGGAAGCTTATCATTTTCTTTCAAACCCTCAGGCAAAACAACTCCGCATAAAAGTCGCTTGCCGGCATTATATTCACGAGCAGCATGGCCTGCCAGGTAACCCCTAACCACCATTTCAACCGGATAGGTTTCGCAAACCAAACCAACAGTTACGTTAGCATCCGGAACGGCAACCACCCAGTTTGGAACAATATCTTTAGTCGCCTCTAAAAATTTAGCCGCAATTTGATTTAAAACCTGCCCTTTAAAAGGTATAGCGCGAGGTAAAACCACATCAAAAGCCGAAATACGATCAGACACTACCATTGACAGGTATTTGCCGTCGATATTGTATACGTCGCGAACTTTACCGCGATAAAAAGATTTTTGCTTAGGAAAATTGAAGTTGGTATTATTTAAAGTCTGTGTCATTTTAATATTTACGATTTACGAGTTAAGAATTACGAATTATTTGATGCTCATCAAATAACCCGTAATTTATAATCCGAAATTTATTCTTTTATATATCCCCGTATGCCTCCAATATGCGGCGCACCAATTTATGGCGAACAACATCCGAACCATTCAGATAAATTATATCGATCCCATCTATCTTATGCAAAATTTCGAGAGCCTTAAACAAACCCGAATGTTGCTTTTTAGGTAAATCGATCTGGGTAATATCTCCGGTTACAATGAATTTTGCCGAAGGCCCCATACGCGTTAAAAACATTTTCAACTGCATGTCGGTGGCATTTTGGGCCTCATCCAATATCACGAAGGCATTATCTAAGGTCCGCCCACGCATAAACGCCAATGGAGCGATCTCAATAGTCCGGTTTTCGAGGTAAGTTTTCAGCTTTTCAGGCGGAATCATATCATCAAGCGCATCGTACAGCGGGCGTAAATACGGATCGATCTTCTCTTTCAAATCACCCGGTAAAAAACCAAGATTCTCTCCTGCTTCTACAGCCGGACGAGTTAAGATGATACGTTTTACTTCCTTGTTCTTCAGAGCCCTTACTGCTAAAGCCACGGCAGTGTACGTTTTACCGGTACCGGCAGGCCCTATCGCAAAAATAATATCGCTCTTAGTGGCACTGTCAACCATTTTGCGTTGATTCTCGCTACGCGCACGAACCATCAAACCGTTAGTACCAAAAACAATAACATCCTTGTTCCCTGCCCCATCGCCATTTACCACTGCCGGTTCGTTTATGTTAATGGTTGATGTAGGTTCAACACCTAATATCAATTCAACATCACGACTGGAAAGCTGATTGAATTTTTCTAGATGGTTGGTTAGATTGTTAAACTTCTGGGTAAAGTTTCCAAGTTCCTTTTCGTCGCCCAAAGCTTTCACTTCGGACCCTCTGGCTACAATTTTAAGCTTAGGAAAATTTCTCTTTAAAATTTCAAAGTTTTCATTGCCGGTTCCCCAAAACACCTGTGGGTCAACATGCTCAAGTTTCAAAATAGTTTCACTCAAAGCCTTACCTTTTTTCTGAATATAACATGTTTTATTTATCGCCATCAAACCCGCTTTTTAGTTTTTAAAAGTGGATGGCTGCTATTTATTATGCGAGTTTTCTTATTAAAATTCCAATATTTGCGTTCGGAAATTTTTGAACGGTAAAAATAACCAAATAATATCGAATGGCAATCATCACCTTAACTACTGACCTTGGGCACCGCGATTTTTATCAGGCGGCACTTAAAGGAGCCATTCTTACACAACTTCCCGAAGCAAGAATTATCGATATTTCTCATCAAATATCTTCCTACAATATACCGCAAGCTGCCTTTATTCTGAAAAATAGTTACAAATTTTTTCCACAAAATGCGGTTCATATTGTAGGTGTTGATACCAATTACGAGCAAGTTCCTCGTTATCTGTTGGTTGCAAACAAAGGGCATTATTTTATTGGTGCCGACAATGGAATCTTTTCATTACTTTTTGATGAAAAACCGGAACAGATCATTCAATTAAATATCAAACCCAATCCTGAATTTGGACATTTCCCCCTACTGGATGTATTTGTAAAAGCAGCTTGTCATGTAGCTTCAGGTAAAAACATAGCCGAAATAGGCACTTTAACAGATGAGTTTCTCCATAGTTCGTTGATGCAGCCTGTTGTGGATGCTAACATTATTCGGGGCGGAGTAATTTACATCGATTCCTTCCAGAATGTGTTAACCAACATAACACGAGAGCTGTTTGAAAAAACGGCAGCAAACAGACCTTTTGATATTTACTTCAGAAGAAATGAATCAATCAGTAAAATCAGCACCCATTATAATGATGTACCGCAAGGCGAAAAGCTGGCCTTATTCAGTATTACCAATTATTTAGAAATTGCCATCAATAAAGGTAATGCAGCAGGATTATTGGGTTTAGGTCCGGGAGATATGGTACGAATTGAGTTTAAATAGAATTAGGATGATAAAGCGAATTGTGAAGATGACTTTTGCACCTGAAAAGGTGGATGAATTTTTAACTGTTTTTGAAGACTCAAAAGCACTGATCAGAAATTTTGAAGGTTGCCAGCATTTAGAACTTTTAAATGATGTGAATTCAACGAATAGGTTCTTTACACTAAGTTTCTGGCAGTCAGAAACAGATTTAGATAACTATCGCCAATCGGAACTATTTAAAACAACATGGGCCAAAACCAAACCACTATTTATAGAAAAGGCAGAAGCGTGGTCATTAAGCATTAAATCAGAAGTACGTTAATGAAAGCATATTTAATATTGATTTCCATATTTGAAGCGCTGATTGGACTTGGCGGCTTTACCTTGGTAGTGTTAAATCTTGTTAAATGGAATGCCGACAAGAGTACAAGTTTTTATTTGTACCGTGCCGGCAAAATTTTAATGGTTGTTTGTGCGGCACTGGCTGTGTTAACCTTTATTAAATTATTTATCATCAAAATGTAAAATTCTTGGTTTAAAAGTCCTCCTTTGGGTATTTTATTAATTTTGTAGGGTTAAAATAAAATAGATGGCGCGTCAGCGATTAAATAGCAGTAACCCTGCAGAACAGGAACTTCCAAAAGCAAAAATTTCAAAAGAATCTTTACAACACGCTTATACATTATTAAAATATATTAAACCTCACCGTATGAAATTCGGTTTAGGTTTATTCTTTTTGATATGTTCAACGTTTGCCTTTATGTATATTCCTATGGAAATGGGCAAATTGGTGGGAGTTGCAACAGAATCTCTTAAAAACGGTGATCTATCAAGAATCAAAGAAATAGCTTTGATCCTCTTTGCCACACTTGCTTTTGCAGCTGTATTTTCTTTCTTCCGAATTTTATGGTTTGTAGAAGTTTCTGAAAAAACTGTAGCCTCTATTCGCAAGGATGTTTATTCCAACTTAATTCGTCTTCCCATGAATTTCTTTGCGCAAAGCAGAGTTGGTGAGTTGAACAGTCGAATTTCTTCTGATCTTTCTCAAATTCAGGATAGCATTACAACTACTCTAGCTGAATTTTTAAGACAATCAATCATTCTTATTGTCGGTATTGTTGCCGTAACCATTATTTCTAAAGAGTTAACACTGTTTATCCTTTGTGTACTTCCTGTATTAATACTTATTGCCATATTTTTTGGAAGATACATTCGTAAAATAGCCCGCCAAGCACAAGATAAATTAGCTGAATCAAATACCATTGTAGAAGAAACATTGCAAGGAATTTCAAATGTTAAAGCTTTTACGAACGAGGCTTACGAAACCAACCGTTATGTAAACAGTATTAACCAGGTAGTTAAACTGGCCATGCGAGGTGCTAAATTCAGAGGAACTTTTGTAATTTTCATCACTTTAGGTCTTTTCGGCGCTATTATTTCAATTGCTGTTTATGGTGCCGGTTTGGTTCAACTAGGCCGTATCGAAATGAAAGATTTTATTTCCTTTATTTTATATGCAGGTTTTGTTGGCGGTGCAATGGGAGGTTTTGCTGAGATTTTGGCGCAAATTCAAAAAACGCTTGGAGCTACCGAACGGGTAGTTGAATTATTGGCTGAACCAGGTGAACCTGTAAATATGGAAGATAGCAGCCATAAAATTGAGCATCCTATTAAAGGCCATCTTGCCTTCGAAAATGTTTCTTTCTACTATCCTTCCCGTCCAGAGGTACCTGTACTTAATGAAGTAAGTTTTACCGCAAGTGCAGGAGAAAAGGTGGCTATAGTTGGCCCAAGCGGAGCGGGAAAATCAACAATAGTTGGTCAAATTCTTCGTTTTTATGAACCCCAACAAGGACAAATATTATACGATAACCTACCAGCATCGGCTTACTCCTTAACTGATATCCGTAACCAGGTGGCCATTGTTCCTCAGGATGTTTTATTGTTCGGCGGAAGTATTAAAGAAAATATTGCCTACGGGAAAATTGGAGCTACTGACGAAGAAATTATGCAAGCGGCCAAACGTGCCAATGCACATAACTTCATCATGAATTTTCCTGAGGGATATGAAACCATGGTAGGTGAACGGGGGGTAAAACTTTCGGGGGGTCAACGTCAACGCATTGCCATTGCAAGAGCATTGCTTAAAAATCCGGTTATTTTAATTTTGGATGAAGCCACCAGCTCGCTCGATTCTGAATCGGAACGTTTGGTTCAAGAGGCACTGGAAGAACTGATGAAGAACCGAACTTCCATTATTATCGCTCATCGTTTATCGACTATTCGCGAAGCCGATAAAATTGTGGTGCTCGAAAAAGGAAAAGTAATTGAGCAGGGAACACACAACGAGTTAATATTAAAAGATAATGGATTATACCGTTATCTGTCGGAACTGCAGCTTGAGAGCAATAATTAAAAAATTGTCAAATTGTTTTATTGAATAATAGTTCAACTTTTGGCACTTTGAAATTTCTTGAATCTTGATTTTATAATTCTGATTTTCTCTGTTTATCAATCTATAAAATGCGTTACCAACCCTAAAGGCATTTTTGGTTCAAACCAGGTTGATTTTGGCGGCATAATTTCACCTGCATCGGCAACTGCCATTAACTCATCAACTGATATCGGGTATAAAGTAATTGCATAATTATACCCTTCTGCATTTATTTTTGTTGTAAGCTCCCGGCAGGTGAATGTTCCCGGAGCGAAGCCAAGTTTCTTATTATTTCGGGGATCATCTATTTCGAATAACGGTTCGAGAATGTGTTTTTGAAGAATGCTTACATCAAGTTGATCCACTCTGGTTTCTGATTCCTGATCATCGCAGTCAATATAAAACTTATACCATTGTCCGTTAGCAAACAAACCAAACTCTCCTTTTTTTGAAGGGTAAAAGCAATTTTCCTTAGCTACTGATTCGAATTGATACTTGCTTTTTATTTGATGGATAAGATTATCAGCCTTTAATTCAGACTTTATTAAACGGGAATAAGAAAAGATATTCAAATCGGTTGAAGGAAAATAAATAGAGGAGAAATAATTGTATTCTTCATTGCCGTTATGCTGTTGGTTATGCTTACGCCTGCTAATTCCATATTTCGAAAACGCCGCAGCCCGGTGATGACCGTCAGCAATATAAACCGGTTTTAAGATTTTAAATTGAATTTCCAAAAATTCAATATCCTCATCCTTATCAATCATCCATAATTCATGTTGTCGTTTGTCTGTATCCAAAAAACTTAAAGCCGCCGATTTTTTAATAATTCTGTTTACAACTGAGTCAATGGAAGTATCAAACTTATAGGTAATCAAGACCGGAATACAGTCCAAACCGGTTTCTTGTATAAACTGATAAAGTTGATGCTCTTTTTCGGGTTGAGTAAATTCATGTTTCTTAATGGAGTTATTCAGATAATCATCGAGTAATGTACAGGTCCATATACCTGTTGATGACTGATCATCAACTGTAAGCCGATAAATATAGAAACAGGCTTTGTGATCTCGTTCTAAAATATGCTGCTGTAAAAAATGCTTAAGCTTAACGATAATATTTCCAAATCTCGATTCATGATTTTGCAAATCAATCTCAGGGTTTAGTAGATGTAAAAAAGATTCAGGATGGGTTTGCAACCATTGTTGATGCTGCGTTGAAAAAGGATTATCAATATGATTCAGCACTACTTTTTCAACAAATAAAGCTCCGGGCTTTAAGCCTTTAAATGGTTTAATAACAGGCATTTTTACTTCGAGTTAATTTTTCAAATAGTCTATTAACTTTATAGTAATAATATTTTTACCATCAATTTAAATCGAAAAAATTAGTTTTGTGATACGATGCTTAAAAAACTGGTACATATTACTTTCATACTACTGCTAGCAAATATTATGCTTGCGGAGGTTTGTACTGTATATAGCTGGTTAAATAAAACATCACAACAGGTATTGATTGAAGAGGAGGATCATAAAGATAACCATGATCATGCGAAAAAATTGAAAAAGAAGTCATTTGATGATTATTTCAACAAAAACGCAGTGCTCCTTCAAAGTATTGATGCCTTTTTACGTTCAAGAAACCATGGTTTCGAACTTATTCTACATAAAGATCCGCATATAGAGATCCTCTGCCCCCCTCCAAACTTTTCTTAATTAAACCTTTTTGCCATGACTTTAGCAATAAGCTAATGTTAATGATGAACTATTGTTTCAATTTTTCGGGCTTGCATTTTCCGTATAGTCAATAACTGATTATACTTTGGGGGAAAATGAAAAGTCGGGTTTAATTAATTAAAATTTACTAAAATGAAAACCTCAGGTTTACTTTCGAATATAAAAAATGACTTTCCGGCGAGTATCGTCGTGTTTTTGGTGGCCTTACCCTTATGTTTAGGTGTAGCTATGGCTTCAGGCGCTCCCCTATTTTCAGGTTTAATTGCCGGTATTGTGGGTGGAATAGTTGTGGGCAGTTTCAGTGGTTCACAGTTAAGTGTGAGCGGGCCTGCAGCTGGTTTAACAGCAATTGTTTTAAGTGCCATAACAGAACTGGGCGCTTATGAAACGTTTTTATTGGCAGTGGTATTAGCTGGAGCTTTACAAATAATTTTGGGATTGGTAAAGGCAGGAACAGTATCTAATTATATTCCATCAAATGTGATTAAAGGTATGCTGGCCGCTATCGGTATCATCCTGATCTTAAAGCAAATTCCGCACGCTTTCGGATATGATGCCAACGCTGAAGGTAATCTCAGTTTTATTGACGCTGATCAGCATAATACCTTTTCTGAATTATTCTTTATGCTTTCTAAAGTTCATTTAGGAGCTATTGTTATTGCTGCTGTGTCGGTTGCCTTGCTGTTAGTATGGGAACGACCATTCTTTAAAAAATTCAAACTATTCCCTGCTCCTTTAGCTGTTGTGGTTATTGCAATGCTGCTAAATCAGTTGTTTATTGTAACAGGGTCACCATTGGCTGTTCAGTCTTCACACTTGGTAAATATTCCTTTAAGCGATGGCTTTGGTGGCTTTGTAAGCAATTTTACCCTTCCTGATTTTACAGCGCTTGCCAACCCTCAGGTTTACATGGTGGCTGTAACCATTGCAATTGTTGCTTCCATTGAATCTTTATTAAGCCTTGAAGCAGTTGATAAGCTCGATCCTGAGCGCAGATATTCGTCTACAAACAGAGAATTAACGGCTCAAGGTATCGGCAATATGATATCGGGCTTAATCGGAGGTTTACCTGTTACTTCAGTAATTGTTCGCAGTTCGGCAAATGTTCAATCGGGAGCAAAATCTAAACTATCCACCATATTACATGGTACACTACTTTTAATTTCAGCCATGTTCATTCCAGGGTTGTTAAATATGATTCCTTTAGCAGCATTGGCAGCCATTTTAATAATGACCGGTTATAAATTGGCTAAAGTTAAGATCTTTAAAGACATGTATCAGAATGGCTGGGGGCAGTTTATTCCGTTCGTGGTTACCATATTGGCCATTGTTTTCACCGACTTATTAATCGGTATTGCCATTGGTATTGCGGTATCTACCTTAAGCATTTTGAATAAAAATCTTCGCAATGCCTATTTCTTCAAAAAAGAGCAATACCACGTGGGTGAAGTAATCAGAGTGGAATTATCAGAAGAAGTTTCATTTTTAAACAAAGCTTCATTGTTGTTGACCCTTGAGAATATTCCTCATAACTCAAAAGTGGTTTTAGACGCCACAAAATCTGTTTATATTGATTTTGATGTTATTGAGGTAATAAAGGAGTTTAAGGACGTGAAAGCCCCTGAAAGGAACATACAAGTAAACTTAGTGGGCTTCAAAAATGATTATAAAGATTATAACAATGTAAGCTTTATCAGTGCCCCTACTAAAGAAACGCAGTCGCTGTTAACCCCTGAAAAGGTTTTGCAAATACTTAAAGATGGCAATGACCGTTTTGTAAGCAACAACCGTTTAGAGCGAAATCACTCGCACTTGGTGCATACCACTTCAAATGGTCAGTTCCCTCATGCTGTAATTTTAAGCTGTATCGATTCGAGGACTTCATCGGAGGTAATCTTTGATCAGAGTATCGGGGATATTTTCAGCATACGTATTGCCGGAAATATTGTAAATGAAGATATTCTAGGAAGTATGGAGTTTGCCTGTAAGGTTGCGGGTTCTAAGCTAATTGTAGTTTTGGGCCATACCAATTGTGGTGCTATTAAAGGAGCGTGCGACCATGTTCAATTAGGTAATTTAAGTGGATTATTAAACAAGGTACAACCCGCATTGGATGCTGAGATTTTGACAGTAAACAATCGAAATTCAAAGAATATCGACTTTGTGAACAATGTTACCAAACTCAACATTTTTGCAACAAAGAAAAAAATACGTGAGAAAAGTGCAATTCTGGATGAGATGATCGCCAACGCAGAAGTTGTTTTAGTAGGTGGTTTATACAATGTAGAAACCGGAAGGGTTACATTTTACGATCAGGGATTACACCATCATAAAGATACTCCTGTGCAAATTATACAGGAAGTTTTCCAACAGGTTTAACTCATCTGTGGATTTTTTTAGTTGTGTTAGTTTGGCAAAGGTGCATTTCATGCACCTTTTGCTTTTTATCACTTATTGCTGTTGTTGCTGCTGCTGCTGGTGCACTATTTCAATATGTCGTTGGTAACTATTACGGTTATTAACCGTTTGATTCACTGATTCGATGATATCACCAAAATCAGCTTGCAAATTATCTTCATTTCCAACTAAAACCGAAACACTTAAGATGTGATCGCCTCCGCCTTTATAAACACCTTTAACAGGCGAACAATCACTAAAATTACGGCCAACAGCTAAACGAACATGTGTTTCGTTGGCAATACAATTATTAGTTGGATCTAAACCGAGCCAACCGTATTCTGGAATATAAGCCTCCGCCCATGCATGAGTTGCTCCCTCGCCCCGCATTCCATTTTTATTCGGACAAATATAGCCGCTAACATACCTTGCCGGAATATTTATGAGCCGAAGCATTACTAAAAGGATGTGAGCAAAATCCTGGCAAACGCCTGCTCTCAATTGCCAAATTTCATCTAAAGTGGTTTCAACTGTTGTTACCCCTTTTATGTACTCAAAATTGTCGTAAATGCATTTACAAAAATGTAAAGACGCCTGATAAGGCGTATAATCTGTTTTTCGCTCAGGCCTTACTATCTGTCGCAACTCTTCTAAACCGCTAAATTGCTCCTGTTTTAAATAATCGATATAAGGGATTTGATTCTTAAGCTGTTCAAGTTTATCCCATTGCAAGGTTGCGAACATATCATCCACCGGCAAGGGCCTTGATATGGTTTCAACTTTCAGCTTCGATTTAATGTTTAACTCAGTGTGGGGTTCGTTATAGGTAAAAACACCAACTTCATTACCATAATAATCCCTGTAAATGTCCACCAGCGGATCACCGCTAATTTTAACATCCTGCTTTATCACCTGTTGATATTCATCACTTATCGGATAAAGCATAATTTGGTTAGCACTATCACGAACTGAATTCTGATAGCTATAAACCGTTAAATGTTGTATGTAAAATTCAGGCATAAGTTTAAGGATTAAGCATAAGCGAAATAATGTTCACCCAAAGCATTTCCCACACCAAACAATTCTTTTTTCAAATGAGCCAGGTAATTATGCAAACCTTCTTCATAAATTCCATCAACCGAACTGTATTTTACATGGCTTTGTAGTTTGCCTATCATAAAAAGCAGTTTTTGATTCTGATTGGTGGAAAGGTCGGCATTAAGCCTATCAAAATAGCGATAAAGCTGATTGATTGCGTACAACACCGAACGTGGAAAATCATTATTGAATACTACCTGCTCAACCACGTTGGCGGCTTCAATCCCTTTTCGGTACTTTTTCAAGTACAATTCATACCCGCCAATTGACAGTAACAAGTGTTTCAGGTAACTGGTATCGCTTAACAGATCGGCACTGGTGTCTACTGAACCGATCTTGGTATCTAAAATATCAATCGATTGTATAGCTCGTTCGAGGTATTTTCCAATACTCATAAAACTGCGGCCTTCGCCCCTTTCCATAGTTATTTCAGTGGTGCCGTAATAAAGCATGCCTTGCTTAATCAATATATCCAAAACCGAAACCGGATCGTCACGTTGTAATAAACGTTCAATGGAAGGATCTTTAATAGTGTGATAATATTCGTTTAAGCATTGCCAAAGGTCTTTGTTAATGTGATCCTGAACACTACGGGCATTTTCACGAGCCAGGGTAATAATATTTATAACCGAATTGTGGTTTTCTTTATTTATAAGCATATAACGAATCACCTCTCTGCTATTATTCTCTAGCTCAACAAGGTGGTTATTATTTAATCCGGTAAATATTTTAATTACCGGACGCCAGGTAAAATCATTCATCACATCCTGCGAAGTGGCATAATTGATCTTTAACATTCTTAAAATACCATCACTGCGCTCCATGTAACGACTAAGCCAAAATAAACTATCTGCAACTCTACTAAGCATAAGCTATTTATTATAAAATATAAAACCTTTATTATGATGATGCTAGTACCCAAGTGTCTTTGCTACCTCCGCCCTGCGAACTGTTAACAACCAGTGAACCTTCTCTTAAAGCCACACGAGTTAATCCTCCGGGAACAATTTCAATTCCATTGGGGCCGACCAATGCAAAGGGTCGAAGATCGATGCGACGCGGCTGAAGTTTGCCATGCATGTAACAGGGCGCTGATGAAAGATTAATTGTGGGCTGAGCTATAAACTGACGGGTATCCTTTAAAATCTCCAATTTATATTCTTCGATCTCTTTCTCAGTTGCTGAAAAACCCATAAGCATGCCATAACCGCCGCTTTCATTTGTTTTTTTGATCACCAATTTATTCATATTGGCAAATACATATTCACGCTCATCTGGATTGGATAGCTGGAACGTAGGCACATTTTTAAGAATAGGTTCTTCGTTGAGGTAGTATTTGATCATATCCGGAACATATGCATAAATGGCCTTATCATCGGCAACACCATTACCTATAGCATTAACAATGGCTACATTCCCTTTTCTGTAGGCGCTCATTAAACCGGCAATACCTAAAATACTATTGGGATTAAACGTAAGCGGATCAATAAATTCATCGTCCACCCTACGGTAAATGACATCAATTTGCTGCAAGCCGTTGGTGGTTTTCATATATACATTATGATTATGAACCACCAAATCGCGACCTTCAACCAATTCAACACCCATTAAACGGGCCAGTGTGGTGTGTTCAAAATAAGCTGAATTATAAACTCCCGGAGATAAAAGCACAACTGTTGGATTGGCGATGGCCCTTGGAGATAGTGACATCAGGTTTTTATGGAGAATAGATGGATAACCGGTTACACTCCTTACTTTACACAATGGCAAAATATCTGGAAATAAACGTTTAGTAATTTCCCGGTTTTCGAGCATGTAACTAACACCTGAAGGTGTTCGAAGATTATCTTCTAAAACATAAAAAGTTCCATCATTATCCCTGATCAGGTCAATTCCGGCAATGTGAACATATATATCATAAGGTACGTTTACATCATGCATTTCGCGGGTAAAGTGAGGACAAGAGTATACAATTTCAGTGGGCACAATCTCATCTTTAAGAATAAACTGATTAGTATACACATCTTTTAAAAAAAGATTAAGGGCCTTCAGGCGCTGTTTAATACCTTTTTCGATATACTGCCATTCGTTTTCAGTAATTATTCTTGGTATCATATCGAAGGGAAAAATCTTTTCAATACCCTCTCCGCTGTTATAAACGGTAAAGGTAATACCCTGTCGCATAAACAAGCTTTTTGCTAAATCTTCCTTCTTGTTTAGGTTTTCTACAGATTCACTTGATAAATATTCGATAATTTTTTTATAATGACCTCTTATTTCATTATTACTATCAAACATTTCATCATAAATATTATTTTTTACCAAATATGATTCAAATGTCGATGTGTTATTCATAGTATATTCCGATTATTTAAGTTGAAAATAGGAATAATTAATCCATTTAGGATTAATTATTTTACATTTTATGTTATTTAAGTGATAAATTTATTTTTTCAATCAAGTTATTAGATTAATCCAAAATTCAATTTTTAAGGAATTTTATTTAATACAAATAACCTACCAATTATATAGAGTTTATATAGAATTATATAAAAAACAAGCCGTTAGTTTTCGCTAACGGCTTGTTTTTATGTGACTTTATCGAACTGCTAACCAGCTAATTTTTTATTAATGAATAGGTATAACCTGTAGGCGAGAGATTTAAAGTAATGGTATAATTTCCCTTAGTTGCAATTGAGATATTGCCACCACCGGTATATTCTAAAGTACCATTAGCATCATCGTCACCTAAGTTAATATCCCAGCTGTCATTAGCTCTAAACTTCATATAACCGACATTTAGTTCTGTGGTAACAATCCAGGTATAAGTACCTTTTGTTGCGGAGGTGATGGTCATTGGTGTGCTACTACCCCAGCCATTTAGAGTTGCATCGCCAATAATTCCCCAATCAGTAGAAGTAACTTTATAGGTACCTGTTTCTTTATCAACGTTCATTGCAACTTCTATTCTATAAAATCCATCACTTGGTATGGTAAGGTTATCTTCAGCATCTGACACCAATTCGCCTTCAACGCCTTTCTTTTTGCCAATATCTCCGTCATAGCTGCCTTTTTGAGGTAAGAATTTAAAACCAGAACCGGCAACAGTAATGTATTGATACATATCAAACTTACCATCGCCCATGTACACTAAACCGATTGCATCTGGTGGCGACCAATCTACAATAGTTGATCCTCCAACTATAAACAGTTTTGTAGGCTTTCCAATTAATAATACCGGTAAAGAATTGCTGTAAATAGAAGGCTGTGTTGCAGACCCGGCAGTTGCATTAACGGTCCATGATAATGAAACAGGAGCACCGGCCTGATACCCTTTGGCTAAAAAAGCATCTGATAAAGCATCATGCGTCAGAGTTAAAACCGTATCTGCACCTGAATTATCAGAAACAAATTCCACCTTATTATTCGGATTATCAGCATCAGATACAAGTACTTTATAACTTACAGCTCCACTAGTTGAAGTAGTTTTTTGCCAAATAAACTTAAGGGTTCCTCCTGTTTCAAGTTCAGTACTAGCGGTGGTTGATTTAGGTCCATAAAGGGTAAAGTCAGTTAAACCCACTCCAAAACGGGTGATGCTAATATTGTAAGTATCTGTACTTTGAACCTGAACAGATCCGTTATCGGCAATAACCGCCCAAACCAGATCCACCTGTCCCTGATCGGGTATTCCTGCAGCTTTCAATGCATCATCAATAGTCTTATATGTTAAAGTAAGATGAGTGTCATTTCCATTATTATCTGATGGAATTGATAAAAGTGGAGTGTTTAGATCGCCACCCTTAATAGAGGCTACCCATTTATAAGTTGGCTTAATGCTAACTCCAGGTTGAGCTGCTCCCCATTGAATAAGGACTTCCTTGGTTGGATATGCAGCATTTAAGGACAATGTAGTATTATTGGACGGCGCAGTAAGGGTAAAGCCTCCTAAAGCTTCTCCTTTGGCTTCATCATCCAAAATATCTTGTTGACAACTGCTCAAGAAAAATGATACAATCATCAGCCCCACTAACTGAAAGGATACCAATATTGAAATTACCTTTTTCATTGTTGTGTTATATTTAAGTTGATGATCAAACATTTATTCCAGATCTAACAAAGTTAATTCGGCCACCGATGTTCGTACTTCTACAGGTTTACCTGTAGCATCATAGCCCTTACCTACAAACACATACTCCAGTTTTACTATTTTGGTACCTCCTGTTGCAAATAATTGCGTAGGAATGAAGGAATATGAAAAAGTTTTGTTCCCGCTATTTTTAATTGGAAGCCCAGTTTTTTCAACGTTGATAATAACATTATGCTCATCAATCGCTTTAATAGAAATACTTTGAGGAGTCATCCGGGCCGCATCAGGATTATCAGCCACACTTTGATTAAAGTTGAGAGTTACTACATCATTTTGAGAAACCTTGGCTGGAAATGAGCGAAACTGAGTTTCAAGAAATACAAGGGGATCGAAATTATAAGGCTTAAAATCTATAGTTTGTTTAGATCCATCTTTCGTTTTCACCAAACAGCCAAACCATTGAAGTTCAGCTGGCGATTTTCCAAAAGCTACGGTACCTGTAAACTTGAACTCCCAAATATTTGCGCTTATTTTTGTAAGCTGATTAGCATCATTTGAATTTTGAAATGATGTACCATTTGTTAAACAGTTGCCTGCATTTGACCAAAGCCATAAATAAGCAGGATCCTCACCCGCCATCGGACTACCTGTTACATCAAACCGTAAAGTTATCTCATCTTCAGCTGTATAAGATGTTGGAGAAATTACTAATGTCTGTGCATTAGTTTGCTTTATTGTAAAAATAAGGCTTATTATTATGTAGAATATTTTGGTTTTCATTTCTAAATCAATTAAAATTTACTTTTTGAAATGATATTCGTAGGTAACAACCGGTTTGTCACTGAGTTTTTTAACAACTTTCAAAACCAGTTCATTTTCTCTTAAAGTTGTATAATTTCCAACTTCAATTTCTGCCTCATTTGTTCCATCGCTGAGATTAATAGTTTTTGGTGCTAATTCATCATCTACTTCCCAGTTACCTGATGCTATGGGAATTAAGCTTGGTGAAGAGCCCGGATCAAACGTAAAAGTTGAGGGTTGGCCACTACCATCAGTATTTAAAGTAAGTTTCATGGTAGTATAAGGATAAAGATCAGTGATATCTAATTGCTGGTACGGGAACCCCTTTTTCACAGCATCATTATCAAATTGAATTACTTTTGACACGGTCCAGTTTCCAGCCATAGCCGAAATAATATTCACCGGTTCTCCTACAGGCTTAACATCCTCTGGTTGACAGGAAATCACACCAAGTAAAATTAAACCTATGGCTATTGTAAATGTTATCAATCTTCTCATTTGAATGTTTTTTTAATATTATTAATCAGTTACATCCACCTTCCGGATTTCTAGGAAAATCAACGCTGTTTGCAATTTCAGCTTGAGGAAACTGTAAAACCATTCCGGGGCAGTTCCAAGGAGCACCTCTGGTAATCACATTTTCTCCACTTGCTCCAATTCTTTTAATTTGAGTCAATCGATCTCCTTCGCCTACCATTTCTAAAATTCGTTGTTGGCGGGCTGTGGTTATTACTAATGCAGAAGATGAATTTGTAGCCAATGGAGGCACTGTAGATCCGTAAGCGCGAGCAAGTATATCGTTAATATCCTGAATACCAACAGCCATTTTAGCTGCATCATTCAATTCGCCGGCACTTTCTGCACGGGTTAATTTCATTTCAGTTAAATGAATGACGGGCAATTCAAATACGCTACTGTTGTATTTAGTTAATACACCGAAACCTTGAACCTCCGTGTACCAAATGTTTCTACGGTCATTAGGATTCGATGTTGCAGTTGAGAAAAAGCTTGGAGAGATCCTTAAGGTTGGAATAGAGCTTCCATCACTTCTAAACTGATTACGCAATTCATTGAATCTATTTAAATTACTTTCATTAACCAGTTTAAAAATTGCCTCTGGAGTACCATCCGGAGAAAAACGGGTAGCAAAATCTGAGTCGAATGTAAAGTTGCCACTTTCAATTACCTCATTTGAATAATTATAAGCATTTGCATAATCATTCATCTGAAAATAAACTCGTGCCAGCAAAGCCTTGACCGCCCATATAGATGCATAATTTCCATTGTCATCCGGCAATAGCGATTCTGCTGACTTTAGATCATCAATAATAAACGCATAGGCGTCACTTACTGGCGGTCTTGTACCTGTTGAAGGTTCAGAACTAGATCTTAATGGAACTCCTAAATGGCTATTATCAGTCGTAAATCCAAAGGGCTGAGCGAAAAGTTTTACCATTTCAAAATGGCATAACGCTCGCAGGAATTTTGCCTGGCCTTCAATTGAGTTGCCGTTGGTTGTGGCCAGGTCAAGGTGTTCAAGAACAATATTTACTCTATTGATTACTTTGTAAGGATTTTCATA
The DNA here is from genome assembly GCF_002920915.1 of Solitalea longa. Taxonomy (GTDB): domain Bacteria; phylum Bacteroidota; class Bacteroidia; order Sphingobacteriales; family Sphingobacteriaceae; genus Solitalea; species Solitalea longa. The sequence continues at coordinate 155,975 of NZ_PQVF01000004.1, forward strand.
CATACCGGTTTTGTAATCACCAAAAATTGATGACTTGCGATTATAGATCTCGCCAAAATCGCCAGTAAGATTATCACCTCTTAACTCATCAGAGAGAAGCTCCTGAATAACCTGCAAGCGACCTCCATAAATTTTGTCATCTCCACCGGCCAGTAGGTCATAACAGGAGTTTAAGAGATTAGTAAGATCTTGTTCATTTTTTAATGCTTCACTACTAGGTACCTGACCTTCCTGCGGAGCCACTTCCAGAAAGTCTTTACAACCTCCCGAAAAGATTAAAGAAGTGGCAAACAGATATATTATATATAATTTTTTGTTCATTTCCTTAAGTATTTAAATTCAAAATGTCATTTCATTTAAAAACCTATGTTAATTCCCAGTGTCCATGATTTTTGTTGAGGAGGAGTTAAGTAGGTGATATTAGGACTCATATTTCGATCCTGAGAATTTTCAAAATCACGGGCAATTTCGGGATCCCCCCCAGGGTATTTTGTAAAGGTTAAAACATTAAAGCCTGTTATAAAAACCTTTGCACTATTGATACCCACTCGTTTTCTAAAATCTACTGGAAGGTTATAAGAAAGAGTAAGCTCCCTTAAGCGTACATAAGAGGCATCATATAGAAATAAAGTAGAGTTGTATTGCCATTCACTTGATAAACCGTTGTAGGTTCCGGTTTGCATTGTTAATCGTGGAAAACGAGTATCATCACCTGGTTTTCGCCATCGATCCCCAATCTCACTTCTCATAGTCCAGTCGGTTACAACCCCCATTTGTCGTTTGGCTGAACCATCATATATATTTCCTCCAAAAGAGAAATTGAACAAAACACCTAACTCAAATAGTTTATATTTAAAAGTATTAGTTAAACCACCAAATGCATCAGGTGATACCTTTCCGGTAACTACACGATTATCTAATGAGAAAGTTTTAGTTTTATTACCATTTATATCTAACCAAATAGGCAAACCATCGGTTGGATCTGTTCCATAATACCTCACCAAATAATTGGTTCCAACAGGATAACCTTCAACCACCCGGGTATCATTTGTGCCTCCTCCTACTGCATCTGAAGAAAGATCTCCAAGGTCAACCACTTTATTATTCAAACTAGAAATATTAAAATTAGTCGACCAGCTAAAATCTTTAGTTTTAACGTTAACTGTATTAATGGCAAATTCGATCCCGTAATTTTTTATCTTTCCAATGTTTTGCCAATAGGTTGACCAGCCAGTTGACTGTGGCAGATTCCGATTAATAAGTACATCTTTTGAAAGTTTGTTATAATATGAAAGTTCGCCAGTGATGCGGGCATTAAGGAGTGAAAAATCAAGGCCTATGTCGAAATTATTTGAGGTTTCCCATTTTAGGTCAGGATTCTCAAGTCTTGTAGGAGCAGTAACCGGATTACCATTATATAGAGGTAAAACATCGGGAGTTGCATAGGTTCCGATCCATTGATTAAATGGAATATTAGAATTTCCAGTGACACCAAAACTTGCCCTAAGTTTTAATACATCAATAAAGTTTACTGATTTTAAAAAGTCTTCTTCAGATAAGATCCATGCGCCTGAAACTGCTGGAAAAAAACCATATCTATTATTCTTGCCGAATTTAGAGGAACCATCAACCCGGGCCAGAACCTGAAGTACATAGCGATTATTATATGTATAATTTACCCTTCCAAAATAACTTATAAAAGTCCATTGATCCGAAATTTTTGCATTCAATCCCAAAATTGTGGGATCATCCTTCATATTACCGGAGTAATCATACAATGGTCCATCGGCAAAATCCTGAGTTACAGAAGCAGCTTTAGCTGTTGATTTTTGAGTCTCAATACCCAGCGTACCGGTTAGTTTATTTTGCTCATTTGGGATCCAATTATAAGATCCGACCAATGAGTTATTCCAGTTAGAAACGTAAGTAGGCCAACGTTCGGCCCTACCCTGTTCGGTCGGGTCCCTTCCCACCAGGTCTGCATTTTGAAATTTATCTTCCTTAATATCAAGGTAATCAATACCTCCATTATAAGTAAACGTAAGGTTCTTAACTGGTGTATAATTAAGTGAGATCGTTCCAATACTACGCAAATCAACTGTTCTCCAAATGGTACCTTCGCGTTGCCTAACCGGATTAGCACCAAGCGTAAAAAATGAACCATCGTCATTGTAAACAGGATAAATAGGAAGAGCAGTTGACATCGCATCACCCAGTCCACCGCTCCAGGCCGAAGCTACACGATTATTCTGTCCACGACCGAAACTACCATTAACGGTTAAATTAAGGTTATCTAATATTTTATACTCAAGAGATGCTTTAGCTCCTGCACGACCATATGAATTCCCTTTTAAATAACTATTATCCTTGCTATAGTTTAGCCCCACATAGGTTTTATATTTTTTTGTACCGTATGTAAACGACAAATTATTATCATTTTGAATACCTGTTTCAGTAGTTTCATTCCACCAGTCAGTATTTGTTCTATTGGCAAGGTCCCATGATAAACCATTAGGTAATGGTGCTAACCCTGTATTTCCATCATTCTCCCATGCTTCCTGACGTAACTGAAGCCATTCTGATCCATTTAAGAAATCAGGTTTAATGGAAGCATTAGAAAACCCAACCCTGGTTGAAAAATTAAATACCGGTTTGCCTTCTTTACCTTTCTTAGTGGTTATTAGCACTACTCCATTAGAGCCCCTAGAACCGTAAATACCGGCAGCTCCGGCATCTTTCAATACCTCTATTGACTCAATGTCATTTGGATTGAGTGCTGCCAACGGATTTTGATTCATACCCCCGCGATTAGCATTTAAAAAAGGATCTTGTGTTACGGGAATACCATCAACAACATAAAGGGGGTCTCCACCTGCGCTTATAGAGGCCGCACCCCGAATCCGTACAACAGAACCAGAACCAGCCAAACCACTTCCTTGTGTTACCTGCACTCCTGCAGCCCGCCCTTGAAGACTTGCCTCAAAACTCGGTGTTGGCAATGCAGTAATTTCTGCCGCATTAACTTTAGTTATCGCACCGGTAACCTCTCTCCTCTTTTGCGTACCGTAACCAACAACCAATACTTCATTCAGGGTACGTGATTCCTCCTGTAGTTTTACATCAATTTTCTGTCTTTTATTAATTGCAATTTCTTGTTTTTGAAAACCGATGTATTGAAAAATTAAAGTACCATTTTCGGGAACGGTAATAGTAAAATACCCTTCAGCATTAGTGGTAGTGCCAACATTGGTCCCTTTTAATACAACAGATACCCCCGGCAAGGGCTCTCCTGTTTCATCCTTTACAGTTCCGCTTACTTTAATATCTGCAACGGCCGCTGCAAGAACTTCGGATGAAATAGAATTTGCAAAACATTGATAGCTACCTTGAACCATCAATACAAATTGCAGTAGGAAGAAAATTCTAAGTAGATTTTGTGTCATGTTTCGACATTTTTAGAATACCCATAAAGAGGAAATAAACTGGCTTATTTACATAAGTTACAAAAATGTCAGTATCTGATTATCAATAAGTTATTGAAATTATCTCATTTAAAATGAACTATTTTTAGGAATATTTCAGTTTATAATTAATAAGTATAGAAAATTCTATTTAAACCCCATTTTTCAAAAAAAAAATAACAAAAATAAAAAAATGAAGAAAGGAAAGTTTTAATTAAATGAGCTAATAGTTTCAATTCAAATGACTTAATAAATGAGTAAGAGTTAATATATCTTCTTAATTATTTAGCTATTATTTGCCAAAAAATATACGTTAAGCTTTCAAAATGTATTTCGGAAAACAAAAAAGGGCCAGTAAAAATTACTGACCCTTCAATTTATTTGTCAATTAACTAGGGTTTCACTTCCGAACTTGTGTAAACGTGGTATTCACCTGGCGCTAAAGTAGTATTGTAAGTACCTGCAGGTAAATTTATAGTACCTGAACCACTGCCAGCATATTCATACCAATCGCCCGACGATGGGAAATTGAAATTCACAGCCTGAGCAGACACATCGAAGTTACCCACAACAACGATCTTTCCGGCTGATGACTGAATGATCATGTACTTCCATGCCGAATTGCTTATCGATGTGGTATAGGTTGCATTATCCAACCAATTGGTCTTGGTTTTTAACTTAACCATCTTAGCATATACATCATATAATTGCTTACGGCTGGCATTTTGCAAATATTCCCATTGGATCGGTTTTTCTCCGGTACGTCCATTTTGGTCTATAGAAATATCATAACCTTGTTCACCAAATTGCCAGATCATATTCGGCCCCGGAGCCACAAATAAAAATGCAGCATTCATTTTTTGGCGGTTTAAAGCGGTGGCAAGATCCCGGATATTATATGTACCGTTTGAATTTCCTCCATTTAACGCATGATACATTAAACGCTGCTCGTCATGACTTTCCATATAGGTAACAAGGTTTGATTTGGTAAAACCATGGCTAGTGTACATGATACGAGAAAGGCTTGATGATTTTCCTTGCGTTGCATTAGCAAAACTTCCATTCACGTTATTCCACAACAACATTCCTTCGTTTGCCAATTCAGTTTCTTCCTGATCGGAACCTAAGTGTTCGAGAATAACATAAAAGTTATTGTCAAGGTTCTTTATATAGGAATTATAATCCTTCCAGATCGCAATACGAGTAGCATCATAGGCGCCCCAGGCATCTACATTATCAGGGTTATTCTTTTGAGTAAATCCTTTCGATAAGTCGAACCTCATACCGTCCAAATGATATTCTTTTATCCAGAACTCCATCACATTTTTAGAAAAATACTTGGTTTCTGCGCTTTCGTGATTAAAGTCGTAACCTACGTTGTAAGGGTGTTTAGCATCAGTATTGAACCAAGGGTTATTTGCAGCTGGTTTACCTGATGTACCATTCCAATACAATTGTACCATTGGCGACTGCCCGAATGAGTGGTTTAATACCATATCAATCACCACAGCCATTCCGCGCTTATGACATTCATCAATAACTTCCTTCAGTTTGTTTTTGGTACCATAATATTTATCCGGAGCAAAATAGAAACTTGGATTATAACCCCAGCTGTTATTGCCTTCAAACTCGTTAACAGGCATTAACTCAACTGCATTGACACCAAGACCAGTCAAATAATCTAATGTATCAATTAAAGTAGAATAGCTATGCGTTTGAAGAAAATCGCGCAAATGCAATTCATAAATCACCAATTTACTTTTATCAGGGCGAGTAAAACTGGTATACTTCCAGTTGTATGACGGTTCATTACTTTGAGCAACGCTTACAATTCCTGAAGTTTTTCCTGTTGGATAAGCTTTTAAACTTGGAAAAACTGAAGTTGGAACATATTGATCATTACTAGGATCGAGAATCAGCTGGCAATAAGGGTCGGCAACCTTTAAGGTTCCATCAACCACAAACTGGTAGCCGTATTTTTCACCCGGTGTAAGTCCGTCAATTTGAATCCACCAACGTTTACCATCCGTGGTTTTCTTCATAAAACCTTTAATATCCATTTTCCAATCAGTGAAATCACCAATAAGGAAAACATTTTGCTTATTTGGAGCTAGTAAAGTAAAAATTGCAGAGGTCCCATTGTTGATATAGGTAACTCCATCAGGTTTTGCATTGCCTGGTATAGCTGCAACTTCAACCTGACCTTTAACAACAACATTAAATTTTTTCTCAGCCGTTTTTCCACCCGCAGAAATCACCGCTTTAATTTCGTTGTCACCAGTTTTAGTTAAAGCAACATCTGTTGAGAATGAAGCTACATTTTCGGCTGACTTTACTTCTGACCCATTCACATATAAGGTAATCTTTCCCTTTTCAGATGCCACAACGGATAACTTTGTTGATTCGCCAATATTAGCTATTGAATTAACTAAAGTTGGCTCATAAAAAGGATTAAACACCGGAGAGGTAAAGCGAATTCCTAAAGTTCCAGATGAACTAATAGGCAAGTAAATATCACTTCCATCTGTATTACGACCCGTTTTACTACCATCAGCATTTTTGAACACCATAGCCACTTTTAGAATTTTTTCATTTGCAGGTACATTAGAAAAAAAAATGCGAGGCACAAATTTAAGCTGATATTTATCGGCAGCAATTTTGGTAAGCTTAGCATTTGCATCCGGCTTAGTCCAATCAGAACTTTTTCCCCACCTCCAATCCGATGGACCTGTACTTTTATCGGTTATTACACCTGCCCAGATATAAACATCGGTCGAAAGACCTTTCATGCCGGCATTGCCTTCATTAGCATTAAAAATAAGAGTAACTTCTTTATCATCAGTTGGAAAAGCGGGACTATAAGCAATAACAGCCTTTTCGTCCAATGAATTCACTTCGGTGATAACCGGAGGTTGAGGAGGCTTAGGTTCTGGATCATCTGACTTTTTACAGGCAGCGATGACCGTTATAATCGTTAACAGTATTAACCCGAAATATTTTTTCATTTGCACTAATTTTTAGAACTTAAATTACAAAGACAACGCAAAGATAGTCAGCATTATACAAAACAAGCCGCCATTTAAGTGGGCGGCTTGTTTTTTGACTTAAATCAAATAATTAGTTTTTAACCATGCTAAATGTTTGGTTAACAGCATCAAAAGTAATAGTATAACTTCCTCCTGCGCCAACTCCAATATTTTTTCCGTCTTGTTTCAATGAACCTGTCAAGGCTACTTCTCCGTCACCTGCTGCTGTAGCAGAACCTGAGTTTATCGCCCAACCATCTTCCAATCTGAATTTGAACTGCTTACCAGCAATTAGGTCCATAGTAACTTTCCACGTTTTACTTGCCGGATCATAAGTCATGTTTGTGTCGGTATCCCAACCACCAGGAGTTGCATCACCAATAACACCCCATGAGGTACCGGTTAATGTATATGTACCTGTTTTAATGGTTTGCATATTAAGAGCTATCTTATAGAAACCATCGGCAGCAACCGGAATATTATCTTCACCTTCAGATATTAAAACACCAGGTTCACCACCTTTCATACCAAGGTCGCCTGACCATGAACCTTTTGTAGGTAAAAGTTTGAAACCACCTCCACTAGCAATTAAATATTGATAGGTTACCAGTTTTCCTTCACCTAAATCTGTGAATTGAATCGCTTTATCAGGATTCCAGTCAGCAATTGTTGAACCACCCACCAAATACATAACTTTTGGTTTTCCAGAGTAGGTAACAACTTTCATCTGAAGCGGTGTATTTGAGAAAATGGAGTCTACCGCGGTACTAATTCTGGATGTAACACGCAGTTCCACATCCGATGCTACATCAGTAGGCAACTTAAGTTCAGCCAACATTGTATTGAACTGCTTTACTGTCAGGGCCTGCTCATACGAATTTTTATTACCTGAAATTGATAATGGCATAGTTGCAGGTTTAGCAAAACCGTTCCCTTTTTTATCAACCTGAAGCTGGTATTTAACAACCGAAGTATATCCGTAATCAGCTCTAGTCCAAGAAAATCTAACTGCTTCTTGCGATTCAGTCGCTTCTGTTAACACCACATTTTGATTAGATGCAGTTAAAACTGATGGAGTGCCATCCGTAGCAATAACCATGTTTTCATCTTTCTTACAAGAAGAAAGCATTAACAACATAGCAGCACCACATCCTATTATATTTTTGAATGTATTTTTCATAATATCTTAATTTCTATAGCGCTATTGAATTAATAGTTCTTGTTTTGAATAATATTTGGATTGGCAGAAATCTCATCTGAAGGGATAGGATAGAGAATTCTATGACTTTCTACACTTGATCCTGTTGCAGCTCCACCTTTCCATGGCCATAAATATGTACCTTCAACAAACTGGTGGAAACGAATCAAGTCAGTTCTTCTGAAACCTTCCCAATACAATTCGCGCGAACGCTCATCCAATATCTGTGGTAACGAAATAGAAGTTAATTTGCCTTCTGTTTGACTTTCAAAAGCGCGGGCACGTAAAACATTTACCGCATTTACAGCAGCTGTTTGATTGCCAGCACGCACTGCAGCCTCAGCAACAATCAGGTACATTTCGCCTAAACGGAACAACGGAAAATCAGTATCAGAATATCCTAAGTTCATGTTTGGTGAAAATGTTCCATCCGCTTTAATGTTCTTGAATTTGATACTTGCATAACCTTGGCTAAATACCAAAACGTTATTGATCTCTTCTCCTGCATTATCAACGAACATTGCTCTTTTATCAGCTGAATTCAATGGATTTTCAAACAATTTTGGCAAATTCTTGGTTGTTCTGTGACCACCCCATCCTGCACTTGTTCCAGAAATAGTTTTATCCATATCAGCACCAACAGACCCATTTACAAGGAAAGTTGTACCTCCATAGCTCTGAGTTTTAGCACCATCATAGTTAATACTTAAGATGATCTCATTTTTTGCAACAACATTATTATCGGCAACAAAAAGGTTTTTGTATTTAGGTGTTAATATATAGCCTGCACTAATTACTTTGTTTGCGTATACTGCAGCTTCAGCATATTTAGCATCACCGGTATAAACCTCCGCATTCAAATATAAACGAGCTAACAATGCCCATGCAGCAGCCTTATCGGCACGGCCGTATTCGTTGGTGCGTGGCTCTTTAAGTAAGCTTTCAATAGCTTTTAACTCACTTTCTACATACTTAAATAAGGTAATTCTGTCTTTCTGTGGAGGAAGATTCGCACCAAGTGGACTATTTTCATCCACAAAAGGCACATTTCCAAACAAATCAATTAATACCCAATATTGAAAAGCTCTTAAGAAACGAGCCTCTGCAGCCTGATATTTGATTTCAGCAGCGTCGTTACCAGAAATTCCACGAGATGCCAATTTTTCATCACTAGATTCTCTAATGAACTCATTTGCAGCTGTAATTTGATAGAATGATCGATAGTAAATACCTTTTAAGAAGGCGTTATCCGATGACCAGTTCATTAGGTGGAAATCCTGCAAACCCGGATCACTATTCCATGCGGTAACAGTTTCATCTGTTGGTAACTGTTGAGCATCCCAGAATAGGCGAAAAAAATCAGAAGTACCTTCATCAATACCTCCTAAGTCACCCTGACCGGCAGGACCTTGATTACCTGTTGTTCCATAACAACCGTAAACTTTTGCCAATGCCTGTTTGTAACCTTCAGGAGTTTTATATACCACATTTGATGTTACATCATAAAATGGTTGCCTATCTAAATCATTAATACATGATGTTAAGGCTAATGCCAATACACCTGTTAATGAGAGTTTTTTAATATATTTTGAATTCATGGTGTTAATCTTAATTTGATGTGATTAAAAGTCTACTCCTACTCCTAAAGTAAATGTGCGTGGACGTGGATAGAAATTATTATCGATACCTGAACTGATCTCCGGATCTAATCCTTTGTATTTAGTTACTACAAATACGTTCTGAACGTTAGCAGTAATACTTAAGTTAGCAATGCTTCTGTTTAATTTTCCGAAATGATAACCAACATTAAGGTTGTCCATACGTAAGAATGATGCATTTTGAACATAATAGTCTGACTGTAATTGAGTTTCATTAAAGCCAGTTGCTAACATGTTAGAAGAAGCATTACCTAAATACATCAATGGATCCAAAACTCTTTTTTCAACACCGATGTTTGAATAGATGTTGTTGTACATATAATTATTCACCGAACCATGGAAAGCCATTGAAGCCGTCCATTTCTTGTACGTTAACGAGCTATTTAAACCTAAAGCCACTGGAGCAATTGATGATTTATAATGGTACAGATCTTTTTCATTTCTAATACCGTCATTGTTTCTGTCTACATAAGCACCTTCAATAGGTTTTCCATTTGCATCATATACTTGCTGATACACATAAAATGCACCTGATTTATGACCGATACTGAAGATCTGAATATTGCTTCCAGTACCACCAGTAATTCCTCCGGTTGGTACACCTGGATAATTAGGGTCGGTTACCTGAGTAAGTTTGGTAACTTCATTTTCATTATAAGAAACGTTAAAGCCAAGGTTCCAGTTTAAATCTTTTTTGCTAACCGGAATAGTGTTTACAGTCAATTCAATACCCTTATTTCGCAATGAACCAACATTGGTTAATAAATAGTTACTAAAGTTTGATCCACCTGGAACAGGAATATTATTTAGTAGGTCTGAAGTATTTTTTCTGTATGCATCAATGGTAGCAGTGATTCTGTTATTAAAGAAACCAAGGTCTAAACCTACGTTTATTGCATCTGTCTGCTCCCATTTCAAATTAGGATCATATGCTACAGGACGATACATTTGATAAAAGTTATCACCAAATTGATATTGTGCTGTAAGCGTAGATAATGCATATACAGGAATGTATTTATAATTTTGAATTCCATCTTGCTGACCGGTAACACCCCAACCTGCACGTACTTTAAAATCACTGATAGTTTCAGAACCTTTCATGAAATTTTCCAGGTTAACTTTCCATGCTCCCGAAATGGTAGGGAAATAACCCCAACGATTTTCTTTTGAAAATTTCGATGATCCATCAGCACGCATACTGGCTTGCAATAAATATTTCTCGTTGAACGTGTAATTTAAACGACCAAAGAATGAAACCAACGTGTTTTGGGTAGTTGTTGGGAAAGGAGCTGGTTGAACAGTTACTTCAGTTCCTTCATAGTTGTAAGTAGCAGAATTTGGAATATCATTATAAAAATCCTGATAAGTATAACCACCGGTTAAGTCCAAATTACTTTTACTTGCTTTGAAATCTTTGTTATAGTTTAAATAGAAATCGAATAGTTTATTTTTCTTTTCCTGAGCGTAAGGGGTTCTTTGGAAATGATTAAGATATTGTGGAGCTGCATCTGTTGAGAAAACAGTAACACCTTCACCTTTGCTGTAATCATAGCCCACATTAAGGTTAGCTCTTAATTCAGGCAAGAAAGGTAATTTATAGTCTAAGCGGGCGTTACCGATAAACTGATCTACATTACTATTGTTATTATTTTGGTTTAATAAGGCTACAGGGTTTGCTGGAGACTGATTTTGCCACTTATCTCCGTCTAACCATTGAAAATATCCTCCGTACTTAGCCAAATCGGCATTGTCAGAATAAATAGATTGAGTAGGGTCAAACCTAACCGCACTACCAATAGCAGCCGTATTAGCAAACCTATTTTTTATGTTTGAATAACGGGCGTTTACATCAACTGATAAGCTATTATTAAAGAACTTTGGATTTAATGATAAAGCACTGTTTAAGCGCTCCATGTTATCAGTTTTAAGAACACCATTCTGATTTAAATAACCTACAGAAAGGCGATAAGGAAGTTTTTTAAGACCACCTGAAATATTGAAACTGTTATCAGTTACAAATGCCGATTGATAAATTTCTTTTTGCCAGTTAGTGCTGGTATTTCCTAATTTATCAATATAGGTTTGGTCACCACTTGCATTTACAAAATCACGGAATTGAGCGGCAGATAATACATCAACTGTTTTAACTACTTGCTGAACACCGTTAGAAGTTGTAAAGTTAACTTTCATTTTATCAGAAGTTCCTTTTTTTGTGGTGATAATAATTACACCATTAGAAGCTCTTGAACCGTAGATCGCTGCAGAAGAAGCATCTTTCAAAACACTGAACGACTCAATATCCTTAGGATCAATCATTGCCATCGGGTTTTGTGAACCGGCCAATGTTCCATTATCCAAAGGAATTCCGTCAACAACAATAAGAGGTGAGTTACCTGCTGAAATTGAATTTCCACCGCGAATTAAAATCTGAGACGACGCACCAGGAGCACCACTTCCTGAAATAATTGATACACCGGCTACTTTACCGGTTAATAACTGCTCAGGTGAAGAGATGGGGCCTTTTAAGAAATCTTTTTCAGTAACAGCAGCAACAGAACCGGTTAAGTCCTTTTTGCTTTTGCTACCGTAACCAATTACAACTACCTCGGTAAGTGCTTTTGATTCTGGCTTCAAAGAAATATTAACCTTGGCCATTTTTCCGTTCAAGGTTACTTCCTGGCTTACAAAACCAATAAACTGGAAAACCAAAGTAGCATCCGAAGGGGCTACAATTGAATAATTACCGTCAACATCAGTTGATGTTCCCTTACTTGTACCTTTCACAAGGATAGAAACACCAGGAAGAGGCATACCTGTTTCATCAGTAACGTTACCGCTAACAGTTACGTCTGCCTTTTTGGTTGTTTTAGTAATAATTAGGTGATTTACATTGGGTGAAGCCACTGCTGACCCCGTAATAGATGCTAACATCAAGGCATAGCAAAGCCTTAAGGGTAAATTTTTTTTCATAATACTGGCTGTTTTTCTTTTTAAATTATAGCTAATTGAGTTTCCTCAATGAGTTATTTGGTTGCTAATATAGAAGCATCAACCATAAAGTCAAAAAAAAAATTGCAAGTACTTGAAGATAAATTCGTATAGTTCTAATTAATAGCTAATTAAAAACCTACAGGTTGAGTATATTTAATAGAGAAAATGAAATAATAGGTAGATTTTGTTACAAAAATGTTAAAAATATTTTTGTGTAATTTTCAGAATTTCATTTCCGATATGACCATTTCCAGCAACAATTTCTCTGGAATTAATGTATTCATCTCCTCCTGAAAAATTGTGAATCGTTCCACCTGCCTGCTGAACCAGGTAAGCACCGGCAGCAACATCGTAAGCATTTAAATTAAATTCAAAATAGCCATCAAAACGACCACAAGCCACATAAGCTAAATCAACAGCCGCGGATCCAATGCGGCGTAAACCATGCGTTTGCTGCATTAATTCCTTGAAAACATTGATATATTGTTCAGCCTTTTCAAAGTCGTAATAAGGAAAACCAGTAGCTAACAATGATTCGCCTAACGTTTTATTGGTTGAAACCTGAATAGGTGTTCCATTTAAATAAGCCTTCTCCCCTCTCCAGGTATAAAACAGTTCATCAAGATTGATCTCATAAACTACACCCAAAATTGGCTGGTCATATTCATGTAAGGCAATACTAATTGAATAAGTGGGTATACCGTGAATAAAATTGGTAGTTCCATCTAGCGGATCAACAATCCAATTATAGCGCTCTCCATTTTTATTTATTGTTTCCTCTTCTGTAATAAATCCCGCTTCCGGCAAAATTTGAATCAATGCCTTAACAATCATTTCTTCGGCAGTTTTATCAACATACGAAACCAGGTTGTTCAAACCCTTATATTCAATTTTATCTGTGTTGAACTTTTTACGTTCCTCTCTGATAAACGATCCAGTGCTTAATGTTATCTCTTTTACCTGTAAGAAAATGCTTGCTAAATTGATCATACTAAATTGTTTTAACTTTGAAAGCGAAATATTTACCCAATAAAAAACTCATTACTGCAACTATCATAGCAGAAATTGCTCTTGAAACTGTTGGTTCCAAATGCAGGAACTCAACAAATAATTTCAGCAGAAAATAATTGGCGCAAAAGTTTACGGCTGCCACCACCATGTATCTAAATAATTGAACCCTGGTTTGAAGGTTCGAATTATTGAAAACAAAAAATTTACTGATTAAAAAATTGGTAATAAATCCGGCAGTAAATGACACGCAAAGAGCAGCTGTATGCCCACTTATTTGAGAACCTAAAAAATTGATCGGTTGTTGATACAGTATGTGATAATAGAAAATCCTGTATAAGCCAATATCAACAAGGGTTGATGTTCCGCCAGATATAAGAAATCTGAATGTTTTGTTTTCAAATATTGTTTTAGAAAGTATAAAAGCTCTTTTTCGGCGTTCTCCGCGAGGCATTGGGTGTTAAGATTATAAAGGGTTGTTCAACTCAAAAATGATCAGAATTAATGAACTAAAATCTCTTCTGCCTCTTTAATATCAACATCACCTTCATTGTTTATTGATACCAATTGGACATCTTTTAATTCATTTACCAAAACTGGATCGTACTTTACTGATACTTTAATATAGTTACGGGTAAAGCCATGCATTATTCCATCTTTGCAATCGGCTTCAAATAAAACCTGATAATTTTTACTGAGATTTTGTTCATAGAAAAACCGACGTTTCTTTTCAGATAAAATATGAAGCATTTTACTCCTGTCTGCCCGTTCTGAACCTCCTACAACACCTTCAAAATCAATCGCTGGGGTATTTTCGCGTTCTGAATAAGTAAATACATGCAGATAGGAAATATCGAGCCCGTTTAAAAAGTTATAGGTATCGAGAAAATCTTCTTTTGTTTCACCTGGAAAACCAACAATCACATCCACTCCGATACAACATTCGGGCATTAATGATTTTATATGTGCAACGCGCTCAGCATACAACTCACGTTTATATCTGCGGCGCATTAGTCCTAAAATTTTATTATTACCTGATTGTAATGGAATATGAAAATGCGGAACAAAACGTTTCGATTGGGCTACAAACTCAATTACCTCATTAGTCAACAAATTAGGTTCAACCGAAGAGATGCGAATCCTGTCTATACCATCCACCTTATCTAATTCCTGTATAAGTTCCAGAAAAGTATTTTCATGCTTTTTATTGCCGTGTTCCCCTTTCCCGTAATCGCCAATATTCACTCCAGTCAATACAATTTCTTTAACTCCCGAAGCTGCAATTTCAGTAGCGGACTTAACAATATTTGAAACGGTATCGCTCCTGCTGGCACCCCTGGCTAAAGGAATGGTGCAGAAAGAACAAGAATAATCGCAACCATCCTGAACTTTCAGAAAAGCCCGTGTACGATCACCCACCGAGTAGGATGAAACGAACGTATTAGCTTCGTTGATCGGTTGGTTATGAATTTCGGCCTTCGGTTTTTTAGTGAGATCATTTATGAAATCAAGCAGTCTGAATTTTTCGGCCGCGCCTAAAACCAAATCCACTCCGGGAATATCTGCAATTTCTGCAGGCTTTAATTGCGCATAGCAGCCAATGATTACCACATATGCTTTAGGTGAATATTTTAGAGCCTCCTTTACAACCTTCTTACACTTTTTATCAGCGTTTTCAGTCACCGAACAGGTATTGATCACATAAACATCCGCACCTTCCTGAAATTCCACTTGCTTATAGCCATTGTCGGCAAACATGCGACCAATGGTGGAAGTTTCAGAGAAGTTCAACTTGCATCCCAGCGTGTAAAAACTAACTTTTTGAGGCGAATTCATAAGGCGCAAAGGTACGCTTTTTTTGATTTGTAAATTGGTTAATTTGAAATTTGGTAATGAGGTGATTAGGGGGATTGTTTTATTGTTTTATTGTTTTATTGTTTTATTGTTTTATTGTTTTATTGTTTTATTGTTTTATTGTTTTATTGTTTTATTGTTTTATTGTTTTATTGTTTTATTGTTTTACAATTTAACCATTTATCAATTTGACAATATTACCTCTTAATTCCCCCACCTATATGTTTCATCTTCTAATCCGATCAAATCAATTATCCGATTAATCACGGTAAGCGCTATTTCTTCGTGTGACTGTGGTTTGCTATAGAAAGAAGGGCTTGCGGGACAAATAATCCCTCCCGCTTCTGTTACCGTTTTCATATTATTAATATGAATAAGGCTCAATGGTGTTTCCCTGGTAATCAATATTAGTCTGCGACGTTCTTTAAGTATTACATCTGCGGCTCGTGTAATCAAATCATCAGAAACTCCTGCTGCAATTCGAGCTAAGGTACCCATTGAACAGGGAGCAATGATCATGGTATTAAACTTTGCTGAGCCAGATGCAAAAGGAGCCATAAAGTCTTTCTTGTCGTAGAATTTAAATGGATATTGTTGATATGAGTTATTATCCAATTCAAACTCCCAAACCTGTTTTGCGTTATCAGACATTACTATCCCAACATCATCAATCTGTTTATTTAACTGCATGAGTTTATCAAGCAATACTTTTGCATAAACTGAACCGCTTGCCCCTGTTATGGCCAATATAATTTTATGTCTCATTGATCTGAAAATCAGTAGTTAAAAGTATTCTGTAGATTGAATTAGTTTTTTGTCGATACAAATTAACGCTTTATGATTATTTTCACACAGCAAAGTAATGAGTATAAAATCCGTCAAATGCATCGAAATAAAAAAAGGGCCGATTAATCTCTTAATCGACCCCACATCTACCTATGAAAAACATGCCCTGGGTGGGCACTACAAAAGTAGAAAGATTTACCAGATTATTAAAATAATTTATAAAAAAAGTTAAGCATATGCGTTTTAAATCCTTTAAAAAGCGTTTTCCAATACCCTTAATGGCCTTTTTAATACTGTCTAATTTTTGTTACAGTCAACAGAAAAATGAAATTAGATGGTTAAACATGCAAGAAGTTGAAGCACTTATGAAAAAGAAACCTAAGAAGATTTTAATTGATGTTTATACTGACTGGTGTGGTTGGTGCAAAACCATGGACAAAAAAACATACCTGAATGAAGGTGTTATTGAAATAATTAACAGGGACTATTACGCAGTAAAATTTAACGCTGAAACCAGAGATACGATTACGTTTAACAATAAGGTATATGCTTATAATCCTAACTACCGTTGTAACGAATTAGCAGCGGCTTTATTGAATGGTCAGATGTCGTATCCCAATACGGTGTTTATGGATGAAAAACTTCAAGTACTAACTGCTGTTGCCGGTTTTGTAAATAGCGATGAGTTTATTCCTATTCTGAATTACTTTGGAGAAAACCACTATTTAAAGAAGAAATGGGAAGAGTATAAATCGACTTTACAAAAAATGTAAAAGCAAAGAAGCCTTTCAAAATTAAGTTGAAAGGCTTCTTCTATTATTAATTGTATTTCGTTAAGAAGGAATTGTACTCAGATTTTAATTCATCAAAGATCTTTTGATAAGAACTTGTTCGGCTTCTGAGTTCTTCTGGATCATCAACCGTTAATTGATTTACATCAGACCCATTTTCTTCGGCCTTGAGTTTAATAGCCTTATCTGCTTGTTTCAAATCGTGAAATAACTCATCAGAAACTTCACTATGCCTGATAAACTGGTTTTGAAAGTGTTCAACAAAAGGCATAGCGTCGGCGTTTCTTTTTTTAACCACCTCGGTTAAGCTCGAGTTAAACTTTTTTAGTTCATCTCTAACCGTGTTTACCAGGTTTTTCCATTCTGTAATTTCTCCGTGTAAATCGGATGCTTGAATTGTGCTGTTCATACGCATAATTTTTAATTAATGAACAATTAGAAGAGTATATCCGGTGGGATATTATTTGTATAAATTTTATAAAAAAATACCTTATTCCGAAATCAATTTTCCTAAAAAATGAACCTCTTTCAGATACCCCGATTAGCTGGTTGAGTAGCAATTTTTCGGAGAAAAAAATAATTTTCAATGTTGCAACCGTTCTTTTAATAAATTTGAAGTATGGATAATTTACTAGCCGCCCGTTCACAAATGGCCCTTTCCCTGGGCTTCCATATCATATTTTCTTGTATAGGCATGGCAATGCCTTTTTTTATGGCCGTATCTCATTATAAATGGTTAAAAACAGGCGACGAGCAGTTTAAAAACCTTACGAAAGCATGGAGTAAAGGGGTGGCAATATTTTTTGTTACTGGTGCCGTTTCAGGTACTATGCTGTCGTTTGAATTAGGTTTGTTGTGGCCAACATTTATGAAGCATGCAGGTCCCATTTTCGGAATGCCATTCTCTTTGGAAGGCACTGCATTCTTCATTGAAGCAATTGCCTTAGGCTTTTATTTGTACGGATGGAAGAAATTCAAACCCTGGTTCCATTGGTTTACAGGCGTTATGGTTGGAATAACCGGATTAGCCTCTGGAATTTTGGTAGTTTCAGCAAACGCATGGATGAACAGCCCTGCCGGTTTTGATTTTGTAAATGGAGAGTATCTTAACGTCGATCCGATGAAAGCGATGTTCAATGAAGCCTGGTTTTCACAAGCCTTACATATGACCATAGCCGCTTTTGTATCTACTGGATTTGCGGTGGCAGGCGTACATGCTTTAATGATTCTAAAAGGCAAAAACACCTTATTTCATTGGAAAGCATTTAAAATTGCTATTTCATTCGGAGCTGTTTGCGCCATTTTACAACCCATAAGCGGTGACATTTCTGCCAAGGATGTAGCCCAACGCCAACCAGCCAAGCTTGCTGCCATGGAAGCGCATTTCAAAACTGAAGAAAGAGCTTCTTTAATAATTGGGGGAATCCCGAATGAAAAAGAGAAACGAGTTGATTATGCAATTAAAATCCCTGGTGCCTTAAGTTTTTTGGCTCATGGTAACTTTAAGGCTGAGGTTACGGGTTTAGATCGTATTCCGGAGAATAATCATCCTCCTGTTGCCATTACCCATTATGCATTTCAGGTAATGGTGGGTTGCGGAGTAATTTTGATGCTATCTGGAATTCTATTTTTAATCGCTTTTTATAGAAAGAAGAAATGGCTCGAAGCTAGTTGGTTTTTCAGACTTTTTGCCATTCTCACACCTCTGGGTTATATCGCTCTTGAGGCAGGTTGGGTAGTTACTGAAGTAGGTCGTCAACCTTGGATCATATACGGTGTGATGAGAACCTCCGAAGCCGTAACTCCAATGCCTGGCATCCAATATTCATTTTATCTATACTCATTGGTTTATTTATCCTTAAGCGTAGTGGTTACCTTTTTGTTATATCGCCAAATAAAAAATATCCCACTTAAGTATGATGCAAACAACATCCATCCATCTTTAACTTTAAAATAAGTAATGCTTTATATCGATATTGCCTTTTTAGGCCTTTCCATCCTACTCTATTTATTGTTTGGTGGTGCTGATTTTGGTGCAGGGATTATTGAGTTATTTAGCTCCGACGACATTAAAAACAAAACCCGTCAACTTACCTATAAAGCTATTGGCCCCATTTGGGAGGCCAACCATATGTGGCTAATTATTACCATTGTGATCTTATTTGTAGGTTTTCCGATAGTTTATACTACCATTACAGTCCATCTTCATATTCCTTTACTGATCATGCTATTTGGCATTATTGCAAGAGGTACTGCATTTGTATTCCGACATTATGATGCGGTTAAAGACGATATGCAAAAGGTATATAATCTGATCTTTGTTTATTCAAGTTTTATCACTCCCCTATTTTTAGGCATTATTGCTGGTGCATTGATCAGTGGAAAAATTGATCCGGTGGCAGTTAGTTTTCAGGAAGCTTTTATAGCCCCGTGGTTTAATCTATTCTCGCTTAGCGTTGGATTGTTCACTGTTTGCATTTGCGGTTTCTTAGCGGCGGTTTATTTGATTGGGGAAGCTAAAACGACTGAAGATGCCGGTATTTTTATTTCAAAAGCAAAGTGGATGAATATTGCCACTGTTTTATCGGGTGCATTGGTATTTATAATTTCAGAGATGGAATCTATTGGAATTTTTAAAGGGTTATTGACGAATCGAATTAGTTTATTGGCCATTATCGCTGCTTCAATTTCGTTATTCTTTTTGTGGGATTATCTTCTAAAGGGAAAGAAAAACAGAGTGAGAATATTGGCTGGGTTTCAAATCACAATGATCTTATTTGCTGTAGGATATGAGTATTTTCCTGCTTTTGTTTTGTTGAAGAATAACTCATTTATATCACTGCTTGAAAATACGGCCCCTTTAAGTACATTAACAGTCTTAGGATGGGCGCTAATACTGGGCAGTTTATTTATTCTCCCGGCTCTATTCTATTTATATTATAGTTTCCAGCATAGGGAGCAGGAGGATTAGGAAGTAGAGCCAAGAAGTAAGAGATAAGAATCAGGATATATCACCCAACAATTTGTCAATTCAACAAATGTTCCTGGTTCTTTATTCTTGATTCCTGAATCTTTTATTCATATTTCCAAAGCCCCAGATTTTTGCTGCGAGCTTCGCGTTCGAGTTTTACAAAATACTTGGAGAACTTAACGTTTGGAGGAAAAGTAGCAGCTTTTGCATATCCGAGAGCAACTAATTTTTCATTAATAAAAACACCGTTAGGCAAATAAACGTAAGCCAATGTTCGTCCGTAACGGTCTTTTTTGCTAACATCATATTCCAGCTTTACCTGTTTATCTTTCAATAATGCAATTAAAAAAGACTTAGCCTGTTGGCCATAAACACCAACCTCCTTGTGAGCCGATCTATGGATCTCGGGTGCATCAATGCCAATCAGTCTGATCTTTTCAGTTTGATTTTTACCATTAATAATCGAGAATGTATCTCCATCAACAACCTTTTGAACGATATAACACCGGCTTCCGGATTCAGATTTTGGTGAATTAATTTCAATTGCGCCGAAAAGCAGCAATAATATGGTGGTTAAAAGATTGGGCATTTTGATTTATTGGTTTGATTGGCGGATATACAAGAAACCGGCGCTCTCATCACTGATTAGCGCCGGCAATAATACAACCTATCTATGTATTTTGCTTAATTATTGTTCCAAAACTGTACACCCATTAAGCGTTTTAAAGCTAACTGGGTGGTTGCTAGTTGATATTCGAATTGAATTTGATCGACCTTAGCCTTTAATAAATTACTTTGAGCATCCAACAATTCAATATTGGTAATTACACCATTTTTGAATCTTGAGTTAGCCAGGTCAAGTGCTTTTTGAGCTTGTTCAACCTGGGTTGCTGAAAATGTAACCTTTTCACGTTCAGTACTTTCATCTGCAATGGTTTGCTGAATATCTTTTTTAAGGTTAATGCTTACCGCATCAGTATTGTATTCAGAGGCTTTGTAGTTGACTTTTGAGATATTATGCTCATTGTCGTTACGCCCTCCCGTATAAATTGGAACAGATAAAACCGCCCCAACATTATAGTTGAACTTCATTTTGTAGAGATCGCCAGGGAAATAGCCGTTTTTATAGCCTGTCCCACCAACAAAGCGTAAAGCCGGAGCCCAATTCTTTTCCGTTATTTTCAGCTCACTTGCGGCTGCATCCTGACGAGATTTTGCAGCAGCTAAATCAGGGTTGGTTGCCTGTGCTACAGCGAAAACTGAGTCCGCATTATGCTGGGTAAGTTGGTAATCGAAACTCTTAAACGGAATTGAACTGCTATTGTAAGAAGTACCTGCCATAGTGTTCAACAATATAACCTGCTTTTGAAGGGAATTCTGTAGTTCTGTTTTACGATTGATGGCATCATTCAACTTAACCTGTGTCGATACCAAATCAAACTCAATACCTACACCATTACGAATACGGCTGTCAATGATCTTTTTGGTACCGTTTAACACCTCAATTTGGGCGTCAATGGCATCAATACTTTTGTTCAGAAAAATAATATTGTTGTAAACATTGGCCACACGATAAGCAAAACCAAACGAGGTGCTCTTGTACTGACTTTCCACAACCTTTTTCTGACTCTTACTTTTATCAATATCTGCCTTGGTTTTCCCAAAATCATACACCAGCTGATTTACTTTAATACCAGCATCCCATTGGTCGAGTGGGTAAAAAGAGAATTGCTCCGGTCCAAAGTTAGCGTAAGAATCAGGGTACACGTGATGATAAGCAGCGTCGCCTGTAACAGTTGGTAAGTATTTACTTTTGGTGATTTCAGTTTGAAAATCGCTTACTTCCAACTGAACCTTTTGTTCTTTTAATGTTGGGTAATAATCGATCGCCTTGGCAACAATGCCATTTAATGACGCTGGTTCATTGGTTTGCGCCTGTAAAGAGGTAAATGCAAACAATGAAATTATACCGAATACGTATTTTTTGTCCATCTATCTTTCGATTTATTTTTTGATTGTAGTTGTGAATTGAAAATGTAGTTCAATTTACTACAAGCTATTATTATTTACTAATGTGCTGCCTCTGCTGCTGCTTTTTGAGCTTGTTCAGCTTCTTTTTTGCTCATGGTTTTACGTTTTACCAAACCAATTAAAGGAAGGCAAATAATAAAGAAAATGCCCACCAAACGAAATGCATCCTGATAACTTAGTAATGCAGCCTGTTGATTTACAATTCCATCGATCATGTGTAAAGCCTGATCTTTTGCACGGGTCAAATCAGCTCCTTTACTCATAAAAAAGCTGGTTAATTGATTGATACGTTGAGATGAAATAAATCCACCATCTACATTACTTACCAAATCAACCCGGTGCGTGCCCATACGGTTGCCGATATAAGTATTGGTTATAGCAATACCAAAAGCTCCACCCAACTGGCGCATCATGTTGTTAATGGCAATCCCTTGTGGAATATCTTTTGGTGCTAAGCCCATTACTGCCTGGTTGGTCAACGGCACCGTTAACATAGCTGCTCCCACCCCACGGATGATCAAGGGATGAAAGAAATCCCAGCTACTTGCATCGGCATTAAAGCTGGCCATCCAAAAACAAAATCCTATGTAACAGGCAAAGCCAACACCTACGAATAATTGAGGAGAGGTTCCTTTAACCATCATTTTACCTACAATAGGCAAAATGAAAAAGGCACTCAAGGTCCCGGGAATTAATGAAACACCCGTCATAGTTGGAGTGTAACCCATTAATCGTTGAACCATTACCGGGTAAATAAATACGGCCGCAAACAACCCGTAACCGAAAATAAAGGTTAAGATTGTGGTAAAGGCCAGGGTTTTATTACCCATCACCCGGATGTTAACCACCGGTTCTTTTTGCCGGAGCTCCCAGAACACAAAACCTACCAGACCGACAATTGCGGCAATGGTTAAAACGGTGATATAGTTGGTGTGGAACCAATCTTCCGATTCGCCTTTTTCAAGGACAACCTGTAACGCTCCAATTCCTACAGCAAGTAATACAATTCCAATCACATCAATATGCATGTTTTTGCGATCGATACTGTACTCTTCCGGTTTCTTATCAACAAACAGGTAAACTAAAACCGCGGCAACAATACCTACCGGAACATTGATATCGAATATCAATGGCCAGTTGAAATGATCAATGATCACACCTCCTAGAGTTGGGCCGAAGGCAGGGCCAACAATCACTCCCATACCAAATAAAGCGGAAGCAAACGGACGTTCTTCAGTAGGAAATGAATCAAATAAAAGAGCTTGAGATGTAGATAGAAGCGCGCCACCACCCACGCCTTGTATGAACCTGAAAATAACCAGTTCAACCAAACTGGTTGATTGACCACAGGCATACGAAGCAATGGTGAATAATATAATGGAGCCGAGATAGTAATTTTTCCGCCCAAAATAACGAGCCAAAAAGCCTGTCATCGGAATGATAATTACGTTGGCAATTGCGTATGATGTTACCACCCAGGCAATATCTTCAATTGACGCACCTAAACTGCCGCTCATTTGCGACAAGGCAACGTTTACAATTGAAGTATCAATCAGCTCCATGATCGCTGCAACAATAACTGTTATTACAACAATCCATTTTTTAAAGCCTGTTGGAGTAGCCATATTACTTAACCTCTACAGAAACGTCCAAACTTAAGCCTGATTTTAAATACTCGCGGTATTTATCTGGTTCGTTCAATTGGATTTTTACAGGAACACGCTGGGTAACTTTAACGAAGTTGCCGGTGGCGTTGTCAGGAGGTAGTAAAGAGAACTTGGCGCCCGTGGCTTCAGAAATTGAAACAACCTTACCTAAAATGCTTAAATCAGGATAACTGTCGATAGTGATTTTGGCAGCTTGACCAACTTTGATCTTCTCAATTTGAGTTTCTTTAAAATTAGCTACCACCCAAAACTCATTATTATCAATAATGGTCATTAATGACTGACCGGCTTGAATATATTGTCCGTTCTCAATGTTCTTTTTACCGATTTTACCACTTGCTGTTGCAACAATAGTCGTATAAGAAAGCTTCAGTTTTTCTTCATCTATTTTAGCTTTCTTGAAATCAACATTTGCCTGGGCTTTAGCTACAGCAGCCTGCATCATTGGAATTCTAGAAGCTGAAATGGCTACATCTTCCTGTGAGGCTACTATTTGTTTTTGGGTAACATCATAATTGGTTTTCGAATCATCAACTTGTTTCGAAGTGATGGCCTGGTCTTTAAATAAGTTTTGATCACGTTTATAATCAGCAGAAGCCTTATTAGCTTTAATTTGATTTAAAGACAAATTGGTTTTGCTCAGGTTTGCGGTCAGTTCCGTATTCTTTAACGAAGCCTTTGCGCTTTCAAGATCAGCCAAAGCCGTTTGATATTCAGCTTCCATTTGTTTCAGGGTTATCTGTAACTCATCGTCATCAACGGTAACAATGGTATCCCCTACTTTTACTTGTTGATAATCCTGAACATTTACGGTTTTTACATAACCTCCTACACGCGATAAAATTGGCGTCATATGACCCTCAACCTGTGCATTATCAGTGCTTTCGTGGGCTAAAAAGAAAGTAATGCGCTTATAGCCATAAATACAAGCAGCGATAATCACTATACCAATTATCACGCGGCTAACAATTTTCTTACTTGGATTTGATGTAGAATTCTCAGTGCTCATAAATTTTAAAATATTTTACAAAGGTAAACCACGTTGACTATATTGTCAACCTTATTGACTATTTTTGTAAAATAAATTTACATATTGCACTCTGAATGTTATTGTAGCTGCAATCAGAAACGTGAGTATTTTATGAAAGAACGATTAAAGGGTCAACTTGAGCAATTAACGGATTTAAGAAAGAAAAGTCTTAGCCGAACAGTTCATAACCTAAGAATGCATTTAAGCAGTAGACTTACTAAACGTATCCATGAAATGGGCTATCTTTCGTGCTCGTTTCAACATACAGCCATTTTTGCCAACATCGATATTGAGGGAACCAATATTGTGACATTAGCCGATAGAGCTAATATTTCTAAACAGGCGATGAGTAAGCTGGTTAAAGACATTGAAGAAATGGGCTATGTAGAGACGATTAAAGATCCAAAAGATTCAAGGGCACTTCTGGTTATTTTAACTGATTTGGGAGCTGAATTAATAATTAACGTTCAATCATGTATTACAGAGATCAGGAATGAGGTGGAAAGGGTTATCAGTAAGGATAAACTCGAAACCTTCATGTCCATTGCCACCGAAATCAACGAATATTTTGATCAGGATAACAGATCAGAAAAAGGATATAAGGTTCAATAAATAGTAAGAGTGTACCGCCAATGAGTCTTTTTTGTAACATTCTTTTCTATGCCTCGTTAAAATATTACGAATACACTAGCTATTTAAATGACGCCTATTGCTGCTGCTTTAAAGAAACACAAAAACTTTATTCCAATTATTTTTCTTCTAATTCTATCAATTAATACTTTAATCAACTTAATAACATTAGAAGAAGCTATTGATGGTGTATCTTATCATAGGCATTTTTCAATAAAAAATTATTTAGCATTTGCCTTGCTAGCGATTTTAACCGTTACTTATTGTTATAAAAGAGTTTGGTTCAAGAACTTACTCGCTGTTTTTTTATTATTAAGCTTAGCCAATCTTATTAACTTCACTTCAGGCGAATATACAGGTGACCTGAGCTTTAACTCACTTTCTATTGGTTTTGGAGAAATAGGCTTTCTTTTGATCCTTTCTTATTTCTTTATAAACTATAAGAAAGTCAAAGCGTATATCTTTTCATCGGTAACCATTGAAAAAACGGCTATTGAAGAGGAATTCTATTATAATGAGGAACTCGAAAAATTTAAAAAGAACCTGGGACATTACTCAAATCAAGAGTTGGAAGGTTTAATTTACGCCAATAAACTCGTTCCTCATGCCGTAATAGCAGCCAAACAAATAATTGAAGAAAGACAATCAGTTGATCCACAATTGTAGATTAAACAATCTCCATCGCTGTTTCATTTTTAATCTCTTTTAAAACAAAACTACTTTGCAGATTAGAAATATTGGGAATTTGAGATAATCTGTTTAGCACAAACGAATGATAATCGTTCACATCTTTAACAGCTATTTTCAATAAGTAATCATGATTACCGGCTAAACACAATACTTCGAGCACTTCCTTAAAATTGGTAATGGTTTGCTCAAAGATCACCAGTGTTTCCATTGATTGCTGTTTTAAGGTAACCGTGCATAATACCAGCAGATGTTTGCCAATTTTTTCACGATTTACAATAGCTACATATTTCTCTATAAAACCATCTCTCTTTAAGCGGTTAATGCGCTCATAAGTAGGTGATACACTTAAACCTATAGCTGCCGAAACATCTTTTACACCCAATGAAGAATCTTTCTGAAGCAGATTTAAAATTCGAATATCAATTGAATCAAGCCTATCCATAAACTGTTTTTCCTGTTATTACCATCAAAGTCATCAAAGTTCAATAATATTTCCTAAAAAAGTTAATTAATCAGAAACAATTACTGATTTAATAAATTTAATAGAAACATTTTTCACCAACATCTACTTTTGCAGAAGATTAACCTACTAAACGATGAATCACTTAAACCAATCTGATCGCACCCATTTGCATGAGTACATGCAGAAAGCTACTGAAAGAAGTAAATACTTTATTGGTTATCCAATTGCCCGGGATTTTGATTATTCAGAACTGTACCCTCTTTTAGAACTACCTTTAAATAATGTTGGCGACCCACAGGTTGAATCGACTTATGATTTAAACTCACGTTCACTTGAACAAGAGGTACTTGCTTTTTTTGCCGAATTATTTAAAGCCCCTGAAAACAATTGGTGGGGTTATGTTACGAATGGTGGTTCAGAGGGTAATCTTTATGGTTTATATGTTGCCCGTGAGTTATATCCAACCGGAATCGTTTATTATTCAGAATCAACCCATTATAGTGTTCAAAAGAACATTCAACTATTAAACCTGAGAAGTATTGTTATTCGTACGCAGGAAAACGGTGAAATGGACTATGACGACCTACGCCAGATGTTGCAAATGCACCGCGATCAACCGGTTATTATGTTAGCCAATATTGGAACTACCATGACCGAGGCGAAAGATGATCTGGGACAAATTCAAAAGATATTCAGAGACCTGGCCATCAAAAACTCTTACATCCATTGTGATGCTGCATTGTCAGGTACCTATAGCGCTTTATTAAAATTAAATCCTGGATTCGATTTTACCTACGGTGCCGATAGTATTGCCATCAGCGGTCACAAATTTATTGGTTCTCCTATACCTTGTGGATTAGTGCTGGTGAAAAAAAATTATAAAGAACGTATTGGTCGTTCCATACCTTACATAGGTACAGTTGATACTACCATTACCGGTAGCCGTAACGGCCACAGCCCTATTTTTATGTGGTATGCCATTAAAAAAATGGGTAAAAATGGATTGATCCAACGTGCATTAGCAGCTTTAGCAATGGCTAACTATACAGTTGAAAAATTAAACTCAATTGGTGTAAAGGCTTGGAGAAATCCTGATGCGCTTACAGTGGTATTTCCACAACCATCTTACAAGTTGCGTCAGAAATGGCAAATAGCAACAGAAAATGGCAAAAGTCACGTTATATGTATGCCGGGTGTTACACAGGAACAGATTGATCAATTTGTAAGTGAACTGGAAGCAGAACTAAATGAAAATACTTCCACTCCCAATCGTCTCCTTTCGTCAATTTAACTTTTCATTATATTTCATTAGATTGATCGGCTTAGAGGAAACTTTAAGCCGATTTTTATTTACCCTTCATTTCCCCAATCATTTTAAAAGAAATCAAGAGCAAGGTTCCTACCAATACAATCAAGCCGGTCCAGATCCAATTTTTACTACCAAAGAACACAGAAGTTGATGATTCGGTTAGTTTTTCAACCGACTTAATTTCACCTACCTTCAATACCGGTAGATTACCGTTGATTTTATCTGTAAAATAGCTAAGATCATATTGAGGCGATGAAATGATGGTGGCATTCCCAAAGTTCAAGCTATAAATTTTATCCTTCTCCAGGTAAGCAGTTAGATAATATCGCTGTTGAAATGCTTCTATCTGTTTAAAAACTAAAGGCTGATTATCTTCATTTTCAACAACCAAATACACCGTGCTTTCTTTAACAGGATTATCCAAAGTAACTTCTTGCATTCCACCTGAAACTAAAGAAAATGAACTTATAGGGATGTATTGAATGGCTGATTGCTTTTTATACCGAGGAGTTTTTTCATTTTTTAATGCCAGAAAAGCTTCTCTTTTAAAAAACTTAGGCGACTTAACATCAAATAACAACTTTCTTATAAGAAATGGCTCTTTAAACGTTAGCTGTAGAACCGTTTGATGACTGTTTGAGCTCTTTACTTTGGTAATTACCGGAGATGGAACCTGATCATAATCCGAATTATTGATCAACGAAGTATTAAATTTTCCAACATTTTTAATAAACAATGGAGCACTTAATGAATCATTGATCTCCAATTTATAAAACTTATAATTAGTGGTTGGAACCGTGATCGTATAAATTAATTCTGTACCTGATTTAGAAGAAGAAGCCTCAAACGGATCCAAACTTATTGAATTGTTTACTACATACCATTGTGCGTTATCATTACTCCCACTTATAGATGCGACTTTCTGTACTGCAGTATTGTTTACTACCATGCTAAATTCATTTAGCTTAGCGGCATTTTCATTGGCAAATATTACCGATGTAAACTGCTTGGAAGTTTCTATTTTTTGAATAATAGTAAACGGAGTGAGTTTAGTTTCGTCGTATGCTAATGGTTTAGTGCGCAAAATATAAGATACGTCCTTCTCTCCTTCTGTTAATCGTATGTCGAAAAGATCAGGGCTCTTTAGTTTGGCAATGATCTCAGGCAAAAGTACTATGTCGTAAAACCCATTTTTATCAACTGTATTCAAAGAACCTTTCCACTCAAAAGATTGAGCATTGGATGTCGTTGAACACATGAAGCAAAAAAGAAAAAGTAAATAGCTCCTATTCATCAATATAAATTGGCTAAGATTCAATTTGAATTTCCCCATTATCATCATTCGTATTTTCCTGCGATGCATCTGATAGAAGGATCCGTTTTAATCGTTGATACATAAAAGATATTACAAGTAGTAAAGCTCCCAGCGAAAGAAAAGCTGCGATTTTACCGCCTTCAGATAATCCTCTTAAATCAAAAACAAAAAGCTTAATTAATGTAACCGCGAATACCGAAAGAGAGATAATACGTACATTTTTAGACTTCCAATGCATTCCTAAGTGGATAAGGATAAACGCAAAAACTCCCCACAAAATCGCATAGCCTGTTTTATGAGTTACTTCAGTTAGGATATCCGCATAGGTTTCAGGATTTCCGTATACCGCAGCCCCAATATGATCAAGTTCAGAGCTTAAAATGAACACCATACACACAGCGGCAAACCACTGAAAAATACGCAACAAATTTTCATTTGAAAGCACTTTAACAAGTCTGTAAACCTGAAATAGAGTAACAAAGAACAAAACCACTAACACGATTTGCAATAAGACATCGAACGTAGAAAAACCATTGATCATGTTTTGCAAGCGAAGTAAAATAAGCTGATTATTATAAAAAACAGGGTATGCTATCAGGTTAATTAATCCTACTGCACCTAAAAATTGCTTAGCAAAAAGAGAAATCTTTTCTTTTGCTCTTACTGAAAGATACAAAAGGATGGCAATGAACATATAGTTGTAGCAACCTACTATTATAAACAACTCTTCATTAAAATAATAAGCAGCCTGATAGTTGATCTCCAATCGGAATAATACATAGATCAGTATAACTGAAATTACCGATAATGCAGTTTTGTAAGATTCAACCTTAATACCATCTACTAAATGACTTTCTGATTCATCATTTTTTAACAGCTTAAGGGTTGTGTAAACTGAAACAATTGCAGCCACACCGGTAATAAAACCACTGTTGCTAAACGGCCTTAAAAACTTAAGGGTGGTTTGATAGATCGCGCCTGTATTGTAAATAGCGATCCAATCCATTGCTAAGCTGATAAACATTAGTGTCATAACAATTACGGATGCAACTCTTATATACACAATGCCCGATTTTTGTGATAACCAGAGTAATAAAACTGCCTCTGCTGCCCAGAATAGAGTAATGTAGTTACCATGCAACTGTATTGGCGCAACTAAACTGCAGAATGTTAACACTAAGCCAATCAACAGGTAAATCAAGTTCTTATCAACCCGCTCATTTTTATACAATACATATGCAAATACTAGATTAAATACGGCTAATAATGCTGTAAACAGACCTTGATAGACTTCTGCTTGCATACTGTTAAGCACCAGTATCCCGGCAGAAAAATAAAAGAAGGTATTACTTAATAAAATACTTATTTCGGCTGCATTAAATCTAGTTTTCTCTTTGATATTGTTGATTATGTTCATTAAAAAGAAAACAAAATAGAATAGCGTAGCAAATAGTAGAGCGCCGACATAAGGAACATTTTCAGCATCACTACCAACCATAATTACTTTAGTTGAGAGCCATGCCCCAAACATTATTATCGTAAAGGCATAGCAAATGATGTTCAAAATATTCCATTTTTTAAAGTAAGCCAGCACCAGCATACCGATGTTTAAAATCAGGATATAGGAGAACAGTACAACATAATTCCCTTCACCGGTGCTAATCATTAATGGTGAAGTAAAGCCGCCTAAAATGGCCAGGATAGCCAACTCTTTTCTATCATAACTTATAGATAATAACACGGCAAAACCGGTTATCAATACCATTATTAAAAATGCAATTGTTTGGCTGAAAAGCTGATATTGCTGAAAGGCTATGGTAATAGTAAAATAAAGTATGGCAATGCCACCACCAACTAAAACCGAACTGAACGCAGCAAATGATTTACGCATTCGGTGAGCGATTGTAATTAACGCTCCGCCGGTTACAATACCAATAAAGGTTCTGCCTATTTCGTTGATCCAGTTTTTGTCGATAGCGTATTTAAGGAAAAAGCCCATCCCTAATACCAAAATTGCAATCCCAATTTTATTAAAGAGGTTTTCTCCAATGTATTTTTCCAAATCCGGATTACGTTCAAGGAATGATTTTTTAGTGGGAATTTCTTCAGATTGGTTTCTAAGAGCTGCTGATGCCTCGGCAAATGAAGGTATTGATTGTTCCGGTTCGTAAGCAGAAATTCCTGAATCAGATAATGTTAAATGATCACTTTCTTCAGGGAAAAATAATCGCTCAGCATAGATTTCATCCTTTTCAGGTGAGGGTTCAACTTCCGGCTTAACAACTGAACTAATCACATTAGGCTGTACATCTATTGCAGTTTGGGTAGACTGTTCTCCTTTAGGTTCAACTTTAACAGATTGACTATTGATTAGCTCTGTAAGCTGATCAATTTTATAGCTTAAGTAAGTTGATTTTTGATTTAAATCGTTCTTTTGCTGTATTACCACAACCAAAATAACCAGGAGAAGGATAAAAATTAATGCTTCAATCATAAGTAGAAAAATTACAGCCAAAATTCATTTTACGCAGCAATATGTATTATTGTTTCAGGTTACTAACATAATGATTAAGATTAGTACTTAAAACAAAAAACACCGATCCATCTTAAAGACGAATCGGTGTTGAAGAATATCTCAATTGAAAACTACATTCGTTCAGGAACCTCAATTCCTAACAAAGAAGTTCCGCGGTTAAGTACATCAGCTGTTAATGACGATAAGGCCAAACGGAATTTCTTCAGTTCCTCATCTTCATTTTTCAATATCGGATTATCGTGATAGAATTTATTATAACCTTTAGCCAGTTCATATAAATAATTAGCTACAGATGCCGGGTTATAATTCTCGGCTGCGTCAGCAATAATAGTTGGGAACTTATCTAATTGTTGAATTAGTTCGCGCTCATCTTTATTGATGGTTTCGGGAACAATTCCTGCAAAATCGGCCTGCTCACTTTTACGAATTACTGATTTAATACGAGCATAAGTGTATTGAATAAACGGACCTGTGTGTCCCTGGAAATCAATGGACTCATTCGGGTCGAACATCAAACGTTTTTTAGGATCGACTTTTAGCAAATGATACTTTAATGCACCTAAGCCAATTTTACGGAACAGCTCTATTTTCTCTTCTTCCGTAAAATCATCCACTTTACCCAAATCTTCTGTATGCTGACGAGCAGTATCGATCATTTCATCAAGCAAATCATCAGCATCAACAACTGTTCCTTCACGCGATTTCATTTTACCGCTTGGCAAATCAACCATTCCGTACGATAAGTGATAAAGCCCTTTTGCCCAGCTTTTTCCCAATTTATCCAGAATCAAAAACAAGACTTTAAAATGATAATCTTGTTCATTACCTACCACATAAACCGATTTATCCATCTGGAAATCATCGTGCTTCAATTCAGCGGTTCCTAAGTCCTGGGTTATATAAACTGATGTTCCGTCTGAACGTAAAACAAGTTTCTCATCCAAACCGTCCGCAGTCAGATCGATCCAAACTGAACTATCTGGTTTACGGAAAAACACTCCCTTGGCAAGACCTTCCTCGATAATATCTTTACCTAACAAATAGGTATTCGACTCGTAATAGTATTTATCGAAATTAACACCCAAGTTATTGTAGGTAACATTAAAACCTGCATAAACCCAGCTGTTCATCATTTTCCAAAGCTCAATAACCGCTGTATCTCCTTCCTCCCATTTCTGCAGCATTTGCTGTGATTCAATGATTAAAGGAGCTTGTTTTTTAGCTTCATCTTCAGCTAAGCCCTGAGCTTTTAATTCATCAATCTGTTTCTTGTATTCTTTGTCGAAAATCACATAATACTTCCCAACCAAATGATCACCTTTTAACCCGCTTGACTCAGGAGTTTCTCCGTTACCAAACTTTTGCCAAGCCAGCATTGATTTACAAATATGAATACCCCTATCGTTCACCAGGTTAGTTTTAATTACCTCATAACCTGCAGCACCAATAATTTGTGCCACTGAATAACCCAAAAGATTATTACGAACATGACCAAGGTGCAAAGGTTTATTAGTATTTGGCGATGAATACTCAACCATTACTTTTTTTCCGTTTGACGGAGCAAAACCAAAGTTGGAAGTTGAGGCATTGGTTTTATATCGATTGATCCAGTAAGAATCATCAATAACAATATTTAAAAAGCCTTTTATTACATTAAAATCGGCTATTTCAGTAACATTCTGTTTTAAAAATTCACCAATTTCCTGGGCGGTAACATCAGGAGATTTTTTAGAAAAACGAGTAAAAGGAAATACAACAACAGTTACGTCGCCTTCAAATTCTTTACGTGTTTCTTGTAGAGTGATGTCAGAAGAAGTTAAGGTTTGATTGTAGAGTGTTTGAACAGCTTCTAACGTTTTTTGAATAATAAATTCCATGGGCCAAAAATATCAAATCTGCGCAAATTTTAGTTAGCTGATTTATAATAAACCTTGGCCTTAATTACTTGATTCTGCATCCATAATTACCCATTATAAACTTAGTACAAGATTTTTTTAACTTTTTTTGTTCAGCATTCCATTCATGAAAACAGAGTTTAAATGATTTAAACTCACAAAACAGACCAAATACACAATTAAAACAAATCAAAAATGCCCCTCACAGACTCACAATGGCTTTTTTATGTGCTTTTTTGATTTAGATTTGTATTCCAAACTAAACTTTTATGTCGTTTAATAATGTAGAAAACAAAGTAAATGTAACCTCTGAAATTGGCACCCTTCGCCGTTTGTTGATCCATAGTCCGGATAGCGGACTGGGTAAAGTTGTACCATCAAAAGCACAAGATTGGTTATTCGAGGATATTGTACACCTTGATACCATCCGCCGAAAAGAGTACGATTATTACGTTAAAATTTTGCTTTATTTCCTTGATCCAGGAAAGATCAAAGGAAAACTTGCCCATATTGATGCAGAGTCATCAAACCGTAGCTTTTTTAAACCCGACAGTGCAGACTTTCACAACTCCGACAAAGTAATTGAACTGCAGGTTCTGTTGAAAGATATTCTCAAAAACAAAGACATTAAGCTAAAAATTGTAGCTTCGGTATGTGCCATAGAAAATTGCACTTACGAGTTGCAAAATGAACTTATTGCTTTACCGGAAGACCAATTAGCAAAAACTCTTATTTGTGGTTCAATTGACGAAGAACGCATGATCTTCGCCCCTATCCCGAACTTTATCTTTACCCGCGATATTGGAATTACTATCAATAATTTCATCCTATTGAATAAAGCCGCCAAACAGGCCCGTGCCCGTGAATCAGTTTTATCAAAATATATCTTCTTTAATCACGAGGTCTTCGCGGATTACCGTAATAATATCATCGAAATTCCCGAACATGTTCATCATTTCTTATTACCTGATGAAGAAAACCAGGATCGTAAAATAACATTAGAAGGTGGTGATGTGATGGTGGTGAGCAAAGATCACTTAGTGATTGGCTGCAGCGAGCGTACTACATTATATGCTTGTAACCAGGTAGTTAAAACCCTTTTCAAAAAAGAAGTGGTTAAAAAGGTAACTGTGGTTAAAATTCCGAAGAAACGTGATTTCATGCATATCGACACAGTATTCACACAAGTTAAGAGAAACGTTTGGGTAATGCTGGGTTCACTAGGCCGAAAATCGGATGCGATCAATGTTAGAGTTACAGAGATCATTGAAGAGATGAAAGACATCCGTAAGGAAGACAAAACGCAGATCATTCAGTTTAAGATCGAAAATCCTTTAGAACCTACCTATTTCGAATACCTGGAAGACCTCCTGGATGATATCAGCCGAAATGATCTTGGAAGTACAGAAGAAACCAAATTCATTTACTCAGGTAACAATAAATTTCCATATGATGCACGCGAACAGTGGACAGATTCATGTAACTTAGTGTGTATCAAGGAAGGTGTTGTGTTAGGTTATGACCGAAACGACAAAACGGTAGAAGCCTTTAAGGAAAATGGATTTTCGGCTATTCATGCGCATGATCTGGTTCAAAAGCTGGAAAGTGGCGAGATTGATACCGAAACAATTACTGACACCATCATTTTAATGCCTTCTGCTGAACTATCTCGTGCAAGAGGAGGCTTCCACTGCATGAGTATGCCAATCTTAAGAGAAAACGTTTAATCAATTAAGATGGGGAATTGTCGAAAGCAACTCAATTCTCCATCTTAATTTCAATCAAAATATCATCTAAAAATGCAAACCACCAATCATATTCTAATGATTCGCCCGGTACGTTTTGGTTTTAATGCCGAAACAGCAGTGAATAATGCCTTTCAAAACCCAAATGCGCAAGCGGAAGACACCCAGGAAAAAGCGCTGCGGGAGTTCGACAACTTTGTTGATGTTTTAACTGAAAACGGAGTGGACGTTACCGTAGTTGAAGACACGGATACCCCACATACTCCCGATTCTATTTTTCCTAATAACTGGATCTCTTTTCATAACGACGGTACCATTTGTTTATACCCGATGCAGGCCGAAAACCGCCGGTTGGAACGCAGAACTGATATTCCTGAATTATTAAAAGTAAAAGGATTTGAGGTTAGAAGAACTATAGACTTTAGTCATTATGAATCAGATCAACTGTTTTTAGAAGGAACAGGAAGCATGGTACTCGATCGCGTTGATAAGGTGGCTTACGCTTGTTTATCTCCACGGACTGAAATAAGTGTGCTGGAAGATTTCTGCAAACAACTAGGCTACGAATATGTTGCTTTTGACGCTATTGATAAATCAGGAAAAGCTATCTATCACACCAACGTAATGATGTGCATAGGAACCGGTTATGCAGTGGTTTGTTTAAACTCTATTCCGGATGATGATGAACGTGAAATGGTGGCCAATTCATTGAATGCTTCGGGAAAAGAGATCATTGAAATAACGCTTGAACAGATGAATGAATTTGCCGGTAATATGCTCGAACTTAAAAACGAAGCCGGTGAAAGTCTCTTGGTAATGTCGGAGCAAGCTTACAAATCATTGGCTGCATCACAAATTGAAAAATTGAGCAGATACAGCAAGATTGTTTATGCTCCAATTGACACAATTGAAGCCAACGGAGGAGGCAGTGCAAGATGTATGATAGCCGAAGTTCATTTAGCTCTGTAAAACCAAGCAGTTTTTGAATTCTTTTTGAGAAATTTACTTTTTCTATTTAACGCATCTAACTATACTGAATTACAGTTAAATACAAATTTTAATTTTTGATAAAAAAGTCAGTTTTTTTTGAAAATGTCCCGAAGTAAAAAAAAACTGACTTTTACTTAATTTTTTTACTTCAAAAATTACATTTTTGCAAAAAATTAAAATAGATGCAAAGCTACCAGGAATTTCTTGACTTAAGTGTTGGTTTTCCCCAAGACGGATTTGACGTTATTGAGGATGAACTATTCTTCAATGATATCAACCTTATGGAACTAATTGAAACGTATGGCACTCCCTTGCGCTTTACGTACGTTCCGTTAATTTCAAAGAAAATTCAACAAGCCAAACTATTATTTCAAAAGGCGATCATTAACAATAATTACAGAGGTAAATATATTTATTGCTACTGTACTAAGAGTTCGCACTTCCGCCATGTGGTTGAGGAAGCCCTCAAAAATGACATTCACCTTGAAACTTCTTCGGCATTTGACATGCCAATGATTGATTCTTTGGAAAAAAGAGGTATAGTTAGCAAAGATGTTTATGTAATCTGTAACGGCTATAAAACATCGCAGTACAAACAATATATCTGCGATATGATCCATGATGGTTTCAAAAACATCATGCCAGTACTAGATAACAAAGAAGAGTTTTTCTTTTACGATGATGAGTTGGAAGAAGAATGTAACCTGGGTATCCGTATTGCCACTGAGGAGCAGCCGGACTCGCAGTTTTATACTAGCCGCTTAGGTATTCGTGCCGAAGATGTAATTGACTTTTATCACCAACGTGTAGAGAAGAACCCGAATTTTAACATTAAAATGTTGCATTTCTTCATCAACTCTGGTATTCAGGATTCTCCGTATTACTGGAACGAATTAGAGAAGCACGTTACTTTATACTGTAAGTTCAAAAAGATAAACCCTGCCCTTACCATGTTAGATATTGGCGGTGGTTTTCCATTTAAAGATTCATTGGTATTTGATTTTGATTACGAATACATGACCAATGAGATCATTAGCCGTATTAAAGAAATTTGTGCAGAGCACGAAGTTGAAGTACCGGATATTGTTACCGAATTTGGAAAATACACTGTTGCCGAAGCTTCTGGTATCATTTATAAAGTTTTAGGCCGTAAGCAACAAAATGACCGTGAGAAATGGCTAATGCTCGACGGAAGCTTTATCACTAACTTACCAGACGTTTGGGCCTTAAATCAAAAGTATATCCTTCTTCCAATTAATAACTGGGATGCTGAATATGAACGTGTGAACTTAGGGGGTATTACCTGCGACGGACAGGATTATTATAACCAGGAAGCGCATATGAACTCGGTGTATATGCCTAAAACACGTAAAGTTCAATACCTTGGTTTCTTCCATACCGGTGCCTATCAAGAGGTATTAAGTGGTTACGGAGGTATTCACCATTGTTTAATGCCTACGCCTAAGCATATTTTAATTCGTCGCAACCGTGATGAAACGTTTAACTACGAAGTATTTGGAGAAGAACAAAACTCTAAACAGGTACTCAAGTTATTAGGATACGTCCAATAGATCTCCAAGACAAATATAGAAGACCTGCAAATTTAACTTTCACTGAAACAGGAAGTTAGATTTGCAGGTTTTTTTTTATCAAATTAATCATCTTCTTTTCATAATTGCTTTCTATTTTGCGCCAAAACCAAACTCAAATTCATATAATGAAAAAATTCTTACTATTAGTTATTTGTTCTGTTTTTCTTTTTTCATGCACCAAAACTGTATATGTAGAGAAGGAATCACATCATAAAAAAGGTCCTCCTCCACATGCAAAAGCCTGGGGAGTAAAGAAAAAGCAACGTGTTTACTATTATTACTATCCTTCAACAAACGTTTATTTTGATGTAACTTTTGGCAAGTATGTATATTTTAATGCAGGTGCCTGGGTTAGGGTAAGCACATTACCTTCTACAATTATTATTACAAATCACGAGCGCGTGCGAATTGATTACACCGCGGATGATGTATATGTGTATAATTCCGATCATAAAACAAAGTATAAAAAGGTTCCTCCGGGACAGGCGAAGAAAATGAACTATGATAATGATCAGGGAGAAAATCATGACAACGGAAACAGAAGAGGCAAAGGAAAAAAGAAACATTAACAACCACTATTAAAACAGAAAAAGCCGTTCAAGAAAAACTGAACGGCTTTTTTATATAAATCAATGTAGAAAATCTTAAATAAAGCTTAAGCGCCTCGCTGCCTCACCGCCTCGTACAAAATCACACCAGCTGACACAGATACATTCAGTGAAGCAATTTCGCCAAACATTGGAATTTTGGCTCTCGAATCACAAAACTTCAAATATTCAGGCGATATACCGTCTTCTTCGGAACCCATAATTATTGCCGTTGGCCCTGTATAATCAACATCTGCAAGCAAGTTATCTGTTTTTTCAGTACAAGCAACCAATTGAACACCCGAGTCTTTCAAGTACTCCAAAGTTTCTTTCAGTTTCATTTCCCTGCAAATAGGCACCCTGAACAAAGCACCTGCAGAGGTTTTAATAGCATCTGGATTTACCTGAGCTGATCCCCTGGCTGGAACAATTACGGCATCAACGCCCATACACTCAGCGGTACGAACAATTGCTCCAAAATTTCGAACATCAGTTACCCTATCTAAAATCAAAAGCAAGGGAGTTTTACCTGCCGCATAAATCTCGGGCACGATCTGATCAGTCTTATGATAACTGATCGGTGATATAAACGCCACTGCTCCCTGGTGGTTCTTGGTAGTTAGCCGATTTAACTTTTCAATAGGAACAAATTGGAATGGTGTGTCGTACTCTCCTATCACCAAACGAAGTTCAGCATATAAATTTCCGGTTAGGCCTTTTTGTATAAAAAGACTTTCAATTTCTTTACCAGCTGTAATTGCCTCAATTACAGCGCGAATGCCAAATATCAATTCGTTACTTTCCTTTTTAGGCGTGCCAAAATCTCTCATAGAAACGCAAAACTACAAATCAATTATTTTAATCTCTGAAAATCTGTCATTTAAATTTTAAACATTTTCATATTGTCGCTTAGCCGCGATTTTACGTTTTCCACAAAAAAATAGTTATCAACATCGTTTTAAACTTACTTAAAAAGTTGATTTTTAATGAATAGGAAAAGAATTTGTTAATCGATTTTACAGTTGCCAACATTTTATGTTAATAACTACCAACCCGTATATCGCTAGTTTTCAGGTAGATTTAATACACGCGATTTGTCTGTTTATAAGTTGAAACTGAGCCTAAGCTTTAAGTAAATATATTTGTCGACTAAAATAAAAACTACCTGCTAACTAACATATGAGTTCAGATAATTTCGAAAATAACGGAAATTCAAGAGCCAGATCCGATAAACGCACTATTGCTCGCAAATCGCCACAATTAATTGGCGGTAAGTTGCAGCCACAGGCGGTTGAACTGGAAGAAGCTGTTTTAGGATCAATTATGATCGAAAAAAACGCTTTAACTTCCGTTATTGAGTTCCTTCGACCCGAAATTTTCTATAAAGATGCCCACCAAAAGATATTCAAAGCCGTAATGGACCTTTACAGCGAGTCTTCACCAGTTGATATTCTTACTGTAACCAATCAATTGCGCAAAACTGGTGATCTTGAAATGGTTGGCGGTGCATTTTTCATTACCGAGCTAACAAATCGCGTAGCTTCTGCTGCAAATATTGAATTTCACGCACGTATTGTTGCCCAAAAATACCTTCAGCGCCAATTAATTCAAATCTCAACTGAGACGGTGAATATGGCGTATGAAGATACCACTGATATTTTCGAGCTTTTAGATAAAGCTGAAAGTGGTTTATTTAAGATCACCGAAGGAAATCTACGTCGAAACGCAGAAAACATGTCGGACTTGGTAAAAAAAGCGGTTTTGGAAATTGAAAAACTGAAGGATAAAACCGATGGTTTAACAGGTGTTCCTTCAGGATTCACAGCCTTGGACCGTGTAACTTCAGGCTGGCAGAAATCCGATTTGGTAATTGTTGCAGCTCGTCCGGCAATGGGTAAAACCGCATTTATTTTAAGTGCTGTTAGAAATGCTGCTGTAGGCTTTAACTTTCCAGTGGCTGTTTTCTCGCTTGAGATGTCTTCGGTTCAGTTAGTGAATCGTTTGATTGCCGGAGAGGCAGAAATTGAAGCAGAGAAGCTTAAAAAGGGAAATCTGGCGCCTCATGAATGGCAACAGCTGCATTCAAAGGTTGGTAAACTTTCAGAAGCTCCAATTTATATTGATGATACCCCTGCATTAAACGTATTTGAATTGCGTGCAAAAGTGCGTCGTATGAAACAACAGTACGGCATAGAGATGATCGTTATCGATTACCTTCAGCTGATGCATGGTTCAGGTGATGCAAAAGGAAACCGTGAACAAGAGATTAGTGGAATTTCACGTGCACTAAAAGGTATAGCCAAGGAATTGAGTGTACCCGTTATAGCCCTATCGCAGTTGAGTCGTGCGGTGGAAACCCGTGGTGGTGATAAAAAACCAATGCTTTCCGATTTGCGTGAATCGGGTTCAATTGAGCAGGATGCCGACATGGTAATGTTCCTTTACCGACCTGAATATTATGGCTTTACACAAGACGAAAGTGGACGATCTACAGCCGGAGTTGCTGAGGTAATTATTGCCAAGCACCGTAACGGTTCCTTAGAAAATGTTCCGCTAAAGTTTGTGGGTAAATACATTAAATACCAGGATCTTGAACCAGACAACTTTGACTTCAGCGGATTCGATCCATCTAATTTAAATGCAGCAGCAGGCCTTGCTCCTTCGGCAGGTTTTGATGATGAACGTCCTCAGAACTTTATCATCCGTCCATCAAAAATGAATGAGTTTGATGAAGGCGGAGATGATTTCGCACCATTTTAATTAATCACACTTATACAAATAGAAACGGGCTATAACCATCATTATAGCCCGTTTTTTATTTATTGTTTAGGGGGAATACTTCTTACTTCTTACTTCTTACTTCTTACTTCTTACTTCTTACTTTCTAAAGAAAAAAACCTATCACCAGCCCTGTAATCATTATTAAAGCAGCCGGAATCTTAGTAAATCTCAACAAACAAAAGGTTATTACAATTACACTTACCGAAAAATAATTTACTCCAATAGGCTTTAATAAAAGGAAGAAAGCCGCCGCCACAAAACCCACCGAAACAGCATTTACTCCAGCCATTGAATTCTTAATCCTGCTTATTTTCTTAAGATCATTCCAAAATGGAACAATAAAAAGGATCAGGATCAATCCAGGGAGATTTATACCTAGAACTGCAGCCACACTACCGAGCAATTGCCCGCTAATACCCTGCTTTTTCATTGCCATTCCCCCTAAAAAAGAACTGAATGAAAAAACCGGTCCCGGAATAACCTGCTGTAAGGCATAACCTGAAAGAAACTCCTGGGTGGTAAGGTATTTTTTCAATTCTACAAACTCCGTATACATATACGGTATCAGCACCTGTCCCCCTCCAAAAATCAATGCCCCGTTGCGATAAAAATTCTCGAACAAACGAACCGGCAAACTAAAGAATGAAGTCCGGTTTATTACTCCTCCTAATAAGGCAAAAAGGATCAGGATACCGAAAAAGTAAGCGACTTTCTTCTTGTTTACATTTATCACCAGTTTTTCACCTAAATCTCGTTCTTCTTCATCCGCATTTATCCTTGATGTTACAAAGCCTCCTGTTAACACCAATACAGGAAACATAAATGGGAATACGTACGGATTCTTAAGCAATAAGGAGCAGGTAAAGGCTAGTAAAGCAAGAATACTTGTCACCTTGTTTTTAAGCACCTTTTGAGCAAAAATATAAGCCGCATACGATACAAAGCCCAGTGCCATAGGCTCAATAATTTTGAGCAGTTTAGGAATTTCAATTTTAGTTTGAAGGTGCGTAAAAAGTATAGCGGCAACAGCCATAAGAATAGCTGAAGGTAACAACCAGATAAGAAAGGTGAGAATTGCAAACCATAATCCACCTATTTTATAACCAATAGCGGTAATGGTTTGCGTAGAGGCCGGTCCAGGCAAAACCTGGCATAAAGCATTTAATTCAAGTAACTCTTCTTCAGTCAGATAATTCCTTTTTTGAACGAACTCCTTGAGCATAATAGCCACATGAGCTTGAGGTCCGCCAAAAGCCGTTAAGGTGTATTTAAACACATCTTTTAAAAAAAGAAATTGTTTTGATGTCAAACTGGTAGCAGCTAAATGAAGGGCCAAGTTAATTAATCGTCCTCGTAATCCAAACCTAGCACAGCATTAAGTACTTGTTGCAGCTCAGAGGCAGCGTGCATGTTTCCAGCTTTTCTGGCAATTAACAATCCTTTTTTGTAGGTTGCTTCTGCATCGTCTTTTCTATCGAGTTTTTCGTAAAGCTTGCCCAAATGATAATATGTGCCTACGTAATTTTCATCCGTAGTTACTAACTCAGTGAAATATTTAAGCGCTAGTTCGTTATTGTTTAATTTTAAATATTCGGTAGCAATAGCATATTTCAAAAATGAATCATTGGGTTCATTCACTAAAAACTGCTGTAACTGCTCTAATCGGGAAATTTGCATTTTGAGATATAAGGCTTTTAGGTATTTTTACAAAAACTATGCAGCAAAATTAGTAAAATACAATTTGGTTTATATATTTGTATGCATGCATAACATTTTGAATTCTATCAATTAATCAATTATATATTATGAAAGTTCTAGTTTGTATAAGTAATGTTCCAGACACCACCACAAAAATAGCTTTTACCGATAACAATACCCAATTCAATGCTGTAGGAGTACAATACATCATTAATCCTTATGATGAAATTGCCTTGGCTCGTGCCATTGAATTATGTGAAGGAGGAAAAGGGACCGTTACTGTAATAAATGTAGGTGACGCGTCTACTGAACCAACCATTCGTAAAGCGTTAGCTATTGGAGCAGATGATGCTATTCGTGTGAATGCAGCTCCACGAGATGCCTACTTTGTTGCTAAACAAATTGCCAATACAGCCAAAGACGGAGGATATGATTTTATATTAACCGGACGTGAATCGATTGATTATAACGGTTCACAGGTTGCTGCCATGGTGGGCGAATTTTTATCGATCCCATCGGTTTCGATCATTAAAAAATTAGACCTTAATGGAACATCAGCAACCCTGGAACGAGAAATTGAAGGAGGAAAAGAGGTTGTTGAAACTCCGCTTCCGTTTATTGCCAGTTGTGCCGAAGGTGTTGCAGAACCAAAAATTCCGAATATGCGCGGAATTATGTCGGCCCGTACTAAGCCTCTAGCAATTGTTGAACCTGTGGAAATTACTAAAGTTGCCGAGGTGAAATCATATGAAACCCCTGCTCCTCGTGGTCA
Source organism: Solitalea longa (assembly GCF_002920915.1). Taxonomy (GTDB): domain Bacteria; phylum Bacteroidota; class Bacteroidia; order Sphingobacteriales; family Sphingobacteriaceae; genus Solitalea; species Solitalea longa. The sequence continues at coordinate 199,450 of NZ_PQVF01000004.1, forward strand.
GGTTAAATTGATTGACGCAGGTGATGTATCTAAATTGGTGGACGCCTTACATTCAGAAGCCAAAGTAATTTAACTTTCAGTAAACGAGCCTAAAGAGAAAAGCCACCTATATTCGCCTTTCTCCAATGAAAATCTAAAACCTAATTAAAACCATGTCAGTATTAGTATATGTTGAAAATGCCGAAGGCAAATTCAAAAAATCAACCTTCGAAGTAGTATCATACGCAAAAGAAATAGCAAAGCAATTAGGCACCTCATTAACTGCATTATCAATTGGCAATGTTGCTGATAGCGCTTTGGCCGAACTGGGTAAATATGGCGCACAAAAAGTTCTTTCAGTAAGTAACGACAAGCTTAAAAGCTTTGTTAACCAGGCTTATGCTTCAATAATTTCATCGGCTGCAAAAGCGGAAGGATCAAAAATTATTGTGTTGGCAGCAAGCTTTTCGGGAAAAGGTTTGGCTCCGCGTATTGCGGTTAAGCTGGAAGCCGGTTTAGTGGATGGCGCAGTTGAATTGCCAGAGCTTACTGGCGGTAAGTTTATCGTTAAGAAGAATGCTTTTTCAGGTAAAGCTTTTGCTCATGTTGAGTTAACTTCCGAAGTTAAAATCATCTCTTTGGTTCCTAATTCATATAAAGTGGTTGAACATCCGGAAACGGCAACTGTTACTGCATTTGAATCAACTGCTGCTGAAAGTGATTTCGGAGTAATGATCAAGGATATTGTTAGAGCATCAGACAAGATCTCTTTACCTGATGCGGAACTTGTTGTTTCGGCTGGTCGTGGCTTAAAAGGTCCGGAAAACTGGGCTATGGTTGAAGAATTGGCTAATTTATTAGGAGCCGCTACAGCCTGCTCTAAGCCTGTGTCTGATGCCGGCTGGAGACCCCATTCAGAACACGTTGGTCAAACAGGTATTACCGTTAGCCCCAACCTTTATATTGCCATTGGCATTTCAGGAGCCATTCAACATTTAGCAGGAGTAAGCTCATCGAAAGTAATTGTGGTTATCAATAAAGACCCTGAAGCTCCGTTCTTTAAGGTAGCTGATTATGGAATTGTTGGCGATGCTTTTGAAGTGGTTCCTCAATTGATCGAAGCCATTAAAAAATTTAAAGAAGTGGCTTAAAACAATTTATTCCCTGATTTCGATTCTAAATCCTATATTAGCATGTCGTTTGGTTAACAAAGCCAAACGACATTTTTTACTAATAATGAAGAAGATAAAACTTGACATAGTAGGATTATCATACAGCCAAACTCAATCGGGTGCCTATGCATTGGTAATGGGTGAGGTAAACGGACGCCGACGACTTCCGATCATTATTGGTGGTTTCGAAGCTCAGGCAATTGCTATTGAGATTGAGAAAATGACCCCTACCCGACCCCTTACTCATGACCTGTTCAAATCATTTGCTCAGGCTTTTAGTATTCAAATTCAGGAGGTTATTGTTTACAATCTGGTAGATGGAATTTTCTACGCAAAACTTATTTGTTTTGATGGAAAAAAGACGCTTGAAGTAGATGCAAGAACCTCGGACGCCATAGCCTTGGCTGTTCGTTTTAATTGCCCAATTTATACCTACGAATTTATTTTATCACAGGCAGGCATCCTTATCGAAGGTAATGAATTTGTCTTCCTAGAAAATGTAGAAAACAAAGAGGAAATAGCTCCGGTTCCTTTAAGTGGCGTAAGCAGTTACGCTTCTTTATCTGACGACGATCTTAAAGTTCAACTGAAGGCAGCTCTGGAAGAAGAGGCCTATGAAAAAGCTGCAAAGATCAGAGACGAATTAAGCAGAAGAAAATCATCTTAATTTCTAAATACCTTATTGTAGTCGATTTGAATACATAATCAATCTATGGATAGATTTACCGGTTTTATAGGCATTGCTCTTATTTTAGGCATTGCCTTTTTAGTATCTAATAATCGACGAAAAATAAATTACCGGGTAGTTTTAAGCGGTCTTTTTCTACAAATCATCATCGCCATCTTAGTTTTCAAAGTCCCCTTTGTTCGTGAGTTTTTTGAAGTCATTGGTCATGGAATGGGTCAAATTGAGCATTTTGCCTTTCAAGGCGCCTCCTTTGTTTATGGAGGTTTAGGTGTTGATAAAGGAGATGGAACAATTGGCAACTATGTTTCAGGCGGGTTTGTTTTTGCGTTTAATGTAACAGCCACCATAATTTTAGTTTGTGCCCTGGTTGCAGTATTCTATCATTTCGGCATTATGCAACGTATAGTTTCAATTATTGCTCGGGCGATGAATCTTATTATGCGTGTGAGCGGAACTGAAGCGCTAAGTAATGTAGCCAGTGCATTTGTTGGTCAGGTGGAAGCACAGGTAATGATCAGGCCTTACTTAAAATCAATGACCAAAAGTGAATTACTGGCAAGCATGAGTGGCAGTTTAGCCTGTATTGCCGGAGGAATTTTGGTAGTGTATGTCAAAATGGGTTCACAAGCAGGAATGGATTTGGCTCCTAAATTAATAACGGCCAGTTTAATGGCAGCTCCAGGTGCATTGGTTATTTCTAAGATCGTATTTCCTGAAGTAGAAGAAAGTCAAACCCTTGGCCAGGTAAAATTGGAAGTAAAAAGCAGTTATTCAAATGTGATTGATGCCATTTCCCATGGTTCGGCTGATGGTTTTAAAATTGCCATGAATGTAATTGCCATGTTAATCGGCTTTATAGCGATCATCGCTTTGTTTGATTCAATATTGCTATGGATCGGGCATTTGTACGATCCTGCTTTAAACCTCAGCCTAAACTATATTTTTAGCCAACTATTTTATCCTTTTGCCTATGCTATGGGTGTTCCTGCCGTGGATGTGAAAAATGTGGCTACTTTGTTAGGGCAAAAATTAACGGTAAATGAATTCGTTGCCTTTTTAAACCTAACCAACAAAAGTGTTCCTATTGTTACAGAAAAAGGATTATTGATCGTAAGTATCGCAATTTGTGGCTTTGCAAACTTCAGCAGCGTCGGAATGCAAATTGGAGGCATTGGAGCATTAGTCCCTGAAAGACGCGCAGACTTAGCCAAACTAGGATTAAAAGCCTTGTTATGCGGAACCTTAGCATCCTATCTTTCGGCTACAATTGCAGGTATATTAATGTAATTAACTATTTTTAAATAATAGTTAATAAAGCCGAAGCAAATTGTTTCGGCTTTATTATTTTTATCATAATACAGAAAGGACTCAACAACACTATGAGTAAACACTATAGAAAAGAAACAGATTGCTTAAACTGTGGATCAACTATAACTGGAAAGTTTTGTTCGAATTGCGGACAGGAGAATTTAGAGACACATGAAAACTTTTGGCACTTTTTATCTCACAATCTCGGTCACTATTTCCATGTTGATTCAAAGTTTTTTAAAAGTATTGTTCCCTTGCTTACTAAACCCGGTTATTTAACCAATGAATACAGTGCCGGACGAAGGGCAAGTCATTTTCCGGCTGCCAGCATGTATCTTTTTGTAAGTTTGATCTATTTCATCTTATTCTTTAAACAACAAAGTTTTATTAGTGTGGAACCAGATAAGGTTCAAAAAAGTAAAACTGAAGTAAGTGATACCACCAAGGTTTTGGGTATCGATATCGTCAACAAAAAAAATTCCTCAAATAAAGCTAAGGTTGACTCATCTGATATAGAAAACTACTTCCAGGGAAAGAAAAATTATACAGTTGAGAAATATGAAAAGGAGCAAATGGCTTTAAAACCTTCTGAAAAAGATAATTTTGTTGAACATTTTATTAATAAAAGATTAATCAAAGTATTTAATGGACGCGAATCACAGGAGCACTTTGTGGATACCTTTGTCCATAATATTCCTAAAATGATGTTCCTTTTATTACCATTATTCGCAGTTGGTCTGCGTTTATTCTTTTATCAATCTAAGCAATTTTATGTTGAGCACCTGGTGCATTCTCTTCATTTACATACCTTCATATTTTTTCTTTTTTCAAGCTATATTCTATTAAGCTTTTTACCATTATCGCATGCAGTTACCGATTGGTTGATACTAATAGTAATGCTCATTTCTTTATGGTATATCTATAGATCACTCCGGACAGTATACAAACAAGGACGAGCGAGAACACTCATAAAAATGTTCTTTCTATATGTTTTTTATGTGATATCATTAACAATAAGCCTGGGTTTAATGGCGCTTATCACTTTCGCAATAGTTTAACTTATAGCATTTAAAAGCAAAAGGCTCCGGAATATGTATTTCGGAGCCTTTTGGTGCAAATATTTATCTTAACTATCTTTTTTCAAGTGGAATATACTCACGGGTAGTACTACCAACATATACCTGGCGTGGACGACCAATTGGCTCTTTATTCTCACGCATTTCTTTCCATTGTGCCACCCATCCTGGTAAACGACCTAATGCGAACAATACGGTAAACATATCGGTAGGGAAACCTAATGCGCGGTAAATGATACCTGAGTAAAAGTCAACGTTTGGATACAACTTACGCTCAATGAAGTATTCATCATGCAAAGCAACTTCTTCCAGTTTTTTAGCAATATCTAATACCGGATCCTGGATCCCTAATTTATTTAATACATTATCACAAGCCTCTTTAATGATTTTGGCACGAGGGTCGAAGTTTTTGTAAACACGGTGACCAAAACCCATTAAACGGAATGAATCATTTTTATCTTTTGCTTTAGCAACCCATTTATCAACGTCACCACCGTCTTTCTTGATCAGTTCAAGCATTTCAATTACAGCCTGGTTTGCACCACCATGAAGTGGACCCCATAAAGCAGCAACCCCGGCAGAAATAGAAGCAAATAAATTACAGTCAGAAGAACCTACGATACGAACAGTTGAAGTTGAACAGTTTTGCTCATGATCAGCATGAAGGATCAATAATTTGTTCATCGCATCAACAATAACCGGATCCAAATCATATTCCTCCGTACGGTGACCAAATGTCATGTACAGGTAATTTGAAACATAATCAAATTTATTTTTAGGATACATTACCGGATGACCGATCGCTTTTTTATAGATCCATGAAACAATCGTTGGCATTTTAGCGAACATGCGAATAATGTTCAGCTCCACTTCTTCCGGAGTTTGATTTGGATGCAATGATTCTGGATAAAATGCAGAAAGACAACATACCAATGAAGCTAGCTGTCCCATTGGGTGAGTTTTTGACGGATAACCATCAAAAAACTTCAGCATGTCTTCGTGAACAAGTGTATGACGAGATACTCTGAATTGAAAATCAGTTAGCTGAGTTTGAGTAGGCAGTTCACCGTAAATCAACAAATAAGCAACTTCAATAAATGATGATTTTGCGGCAAGTTCTTCGATAGGATAACCACGATAGCGTAAAATACCTTCTTCACCGTCTAAAAATGTAATTGCACTTTTAGTTGCTCCTGTATTTTTATAACCTGAATCTAAGGTAATGAATGTGCTAAGATCTCTTAATTTAGCAATATCAACGGCTTTTTCATTTTCCGTACCGGTAATAATCGGGAGCTGGTACGTATTGTCTCCTAATTTGAGTTCTGCTACTTCTGACATAACTTTTGTGAAAATCTATTTGATAGTTAGGGGCCATAAACCACCCGATATAATAGATTTACATGATCAATTTTGAACGGGTTTTTTATGGAAGCCCAAATTTAATTAAATAAGAGAGATTTAAAAATAAATGTACTTTTCTTTAGAATTTTTTTAAAAAAAAGCAGTATTTAAGCTAATTCTATGTCAATTTTAAAATGTAACCACTTTATACCCACAGGTAAACTGCTCATTTTGAAGCAACGAGCGAATTCCTTCCTTATTTTTAAACTGCTGATCACTTTCTTTATTATCAGCAATTCCCTCCCATGGTTCCAAACAAACAAAATCGGCATTAGTTTTTGCCCAAATTCCAAAGAATGGAAAATTATTGAATAAAAAATCCAAACCATGCACCGATTTTTCACATTTAATACTAATTCTATCCGACTGTAAACCTTTAAATACTAAGGCATCTTCATTAAATAGTTCATAAGTCAGTGGCAATTTATCTTCTTGCTCTAAAACTTTACGATAAGGCTTTCCAATTAGCCCTTCATTTACCTCCCATCTTTCGATATTCTCAGTTTTATTTAACGCCAAGTAGTAATCGTTATATTTAGTATCAGCAGTTAGTGGAATTTTAAATGCAGGATGAAACCCAATTGAAAAATAAAGGGTTTTCGTATCCAGGTTGGTTGTGCGGGTCTCAACTTCCAATACTTTTTCATTCAAACGATAGATGATATCCAATTTAAATTGAAAGGGAAATTTCTCTAAGGTAGCTGGCGAGCTTTGAAGGGTAAGAACGCATTCATTAACTGTCGAACTCGACAATTCAAAATCCATATCCCTGGCAAAACCATGCTGGTTCATTGAGTATGATTTATCATCAATGAAACAAGTATTGTTCTTTAGTTTACCTACAATTGGAAATAAAATCGGCGCATGCTTAGGCCAGGCTTCACCTGCCTGCCATAAATACTCTATTTGAGTCTCTTTATTGAAAATGCTACACAATTCAGCACCTTTAGTTTTTATCTTAATGGAAAGGAAATTATTCTCCAGTTGGTACATATTTTTAAAATCAGAAATTAAAATAGATAGAATAAAAAAGGTTTGAGTAAAGCTCAAACCTTTATGTTAACTAATCACCGTCCAACAAATTACCCAAGCCACCTAAAATGCTTCCCTCTTCCCTACGCGGCCCTGTTGCCAACGAAAGGATTCTGCCAGCCAAACGTGAGATTGGTAATGATTGAATCCAAACTTTTCCCGGTCCTCGTAATGTGGCAAAGAACAAACCTTCCCCTCCAAACAAAGAGTTTTTAATTCCTCCTACAAACTGAATATCATAATCAACTGAACTGGTGAAAGCAACAATACAACCTGTATCAACTTTTAATACTTCGCCTGGATTCAATTCACGTTCAACCACCATACCTCCGGCGTGCACAAAAGCTAAACCATCACCCTCCAGTTTCTCCATAATAAAACCCTCTCCACCAAATAAACCTGTACCCAACTTCTTTTGAAATTCAATCCCTATAGAAACACCTTTTGCTGCACACAGAAAAGCATCCTTTTGGCAAATTAAACGGCCTCCCAGGCTGCTTAAATCCATTGGGATAATACGACCCGGATAAGGAGAAGCAAAGGTTACATGTTTCTTACTTTGCCCTAAATTGGTAAAGGCTGTCATAAACAAACTTTCACCGGTTAATAAACGCTTCCCTGCTGAAAATAACTTGCCCATTAAACCGGAAGTTTGCTGGCTTCCATCACCAAAAATGGTTTCCATTTGTATTTCCTGATCCATCATCATAAAACTGCCAGCTTCGGCAACAACGGTTTCTTGTGGATCGAGTTCAATTTCTACACATTGCAGTTCTTCGCCATAAATGCGAAAATCGATTTCGTGATTGCTTTTCATTAGATTATTCTTGTTAATAATGATGATTTGAATTTTAACCGATTATTGAATTAAACATGATTTGACCTTACAATTTCAATTTTTCTCTTCAAATTTACCCGATAAAAATACCATAACTTATCTGAACAGTAATTTAAAAAACGTAAAAATTTAATGGCTGAAAAATGGATTAGGATTGACTCCATTGAATGGATAAAAACCGATGTTGCGCAAAACTATTCAATTGGAATCTCAATCATTAACGGAAGAAAAGTATGTATAGTAAAAACCGGCGAGGAGTTACATGCGGTTCAAAATAGCTGTCCACATGCCGGAGGAAACCTTAGCCACGGTTGGATGGAAGAGAACATGCTTATTTGTCCTATTCATCGTCATAAATACAATTTATTAACAGGAAGAGGTGCTGAGCAGCAGGGAGATTGCCTTAAAACTTACGAACTAAAGCAAACAGACGAAGGTGTTTTTATAAAGTTTACCCGGTCATTTTTAAACCCATTTAACTGGTTTAAATAACTAATTGAAATAATATAGCAGTTTCAGCGAACCATATTTGGTTGGAACAATGGCCTCCCGGGTTTCTTTAGTCCGATAATTATAGGAAAAATTAAGGCCCCACCGATTTTGGGAGAACATGAACCCTATTTGTTGATTAAAGACGAGCGGTGATGGTGTTTTTAAAATTTCTTCAGGATCGTTATGCGTCTCAAACAAACTACCTTCTATTGTAGCGTCATAAGCTACATAATTAAGTTTAGGTATGACATAAAATGACCATTCACAATTTCGCTCCTTTTCATCTACCTGCGTTCCGTTTGAAACTCGGGCATCATAAACATTGCTATTAAACATTTTTTCGAGGGCACCAATTCTTATAACGGCACTAGCCTCTGCCCCATTGAAAAAAGTACCAATTCGGGCTTCAGTACCTGCCGAAATATCAAAAAAACGCTTTCCGCTACGATTGCTTAATAACATTTTTTGGTAAACCACCTTTAGGTTTACACCCACTGAATTTTGGATCTGGTGATTCCAACCAATTGGATGATAATAGCCAAATTTATCGTGTGTCCAGCTTTGTAATTCTTGAACATTTGTAGAAGGTCCTATGAAACCTATGGAACCCGAAAGCTTCAAAGCCGATTCATTTTTGTAATAACTATCCCAACTGCCGGTAAGCGAAATATAACCCGCATATGGGCGGTCAATAAGAGATTCGCGATAGTATTTTCTTTGAGATGTATAAGGCATGAATATTTCATGCCCAAGTTCAAATCCGTATATTTTCTTAGCCACTGAAGCTTTCGATTTATGTAAATCAGCATCTATGGCTTTTCGAAACGAAAGAAACATTCCATTCGAATAATAACGGTCTGAATTGGTAAAAGCATAAGAATCGTTATCTGTTTGTCCACTCATCTGAAACTTAAAATCTTTCTTCAATTGAGCATACACTGATAGCGGAAATATCAGTATAAAAAGAGAAAAAACAAGCTTGCCGATTGAATTAAACATGGTGCAAAGATGGTAGAATTTTTTTTTACCGCAATGGATTAAATCATTGAAACAAAAAAAGCGTTGAATAATATTCAACGCTAATTTCTTTAAATTCAGGCAGAGAGCTATTATTTAAATCAGGCAGAAGTGGGATGTGAGATTAGAATAGTTAGTAAAAAATTCTTAGCCTAAAATGACAATACTTTACAGCAAAAAGCTACGTATTACTACTTATAAATTTACGTACAACTACGTATATTTAACTCGTACTTATACTGTGTAACTTATTTGAATGAATGTTTTAATTTGATAATTCTAATTACGAACACTATAAACTATTTACCATGTCACCCAAAAAAAACAAAGTTACTATTGCCGAAGCAAAAGAATTGATCAAACGCTATCGCAATAATTCCCAGAAACATGTAAAAGGAGTTAAGCTTCTAAATTCTGTTGATTTTGACCTTGAGTCAGTAAAAGATATATTAAATACCGGTGATTGTAAAGGCGTAAGAGCTTATTTTACAGAGAACGAAGAAAATCAGGTACAATTGATTTTAGTAGGATATGATGGAAATAATGCAGATATTTTACCTTCATCAACAACCGAATCATCTACTGCGCAAACAATGAAAATAGCTTCAGCATCAGGAGGAACAACTAGCCCTATAAGAACCTGTCCTCCAACCTGCACTGGTCCGACCTCACCACTTGAACAATAGTATTTACTAATTGAATGAAATTATCTGCTGATGATACTAATTCGATTTGCTTGGGAATAGCCCTAATTATGGGGTTATTTAAGTATTCAAAAGTAGAAAATTCATACAAACCATTTCTTTACTATATCGCGGTTTGCTTTTTAACCGATATGGTAAGCATTGTTCTTATAAATCTCTATCAAAATAACTTAATTGCTGTTAACATCACTTTATTGTTGGAGTTTATTCTTATAAGCTACCAATTTAAATGCTGGGGTTTATTTAACAGAAAACCTACATTATTTTACATACTTAACAGCATAGTTGGTTTGAGTTTTATAACGGAGGTAATTAGAAATGGCAGTTTATGGACGTTATATTCTTATACAAGAGGAGTTTATTCTTTTTTAATTGTGATTTTAAGTATTCAACAATTAAACCAACTCTTATTTAAAGAGGGGAAAGGACTGTTTTTAGACTCTAAATTCATCATTTGCAACTCATTAATAATCAATTACACATTACTTTTATTAGTTGGAGTATTTATTAATTTTAACTTTTCAGCAAGCTTATCTTTTTATCAAAAGATTTTATTGCTTCATACTCCAATTAATGCTTTTGTAAATGTACTTTTTGCATATGCAATCTTTAAGATGCCTGAACGTAAAAAGTTTCTTTCGATTGATAAATAGTTTATCGCCTAACAAATTGTGGTTTTGATACAAATATTTATTTTTTGGAAATTTATTTACCTATTAATTAATTGTTTTTTCATGGAAAAAGCTTTTTTTATTGCTCCTTCTTTTAACCAAAAGCAACAAAGACAAACTGTTGATTTAGCAGCTTACAACAATTGTTTCATAGAAGTTTTTAATCCGAGGAGTATTATATTTTTAAGTGAATCATTTTTTTTGTACACTTTTAACATTTTTTTTGTGAATTTTAAATGTGAAACAAGTAATAATTTTTATTTAAGCTTTATAGACTACAAACATCTGTTTAAACGTTTATTAGTTTAGTATTTACGCTTGCAACGTGGATTTAGTTTGTAAAATGAAATTTTTATCAATTGAAAAATAACCTGAGGTATAAAATAAGGAAAGATTAAAAAAATACTTTTAATTGTCATTTTATATCTTAGCTTTACAATCACTGTTTAACTTACAATATTATTTATGGAAAAATTCAAACACCTAAAAGAACTAATTGCTGCGGCAGAAGAAGATGCAACAAAATTTTATGACAAAGCGAATGGTGCAGCCGGTACTCGCTTAAGAAAAGCGATGATGGATATCAAAAATGCAGCACAAGAAATTCGTAATTCTGTAACTGAATTAAAGAATAAAGAAAAATAGAAAAAGGCCCTTAGAGGGCCTTTTTTATTTAATAGTTATAGTAACAAAATATCAATGCGGTGGGCATGCACCATTTGTAATTCATTAGACCAGGTAAAAATGGTAAAGCGCCCATCCTGTGAGGCTACAAGCGCCAAAGCATCTTGTTGATCGTAAACAAATTGTGCGGCCGCTAAATGTCTTGTTCCTCCAATTTGTGAAGGATGTATCATTTGTGCGGTTCCACCTATTACGGGCTCAGTGGCGATAACCTCATTAACAGGGAAACTATGTTCTGACCTGGAAACCTTAGCTCCAAAAGCCAGCAGCTCATACTTGTCATTTAAAATAGTGGCCCCGTCTACCGCAGTAAACCCTCCTACCACCTCAATCATCCTTTTTAAAGATTCCTGCCAATGCGTCTCGATTCGTACTGAGCTATCCTCCTGCATTAATTCGCTAATCCCTTTAAATGCCGGTTCAGAGGGATAATTTATTGGGTGCACAATTGATTTGCGCCAATCAATCGTTTTTTCAGGTACTACTAAAACCAGTCCTCCCCTTTTGTGTGCTCTCATGCTGGCAGCGAGCTCAATTAACACATTAACCGAATCATTTTGAAATCGCGGCAAAGGCATTACCATTAATGAGTTTAAGATGGCTGGGCAATCATTCAAACTAAGGCTTTCTTCATCAACTAACTTAATATCGTCACCTTTCAAGACTGCTACGTTCACAAATTTCCCGAAACCATCAATTCTTTTGTGTTTAACCACCATTAAGCCTGGCTCAATTACTTCAAGAACAAAGCATAAAGTCGACAGGTTAAGAATGGTTCCCCAGATAAATAGCTCATTCTTATCAAACCAAACACCCAGGTGAATATTGGGACCAGCCAATGCCGGTGCCAGCTTGGTAATATTCTTAGGTGTTAACCTTATTGCATGCTCAAATACTAAAGGGCTAACAACGTGATCTGGAGGAAGCAAAGCAATAGAGAATTTAGGAGGAATGCCTTCTTCATGACGCAGACTAGCCCAGAATGATGTATCTATTACTGCTTCAACAATTTGAGCTTTAGGAAGAATGGCTGTATTGACTACTTCATTCAGATCTAAGTTTTCAATATGTGCTATAAAATGTCTTTCAATAGAGGGAGCAACAATTCGGGATGCAAGATAACTTGGTTCGGATATCATTATTGGTATAAGCTAAGGCTATTTCAATTCTAAAATACAGTATTAATTTTATTTAATTCCGAACAAGCAAGGCGAAATAAAGTTTGAGTCACTCGATTTAATATTTGTAGTTTTAACATAATGCAGAAACTTCATTTCAGGATAACTTCCATATCAAAACATCCAGGCGAGGTCGTAACATTTTCACTTGAGCCACTTTCAGAAAGAAAACCGGATTTTATTTCAGGACAATTCCTCTCAATTATTCTCCAAACAGCCAACAAAGAACTGCGAAGATCTTATTCAATATGTAGTTCGCCTTATACTAATGAACCGATTACTATTGCTGTTAAAAGAATTGAAAATGGTGAAGTTTCGAGAAAGTTATTTAATGACACGAGGGAGGGTGATGTTTTAACAACTCTTGAGCCTAATGGAATATTTACTTATGAGCCCATAAAAAATAGTAAACGAACTATTTTCTTGTTTGCTGCCGGAGTTGGCATTACTCCATTGATCTCTATGTTAAAAACGATTTTGACCGCTGAGGATCAATCGAAAGTTGTTTTGGTTTACAGTAATCGGTCGCAGGCATCAACATTATTTTTTTACGAGCTAAATAAATGGCAAAGCAATTACTCTAATCGATTTGATTTGATCTATTTATTTAGTGAATCTCAAAATCTGATAAGAGCAAGATTGAATAAAATACTAATTCAGGAAATAATTTCTGAGCATTTAATTTTTGAGAAATCTGACGCACTGTTTTATACCTGTGGCCCTATAAGTTATATGGATGTTTGCAGATTGACATTACTGGGAATGGGGTTCGGACAATGGCAAATTAAGCGGGAAACTTTTTTCATTTCAGCTGATGATGGTGATGAAGATGACGAAACGGAAAACATACCAACTGATACAAACACCTACACTGTTCGAATAATTTATCAGAATCGAAAAACCGATGTGGATATTCCCTACCACAAAAGCATACTCGATATAGCTCTCGAAAATAAAATCGATATGCCATACAGCTGCCGATCAGGTATTTGTGGCACATGTACAGCTTTTTGCAGCCAAGGTAATATTAGGATGGATTATAATGAGGTTTTAACAGAAAATGATATTGAAAAGGGAAAGATATTGACATGTGTGGGTCATCCAACTGTTAACGGAACGGAAATTTGGATTTAGTAATAGCCATTGGATAAGAAGTTAGTCTCAAGAAATAAAAATTGCTACTATTTGAGAATGCAATTAAAACACCTGATCATTTCTTCAGCCAAAAATTGAGTTTCTTGTTAAAATGTGATTCCAACAATTGATAACCTACCGGTATTTCATAGTGATCGCTTTGATAGGTGGCTACTTTGGTACCTGATGGACGACCATTAAGCATTTTATGCAATTCATCGGTATAATGTTGATATAAACCCGAATTGGTAGCATTGTTATCGATAAGGTAATCTTCATCCTCTACCAGGTTCTCAAAAAAGGAATTATAAAAATAGAAGTGTTGATAATGATCGAAGTTAAGCTTGGTAAAATCACCATGGATAAAAGAAACATTTTCAATTTCTAAAATCAATTTTACCTTTTCTGCCTCATTAATTAATTCTTTGCGCTGTTCAATTCCACAGAAAACATTCTTTTCAAATAAATTGGCGGCTATAAAGCAAAACTTACCAACTCCCGAACCTATATCCAGTATTTTTGATCCAGGGTCTGCGGCTAAAAATGCCGAAGCTTTCTGTGCCACGGCCATGGGGGTCCAGTGTTTACCCGATAGTTGTTGTGTTTTGAGGGAATATAAACTATCAAATAGTTTATTGGAGGAAAAGTAGTCAAATGCTGCCGATGAATTGTTCATACTTTTGATAGCCTTATTTATGCAACAAAAGTACTATCCTCACACCAATTATTAATTATAATCAGTAAACACCATCAATAGTCTTAATAAAACAAAAATCCCCACCTTTAATTTAGGTAGGGATTTCAGTTAATATTCGTCTTCGTTAAACAAGAAGTCGTCTTTTGTTGGATAATCAGGCCAAACTTCCTCAATGGTTTCATACGGTTCGCCGTCATCTTCCAAAGCTTGTAAGTTTTCAATCACCTCAACAGGCGCTCCCGAACGGATAGCATAGTCGATTAATTCATCTTTGGTAGCAGGCCAAGGAGCATCTTCAAGGTGCGAAGCTAATTCTAGTGTCCAGTACATAGGCAATAGATTTTAATATGGTTAAACAGAATTTTCTATATTTTTGCGAATATAAAATAAAAACGATTACTTGAATAAAAAAGTTTTTTTTATAATAATTATCTTATTATGAGAAAAAAATAATTATTCGATTTGCATTTTAAACCCTTGGTATCCAAATATATTCATCAGCCTTAAGATCCTGCGCAAGTTTACGACCTAAAACAAATAAATAATCGGATAATCGATTCAGGTATTTAATCACCAAGTCATTGACAGTACCCTCTTCTGCCAATTCCACCACTAAACGTTCGGCCCTACGGCAAACTGTTCGGCCTAAATGGCAAAAAGATACGGTTGTATGCCCCCCTGGTAACACGAAATGTTTTAAGGCAGGCAACTCCTCATTCATTCGATCCATTTCTTTTTCCAGCAACTCAATATCTTCTTCATGAAGATCAGGAATTACCATTTTCGATTTCTGCGGGTCAGAAGCCAAAGAAGCTCCCACTGTAAACAATCGATCCTGAATTTCTTTCAGAATAGCCTTATGGTGCGTGTCAATTGCCTGATCACGTATTAAACCAACGTATGAATTTAGTTCATCAACCGTTCCATAGGAATCGATACGCAAATGATGTTTAGCCACCCGAGTACCTCCTATTAATGCAGTGGTTCCTTTGTCGCCGGTTTTGGTATAAATTTTCATTTTAGCTTTCTCAGTTCTTATTAAAACCTATAAAAGATAAATAGGTTTGATCTTTCAATAATCAAACCTATTTAAAATAGTATAAATATCTTGTGGTTATAAAATTTCTGCAGCTTCTTTTAAAGCACTGCGAATATTGGTATTCAGGAAATCATCTTCGATTAATCCGTCGCGTAAACGAATAATACGATGTGCATGCTTAGCTATATCTTCCTCATGGGTTACCAAAATAATGGTGTTGCCTTTTTTATGAATTTCTTCCAGCAGGCCCATAATTTCAATAGAAGTTTTGGTATCGAGGTTACCAGTAGGCTCATCGGCAAGTATAATTGAAGGATTATTTACCAGAGCCCTTGCCACGGCAACACGCTGACGCTGCCCTCCTGATAGTTCATTAGGCTTATGGGTAACGCGATTTCCCAATCCCACATCTTCAAGCGCTTTTTGAGCCCTTGCATTTCGTTCATCCTTTTTAATGCCGGCATAAACCAAGGGTAAAGCAACATTATCTAACGACGATGAGCGAGGTAATAAGTTAAATGTTTGAAAAACGAAACCGATCTCCTTATTTCTAACTTCAGCTAACTCATCATCACTCATGCGGCTTACATCAATTCCATTTAATATATATTCACCCTTAGTTGGCGTATCTAAACAACCCAAAATATTCATCAAGGTTGATTTACCTGAACCAGAGGGGCCCATTAATGCTACAAATTCACCCTTATTAATAGACATTGTTACCGAATTCAAAGCGTGAATTACCTCCGAACCGATAACATACTTTTTACCAATGTCTGTAATTGAAATTAAAGCCGACATATTTTTCGATTAGCTGTTAGGTATCAAATCTAAATTAAAAGTAATGTATTGAATATTTGTATAAATAAAATTACAATACGGGAAAAATTAAATTGAAAGCCAAAACATTAAGAGCTTCTAACTTTTAATTAAAGCCCTATTCTACTACTTACTGTTCAATTACTTTGGCTACTTTTATGAAGTTTTCATCAGCATCAGGAGCATTTTTCAGTGCCTCCTCATGCGTAATTTCTTGCTTTACCACATCCTCACGAAAAGCATTGACCTCTTCTGTTAAATAAACCAATGGCTCTACATTGGAAGTATCAAGCTCATTTAACTTTTCCATAAAGGTTAATATCCTACTCATGTCGGCAACACTCTCATCAACATTCTCAACGTCGAGCCGTGCTAAGTGCGCTATCTTTTCTACTACGTTTCTGTCGATCTTCATATTCACTTAATTTACTGTTTATTACCTGATGAACTTTATGCTTTAAAATTTCATCATCTTCAACTGTTAACCCAACGGTTTCGATAGGTTGATGTACAAATATATCAATTACCCCGGGACGGGAACCAAATTGTTTTCCGTCATCAAAGAAAATTTGCCAGGCATTGGCAATGGTTACCGGGACAATCGGTGTTTGCTGTTCGATGGCTAATCGGAAAGCTCCGTTTTTAAACCGATGTAATTTAGGTGGGAAATGATCTAATATCCCTCCTTCCGGAAAGATGATCAAACTCATACCCCTGCTAATATTGGCCGCCGCTTTTTTAAATGCTCGATATGACGACAGTTTACTTTCGCGTTTAACCGCAATATCAATCGTTTCAAAAAAGATCCGCAATACAGGATTGGTTTTCAACTCATCCTTACCGATAAAGTGATGGTTTCCCCGACCAATCAGCAATAGTATAGGAATATCGAGGAATGAGGTATGGTTCGGACAAATAACATAAACAGCATCTTTATTCAATGGCTGTTCTGTTTTTATCCGCCAGAATATACCGCTCAACAATAAGGGTAATGCCGCATTTATCTTTCTGAAAAAATTTAATGTTTTATAGCGTTCGGGATTGCGGGAAGTGTAATAAAAAAATGGATAAAATAAATAAAACACTAAAGCCGTAAGCGCAAAATAATAGTATAGGTGTAATTTTCTCAATATTGTTGCCACGCTTCAAATTTATACGTTTTACCTATTAGGTTTTAGAGTTTGAACCGAAAAAATGCAGAAATCTCAAAATTCAAGCTGTTGCATTAATAATTCCATTCACTGAAAACAATTTTTCAATCTCTTTTTTTACTTTCGTGCAATGGAAACAGTAGTAAGTGGTATACGTTCTACCGGAAATTTACATTTAGGAAATTACTTTGGAGCAGTAAAAAACTTCGTTCAAATGCAGAGCGAGTACAATTGCTTCTTTTTTATAGCTGATTATCATTCGTTAACAACACATCCGAACCCCGCTAATTTACATCAAAGTGTTCGCCAGGTTTTGGTGGAATACCTTGCTGCAGGGATCGATCCTGAAAAAAGCACGATTTATATACAGTCGGATGTGCCTGAAGTAACAGAGCTTTATTTGCTGTTAAACATGAATGCGTACATGGGCGAATTGCAACGTGCAACATCATTTAAAGATAAAGTGCGGGCCAATCCAAACAATGTGAACGCCGGTTTATTGACCTACCCTACTTTAATGGCTGCTGATATTTTATTGCACCGTGCTACTAAAGTTCCGGTGGGTAAAGACCAGGAGCAGCATTTAGAAATGACCCGGACATTCGGAAACCGTTTCAATACTATGTACGGCAACGAATATTTCCCTGAGCCTTTTGCCTTTAATTTCGGATCGAAACTGGTAAAAGTTCCAGGTTTAGATGGAAAAGGTAAAATGGGTAAATCAGAAGGCGAAGGCAATGCTGTATTTTTAGCTGATTCGCCGGAAGTGATCCGCAAAAAAGTAATGCGTGCATTAACTGACAGCGGACCAACTGAAGCGAACTCGAAAAAACCAGATTATATTCAAAACTTATTTGATCTGATGAAGCTTGTTTCTGAAAAAGATACGATCAAGCATTTTGATGAGGCATGGAAAAACTGCAATATCCGCTACGGTGATTTGAAAAAACAATTGGCGGAGGATATGATCACCTACCTTACACCTGTTCGTCAAAAAATTGAGGATATTGCTGCGGATGAAACCTACCTACGACAGGTAGCTCGTCATGGGGCCGCAAAAGCCCGAGAAAGCGCTCAGAAAACCGTTCAGGAGGTAAGGGAAATTATTGGTATTAAACGATTCTAAAACAGTTATAAAAACAGCTAATTTGAGAATGTGCTACAATTTTCATTTTCAAATTATCAAATTGATTAATAATCAAACCATCTATGCACATAGCGATTGTTGGAAATATAGGGGCCGGTAAAACAACGTTGGCCGAACTGCTGGCCAAGCATTATAACTGTGAAGCCCTGTTTGAAACCGTTGAGGATAACCCTTATCTCGAAGATTTTTATAACGACATGAAACGATGGTCGTTTAATCTTCAGATCTATTTTTTAAATAGTCGTTTTAACCAGATACTTGATATTGAACGCAATAAACGTTCGGTGATTCAGGATCGTACCATTTATGAAGATGCTTATATTTTTGCCGACAACCTGCATGATATGAGTCTGATGACTTCGCGTGATTACCAAAATTATATATCCATTTTTAATTCGATCAAGCAATTCATTAAACCACCAGATATTCTTATTTACCTGAGGGCATCGGTTCCTACGTTGGTAAGTAATATCCAGCAACGCGGGCGTTTATACGAAGCCGGCATTCGTCTTGATTATTTGAGCAAATTGAATGAGAAATACGAAAAATGGATAGGTGATTATAACGAAGGTAAATTATTGATCATTGATAAAGACAAGGTTGACTTTACAGGAAATCCGGAAGATCTGGGCTTGGTGATCAACAATATTGAAAAAGAATTCCACGGTTTGTTTAAATTCTAAACAATTATATCAAAAGCTAACATCGGCTTGGCTTTCAAGAAAAAACTCCGTGAATTGATCGCGGAGTTTTTTGTTTACTCTTGAATAGATTCTTATTTATCATTTTTTAATGCCTTCTTAAGTAACTTTCCCAATGATTGTGTTGCAAGCTATTAAATAGGTTCAAATTTCAATTTGCTGGTCGCCAGCGCTGACGGCAAGCCTGTGTTACAAACAGTTTCACTCTACGCGTCTATATACTGGAGAGGATTCTCCACCAGAGGCAAAAAATGGAATCACGATAAATATCGCTGTTCCTCCATGTGATTCAAGTACAATTAAATCCTTGTTTTTTGTTAAGCCGATTGCTCTTTTATATGTCCCAGGACCCCATAAAAGGGGGAAACATGGTTTAAAAAAGTCCACTTGAGCTTTAGTCAGAAAATACCCGTTTTTAAACTTTCCCTGTATTGTTTTTTTCCTAACCAGGGAGTCTTTACGATAGAATTCAACCGACATTGAACGATTTGTTGGTTGAATTAACTTAAAGATTATACTGTCATTGTGTATTTCACTGGAGTATTTCTCTTCTCCATTAACTAATAGACTAAATAAGGGTTCATTTTGTGTATGTCTGTTATGATACATGCCAATAAGTTGATGTGAATTTGTATCACTTAGAATGATGTTAGAACAGCTTGTTTGGTCGTAATTGATACTCGCACAAGATGTTAGTTCAAGTATAGATATAATAAGAAGTAATTTGAGATCTATATAATGTGATGTCATTGGGTTCGCTTTTTAAAGTTGCCTATAACGTTTCAGCTTGCCGAAGACGCGGTGAAAATACCTGCGTCATTCTCCGCCGTTGCGTAATTTATTAATTAGGTTGTACGTTCAATTTGCATTTCTATAGCGCTTATGGCAAGCGTTTATTATGTGTAGTTGCTATCACTGAGCCAATTTATAAAAGTCCATTTCTTTTATTAAACTGTCAGCCCTAGGACTTGAAATTACTTCACTATTAAATGAATTCCCAACTCCAATGTCCGCTCCAAATACGTTTACAACCCAATCTTCCATTTCAGGAGCGTTCTGTTTTTTCAATTGAACTGTCTTGCCACAACTATTTAGTTCTGTTCTTACTTTGTCTATGCCGAATTTGCCAATACATAGTTCAATGTATCGATCGTGAATTTTACTGTTCCAAGCCTCGACATTTGCTAAGAATGGTTGTAATATCATTATAGCATTTTCTTTGTCTTTAAGTTTTTCATAGGCATACGAACAAAGAATTGCAGAATTAACTTCATATTGGAGATATCTGTTCATGTCCGAAAATCCTTTTAACTGTTTAGGTCGTTCGTTAAGATAGAAGTCAACTATGTTTTTATAAAATTTCCCAGCCTTTTCTTTTTGTCCTAACTTGTCATACTGAATAGCTGTTTTGGAAAGGTCTATTAAATTATGAGGAGTTGTCAATGGGTAATCATGCTGCAGAAAAGTGAAAATTCCAGTCTCAATAATTGTTGTGTCCAGTTTTGAATTTACAATCATTAAAGTATCGGCGCTTTCAATAATAGTGTCACATTGATGATATAAAGTTTCTAAAAAGTCGAAATTATCTGACTTACTATTTGTCGAAGTGTCCTCCGTTTTTCCGTGATTACAGGAAAAAAGTCCAATTGTTAATATAATAGCTATAAACTGTCTCACTGTCTTTTTGCAATTACACATAACAAGTCGCTTTACGCAACTCATTGCGTGTATTTAATAGTTAGTTGTGTATTTAACTGAATAACTCATCATTTTCATGGTGAAATTGTATTCAGGTATCAGTACTCTAAAATAACTATTCGTTCATCTTATCCAAATACAAAACCTACAGCAAAGCAAAACGCCCAACCGAAAGATTCCGATTGGGCGTTCAGTTTTTTTATTGAATAGTTTATTTAACTGCCAATGCTTTCTCAATCATAAAACTGATGTAGGCACGGTGTGCTTTGGTTTGCTCATCAGGCGAAGCTGCTGTAGCTAAACTCGTTTTAATTTTCTTTAATGCATTATAAGCTGCTGCTTTTGAAGCATTATCATAACCTGCAGCCGGCAGCGCATTTACCACATTGCTTAACCCTTTTACATACTCGGTTTGTAAGTTCTCGCGGTACAGATTTACCGATGTTTTTAAGTCAGCATCGAAAATTGCTTTGGTTAAGTCGTTAAGTACTTCGGCAACCGAATAGGTATTTCCATATAAACCCGAATTATTGATACGAGTTAAAGTAGTAGGATGAAAGAACTGCGCCAAGATAGTTTGGTGTACCCCCAAAGCAGTGCTTTGTGGTTTATAATCTTCAGGGCTTCCAAAGAAATTAAAACCACGACGCTGCATTTGCATATAAGGGAACAAATAGCTGTCGGCAGCATAGGCATTTGGTGCAAACACATACGTACTTAATACCTCCATTGCTTTTTTCTGCTTTTCCTTTGGCACTACTGTAAATGGCTTGTTCGGCGAATTTTGCCCGATAAAGCTTCTATCTACATACACCCCGCCAATATAACGGCTTACGCCATTGGCCATAATCACTCGCTGATTCACCAAAAGACCATAACGGTTGCGTAGTTCAGCGTATGATTGTCCGGGTTTACTGTACTTATCTTTCAGCTTGCCCATCATTGTATTCACCAGTATGAAACGATCCTTAGCATAGGTGATCATATCGTTACTCATGTCGTTGATCATCACGCGTGGATCAATACCATTTCCGGGCGAACGCATGTCGTCGGCATCATTACCAAAGGCCAGCTGAGGATCAGTGCTTCGGCTTAAAATTTTATCAATACCGTTTTTTTCTTCAGATGGCGCAAATGGTGTGTATCCAAACTGAATGGCCCAAATATCATAAGGACCTACTTTAGTGGTGTAATAATCGCCTTGTTTACTACGGTCGTTAGACACGTTAATAGCCGGGTAATCCATTACCGAACCTTGCAACCCTATTTTATGCGTGATTTCCTTGTTGTTTACTTCGGCAGGACTTAGCATTATACTGGCTTTCATGTTGTGGTTTAAGCCCAGCGTGTGGCCCATTTCATGCAAGATCAGGTAATACAAAAACTGCTTATGCATTTCTTTAATTTCCGATGACCCCGCTCCCATCATTTCGGCCATACTCATACCGGCGGCATACTGTGCTTTTAGTTCAGTAGCCATAGAGCAGAAATGAGCTTTTCCTTTTATATCCGTTAATAGCTTTTCAGGAGCATCTGCCGAAGGAGCCGAATTGAACAGATCGTCAAACACAGGTGTTGAGCTGCCCGAGCGCCATTCAACGGTAATATCGGCACCTAAAATTTGCCCGGTACGCGGATTTACAAAGCTAGGACCAATGGCACCGTATTGAGGATATGGCGAAGAAACCCAACGAATAACATTATAGCGAATATCAGCCGGATCCCAACTTGCGGTATCAGGCATAATTTTCATTACCACTGCATTTTTAAAACCTGCCTTTTCAAAGGCTTCGTTCCATTTCTCACCAGCCTCAACAATGGTTTGACGGTATTCAACCGGAGTACTGTTCTCCACCCACCATACGATTGGCTCCACCGGTTCACTCACAGCTGCAGACGGGTCTTTCTTTACCAAATTCCAGCGATTGATCACGTCTTTGTAATCGGCCACTTTAACGGTTGTTAAATTATCTACCTCCTGGCTGAAATAGCCCACGCGAGGATCGTCAAAACGGGGGCGGAAATCATTTTTAGGCATTTCGAGGAAACTGTGTTGCATACGAACACGGGTATAGCGTGCATCCGTAATGTCTTTACCTCCGCCGTTTAAAGGTGCTGGGTTATCATAAGCCAGGTCAACCACCACGTCGGTATTATTTGGATAGGACCTCAAGTTAGAATACTTCGACTTACCTGCATTCAGATTACCTAAATTAAAAACTGCTCCCGGAGGAACGGTTGGTGGTAAAATGGGTTTCACCTGATCGAGCTTGTCGCTAAGGAAAAGCCCATCGACAGCTACCAAATACCCCCCGGCATCTTCAGCTACAATTTTATCGGCATAAAAAACCGATTCAGCCACATCCACATCGGCAGCTTTGCTTACGGCATTTGCCGGATCGTACCAAAAGTTGGTGTTTACCTGCGAGAACTCCAATTTATCATAAGATTTCTTGATCTTAAATACCCAAGTGGTTCTGATCATGTTCTGATTCAAAAACAAAGAAGTGGGGCCGCCCATTGAAAAGCTCTGATAGATAAACTCCTTGCCGAGCTGGTCTTTCTTAATGTAAAGCTGCATGGTGCCTTTTGCCGTATCGAGATAAAGGGTAAACAAACCTTCAGATTTAGCACTGCCTTTGATCTTGTCAGTTATTCCTGTTTTTGCAGGTGCTTTTTTAACAGTATCTGCAACGGCATCTTTGTTCTTTTTATCGTTTTTGTTTTGAGCAGAAAGATTAAAACTGCATAATACTACTGGCAACAGTAGCCAGACAACGTTCTTAAGTGATTTCATTCGGTGATACTTTAGTAGATTGGTTGGAAGATAACTTATTTACATGAAAATTATTAACTAAAAATTTAAGGTATAGATTAAACTCAACAAAACGAAAGGATAATAGAAAGTAGATAAGGTTGTTACAAATAATGAAATAATTAAGGAAGACTAAAATTGAGGAACTTTTAAAAAACAAATTCCATAGCTAAAGTGAGGCCGCACAGGATATCTTAATTTTTTATATGAAGGGTGGACCTACGGCACTCAGGGTTAATCTTGTTTTTACACTTAACATCGGGTCGATGACCCTCCATTTCATGTACTTTAAAGAGATACTGCTTATATAAACGTACAATCACTACACTATTAACCAAATATAGAACTCACAGGAAGACCTTTTTGCTTAAACAAAACAAATTTAAGGTCAATAATCTTAACTAATAAGCAAGAGTATTGTCAATTAAATCAGATTTTTTAATTGAAATATTACAGAAAATTGTAACTTCCCCATGCCATTAGCAGATATTCTAAATGATTAAAAATGAGAAATTTATTCCTTTTGTTATTGTTCTTGTTAGTGAATTCTAATTCAAATGCTCAAACCGTTTTTTTCGTTTCTAAAATTTCTATCTCTGAGAGGAATCTCTTAAGTTTCTATTCTTCGCTCGAAGTCGATAATTCGCAAGTTTACTTTAATGCTAACGACTATAGGCTTTATGCTTTTGACAAAAAGACCGGCAAAGAAAATTGGCAGTTTTATTTGGCCAACAAATCCAACAGTGCCCCCATCATCTATAAACAAACAGTTATAGTAAATGAGCATGTAAGTGAGTATAATGACAAAAGTACTCAGCTTAATTCCAAAACAGGATTCGCTATCCAAACATTGAAAATTGATGAGATTCTAACAGCTCCCCTATTTAAGGATTCTATTATGTACTGCACTGGATTGTATAAAGGCGGAGCTATATTAGCATACAACCTGAAGAAAAATGAAGTTCTCTGGAGTAGATTCATCGCACATGGGTCTACAGTACAACCCTACTATTTAAAAGATAAAATCATTGCCAACGCTGAAGGTGACAAGTGGTTTGAATTAGACTACAATGGTAAACTTATTGATGCTTCCTTCAAATTCAAATCAGAACCTTCTAATCGATTAACTCACAATCAACAAAAAATCTCAGAAAATTACTTTAATAACGATGACAATGTTGTTATTAAATATATGAACGACAAAACGATACTTTTGAGTGGAAGTGAATTAATATTCATTAACAATAAAAATCAAGTTTCCAGGAAATTGGATTTAAATAAAACACTGAAACTCACTAATGCTTCTAATGGCTATAACAATTTTAAAAGCATTCTTAAAGTGGGTGACAATGTTCTATGGATCTTTTACCAAAATCGTTTGATGATTTACAGCTTGAAAAATAATGGGATTGTAAAAACGATTGATTTGACTAAATGGAAGCCTCATAGACTAGTAGCGGATAAAAACGATTTGTGGCTTATTTCCAGAAATGATGGTCAATTGTATGGGATTCACATAAATTAATTAAAAAAGAATAAAACTATACCCTATATAGCAGACACGCTTCTACAATTGAAATGGAAAAAGTAGGCACATTTGTGGATTTACCTAAATAACGAAAAGGTTCCTTCCTGTGTAGAAAAGTGATTTTAATATTACACCAGAAACATTGCTTTTTTATGAACATTCACCCGGATATAACGGTTAGAAAGCAGAAAATCACGAATAGATAATAACTATTTTAAAGTTTCAATAAAAAAAATGAGGCTGTCTTGACTTTTGAGACAGCCTCGTTTTTCTCTGATAGCTTTCCATCTTTAATCAACTGTTAAAAACTTAACTCCGAATCTATAAATCAATTCTCGATTCGTAAATCTTAAATAATTAAGCCTTTCCTCCAAAGCAACAAAACCGCCTTTTCAGGGGCGGTCTTGTTGATTGTTAAATAAACTTAGCTGTTATGTTGTTGGATTATTTTCCTGCGTAAGCAATTGTTTTTTGCTGACGGATATCTCTTGATGAACCTCCAACCAATACATCGAAGTTGCCGGCTTCAACCACCCATTTATTTTCTTTGTCGTTGAAGTAATGGAATGCTTCGTCATTCAGATCAAACACCAACTCTTTAGATTCTCCTGGTTTTAAAAACACTTTTTGGAATGCTTTCAATTCCTTTTCAGGGCGTTTTAAAGTTGATTTTTGTTGTTTAATGTATAACTGCACCACTTCAGCACCTTCCATTTTACCGGTATTGGTAAGCGTTAATTTTGCAGTGGCTTTATCACCGTTAACAGATACATTCAAATTATCATATTTAAAGGTGGTGTATGACAATCCGCGGCCAAACTCAAACTGAGGATCTACCTTATAAGTATCAAAATAGCGGTATCCAACGAAAATATCTTCTTTATAATGGGCTACATTATTAACACCCGGAAAATCACCGAATTTATGTGCCGGAGAATCCTGAAGTTTTTTAGGGAAGGTCATAGGCAGTTTACCTGATGGGTTAACCTGTCCGAAAATAACCTTCGCTAAAGCGTTTCCGCCTTCCATACCTGCATACCAGCCTTCGAGCACACCTTTAGCATCGCCAATCCATTGCGTTACATCAATTGGCCCGCCTCCAGTTAATACTACCACGGTTTTAGGGTTGGCTTTTAATACCGCTTTGATCAATTCATCTTGACCAAAAGGCATATCCATGTTAGGTTTATCTACCCCTTCGGCATCGTAAGCGTTATCATCCCATTTAGCATAATCATAGCCATGGGTCCATCCTACTACCAAAATAGCCACATCTGATTTAGCTGCCAAGGCCACTGCTTTATCGATCATTTTCTTATCAGCCTGCTGACCTCTTTCAATTTTATATCCTTGCGAATACTCTACTTTAACCGAATTCCCAACCAGGTTTTTCAACCCTTGCAAAGGAGTGATCTCGTATTTAGCTTTTACCTGTGAACTTCCGCCTCCCAAAGAGTTTGGACGATCGGCATTTTGGCCAATAACAGCAATTGATTTGATCGCATCTTTATTTAATGGAAGGATATTGCCTTCGTTCTTCAAAAGGACAATACTTTCTTCAGCCACTTTTAGTGCTGTTGCCTGGTGTTCTTTTGTATTGAAACTACCCGACTGGCGTTTACCGTCGATCATGTTTGTTTTATACATGATGCGTAAAATGCGGCGAACCTTATCGTCGATCAACGAAACTGGAACTTTTCCTTCTTTAACAAACCTCAATAGCGAATCGGCCATGAAGAATTTATTGTAATTAGGGTTTGGCAACATACTTAAATCAGTACCCATTTCAAGATCGGTACCGTTTTTAACCGCTTCCATGGTGTTGTGCACTGCTCCCCAATCGCTCATCACCACACCTTTAAAACCCCATTCACCTTTTAAAATTTTATTGATCAAATATTCATTGTGAGTGGCATATTGTCCTCTGAACTTATTGTATGAACCCATAATGGTGTTCACATCGCCTTCGGTTACAGCAGCTTTAAAGCCCGGAAGATAAATTTCACGTAAGGCACGTTCGCTCATATAAACATCAACAGTGTTACGATCAACTTCTTCGTTGTTTGCTGCATAATGTTTTACACAGGCCGAAATACCCTGATCTTGTACACCTTTGATATAACCAACAACCATTTTAGAGATCAGGTAAGGATCTTCGCTCATGTACTCAAAATTACGACCGTTCAATGGAGAACGAATGATATTGATACCAGGACCTAAGATCACATCTTTACCACGATAATTAGCCTCGCTTCCGAGAACTGAACCAAAATCATAACCTAATTGCGGGTTCCAAGTGGCAGCCAGTGAATTTCCTGTAGGAAGATAAGTTGCTGCATCATCTACGTCCTTGTCCGGTGTCCAGTCGCGGCCATGCTCAATTCTTACCCCATGCGGGCCGTCGGAGGTAACCAATTCAGGAATACCCAAACGCTCAACACCTGCCGATGTAAATGAAGAATTAGCATGAATCATCCCGATCTTTTCTTCAAGCGTCATTTGACTGATAAGCGCACTAATTTTATCTTCTACGCCCCCGGATGGTTTTTGCTGTGCTTGCGAACAAGCCGACAAAGCTGCCGAGGCAAACATAACCGCAGCACACCAACCCTTAACTGTTTTAAAACTGTATTTCATATTATATAACCTGATCATTTATTTATTGCTGATTTCTATTGTATTCTCTAATTTGATATCGGCCGATGAAGCGCCTATCATCAATTTAACTTCTCCTTCTTCTACCTTAAACTGATGAAGATTTTCATCCCAATAAGCCAACAAAGAAGCATTTAAGGGCATTGTAACCGTTTTTACTTCATTTGGCTTTGTAGCCACCCGCTTAAATGCCTTAAGCTGTTTGAGAGGTCTTTTTATTACTGAATTTGGATAACTTACATATAGCTGAACCACCTCATCCCCTGCCAGCGCTCCTACGTTTTTCACATCAACACTAACGGTTATTTCTCCGTTTGCGTTCATTTTAGTTTTACTTACTTTTAAATTGGAGTAGGTAAAATTGGTGTAGCTCATACCAAAACCAAAAGGATATAACGGTTTTCCATTGAAATACATATAGGTTCTGCCTTTAGTAATGTCATAATCCATCATTGGCGGCAATTCATCCAAGCTGTTTGGCCATGTTTGCACCAGTCTTCCTGCAGGGTTATAATCCCCAAAAAGTACATCGGCCAAGGCATTGCCTAGCTCCTGACTGTTTTGTGCCATGTGTAAAATAGCAGGCACGTTTTGTTGGGTCCAGTTAATGGCATATGGAAAACTCGAGATCAATACCACAATCGTATTCGGATTCGCCTGGTAAACCTCTTTTATTAATTCCTCTTCGGTAAGCGTAAGCGATTTACGGTCTACAGCTTCTTTACCTTCGCCAGCATCAGGGCACTGTTCCCAGCCTGCATTACAAGTAGGATGATTGCCCACAATAACTATCGCAGTCTCCGAGTTTTTGGCCGCATTAACAGCGGCATTACCCGCATTATTTTCAGCATAATTTATTTGGATGTTACTTCCTGCTTTAGCCTTTATTCCCTGTAAGGCAGTTACCACATAAGGTAGTGTTCCGCTATACCAGTCGAGCAACACCTGATCAGCTTTACTGCCGATTATTGCCAATGATTTTACCTTAGCTTTATTTAGCGGAAGCAAATTCCGATCGTTCTTTAACAGCACGATCGATTTTTGGGTAACTTCCCTAACGGCATTTTTATGTTTTTCAGAAAGCCACGGTTCCGGTCCATCTTTAATTTTTGAGTATGGATTCAATTCCGGAGGATCGAGCAAGCCGAGTTTTATCATCACCCTAAAGTTTCCCCTGATCACTGCTTCAATATCCTTTTCAGTAACCAGTTTTTTCTCTAAGGCATGTCGGATGGCCGAATCATAATGATCGAGAAATTGATTGATTCCTGCTTTAACGGCTGCAGCTGCTCCAGCAGCATCATCGGAGTAGTATTTGTGTGATTTAATCAATAGGCCTAAAGCTCCACCATCGGTACAAATTATTCCGTTCTGTTTCCATTGATTTACAGCCACGTTCTTCAATACCGGATTCACCATCATTGGAATTCCGTTCCAGGAGTTATACGATGCCATAAACGCCCTTGAACCTCCTTGCTCTACTCCCATTCTAAAAGGCACGGAATAGTATTCATGAAACAACTTTTCACTAAAGTCTGATGAGGTCCTATCTCTGCCGTTTTCGTTACTGTTGGCAAGGAAGTGCTTCATTAAAGAAGCTGCCTGCCAGTAACGCTTATCATTTCCCTGCAAACCTTTGATCATGGCAACTGCCATGGTTCCGTTGAAAAATGGATCTTCACCATAACATTCTTCGGTACGACCCCAGCGCGGGTCGCGAGCTAAATCAACATTGGGAGAACGTACAACCAAAGCTCCTCTTTCATATTTATCAGTTTGAAAAAGATAGCGAGCTTCATACCCTTCAATATCACCCACTCTTTGCAAAGCTTCAGTATCCCAGGTTTCGGCTAACCCATAAGCCTGCGGAAACTGAGTAGTGGTAATTGGATTTTCACCACCCCACTTCCCCGGTCCGCCTAGAGCTACACCATGTAAGCCTTCAATATGGTCACAGCCCTTAATGCCTAACCGAGGAATTGAGGGATTAGTACTTAAACATTTGATCTTTTCATCAAGCGTAAGCAAAGAAATTAGATTATCTATACGCTTTTCAACATCCAGTTTAGGATCCTGAAATGGGTATCGCTGCTGAGTGCATCCTAATGTGATATTAAAAACAATAAACAGCGCACTAAGAATGAAGGCTTTTGCTACTTTCATTTACCTGCCGACTTATTATATTCTGTATTCGATTGAATTTCCCAACGAATGGCCCCATTTGACCAATCTTTATTCAGTTTGAAGAAACCTCCCTGGTTATCAAGTGTTACTTCGTGCAGCACATTATCTTTAGGCAAACAAACAAAACCTTTTGCTTGCTGTGCTCCGGTTGTATAAGCCACCAGCTTCAATGTCGACCAATCCATTTTCATGGTTGATTGAGCCAATTTTATATGAGGAATTACCGCTCCATCTCTTACTAAAATCACCGCTTGAACGGCACCAGGAGCAATACTTCTCCAGCCACCTTCATAAACAGTTCCGGATTGATAATCGATCCATTTGCCAGGAGGCAGGTACACATTACGCTCGGTTACATTTTCTAAAAGCGGTGCAACCAAAATATCTGATCCGAATAAATATTCATCATCAACCAGCCACGATCCCGGATCGTTAGGATATTCTACGAATAAAGCCCTAACCATCGGCAAGCCTTTTTCGGTACACACTTTCGCTTGTGCATAGATATAAGGCATTAGCTGATAGCGCATATTATCGGCTAATCGGAAGTAATTATTAAAGGATTCGCCGTATTCCCAAGGTTCTTTAGGAGGCATACCATGACTACGGGTGTGTGAAGTTAGGAAGCCAAATGCCGCCCAGCGACGATATAGATCTTCAGGCGTTTTCTGCACAAATCCACCTATATCATGACTCCAAAACGCAAACCCTGATAACCCAAACGATAAACCACCTCTTAACTCAGCAGCCATACCGGTGTTGGTATTTTCAGCATCGCCACCCCAATGTAAAGGGTAACGTTGACTGCCTGCCCAGGCACTTCGTGCCCAGATAATGTTCTCTCCATTTACCTGTTTAGTAATGTCAGCAACGGCTTTATTGTATCGAAGCGGATAGAGGTTGTGTTCGTAAAAACCTGTTTTACCCGAATAGTATAAACCATTATCAGGAGCGGCCTCACCAAAATCAACTTTAATAGCGCCTACTCCCATTTTAAGCAAGCTTGCAATTTTCTCCTGGTACCAGGTAACTGTAGCCGGGTTAGAAAAATCGAGCGTGGCATCTTCGTATGGAATGTTTCCTTTAGCGTCTTTTACAGCCAATCCTTTTTCAATTATTTCTGGAAATAATTTGTTTTTAGGCGTGAAATATGGCAACTGCCATAAGGAAATATGGAATCCATCTGCTTTAAGATCTGTCATCATTTTAGCAGGATCTTTAAAACGATCGGGAGCAAATTTGTAATCGGTGCGCCAGTCGGTGGTAAACCAGCCGGTATCAAAATGGATAACGTCTGCAGGGATTTGATTCTCGCGAAGCTTAGCGGCAACATTTCTTCCGTCTTGTTCAGAGAAATAGGTAATACGGCTCATCCAAAAACCAAACGACCATAAAGGAGGCATAGCGGCTTTACCGGTTAAATTGGTGTATTCATCAAGAATATCTTTAGGAGCTCCTAAAAAGACAAACAGATCAAGTTCATCATCACCGATCATTAATGAATTAGCGCCATTGAAGTATTTACCAAAATCGCAGGTGATCGGAGAAGAAGTATGCATGAACATACCATAACCCCTATTACTCATAAAAAAAGGAATAGGCTTATACATGGTTTCATTTTGAACACCGTTGGCATCATCGGCCCAAAGCACTACTTTTTGGCCTCGTTTATTAAACTGAGTAAACGACTCTCCACAACCAAAGATCTTCTCATCAGGCCCTAGTGAAAATACCGCCGACATGCTTCTTGAATAATCACTGGCCCTCCGTACATAGGAGAAAGGAAGAACCGGGGTATATGAAGAATCGGCATTATCTACGTGATGCATGGTTTTGGTCAACAGCTTTCCTTTTGCATCCCTTATTTCCACTCGCCAAGGATGCTCCATAATAGTCACCGAACCATAATCGCTGGCATAGCGATGGCCGCCAGAAATTTTGCTGTAATTCCATGATCTGGTATCAACAGGAGCCTTACCATTAACCAACATTAACGACTCGGGATTTGGCTTTACCTGAAAGCCCGAACTTGCACGAACACGTATTGTTTTAGGCGATACAAATTGAATGGAGAACGGCAATGATGGAGAGGCTTCATATTCAGTTTCAGGGAACTCATTTGCTTTAACAGGTTTCAATACACCCAGCATATTATCAAAAGCCTGGCGGGATGAGTACACATAGCGTTTATAAACAACTCTTCCCGTTCCGGTAGCAGCATCAAACTGTGACAAACTATCAGCTAAATAATAGGTATTAGTAAAGCTTTTGAAGTCATCACTTATATCGACAGGAACATTTAAAAGTTTCATGTTCTGTATCTGCGCTTTTAACACCTGGGGAAAAAACCATAACATAGGTAGCATAAAGGCTATTACCCCCTTAGTAAAAAATCTATTCATAAACATAAATTCTTAATAGTATAAATTGGTTACTTCTAGTTATTACTAGCTTCGAATTTAAGCTTAGATTTAGCTAGAAATGGGACTGTGATGTTAACGATTAGGGTGAAAGATGTTAACCTGATCTTTAAAACAGGCTTTAAATAGCAAATAAGACGAGATCGCTAAAAGATATTTAGTTTTTAAGCCGAAAAAAGCGGATCAGACTCAAAAGTTGTAGAATTAAGGATAGCGGAGTAACACAGAGTTGCACAAGGTTCATTACTTCGTGTAACGCTGTACCATTCTGTGGTTTGTTTTTAACAATTCAGTAATTCAAGTTAAGAGCCGTAAAAAGTTGTTTTTTAAGGTTGATGTCAAAAAAAACCTGTTGGCGCATGAGAATCACCAACAGGAATACCGATTTAATTCAACCAACCTAAATGCATGCTCTATAATAAATCACATGGCTTCTACATGTTCATTAAATACCGATTCAAAGAGATAGATGCTAAGTATTTCTATTTTATTTTTTAGGGTCAATATGATAGAAAGACTGAATTAATGATGACCAAAAATAAATAGTTCCAAGGTATCGAAGGGGGCTAATATGTTTACAATTGGTGGTTAATATGTTAACTTTAAAAAACAAAAAAGCCCACCAAAAGCATTGGCGGGCAATTCAATTATATCCAATCAATTTTTTTATTCCTTCCAGTTATCGGTCCGGAAAGGTGAAGCAGGCAAACCTTCTTTATTGTATAAATTACAATCAGGGTTATCGGCCCAGCCATATCGAACGGCTACCGGAGCAATAACCTGCTCACAACTAACTTCAATTATATCACCTTTGATCACTGCTTTTGCCCAGTAAAATTTACGATCATTTCCGGCAATAATAAATCCCTTTAAATCGGCAGCGTTTTTAGCTATCAGGCCACTGCCAATTTCTCTGAATTTAATGCATATGGCATTTCCCTCAATAGTTACCGAATCGGCAACCGGACCTGAATAAACCACCTCCTTTTTGCCATACACTTTATTTTCTGCAGCTAGGGCAAGCCTTAATCCAACTTCCTGTTTATTTTTTGGGTGAATATCATCTGCTTCCCCAATATCAATAATGGTTGCCATTGCTGTATTTGGTGTGCCTAATGTTTTGGCCTGCGCATCTCTTAATTCGGCCCATTCGCTTTTAACCAATGGATTGGTAGTGCGTTTCATGTAATTAGCCAGCTGCACATACAAAAAAGGCAAATGCCCCTGCTTCCATCTGATGCGCCAATCGTTGATCATTAACGGAAACGTAGTTTCATACTGCGCAGCATTGGCAACGTTGGCTTCACCCTGGTACCAGATAAATCCTTTTATTCCGTAAGGAACAATAGGTTTGATCATGGCATTGTATAAATACGAAGGTGTATATTGATAACTTATCGTCTTCGGAATACCGGTTTCGATGCCTTTCATATAGGTCCATTCTCCGGCCAAGCTCACTTTGTCAGCACCATCACTTAAATACAAGCTATCTGCAGGATCATTCAGTCCTCCCCCGCCCCATAAGGCCGCCATGCGCAACACCACCACATTTTTTCCCTTTTTAACCAATTTAGCGGGAATGGTATACGTATGCGTTTTGGCAGCATTCCAAACATTTTTGCAAATTTCCTGTCCATTGAAATACAACGAATAGTTCATTTCAGGTTTGTGCAGATGAAGGTTTAAGCTCTTACCTTTGGCTAATTTGGTAAGGTCAACCGTTTTGCGGAACCATAATATCCCCTCATAAGGACCTTTGCCCCATGAGCGAACAGTAGCCGGCATATTTAACACCGGCCATTTCGAATCGTTAAAGCCGGGCTCGTTAACTTTCTTTTTTAATCCGTTGTAAGAGTTATAAATAATGTCCCAATAAACTTTTACTACCTCTTCATTCTTTTTAAAGATGCTTTCATCAATGTTTTCCTTATTATTCTTGGTTACAATTTTGGCCAATTCCGGAACCGTCATTAACATTTCCTCACTTGTCCAGGCTTCAACCGGAGTTCCTCCCCAGGTCGACTGGATAATACCAATTGTAACGTTTTCTTTTTGCTGAAGCTGACGACTAAACGAATAAGCTACTGCCGAAAAATCCGCTGCTGTACTCGAATCACATTGTTTCCATTTCGCTTCAGGAAGGATATCTGATTTTGGGTGCAAAGACACATCATGCGGAACAATTAAAAACCGAATAGTAGGATGAATGGCATTTTTTATCTCTGCCACAGCATCTTTCGATTCGCTGATCTTCATTTCCATGTTTGATTGCCCTGAAGCCACCCAAACATCACCCAACATAATATTGCTGAATTTTATGGTTTGTTTACTATCGCCAACTACCGACACTTGCATAATGTAAGGCCCACCGGCAGGCATTGATGGCAATGAAACATTCCACTCTCCATTTTCATTCGCTACAGCTTGGGTGTTGTTCCCGGCAAATTCAACCAATACTTTGGCATTGGGATCAGCCTTGCCCCAAATAGGAATATTTATATTTCGTTGCAACACCATGTTATCGCCAAAAACTCTTGGCACCCATAATTGAGCCTTTGCGCTGCAAACAACTAACAGAAAGCAACAGAATAAAAGTATTTTATTTCTCATTGAGTTAAATTGAATTTCGATTCTGAAATAAACTATTTCAACACTATAGCAATAGCCACTTCTTTTCCTGCAGGCAATTGCACTAAGCAGGTATTCGACTGATTATTTTGATTTTTAACCTGACAATTAGTAGAGGTAATGGAACTGAAGTTACCCGGCAGTTTTAAGGTGATCGTTTGATCAATTGCTGATTTTAAGATCACATTCACATTTTTACCGTCCCAACTGAGTTTTTTCACTTCTGTTTGGCCGCGTAGTAACACTCCTTCAATTTCACCTTTTGACCAATCGGGAGGTAAAACCGGCAGTAAAGACACTTTACCCGGTTCTGAATAAACCAGCATTTGCGAGATCAAATAAGGTAAACCACCACTGATATCGGTATTGAATAAAGCTCCGACATTATGGAAAGAACCCATGCCATTCGACCAATATTTACTCGACAGCCATTGAACGATCTCATTGGTTTTTTCAACCTCGCCAATATGAGCAGCTGAAAGTCCTAAAAGCACCAATCCGAAAGCCATCTCTCCCCCATCTTCGGCAATCCTGAACTTCATCTTTTCATCAATCGTTCTGCTAACAGCTTTAACCAATTCGGGGTTGTTCATAATGTCAGGATCTACCTGATCATACAAACTGTATAACTGAGAAGTATGCCGATGCTTATGATTTTCCTCAACACCATCCCAAAGCCATTCCCTGAACGAACCATCAGCGGCAACCTGGTAATCGGGCATTTTGCTTATTAATGATTCCCACAACTGTACTTTCTGGCGATCAGTATTTAATACTTTGGCTGCAGCAATACAGTTACGCAACAATTGCTTAGCGATCATTATGTCCATGGTTGCATTTAAAGTGGCTTGTGATTGATTGTTTCCCGGGTTATTCTCCGGTGAATAGGAAGGATTGAAAACGATCTTCCCGTCTTTACCCGTTGTTAAAAAATCTTCATAAAACAACGCAGCCTCTTTCATAAACGGGTAAGCGCGGTTTTTCAGAAAATTCTTATCACCTGTATACAACCAATATTCGTTAAAGAAATTGGCGGTCCAGCCGGCAGCGCCAGTCCAGAACGTAAGGCACCAGGTTTCACCGAAATCGGTATCCCAACCGGTGTTAGTGGCCTGCGCCGGAATATGGATGCCACGGCAATTATACAAGCAAGCAGCACTTTGCCTGTAATCGTTCATTAATCGCTCGTGGAAATCAAAAAATGAATTCATTAACTCAGGCATGTTACAAGGCAATAAACCCGAAACAGCAGTCGCTAAATTACCATCATTGGTAAAACCGCCTGTCCATGGAGCGGTCCAAGTTCCCGACCATAATCCTTGTAAATTAGGCGGATTGTAGCCTGTTGAGCTGATAATATTATATCTTCCTGCATCAAAGGCCTTTTCGATTATCGCCAGCGGAACTTTATGCTTTGCCTTCAGGATCAACTCCTCGGTATTCAAAAGACGATCACTCGCATCGCCGTTCAAATTAAGCTTCATCCTATTAAATAGTTCGCCATGCACTTTAGCATGCCTAGCCAAAAGATCATCGTAATTAACTGATTTATTGGACAGATACGCTTTTAAATCATTAGCCAGGCTTTTACTGTAATTATAAGAGGGGTTTATTTTGATAAGCAGCAACACTTCTTTAGCATTACTGATCACCAGTTTATTTTTTTCCACCTCGGAAGTTCCGCCATTAAGCACCAATCTGCCCACACCTTCATAACCTTCGAGGCCGCTTTTGTTCTTTACTTTAAAGTTGCTGCGATAGGTAAGCCATTGATCTTCCACTCCACCTTTCATCTCATCAACGCCTTCTTTCACAAACTGCCATTGCTGCCATTCAACAGGCAAATGCTCGAAATTGATCGAACAATTAATAAGCTCAGTTCCTTTAATGGAAATCACCACCACACTATCCACGCGGGAAACAAACAGCTTACGCTGAAAGCTTGCATGTTCACTTTGCCAGTCGACAATGGCTTCACCGGTTTCGAAATTAACCGAACGCTGATATTTTTTAATGTTTAATGGTTGCTGAACAATCCGTACATCAAAGGCCGGAATAAAAGGATCACGCGCATCGGTATAACCCTCTTTGGTACGCTGATCAACCGGAATAAGGCTGGCTTCGCGGTATTTCCCCTGCAGCATTAAACTGCGGATCTCATTTAATCTGCTGGCCTGGTCAATAGGTTGTTTAGATTGCTTTTGAGGCAGGTATAATTCAGAATGACTTAAAATAATGGTTTCGTCATAAGGCTGCCCCATTACCAAAGCGCCCATGGTTCCATTTCCACTCAATAAGGCATGTTCCCAATTGGCGGCAGGCTGCCAGCTGGTAATTCCACGCTTGGGTTTTGAAAACTCTGTAACAGCTTGAGAAAAAGCCATAACGCAGCTCCCAAAGGTCAAACTGCATACTACGGCGGTTTTCAGTATAATATGATGGAATTTATTCAGAGTCATTTTGAAGTTCAAATACAACATCAGTGCTGTTCATGTATCTCCCAAAAGCCCTGTTCATCAAATTGCAAACAAGACTTTTGGTTCTAGATACAGTGTTTTTAGTTTAATTCGATTTGTAAGCTTGTCGTAGGCAGACCGTCAGCAGTTGCAGTAAAGGTCACTTTGCCTGTTTTATTTTTAGCCTGAAGGATAGCCAAAGCCAAACCGTTAAAGACTTTGCGGTGATCAGCCTTGAATGATTCCATACTGGTTGGACTACCATTGTCAACGGCAGCAATAAATGCTTCACCATCAACTTTAAAAGTCAGTTCATTATCAGCATCGGGAACCATATTTCCATTTGCATCCACAATTTTAGCGGTAATGAATGAAAGATCCTCTCCATTGGCTTTGATCTTTGATCTATCAGCAGTAAGTATAATTTTAGCCGCTTTACCTGCAGTTGAAACTTCTTTGGTAAGCACCAATTTGCCATCTTTTCTTGAAATAGCTTTTAGTGTTCCGGCTTCAAAAGGCACGCGCCATACAACATGGAACTGATCGGTATCTTTTTTACGTACGCCCAGTGAGCGGCCATTTAACAGTAATTCAACCTCATCAGCATTATTGTAATAAGCCCAAACGTCAACAGTTTGCCCGGCTTTCCAGTTCCAATGCGGAAAAACATGTAACACAGGCTTATCTGTCCACTGACTCTGATACATGTAATACACGTCTTTAGGGAATCCGGCCAAATCAATAATTCCGAAATAAGAGCTGCGCGCCGGCCAAGGATAAGGAGTTGGTTCACCTAAATAGTCAAAACCAGTCCAAATGAACATTCCCGAAACATGATCATATTTGGTAAACACTTTCATGGTTTCTTCATGCGTTGAGCCCCAAGGGGTACGGCAGTTATCATAAGCCGAACAGCTAAGGTCGGCGTTACCAGTAAGTAAAGGCTTATCCCAGGCAGTTGGCCAAATACGCATGCTATCCGAAGGCATATCATAATGTCCTCGAGTTTGTAAAGCCGAAACCGTTTCTGAGGCAATTAACTTTTTACCGGGATACGTTTCATGGAACTTGTCGAATTTATCGTGGTTGTAGTTATAGCCAATTAAATCGAGGGCCCCCGACAGGATAAGATTATTTGAAGGATTGACCTCGTTATTTGCCGAAGTAATCGGGCGATCATCCAACTGACGAACAATGGAAGCCAGTTCCCGGGCTATTGCTCGTCCGCTTGTATCAGCGGCATCCTTGCTCCATTGCTCTGAAATTTCATTTCCAATGCTCCAAACAAATACACTAGGATGGTTACGGTCTCGTTTCACCTGATCTTTCAGATCCTGAACGTGCCATTTATCCCAGTCCAAACTGTAATCAAACTTGTTCTTTCCCTTTTTCCACATATCAAAAGCTTCATCCATAACAATGAAACCCATCTGATCACACAGATCAAGCAATTGAGGAGCCGGAGGATTATGCGAAGTACGAATACCATTGCAACCCATTTCTTTCAGCAGTTCGAGCTGGCGTTGAGTCGCTCTTACATTAAATGCCGATCCAAGTGCTCCTAAATCATGGTGATTACAAACACCTTTTATCTTTAATGGCTTTCCGTTTAATGTAAAGCCTTTGTCTTTGTCGAAATTAAAATAACGGATACCAAAATTGGAGGTATAAGCATCAAGCTCCGTTTTACCATCCACAATTTTGATCACGGCCTTGTACAGATTCGGATTTTTATCCGACCATAAGGCAGGCTTATCCACCTTAAAATTTTGCGTAAACTCAGTAGCCTGTGCCGAAAGGATAACCACCGATGATTGCTGAGCAACCACCTTTCCCTGTGCATTTACAAGGCTGGTTTTAAGGGTTACTTTTTTTCCCATGGCAAGTTTGTTGTTAATGGTGGTTTTCACCACTACTGAGGCATTGGCTTCAGTAACCTGGGGCGTAGTGATCTGTGAACCGTACTGATCTACAAATACATTACCCGTAGTGGTTAACCAAACGCTGCGGTAAATTCCCGAACCTGAGTACCAACGTGAGTTTGGCTGTTCGGAATTATCAACTTTTACACTTAATACATTGTCTTTGCCATAATTAAGGTAATCACTGATATCGTATCTGAAAGAGATATAACCATTTGGACGTTTGCCTAAATAATGGCCATTTATCCAAACCTCGCTGTTGCGATAAACACCATCAAAATCAATAAAAACAGTTTTTCCTTTGCTAGCAGCAGGAACCGTAAAGCTTTTGCGATACCATCCGGTACCACCGGGCAGAGCTCCTCCGCCCGGTGTTGCTGGATGGTCTTTGCTAAAACTGCCTTCAATGCTCCAATCGTGTGGCAGGTTAAGTTTTCGCCATGAACCATCATCAAAAGCCGTTTCATTGGCGTTTTTAACATGGCCTAAATGAAAGGTCCAATTTTGATTAATGGCTTCTGTTTTTCTTGAAATATGCTGTCCAACAGCAAACTGAACGCTGGCTGCGGTTAAAACAATACAACTTAAATATTTTAGCTTATGCATTATTGGGATTTTATGGCTATTTAGCCTTTTCCATAATCAGGTAAACGACTGAACGAGCAGGCAACTCAAGTTTAACCGATGAACTGGTTAATTTTGCCGACCGGGCTTTTAGTGTTGAATAGTTTAACGGTCCACCTCCTGGAGCCGATGGCCCTTGTCCGTTTACTAATACTTTTCGAGAAAAATCGCCTCCTTCTCCGCCTTGTAAAACATAGTAGTAATAACGTGCTCCCGGCTTAAAGTTTTTCAGCTCAACGGAAGCCATTTCGCTGCTGGTGCCTTTGTTTACCAATACAAGTCCGGCATCGCCACCATTGCTAAAGCTTGAGGCATACGTTAAAATATTCGAATTTGAACCACTCACTGATGAGCTGAACATGCGGTCGCCAAAGTATTTTTGGAAATAATACATGTAATAGAACGATGGACGAGGACTCCACTTGGTAACTCCGTCACCATCATCGCCCATACTGAATGAGCCCATATCGTTTCCATTATTATAACCATTGGCAATATCCCAGCGAGAGGCCATACCATAATTGTTTTTCACAAGCTCTCCTAAAACAATAGCTGCATGAAGACCATTAAGGTTAGAGATCATTTGCTTATTTCCTTCGGCACCAATGTTCCACTCGGTTAAGGCAATAGGCTTTTGAGGAACGCCGCCTTGTTGCATTGAAGCTTTCACCCTATCCATATTATCTTTAGAGATCTTTACGGCAGAATTTAAAATTTCATCAGCACCTGTATTTGCACCTAAAGGAGTATAATAATCGTGCACTATGTAATAGTCAGCATAGTCTCCAGCTGCCGCGAAGTATTCGGCATTCCAGGTTCTGTCAACAACATTCCATGAATTAGTGGCATCATATTGTACCAGCTGTGCACCAATTTTAATATTAGCACCTACTTCAGTTGCGGCTTTGCGCATAGAATCAGCAAAAACTTTAAAGTGCTTACCGTAAATGGTACCGTTGATAATTTCAGGTTGTCCATCTTTGTTTTTAGAAACATCGATCTTAAAACCAGCTTGCCAAGGACCACTACTTTCATTACCTATCTCCCAGAATTTGGTTTTGCCTTTATCGGCACGAACCCAGTCAGCAGCTAAATGAGCTGCAGCGCGATCGGGATGGTCACTTAAACCATAACGGGCATAAGAATAATTTACTGTTATAATAGCAGTACTACCTACCTGCGCTAACATATTGTAAAAGTTATTGACAGATAAGGTCCAACCATCATTATTATTACCATACCAATAACCAGCATCAACTGAATTATTCTCGTAAAGCAATTTATCCGGCGCATCGGCAGGTTTTGCACCTTGATTACGATTCCAGAAATAAATACTTGAAATATTACCTCCCGGGAAACGGATGATATTTGGCGATAGTTCTCTTAAATGACCTAAAAGTGTCGGCTCTGTCACCATTTGCCCTATATAAGGATTGGTATTATTTCCGAAGATATATTTAGACACCTTATTGGTCGACTGGCTGTAATCGGCAGTAATTGTTACTGATGATTTGGTTAATGGAGCCGTAATAAAATCATATTGAGGAGCCGTAAATTTACGAGGAGCCCAATCGTCCATAAAAAAACCGGAAGTTGCCGAGGCAGGCACCTCTGTAGGAGGTGTAATATTGTCATCGCCACCACCCGGAGTTGGATTATCGTTATCCGGAGAACCCTTACTGCACGAAGAAATCGCAGCTGCAACGAAAACTGTAACTAAGCATTGCTGAAGTATAGTTTTATAGCCCATAGTAGAATAAATAAAGAGGTTATCTCTTTAATGCTGAGATAACCTCTGTTATATTAAAAATTATTGCGTGATGTAATGGAATACAAGCCATTCATCTTTAGTTGAATCATAAGCTGTACCCAACCAGATACCTTTAGTAGCTTCTTCACCTTTAAAGGCTTTAATTACTTTAATGGTAGTTTGAGTTGGATTCATCCAATGGCCAGCATTCTGAATAAGCGTATTGCTTCCCAAATTAATCTCGTTCGTGCTTGCGTCTACAGAGAACGTACCAGAAGTAAGTGTACCGTTTTGGCTACGAGTATACTTTAACCCAGTTTTTTCAAATTTAATCCATGAATTGGTAGCAGCTGCAACCCAGCTATCGTTCCAACCCCAATCTCTTGAATCACCTTGACCAGCAGTCCATCCTTTACCTTTAGCAACCCAGTCAACAGGGTTACCGTTAACATCAAGACCCCAAGTGCGTGTTGAAGTTCCGGTTAACATATCCACTAGTTCATTACTGCTTAGTGCAGGATTAAAGCCTTCATCAAAGTCATCGCCAGCTGGTGGTGCAGGTGGAACCCAGTTGTCAGAGTATTCTTTACTAATGAAGTTATAAATCAATAAACAAGGGCCTTCGCATGAAGTACGTAATACCGCTAACTGCATGGTATTTTCTGTTAACGACATTACTCTTATTTTACCCCATTCACCTACACATCCATCGCGGAAAGTATCGTGTAGTGGAGTAGCACCTGTCATTGTTAATGTTTTCTTGTCTTTATCTAAATAATAAGTTCCCGACTCTTGTCCGCGACCAGAAAGCATTAAATGGTTAGTTTTCACAAAAGGACCGCCCTTTAAGCTAAAGGTCATTGTACCGTAATCGCCTGATGGAACTAACCAGCTTGGATCATTTTGAGGATTCCAGTTCCAGCAATCACTTCCTCCACAACCAAATGACTCTGTTTCTTTAGTGTAAGGCCATTCATTGTTTGTGCCGGCAAAGAAGAGCGGGCCAGCAAAATATTTCGCTGTAACATCAAGAACCCAACTTTTTTCATTACCAGGTCCACCTGAAAGGGCAATCCACAAAGGATCACTTACATAATTCAAATTATCGGCAGTTACTTTTACTGTAACGGGATCAGCTTCAACTATTCCTCCATCTGTAGCGAAGGATAAATTAACAGTATAATCTCCTTTGAAAGCATATCGAATAGTATCTCTATCCTTCATTGATTTACCAGTACCATAATCCCATTTTGCAATGGTACCAGGAGTTTTGTTAATTAAAATAACAGTATTACCTCCCGGATCGGCTACCAAATCCTGAACTACTTCAAATTTTATCTCTGATTTATCGAGCAATCTGCCCAATTCATATGTTTCCTTCTGGCAGGATGTAATGAATGATATCCCGATAAGGACAACCCAGATGAATTTTTTTAAATGTTTCATATCGAAAATTGTTAAGTATTGGCAATTACAATTTGTGTTATTACTCGTATTGCAATTGCCTTTAACGTTCGTTATTTATTTAATTATCGATTAACTGATTACCAACCAGCATTTTGTTTTAACACGCCATTTGAAAGTGTGATTTGCGTATTTGGAATTTGCTGCAAACCTTTTGTCGTGTTGAAATTAGCCGCAGAAATGGTTTTAGCAGTTGATACACCACCGTTCAACACAGTTGTAGTTTCGGCAATAGTTCCAGCTGCAACACTTACACCCTGACGAAGAAGATCCCAGTAACGTAAACCTTCACCTACGAATTCAAAGCGTCTTTCTTTCATAATATTATCCTGAGTTACACCCAATGAAGTGAAATTCGTTTTATACGCGCGTTTTCTTACATCATCGAAATATTTCTGGGCATTACCACTTCCTAACTCAGCAGCCATTAACAATACATCAGCATATCGAATTGAAACATAATCGGCAAACTGGCTGATCATAAAGCTTTTTTGACCAAACGGATCAGTTACAGAAACATTATTTTCATCTACCAATGGAATATATTTTTTCATGAAGTAACCTGTATACTCACGTTGATCAGCTTTTTTAGTCGCGTTGAAAGGAACTCCTTCACCTTCTATTGATAAAATTGAAGCGTTTCTGCGGGTATCCTTATCACTAAATGCCGACCACAGTTTAGGATTCACGGTTTCAGCACCCCAACCAGCACCATATGGAAAACTATTCACCCCACGTAATCCGGTCATTACTAACCAATGGTTACCATCAGTGTTTCCGTTATAATCACTTGTGTAGGTATACTTAATTGCAAATACTGTCTCACTATTGTCTTCACCTGCATAATTAGTACCTGCAACAGGCCATAAATTTTTAAAATCAGGAATTAGTGAGAAACCACCATTAGTAATCACATCTTCCACTGCTGCTAATGCATCTGCCTTAGATACAACTCCAGCTAAATCAGCTTTGCCATAATAACCTGTGTAATACAAAAATACACGACCCAATAAGGCTTCTGCAGCCCATTTAGTTGCACGACCACGTTCAGTTGCCGGTTGAGCAGCATAGTTTGTAGAAATTAAATTTTCCTTTGCAAACTTTAAATCTTCAGCGATTACTTTATAAACATCATCAGGGTTAGCCTGAGGAAGGTTCTCTGTAGTAGAACTAGTTAATAATGGAATGTTTCCCCATAATCTAACCATATCAAAGTACAGGTAAGCACGTAAAAAACGAGCTTCGGCTATATAAGTATTAATTAACTCCTGGTTAGTTCCCCACTCTTTTTCCTGGGTTCTGTTAATAAGGGTATTGCAACGATTGATTGCCGTATAATAAGCTGACCAGTTTGCTCCAAACAAGTCAACGTCTGATGGAGACCTTAGTTTATCCATCTCATCCATCATTTGATGGTTAAATCCATCAGCGTTACCGGTACCACCAAAGGCGTTGTCAGACATTACTTCTGAAGCAACAGGTAAACTTACCCCACCGGCCCATACAGTTTGTAAGCCATCATAACATCCTACCAATGCCGAATAAACGTTTTTAGTAGTAGAATAATAGTTTTCATCAGAAACCAAGGTAACTGATTCTGTATCTAAAAAATCATTTGTACACGCCCCAGCCGAAAGGAGTGAAAATGTGAGTATATATAATTTTATCTTTT
Organism: Solitalea longa; assembly: GCF_002920915.1. GTDB lineage: Bacteria > Bacteroidota > Bacteroidia > Sphingobacteriales > Sphingobacteriaceae > Solitalea > Solitalea longa. The sequence goes on from NZ_PQVF01000004.1 coordinate 244,197, forward strand.
TCATAACTTAAAAAACAATGTTTAGAATTTGATATTCGCACCAAACATAATGGTACGTGGGCGTGGATAGTAGCCTAAATCAATACCTGAAGCGAAGCTATCAGAGTACCCAATTTCAGGATCCATACCGTTATAAGAAGTAAAGGTGTACAGATTAAGTACTGAGAAGTAGAACCTTAATTTACTTAAATAACTGTTTTTAGTCAGGTGACTGAAATCGTAACCCAACGTTACATTGTTAATTTTTAAATAATCGCCTTTATGAACATAAAGATCAGAGAAGGTTGTCCAATTTCTATTGTCTTCTGTTAAGCGAGGCAATGAATTTGAAGAACCTTCACCATGCCAACGATCTAACATAGCAGCAGAGTAGTTTCCTTTAGAACTTGACTGATCTCTCCATGATTGTACTAAATCATTACCGGCAACACCTGATGCTTGTAATGAGAAATCAAATCCTTTGAAATCTGCACCAAGGGTAATACCAAAAGTAAAATCTGGATTTGGATTACCGATCATGGTTTTATCCTGGTCATTAATCTGTCCATCATTATTTCTGTCAACGTATTTAACATCACCCGCAACGGCATCAGGCTGAATTCTTTTACCATTATGCTGATAAGCAGTAGCTTCTTCGGCGGTTTGGAAAACACCATCAGTTTTCAAGCCCCAGAAATAACCCATTGCGTAACCATTTTGGGCGCGATAAAACTCACCTGAGTTGGCATATAATGAATTGGTACTACCGTGAACAATACCATCGGCAGTAGGAATTTGGCCCACCTCATTTTTATTGTAAGCACCATTAACACCAATTGAGTAACCAAATTGACCAGCGCGATCTTTGTAGGTTAAAGCCAATTCAACCCCTGAGTTTTTCACGTCACCACCGTTGATCATCATGGTGCTAAAACCAGTAGATGCGATCACTGGAGCAGCAATCAACCAATCTTTGGTTTTCTTAATATAGAAATCGGCGTTAATGGTTAACTTATTGTTTAAAACATTTGCATCGAAACCAATATTGGTTTGTTCAGAAGTTTCCCATTTTAAATTAGGATTACCTAATTGACTTGGAAACGAACCAGGTACAAGTTGACCCTCTTCAGAACCGAAAATATAGTTAGTATTTGCGAAGCTGATTGGAGATAAGTATAGATAAGGTGCAATGTTTTGGTTACCTACCTGACCCCAACTAGCTCTTAATTTAAAGAAGTTTAACCAAGAAGAGTTTTTCATGAAATCTTCATTAGAAGCTACCCAACCTGCAGAAACAGAAGGGAAAAAGCCCCAACGATGACCTTCGGCAAAACGAGAAGATCCGTCACCACGTAAAGTGGTATTAATCATATACTTTTCTTTATAGTTATAGGTTAAACGACCAAAATACGACATGCGTTTTTCAGGTGAATAGGCTGAACCACCAAAACCAATTGCAGAAGCATTGCTTCTATTAGTTGCATTTGTTAACCATGCATGGTTTAAATCATCGAAAATTAAGTCGCTATTACCAGCATTTAAACCAGAACCTGAAGATTGGAACGAAGAAGTTCCGGCCATTACTTCAAATGCATGATTATTATTTAATTTGAAATTATAGCTTAACTGGTTATCCCAGGTTAATGATTGACCTTTATTCATACTCTGAAACACCCTTGAGGCATTGTTGAATGAATAAATGGAAAGTTTATAAATAGGATTGAAAGAACGACCTTCAAAGCTTGCATAATCTAAGCCCACGCTTGTTCTGAAACGTAATCCTTTAATAGGCTCAGCTCCCAAATAGATATTACCTAACAAACGTTGGTTGTTATTTCTATTCTGATTATTGTAATACATCTGAGCGTAAGGATTCGCCTCTCCATTATTCCAGGTAGACAAACTATTGTCATAAAATTCACCATTCTCATCATACATTGGTACAAATGGACTGGTTGCAAAAGCTCCACGAAGCGTATTATTATATTGGCCACCTGTTCCAATACCATTATTGTTAACGTATGAAAAAGTTACGTTCTCTCCTAGGGTAATAATGTTTTTATAAAGTTTATGATCCGAATTAAGTCTGATACTATAGCGCTCATAGTTAGAAAGATCCTTTCCACCTACAATACCTTGTTGATTGGTATAAGCTAACGACGCAGAATAGCTTGAAAACTCACTACCACCATTCGCTCCAAATGAATAATTCGAAGTTGGTGCCTGATCTACAAACATCTCTCCTAACCAGTCTGTTCCGGCTCCCATTTGAGAAATATCGCCATTAGAAAAATAAGGAGCTTTGCCAGAATTGAATGCAGCTTCATTCATTAAAGTTGCATACTCAGAAGCATTTAACAATTGAGCTTTTTTTGCTAAACTTTGCTGACCGAAATAAGCATCAAAAGTAATTTGAGCTTTTTGTCCAACTTTACCGCTCTTAGTAGTAACCAAAACAACACCATTGGCTGATTGCGAACCATAAATAGCTGCAGAAGCGGCATCTTTCAATATATCAACCGATTCAATATCTGCTGGGTTTAAGTAAGAAATATCACCGGTTTGAACTCCATCCACCACATATAGAGGAGAAACGCTCCCAACTGTACCTTTACCACGAATAATTACACTTAATGGATCACCAGGTTGACCAGATACCGAAGTAATTTGAACACCGGCAGCCTGACCTTGTAAAGCCTGTAATGCATTGGTAGTACTTTGTTTATGTAAGTCATCACCTTTAACCTGCATATTAGCACCAGTTACTAACTTTTTCTTTTGTACACCGTAACCGATAACTACAACCTCTTCAAGAGATTTAGATTCATTGCTTAATTTAATATTATAGCTATTACTTGCGCCAATGGTTACACTGCGCTCATTATAACCTAAAAAGCTGATTAACAACACATCACCGTTTTTAGCTTCAATTGAGAAGTTACCCTCATTGTCAGTGGCTGTACCAGTAGTAGTGCCCTTAATTTTAACAATGGCACCCGGGATTGGCTGTAAGTCTTTTTCATCGATTACCTGCCCTTTAATTGTCCGGGCTGTTTGAGCAAACGACAGACTAGCGGAGAGTGCAAAAATCATAGTCCATATAAAGACTATCATTCCTTTTCTTGTAGTTGTTCTATTCATATTAATAATTGGTTTAAAAACTTAAAAATTGATTTTTTGCATTTATTGAGTAATTAAAATTGGTTTTCCCTCGTACGTAACTGTTTTATCTGCTTTTTGATTCAAATCGAACGCTTTAGCCTTGTTCTTGTTCATCCAAACAATTTTGAATGTTCTCTTAGCCAGCATACCATTAAAGCTGCCTTTACGCTCACCAATACTTAGCGTTCGGTTTTGTTCATTATACTTAAAGCTGATAGTTGAAAATGCTCCTTTTTCGTAGTTGTAATTAGAGCCCTCATCTTCATATAAATTAAACTTACCGTTGCTTCCTGTGTAAACGTACAGGGTTAGCTGCTCGGCAGGTTTTTCAGAAGTGTATTGTAATTCAGGGCCGAAAGGAATGATCGAACCTTCTTTAACATAAACCGGAATACGCTCATATGGCGCATCGGCTGTTAGCGTTTGTCCACCATTTGAATAAGCACCTGTGTAGAAATTATACCATCCAGACCCTTTAGGTAAATACACCGAACGATTGATTGCGTGATAATTATAAACAGGGTTAATTAAAAGTGAAGGGCCAAACATGTACTCATCTGCAATGTTGTTTACCGCCGGATCAGCAGCAAAATCCATTACCAAACCACGCATAATTGTATAATCATTGTGGTAAGCCTGACCAGCTAATGAATAGATATAAGGCATTAGGCGGTAGCGTAGTTTATTATAATACATCATGCTTTTGTAAGCTGCATGATTTTCTGGAGCAATGTTATAGATCTCGCGGAATGGGAATTGACCATGCACACGGAAAACAGGAACGAATGCCGCAAACTGATACCAACGGGTGTTTAATTCTCTCCATTCATCTAAATCGGCACCCTGAGCGTGCTCGTAACGGCGCTCAACTGAAAAACCTCCTGCGTCCATGCTCCAGTAAGGAATACCAGAAAGAGAGAAGTTGATACCTGCAGGGATCTGCGTTTTAAAATCTTCCCAACGCGAAGCAATATCTCCACTCCAAACAATGGTAGAGAAACGTTGCTGACCGGCATGCGCCGAGCGGGTTAGAATAATTACGCGATCATTCGGATTAACTTCACGCTGACCTTCATAAATACCCATTGCATTACCGAAAGGAAAAGCATTGAAATATTTCACACCTGAACCAATAGCTGTTGGGGTCATTACACTCTGACGAGCAGGAATATCTAAGTTCGAATGCACATCCGGTTCAGCTGCATCCATCCACCAACCATCAACACCTTTGCTATATAAATTCTTGTTCAATAAGTTCCAGAAGCCTTTTCTGGCATCAGGATTTAAGGCATCGTAAAAAGTAGAAGTGTATCCTTTTCCGATCCAGTCTCTGCGTTGATCGGCAATATTGCGTTTGTACAACCATCCATTTTCATTCATGTAGTTGTAATTGGCAACTCCCTCGTAAAACTTAGGCCATACCGAAATCATAAAGCGTGTATGGTATTTGTCGTGCAAGGTGCTGATCATTTCAGCTGGATTGCTGAAACGTGAAGCATCAAACTCATGGCTACCCCAGTCATCTTGTTTCCAGTATGACCAGTCGAGAACGATACCATCAATAGGAATTTTTCTGCTTCTGAATTCTTTAACTGTATTTAAGATCTCGTCCTGAGTTTTATAACGTTCGCGGCTTTGCCAAAAACCCATTGCCCATTTAGGCAAAATATTGGCTTTACCAGTAATAGTGCGGTAGCCGCTAATAACTTCATCAGCATTTTTACCGGAGATAAAGTAATAATCAATAGCATCACCTGCTTCAGATGCAAAGGCAAACGTATTTTTTTCGGCCTCAGGAACCGGACTTAACCAGTTAACTGCCAAATATGATTCAGTTCCATCAGGCAACCATTCAATTTTAATTGAATATTTTTTGCCTTTAACCATTTGTACATCAGCAAGGGACGATCCCGGATTCCAGGCCTGGCGCCATTTATCAGCTAATAATTTACCATCAACCCAGATCTTCATGTATCCGGCATACTTCACCTGGAACTGATGTAATCCGGTATAAGATGATTCGATCGAACCGGTCCATTGTACCAATCCATCGGCAAGATTATAACCTTGAGGAAACTTATGCTGATCTTTTAAGAAGGAATAATCGATCTCTGATTCGGCACGAACAATTGATTTAGTGCTGCCTGCATTGCTTTTAGAACCATAAGTAGCAGTAAGCCATCCAACGTTACCTTTATCATCATAAAGTTTTAAAGCTGATAGAGGCTGGAAATTGCGGGTATCTCCTACTGCAGTTAAAGAGTAGTTATCCCATAAAATACCGTAGTTTTTATTTGAGACTACAAAAGGTATAGCCACTTTGGTATTGTACTGATACAAGTCAACATGGCGGTTTTTGTAGTTCATTAAATCTTCCTGGTGCTGGCCTAAACCATAGTAAGCCTCATCTGCCCCAGATTCAAAAGCTTGTCTTAGCTGATAAGTGGCCTCACCGGTATAAGTAGCAGGTGTAAAGGTTTTACCACCTTCAGCAACCTCATTTAAAATTTGCTTGCCATTTTTATCGGTAAAAGAAACTACACCGGTAGTTGCCGATACTAAAGCATTCAGCTCAGCCGTTTTAACGGTAATTACATCCCCCGACTGAACAACACTCCAATTTGCAGTGGCTGCCGGTTGGGTAATGGCCATTAAACTTTTTTGTGTAGGTAATTCATTTTGAGGAGAGGCTATAACGTGAATGATCTTATCATTGATAACTTCCAGCTTAACCACTTTAGGTTTTAATACCGAAGTTTTTTGTACTGAAACCAATACTCCGTTTGATAGCTTTTGATAATTGCTGTTTTGAGCCCTTGCTTCTGTTAAACTACATACTGAAATAACAGACCCCACCAAAAAACAAGCAAGTAAACGTTGCGACATAATACATTAAATTGTAATTGACTTTACCTTGGGGGTGCAGCCAATTGATGATTAAATAAATTGGTTCAGAGGCTGAAAATAGATACTGATTAGTATTATGATGGGGGTAAAATGTTTCCTTTTAGGGGTAAAAATGTTAACCATTTAAAACATTCTTTACAACATAATTAATTGACCTATAAGTAGTTAATTAATTATAACCGTTTCTACATCGATATGGATTGAATATTTAAATGCCTAACTGAAAATATGTGAGCAAATTGAAGTAATTATTCCCTCAAACGGTAAAATTCAGTTGTAATGAAACCTATAAGAAATATGGATTAGTATTGATTAAATAATAGGATTTTGAAAATGGTTTATTAAGCTTTCAGTAATAAAAACGACACTCTAATCAATACAATTTCAAAAAAAAATTCTTAATAAGAAAACTGATGAACTCCAAGTTTTAAGGTAGAAAAGGAAAATTCCACAGAAAAGAAGCCCAAAAGCACCCAGGTATTAAGTAATAAATCATGAAATAAGCGAGGAATTAATTTGACAGGGTGATGATATTCAAGGAGGGCCGATCGTTCAAAAATAAAACCTTCGAAAAGCGTCATTTTTCGAAGGTTTAACTAAAATTATACGAGAACTAAAAAACTGTTATAAATGCGATTCTTCTTCAAATTTCTGTTTTTCGCTGGCATACGCAGATGGTATTATCCCAAACTCCGCTTTAAATATTTTGGTAAAGTACTTAGGATTGTTAAATCCAACTTCATAAGCAATTTCCGAAACCGTAAGCTGGCTTTTCTCTAACAATTGTGTGGCTCGGTTTAGTCGAATAGATTTGATAAACTCGATTGGGGTTTTTCCCGTAATGGTCAATATTTTTTTGTAAAGGGCTACCCTACTCATATTTACGCCGGCACTCAGCTCTTCCACCGAAAACTCGGAATTGCTGATATTATCCTCAACAACCTTTAATACATGCTGAATAAACTTTTCATCTAAAGAGCTTATCTGAATTTCAGAAGGCTTAACCTCAATTTGCTTTTGAAATGCTTTTTTCAGTGATTCTTGCTGCTGCAACAGGTTTTTAATTTTCGATAACAGCACCTCAAAATTGAAAGGTTTTGTCATATAATCGTTCGCACCGCTTTCCAAACCCTTAAGCAACTGATCTTCACCAATTAATGCAGTCAGTAAAATAATCGGGATGTGAGAGGTCCGTTTATCATGTTTAAGCTTGTTACATAACTCTATACCATTCATTTCGGGCATAGTTATATCACTAACAATTAAATGAGGGTGTTGTGATAGCGCCTTTTGCCAACCTTCCCTCCCGTTTGACGCTTCAATTATGTTAAAATGCTGTTTTAAGTTATCTTTTAAGTAGAACCTAAAATCTTCATTGTCTTCCACTAAAAGCAAGGTTGTTTTCTTGGTTCCTTTTTCAAATTTAATTTCAGCTTCTTCAGCCAGCTCCTCATCATCCTCTTCAGTTATTGACTTAACGGTTTGCAAATCAACTAATTTCAATGGCAAGTGGACTATAAAACAGCTGCCTTCGCCAGGTTCACTTTCAACTGAAATTGTTCCTTTATGAAGTTTTACAAATTCTTTGGTAATGGCAAGGCCAATTCCACTTCCTTGATTTACAATAGAACCAGGGACCTCATTTTGGAAAAACTGTTCGAAAATTTGCTCTTGCTTGTCGTGCTCAATACCAATTCCACTGTCCCTAACCAATATTTCCAAGGTTTTAATTGCCGAATTTTCATCCAATTCAATCAAATTTACCCGAACACTTATTTCACCACTTTCAGGCGTAAACTTAAAAGCGTTTGAAAGCAAGTTGAAGAGTATCCGTTCGAGTTTTTCATGATCACAATCGGTTACAAGTGACTGAATATCAGAACTAAACTTGAAATCAATATTCTTCTTTTCAGCCATATCTGTAAATGAGTACGATATTTCTTTGATCAGCTGAATAATGTTTCCGCGCTTTGGATAAAGTTTATGCTCCCTCACCTCCATCTTCCTAAAGTCGAGCAACTGATTAACCATGTTCAGCAAGCGCTTGGCGTTACGGTTTATAAGTTGAAGCTGTACGATCTGATCCTTATCATCAGTTTGCTTAAGCATTTTATCCAAAGGAGCTAAGATCAATGATAATGGAGTACGGAATTCATGACTTACGTTGGTGAAGAATTTAATTTTCATCATATCCAGCTCATGCATGCGCTGAGCCTGTTGACGTTCTTGCTCCAGGGTAAATTTTGACCGTAATTTTTCAATACTGCGTTTTCGGCTATAAAATAAAATACCCACAAAAACCAGGGAATATAAAATGTAGGCAAGTGGACTTTTCCAAAAAGGTGGTAATACCTTAACGTTTAGCGTGAGTTCCTTGCCGTTAACCACATTATCGTTTGAAATAACCCTTACTTTGAAAACATAATCACCGGCATCAAGGTTGGTATAAGTGGCTTTGCGGGTGTCTCCATCAACAATCAACCAATCTTTGTCAAATCCTTCAAGCTTATACTCATACCTGATCTTATCCGGATGTGTATAGTTCAATGCTGCAAATTCAAGCGAGAAAACGTTTTGATTATGATTGATAACGATCTCATCGGTTTCGTTAATGGCTTTTTTAAGTAAAACGCTACCGTTGTTTTTCTGACCAATTAAAACACTTTGATTAAAAACCTGTAAGTCAGTAAGTATTATAGGAGCCGTATTTTGAGTTGACTTGATGCTTGCCGGGTTGAAAAGATTAAACCCGTTTCCTCCTCCAAAGATCAATTCTCCTTTTGAAGTTTTTAATGCCGAACGTTCATTAAACGCTCTGCCCTGCAAACCATCCTGTTCGTCATACGATTTAATTTGAAACGACAGTTCCTTTTGTGGGTTAGTAGAAACAGTAATTTCAGCAATTCCATTTGGTGTGCTTACCCATACATGTTGGTTGTTATCTTCTAAAATGGCAACAATGGTATTTCCGGGTAAACCGTTTTTAATATCAAGGGTTGCCAGTTTATTTCTTTTATAGTCATAAACATTCAGTCCTTCACGCGTTGCTACCCACACCCTACCCGATGAATCCTTTAAAAAAGTAATTACATTATTGTTACTAAGGCTGTTCTGATTACGTTCTTCATAGCCATAATGAAAATATTTGCCGGTTTGTTTATCAAGCACATCAAAACCTTCGGAGGTTCCTATCCAAATATTTCCTTGCTTATCTTCAAGTAATGACGAAATATAATTGGAACGAACTGTATTAGGCACTTTCGGATTGAAATGTTTAAAGGTTTTTGTTTTACGATCTAATTGATCCAAACCTCCAGAAAGCGTACCTACCCATAAACGACCTTGTGAATCTTCCAATATATCCCAAACACGATCGTCGCTAAGGCTTGTCGGATCATTCGGATTGTGACGATAATGCGTAAACTTATTACCGTCATAACAATCTAAACCTCCGTAATAAGTTCCGATCCAAAGCTTTTGCTCATTATCAATGTGCATCCCAACAATTACGTCGTTACTTAGGCTGTTTGGATTATTTGCATTGTGCAAATACTGGGTAAAAGTTCCGGCTTTGCGATTGAAATAAAGAAGTCCTCCTCCGTTTGTCCCAATCCAGATATTACCTTTCGAGTCTTCCACAAAGCGATTTACATCTTCGTAAGGCAATGATCTATTATCAGCCTGATGCCGTTTGTACAACGGAAATTGAATGATGTTTTCGTGATAATAACTAATTCCTTTTTTAAAAGTTCCGGCCCAAATAATACCGGTGTTATCTTTAAAAATAGTAATAATGCTATTTTGGCTTATCGACTTGCTATCATCTTCATTATTAAGAAGGTAACGGATCTTAAAAGTTTTCTTATCAATTAAGTTAACGCCACCATGGTCGGTTGCAATCCAAATAATTCCAGAACCATCCTGAACTAATCCTAATACAATATTTGAGTTCAGCTTTATGTTTCCGGAATCTTTATTTATAGGTAGAAATTTTTTCGAAGCAAGATCGTAGTAAATCACTCCTGCTGGTGAAGTATTGTTAAATACCCAAAAATCATCCTGTTCATCAACGTATATTCTAAACTCAAATGCCTGGGCTAATGGTTTACTGTAAGGATAAACTCTTGAAACAACCTTATCAGTTTGCGGATTGAGGAGTTCTACTACGCCATTGGCATGAATGATCCATAGATCTCCACGTTTGTTCTCGGCAAAACCAGTGATTAAGCTTGCATCCGGAGAACTTAAGTTACTTCTGTTATTGAGATAATGAATCAGTTTTTTAGTCTGTTCATTGTATTTGTAAAGGCCCGATTGCTGGCTCAAGAACCAATAATTGCCCTTTTTATCTTTTTTAATTTCCTTAATCGCAATATCGTTAATGCCAATTGCGGCTAAAACAGGCTGAACATTGCGGTTAAATGTTTCGGTAAGCGGATCGTAGATATTGAAACCGGTACGGGTTTGAACCCAAAGCTTATTTCCCGGTCCTTCAAAAATATTAGAGATGTAATCGTCATTTAATGAAGTAGTGTCATTGAGATTATGCTTAAAAACTTTGAATTTATACCCATCGTAGCGGTTAAGGCCCGACATGGTTCCAAACCACATGAATCCTTTCGCATCTTTAAAAATGCAATTCACCTCATTATGAGACAGACCTTTATGAATATCTAAATGCAGGAACTGATATTGACCATCTTGTGCTAAAGCAACTGTTTTAGCCAGCAAGGTCAGTAAAACGAAAAGTATAAATCGGGGTCTCATATCACAAAATTCTAAATCCACAAAATGATTGCGGGGTTAAGCAATTATCAAAACAGTTAATCCGCTTAACCCCGTTATCATTTAATCGATTACCAATATATGGTATATAAAGCTACGAGAAGACCTACAATAATTAAGGCTCCTACTGCAAAACCAGGAGTGGTTTTAAACATACTTGTATCCACTTCAAGGCCTTTAGATTTTTTCACTTTAACAGTTGTATTTGCATCAGTGGTAACAACCTCTGCATCTTCTTCAAAATGATGAGTATCATCAACTAACTCAACTTCATCAGAAATAGCTTTTTTACCTTCAAGCAAACTGATAATAACCATAATTGCCACACAAATTGCAAATACAAAACCCATACGGTCAAGGAATGGAATTTCATAAACGCCCGAGCCATTATCTTTTGAGAAACCGCTTGAAGCAAGGAAAGATAAATCAGCGAAAGTTGGAAGGAATTTAAAGAATACTGATAGGATAAAACCTCCAATAGTTGCAAATAAAGCCGCATTAGAGGTAGTACGTTTCCAGAAGAAACCAAGGATAAACATGGCAAAAATTCCAGGTGACACAAATCCGGTATATTCCTGAATGTACTCGAATCCACCTTTTTTATCAATTCCTAAATGCGGAGCAATGATAATAGCTAAAAGCATTGCCGCCACTACCGTTATTTTACCAATATTAACCAGCTTCTTTTCATTAGCATTGGTATTGAATACTTTTTTATAGATATCCAACGTAAAAATAGTAGCGATACTGTTGGCCTTACCGGCTAATGAAGCAACAACTGCAGCTACCAAAGCAGCAAACGACAGACCTTTTAAACCAGCAGGTAATAAGTTTAATAATACAGGATAGGCCTTATCAGGATTTACCTCTCCACCTTGAAGCATCTCTGTTTGGAAAGCGCCTTCTTTATATAATAAGTAAGCAGCAATACCAGGTATCACCACTATAAGCGGCATTAACATCTTTAAGAAGGCGGCGAATAAGATACCCCCTCTGGCAGTTTTCAGATCGGCACCTAGTGCACGCTGGGTAATGTATTGATTACAACCCCAATAGTTTAGGTTCACAATCCACATACCACCAATTAACACAGTTAAGCCAGGCAAGCTCATATAATTAGGGTTACTCTTATCGAAAATCATATGGAAATGATCACCTGCTTTATTTGTTAGGTGACTGAAACCACTTAATACGCCTGAAGATCCGTAATGTTCAGATACCATATTCAAGGCTAAATAAGTAGTGGCCAATCCTCCCAAGATCAGGAAGAATACCTGAATAACATCGGTATAACCAATTACCTTCATTCCACCTAACGTAATTATAACAGCAAATGCAGCAAGGGCAAACATACAGATGTTTAAATCGATACCCGAAATGCTCGTGATTGCCAAAGCCCCCAAATACAAGATGGAAGTAAGGTTAACCACTACATACAGTAATAACCAAAACACGGCCATGATCATGCTCACCGTTGAATTATACCGCTTATTTAAAAACTGCGGCATGGTGTAGATCTTATTTTTAAGATATACCGGGATAAAGAAAACAGCCACAATTATTAATGTAGCTGCTGCCATCCACTCATAAGTAGCAATGGCTAGTCCCAGCTTAAAGCCTGAACCGCTCATACCGATAAATTGCTCGGCAGAAATGTTTGAAGCGATCAATGACGCACCGATTGCCCACCATGTTAATGAGCCTTCGGCTAAAAAGTAATCTTTTGAGGTTGCATTGGCTGATTTCTTCCTACGATATACCCAAAAGCCATAAACGGCGATAATCAGAAAGTAAACCAGGAAAACGATGTAATCCTTAGTCTCAAGTGTTTTCATAAAAAAATTACGTTTCGAGTTGAAAAATTTTAATTGGTCGTTTTAAATTCAATTGGCTATTTAACGGCAACCCTGCGGGCCTATATTCATAATACCGTTTTTTCAAACTATAATGAGAGCCGCAAAGTATTAAAGTTTTCGTTAATACCTTGCAGCCACAGAAAAATTAGATATAACGATTGATCAAGTTCTCGATATACTCTTGTTTACCGCTTCTTACTTCAGGCTCGCCATTGGCAACGGCAAAGTCTCTCAGGTCCTGAAGCGTTAATTTTCCTTGCTCAAACTCTTTACCTTTTCCACTGTCAAACGAAACGTAACGCTCTTTTCTTAATTTTAAGAAATCTGATTTTTGAAGAATATTATCTGCAATTACCAAAGCACGGGCAAAATTGTCGGCGCCACCAATGTGGGCATGAAACAGATCGGCTTGATCAGTTGAGTTTCTGCGGATCTTAGCATCAAAGTTGATACCGCCACCTTGTAAACCACCCGATTGTAAAATAACCAGCATTGCCTCAGCCAGTTCGTTTAAGTTATTTGGGAACTGATCGGTATCCCATCCGTTTTGATAGTCTCCACGGTTGGCATCAATTGAACCCAATAAACCTGCATCAGCAGAAACCTGAAGCTCGTGTTGGAAGGTATGACCAGCCAATGTAGCGTGGTTAACTTCAATATTTAATTTAAAATCATTTAACAGATCATATTGGCGCAAGAAACCGATAACAGTGGCTGCATCATAATCGTACTGGTGTTTTGAAGGCTCACATGGTTTAGGCTCAATAAAGAAAGTACCTTTAAATCCTTGCGAACGCGCATAATCACGGGCTGTTCTTAAAAAATTAGCCAAATGCTCCTGCTCACGTTTCATGTCAGTATTTAACAAACTCATATATCCTTCGCGGCCACCCCAGAATACATAGTTTTCGCCACCTAAAGCAATTGTTGAATCTAACGCTGCTTTAACCTGGGCTGCACCGTGCGTTAATACATGAAAATCAGGGTTGGTTGAAGCACCATTCATATAGCGACGGTGAGAGAACAAATTAGCGGTTCCCCACAACAGTTTTACGCCACTTGCTTTTTGCTTTTCTTTAGCATATTCGGTAATGGCATTTAGTCGTTTTTCGTTTTCAAGGATATTATTACCGAAGTCTACAAGGTCAACATCATGGAAACAGTAGTAAGGAAGATTTAATTTGGTGATCAGCTCAAAAGCTGCATCCATTTTATCTTTAGCACGATCAACAGCTTCAGCTTTCTCATTCCATGGAAAAATATGTGTTGCTTCGCCAAACGGATCTGCACCGCTACCGCAGAACGAATGCCAGTAAGCTACTGCAAATCGTAAATGCTCTTTCATGGTTTTACCTGCTACAACTTTATTTCCGTCGTACCAGCGATAGGCAAATGGATTGTCAGTTTGTGGACCTTCAAATTTGATCTGCCCTATTCCTTTAAAATATTCCTTGTTCCCTAAAACTACTTGTGACATAAAATTTCTTCTTGTAAAGTATTGTTAATCTGTTTATTCAAAAATCCTTTCCAGTCTTGGTAAGCTTCTTCATAAGTTGCTGACTGACTTGGCTCAACCGTTTTTACTGCTTTCATGCTGGCAAACGCATCAGCTGCCGAAGCAAAAACTTTAACACCTATACCGGCTCCTAATGCAGCGCCTACGCTTCCATCGTTTTTATATAATTCAACCGGAACATTCGTGGCGTTCACAAATGCCTCCGTAAATAATTCGCTTTGAAACATATTTGCCAAACCGGCCTTAATTACACTCGGATGCATGCCGTTTGAGCGCATAATGTCTAAACCGTACCTAAAGGCAAAGGCGATTCCTTCTTGTGCAGCCCTGAAAACATGAGCACGGGAATGCCTGTTCAAATCCATATTTTGCAAGTGAGCACCAATTAACCTGTTATTGAGTATACGTTCAGCACCGTTGCCAAATGGAAGGATGCGTAAACCATCACTACCCACAGCAACAGTCCTTGCTTCCTCATTCATTTCGTTATAATTGCTTACATTAAAAGTGTCTTTAACCCATCTGTTTAAAATTCCCGTTCCGTTAATACATAGCAATACACCTAAGCGAACTTTGTCTATGGAATAATTAACATGTGCAAATGGATTAACACGCGATTGAGGGTCGTAAGTAAGTTCATCACTCACTCCGTAAATAACGCCTGAAGTTCCGGCGGTAGCGGCAACTTCACCTGGGTTTAATACATTTAAGGATAAAGCATTGTTAGGCTGATCGCCTGCTTTGTACGTAACAGGAATACCTGCTGTTAAGGACAATTTTTGGGCAACATCAGTCTTTACAGTTCCGTAATTAGAAAAAACTGGTTGAATAGAAGGAATAAGATCTCTATTGAAGCCGAAATAGTTCATCACATCGCTTGAAACATCATTGGTCTCAAAATCCCAGAAAATACCTTCAGAAAGTGCAGAGAAGTTAGTATTGATTTCACCGGTAAACTTCATGGCAACAAAATCGCCAGGCAACATTACCTTATCAATTTGCTCGAAAACGGCTGGTTCGTTTTCTTTTACCCAAGCCAATTTAGCAGCTGTAAAATTTCCCGGAGAATTTAACAACCTTGCCAGGCAGCGATCCTGACCAATTGCATTAAAAGCCTTTTCCCCGATCTCTACGGCACGGCTATCACACCAGATAATAGAATTACGTAAAACGTTCTGCTGCTTATCAACAGCTACCAGGCCATGCATTTGATAAGCTATGCCTATGGCGCCAATATTTACCGGATTATATTTATTTGTTGCGTTTGCCCTTAATATGGCCTGCTGAATATGTTCCCACCATGTTTCGGGCGATTGTTCCGCCCAGCCCGGTTTTAAAGAGATCACCTGATTTTCTACATCAGGATATTGAGCAGAAGCCACACATTGCTGTGTTGCAGCATCAACAACCGATACCTTTATGGATGATGTTCCTAAATCAATTCCTAATAACAACATATTCTTTTAATAACAAGACGTTACAAGATTTTCTATTTTAAAATTGGTCGTTTTAAAAAACGTTTTAACTTTGTTCCAACGTTGGAATAAAAGTAAAAGTAAAGTTTTTAAAACCAAATTTTATTTGATTTTTTTCCAAACTAAAACTGCAAACAATTGAAATTAAGTTTGATATAAAACAAATAAAATTAAGATGGAAACGAAATCTGTTTTTGTCCCATCTTTACAAGGTGAAACCCACAAAAATTATTACCGTTGAAAAAAACCACCATTCATGATATAGCGCGCGAACTTAACATCACGTTTTCTACTGTTGCCAAAGCATTAAATGATCATCCGCGCATTGCCGCCTCCACCAAGGAAGCGGTTAAAGAAATGGCCATAAAGCTTAATTATCAGCAAAACAAACTGGCCTCTTCCCTTCGTTCGGGAAAAACCCGCATTGTAGGTGTTTTGGTACCCACACTCGACGTAAGCTTCTTTAGTTCTGTTGTGCATGGCATTGAAACGGTGATGAATTCCAATGGTTATAATATCCTATTGTATCAATCGAAGGAGCTATACGCGGATGAAATAAGGGGTATCGATACCTTTTTACAAACCCGCGTTGAAGGCATTATCTCTTCAATTGCATTACAAACCTCTGATTACAATCACTTTATCGATCTGAAAAAACGTAAAATTCCCTTACTACTTTTTGACCGTATTGTAGATGAGATCGGAGTACCTTATGTTAGAATTGATGACTACGGAGGTGGTTTTATGGCTACCGAACACTTAATAAAACAAGGCTGTAAACGTATTGTACACATTTCAACTGATCAGAATGTGACGATCTTTAAGGAGCGTTTGCAGGGTTACAAAGAAGCTTTAATAAAACATGGATTGCCGGTTGATGACAGCTTGATCTTTACCGGACATCTTTCTATTGAGTTAGGCAGAAATTGCATACAGCAATTAGTGAACGAGAATATTGAATTCGATGGTGTTTTTGCTTTTGAGGATTATACAGGTTTAGGTGTTTTAAAACAGTTAAAAGAGTTAAAGATCAATGTTCCGGAGCAAGTAAAAGTAATTGGGTTTGCAAATGAAGCCTTTGGGGCACATATTACGCCTTCATTAAGCACTGTTGACCAGCAAACGGTAAAAATGGGTGAGGAAGCAGCTCGTTTATTCCTGAAACTGATCAAAGAAAACAAGTATTATGAAAAAGAGCCGGAAAAGATCGTTTTAGACCCATTACTAATTCCAAGAACTTCATCTGAATAATGATGGTTTGAAATATTGATTTACCTTTGCCGGATTACTAATCAATATTTTTAGCTAATGCAAAGAATTCTAAACCTTATCATTTGCACATTCCTCTTGGTGCAATCACTTTTTGCTCAAAGTAATTCATCTCCATTACTTACTGCAGAAATGGCTAGTAAACTGGCTGCAATGCCATTGCATTGTATTCCAAATGAATGGCCCAATAAAACCAGCCATGTTTCTGATACTTCAAGCGATCATGTATTATTACCTCATGAACTTCACCCGGCATTTTATGGCTGCCTCGATTGGCATTCGAGTGTACATGGGCATTGGATGCTGGTAAAGCTGCTTAAAACCTATCCTGATCTGCCTAACAGAGCCAAAATCATTGAGGTATTGAATAACAGTTTTCAACCCGAAAAAATTAAAGGCGAAACTGAATACTTTTCCAAATATAAAACTTCGGCTTTTTACGAACGTACTTATGGCTGGGCATGGCTGTTAAAGTTGGATATGGAACTTTATACATGGAATGACCCTTTGGGAAAACAATGGTATGCAAGTTTGCAACCTTTAACGCAAAAGATAAAGAACCTGTGGACAACCTTTTTGCCCAAACAAACTTATCCAAACAGAACAGGAGTTCACCCAAATACAGCTTTTGGCTTAGTGTTCGCACTTGATTGGGCCAATACAATGCATCAAACCGAATTCACTGAGCTGATAAAAAAACGTAGCAAAGAATATTATTTCAACAACAAAAACACACCGGCATACCTGGAACCTGATGGAACGGATTTCCTTTCTCCTAGTCTCGAAATTGCAGATTTAATGAGAAGGGTATTGCCTAAAGCCGAATTTGTAAAATGGATAAACACCTTTTATTCCAAAGAAGGCATAAGCAATATTACCAAACAACCAGTGGTTAGTGACCGCACAGATTACCAGATCGTGCATTTAGACGGATTAAGTCTGAGCCGTGCCTGGTGCATGAAAGGAATTGCCAGTTCATTGCCTGCCGGTCATCCTTATAAAAAACTCTTTACCTCAACAGCTCAAAACTTTTTAAAAACAACTTTACCCCATGTTACTTCGGGTAATTATGGTGGCGACCATTGGTTAGCTTCCTTTGCGCTGTATGCACTTACTGAAGAATAAGAAATAAAAAGTCCTACCTGATAGCTGAGCATCCGGTAGGACTTTTTATCAATATGAATTAATTCAATACTTAATTAAAGATCTTCCCTGGATTTAAAATCCCTTTTGGATCAAAAACCTGTTTAATACTGCGCATCAGTTGCAAATGAACCTCGCTGAATTTGATGCTCATGTATGGCTTTTGTATTAAGCCGATACCGTGCTCTCCTGAAAGTGTACCACCCAGTTTCACCGTCAGCTGCATAATTTCTTTAATTCCCAATGGAAGTTGGTTTTCCCAAGCCTCTTCAGTCATTGATTCTTTAATAATATTCACATGCAGATTTCCATCGCCGGCATGGCCATAACAAACAGATTTAAAACCATATTTATTTCCTATTTCCTTAATTCCTTTTAAGAGTTTAGGGAGCTCAGCTCGTGGAACTACCGTATCCTCTTCTTTATACACCGAATTGGCTTTAACCGACAAAGGCATTTTCCTTCTGATTTTCCAAAGTTCCTCCTTCTCACTTGCCGATTCACCTAAAAGAATATCACTGCATCCATGCTTATACAACACCTCTCCTATTTTCTCGCAATCAGCCCTTAATGTCTCAAGATTATTGCCATCCACCTCCACCAGTAAATAGGCTTCAACATTATCTTTTAATTCGAATTTAATCTCCTCATACTTAAGCACCCATTCCATACCGGTACGCTCCATAAATTCTAATGCCGACGGAGTCATGCCTGCTCTAAAAACCGCCGATACCGCTTCACAGGCACTATCAGCTGATGGAAACGAAGCCAGCATTACTAAATTATGCGAAGGTTTAGGCACCAGTTTCAGCACCGCTTTAGTAATTACACCTAAGGTACCTTCACTGCCTATCATCAATTGTGTAAGATTATAGCCCGATGCATATTTTAAGGTATTGGCTCCTGTCCAGATCACTTCACCATTTGGTAAAACCACTTCAAGGTTTAAAATATAATCTCTTAACGTACCGTATTTAACCACTCTTGGGCCTCCCGAACCATGGGCAATATTTCCACCAATAAAGCATGAACCTTTGCTCGAAGGGTCAACCGGATACAATAAATTTCGTTTAGCAACTTCATCAATCAAAACCTCGGTAATAACGCCAGCCTCAACGTGTGCCTGCAAATTCCGCGCATCAATTTCGATGATCTTATTCATCTTCTCCATTGACAACGAAATACCCCCAAAAACAGGTAATGCACCGCCACTAAGGCCGGTTCCAGCTCCGCGTGGTGTGACTGCAATTGTATTATCGTAACAGAATTTCAATAGCGCTGATACCTCTTCAGTGGTTTCAGGTTTTACCACTACTTCAGGCAAAAAAGAAAGATCTTCGGTTTCATCATGCGAATAACGCTTTAACGTTTCTTCATCAGTAAATACATTTTGAGGCTTTACAATTGTTTTAAGTTGATGTATAGTTTCAATTGTAATTTTACTGAATTGCATGGTTAGGCTTTAAGTAAGTAATGGTAATGGAGGAGCTTTTAATTTTAGCTGCAAATGGAGGATTTAGCTTTTCAATTTTAACTTCAATACGTTGAATTTTAACAGAAATTAATGCAATGCGGTTAATTATCCGCTGCCCTACGTGCTCTAATAGCTTTGAAGCAGTTTTCATTTCTTCCTGAACAATTTCAAACAGCGTTTCGTAATTAAGTGTTGCACCTAAATCATCATTCACGGCAGCACTTGAAAAGTCGGTTTCAACTTTTACATCTACTAAAAATCTACCTCCTATAAGTTGTTCTTCGGGATAATAACCATGATGCGCAAAAACTTCTAAACCGTTAAGTGCAATACAATGAATCTTTTGAAAGGACATACTACAAAAATAGCTTCATTTTTCTATTTTTGATAGAACAATCAATATCTATTATGACGTTTATAACCGCAGATGATCAACAGAAACGTTCGTCAAAACAAGACTTGTACGAATCGCCAGATTACTATCTACTTGATGAATTATTAACTGAAGAACACAAGCTTGTTCGTAGTACTGTAAGAGATTACGTAAAAAAAGAGATCTCCCCAATAATAGAAGAATACGCTCAAAAAGCACAATTCCCCCGCCAGGTTGTAAAAAGCCTGGGAGATATTGGCGCTTTTGGCCCTACCATTCCGGTTGAATATGGTGGAGGCGGAATGGATTATATTTCCTACGGAATAATTATGCAGGAACTTGAACGCGGTGATTCAGGCATTCGCTCAACCGCTTCTGTTCAGGGTTCATTGGTTATGTTTCCAATTTATGCATATGGTTCGGAAGAACAACGACGTAAGTATTTACCTAAGCTCGGCTCGGGCGAATGGCTTGGTTGCTTTGGATTAACTGAACCCGATTTTGGGTCTAATCCATCAGGAATGATCACTAATATTAAAGATGCAGGCGATCATTATGTTTTAAACGGAGCAAAAATGTGGATATCCAATGCTCCATTTGCAGATTTGGCAGTTGTTTGGGCGAAAGACGAACAAGACATTATTAGAGGAATGGTTGTTGAGCGTGGAATGGAAGGTTTCAGCACGCCAGAAACACATAATAAATGGTCGTTGCGCGCTTCGGCTACCGGCGAACTCGTATTTGACAATGTTAAGGTCCCAAAAGAAAATGTTTTCCCAAATGTGCAAGGATTAAAAGGCCCTTTAGGTTGTTTAAATCAGGCTCGTTATGGCATTGCCTGGGGAGCTTTAGGTGCAGCTATGGATTGCTATGATACGGCTTTGCGCTATTCAAAAGAACGGGTTCAATTCGACAGGCCGATTGGAGGTTTTCAACTACAGCAAAAGAAACTGGCCGAGATGATCACCGAAATTACCAAAGGACAATTACTGGTTTGGCGTTTAGGTGTTCTCAAAAGTGAAAATCGTGCTACAGCGGCACAGATCTCAATGGCTAAACGTAACAGTGTTGAAACAGCGTTGAATATTGCACGTGAAGCCCGCCAAATGCTTGGAGGCATGGGTATTACCGGTGAATATCCAATTATGCGCCATATGATGAACCTTGAATCGGTAGTAACGTATGAAGGAACTCATGATATTCACCTGCTTATAACTGGTATGGATGTTACAGGCTTTAATGCCTTTAAATAGTTATTCTGAATAAATACTATTATTAATAAATCTTTAAAAACACGAATGAGCAGTCAGGCCGATTATATTTTAACCCATTTCTCAGAGTTTAATTTTGTGGGAAAATCAATCAAAACCTCTAATGAAACTGCCGAAGTTGATATAGGGAATTTGTGGGCTCAGTTTCAGCAGAAAAATTGGTTGGATGGAGTAAAAAATAAAGCAGATGATAAAATTATAGGCATATATTATGACTATGAGGGTGATTTTACAAAACCATATTCATTTGCCATTGGATGTAAAGTAAGCAGTAGAGATGATTCTCCGGAAGGATTAGTAGCATTGACGATTCCTTCCTCTAACTATGCGGAATTCCTTTCAAGGGGTAAAATGCCCGATTGCATAATTGACACTTGGGTTGATATTTGGAATTCGGACATTGAACGAAATTACACCTATGATTTTGAAGTTTATGACCTTCAATCATTTGATCCTGAGAATGCGCATGTAGAAATATTTATAGCGGTGAAGTAAAAACATTAAATAAAAAAGGAACCACTTGAGGTTCCTTTTTTTGTATCGTAATATTAAATATTCGGATTTTTCTTAACCACGTAGGTTTTAGAAATAGAATCATGCCAACCCATTGGTGTAAATAAAAATGAAATTGCTTCAAAAGGGATCAATCGACACAAGGTTCTAACTAAAACTTTAAGCACTTTTGGCTTATTTCCAAAGTCATCTACAACCTTGGTACCTGTTATTAATTTACCTATCGTTTGCCCTAAAACCGTTTCTAAAACGAAGTAATAACCAATTATAACAGCATAAATAACCAAATTTAGATTTGATTTTTTAAGTAGTTCAGCCAATTCCTCAGGTGTTGTTTTATCATTTATAGGAATGATTTTTCCTATAATAGCTACTAAGACAAAAACACATACTAGTAGATCTATTAAGTAATTGGCAAATCGTAATGATGTCGGTGCAATATGCAAATCACTTGCTGATCCCTGTTTTTTGTTTTCTTCTAAAATCTCAGACATTTCGTTGAATAGAATTGAATTTCACTGCAAGTTTAAGCAGCAGAATTCAAAGAACATATAATCCATGGCCATTTAGAAGTAATATTTTCACGATCAGCTAAATTTCCTGATTATCTTTTCCACTCGTTTACGTTTCGATTCTATATCAAAATCATTAATACGATGAGAAAGAACTTCAATAAACAGTTTCTTATTTGTTGAATTGATAACAGGAATTGCTCGTTCGGCATACATGGGCAATTGATTAGCGTGACTTTTTAGAAGTTGTTCCATTAGCAACGAAAATGCATCGTCCTCATTTTCTCTAATCGAGCAAAGCTTAATTAAAATATTTACCAGGTGATCTTTGGTAATAACAGAACCCGCATCGGCAACTTCAATTAACCGGGGTAATGAAACATAGATTAACTCCGCATTTGTAGGAACAATGGCTGCAAGCGCGGTCATAGCTCCCCATTGCATGCGATTGCTTTTACTATCTAACAATTGTATAAACTCGGCAGCGTATGCAGAAATAAGTTCAGCTTTATGCTCTCCAATTTCATAAAGCACTTTAATACAATCACTTTGAACATCCTTATTCTTATTTGAGAGTTTTGTTACCAGTTCTTCAATTGCCTGATGATCATTATTTTCAATTATCCGTAGAGCTAATTCCTGGTTGGGGAGTTCATCTCTCCTTTTTAATGCAGAAGCAAGTTGATTGAGTACTGTCATCGTTCAATTAAAAATTCATTCAAGTTAGTTCTTCTCCTCTTAATATGTACCTTCATTGAGCTATAAGTAACAATTACTTAAGTATTTCATTTTCAATAACTAACAATCAATCGCTATATTGTCAAATCTCAAAATAATTAAAAAATAATACTGGCTTTTCTCATTGAAAATTAAGACCTTTGCGCCATGATTGAAGTATCGAATTTATCGCTGAAATACGGAAAACGTGTTCTGTTTGAGGAAGTAAATGTTAAATTCTCGCATGGAAACTGCTATGGCGTAATTGGAGCCAACGGTGCGGGCAAATCAACTTTCATGAAAATCCTTTCGGGAGAGATTGACCCTACTACCGGAAAAGTGTTCATTACCCCTGGCGAACGTATGTCGGTTTTAAAGCAAAATCACTTTGAGTTTGATGAGTGCCAGGTGCTGCATACTGTAATGATGGGTAACAAAAAGCTGTGGGATATTATGCATGAGAAAGATGCTATTTATGCCAAAGCTGATTTTACTGAAGATGATGGAATGCGTGCCTCTGAATTGGAAGCTGAATTTGCCGAAATGGAAGGCTGGAATGCTGAAAGTGATGCAGGCTCGTTATTAGGTTCATTAGGTATTAAAGAAGAACTTCATTCTAAACTGATGAATGAGCTGAACGGTAACGAAAAAGTTCGTGTATTGTTAGCACAGGCATTATTTGGCAATCCGGATATTTTATTACTGGATGAGCCTACCAACGACCTGGATGTTGAAACCATTAGCTGGTTAGAAAACTTCCTGGCCGATTTCCAAAATACCGTTATTGTAATTTCCCACGACCGTCACTTCCTTGACGCTGTTTGTACACACGTTGCCGATATCGACTTTAGCAAGATTCAACTTTATACCGGTAACTACTCGTTCTGGTACGAGTCGAGCCAATTAGCGCTACGTCAGCGTTCTGATCAGAATAAGAAAGTTGAAGATAAACGTAAAGAATTGCAAGAGTTCATCGAGCGATTCAGCGCCAATGCTTCAAAATCTAAGCAAGCCACCAGCCGTAAGAAATTATTGGAGAAACTTACTATTGATGAGATCAAACCTTCAACCCGTAAGTATCCAGGTATTATTTTCAGACCCGAGCGTGAAGTTGGTGACCAAATTTTAAGCGTTGAACATCTTTCAGGCTCTCATGAAGGTCAGACCTTATTCTCTGATATTAGTTTCATGGTGAATAAAGGTGATAAAATTGCCATTTTATCTAAAGACAGTTTGGCTATTACCAATTTCTTTGAAGTGCTAATGGGTAATAAAAAAGCTGATTCAGGCGAATTTAAATGGGGTATTACAACCACTCAGGCTTACCTACCCCTGGATAACGCTGATGAATTCAAAAGCGACTACAATCTGATTGACTGGTTACGTCAATATTCAAAAGAAAAAGACGAAACCTATATCCGTGGATTTTTAGGTAAGATGTTATTCTCAGGTGAAGAAACCTTAAAAGGATGTAAGGTATTATCAGGTGGTGAGAAAGTGCGTTGTATGGTTTCTAAAATGATGTTGCAAAGCGCTAATGTTTTGGTCTTAGATGAACCCACCAACCACCTTGACCTTGAATCTATCACGGCCTTTAACAACTCTTTGAAAGATTTTAAAGGTAATGTATTGTTCCATTCGCATGACCACGAGTTTATGCAAACTGTGGCAAATCGCATTATCGAAATTACGCCAAACGGTGTAATTGATAAATTAATGACTTATGATGAATACCTTGAAAGTGCTGATGTAAAAGCATTACGAGAGGAATTATACGGCATAACAGCATAATAAAAATGATTGAATGAGAGAGGGATAGAATGAATTCAAATTCTGTCATTCTCTCATTCATTAATTCTATCATTCACTCATTAACAAATGAAGGATATAAAAAAATACTACCTCATTCACGCCAGCCCCGAGGACGTTTATTTAGCATTAACCAATCCGTTAACAATTGAATTATGGAGTGGACATCCGGCAGAAATGACCACGGAACCAGGTTCAGAGTTTTCGTTATGGGGAGGAGATATAGTTGGGAAAAATATTGAATTTGAAGAAAACAAAAAAGTAGTTCAACAATGGTATTTTGGCGACCAGCCGGAAGAATCGATTGTTACTATGAAACTACATCCGGATAAGCACGGAACGTCAGTAGAATTACGACATACTAATATTCCGGATACCGAAGTTGAGGATATGCTCTATGGCTGGAACAATTATTACTTTGGAGCTATTGAGGATTATTTCGACGAATAAAACAAACGAGATTCTATAAAACTAAAACAGGAAACCTGATACAGGTTTCCTGTTTTAGTTTTATGCATTTTTTTCTTGGGCATCGTTTTATTTAAGGTTTGAAGTTTTCCTGTATTCTTTTTTAAAAACCTCTTAAAATCTCTTATAACAACGAATTAAATATTTTATATCCATTTCTTATATAATTTAAAAAAAACTTTTAACCTTTGGGCATCATGATTTAATTGCGTTAACGTGTACTTCATGGGGCTTCAATAGCTACATTGCAAAAATGTATAATACTTGAATTAGAAAAGGTTTTTGAACCAAAAACTATTTTAGTATAAAATTTTAACCTGCCAATTTAAAAACTTAAAAATGCAAGTACCACAAACCGTTATAACAGGAACGGGCTCATATGTTCCGTCGATCATAAAAACCAATAGGGATTTTGCAGTTCACGACTTTTATGATGAAAAGCATCATATTATAAATCAGGCACCTGAGGTTATTGCTGACAAGTTTCAACAAATTACAGGTATCTCAGAACGTCGATATGCTGACTGTGAGCTTAACTCCTCAGACCTGGCTATTATTGCGGCAAAGGAAGCAATTGAAGACGCAGGTATAGATATTGAAACCATTGATCAAATTATTGTTGCCCATAATGTGGGTAATGTGGTTAAACATACTATACAAACTGATCTTATCCCTTCAATAGCTAGCAGGGTAAAACATGGTTTAGGTATAAAAAATCCATTCTGCGTTCCTTACGACCTGTTATTTGGTTGTCCAGGTTGGCTACAGGGAGTTATTCAGGCCGATGCATTTATAAAAGCTGGTGTTGCAAAAAAATGCCTGGTTATTGGCACTGAAACCCTTAGCAGGGTTATTGATCTTTATGACCGCGACAGCATGATTTTTTCCGATGGAGCCGGAGCTTGTATTGTTGAAGCCACTGAAAACAATGAAACAAAAAAAGGCATATTGGCTAGCAGTGTAATAAGTCATTGTGAGGAGGAAATTGACTTTCTTTTTATGGGAAAAAGTAACTTCCCAGGTAGCGACCCCCGTGTTCGGTATATTAAAATGAAAGGCCGAAAGGTTTTTGAATATGCCATGAAACATGTTCCATCAGCAATGAAAAACTGTTTGGATAAAAGTGGTGTAGATATAAAAGATGTGAAAAAGATCTTCCTGCATCAGGCTAACGAAAAAATGGATGAAGGATTTACCAAGGAACTGTTTAAATTATATGGTATTAAAGAAATCCCTGAGCATATTATGCCGATGAGCATCCATAAACTTGGAAATAGTTCCGTAGCCACAATCCCAACCCTTTATGACCTTGTTCGGAAAGGCAAATTAGGTGAAGAGCACGAAGTAAATGAAGGTGATGTGATTTTATTCGCGTCGGTTGGTGCCGGAATGAATATAAATGCGGTATGTTATAAAGCTTAGGTTAGTAAGCTCACCTGATATTAAAGTATAAAAAAGCGTCTGTCCCAAAATGTTTGGCAGACGCTTTTTTTCTACTTACAATTAGAAATTCGTAACCCGAAATAATCTTATGGATGCACGCTTAATTTATGCTCCAACACTTTTTTATATCCTAATCGATCAATCTTATCAACGTTGGTTAACACTTTGTCACGTAATTCCTCTTTATAAGCCTTCAACTTAACTGCTACAGCCTGATCAAAAGCGCCAACAATATTAGCTGCCAATATACCGGCATTTGCTGCGCCATTTAAGGCTACAGTTGCAACTGGAATTCCTGCTGGCATCTGCAAAATTGACAATACTGAGTCCCAGCCATCAATTGAATTACTTGATTTCACCGGAACACCAATTACTGGTAAAGTTGTTATTGAAGCAACCATTCCCGGTAGGTGAGCTGCGCCCCCTGCTCCGGCTATTATCACTTTTAAACCTCTTTCGGCAGCTTGCTCTGCGTATTCGATCATACGATGTGGTGTACGGTGCGCCGAAACAATGGTTAGTTCAAAAGGAATTTCAAATTTTTCTAATAGTTCAGCGGCAGCTGACATTACTTTTAAATCAGAGTCGCTGCCCATTATTATTCCAACAAGTGGATTGCTCATAGCTTTGTTTTAATAGAAGTTTGAATAAATAACGCAGAAAACTGCCTACCTATTCTTTATGCTTGAATTTTAAATGTGTCTTTTACAATCTTGGCTTTCTCAAAAGCGGTATCCAAATTATGGTCGATAATGGTTACATGACCCATTTTACGAAAAGGTTTGGTGAATTTCTTTCCGTACAAATGCAGGTAAACTCCATCGAGTTTGGAGATCTCATTAATACCAATGTATTTAGCTTCTCCAACAAAATCATCTTCACCTAACAGGTTAACCATTACTGCCGGCTGACGCAATTCTGTAGAACCTAAAGGAAGGTTAAGTATTGCTCTTAAATGTTGTTCATATTGCGAAGTAATACAAGCCTCAATGGTGTGGTGACCACTGTTATGCGGACGCGGTGCCAATTCATTTACCAACACTTCCCCTGTTTTAGTAACAAACATTTCAACTGCCAGTAAACCTACTATCTTCAGCTTTTCAACAACATCAGTTGCAATTTCTTTAGCCTTGGCCTCAATCTGTTCGTCTATTTTAGCTGGAGTAAATAACAGTTCAACAAGGTTTGCTTTCGGGTCAAACTCCATTTCAACAACATCAAAGGTTCTAATTTCTCCGGTTGCATTGCGGGCAACCAAAACGGCAATCTCTTTGTCAAAATCGATTAGATCTTCTAAGATGCTTGGCTCATTGAATGATTTAGGAAGATCTTCAATTGAATTTATTTTGAAAACCCCTCTTCCATCATAACCTGCTTTACGAAGTTTTTGAACCGCAGGGAATTTCTCCTGATAATATTTAAGTTCTTCCCTATTTTGAATCTTTAAATAAGGAGAGGTAGGAATGTTATGTTGTTTGTAAAAGTCTTTTTGTAGCCCTTTATCCTGAATAAGCTCAATGATATGTGGCTGCGGGTACACTGTTACCCCTTCCGCCTCCAAACGCTTCAGCGCTTCAACATTAACATTTTCAATTTCTATTGTTATTAAATCGAGATGTCGACCGAAGTTATAAACGGTATTATAATCATTAAAACTGCCTAAGTGGAAATTCTTACAGAAAAAACTACAAGGTGAAGCCGGATCCGGATCTAAAATCGAAACATCAACACCGTAGTTCATAGCCGGTTGAAGTAACATTTTTCCTAATTGGCCTCCGCCTAATATTCCTAGCTTAAAATTTGATGAATTAAATGTCTTCACTCATTTTGGTTTAATTCTGCAAAAATAGGAATACAATTTTAGAAGTACGATTTTAGATGGAGTATTTTAACCCTTTGGTTAAAAAAACAATAGAATGTAAACTGGAGTAGTAAAATTTTTATCAATTAAAACGAGGATTTTCAGGAAAATTAACAATCATGGCAAATTTATCACCTAAGCTTTTCACAGCATGAGCCCACAAAACACGGTCATTATCGCCAAAAATAAATTCTTTGGATGACTCAGCCACCAGCCATGCGTTTTCACTCAACTCATCCTGTAACTGGGTTTCTCCCCAGCCCGAGTAACCGATAAAGAAACGTATTTCATTTTGTTCAACTTTCCCGGCCTGGATCATAATTTTCAGCAGCTCAAAATTGCCTCCCCAAAAAACACCGTTCCCAACAGCAACACTTCCATCCAATTCCTCAATAGTATGAATATAGTGTAAACTGTCGTTTCCCACAGGCCCGCCAATATAAACCGGAAAACCCGAGTCATCCACCTCATCAATTAAATTATCCAACGTAAGTTCGGTCTTTTGATTCAATACAAACCCAACGCTTCCCCTTTCGTTATGTTCAGTAAGAAAGACTACAGATCTTTTAAAATTCGGATCGGCCATAAAAGGTTCGGAAATCAATAACCTTCCGGCATCAGGTTTTATATCGTTTAACATAAGCGTTCAATTTTTAATTTAAAAGATTGCTTAGATTCAATGCATCACCTCCCTGTTCATTACATTTCGATACAGAAGCTACATTTAAAATACAAAAAATCCTGAAAATTTCTGAATATAAAACGCAGGTATATTTCATGATTATCGTCATTGTTATCAACCAACGAATACCTAATTTTGTTGTATGAACCTCGAAAAAACTACCTTAGAGAATTTGCGTCAGGAATATAGTGCAAAAACTCTTTCAGAAGAACAGGTTAACCAAAACCCATTTGCCCAATTTGATAGTTGGTTTAATGAAGCCATGAATTCCGGCATCCTGGAACCTAATGCATTAACCTTATCAACTGCAACTCCGGATGGAAAGCCCTCAGCAAGAGTGGTTTTATTAAAAGATTTTTCTGAAAATGGATTTACCTTTTACACCAATTACGAAAGTCGTAAAGGTCAGGAAATGGCAGAAAACCCTAATGCCTGTCTCTCATTTTTTTGGCTGGAACTTCAACGACAGGTAATTATTGAAGGGAAAATAGAAAAGGTATCTGAAGAAGAGTCAACCCGTTATTTCCAATCGCGACCAAAGGGTAGTCAATTAGGCGCTTGGACATCTGATCAAAGCCAAGTTATAGCTAACCGTGGCGTTTTGGAAAACAAGCTTACCGAACTGGAAAAGCAATATGAGAATCAAAATGTAATACCTAAACCCGAACATTGGGGCGGTTATTTGTTAAAACCTACCAGCATTGAGTTTTGGCAAGGCAGAGCCAGTCGTTTACATGATCGGATTCAGTACATTTTGCAAAGCGATAATACCTGGAAAATACAGCGATTGGCACCTTAATCAATTCATGATCTTCAAATTGAGTAAAACCCATTAACCCTATGGTTAAAGAGTAAATTATTCTATTTTTGAGGATATGGATTTTAACGACCTTAAAAGGCTTCTTATTGAAAAATTCGGAGAAGAGATTATCGTTTCTGAACAGCAAGAAGGTTTGCAACCCTCACTCACAATACAATCCGAGCGTATTGCTGAGGTGTGCCTCGAATTAAGAGATAATGAAAAAACCTATTTTGATTTTTTGTCCTGTCTTTCGGGCGTTGATTATGGTATTGAGCAGCAAAAGATAGGCGTAGTTTATCATCTTGCGTCAATTCCTTACAAAAAACAGCTTACGCTAAAAGTGGAACGGGAATTCGATAGAAATTCACCAACCTTACCCTCCTTCCCTACGGTTTCTAATGTATGGCGAACGGCCGACTGGCATGAACGCGAAGCCTATGACCTTTTAGGAATCGACTTTGAAGGCCATCCTGATTTACGAAGAATCTTATTACCTGACGATTGGGAAGGATATCCTTTGAGAAAAGATTATAAAACTGCTACCGAATACAAGGGAATAAAGATCGATTATTAGATCAATCTTAACTTTTAATTTCTTTAAGTTGACAACTGCACTTCAAAAATACTACGATAAAATAAACAATCTGAAATCAGAAGAAATGATTCTGAACATGGGGCCTCAGCATCCGTCAACGCATGGGGTTCTGCGATTGGAATTAATTACAGATGGAGAGATTATTGTTGAAGTAATACCACATTTGGGATACCTGCATCGCTGTTTCGAAAAACACTGCGAATCATTAACCTACCCACAGATAATTCCTTACACCGACCGTATGGATTATATGGCATCGATGAATAATAATCATGCTTTTGTAATGGGTGTTGAACGAATGTTAGGTATCGATAAAGACATTCCAAGGCGCGTAGAGTACATCAGGGTTTTGGTTTGCGAACTGAATAGAATTGCATCGCATTTAATTGCCATTGGCACCTATGGAATCGATATTGGCGCATTCACCCCTTTCATGTGGTGTTTCCGTGATCGCGAACATATTATGAACATGCTGGAATGGGCTTCCGGGGCGCGGATGCTATACAATTATCTATGGGTTGGTGGTTTATTTTATGATTTACCCGTAGGCTTTGAAGAGCGTTGTAAAGAGTTTATCGACTACTTTAAACCGAAAATGGTTGAGCTGAACGAGCTGCTAACTCACAATAAAATATTTATAGACAGAACCGCAAATGTTGGCATTTTACCCCTTGATGTAGCCATCAGTTATGGCGTTTCAGGTCCAATGTTACGTGCATCCGGTTTGAAATATGACTTGCGAAGAGTGGACGAATATTCAGTTTATCCTGAGATAGAATTTGATATTCCAGTCGGCAAAGGTGAAATGGGTAGTATTGGCGATTGCTGGGACCGTTATAAAGTTAGAGTCGATGAAGTGGAACAATCGGTTAAGATCATTGAACAATGCTTAGAAAGGCTTACCAAAGAGCTTAAACGTGATAAAGAGTTTGATCCAAGAGCTAAGCTGCCTCGTAAATGCACACCAAAAGCACAAGATTTTTATGTAAGAGCCGAAAATCCTAAAGGTGAACTAGGCTTTTATTTTATGGCTGATGGAAAAAGAGAAATTCCATTTAGGGTAAAATCACGTGGGCCGAGCTTTAATAACCTTTCAGTACTACCGGAGATCTCTAAAGGCTGTATGATTGCTGACTTAATTGCCATTTTAGGCTCTATAGATATCGTATTAGGCGAAGTTGACCGATAAATTTAGATTTTAGAATGATGATTTTGATCCCACAAATTGGTCTAAATTTAATATCATAAGGCGCAAATCAAACCTCAAACTAAATTTCTATGCAGTCGATAAATCCATTGAACGGTGAGGTAATTCAAAACTATACCAACCATACTTTTGAGGAGGTTAGCTATAAGATTAATGCTGCTGATACTGCATTTCAACACTGGAAAACCACGAACTTTGAAAGCAGATCGAATTTATTAATAAAACTCGCAGAAGTCCTTAGAAAAAGAAAACAAGAATTAGCCTATTTAATGGCTAATGAAATGGGTAAACCTTTACAACAAGGAACGGCAGAAATTGAAAAATGTGCCTCATGTTGCCAGTATTATGCCAAAAACGGACCCGATTTCTTAAAAGATCAATTGATCCAAACAGAAGCTCAAAAAACCTATGTAAGCTTTCAGCCTATTGGAGTTGTACTGGCTATAATGCCCTGGAACTTCCCATTTTGGCAAGTCTTTCGCTTTTTATGCCCGGCATTACTGGCCGGGAACACGGCTGTACTAAAACATGCTTCCAATGTTCCAGGCTGCGCTTTGGCAATTGAAGAAATTGTTAGGGAAGCCGGCTATCCAAAAGATGTTTTTTATACACTGTTGATAGATGCGAAAGAAGTTGAAAAAGTAATTGAATTGCCTCAAATAAGTGCTGTCACCTTAACCGGAAGTACCGAAGCAGGCAAGAAAGTAGCTGCAAAAGCCGGAGGTTTGATTAAAAAGACCGTTTTAGAATTAGGAGGCAGTGACGCTTACTTAATTTTAAAGGATGCCGATTTAAAGCAAGCTGCCGAAATTTGTGTTACAAGCCGATTAATCAACAGCGGGCAAAGTTGTATTGCCGCTAAACGCTTCATTGTGGTAAAAGAAGTGGCTGATGAGTTCATCCGTCATTTTAAATCATTCATGGAAAGTAAAAAAGTCGGAGATCCCTTAAATGAAGGAATTAATATCGGGCCTCTCGCAAGACTCGATCTTCGGGACCAATTACATCAGCAAGTGGAGAAAGCAATTAGTAATGGAGCTAAATGTATTTTAGGTGGACAAATTCCTGCACTTGAAGGGGCTTTTTACCCTCCTACTATTTTAACAGAAATAAGTGCTGATAATCCAGCTTATTACGAAGAGTTCTTCGGACCAGTTGCTCAAATTTATGTAGCAAACGATGAAAGCGAAGCCATTAAAATTGCCAACAGCACTTCATTTGGATTAGGCGGAGCTGTCTTTTCAAACGATTTGAAACGGGCTGAATCTATTGCGGCAAATGATTTACAAGCTGGCTCTTGCTTTGTTAATGCCTTCGTAAAATCAGACCCACGTTTGCCTTTTGGTGGAATCAAAGAATCGGGGTATGGTAGAGAACTGGGATTATTTGGTATTCATGAATTCGTAAATATTAAAACAGTTTACATTGCTTAAAAGAGATTATTCAAAAGCTATAAAATGAAAAACGACCAAATCAATTATGATTTGGTCGTTTTTATATCTTCTAAAATCGTAATTCTAAGATCTTAATTAATTATACACTTTAACCATGAACACGTAATCCTGTAACTTTTTAATTTGCTGGGTACGTGGTAACCCTGAAAGTGTATTTTTCTTATTAACCGTAATCTTATCCTTAAGTGAATCCTGAGGGATCGAATTGATAAATTTCAGGATACTTTGCGATCGTACAGCAAAAGTTGCTCCCTCAGTAAGTGTTTGTTTGCCACTAATAACTCCAACCACATTACCTTTGCTATCTACAACCGGACCGCCGCTATTACCCGGATTAGCCGGTATAGAAACCTGATAAGCAATGGTATCTCCACCGAAACCGGTAGCCGAACTCAAGTAACCTTTACCATACACCATTTCATCACGCGGGAACCCAAGTGTAAACACTTCTTCCCCTAAATCAGATTTAGATTTTTTAAAGGTATAAGGTAATGACCCGAAAGATTTAAAGGTTGGATCATCAATTTTAAGAACCGCTAAATCGAAAACAGGATCGCTATAAACAGTTTTCACTTTAAATGCATCACCTTTTTCGTTTTGGATATAAATTGAATCAGCCCCGTTAATAACGTGATAATTAGTAATTAAAAAACCATCGCTGCTTAACACAAAACTCGTTCCTCCAAATGTACCTGGAGCAGAAGGCATTTTAGAATGAGATTTAGTGCTATTGATATTACGAATCAATGCATTTTGAGAACGCTTGATCGATTCCATATCACGACGTAAAGCGCTGTAAGTCGAATTTTGCTTACCCGGATTGGTAACGAATAATGTTCCAAATATCGTTAAAATAGCAACAGAAGCTGCCACAGCAATATTCGATGTATATTTTCTGAACAGCTGAATTACTTTAGCTTCTTTAGGCTTAACTTCTGAAGAGATTTGCTCAATATTTAGTTCAGCATGGAATTCATTCAATTGGGCTTTTAATGTTCTGCGATTTGCCACAGCCCTAAGCTTACCCATAAATTGTTCCTGCTCCACCACTTTATGGTCTAAGTCAGCATCCGCTTCACGTAACGAATCGAAATGCTTGCGCTCAGCCTCCGTCATCTCCCCTTTCAGGTAGCGTTCAATTTCGTTCGATAAGTTAAGATCTCCGTACATAAACTTCCTCTGTTTTACTATTAGATTGAAAAAAAATCTTTTTCAATCGCATTAAACACTTATACTTTTGGTTTTTGGCGTTTTCGGCATTCGTGTAACCAAATTTTTCAGCTATGTCCTGCATTGATTGATTATGGAGATAATAATCTTCAATAATCGTTTTACAAGGTTCGCCAAGCTTAGAAAGTGCACCCTCCATTAAATTAAGTTGGGCATCTTTCTCTTCGTGGCGTTCGAGATCTTCCTCAATTGGGAGAAACTCTTGAAAATCGGTCACACTACCTGCGCTGCGGCTCATCAGTTTTAAACGTTTAAGCCATAAACGCCTGCACACTGAGTAAATAAATGTTTTGAGTTTACTATTAAGCTCAAAAGAACCAGCTTTAATTTTATCATATAAAACGATGATCGCTTCCTGATAAATATCTTTTGCATCATCTTCATCGCCATTATTATTTAATACAAACTGTAAAATTGAAGGAAAATGCTGTTTGTAAAGTTGCCGCAATGCGTCTTCTGAATCATTCAGTATCCCTGCAATTAGTTCACTATCCGATGAATATGAATCCTTTATCACTCTGTGCTATGGTTAATACGTTTAATTGGAAATGGTAACCCAATATTAGGAAAAAAAATATTTTAAAAAATTATTCATTTCGATGGGTTACCTTTTAAATATAGGGGTATTAAGAGCAAATTGAATCTTAAAAATTTTAAACTAAAACAAAATGAAAAAAGTATTTGCTTTAATGTTAGCTGCTGGTGTATTTGCAGTTGTTGCTTGTGGTGAAGGTAAAAAAGCTGAAGGTTCTGCTGATTCTTCAGTTGTTGATTCAGCTGCTGCTGTAGTTGATTCAGCTGCTGCTAAAGTTGATTCAGCTGCTGCTGTAGTTGATTCAGCTGCTGCTAAAGTTGATTCATTGAAAAAGTAATTAATTCTTACTTAATTAGATTGGCCGTCTCGTTTTTAACAGGACGGCCTTTTTATTTGCTATCCACCCTGCCTAATACTTCCTGTTTTATTGGGACAATCTAAAATCTCTTGTGAAAACCATTCAATATTGCTATTCACATCGTTAGCCCCGCTTTCCATTCCAAGTCCTTTCCCGATAAATCGGGATGCGGGCTTTCCATTTCAATCGGGTTTAGTGCGGCCAGGCCTGCTGCACGCCAAGTAAGAAATTTCAAAAACACTCTTGTATTTGCAGGGAAATATGTAGCCCTGAATTTGCCATCTTTCGATGGATATTCTTTTTTACTAATTTTTTTAGTATTTTTATTGAATGGAATCAGAATATTTTAAAGGAAGAGGTGCTCAGCTAAACACTAAAAACCCTTACTTAAAGCTCGAATACGTTACTGAACACATTGAAGGACTTGACGAACCTTTGTTGGAGAATTCGGCTACGCAGTTATTCAAAGAATCTGCTAAAAAAATTGTCAACAAAGTGGAAAGCCCGGATTTGCCTTTAATGTATTCACTTAATCCTTATCAGGGTTGTGAGCATGGCTGTATTTATTGCTATGCCCGCAATGCCCATCAATATTGGGGATTTAGTGCGGGACTGGATTTTGAGCGAAAAATAATTGTAAAGCACAATGCAGCAGCATTGCTCGAAAAGAATTTTCAGCATAAAAACTGGGAGGCCAACCCTATTCTGCTTTCAGGAAATACGGATTGTTATCAACCGATTGAACGAAAACTAAAAATCACCCAATCGCTTTTAAAGGTCTTTTTAAAATACCGAAACCCGGTTAGCATTATTACCAAAAACAATTTGATCTTACGTGATTTAGATTTGCTCGAAGAACTCAATGCATTAGACCTTGTTCATGTAAATATTTCGATCACTTCATTAAATGAATCATTACGCCAAACATTAGAACCTCGAACAGTCACAGCCAAAGGAAGATTACAGGTAATTGAAAAACTGGCGGAGAAAAATATTCCTGTTAGAGTTATGGCTGCCCCAATCATTCCGGGCTTAAACAGTGAAGAACTGCCGGAAATTATTAAAGCAGCAGCTGACGCAGGTGCAAGTGATGCGGGCTTTACCATTGTCAGGCTAAATGGCGCTATTGGCGACTTGTTTACCGATTGGATCACTAAAAACTACCCTGACCGAGCCGACAAAGTGTTAAATCAAATAAAAGAATGTCATGGAGGAAGTTTGAATGATAGCCGATTTGGAGTTAGGATGGCCGGTGAGGGAAAAATTGCCGAATCAATAAAAAAACTCTTCAGCCTGTCAGTAAAGAAATATATGGGTGGCCGAACGATGCGTCCGTATAATACCACCCATTTTATCAATAACTATAATCGGGATGAACAACTGTCTTTATTTTAAAAGAACTATTTCCTAATCATAATCCACCAGTTGATGTAAGTGATGTTCTAAATGAGTTACATAGTCGGTGCAAAAGAATTCCAATGAAAATACCTGTTCATTAGCTGTTTGACATTCTCGTTTTAGATCATCTTCAGAAAGAAAGTTCATTAAAAACGCCAGATGCTTATTATAGTTGACCCAAAACTGAATTAATTGCTTTGGATCCATTTCATTGTAATGACTCAGTTCATTCCATTTGTTTTGATCGTAAAAGATCGTTGGAACATCTTCATATCTCGCCCTGATAAAACGATGATGATTATTGGCCGCACTATCTATTAAATGCCCTAAAAGTTCTTTCTTACTCCATTTTGCCGGGTTAGATTTAATTGCAAAATCTTCAGCAGAAATTTTCTGCAGTAAGCCGGGAATAATATCACATAAATAAAGTAAACGGCCTATAGATTGTGTAATCATTTTCTGTTTAAATTTATTCTATTAATAATCGGCTATCATTGGCAATATCAGTTCTCTTATCGAAATGAAACTCCACATATTTGGTATCATCCTTCTCCCCTTTTACAGCTACTTTAATTTATTTCAATGTTTAAATAATGTACTTAGTTGGTATTAGCTCCTTCCTACAAGCGTGTTTCAATATGGAAAGTCTAATACTTAATACACCAGTAATTAAAATCTCTTATTTTTTATAAGCTTTCCATAGTTTAGGATATCTTTTGGGTAATTGCTCCTCACTCCAATCTTCTCCCGAAACTGCATAATTTCCAAAATTATAATCAATGATTTCGGTGGCAAAATCTCGGGGAGAAACTTTATCGCTATTGCTACCGAACTTCTTATCGAAAGCCTTATCCGCTACTGAAAGAAGAAGCTCTCCGTTTTCATTTGGATTTATACGTTCATAAAGAAAATTAGGATTATGAACAGCATTTTCAAATGTGGCTCTTCCATATAAAATCAGTTTACATCGGAAATACAAAAATGAATCATCTGAAACATTTCCCTCAACAATTTTTTGAACGGCCATTACATTGAAATTATAAGCTTTTATTAACAACTCGCGTAAGGTGCATTCAAAACCAATGATCTCCTTTTCGTCCCTTTCAATTAATTTTTGAATTAAAATATCAATTTGTGTTGATAGGTCCTTTTGACTCTCAATCCGTGATTTTTCAATTAACCCCCAAAACACTGAATTATCCATTCGTTCTTCTTGTGAGAAGTTTTTTGGTTCTTCACTTTTATTCATTAGATGACTAAAGTTCAATTCAGGAACTTCATATTTAGTTTCCCATTCTTTATCACTTAATAATAAATGAATATCTTCATAAAACCTTTCTAACTCAAAGTTGGGTATGTTTAACCCCTTTATTTCTGGGAATGTTTTTTGAAATGCAAAGTCAAAAAGGCCAATTATTTCCTCTTCCCTTAAATCAGCAACATCATTATAATTAAGCTTTATTGTAAATTCGAAATACTTCTTTGATCTATTGAATTTCGAATAAATAATTCTTCCGGTCTCTATCAATTGCTCCGGATCAAATTCTGGCCCCATACAGTTTACACCTACAATAAAAGACTCTAATCCTTTCCCATAATCCTTATTTTTAAGATTATGTTCCAAATAATCTGACACTGAGGTAATAACATCTAATCGTTTCATTACATCAAATGAAACTTCCCTTACAATTCCAAAATTCATATTGCTTTTATTTATAACCTTTATTACCAAATGGTATTCTCGTTAAGCTAAGACTTTCAAGAACAAACGTCGAACACCAAAGACAATTAGAATTTATTTTTTTAATGTATCAATAGTTACTAAACTTTCTTGGGGATTACAATCCCAAGTATAGGTATAACGTAAACTATCAGTTGTTAACACAAATCTTAAATCATTACTATCCTTTGAAATAAAATCACCAATATTTGCATGATTAATAAAAAAAAAGATACCATAGTATTGAAATTTCTGAACCTTCCCTGTACTGTCTATACCCTCTAACCAACTACTATGATTGTAATTATATTTTTTTGTTATTCGAAAATGGACATTAACCGGTTTGTAAAATTCTTCTTGTTCTTTACAATCGGC
The DNA here is from genome assembly GCF_002920915.1 of Solitalea longa. Classification (GTDB taxonomy): domain Bacteria; phylum Bacteroidota; class Bacteroidia; order Sphingobacteriales; family Sphingobacteriaceae; genus Solitalea; species Solitalea longa. Next base: position 283,086 of record NZ_PQVF01000004.1, read on the forward strand.
TTGGAAACACCCTGTTAAAAACAGCAATAGCGGAGAAAAAAGTAAATATTTCATAATTAATGGGTTTGGGTTGATGGTCCGTTATGAACGGCAACAGCGTTATTTTTTTAATGTGTCAATATATAATGAACCAAGGCCACATTCCTAATAATAAGTATAACTCAAGCTATCCGTAGTTAATACAAATTTCAAATCATTACTATCCTTGGCAAAATAATCACCAACTCGTGCATAATTATCAATCCAAAAGATTTAATCTTCTACCAAGGTAAGTCAATATAAGTACGAACCATGACAGGCTTATTCTTTATTATTGCAGGTTTCCAATCATTTTTAACTTTATTAATTATTAAAAGAGACAAGGAGTCCCTAATAGGATCCAATTTTTGGTACAACCTGATATTAGAAAGGGAGCCCTTTTTATTATAATCCACCACCAGTATTATATGCCTATATTGATGAATTAGCCTTAGTTTTCGTTGATAATCTTTTATCGATGTATCAATGTAATTATCAAACGCATCCTTTCCTTTCCAATATTCAGGCATATCGTCAGCAAACCAGTACAGGTCTTTCTCAATCTGTCCTGGTTTCAAGCGTTCAACCCGATATTTTGTTATCGAATCCAATTCATGATAAAAGTCTTTTCCAAAACGTTTAAAAATTACTGAATCACTCAAATGCTTAGAATAACCATTCCATTTTTCAACATATGGAGCGCTAATTAAACGATAATTTTCAAACAAGATATTCATGGAAATAAAACTAGCATCAGCGGTTGTAGTATCAAGATGATTATAGCAGAACAAATTTCCCGATTTATAATCCCTATTAAAGTATTCATTTTGATAGTATAAGCTCGAATCTGGAAACGGTGGTAAACTGTCTCCTAGAATATATTGTGGAATACGATCAGCACTAGGTTCTTTCTTAGATCCAGTTCTTGTACAAGAAAGAATCAAACAAATACAAAGACTTAAAAATAACAACCAACTTTTCATAGCTTAACATTTAGCTCAAAACGAAGATATAATTTAACTATTAATATATTTTCATATCTTACTATAACATTTAGAAAAACATACTTTAAAACATCTAATTAATCTTTTACCCATGACAGAAAACAAAATTTCTATCTCCATTCCTATGGATGATTTTAACACTGCTTTGAGCAAATTGCAGGAAGTTCAAACCATTTTAGCGCCTTATTTGGTGGCCCTATCGTCTGACCAGCGTATGTCCTTACCTAAAATGGGCGACAAAACTTTTTCGTTTGTTGAAAAATCAATGCAGTTTGCCCAATCGAAGCCTGAACTGATGCCCGGGTTTATTGATTTAACAGAATGGCAAAAGGATGTTGACGGCCGCAATTAACTAGATCAGTTGTTTAGGTTAGTTGAGCAGTTAGCCAGCAATATTGATGATATGTCCTTGCTTTGTGGAAGTGATGCTTATGTATCTTCATTAGGTTTTTATAATTCGATAAAACAGGCAGCCAAGATGAATGTGCCCAACGCTAAACCTATTTATGACGAATTACAAAAAAGGTTTCCCGGAAGGCCGACAGCCAAACAAGCTGAACCTGTTTAACATTAGCAAAGCCTAGGTCCAAACCCGGGCTTTGTTCCTTTTAACTACCTTTTACTACCTACCTCATACTAATTTCTCCTACGGTGGTATTAAAAAGTACCTCATAAGTACTAAGCCCTCCAATTGAGGTACTAAGTTGTAGCTTGCTAGTAGTAAGTTCTCCCTTTTAGGTAGTTAATAGTACCTGCCTAAGACTAATTAGTACCTCTGAGGTACTAATTACTACCTCTGAAGTACTAATTATTACCTCCGAGGTAGTAATTTCTCCTTCCAACGATATTAGTTGTTGTTTCAAGATACTATGCAGAAAACAACGATCCTATGTAATCATTTGCGTTTGAAGAGACGCTACGCTAACTCTTCAAACAACGCCGGAGGCAAATGAGTAAAAAACTCAGGTATTAAAGTATAACTGCTCTTATCAAAATGATTGATAACTAATATACAAGCTCTCTCAGTATTGCCAATCTTAAAAAAATCATCTTTAATTTGTGGCGTTGAAAGAATCAGTGTTCCTCCCTCAATAAGAGTTAAACGTAGTTCAGTTGCGTTTTTAAACTCAAAGCTTTCTATTATATTACTATACCTCCTGATTGCTTTCCTCGGTAATAATATGCAATAAATGGTCGAAAGTACTGTTATCGGTATATACAAAGTCCAAAATTTAATCTCAGTACCTCTTTGAAGCGCAAAGCAGAATATAACATTGAGTAATATAAATATAGGACGACCGAAGTAAATAGTTCTGTAGAACGATCTTAAATCACTTCTCAATTTTTTCGACCATAGCTCCGTCAATACAAATTCTTCATTTTTATTCATTATCGTTTGGGTAAACTTTGAACATATTTTTTTAATCCTATTTCTTCAAAATTCCTTTATCAACGCATTCATTCAGCAAGTTTTCAGAGTAATTCCAAATAGAAGTTGATCCTTCATTGATAACCTTTTTCTTATCATATACCCGTTGATAGTCGACATTTAACTCGGCCCAGGTTCCACCTTTATTAGAGGTATTCTGAAGCAAAGGTTCAAACCTATCCATACTTCTGGCAAACTTAGCTTCGTTGGTTTTCCCCTCCTCAAATTCCTCCCAAATGGCAATAAACTCTTCGGCTTGCTCCTTGGGTAACATTCCAAAAATTCGTTTAGCGGCAATTAGCTCTTCGTCAGTATTGCTATGATCTTTTGCTGTATCATAAATAAACGTATCACCGGCATCAATTTCAACAATATCATGGATCAACACCATTTTCAACACTTTAAGAACATCTACAGGCTCATTAGCATGTTCGGCCAATACGATTGCCATCATTGCTAAATGCCAGCTGTGTTCAGCATCATTTTCGTTCCGATCACTATTGAAAAGCTTCGTTCTCCGCTGAATATATTTGATCTTATCAATCTCCTTAATGAAACTGATCTGCTTTAATAAATTTTCATTTTCCATCTTCTCAAATAGATTTAGAACTCCGCTAACTAATAGAAACAAATGATATGTTGGTTAAAAGAAGTAAAAAAGCAATTACTTCACTTCCTCAAACCCCTCACCTACCTGAATACCAAACTTAGCAGCTGCCTGAGCATTGAAAACGCGTTTACGCACTTTCACCAGTTCAGGTTTTAGGGTTTTAATATTCGGATCTTTCAAATAAGCAGCGGCCTGCTCTCCTGCCTGAAAACCCCATTTATATAAATCGGCACCATAAGCAGCTACTGCTCCACGCTTAACCAATCCAGCTTCGCTGGTAAACACCGGCACCCCGGCTTTATTGCAACTTTGCAAAATAGTTTCAAACGAAGCAAAAACCGTATTATCGGGCAAAGCAAAAAAGGCATCTACTTTTTTGGCTAACAATGATTCAACAATCAGCTGGGTTTCGGCCGAATTATTAGCCGGCAAAACCTCCAGTTCAATTCCTAATGCTTTTGACTGTGCTACAATCCGGTTGTAAGCGTCTACTGACTGTGGTTCCGATTGGTTATAAATAGCAGCCAGCTTTTTAACCGAAGGCTTTAAAGTTTTGATAATAGCAATGGAGGTATCGATATAATTCAGGTCTTCATACACGCCAAATAAATTACCTGGAGGATTGCCCGAGTGATCTGTTAAACCAGCCATTTTCGGGCTCGAAGAAACCATCATAAAAATTGGAATTGTTTTTTCGCGCTGGGCAGTTGTTATTGTAGGCAGGGTGGCATTAGTAGCAATTAACTCCACTTTTTGGCTAATCGCATAGTTGATTCCCTGGATTAAGGTTGGAATGCTGTTTTGCGCATTGCTGTATACGATGTCTATATTTTTCTTGTCTTCAAAACCGTTTTGTTTCAAGGCATCATAAAAACCTTGTTTAGCCTGGGCCAGTGTGGCATCTTCAAAAGCATCAACGAAAGCTATTTTTCGCAAACCCGATTTGCTTGAATTGGAAGTACATCCGAATAAAAAAATAATAGAACTGAGTAAAAGAATTCCTTTTTTCATACTTAAATAATATGTTTTTTATAGTTTTAGGCTGATTATATTTTAGGCTTAATTGATGGATATCATTTTAAATCGATATAATTCTGACTTGCTTTGCTCAATCAACTGCCTATAATCGTTGCAGTAAAGATAGTTTTTGCACATTTAAATTTTCAACCGCTTTCAAGTATGATTGCAATCAATTCGAAATTGCCTAATGTAGGCGCGTCCATATTTCCGGTGATGACCGGCCTTGCTAATGAATATAAAGCGGTTAACCTGGCGCAAGGTTTTCCCGACTTCCCTACTTCGCCAAAACTTATCAGTCTGGTAAATGATTACATGAAAAAGGGAATGAACCAATACGCGCCGCCTCCAGGTATTTTGCCATTGCGTGAGCGAATTGCCGAAATGACCTTTAACCTTACGGGAAAATCTTATAGTCCTGATAAAGAAGTAACGATCACAGCCGGCGGAACCCAAGCCATTTACTCTGTAATTGAGGCTTTGGTTCGCGAAGGAGATGAAGTGATCATTTTCGAACCTGCTTACGATTGTTATGCTCCAAATATTAGAGTTCACGGCGGTATTCCTCGTCCTGTTGAGTTAACCCCTCCCGACTATAAGATTGATTGGGAGAATGTTAAAAAACTGATCTCGCATAAAACCCGGATGATTATGCTGAATACTCCGCATAACCCAACGGGCACAATTTTGAGTAAGAAAGATATTGACGAACTGATCAAAATAACGAAGAACACCGATATTTTGATTTTGAGTGATGAGGTATATGAGCACATTATTTTCGATGGACAAACCCATCACAGCATGGCTAAATATCCTGTGTTGGCTGAACGGAGTTTAATTGTTTCATCCTTCGGAAAAACATTTCATACCACGGGCTGGCGCATGGGTTATTTATTAGGTCCTGATTATTTAATGGCCGAAATACGAAAACTGCAGCAATATGCTGTTTACACCTGCATTACCCCTATCCAGTATGCCATTGCCGATTTCATGGCTTCTCCGGAACATTACATGGAAGTAAAATCAATGTATCAGGAAAAGCGTGATTACTTTGCTGGTTTAATGAGAAACACTCGTTTTGATCTGTTGCCTGTTGCCGGCTCTTATTTCCAAACAGCCCATTACAATAAAATCTCTGAAGAGGGTGATTATGATTTTGCAATTCGAATTACTAAGGAGTTCGGCGTTGCCACCATTCCTACCTCAGTATTTTATACCAGCAATGCTGATCATAAGGTAATACGCTTTTGCTTTGCCAAAACTGAAGACACATTGCATCGGGCGGTTGACCGTTTGATGAAGATATAGAAAGTCTATAGTTCGTAGTTCATAGCCTACAAACCGACTATGAACTATGAACTAAGAACTATTTACTACAAAATGAAGAATAACCTCACCATAACCACTATACAAACTACCCTTCACTGGGAAAACATTGACGCTAACCTTTCGATGCTTGGGCAAAAAATGCTGGGCATTAAAGAAAAGACCGATTTAATTGTATTGCCTGAAATGTTTAGTACAGGTTTTACCATGAACGCGGCTATGTTGGCTGAACAAACCAAAGGCAAAACCGTAAGATGGATGGCAGAAATGGCGGGTCACATGAATGCAGTGATTACCGGAAGTATTGTTGTTGAAGATCAAAACCGTTTTTATAATCGATTGATTTGGATGCGACCTGACGGTAGTTTTGAAACCTATGACAAGCGACATCTTTTTGGCTTGGGTAAAGAGGACGATACTTATTCGGCTGGTGCTAAAAAACTAATGGTTGAATTGAATGGTTGGAAAATTTGTCCGATGATTTGTTATGATCTTCGTTTCCCTGTTTGGGCACGCAATTTAAAAGACGATCCATATGATTTATACCTGGTAGTTGCCAATTGGCCTGAAAGACGTTCATTGCATTGGCGAACTTTATTACCAGCCAGAGCGGTTGAAAATCAAAGTTATGTTGTTGGACTGAACAGGGTTGGAAACGATGGTAATGAAATTTATCACAGTGGCGACAGTATGGTTATAGCCCCTGATGGAACCGTTTTATATGAGAAATCTCATGAGGAGGATATTCAGACGCTTGAACTTTCGGGAGAAACATTAGAATTTGTGAGAAGAGCCTTCCCTTTTCTTAAAGATCAGGACGGGTTTGAAGTACAAAGTTAAAAGTACAAAGTACAATTATGACTTACGATTTTAGATTGTAGACTGAAGACTGCGTACTGGAGACTGAGGACTCTCTTCAATCAATCCATTCAAAGTTTTCATCTTTTGGCATTTCTACCAACATATCAATCGCAATTTGCGGAGGCAATGTGAGTTTGCGAATGTGAGTGTCCATCCATGCTCCGTCAACTGTTATTTTAGCGCAAAGGGTTCCATCTTCTCTAATGATCTCATGAGCAATTGAAAAGCGGGAATGATCTTTTTTAAGCTTCAAAACTTTAACATTAATACTCAATTTATCACCAAACTTAAGCTCTCTTCTAAAAACTGCTTCTTCTCTGAAAAGTACCGGGCCGAAATGATGTTTGGCTAACACTTCAGAAGTCAAACCTTTTTCAACAAAAAAATTAATCCGTATCTGCGCCGCAAAGTCATAATAAGCCGAATGACGAACGTGAAAATTCGGATCTAAATCAGCCCAACGAATGCTTACCGGAATTGAATATTCTTTCATATAAACCTATTTCAAATTATTTAAAGACAAGGTAGAAATAATTTACAAAATGAACGAACATTCATTTTAGGTCATTTAATTTTAAGTAAGGTCTTAGAGTGGACTATTAATTGCAACAATGCTAAGACATTTAACAATTTTATAAAAGTCAGGGTCCATTTACTGCATTGTAATGTTGTACTTTTACTATATCCGAAAAACATTCTTATCCAAGTAAGTTCATGAATAAAACAAAAAAGGCCGCTTTTATATTTACCATAATTACAGCATCTGTTCTTGCCATTATATTTATTTCCTGCCGGAAGAACCTTTATATAAATGATAATTCTTTAAAAGATACCACACAAACTACAGGATGGCGTTTTATTGGTGAACAGGTTTTGGCAAACGATATGACATTTCAAAATACCCCAGTAGGAGGTCTATCAGGAATTGATTATGATCCTGCTTCAAATGTATATTATATCATTAGTGACGATCGCTCTGAAAAGCAGCCGGCTCGATTTTACACGGCCAAAATTTATTTTAAACCTAATTCATTCGATAGTGTTAAAATAACTGCTGTATCCAATTTAAAACAGCCGGATGGAAATTTTTTTCCAAATAAATATGAAGACGAAACAAAAGTATGCGACCCAGAATCAATACGGTTTGTAAAATCAACAGGAACCTTACTTTGGAGCAGCGAAGGAGAACGAAAACCAAGCAGAGGGGACACGATCCTGATCGATCCGTTTTTACGTGAGATGAAAACTGATGGAACATTCGAACAAGAATATCCGATTCCTTCTGTTTATAAAATGTACAAGAAAGAGTATGGTATGCGTCAGAATTCGGCATTAGAAAGTATCGCGCTTTCTCCGGATGAAAAATACATTTTCATAGCCAATGAGGAACCTCTATATCAGGATGGACCGCCTGCCGATACAGAGGAAACGAAATCGTTTATACGTATCACAAAAATAGACCGCTTGACCAAAGAAATTGTAGCCCAATATGCCTATAAGCTGGATAAAATTCATTCCTCTCCATTAATTCCTGGTGGATTTAAAATGAATGGAGTGGATGAAATTTTATCAATTACTGAAAATAAACTGTATGTAATGGAAAGGTCCTTTGCGGTTGGGGCACTTCCTTCTAATTCAATCCGTATATATGAGGTTGATCTACAAACAGCAACCAATGTAAAAGATGTAGGTGCTTTGACCGGACAACAATTTACCCCTGCAACAAAGAAACTTGCCTACAATCTTTCAAGTTTAAATACAAGCATTGATAATGTAGAAGGAATTACGTTTGGACCCAAATTGCCAAATGGCCATAGCACCATCGTTTTTGTTTCAGACAATAACTTCTCTGTCATTCAAAAAACCCAGTTCCTTGTTTTTGAACTTTTAAGATAAAGAATCAGGTCATTACCATCTGATAATGACCTGCCTTTTTATTTTATCCTGTCCTTAAATACCTTCTTAAATTTTTCGAGTTTAGGCGCTATAACAAATTGACAATACGGAGCATCGCCGTTTAAATTATAATAGTTCTGATGATAGTCCTCGGCTTTATAAAATTTAGAAAATGGTGCTATCTCGGTTACTATAGCTGCTCTAAACGCCCCTGAAGCATCCAACTCCTTTTTATATTTTTCAGCAAGTTCCTTTTGTTCCTGATCATGATAAAAAATAACTGAACGGTACTGGGTTCCCTGGTCGGCACCCTGGCGATTTAATGTTGTTGGATCATGGCTACCCCAAAAAGCTTCCAATAGCTCTGGAAACGATATAACGTTAGGGTCATAAATGATCTGAGTTACTTCAGCATGGCCCGTTTCTCCGGTACATACTTCTTTATAGGTTGGATTATCGGTAGTTCCACCTGAGTACCCCGATTCGACTGATTTCACACCTTTAAGCTGTTGAAATACTGCTTCTACACACCAAAAGCATCCAGCACCAAAAGTAGCCGTATCTGTAGTTTTGTGAACATTTACAGTCATATTACTTAGTTCGTTTTTTGTTTCCATGGGTTTAATTCGTTTATTTTCTACATTATGACCACAAGCGCTAAGACTTAGCAATAAGCTCCATAACCCAATTAAGCTAATTCTACCATAATTTAAAACTGAATAATTCATTTTACAAGAGTTTAGTTAAAGAACGTAGTTTGGCCACACAGGGTTTTTCTATTATAAATCTGTTACATTCTTTTAAATTAAGGACCGAAACATCAACGGTAATCAACATCATAATTAACAAAATTGAAATATAAAGACCGAGGCTTAATAATCGATATTTTATTAAATTAAAAGTCTATTAAAGCAAAAAAGTAGTTTTCATTTAACACAAATTGTTTTTTGTAAATTAAAAGAAAGCCTTACTTTGTAACTCAAATCAATTAAACATAACCAACTGATGTTCAATAAGATTATTTCTTCAATTAAGAATTTCTTTAAGAAAATCAACAGTTTTCTACCTAAAAATAAGTTTGTAAAAGGGTTTATCTATTTAATTACAATAATAATCGTCTTTTTTATTGCGGTTGATTTTAATCTTTTTTGGCTGTTTGGTTACTCACCTGGCTTTAAAGATTTAAAAAATCCTCCTTTGGCTACAGCTTCGGAGCTGTACAGTGCCGACAGTGTGTTAATAGGAAGATACTATACCGAAAATCGTACGCCGGTTCAATTTAAAGACTTACCTGACAATCTTAAATATGCATTGATCGATACAGAAGATGCTCGTTTTTATAAACATTCTGGCATTGATCTTCGTTCATTATTCTCCAGTATATTTTCTACTTTAAGCGGAGATCGTCGCGGAGCCAGCACCATTACCCAGCAGCTTTCAAAGAACCTGTATCAAACGCGCAGGCAAAAATCTTTTGGTTTGTTAACTCATATTCCGGTTATAAAAACCCTTATCTACAAAACCAAGGAATGGATCACAGCGGTTAAACTCGAAATGGTTTATTCAAAAGACGAAATTCTCACCTTATATCTAAATACGGTTCCATTTGGCAACAACTCATTCGGTATTAAGGTGGCCGCTAATAAGTATTTCAACAAACAGGTAAACCAATTAACCCCGGAGGAATCGGCTGTATTAGTGGGTATGCTCAAAGCTACTTCAACTTATAATCCGATAACAAATCCGGTAAAATCAAGAGAAAGAAGAAATATAGTTCTTTCTCAGATGGTTAAGTACAATCACTTACCAAGACCCGAATATGAAAAACTACTGTTAACTCCTATTGTTCTTGATCTTTCTTACAAAGAAGATAATCAGCAGGAAAAAGATTCTTATGTACGAAATGCCGTTGCTAATTGGATTAAAGACTGGGCAAAGGAAAATGACTATGATATTTACGCTGATGGTTTGAAGATTTACACAACCATTGATTCGCGTATGCAAAAATACGCCGAAGAAGCGGTAGAGGATCGAATGGCGGCTTTACAACGCAGGTTTTATGGATATTGGCAAAACAGAAATCCATGGACCGATGAAAATGGTGATGAGATTCCAAATTACATGGAAACCATGGTGGAGCGATTGCCTGTTTATAAACAATTAACTAAAAAATATAAGGGGAATATCGACTCGATAGACAATGCCCTAAACCAAAAGAAGAGAATGACCGTATTTACCTGGAAAGGTGAAAAGGATACAACCTTCTCGACGGTTGATTCGATGCGTTATTACTCTCAGATACTTCAAACTGGATTAATTACCATCGAACCTTCAACATCAAGGATCAGAGCCTGGGTTGGTGGTATTAACTATGATTACTTTAAGTTCGACCACGTTATTCAATCTAAGCGTCAGGCGGGTTCAACCTTTAAACCATTTGTTTACTTAACGGCTATCGACTATAAAAAAATGTCGCCTTGCGATAAAATCAAAGACCAGCCAGTAACCATTAACTATGTTGAAAACGGAGAAAAGAAAAGTTGGTCACCCAAAAACGCCGATTGGCATTTTACCGGTTATGACATGACCTTACGCTGGGCCTTGGGCAAATCTTGTAATTCAGTTACTGCTCAGCTTACACAAATAGTTGGATGGGATAATGTGGTTAAATACGCACATACCTGTGGAATTGAAAGTCCATTAAAATCTGTTCCTTCAGTTGGTTTAGGATCAAATGATGTTTCATTGTTTGAAATGGCTACGGCTTATAGTGTTTTTTTAAACAAAGGAATGTATGCCAAGCCGCTATTGGTTACCAGAATTTATGATAAAGATGGAAAGCTCATTAAAGAGTTTAAGCCTGAACCCAAAAGAGTATTAAGTGAAGAAACAGCCTGGTTAATGGTGTATATGCTGCAGGGGGGTATGCAGGAACCCGGAGGAACTTCGCAAGCATTATGGGAATATGACCTCTTTAAGAAAGGCAATGAAATTGGTGGTAAAACAGGTACAACTTCAAATTATTCTGATGGTTGGTACATGGGAGTAACCAAAGATTTGATTACAGGTACCTGGGTTGGCTGTGAAGACAGAAACATACACTTTATGTCGGGCGAATATGGTGAAGGTTCAAAAACTGCACTTCCAATTTTTGGAAAATACATGGAGAAGATTTATTCTGATCCAACTTTGGGTATAACTATGGGTAAATTTCCTAAACCAGATATTAAAATTCAAACGAAATATTATTGCCCAAATTCCGTTCCTAGGAGAGACACAACATCTGGCATAGATAGTGTGAACGTTGAAGAAGAAACTTTGCCAGACAGTATAGATACTGGGTTTTAAGTTTCACTTTAAACGTTTTTTTTCGTATATATGTTTAAACGCTGGGTTAAGTTTGAAGTCTAATTTCAACTTAACTTATAGTTTAAGTTTTACGGTTAATATATAAACTTCCCTATAACATGCATCGGCTTTTTAAACTTCGGTTACTCACTCTTATCTTTTCGATAATATTTCTTTCGACCGGCTACTCCGTTCAAGCCCAATACTTTGGAAGAAACAAGGTTCAATATGAAAAATACAAGTTTAAAGTCTTAAAAACACCCCATTTCGACATTTACAATTACATGGACAATGATACCGTGATAAGGAAATTTGCCGACATGAGTGAGCGTTGGTATAATAGACATCGGAACGTTCTAGATCATCGATTTGATAATAAGAACCCGATCATGATCTATAATAACCACTCTGACTTTTCACAAACCACGCTATCAAGTGAAAACATTGGACAAGGCACAGGTGGTGTTACCGAGGGTTACCGCGGCCGTGTATTTATGCCATTTTTTGAGGCTGCCGCTCAAACCGACCACGTCCTCGGTCACGAGTTGGTTCACGCCTTTCAATACGATATTCTTAAAAGTGCCGACTCACTAAGTCTTTATAGTATTCAAAACCTCCCATTATGGATGGTAGAAGGTATGGCTGAGTATTTATCGATAGGCCGCAAGGATTCTCATACAGCCATGTGGATGCGCGATGCCGTGGTTAGTAAAGATTTCCCAAGTTTACGTGACCTAACTGTTACCAATAAGTATTTCCCATATCGATATGGACAGGCCTTTTGGGCTTTTGTAGCAGGGGTTTGGGGCGATACCGTTGTAAAACCATTGTTTGTTAATACAGCCAAATTTGGTTATCAAATGGCAGTTGACAGTACATTAGGTTACGAAGAGAAAGTTCTCTCTAACATGTGGAAAACCCGAACCATCGAAAATTATAAACCCTACATGAAAGATACCATTGCATTGGTAGGAAAGAAATTGGTTCGACAAGAGGATTTGGGAGAAATGAACATCTCCCCTGTTTTGAGTCCGGATGGTAATTTTGTTACTTTCTTTAGTGAGAAAAACCTCTTCTCAATAGATTTATTCCTAGCAGATGTGAGAACAGGTAGAGTGATCAGAAAACTGTCATCACAAGCCGAAAAATTACATGTGGATGATTATAACTACATTCAAGACGCTGGAACCTGGTCACCGGATGGATCAAAATACGCCTACATTGTAATGATTAAGGGTAAAAGTGTTTTGATTATTGTTGATGTAAGAACAGGACGAACCCTGGATGAGATTAAAATTCATGGTCTCCCCTATTTCTCGAACCCTTCCTGGGGGCCTGATGGCAAACAAATGTTGTTAACGGCTATGATCGAAGGTAAATCAGATCTGTTCATTTACAATCTTCAAACTAAAAAAACTCAACGATTAACAACCGATTTCAATTCAGAATTCCACGGTAGCTGGTCTAATAACGGCAAAACCATCGTATTTTCTTCAGATAGAGGCAGTGATACTAATTTACGTGAACTGAAATATGGTTCATATAAAATTTGTTTGCTCGATGTTGCTAGCGGCAAAATTGAAGTTCTTGACTTTTTCCCTGGAGCCAACAACTTTAACGCCCAGTTTTCACATGACGACAAGAAAGTATTCTTCCTTTCAAATGCTGATGGCTTAAGAAATTTGTATGAATACAACATTGAAACAAAGGAAATTAACAAACTCACCAAATACTTTACAGGTATTAGTGGTATAACTGAAGACGCTCCAGCATTTAGTGTTAGGGGAAAAAATGATATGATTGCTTATTGTTTGTTCCGTCATGGTGATTACAACTTATACAAAGCCGAAGCTTCTGACTTCCCTAGATTTAAAGTAGATCCACAGGCAACCGACTTTACAGCATCCTTACTTCCCCCGTTCGATATTCCGAAAGAGAGTGTGCTTACCAAAAACCTCGAAAACATTAGTATCCCATACTCAGAAGCGGATTATTTGAAGGTTCCATATCGTCCTAAATTCAGCTTGGTTACGGTTTCACAATCAGGTGTTGGTATTGGCTATAACTCACAATACGGAACCGGAGTTGCAGGTGGTATAGGCTTTTTATTTGGAGATATCTTAGATAGGAATCAGCTATATGCTGTTGCTCAGGTAAACGGAGAAATATATGATATTGGAGGTGGCGTTACTTATATAAACCGGGCAGGACGCGTAAACTGGGGTCTGGGTGTTTCACACACTCCTTACTTCAGCTCTTATTATGGTAATTTAACCTATGATCAGGAGCTAAATCTTGTTGAAAGCCCTTTTTATAAACAGCGAACTTTTGTGGAAGAATTGGCTTTATACAGTTATTATCCAATTTCACAAACGTTACGTTGGGAGTTAAATACTACATTAAGCCATTATAGTTATCGGATTGACAAATACAGTGACTATTATACTGCAGAGCAGGATAACCAAGGTAATATTTACCCAGGTTATTACGTGGGCCAGGAAAGATCTAAAGTTAATGCTAAGGCCTTAGGTTTTACCCCATTCAATTTAGTAGCTTTCCAGGGAGCTTATGTTGGTGATAATTCACAATTTGGATTAACAGCGCCTGTAAAGGGTCAACGATTCAGATTACAACTGTCACAAACTCTTGGAAATTATAACTTCACATCAGTTACCACCGATTATAGAAGATACCTTTATTCAAAACCCTGGACATTTGCTTTCAGAGGTATGTATTATGGTCGTTTTGGAAATACTCAGGATTTAAGAGCCTTGTACCCTATTTATTTAGGTTATGATCAATTAATACATGGTTATAATAGTAATTCACTTTACGAAAATTATAGCCCGGATGGCAAAACAGGAGTTGACCCATATGACTTATTAGGTGATCATATGGCTGTTGCGAATTTCGAAATCCGTTTCCCGTTAACTGGTCCTGAAAAACTTTCGAAGATCAAATCTGGATTCTTATTTTCTGATTTGGCATTTTTCACTGATGCTGGTTTAGCATGGGCCAAAGGACAGCCAGTTGAATTTACCTGGAAACATGTTCCAGGCCAGGCTTCTCCAATTGTAAGTACAGGTGTTACATTGCGTATTAATCTATTTGGTTATGCCGTAATAGAACCCTATTTAGCTATACCTTTCCAACGCTACAATCCTAAACCTTATTTTGGTTTATTCCTCTCAGGCGGCGGATGGTAATGTTTTTGTTAAGAAAACAATAAGAATAAGAGATTGCTCCTTTAACGGAGCAATCTTTTTTATTTTTGAATCACAACTATTCAATTAAAAAATGAGAAAGTATTTTACGTTTACCCTGGCATTTTTGGTTACCGTTTGCTTGCCATCATTTGCTCAAAAAGCAGCAAAAACAATTCCTTCCAAACCTAAACTCATTGTAGGTATTGTGGTTGATCAAATGCGTTACGATTATTTGTATCGCTATTATTCTAAATATTTGGATGGAGGATTTAAACGATTGATGAACGAAGGTTTTAACTGTAAGAATAATCATTATAGCTACGTTCCAACTTATACCGGCCCAGGTCATGCCTCCATTTACACGGGTAGCGTGCCCTCTATAAATGGCATTGCCGGTAATGATTGGTACGATCGCGTTTCACAAAAAAGCATGTATTGCGCCGAAGACACTTCTGTTACAACTGTTGGAAGTAACTCAAAAGCTGGCTTAATGTCGCCTAATAACCTGTTGGTAACTACAATTACGGATCAATTACGCTTGTCAAACAATTTTGGATCAAGAGTAATAGGCATTTCTCAAAAGGACCGTGGTTCTATTTTACCAGCGGGACATACCGCAAATGCTTCTTACTGGTTTGACTCATCGGCAGGAAATTGGATCACCAGTTCATTTTATATGAAAGAACTACCAAAATGGGTTCAAACTATAAATGAAAAACGCCCGGCTGATGAATATCTGAAACGCAACTGGACAACCTTACTACCTATTGAAGACTATAAAGAAAGTACCGCAGACGATCAACCCTATGAACGTCCACTTCCTGGTGAAGAAAAGCCAGTTTTCCCGCATAAACCGGCTAATTACGAAGTGATACGGACAACTCCCTGGGGTAATACCCTAACAAAAGATTTCGCCATTGAAACCTTAAAAAATGAACAACTTGGAAAAGGAAGCTTTACTGATTTTCTGGCTATAAGCTTTTCTTCTACTGATTACGTCGGCCACTCTTTTGGACCTAATTCTATTGAAGCTGAGGACACTTATTTGAGATTAGACAAGGATATTGCAGAATTATTGACTTATTTGGATAACTACCTAGGAAAAGACAATGTACTGGTGTTTTTAACAGCCGACCATGGCGTTGCCAATATTGCTGCCTTTAATAAGAGTTTTAAGATTCCTGCAGGAGTTTCAGACGATAGAAAAGCAATTAAAGCATTAGGCACTTTTTTAAACGAAAAACTTGGCGAGGGTAAATGGATTGAATATGCCATAAATGATCAGCTATATGTTAACATGAACTTGCTAAAACAAAAAAATGTTAAATATGATGATGTATTTAATCTTTGTAAGGAGTTTATTATGCAGATGGATGGCGTAGCAAATGTTATTGACCTGCACAATTTATCAGATGCGCTAATACCTGATTATCAACTCTCAGTAATTAAAAACGGGATGAATGCAAAAAGATCAGGTGATATTTATGTATTGGAGCGGCCAAACTGGATGTCGGGAACAAAAATGCAAGGAACAACCCATGGTAGCATTTATACAAGTGATACGCATGTACCTCTATTATGGTACGGATGGAATATACAAGCAAAATCAACAACTCAACGGACACAGATTGTAGACATATCGGCTACACTTGCTGCTTTGCTCGAAATTTTGGAGCCAAATGGATGTATTGGAACCCCAATTCAAGGATTAACTAAATAAATTCTAGAAGAATTATCAATTGTATCAAGGATAGATTGAATAGCAAAAAAGCTTCGAACTTAGTTCGAAGCTTTTTTGTTGCTCTGCATTAATGACATTCGGTAGGTGCTATAGTTTCTGATCTAGTTTCTAAGTGTGGACTTAAATAAGGTATACCCAGATTTAGCCCCCTTATAATTAGCAAACAACCCATTAAAAGCATAAAGGCTGGTATGGCCCTTTTAATTTTATTTCTCAGTTTAAGATCGATTATATTACCCATTAAACCAACTCCTAACATTGCTGGAATAGTGCCTAACCCGAAGAAAACCATAAATAAGGCTCCTTGATATGCACTTCCAAGCGAAGTGGTCCAAATAATACCCAAATAAACAAAACCACATGGCAACAAACCATTCAACAAACCAATTGAAAATAAAGAACTGAGTTGTGGTTTACTGAACAGTTTCGCTATGGCATTTTTAATCAAACCTATAGGTTTAAATAAGATATAACTGGTATTGAGTCTGAACTTACTGAAATAGGGAAAAATGGCTATCATTAAAATTAAAATACCTAAAGCAATGGAAAGGCTTTGTTGAAATCCGGCCAATTTAAACCCTAAACCCAGTAATCCAAATAGCAACCCAATTAGCGAATAAGAGATTACCCGGCCCAAATTGTAAATAAGAACTGAAACAACTCGATTTATCAGTAAATCATTCTTTACGGGTAATGACAGCGCTATCGGGCCACACATACCAATACAATGAAAACTACCTACAAAACCAAAAATTAATGCTTCAATCATCGATTGATCTTATTACAAAAAAATATTTTGTTCTAAATAATAATCTTTGCCTTCACATTTCCAATCTATCCGCAATATGTACAAACCCTTTACAAAACTGGAAGAATTTATTACCTGTACACCATTATTATCAGCTTCTAACGCAACTTTTAAGTCTTTACTCTCATCCGAAGGCCGAATTAAGGCAATAGTTCCCTCAACTTTTTTGCCGTCAAAATCTTTTGGCAGGTCAATTGAGACTTGTTTCGCTGATAGTTCAACTTTGGTTTGCTCACTCAGTTTTGCCACATTCTCTTTACCATCTATTTTATGCTGATACTTCAGTTCTTCGGCATAATAATTAGGGGTAATCAATTCAAATTTTTCATGCATGGCCTTGTAAGCCAACCACACAATAAAAACCACAAAACTCAAATAAAATATGGCTGCAATATAACTCCAACTCAATTTAAACATCTTATAAGTATTAATCGCTTACCGGCCCCATAAATGAGGTCTTAATGGTTTGCATCTTTATATTACCATTATACACGCCAATCTTAAGATTAGTTTTGCGTGAATTGATTTCTTTTTTCGGCAGTATAATGAAGAAAGTACCATTCGCTGACTCTTCTCCGTTAACAATAATATTTTTGCCTATAATTTTAACATCCGCAATAGCGTTCTCTACTTTAATAGTAATTGGTATCTTCTCCTGGCTTTTATTCAGAATTTTAATATTATAAAGATTACTGATGCTATCGTTACCCTGTTTTTGGTAAAGCATACCTCCTACCCTTGTAACCGTCGTATCCAGGTCTTTACGTGATGCCAGTAAAAACACCATAACACCAATTAAAACAAACAATACAGCTGAATAACCTTTTATACGTGAAGTAAATTTAAACTTCTCTTTTCTAATAATGTTATTCTCCGATGCAAATCGAATTAAACCACGAGACAGGCCTACTCTATCCATCATATGATCGCAAGCATCAATACAGGCTGTACAGTTAACACATTCCAATTGAGTACCGTTGCGAATATCAATTCCTGTTGGACAAACTTTTACACACTGATAACAGTCAATACAATCACCAATAGTTCGTGTTTCATTTTTCCTGAATTTCCCGCGACTTTCACCTCTCACTCTATCGTAGGCAACAACTATTGAATCTTTATCCAACAGTACGCCTTGCAATCTTCCATAAGGGCAAATTGCTATACATACCTGCTCTCGCAGGTGAGCAAAAACTCCATAGAAACATAAAGTAAAGGCTAAAAGGGCAATGAAACCAGTCAAATGCAGACCAATAGGTTCCATTATTATTTTAATGAGATCATCAAGACCTATAACATACGCTAAAAAAGTATTGGCTATCAAAAAAGAAACAGCAAAAAAAACAGTATGCTTAGCTGTCTTTTTAAAGATCTTATCCTTCGTCCAGGGGCCATTATTTAAAGCCCGCTGTTGGTTATGGTTACCCTCAATCCAATATTCAATTTTACGAAAAACCATTTCCATAAAAATGGTTTGAGGGCAAGCCCAACCACAAAAAACCCTTCCGAATATTACGGTAAAAAGAACAATGAAAACTAAGAAAGTGATCATCCCCAGCCCGAAGATAAAGAAGTCCTGAGGCCAAAAAGTAACTCCAAAAAGGGTAAACTTTCTATCTAAAATATTAAACTGAAACAGCTGATGTCCATTAATCTTTATAAAAGGAAGAGCAAAAAAGATCACAAGGTAAACCAAACTTAAAACTGTCCGTACATTGTAATACCAGCCTTCCGGCTTTTGAGCATAAACCCATTTACGTTTACCTTTTTCGTCAACAGTTGCTAAATGATCCCTAAAACCATCCTCTTCATATAAAACATCGTCTTGCGCCATTTCAATCTTCTCTTGTTTCGAGTTACATTTTAGCGGTTGTTACCGAATCTTTTTTTACTTGTGTATCAGTTGAATCTGCTGGCTTAGAATTAGCATCCGCAGTTGCTCCTTCTTTATACAATTCACCTTGCTTTTCTTTTGCATTAGGAGGATTTGTACCATGAAGTGTTTGAATATAGCTTGCAACTTCTTGTATTTGAACCGGAGATAAATCCTGCTGCCATGATCTCATCCCTTTTTCAACAACACCATATTTTATTGTTTTGAAAATGTTCTTAATACCGCCTCCGTGTAACCAATAATCGTCGGTAAGATTAGGGCCAACACCTCCTTCTCCTTTGGCTCCGTGACAAGCCACACAGTTGGTTTTAAAAACATCGGCACCTTTACTAACCTGGGCAGCCTCGGTTAAAAGTACTACGCTGTTTTCATCAACCAGGTTGGCAGATTTCTTTTGATATTCTTCCATGTGTTTTTCTGCCACGGCTAGCTCATTTTTGTATTCATCAATTTGCAATGGAGCAGCTTTTATAACGTGGAAAACAAGCAAATAAATAACTGATATACCTATAGTTACATTAAATAACCAAATGAACCATGGTGGCATTTTGTTATCTAGTTCATGGATCCCATCATAGTCATGTTCCATCAACAACTCTCCCTCTTTTTCAATAGGTACTGTGCTGTTAATACGTTCAAAAGAATACCATTTTTTCTTTGGAGTAGCAGCTAAGACTGCTTCTTTTTTACCAGTAATAAGTGTTTTAAGCTCAATGCCAAAATACACTCTAATGATCTTCATTATTGAAAATGCCAAAAGTATAATGACAATCAATTCAATAACAGCTGCAGCAGCCAGTGAATAAAAGATCAAATCTGTACTTCCAACTGCACCTCCGGCCGACTTAGCTGGTGTTCCGGCACCCGACCCAAATTGTCCAAGTTCTTGAACAGCAAACGCTGCATTATTCAATAACAAAAGAAATAGTAAAACCAGTAACGGTTTTAGTTTATTTTTTATATCTGTAGTTCGAAATTTCATTCTCAAACTGATTAAAGGTTAGTTAAACTATTAGTTTCTGTTCCATCCAATGGAATATGACTCGCTTCATCGATGTATTTCTTTGGTGCTTTGATCACATATAGCGTAAGCAAAACAAAAAAGATAAAAAAGACCAACAATGAGATCAAAGGGTAAATACCTACTCCTGCTATCGTTTCGAGATAATTAATAAATTTCATTGCTCTATTTTTTAATTACTTCAGCGGTTTTGTTTTGGGCTTTTATATCAGTTCCCATTCTTTGCAGGTAGGCAATAAGCGCAACAATCTCTCGATCGCTTTTTGTTTCAATTCCATCTTTTTTAAGTCTTTCAACAATCTCGCTTGCCTGTTTCTTTAAATCATCATTTGCTATCTGATCATAACCCTGAGGATATGGAACACCAAGTGTTTGCATTGCTCTGATCTTAGCAGAAGTTGAAGATACATCCAACTGTTTATCAAGCAAGAACGGATACGCAGGCATAATTGATCCAGGAGACATAGATGATGGATCAAACATATGATTATAATGCCATGAATCAGGGTATTTACCACCTATACGATGTAAATCAGGACCGGTACGTTTAGACCCCCACTGAAATGGGTGATCATAAACAAATTCGCCTGCTTTTGAGTATTCACCGTATCGAACTGTTTCATCCCTGAAAGGACGGATCATTTGAGAGTGACAGTTGTAACAACCCTCACGTAAGTAAATATCACGTCCCTGAAGCTCTAATGGAGTATATGGTTTTACACTGGCAATGGTTGGAATATTTGATTTAACCAAAAATGTTGGAATCATTTCAACCAATCCGCCAATTAAAATTACAATCAAGCTACCCACCAACATTAAAGTAGGTTTGCGCTCTAAAACACGGTGCCAGTGCTCGCCGGCATGAGACTCATGTTTTGTTAAAGCAGCAGCCTCAGCGGCTTCGTCAGCAACAAATGAACCTGCTTTAGCAGTTTTTACAAGATTGTAGGTCATCATTATTACCCCAGCCAAATAAAGTACACCTCCTAATGCCCGCATTGCGTACATTGGAAGAATTTGCTGTACCGTTTCAAGGAAGTTTGGATATTTTAAAATGCCCTCTTCTGTAAACTCTTTCCACATTAAGCTTTGGGTAAAGCCGGCAAAGTATAAAGGAACAGCATAGAAAATGATACCTAATGTGCCGATCCAGAAATGCCAGTTAGCCAGTTTTTTAGAGTATAGCTGCGTTTTGAACATTTTAGGGAACAACCAGTATAAAACAGCAAAGGTTAAGAATCCATTCCATCCTAATGCCCCAACGTGAACGTGAGCAACAGTCCAGTCGGTAAAGTGACTAATTGCATTAATATTTTTCAACGACAGCATTGGGCCTTCAAATGTGGCCATACCGTAAGCGGTTAATGCTACGACAAAAAACTTAAGTACTGGTTCTTCTCTTACCTTATCCCAGGCACCTCTTAAAGTTAATAGACCATTAAGCATACCACCCCATGATGGAGCAATAAGCATGATAGAAAATACAGTTCCAAGAGATTGGGCCCAATCAGGTAAAGCTGTATATAACAAATGGTGAGGACCTGCCCATATGTAAAGGAAAATCAGGGCCCAGAAGTGAACGATAGATAGTTTATATGAATAAACTGGTCGATTGGCTGCCTTAGGTAGGAAATAATACATTAAACCTAAATAAGGTGTTGTTAAGAAAAATGCCACTGCATTATGACCATACCACCATTGCACCAACGCATCCTGAACACCCGCATACATAGAGTAGCTTTTTAAAGCGCTAACAGGAATTTCCATTGAGTTTACGATATGTAAAACGGCAATGGTAATCAGCGTTGCAATGTAAAACCAAATAGCTACATAAATATGTTTCTCGCGACGTTTGATAATCGTTCCA
The DNA here is from genome assembly GCF_002920915.1 of Solitalea longa. Lineage (GTDB taxonomy): Bacteria > Bacteroidota > Bacteroidia > Sphingobacteriales > Sphingobacteriaceae > Solitalea > Solitalea longa. The sequence continues at coordinate 305,132 of NZ_PQVF01000004.1, forward strand.
AACATATTGATACCAAAAACTACCCACACAAGAGTAATTGCAATATCAATAGGCCATTCTAGTTCAGCGTATTCTTTACCGGTGGTGTATCCCAATAACAACGATACAGCAGCAGCTACAATAATTAATTGCCAGCCCCAAAAATGAATCTTGCTCAATGCATCACTAAACATTCGAGCTTTACAAAGTCGTTGAAGGGAGTAATAAACACCCATGAAAATACCATTTCCAACGAAGGCAAAAATTACAGCGTTCGTATGCACGGGTCTAACCCTGCCAAATGTGCTGTACTCCAAACCCAGATTTAATTGTGGGAACACCAATTGCAAGGCGGCGAAAAGTCCGGCTGTCATACCCACAATGCCCCAAAAAATCGTTGCATTCGCAAATTGCTTTACAATCCGGTTGTCATAATAGAATTTTTCTATTTCCATATATACTCAGTAAGTTGCTTTTTTTGATTTGATTTTATATTCTATCTTCTGATTCAGGGTCTTTATCGTCGAACAAAATTCTTATTGAAGGTGTATAATCATCGTCGAATTGTCCGTTCCGAACTGAAAAAATAAAGGCTAGCAGAAAGCCTCCCGCTACCAATAAACTGATAATTAACAGAATGATTATTGCGCTCATATTGTCAACAAATTGTCACAAAAGTATAGTCGTCAGCTATCATAAAACATGATAAATATCATGTTTGAAAGGTTCTTAACTAATAGTTATGAGCTTGGGTCGCTGATTTTGGTAAGAAAAATAGTTTTGATTTGATTAGTAACCAACTTACTATTACCTATTTAAATTAAGAAATTTTAAGCTAAATCTAAATTTAAAATGATTAAAAGTTGATTATTTCATTTGCCAAATTTTGGCAATAAAACTACTAATACTGGTAGTAAATAAAATAATAGTTAAGGAACTTGCTGGCATGAGTATGGCCGCTATCACAGGTGAAAGTGTTCCCTGCATTGCGAATGATAAGCCAATAAAGTTGTATAAGATACTTATAACGAAGCTGGCCATTACAATTACCTTTGTTGCTTTAGCATATCGGATAAAAGTTGGTAGATTTTTTAATTCATCTCCAGCCAAAATTGCATCACAAGCGGGCGAAAAGTTATTTATCTCGTCAGAAACGGCGATACCAATATTGCTTTGCTTTAAAGCACCAGCATCATTCAAGCCATCCCCGATCATCATAACTTTCTTGCCTTTTGCTTGATAGTTTTTTATAAAGTCCAGCTTGGTTTCAGGTGTTTGATTGAAATTAAGAACTGATTCATCACTGAAAACACTCGACAAATAGTTTTTTTCTGCTTCATTATCTCCCGAAAGCAATAAAAGTGAATAATGATTTTTAAGCTTTTGAATAAGCTTATCGATACCTGACCTGTATTGATTAGTAATAGTAAAACAACCTAATACTTGCTCGTTTATGGCTATGTATACTTTACCAGCGGTATTCACCGAATCATCATTTACACCCAAATAATTTGCAGAACCTATTCTAATTAATGTAGAATCAACTTTAGCCTCGAGACCAAAGCCTGGCACCTCCGTTAAACTGTTTATTGCAAGGCTATTTACTTTTGGCAAATAAGCTGAAATTGCTGTGCTGTATGGATGAACTGATTGGTTTGTTACTGTCCGGATCTGTTGTTTTTCAACTTCTAAAAGAGCCTTACCAATATAATGCACTTTCGTTTCACCGGTTTGAGTAATGGTACCTGTTTTATCAAAAATTATAGTATCGGCCTCTGCAATTGATTCAATAACAGTGGCATTTTTCAAATAGAAGTTATTACGACTAAAAATGCGCAAAACATTTCCATTCGTAAAAGTTGAAGATAGTAACAGTGTACAAGGACAAGCAATGATCAGCATAGCCGAAACAGCGTTTAGTATACGTGAGGAATCATAAATACCCCAGTAAATAGCTGTTAGGCCTGCAAGACTAAACAAAACCACAGTAAAATAGCGGCTAATAGCATGAACATAGGATTGTTTTTTGTCCTCATGGTCATTAAAAACATCTTTATTCCACAACTGGGTGAGGTAACTATTAGACACCTCCTTAACCACCTCCATCTCCAATGCACTACCAACCTGTTTACCCCCTGCATATATAATTTCACCCGGCATAACCCTTACAGGAACCGATTCGCCGGTAACAAAGCTATAATCAATATTAGCCTGCCCAGTAAACAAAATTGAATCTGCCGGTATCATTTCATGATTTTTTATAACAATCCGGTCACCAACCTTTACATCTGTAATAGGAAGATTTTCTTCTTCATTAGAAGCAGTTTTAACTGTAACAGCTATAGGGAAATATGATCTATAATCTCGTTCAAATGACAATTTTCTATACGTTCTATCCTGAAGATAACGGCCCACAAGCATGAAAAACACGATACCACTCATCGAATCAAGAAAGCCTGCGCCTGTACCGCTTACTATTTCATAAACACTACGTAGAAAGGTGATCACCACTGCCAGCACAATTGGTGCATCGATGTTTAAAAATTTGCGTTTTAAACCTGCCCAGGCAGATCGATAGAATAAGGAAGCGCTATAAAAGAATACGGGTAAGGATAACCCTAAGTTCAGGTAGTTGAAAATAGTTTTAAGTTGATGGTCAACTGTTCCATCTGAGAAATACTCAGGGAAGCTTAACATCATTATATTAGCAAAACAAAACCCAGCGATACCTAATTTGTAGATCAAACCTCTTTCAACCGTATCAGTCTTTTTTGAAGCTATATCATTAAAATTAAGATAAGGTTCATAACCAACGCTGGCCAGTAATTCGGCTATTTGCTGAAGATTCGTTTTGCTTTCGTCATAAATAATTGAAATTTCTTTTATGGTAAAATCAACACGAGAACTTAAGACACCCGCATTTAACCTGTTTAGGTTTTCTAACAACCAAACACATGAACTGCAGTGAATTTGTGGTAAAAAGAAGGCTATATGTGTTTCTGTACCATTGGTAAACCGAACAAGTTTCGATTTAATTTCAGGTTTATCTAAAATTGAAAACTTTGCAGATGATTTATGTTTAGACTTTTGAGACTGTCCAGGAAACTTGGTGATGTCGTAATATTCGCAGAGTTGATTTTCGGAAAGTATTTCATAAACTACTTTGCAGCCATTACAGCAAAAAGCCCTATTATCAAACTCGATTTGTTCTTCTTCACATTCCAGGCCGCAATGATAGCAAGTAATTTTAGTATCAGTTAGTTGCATATGTCCACAATTACATTACCGGCCATAGTACCGGTAAGGACAAAACTATTCCCGAAAAATCAAGAAAAACATGATATAAATCATGCCTTTCTAATTATAAATATTGGCTCTTTTGAGCAGTTCTTTAGCGTTTAGAATTTTGATCTTTTTACCGACGAATTCAATAAGCCTATCAGTTTTCAATTCTGAAAGCAGTCGAATAGCCGTTTCTGTAGCAGTACCGGTTAAATTGGCAATTTCTTCTCTGCTTAAAATAATTTTGATACATCCAGAGTCTTCATCTTCTCCAAATGTTTCTTTTAGAACCAACAAATTCTCGGCTATACGCTCTCTAACAGGTTTTTGAGCAATATCGGTTAATTTATTTTCCGCTCGTTTTAGATCAGAGGATAAAAGTTTCACTAAATTCAGTGATAAAGATGGACTATTATCAAAAATCTGAAAGAAATCCTTTTTAGGAATAAAACAAACCTCTGTAGCTTCTAAAGCTATAGCACTACAGTCGTAAACTTCATTTCCAAGTAAAGCACGGTAACCTAACACATCACTTTCCTTAGCGAATCGGACAATTTGTTCTTTACCTGATTCACCATGTTTCGAAAGTTTAATCTTTCCTTTATGAATACAATAAATGCCAAAAGGTCTATCACCTTCAACAAAAATCTCTTCGCCTTTATTGAAAGTTATGTGCCCTTTATGAGAGTCAATTACTTCCAATTCATTATCCCTTAGCCCACAAAAAACCGAATTATCGCGAAATTCACAGTTTTTACAGCTAAAAGCATCATCATGTTTTTTTGACATAACAAACAGTATAATATATATTTAAAGCGTTTCCAAAAATAGCATTAAACTTTATTTGTTACTACATAAGTATGTCAAAATAATATTTTAATCCTATTGAGCTGAAATCATACGATAATTTGAACGCGAATAAGTATAGTTATTATCAAGAATATTTTCAAAATCTACAGCTAAAGAAAGGTCTATCCAATCGGCATTAATAGACCTAATGATCTTTTCTTTTTGAGCCTTTGTCAAATACTGCAATTCTGCAAAGCGCTTTTGTAAAAGCGATTCATTCTCAAATTGCTCGAAATAAACCAAGCGTGAATAATGATCATTTATGCCAAAATGCAAATTAGGGATCGACCTGAACTTATTAATAGTATTGATCAAATTATCACTCGTCCCAACAACAATACTTGAACGATTCCGATCAGTCATAAAATAGATGTAACGTTTTCCAACTTTACTATTATTCTCTTTTGCGAAACTGTTAAAAAGTGCCATAACCAGGTTTATAAGGTGTTTTAGTATTAGTTTTTTTTATTATTTCTTGACAATACCAAAATTGTCACTAACTTTATTAGCAAATATATGCTATTATTTTTAGTATAATAAAATTTTTGGCAAAAAATTTATGGGAATAATTTCACAAAACTTAAAATACCTTCGAAAACGAAAGGGCATCACTCAGCAGCAATTAGCTGATAATTTAGAGGTTAAAAGGGCCGTAATTGGTGCTTATGAAGAAGACCGGGCTGAACCTAAGACCGAACTCCTTATTAAAATGGCTAATTTATTTAGCATATCAGTTGATGAGTTTATTTCAGAACGCATAAATGATAAATGGTTCGCTAAAAAAGAAAAAACTGCGGAGGAGGAAAAAAACAATGCTGCATCAGGTTTACGGATTTTAAGCATTACGGTTGATTCTGAGCAAAACGAAAACATCGAATTAATTCCAGCCAAGGCCAGCGCGGGCTACCTTAATGGTTATGCCGATCCACAATATGTTGCTGAATTACCTAAATTCCATCTTCCTTTTTTAAAAGGAGGAACCTTTAGGGCTTTTGAATTAAAGGGAGATTCTATGCTTCCATTGGAACCCGGAACCATTGTGGTTGGGGAATACATAGAAAACTATGGCGAAATTAAATCGGGAGACACCTATGTTGTTTTAAGTAAAGATGAAGGAATTGTGTACAAACGTGTGACCAATAAAATTAAAGAAAACAAAAAGCTGTTTTTGGCTTCTGATAATAAGCAGTATGAAACTTATAGCATAAACGCGGAGGATATTCTTGAAGTTTGGAGAGCCAAAGCCTTTATCAGCACCGCCTTCCCTACCCCTTCTACTGAACCATCTTTAGAAAAGTTAACTGAAATGGTTGAACAATTGCAAAAAACAGTAACAAAGCTTAAAACAAATGATTAACCGCTAAACTGTTGAAAATAAAAACATGCTGGATCTAAACTTTGGTGAATTTCCAATTTTAACCACGAAAAGGCTCAGGTTACGACAGGCTCAAACTAAAGACACAGATAAACTTTTTGAGCTCAGAAGTCATCCGTATGTATTAAAATACCTCGACAGAGTTCCACCTAAATCAACTGATGAAATAAGAGAATTAATCAAACAGATTAAAAAAATATATTCATCAAATGATGGGATAAACTGGGTAATAACCATCATTGGAAACGATGAAATAGTCGGAACAATCGGATTTTGGAAAATTCAGAAGGAACACCATCGGGCAGAAATTGGCTATATGCTTCACCCTGATTTTTGGAGGACGGGAATAATGTCGGAAGCTTTAGATTGTGTTTTGGCATATGGTTTTAACCAACTGAATTTTCATTCTGTTGAAGCTAATGTAAATCCTGCTAACAACGCCTCTATAAATCTTCTTAAAAAATTGAACTTTATTCAGGAGGCTTATTTCAAAGAAAACTATTATGCAAATGGTAAATTTCTTGATTCAGTAATTCTCTCATTATTAACACCTAATAAATAAAGACAGTTTTTTAAGCAGTGCTTTAAACCTTTCTCAATCAGTTTCATCAAAAAGTAAAATTTATTAAGATGAAAAAACTGATTATGGCTGTTGCAGCCTTGTTAATAACGGTTGCAGCCTATTCACAAGAAAGAACTCCTCGTGGTGCAGAAGAAAGGGCTTCTATGCAAACACAAAAAATGACAAAAAGCTTGTCATTGACTGATGACCAGCAAAAGAAAGTGCAGGACATTAACTTAATGTATGCCAAAAAAGTAGACGAATTGAGGGAAGCCAATGCCGGTGACCGGGAAGCGATGTTTAATGGCCTGAAAAAAATTGATGGAGAAAAAGATGCGGCATTAAAGGTTGTGCTTTCTGAAAAACAAATGGCCGATTATGAAACTCTAAAAAAAGAGCGAATGGATAAAATGAAAGACCAAATGAAAGAAAGAAAAGGATATAAAAATACCCCTAATAAAAAAGATACAGTTTAATAATTCATCCATTTTGTTTTAGTGAAAAAGACATCCAGCGGATGTCTTTTTTTATAACTTGCAGTTCCCAAAACAAACGCATGTCTTCAATTGAGAAATTTTTAACTAGTCAAATTAATAAGCTTAAAGACAACCATTTATTCCGAACCCTAAGTGCAAATTCGGATTTGGTTGATTTCTCTTCAAACGATTACCTTGGGTTTTCCCGGTCAAATCTACTGAAGAATGCAATTGAAGAGGAACTTGCCAAACAGGCCAGTTGGATGATTGGATCAACGGGCTCCCGGTTGATCTCAGGTAATACACAATATGCTATCGATCTTGAAAATGATTTGGCAAAGTTTCATAATGCAGAAGCGGGCTTATTGTTTAACTCTGGATATGATGCCAACCTGGGTATATTTTCATGCCTCCCGCAAAAAGGAGACACTATAATTTTAGATGAAAAAATACATGCCTGTATAATTGATGGTTCTCGCTTAAGCTATGCTAACAGATATAAATTCAGACATAATGACCTAGGCAGTTTAGAACAAAAGTTAAAAATTGCAAAGGGAAATATTTTCATTGGAATTGAAAGCGTGTATTCGATGGATGGCGATTCTCCTGATCTAGTTGGCATGGTTGAATTAGCAGAAAAATATGAGGCGAACATTGTTATTGATGAAGCTCATGGAGCTGGCGTTTTTGGACCAAATGGAAAAGGCTTGGTTAGTGAACTAGGACTTGAAAAAAAAATTTTTGCACGCATTCATACTTTTGGTAAAGCAATTGGTGCTCACGGCGCTATAGCTATGGGTTCAAAAGCACTACGTGACTTTTTAATTAATCATTCCAGAAGTTTTATATATACTACAGCTGCTCCTTTTCATAGTTTGGCTGCAATTAAACTAGCATACAAAGAGTTAAACAAACAGCCTCAATTGCAAACTGATTTGCAGAATAAGATCTTACTTTTCAAATCAAATCTTGTAAAAAACAACCGTTTAATTGAGAGCTATTCCCCCATTCAATCGGTGGTATTTTCAGGTAATGAAAACGTATTGAAAGTATACGAAGCGCTTAAAAATAAAGGATTTAACGTGGGAGCGGTTAGATCTCCAACTGTTGCAAAAGGAATGGAGCGAATTAGGGTTTGCCTGCACCTGTTTAATTCAGATGATGAAATTTACAGATTGGTAAATGAATTCAATCAATACTTATAAAAAATAACTAATGGTAGTTGGTAATCAGGATTCTATTTACTCTATTTATCCCCCATAAAACCAAACCATTAAGTATGTATGCGCTAAGAAATTCTACTATTTACACCGGAACCAGCATTGAGCAACGAAAGGCCATTTTAATTGACGAAAGCAACATTATTGATATCATTAACGAAAAAGATCTTCCTTCTGATATAAAGTGTTATAATTTAAATGGATTAAATCTGGCGCCGGGCTTTATTGATCTACAAGTTTATGGAGGAGGAAAGGCTTTACTATCAGTTAATCCCACTGTTGAAGCTCTTCATACGATCAATGAAAGTTTTCAAAAATCAGGAACCACACGCTTCCTGATTACCATTCCAACAAGTTCACCAGAAATCATTTCGGCTTGCATTAAGGCCACCAAACAGTATTTAGACGAAGGTGGTTCAGGGCTAATAGGGCTCCATCTGGAAGGACCTTTTATTAACTCTGAGAAAAAAGGTGCTCATAATGAACATTACATTCAATCTGTTTCATTAGCTGATTTAAAAAAATTAGTAGAAGAAGCCCAGGGTGTTGTAAAAATGATCACTCTTGCCCCTGAACAGTGCAATGCTGAATGTATTGAATTTTTACAGGACAATAATATTATCATTTCAGCAGGCCATAGCAATGCAACCTACCAACAAGCTAAAGATGCATTTGATTTGGGAGTGAATACCTGTACGCATTTATTCAATGCCATGTCGGGTTTTTCACACCGTGAACCAGGCCTTGTTGGTGCCATTTATGACTCAGATAATGTATATGCCAGCATCATTCCAGACGGTTTTCATTCCGATTTTGCAGCAGTAAGAATCAGTAAGAAGATCATGAACAATCGTTTATTTATTATCACCGACGCAGTGGTTGAAAACCTTAAAGGTGATTTTATTTACAGAGCTGAATCAGGAAGATTTGTTGATGGGAAAGGTACTCTTGCCGGATCGTCATTAACAATGATGCAAGCAGTGAAAAATTGTATTGAAAAAGCAGACATTGATGTAGACGAAGCCATTCGGATGGCAAGTACTTATCCTGCAAAAGTTATAGGGCTTCAGCATCATCTTGGAAAAATTGCCCCTGGCTTTGCTGCTGACTTTGTAGTTTTTGATGACAGTTATCATGTTCATAATATTGTTTCAGAAGGCAGGTTCATTGCCATTGATTAACTAATAATTTGACAAGTAAATCATACCTTTGGCTTCCTTCTATGCAGAGGAGGAAGCTAAGTATGATTACGCAACCTAAACCTTATTTTATTACCGGAATTGGAACCGGAATTGGGAAAACGCTGGTTTCGACAATATTGATTGAAAAGTTTGGTTGGGATTACTGGAAACCGATACAGTCCGGTGATCTCGAAAACTCCGACACGCTTTCCGTTCAAACGCTATTAAGCAATAACACAACAAATTTTCATCCCGAAACATATAGGTTAACTCAACCTTATTCCCCTCATAAATCAGCACGAATTGACGGTATTACTATTGACTTAAATAATTTCAAACTACCTCAAACTGATAACCAACTTTTAATTGAAGGCGCAGGAGGCTTGATGGTACCATTAAATGAACACTCACTAATTATCGATCTGATCCAACAGCTTAATGCCGATGTTATCTTGGTTTCGCAAAATTACCTTGGAAGTATCAATCACACGCTCCTTTCATTCGAGATCTTGAAAAAAAGAAATATCCCCGTAAAAGGCATCATATTTAATGGAGCAGCTGACCCAAGTACCGAAGAATTTATTTTGAACTACACCAACACACCCTGTTTAGGAAAAATACCAATACTCGAACCGGTCAATAAAGAATCTATCCAATCGGCCGGAAAATTTATTATCGAATTTTAAAAATCAATATAAAACCTAATTAATTAATATAAAGCCAAATGAAAAAGCTGCTAATTTCCTGCTTACTAATCGCAGTAAATACATTTGTATTTGCACAAAAAGTTTCTCCAAAATTTAATCAGAAAGAGGTAGAACGTATTATTTCCACTCTTGCCTCCGACAAAATGCAAGGTCGGGCTTCCTTTACACCTTATATTGACAAGGCAGCTAATTTTATCAGCACTGAATTTAAAAAAATAGGCCTCAAAACTTTCAACAACAGTGGAAGCTATCTTCAGTCATTTAAAATGGTTCAACCTAAAACTATTAAAACGATTGCGACATGGAATCAGCAACCACTTAATGAAAATCATATAATTGCATTTACGTCAAGGCCTGAGCTTAAAATCAATGAAACCTCGGGATATGAAAAGGTATTTATTAAGGCCTCTGATAATTTTTTCACTGTTGCGCGTCAATTAATACCCGGCAAAAAAAATTGCCTGGTAATGGTAGATTCAGAGCATGCGAAAAAATTTGACCGTTTAAACTATCTGAAGGAGTACCTATTTAAAAGTGAAAACAGTGTAGTTTTTGTACTTACTAACGAAGAACCAAAAACGTTTTCAATAGAAATCTCTCATGAAATTAAAGAACTTAAGCTGGCTAATGTGGTGGGCGTTCTTCCAGGTAAAAAGCTAAAAAATGAATATGTGATCTTTTCAGGTCATTATGACCACTTGGGCATAGAAAAACCGATTAATGGAGATTCGATTTACAATGGAGCAAATGATGATGCTTCTGGTATTACCGCCATTATTTCGTTGGCAAAATATTATAAAGAGCTAAACAACAATGAACGAAGCATCATATTTGTTGCTTTTACGGCCGAAGAAATTGGCGGCTTTGGTTCTCAATATTTTTCAAACCAGTTAGATCCCCAAAAAGTAGCGGCAATGTTCAATATTGAAATGATTGGAACTGAAAGCAAATGGGGAACAAACTCAGCCTACATTACCGGTTACGAGAAAACCAACATGGGCGAGATCTTACAAAAGAATTTAAAAGGAACAAACTTCACTTTTTACCCCGACCCATACACTGAGCAACAATTGTTTTATCGTAGTGATAATGCAACCCTCGCACGTAAAGGTGTTCCGGCACATACCATTTCTACTTCCAAAATGGATAATGAACCGAATTACCACAAATCAAGTGATGAAGTTAAAACACTGGATTTAACCAATATGAATAACATCATTAAATCAATTGCAATTAGTGCCGGTACAATTATTAGCGGAAAAGACACGCCTACTCGGGTAGATGCTTCGCAATTGAAATAATATTACTGTGGTGGATAAGTCACGAATAAAATACAAGCAGAACGTTAAAAATTGATAGTTAAGCCAATAGAATGAATATTTTTGGCTAGAAGTTTAATAAACCTTTCAATGAAGTTTAGTTATAAAATTATTGCCATTGCTTTCCTATTAACATCGGGAGCAATAACCAGCTTTGCACAGCAAAAAGAAATTTCATTACAAGATGCCATTCTTGGTCGTCAGTCAAAATTTGGAGAAGAACGCTTACGGGGTTTACAATGGGTAAAAAACAGTAGCAGTTATTCTTATTTTGATGGAAAAAATCTGATGATAGGATCTGTAGCCAATACCAAAGCAAATCCGATTTTATCATTGGATGAATTGTCAACTATTTCGGGAGAATCATTTAGAAGCTGGCCACAATTAATGTGGGTTGATGCAGATCATTTCAAACTTACAGTAAATGGAAAATTCATCTTAGTTGATCTGAAATCAAAATCGGCTCAAACACTAAATTCATTTACTAAGGTAGCTGAAAATCTAGACATTGAGCCCTCTACCGGCAATGCCGCTTTTACCAAAGGAGATAACCTATTTGTTAGTATTAATGGTAAAGAATCACAAGTTACAAACGATACACAATGGGGAATTAAAAACGGAAAAAGTACGCACCGTGAAGAATTCGGCATTGCAAAAGGAACTTTTTGGTCACCAAAAGGAAACTTATTAGCATTCTATCGTGAAGATGCGACTATGGTAACTGATTATCCATTGGTTAACACTGATGTTCGTCCAGCAAAACTGGAAAACATTAAATACCCTATGGCTGGTATGAAAAGTCATGAAGTTACTGTTGGCGTTCATAACCCTAGCAACGGTAAAACTGTTTTTCTACAAACAGGTGAACCTAAAGAACAATATTTGACCAATATTCATTGGAGTGAGGATGAAAAATCGGTTTTCATTGCGGTATTGAACCGTGACCAAAATGAATTGAAATATAACCAATACGATGCAGCAACCGGAAGTTTTATAAAAACGCTGTTTACTGAAACACATTCAAAATATGTTCATCCCGAGCATGAAGCCATTAATCTTAAAAATTCATTTTTATGGCAAAGTGAAACCAAAGGTTTCAGCCATTTTTATCAATATGATTTAAATGGAAAGTTGATAAAAGATATAAACACAGGAAAGATCATTGTTAGAAAATATCTAGGCATTGATGCTACAGAAACCAAGCTTTATTTCACTGGTAATCATGCGGACAGCATTGACATCCAGGCGTATGTGGTTGATATCACCAAAAAGGCGAATAAACAAGGAGAACTTGTCCCAACTCGTCTTTCTAAAGAAAATGGATTTCATGATCAAGTGAGTTTATCAACCGATGCGAAATTCATTATCGACCAATTCAGCAGTACCAATGTTCCATTAAAGATCAACCTTATATCTGTGGATGGAAAAACAACTTCTACCCTATTGAATTCAAAAAATCCCTTAAGTGATTATAAGTTTGGCTCTAATGAATTGGTTAAATTAAAAGCCGATAATGGAACACTTCTTTATGGTCGAATGATTAAACCGTTTGACTTTAATCCGAATAAAAAATACCCGGTTGTGGTTTACGTTTATAACGGACCGAACGTTCAAATGGTTACAAATACCTGGACTACCGGTGCGCCTTATTGGATGTATTACCTTGCCAATAAAGGATACATTGTATTTACTGTTGATGGACGCGGAAGTAAAAACCGTGGACAAGCATTTGAGCAGGCTACTTTCCGTAATTTAGGTCAAGAAGAAATGAAGGACCAATTAGTGGGAGTAAATTATCTTAAATCTTTGCCATTTGTGAATGCCGATAAAATGGCAATCCACGGTTGGAGTTACGGTGGATTTATGACTACGAGTTTAATGACTAAATATCCTGATGTTTTTAAGGTTGGTGTTGCAGGCGGGCCGGTAATCGACTGGAGCTATTATGAAATTATGTACACAGAACGTTATATGGATACTCCTCAGGCAAATCCAGAAGGTTATGCTCAAACATCGTTGCTTGACAAAGCTAAAAACCTAAAAGGAAATTTATTGCTTATACACGGAACTGTTGACCCGGTTGTGGTTTGGCAACACAGCCAAAATTTTATTAAAAAGTGTATTGAGAATGGAATTCCGGTAGATTATTTCGTTTATCCGGGTCATGAACACAATGTTAGCGGTAAAGATCGTGTGCATTTGTACAATAAAGTAATTGAATACATCGACGAGAAATTAAATAAACCTGAAGCTAATACAAAAGCAGCAAGTAACTAATACAAAATGGCCCCAAATTGGGGCCATTTCATTATAAAAAAAATACTGTTTAACTACTTTTTTTAAAATCTATATCCAATATAAAAATTCATAACGGAATTACGTGTAGAAAAACTCGGTAATGTTATAGGTAACTCATCCTCATTCTGGCTGTTTGATTCGTTAACAATGTTGCTTAATCCCATATAATATTTTAAACCCATAACGAACCCTTCTGCAATAGCTTTAGATGTAAATTCAACCCCTCCATTCAAACCATAATCAAACTTATTAAAGTGATGGGTAATTGTAGACTGGTAATCAGTATTTCCACAACCGCAATTGGCTTTTAACAATATACCGAATTGCATTCCAGCAAAGAAACTGGCCCATGGAACCGGCTGATAGTTTACCGAAGGAGTTAAATAAGCGTAACTACTCACAAGAAAACCATCATTGGTACCATACTCATTATATCCATAACCCTGTCGCGAAAATATTAAATCCGACTGAACACCAAACTTATCCCAAGCCCGCCAAAGAGCTGATGCCCCCAATGAATATCCTGAATAATTCTCTATAGTATATGATGGCTGACTGTTGGTAATGCGAGAAAGATTATACCCGCCAACAATCCCGATTTTAATAGGTGCAACTTCCTTATAACGATAGTTTTGAGCGAAGATCATTAAGGGCATTGCGATTAGAAAGAGCGAAATTTTTAGAGTTTTCATAATGTAAGAGCGATAATTACTGTAAAGAATATGTTAGTTCAAGATGTTTCCATATGAAAAGATTATATATAATTTAGGGAAAAATAATAAAAAAAGCCCCAAAATTGGGGCCATTTTTTATTTAAAGTTAAATAGTTTAGAAAAAAGTATTATTTCACAATTTTCATTTCTTCAACAATGTGAGGAGCGCCTCCTAATTTATCAATGCACCATAGAACATAACGGATATCGGCACAAATTGTACGCTTATATTTCTGATCAAAAACAATATCTCCTGACATTGCTTCCCAGTTTCCGTCAAATGCCAAACCGATCAGCTCTCCTTTACCGTTAATTACAGGACTTCCTGAATTACCACCGGTAATATCATTATTACTAATGAAGCCAACAATCAATTGTCCTTTTTCGTTTGCATACTGTCCGAAATCTTTCTTATTATACAGTTCAATATAATTAGCAGGTAAATCAAACTCCGAATCTTTAGGAACATATTTTTCCATCACCCCGTCAATGGTGGTTACGAAATCATACTTCACCGCGTCTTTAGGGGCATAAGCTTTAATATTACCATAAGTTAAACGCATAGTTGAATTGGCATCAGGATACATCAACTTGTTTGGATTCATTTCCATAATCCCTTTAACATATTTTTGTCCCAATGTTGCATTGGTAGCGTTAAAATCATTTACGCTTTTCATAAAATATGTTTGGTATGCTGAAGTGAACGCCATCATATACTGATATGCCGGGTCATTTTGCAATTTTGCTAAATCTGGTTGAGCTAAAAAAGCTTCAGTTTTCGCTTTTGATGCAAACATGGTAGTGGCATATAAGTCATCGCTATATTTTTTGAATGCTGTTTCCGGATCGTCAGCTCCGTATTTGTTCAAAATATCGCCAATTAACGATGGATGTTGTCCTTTTGGAATATCATTGTAAAAAGCTAATAATGTTCCTGCTAAAATCTTTTTATCAGAAGGAATGTTAAACGATTTGAAATATTCTTCGGTTGCATCTTTCATTGAAGCTGCAGTATTGGTTTTACCTGATCTCAAACCATTTTCAACAGTCATAAATGACCTGGCAAAAGCAATTGCAGAAGCACCATTGATACCTTGCGACATGTAAACAGGGTACAATGCATACGGTGTATACGCTTCGTAAGCTTTACCGAAATCAGCTAAAATCGATGAATATTCAGGTTTATCAGCTGCCCAAGTCTGAAATTTGGCTTCTTCAGTTTTTTTGTAGTCATAAACCTTTAAGTGTTTTAACTGTTCAGTTTGACCAATAAAATATTTCCAGTAGTTGGCAATATTAGCATAGTCGGCAGAAAGCAATAAGCGAACGCTGTCACTTTTCTCCATTTGTTCTTTCCATGCTTTTAAACGAATATCACGAAGTTTTACAATAGCTGGGTTTACTTTCTCTACGGCCAACTTAATACCATACGAATTTTCATAACGGTTGGTACGACCAGGATAACCAAACACCATACTGAAATCGCCCTCTTTAACACCTTTTAATGAAACAGCTAATGAACGTTTAGGAGTAAAAGGAACGTTATCTTTTGAATAATCAGCAGGCTTATTGTCTTTGCCGGCATAGATACGGAACATTGAAAAATCTCCTGTATGACGTGGCCAAATCCAATTGTCGGTATCTCCACCAAATTTACCTACTGATTGTGGAGGAGTACCCACCAAACGGATATCAGTATATTTTTCGGTAATGAAAACAAAATACTGGTTGCCTTTGAACATATCACGAACAAATGCTTCATATTTTGTTCCTGCTGTAGCCTTTGTTGTAATTTCTCTACTCACTTCGGCATATTTAGCAGCTTTTTCTTCGCCTTCCAAACCTTTAGTTGCCTCATTTACCTGTGCAGTTACATCTTCCATTCTTACTAAAAACGAAACGAACAAACCTTCAGCCGGCTTCTCATCTGCATTACTTTTAGCCCAAAAACCATTATCAAGGATGTTATCCTGAGGAGTACTTTTTGATGCGATTACATCATACCCACAATGGTGATTGGTTAAGATGAGTCCTTTATCAGAAACTATTTCGCCTGTACAAAAGCCACCAAACCAAACAATAGCGTCTTTTAAACTGCCTTTGTTGATATCATAAATATCCTTCGCAGTTAATTTAAAACCCTGGCGTTTCATTTGATCATAATTTTTATTGATCAACATAGGTAGCCACATCCCTTCATCGGCTTTTACTACATTAGTAAAACCAATAACAGCTAGCGCTATTAGCAGAACTTTTTTAAACTTCATAAAATTAATTTGAAGGTTGAAAAATAGGGGTTTCTGAATTTCTAACAGTGATTATTACTTAATTGTTACATTCTAAAAATAATAAGGCTGTAACTTTTACAAGCTACAGCCTTTATAAGGATTCGACATTATTTTATACTTCCCTGTGTCTAATATGGGTTTTCATGTATTCGTCAACCGACAGTGGGCCCGATCCATAAACAAAGTAGAACACCAATAAACACAAAACAACAATCGACAACCACAGTTCTGAATTCAGAGCATCAAAACCCGGAGCCATATTGATAAAGAACACTGCCCCTATTAATATCGGAATTTGAAGAACCGCAGCAAATCGGGTTAGCAACCCAACTGCGATCAACGGGCCGAAAACAAGGTGAGCAAAACCAATGTAGTGAACAACAAATACCGGAACGTAATTAAACGTTCTACTTATTAATTCTTGTAATGGTTGAATGTCGCTAACAAACGTAATTCCTTTAATGAAAATAAAAAGTCCTAAAATCATTCTGACAACATCGAGCCAGCGGGTATGATGGGTATCCCCCCAGTGCTCTGCTTTTTGAACCAAATTCATTGTTTACCTCCGTTTTAATAGATAAAATTTAGCATTAATAATCCAAATATCAAATAGTTCTCTTTACACTTTAGTTGAAAACAACGGAATAAAGGATAGCCTATCAAAAAAGTTAGTAATAGAAACGGTTCCGGCACCATAAATTCTGTTAGCTACATAATTAAATACTGATCCCCCAACAACATTAGTCATAACAAATGGAAAACTCGTATTTGTATCAAGGTTGATATTTTCGAATATACCAATGTTATCCCCTGGGCTTAGCATTAAATTTTGGTTAATTCGGAAAATCATTTTCATAAGATTTGCAATGGCCGCTATTTGCATTGATTAGCTGAAATGCAGAATGATTTGTTACATTTGCACTGCTAAAAACCGCATGTATAATTTATTGTTATAGGGCATGAGGTCTCCCTAAACCGGGTTAGCTTATTAAACAAACACATTCATAAAATTTCTGAACGAACTATGAATTACGATGTAATTGTAATCGGTAGCGGACCAGGCGGTTATGTAACTGCTATCAGGGCTTCGCAATTAGGACTTAAAACTGCAGTAGTAGAAGCTGAAAACCTTGGTGGTATCTGCTTAAACTGGGGATGTATTCCTACTAAAGCATTACTAAAAAGCGCACAGGTATTTGAATACATTCAGCATGCAGCCGATTACGGTGTTAAAGTAAACGGTCACGAAGCCGATTTTTCTGCTATTATTAAACGTAGCCGTGGTGTTGCCGATGGCATGAGCAAAGGCATCCAGTTCTTAATGAAAAAGAACAAAATTGATGTTATCACCGGTTGGGGTAAAATTAAAAAAGGCGGCAAGGTTGAAGTTAAATCAGCCGACGGTAAAATAGCCGAATATAGTGCAAAACATATCATTTTAGCCACCGGTGCCCGTTCTCGTGAACTCCCTAATTTACCTCAGGACGGTAAAAAAATCATTGGATACCGTCAGGCAATGAATCTTGAGAAACAACCTAAATCAATGGTAGTTGTTGGTTCAGGTGCTATTGGTGTTGAGTTCGCTTATTTCTATAATTCACTCGGAACAAAAGTTACGGTTGTTGAGTTTTTACCTAATATCGTTCCTGTTGAAGACGAAGATGTTTCTAAAAACCTTGAACGCAGTTTCAAAAAATCGGGAATTAATATCATGACCAATGCCTCGGTAGAATCTGTAGATAAATCGGGTGATATATGCAAAGTGAATGTTAAAACCGCAACAGGAACCCAGGTTCTGGAAGCTGAGGTTGTATTATCGGCTGTAGGTATTACGCCAAACATCGAGAACTTAGGTTTAGAAGAAGTTGGTGTTAAAACTGACAAAGGCCGCGTGGTTGTAGACGAGTTTTACCGCACAAATATCCCTGGTGTTTATGCTATTGGTGATATCGTACCTGGTCAGGCACTTGCTCACGTAGCTTCTGCCGAAGGTATTATTTGCGTGGAGAAAATTGCAGGTCACCATCCGGAGGCATTAAACTATGGTAACATTCCGGGATGTACTTACTGTACCCCTGAAATTGCATCAGTAGGTTTAACTGAAAAAGCAGCAAAAGAAGCCGGTTATGAAATAAAGGTTGGTAAATTCCCGTTCTCGGCATCAGGTAAGGCAAGTGCGGCCGGTGCTAAAGATGGTTTCGTAAAAGTGATCTTTGATGCTAAATACGGAGAGTTCTTAGGTTGTCATATGATTGGTACCAATGTTACCGAAATGATTGCAGAAGCTGTGGTGGCTCGTAAACTTGAAACTACCGGATTGGAGGTTTTAAAAGCGGTGCACCCTCACCCAACAATGAGCGAAGCTATTATGGAAGCTACCGCTGATGCTTATGGTGAAGTTATTCACTTATAATAAAAAACTAAAACTCTGAGTTTTAATAACTTCTTATTTTTTACATAAAGGAGATGGAGAATTATATAAATTATCCATCTCCTTTTTATATTTTGGAGGCAAAATTTAGATCAAACTGCGATGCAAACAACAACAAAATCATCCTTGTTTCTAACATTCGTTCTCTTCTTGTTTTCCGGTAACATCGATGCAAAACCTATTTTAAACAGTGTTGAGCAGCAAATTGCAGCTGTTAAGCCTGTTTCAAACATTGAGAGCTTTGCTGGCAAATGGGTACTTGACAAAATTATCGACAAAGACAAAAAAGCCACTACAGAATTACCGTTAAGCAAATTGGAACTGGACTTAATGTTAAGTGGCAAATGCAAAATTTCTTATGGAACCAGCCAGGGAACAACCGATTTTGCTGACATTGCATGGTCAACCAAAGATGTTTTTGGTGTAGAAAATGCATGGATAAATAAAGACATTTTAGGTGATGCCAAGCTAAGTGGTTTCACAGCTCCTTTCCCATTCTCTCAATTTACTGGCCCGGTTCTTACGCCTACTAAAGTAAACGGAGCAACGTTATTTGAACACCTGGAATGGGTGATAGAATACAAGGGACAGCAATATACCGTTCAATTGAAGAAAGCTTCTGCTTAAGCATACACAATTTCATATAAAAAACGCCCCGAATTGCTCGGGGCGTTTTTTATTTTAGCGCCCTGCTAAGTTAAATTCATTTTATATCAATCACTAAATTTGACGCATGAAGTTACACACGATCAATACCGGTTATTTTAAACTCGATGGAGGGGCAATGTTCGGCGTGGTTCCAAAGTCGATATGGCAGCGAACCAACCCTGCAGATGGAAACAATTTATGCACTTGGGCCATGCGCTTGTTATTAATTGAAGACGGCAACCGATTGGTTCTAATTGACACAGGAATTGGCAATAAGCAAGATGATCGTTTTTTTAGCCATTATTATCTCCATGGCAATGATACATTAAGCTCTTCCTTACAAAATCTTGGGTTTGATAAAGATGATATAACTGATGTATTTCTAACGCATTTCCATTTCGACCATTGCGGTGGAGCTATTGAACGGAAAGGAGAACAATTGGTACCGGCTTTTAAAAATGCAACATTCTGGAGCAATGAAGATCACTGGAATTGGGCTGTTCAACCAAACGACAGGGAAAGAGCATCGTTTTTAAAAGAAAATATTTTACCAATTAAAGAAAGTGGTCAACTAAAGTTCATTCAGCATTCAGAAGGAATTGAGTTTTCACCTGATTTTAAGATTCGCTTTGTCTCGGGTCATACCGATGCCATGATGCTTCCACAAATCAGTTACAAAGGCAAAACAATCGTTTATTGCGCTGACCTACTTCCTTCTGTTGGACATTTACCCATTCCTTATGTAATGGCCTATGATACTCGTCCTCTTGAATCATTAAAGGAGAAGAAAGCCTTTGTTGAAGAAGCCGTAGCAAATGATTATATCCTATTTTTCGAACACGATCCTTTAACCGAATGCTGTACACTGCAACAAACCGAAAAGGGGATCAGAGCAAAAGAACTTTTCAAACTAGAGGATATTTAGACCGCCATATTAATTAAAAAGGAAATGTGAAAATTCAGTACACGTTTCCTTTTTAACATTGTGCTGCCTTCTGAGAGTAAAAACAGCTTTAAAAATAAATCATCAGCTAATTTAATGTTTAAACAAATTAAATATTGAGATTTTATTTTTCACAATAAATTTGTTTTTTCAAAATTGATTTTGTTAAATTGTAAATTGTAATCGCTCTCAAACAATATACTCCTATTGACTTTTTTGACTCACTACCGTGTATTTTTTTTAAAACTTTTTAAAACATTTTCTACGTTTTGTCGTATAAGATGTATACTGTTTTGCGATTCCACGCCTAAATCAGCATTATTTTTCACTTAACGACACATAATGAGACAACTAAAGATCACTCAATCTATCACTAATCGTGAAAGTCAATCTTTAGACAAGTATTTACATGAGATCGGGAAAGTTGATCTGATTACCGCCGAAGAGGAGGTAATACTTGCCCAAAAAATTCGCGAAGGCGACCAAGTAGCCTTAGAGAGGCTTACAAAAACCAATTTACGTTTCGTGGTATCTGTTGCCAAGCAATACCAAAATCAGGGACTTACTCTTGGCGATTTAATTAATGAAGGTAACTTAGGCCTTATCAAAGCTGCAAAGCGTTTTGATGAAACTAAGGGTTTTAAATTTATTTCATACGCCGTTTGGTGGATCCGTCAGTCAATTCTGCAGGCCATTGCAGAGCAATCTCGTATCGTCCGTTTACCATTAAACCAGGTTGGTTCGCTTAGCAAAATCAGCAAAGCATATTCAAAATTGGAACAGGAATACGAGCGTGAGCCTTCACCTGAAGAACTTGCTGACATTTTAGAAACTACTGTTGATAAGATCTCTGACACTCTGAGTAATTCCGGCCGCCATGTTTCTATGGATGCCCCATTTGTTCAGGGTGAAGAAAACACTTTGTTAGACGTTCTAGAGAACACAGACACCGCCGCTACCGACAGCATGTTGATCAGCGAGTCACTTTCTGAAGAAATTAAGCGTGCTCTATCAACTTTAACAGAACGTGAACGAGAAATTATTGTACTTTTCTTCGGTCTGGGTTCAAACCATCCCCTTTCGTTAGAAGAGATAGGTGAGAAATTTAATTTGACGCGTGAGCGTGTACGCCAAATTAAAGATAAGGCATTGCAACGTTTGCGTCACACATCAAGAAGTAAGATCCTTAAATCATACTTAGGATAGAAGATTTTTTGACTCTTATATTGAAAAGTCCTGATTGAACATCAGGACTTTTCTTATTTTTGGCCCACCAATCAATCAATATTTACTTGCATTATGAAGCACAAGTATGAGTCGGAGCTCAACTCCTGGATTCAAAAAGAAAAGAAAGCTTTAGAGCTTATTAACGTCGTGGGAAAATTGTGGTACGACAAATCGATCGAGCTAGTGATTTTCAGAAAACCTGTCATCGACATTGGTTCAAGCGAAATTCTTAAAAATCATTTGTACGCACAGGAAATCAGTCAAAAGCCCATCACTATTGATGAAACTTTAGGTCTGGCCAAAGAAATTGAAAAAATTGAAATGGCTCCTTCCCGTATCGATCTGGGTCGTTTAGCGGAAGAATGGCTTAAAGAAAAACAATGGTTTGATACCATGGGTGGCTTTATAAAAGCAAAACTTGCCTCGCATATTGGCAAGAACAAAATTGACCTGAAGCCTAAAGATGTGGTTCTATTTGGATTTGGACGTATTGGTCGTATTGCTGCGCGCGAATTAATTGTTCAGGCGGGCAAAGGAGAACAACTTCGTTTAAGGGCTATTGTAACCCGCAGTAATACCGATGATGACATTATTAAACGTGCCGAATTATTACGCAATGATTCAGTTCATGGTCCTTTTTCGGGAACAATTGTAGAGGATCTATCAAATAAAGCCTTAATCATCAACGGTCAAACAGTGAACATGATTGCGGCTAAAGATCCTTCAGATATTGACTATACTCAGTATGATATTCACGATGCATTAATCATTGACAATACCGGTATTTCCCGTGATCGTGAAGGCTTGGGCAAACACCTGAAAGCAAAAGGCGTTGACAAAGTATTACTAACGGCGCCAGGCAAAGGTGACGTTCCGAATATAGTTTTTGGTGTTAATCAAGCTGAATTCAACGGCACTGAGACTATTTTCTCTTCAGCCTCATGTACAACCAATGCCATTGTTCCTGTATTGAAAATTGTTAGCGATAAATTTGGTATCGAGAAAGGGCATATCGAAACAGTGCACTCTTACACCAACGACCAGAATTTATTGGATAATTACCATAAGAAATCTCGTCGGGGACGGTCAGCAGCCTTAAACCTTGTAATTACTGAAACAGGAGCTGATAAAGCCGTTTCAAAGGTTTT
The DNA here is from genome assembly GCF_002920915.1 of Solitalea longa. GTDB lineage: Bacteria > Bacteroidota > Bacteroidia > Sphingobacteriales > Sphingobacteriaceae > Solitalea > Solitalea longa. Next base: position 327,778 of record NZ_PQVF01000004.1, read on the forward strand.
ACCACAATTAGCAGGACGCTTAACCGGCAATGCAGTTCGAGTACCTACTCCAAATGTTTCTTTGGCTATCTTAAATTTAACCTTAGATAAGAAGATCTCTAAAGATGAGATTAACCATGCATTGAAACATGAGTCGTTTCATGGTGAATTAGTTGAGCAGGTAGAATTTTCTATTTCAAACGAATCTGTTTCAAGCGACATGATCGGCAACTCACATGCTTCAATCGTTGACGGACCGGCAACTATTGTTTCTAAAGATGGAAAATCGGTTGTTCTTTACGTTTGGTATGATAACGAATATGGCTACACTCGCCAGGTAATACGTTTGGCTAAGCATATTTCAGGAGTTATTCGTTTGAGGTATTATTAGAAAATGATCTAAATGATATTATAAGGAAACACCGATGCAAATTTGCATCGGTGTTTTCATTTAGAGTAAATTATCCTTTCGGATGATCAATTATCCGGAATTTCTGGTTCCACTAATTTTGCCAGTTTTTCTAAAGATTCCTGCCAACCCAAATAACACATTTCGGCAGGTATCACTGATGGAATATTTTCCTGAATGATTTTAATTTCAGTCCCAACCAGTACCTTTTTCAACCATACTGAAGTGATCATTTCGCCAGGCAAATTGGGATCGTCAAATTTATCGGTATACTTAAAAAACTCACCTGGTTTAATCTCCAGGTATCTTCCACCAAAAGAATGACTATTGCCCGTTGAAAAGTTATGGAATGACATTCTAAAAGTACCATCAACTTTCACATCCATCTCATGTACCGTACAAAGAAATCCATAGGGCGGTAACCAGGATGCAATTGCAATTGCTTCGGTAAATGCCCGAAACACCTTTTCGGGGGCTGCTTTAAGCACACGATGTAAAGAGACACTGTTGTTTGACATATTAAACTGATTTATAGACTGTTGCACCTATAGATAATCACTAACACTCATAAATTTACAAATAACACAATGAATACACTATTTAAATTAGTTTAATCATTATTAATCTGTATAATCTAGTATTCGGGTTGTACTGGCTTATTTCTTAGAATGTTTTCAATACTTGCCATTACTTTGGGCGTTAACTTCTCCACCACTTCTATTGCTCCCAGGTTCTGTTTCAATTGATCCACTTTTGATGCCCCTAAAATAACGGTGCTTACATTCGGATTTTTTAAACACCAAGCCAAGCCCAGTTGCGCCATCGGCACTTCCAATTTTTCAGCCAATTGTCCCAAACGTTTTACTTTTTCAATGCGCTCCTTCACCAGGGTACGATTTTTTAGCCAGTCCATTCCTTCTATCGATAAACGTGTATCTTTTGGATCGGCATTATTATACTTGCCCGAAAGCAACCCAGAAGCCAAAGGTGACCATATGGTAGTTCCCATACCAAAATCGCGGAACAATAGCGTGTATTCCTTTTCTAATTTCTCACGTTCAAACATATTGTACTGCGGCTGCTCCATTAACGGACCAATTAAACCGTTTTTAGCGGCATAATAATGCGCCAAGGCGATCTCAACCCCACTCCACTCTGAAGTTCCCCAATACAAAATTTTACCCTGCTGAATTAGTGTGTTCATAGCCTGAACTGTTTCTTCAATAGGGGTGTTTTTATCTGGCCGGTGGCAAAAGAATAAATCAAGGTAATCAACTTGCAAGCGTTTCAATGCGGCTTCACAAGCTTCGAAAATATGTTTGCGGGATAAACCACGTTGGTTTGGCAGATCCTTCTCCCATCCAAAGAAAACCTTACTCGAAACTATGTAGGTACTTCTCGACCAATCTTTAGATTTCAATATCTTACCTAAAACCAATTCCGCTTTTCCACGGGCATAAATTTCGGCCCCGTCAAAAAAGTTCACTCCATGTTCATAAGCTGTGCTTAAAAGTGTGTCGGCAGTTTTGTCATCAATTTGCTTTCCAAAGGTCAGCCAGGTTCCAAATGACAATGCACTTACCTGCAGGCCCGATTTTCCTAGTCGTCTGTATTCCATTTAATTATTTATTGAATGATAGAATTAATTATCGAATTATATCAGGGATGATAGTTTTGCAACTACAATATACATGCTCTTCATTAATCTTTTAAAGCATTCTTTGTCATCTATTTCATTTCCTACTTTTGGAGCTTAACTCTCCTCCTCCTTTTAACAGCAGATGCAATATAAACGTAAAGAATTTATAGTTGTTTTAACACTTGGCTTATTAACTGCGCTCGGTCCTTTTTCCATTGATATGTATTTGCCGGCATTTCCTACGCTGGCATTGGCATTAAATAGCTCAATTGAACATATACAACTCTCATTAACAAGCTTTTTTATAGGCATTTCTTTCGGACAATTAATTTACGGTCCCATTACAGATCGTTTTGGAAGAAAAAAACCATTGATCTTTGGATTGGCAATTTATGTCCTGGCTTCTTTAGGCAGCTTATGGGTTCATAATGCCGAACAGCTAATTGCCTTAAGATTCATCCAAGCCTTGGGAGCCTGTGCAGGAATGGTGGTTTCACGAGCAATGGTACGTGATATTTTTCCATTAACTGAATCGGCCAAAGTATTTTCAATGCTTATGTTGGTAATGGGCATAGCGCCAATTGTGGCCCCTACTGTAGGAGGTTTTATGTTGAAGCTGGGTGGTTGGCAGGCTATTTTCCTCACGCTTGCCGTTATTTCATTTTCCATGCTGTTAATGACGTTTTTTGTGCTTCCGGAAAGTAAAGCCGCCGACAGTTCCATTCAGTTAAAACTTTCATCCGTTATAAAAGAATATGGGGAAGTTATCCAAAACAGTATTTTCTTAAAATTTAGCGTTTTAGGCAGTTTGGTATCGGCCGGATTATTCTCCTACATAGCCGGATCGCCATTTCTTGCTATGAAGATCTATAAGATCTCTGCTGAAAACTACGGGTTACTATTTGGTTTAAATGCAATTGGGATAATTGGGGGAAGCCAGGTAAACAGGCTTCTTCTAAAGCGATTTGAAAGTATTCAAATTATTAAATCAATGGCCATTGTGATGATCATTTGTGCGATTTTATTACCGGTTTCGGCTTATTTTAATGCCCATATGACCGTGGTGCTGACCATTCTATTTTGTTTTATTTCTTGCTACGGTTTTATTAATCCGAATGCATCGGCCATCGCTTTATCCCCTTTCAGCAAAAACGCCGGTTTTGCTTCAGCACTTCTGGGTTCGTTGCAAATGTTGTTTGGAGTATTGGCTTCGGCCTGCATAAGTTTTTTTCATAACGGTACCGCCATGCCAATGATGTTCATTATATCTGTTTGCGGTGTTTGTGTATTCTTTGTTAGCCGTATAGCTGTTAAGGAGCAAATAAAGTTTGCTTAATACTGATATCGTTCAAGAACAACTGATTTTATTACGGCATCTCGCAGATCAAAATCAACGTGTTCTTCGTGTTCTCTATAGGCATCGAAAGACTCAAATTTATGAGCATGCCCGCTATGTGCTGCCTTAGCTCTTACAACTTCCTCTACCTTATTCTCAATGTTGGTGTAGTCTGTAGTTTTTATTTTAGCAGGCTTTATCTCATTGGTATCAACCCTTACAATGGGCTTTTCGTGTTTAGGTTCTCTGTAGTCTCTTTTATATTGAGGCTCTGCAGGTTGATCTGTTTTCGTTGAAGGAATCTCCATAAACTCTTCCATAATCACTTCAAAAGGAGATTTTTTTACAGGTGGCGGACCTACAGTTTGATAGGGTGTTGCACTTTTAGATGGAGTTGGTTGCCCAGCCGGAGCCGACCATGTAGGTTTTGCTTTAGGTTGTGCAGTTGGAGAGTTTGAAATTTCTTTAGAAGACTTTTTAGCTTTTTCCTTATTAGCCTGATTTAATCCACGTAAAATGGCAATTATGGCAAATATGATAAATGGAATAAACTCTTTGAACTGCTCCATGAACGATGTTTATAAAAAAATTCTACTAAAAATGATTTAGTAAATATATTTAAACCCTTTGAGCACACAAAAACATTCTGCTAAATTCGCAGTCCTTAAAATTGGGCAGGCAGGCAGAAGAAAATCAGTGTTATTTTAACTATCCGGCCCTGCTCAAATTAATTTTAAAAAACTGCATGAAATTAACAAAACTCGAGGTACGTGGATTTAAGAGTTTCGGAGATAAGATAACCATCAACTTCGATGAAGGCGTTACGGCCATTGTAGGCCCAAACGGCTGTGGTAAATCGAACGTGGTGGATTCTATTCGCTGGGTACTTGGTGAACAAAGCGCCAAATACCTTCGTTCCGACAAAATGGAGAACATCATTTTCAATGGTTCGAGAACTCGAAAACCAAGTAACCTTGCTGAAGTATCGCTTACGTTCGACAATACAAAAAATGTATTGCCTACTGATTTTAGCAGTGTAACCATTACCCGTAAATTGTACCGTAGCGGAGAAAGCGAATATCGTTTAAATGATGTAACCTGCCGCTTAAAGGATATTACCGACCTTTTTCTGGATACTGGCATTGGCCCTGACTCTTATTCTATCATTGAATTAAAAATGATTGAAGAGATGCTAAATAATAAAGATGGGTCGCGCCGTAATTTATTTGAAGAAGCATCAGGAATTTCGAAATATAAAATCCGCAAAAAGCAAACTTTTAATAAGCTGAAGGATACCGAAACCGATTTGAATCGCGTGGAGGATATTTTATTTGAGATTGAAAAACAGCTCAAAACTCTGGAAACGCAGGCTAAAAAAACCGAGCGTTACTATCGGTTAAAAGAACAGTACAAAGAAGTAAGCACACAACTTGCTACTTTCCGAATTCAATCTTTTAAAACATTATTAGAAGATATTGAAAAGGAGGAAATAGCTCACAATGACCAGCGAATGGGCTTTCAGGCGGAAGGGGATAAAATTGAAGCCCAGGTTCAGGCCGAAAAAACAGAAACTTTGGTAAAGGAAAAAAATCTTTCTGTTCAACAAAAAACCACTAACGATTTCGTAAACGGCATTCGGCAGTACGAAAACGAGAAAAAGGTTAAGAACGAACAACTTAAGTATCTTCAGGAAAAAGAAGCGAGGTTATCGGCTGAATTGATTAACGACAGAAACTGGCTTGAAGGAGCTAAAGAAACGTTGCTTCAGTTGGAAGAAAGTCGTGCTACTGAACAACAATCTTTAGACACCATTCAGCGGATTCTTGAAGATTTAAAGTTTGAACTGGAAGATAAACGAGCCGAGCAAACGGAGCTAAAAACTCAAGTGGACAGCCTGACTACCAAGAGCAGAAATTTGCAGGACGATATCTATAAAATCGAGAAGGAAAGAGATATCATTGAAATTCAGTTTGAATCGCTTCAACAGGAACTAAACCGAAATGAAGGCGAAACCCAGCAAAAGCAACAGGAGCTTGATGAGTTTAATGCTGCTATCAAACGAACAAATGAAGCTTTTGCAGGTAAAGAAGAAGAGCTCAATAAAGCAATAGCCGAAGAAGAGGCTCTTCAGCAACGCATAGTTGAAACTGAAACGGAGTTGCAACAAACTAAAGATAAGATCTCGCAGGAAGGCCGAACGCTTGATGCAAAACAAAACGAATACAACCTTACCAAGAGTTTGGTCGATAATTTAGAAGGGTATCCAGAGTCGATTAAGTTTTTGCGCAAGAACGCGAGTTGGGCCAAAAACGCACCTCTCCTTTCTGATGTTTTCTTCTGTAAGGAAGATTACCGTATCGCGATAGAAAATTACCTGGAGCCTTACATGAATTACTATGTGGTTCAAAATCATGAAGAAGCTTTAGCTGCCATCAAATTATTAAGCGATGCTGCACGCGGAAGAGCCAACTTCTTCATTCTTGATTCCTTTTCGGCTTTTGATGCAAAGGATATTAAAACCACACCAGAAAACTGCATCCCAGCCCTTTCGATCATTGAATCGGAAGAAAAATACCTAAAACTTTGTTCGTTCTTATTGAACAACGTTTTTATGGCTGAAAAGGATGAAGAAAATACCATAAAGGCAAACTCAGGTTCCGAAGCTGTTATTTTAAGTAAATCAGGTCGCTATTCGAAAACCCGTTTTAGTATGGCTGGCGGCTCAGTAGGTTTATTTGAAGGGAAGCGTATTGGTAGGGCTAAAAACCTGGAAGTATTGCAAAAAGAGATTACCAAACTGCAGGCTTTAATTACTGAATTAAAAGGTAAAACCGAGTTTTTAGCAGAAGATCTGCAACGATTAAAAGGCAGCACCAAAGCCGGAATTATTGGCCAGTTGCGCCAGGAATTGAACAAGCTGAACAATGAGTTGGTAACATTGGAAGCTCGCCAGGAACAGCATAAAAACTTCATCAGCAATTCAAATCTGCGCAAGGAAGACATCGAGCAAAAGATAAACAGCTATCGGAAACAACTAGCAGAAATTAACCCTCAGGTTGATGAATTGACTGTTCAAAAGGAAGATACTTTAAAGCGCCTGAACACTCTTCAGTATGATTTCAATATCATTTCTGAAAGCGTAACTAAATATTCGAGCAACTTCAACAACCAAAACATTGCGTTTCACCAGCAACAGAATAAACTATCGGTAATCCTTAAAGATATTGAGTATAAAAACAGTCAATCAAAGGTTGCGAGCGAACGCATTGAAAAAAATCAAGCAGAGCTAACTGATGCTAAGACGAAGATATCAGAGCTATTGCAAAACACAGATGAAGGTGATGAGAACCTGATCGCCATGTATGAGCAAAAGGACAACCTGGAAAAAGCTTTAGTGGAAGCGGAAGAAGATTACTATAAATCGAAAGGAAAAATAAACGAGCTGGAGTCCTTTTTTAATGAACTCCGCCGTAAAAAAGACAATATTGAAACGATCATTAATCAGTTACGCGACAAAAAAACGCATTTAATGATTGACATGAATGCCCTAAAAGAGCGTTTATCGGTTGAGTTTAGTATTGAGATCGATGATTTGATGGACCGACCATTGCCGGAAGAAAATGAAGAAGAACTGAAACAAAAGACGGATAGGGTCAAAAATCAGCTGGATAATTTCGGGTCGATCAACCCAATGGCAATGGAAGCTTATAACGAGATGAATGAGCGTTATTTGTTTATCATCACACAAAAGCAGGATCTTTTGGATGCTAAAAATTCGTTAATGGATACCATCAACGAAATTGATGGAACGGCCAAGACCCAATTCTTTGATGCCTTTACCCAAATTCGCGATAATTTCCAGAAGGTATTCCGTTCATTATTTAATGAAGAAGATTCATGTGACTTGGTATTGGTTGATCCTAATGATCCGCTTGAATCAGATATCGATATCATAGCCCGCCCTAAAGGGAAGCGCCCATTAACGATCAATCAGCTATCAGGGGGAGAAAAAACCTTGACTGCGACTGCAATTCTGTTTTCGCTTTACCTGTTAAAGCCTGCTCCTTTCTGTATTTTCGATGAGGTGGATGCTCCTTTGGATGATACGAACATTGATAAGTTCAACAACATTATCCGCAAGTTTTCGGATCAATCGCAGTTTATCATTGTTTCGCATAACAAACGTACCATTGCCAGCACCGATATTATTTATGGTGTAACAATGGTAGAGCAGGGAATTTCACGTGTAGTTCCAGTGGATTTGCGTAATGTGGAAAATGTAGCGTAAAATTATTCAACCACAGATTTACACTGAATTCACAGAGTAAATAACTTCGTGAAACTCAGTGTAACTCTGTGGTTAATATCTTTCTTTTGTTCTAAAGCAACTTCTTCCTTATGAAACCTACCTTCTTCCCTACTCCCGATGATTTTAGAAAATGGCTTGAACAAAACCACGAAACTTCAACAGAGTTTTTAGTTGGTTTTTATAAGGTTAACTCCGGAAAACCAAGTATAACCTGGCCGGAATCGGTTAATCAGGCTTTATGTTTTGGTTGGATAGATGGAGTACGAAAATCGATTGATGAAGAAAGCTACTGCATTCGTTTTACTCCCCGCAAACCAACAAGTATCTGGAGTGGAATAAACATTAAAAAAGTGGAAGAACTTAGCAAACAAGGGCTCATGCAGCCTGCAGGACTTGCAGCATTTAAAAAAAGAACCGAAGCTAAATCAAGGGTTTATTCGTTTGAAAAGGATCCTGTTAATCTTAGTGCCGAGTTTGAGAAAAAATTCAAAGCGAATTCGAAAGCCTGGGACTTTTTTCAGTCACAAGCTCCATGGTACAAAAAAAACGCTATCCATTGGGTTATGGATGCAAAACAGGAGGTAACAAAACTTAAGCGTTTAGAAACATTGATCACCAAAAGCGCTGCCGGCGAAAGACGTTAACGGTTTAATGTTTCGGTTAATTTATTAAAGAAATAAGTAATTAATTTAATTTAAATTGATTATTGAATCTGAATTAAACATATTTGACCAGATTCCTAATTAATTTATTCTAACAATATGAAAAAGAAGATTTTATATGGATTGCTTATTCTATTGGTGGTTATTCAATTCATCAGGCCAACTAAAAATCAAAGCAACGATATTTCAGCCAACGATATTTCAAAGCATTACGCGGTTCCTACCGATGTTCGAGAGTCTTTAAAAGTTGCCTGCGCCGACTGTCATAGCAACAATACTGTTTATCCATGGTATTCAAAGGTACAACCGGTTGCCTGGTGGCTGCAACATCATGTTAACGAAGGAAAAGAACACCTGAATTTTTCTGATTTTGCCAGTTATTCACCTAAAAAGGCTAATCATAAACTTAAGGAATTGATCGAATCACAAGAAGAAGGCTGGATGCCACTAGACTCTTACCTTTGGATACATAAGAATGCTGTTTTAAATCCTTCACAAAAAGAAGCCATAATAAACTGGGCAAAGAGTACTCAAAAACAAATTCAAGCCGCGAACCCAGGCGTGGATTTTACTTCGAAAAAATAAATCAGTCGGCTGTAATCAGTCGGCAATCAGCAATTGTTTAACCTCTTGAGTTTTGAGGACTGCTGACTACGTACTGTCGACGGAGTACTGAGTACTGCCAACTGAACAAACGCTTCCAAATCCGCGTTAAAACACCTATCTTTGCAGGCTGAAATTTTTGTAATGCAACACATTGACAGACATATAGAACTGATGGCGCCTGCCGGCAATTTTGAATCGCTGCAAGCGGCCATTGATAACGGAGCAGATTCGGTATATTTTGGAGTTGAGCAATTGAACATGAGGGCCGTGTCTTCTATCAACTTCGTTTTAGAGGATATACCTGAAATTGTTGCACGTTGTGCTCCGAAAGGAATCCGTACCTACATCACCCTAAACACAATTGTTTACGATCATGACATGAACATGGTGAAAAACATTGTTGGGGAAGCAAAAAAACATGGCATTACCGCAATTATTGCCGCCGACCATGCTGTAATTGCTTTTGCACGCAGTATTGGTATGGAAGTGCATATTTCAACACAAGTAAACGTTACTAATGTTGAAACTGTAAAGTTCTATGCTCTATTTGCTGATACTGTAGTTTTGAGTCGCGAGTTGAGTCTTAACCAAATTAAAAAGATCACTGATGCGATTGAAAAAGAGCAAGTAAAAGGTCCATCTGGCAAACTGGTTGAGATTGAAATCTTCGGCCACGGAGCTCTTTGTATGGCAGTTTCAGGCAAATGCTACTTAAGTCTTCATACACATAATTCATCAGCCAACAGAGGAGCTTGTCGCCAAAATTGCCGTAAAAAATATACTGTTACTGATGAAGATGGTATTCAGCTTGAGATTGACAATGAATACATCATGTCGCCACAAGATTTATGCACCATTGATTTCCTTGATAAAGTATTGGATGCCGGAGTAAGCGTACTTAAAATTGAAGGTCGCGGACGTGCAGCTGATTATGTAGCCACCACCATTAAATGTTACCGCGAAGCCATTGATGCTTATAAAGAAGATACCTATTCAAAAGAAATGGTAGAAAGTTGGATGGAGCGTTTGGCTACTGTTTATAACCGTGGTTTCTGGAGTGGTTATTACTTAGGCCAGGAATTAGGCGAGTGGACAAAAGATCATCCTGGATCGCATGCAACACGTAAGAAATTATTTGTTGGTACAGGCGAGCATTACTTTACAAAAGCAGGAATTGCTCAATTTAAACTCGAAGCATTTGATATTAAAATTGGTGATAAAATGCTGATCACAGGCCCTACCACCGGAGTGAAAGAGTTTGACATCGATAAATTGATGGTGAATGATATTTTTGCTGATCAGGCGGTAAAAGGCGATCAAGTGACCATACCATTAGATTTCAAAATTCGCAAGTCGGATAAGTTATATAAGTTAGTAGAAGCGTAAAGAGGATTACTCCGATTTTAAAGTGATTACACCGATTAATAACCTACTAATCGGTGTAATCAAACCTAATCGGTGAAATCACATTATAATATGGTTATCATCACCTTACAACGCGAAAAATGTATTGGCTGTAATTATTGCGCCGAACTTGATCCAGAGCATTTCCGAATGTCAAAAAAAGACGGCAAATCAAACCTTCTGCATTCTGTCGACAAAAAAGGATTTCATACCGTTCGTGTTCCACATGATTTTGTATTTGAGCAGGTTGAAATTGCTGCAAATGCTTGTCCGGTGCGAATTATTAAAGTAAGCAAGATCTGATGTAATTACTTATTTTAGAGTTATGAATACACGCAATCCCTCTAAAAATAAACTTTCGCAATGGCTGCTCTCTGCAGCACTGTTTTTAAGTTTATTTACTTTCCAGGGATTTGGTGCCCATTCCGATTCTTTCCCTGCCAAACTAACTACTACCGAGTTAATAGTTACCACAAAGCAGGAAACTAAGACTTCTTTCTATTTTAAATTTAAAAAAGGCCTGAATGACCAGCTTGCAAATGAGGGAAATACGTATCAGGCCTTTCAATCGTATTTGCGTTCAGCAAATTCCCTGACTACTTTACGTTTAAAACTCCTCAAAATCTATAATTCCCAATTCGATAATTTCTTCTTCTTAAAAACAAGAATCGGCACTAAAGGCATTAAATCCACTTACGAATTCAACTGTTAACCCTTCTCCTATTACCAATTCGGTATTTCTTCTGATCAAAAATTAAACAGTTTTTAACCAGTATTTTAAAAATACTTATGGCCAAACTTAAAAAGTTACTAAAACTTTGCGGGTTGGGTGCACTTATTATTCTGGCTTGTTTTGGAGTTGGAATAACCGGAGCAGCTCCGGTATTACCCAAAAACCGTGAAAACAGCATTATTGAAATCAAAGTAGAACTTGATGAAGAAAAGGAACAGAAAACAGACCTTCTATTTACTGAACACATAAATTAAACTAAAAATGCCCTTGGAATTCAAGGGCATTTTTGTTTATAGTTTAACTAAATCCGAGACCGGAATAAAATCAATTTGAGGAAGCTTAAATGGCAAATGTCCAACCATAACTGTTGACTGGGCTGGCAAATCATTTTCGAAGAACAGCTTTGCCATTGTTGATTCGATATCTTTCGGTTCTGATTCCTCAACAAAATAAACCTTTAAATATGCTTCTAATCCATTCCATTCTATCTGCCTGATCTTATTCAATTGCTCTTCCGGATTTCCTTTGGTAACAATAAAAATTTGCTTTCTGTCTGTGACCAATGTTTGCATAAACTCCAGCGCCTGCTTAAACATCAGCAGTTTTAATGGCAAACGGGCAATTTTAAAAAGGCGCTCAAAGTTTTCTTTAAGTTCCGGTGGAATAGCAAAATATTCTATTGTGGCATCGATCAATTCGGCCCGAGACATGGCATCATGCTTTTTCACCAGGTAATCTAAGATTCGTTTACCTTCATGAATGCCGGGAAGGGTGAATTCCATGAACTGGCCAAACAGGTAATAAACCTGTAAATCATAGTCTTTTTCGGGAAAAATAGTATTATCTAATTCGAAAATATAGGCGGTTTTATTCGGATACTTATCAATCAACTCCTGCATCTTAATCGAGTTTGCTTAGTTCGGTATTTAAGAGATTAACTAAATCTTTAGGGTTATTTAATGTGGTTGGCTGCAAATTAGTAAGGCAATAAGCTTGCGCTGTTTGAGTAAAGCTAAACTCAAAACTGCCGCTTAAATCCAACAGGTACGCAATTCCCTTGGCAAGCTCCTGAATCACCAGCTCATCAGTATTCGTCGAACTTATTAATTTCCCATTTTCAAAATATGCCTCAAAAGAAAACTCAGTTCCGTTAATACATTCTGATAATATTAGTGAAGGGAAGTTTCCAGCTGAAATTATTCTTGACAACTGCGTATAGCTGATCAAAGGATTGTTGAAATCCGGAAACAAGGTATTATAAACTGTTACACTATCGTCCACAATTCTAAAATCGCCCTCATTTAAAGCCTTTAAAGGACTAACCTTGATTTTTTTTGAGGGATAACCGAGCTGAAGCATTGAAGCGGCAAAATCTTCCTGTTTTTCCAGAAGCTTCGTTTGAGGAACAGCAATTTGTTTTGACTGTAAAAAGCTGAACAAGGCTGTTTTATCACTGATTAATGCCCATTGATTCATATCAGGGCAAATAATGGATATGCCATATTCCGAAAACAATGTTTTTGCCGGAGCTAAGGCATCAACTTCGAGTGCTAACTGAGGCACCAATGCTTTAAAATCATGATCGAGGCATATTTTAAGCATTTTATGGGCAAATGAAACGTCTGATGCTTCTGGTATTTGTACAAACAGCTCACCTTTCAAAGCCGAAGAATTGGCCAGGTATGTAGAAAAACCGGCGGCAACTAACTCCGTGTAAATTGTTTCGGTTTGAAGTAATTCAGCACCGGTAAGAAGTATTTTAATTTGGGGCATGTGGGTTTAATTAGATTTGATTTCGGCACTTGAATTTGCATGCACAATTTTTCCATCCTTCATTAACAGCTTCCTATCGGCCATATTGGCCAATTCTTCATTATGTGTTACCACCACAATAGTTTGATTAAAACGATCACGAAGGTCGAAAAACAAACGATGAAGCTCTTTGGCATTTGCCGAATCGAGGTTGCCGGAAGGTTCATCGGCTAATAAAATTGCCGGTTTATTTATCAATGCCCGGGCTACGGCAACACGTTGTTGCTCACCACCTGAGAGCTCGGTCGGTTTATGGTGCAAGCGATGACTTAAACCTAAAATATCCAATAGTTCAACTGCATATTTTTCAGCTTCAGCTTTTGATTTTCTGGCAATAAAAGCCGGAATACAAACATTTTCGAGCGCGGTAAATTCGGGTAGTAAATGATGAAACTGAAAAATGAAACCGATTTTTTGATTCCGAAATTCACTTAATTTCTTTGAATTAAGCTTGGAAACATCGGTTCCATCTAAAATCAGAGAACCGTTATCATGATTATCAAGAGTGCCTACAATATGCAGTAAAGTACTTTTTCCAGCTCCCGAAGCTCCAACAATTGAAACTACTTCTCCTTTTTTAACATGCAGATCAACCCCCTTAAGGATTTCCAACTTGCCATATGATTTATGAAGATTATTGGCTAATAGCATACCCAAAAATAGAAATAGTTCGCCATTTTCAGCTACTTGTTACCAATACTGAGTTCTTGCTCATGAATCGCTCGCAAAACTTTATCGTCGAGCAAAAACGTTCCACCTGGCAACAACGAAGCAATAAAAGCAAGTATGGTTCTTCCTGCTTTCCATTGATACTCAATAACAGCCTGAATAAGCAGAAAAACATAGGCAATGAATAGTAAACCATGAAACCAGCCACACACCTTAACCAATTCCGGAAACCCTAGCAGGTACTTAACCGGCATGGCTACAAACATTAATAATAAAAAAGACACTCCTTCAAGAAAAGCAATAGCTCTGAAGCGTCCAATAAGGCTCTGACCGTATTTTTTTATCATCCTTTATTTTTTTGAATGCAATTATAATCAGTCAATTTCTATATCAGACAAAAAATTAGAAATATGACAGCCATATTATACGAAGTGATTTGTTTTTCCTAAAACCTATAGAAAACAATATAACAGCCTTGTATTCAGAATTTATTAAATTTAATGCTAATCAAATGCTCGATATGAAACCTTTAGCCATATTGCTGGCATTATTGCTACTTTTTGGTGCTTGTTCAAACCAAAGCAAGAACAAAAGTGATGAAAAACTTATTGCTGATTCAAGCGCTACCACAGAAAGTGAATCGGACACCGTAGCGATTGACCGCTATGTAAAAGAAATCAAATCGAAAATTCCGAGGCTTAACTATAAACGAAGCTTACAATACAATCTGGGCGATTACACTTTTGACATAAGTACCTATTTTGACAATGATAATAAACAAATTGCTCTTATTGAAGATGGCCATCGCGGTGAATATGGCTACCGCAGGCTAAGTGTTTATTATAAAAATGAGCATCCTGTTTTTGCCGAAGTTAATGAAAAGGCAGCCATGGGTAGCAATAATCAATATACCGAGGCAAAAGTATATTTTAAACCAAATCTGAAGGTTATTAAAGCGCTGGAACGAAAAAGCCTTATTGAGAACAACATCCAGGATATACCTTTCACCCCGTTTGTACCCGACACTTTGGGTTATGTCGAAAAAGCATCATTCTTTAAGCGCGTCATTGATCAAACGGGAGAGTTCGACCTTCCGTTTGAAGAAATAAAGAAAATTGATAGTCGAGAGTATTTAATTCTTGGCAAAAATGATCCGAATAGTTACCATGTAAAATTGCTGATCCTAGCACCCGATTCAACAATTAAAAAATTAAAAGCCAACCAAGCTGCATTTAAAGGCAAAAAACTTGGCCTGACCTGGGATTATGAGAACAGTAAAGGATATGAAAGTTTGGTTTATAAAAGCGGGCAAATACACTATTAAACATTATTTTTTTAATGTAGTTAAAAATTTTAGGATAGGTTTTAAAAATAAGTGATAAATACTACTTTTACGGCGCAAATGAAATACGCCTGTTGTGTTGTATTTCCCCAAAAAAGTAAAATTATCCGCAGATGAACATTCACGAATACCAGGGAAAATCCATTCTGAAGAGTTTTGGAGTTCGCATTCAGGAAGGCATTGTAGCCGACACTCCTGAACAAGCAGTTGAAGCCGCTAAAAAATTACAAGCTGAAACCGGTACAGGTTGGTGGGTTGTAAAAGCACAGATCCATGCCGGAGGCCGTGGTAAAGGCGGAGGTGTAAAACTGGCAAAATCATTAGATGATGTTAAAGCATTATCTGACCAAATCATTGGAATGCAATTGGTTACTCCACAAACCGGTCCTCAAGGTAAAAAAGTAAATAAAGTGTTAATTGCGCAGGATGTTTACTATCCGGGTGAAAGCAAAACATCTGAGTTTTACATGAGCGTTTTGTTAGACCGCGCTAAAGGCCGTAACATTATCATGTATTCTACCGAAGGTGGTATGGATATCGAAGAGGTTGCTGAGCACACTCCTGAGAAAATTTTCAAAGAAGAAATTGATCCTAAAGTAGGTTTACAAGGATTCCAGGCTCGTAAAATTGCCTTTAACTTAGGCTTAAGCGGCGATGCTCATAAAGACATGGTGAAATTTGTTGCTGCTTTATACAAAGCTTACGAAGCAACTGACTCATCAATGTTTGAGATCAACCCTGTATTAAAAACTTCTGACAATAAAATTTTAGCCGTTGACGCCAAAGTAAATTTGGATGAAAACGCTTTATACCGTCATGCTGATATCGCTGCTATGCGCGATGAAAGCGAAGAAGATCCAACAGAAGTTGAAGCTGGTAAATCAAACCTTAACTACGTTAAATTAGATGGTAACGTTGGTTGTATGGTTAACGGTGCCGGTTTAGCAATGGCTACTATGGATATCATCAAATTAGCCGGTGGTGAGCCTGCTAACTTCCTTGACGTAGGAGGAACTGCTTCTGCAAAAACGGTTGAGGCTGCTTTCCATATCATCTTAAAAGACCCTAACGTTAAGGCTATCCTGATCAATATCTTCGGTGGTATTGTTCGTTGCGACCGTGTTGCACAAGGTGTTATTGATGCTTATCAAAACATTGGTAATATTCCTGTTCCAATTATTGTTCGTTTACAGGGAACTAACGCTGTTGAAGCTAAGAAACTGATCGACGAATCAGGATTGAAAGTTTACTCAGCAATTCAATTGAAAGACGCTGCGGAACTTGTTACTAAAGTTTTAGCATAATTTATCGGACTTATAGTTCATAGACCATAGTCCATGGTTTATAGTCTAAATTCTATCGACTATGAACCATGGACTATTAGCATATAATAATATTCACATTTATGGTAAAAAGAACACGCATCAAAGAAGTCCTTGATTCTACTGCTTACGGATCAGAGGTGACTATCAAAGGTTGGGTGCGCACTTTCCGCAACAACCAGTTTATCGCCCTTAATGACGGGTCGACTATTAATAATATTCAAGCGGTTGTTGATTTTAATAATACAGATGAAGCATTATTAAAAAGGATAACTACCGGTGCGGCTGTTTCTGTTACCGGCGAATTGGTTGAATCATTAGGTAAAGGCCAAAAAGTTGAAATTAAAGCAAAAAACGTAGAAATTTTGGGGGATTGCGATCCTGAAGCCTACCCTATTCAACCTAAAAAACACAGTTTAGAGTTTTTACGCGAAAATGCACACTTACGTTTCCGTACAAATACTTTTGGTGCGGTGTTCCGTGTTCGTCATGCCTTAGCGTTTGCTGTTCATGAGTTCTTTAATCAAAAAGGATTCGTTTACATGCATACACCGATTATCACTGCTTCAGATGCTGAAGGAGCGGGTGAAATGTTCAAGGTAACTACTTTGGAACTTGGCAATCCTCCTCGCAATGAAGAAGGCGAAATCGATTATAAACAAGATTTCTTTGGACGTGCCACTAACTTAACCGTTTCGGGTCAGCTGGAAGGTGAATTGGCGGCAATGGCTTTTGGAGAAATTTACACCTTCGGACCTACTTTCCGTGCTGAAAATTCAAACACCACTCGTCACTTAGCTGAGTTCTGGATGATTGAGCCTGAAATGGCCTTCTACGACCTGGTTGATAATATGAACCTTGCAGAAGAGTTCATTAAATATGTGATCGGTTATGTATTGAAAAACAACCGTGAAGATTTGGAATTCCTGGGCCAGCGTTTGGCAGAAGAAGAAAAACAAAAACCTCAGAACGAACGCAGTGAATTAGGTTTAATTGAAAAATTAGAGTTTGTTACTAACAACAATTTCGAGCGCGTTACTTACACCGAGGCTATCGATATTCTGAAAAACTCTAAACAAAATAAAAACAAGAAGTTCCAGTACCTGATTGAAGATTGGGGAGCTGATCTTCAGTCGGAGCACGAGCGTTACTTGGTGGAAAAACACTTTAAAAAGCCGGTAATTTTAACGGATTATCCTAAAGACATTAAATCGTTTTATATGCGTCTGAACGAAGATGGTAAAACCGTTAGGGCGATGGATATTTTGGTGCCGGGTATTGGTGAGCTGGTTGGAGGTTCTCAGCGTGAAGAGCGTTTAGATAAATTAACTAAACGTATGGACGAAATGGGAATTCCTACCGAAGAGTTATGGTGGTATTTAGACACCCGTCGTTTCGGTGCTTGCGAACATTCAGGTTTTGGATTAGGGTTTGAACGATTGGTATTATTTACTACCGGAATGACCAATATTCGCGATGTGATTGCATTTCCGCGTACACCTAAAAACGCCGAATTTTAAACGAAATAAAACAATTGAAATAAAAGGCCTTCGGTAAAAATCCGAAGGCCTTTTATTTTTTTAAAAAAAATTATAATTTGATTTTTAAATATTATTCAATATTTATATCTTTATTTCAATATAAAATCAAGTTTATATTTTGATTTTAAATAAATAACTAGAACTATATTTCAACAACAATTAATTCTGAAAGTTTATGGCAAACGCTCAAGTTTTATTTGAAACCAATCGTCTGAAATTACGCGAGTTTAACGGTAATGATGCAGAAGGCTTATTTCAGCTTAACCTTGCACCCGAAGTACAACGATTTACCGGTGATATGCCTTTTAATTCAGTGGATGAAGCTCGGTCATTTATTAATGACTATTCGCATTATCAGGATTATGGTTACGGAAGATGGGCAGTTTTACTTAAAGAAACTAATGAATTTGTGGGCTGGTGCGGCCTGAAATATATACCCGAATTCAACGATGTAGATTTAGGATATCGCATTCTGAGAAAATTTTGGGGACAAGGCATTGCTACCGAAGCCAGTGTTGGCAGCCTAAAACACGGCTTTCAACAGTTAAAAATGGATAAAATTGTGGGTCGTGCACATGCCGAAAATCTGGCCTCTATAAAAGTAATGGCCAAAACAGGAATGTGGTTTGAAAAAGCTATGGAATATGATATTGGACCAACACTTCAATATGCCATGTCGAAACAAAAGTTTCCATCTTAAGCATAAAACAAATTGAAATGAAAAAGAGGAAGAAATCTGTTCTTCCTCTTTTTCATTTATATATCTTTACTTCGCCATGTTATTAAAGATTTATCCTGATAAACCTAATCCAAAAGCGATTGAAACAGTAGTTGAATGCCTGAAAAAAGGAGGCCTGATCATCTATCCTACCGATACAGTTTATGGCCTGGGCTGCGACATTACAAATCACAAAGCAATTGAACGAGTTTGCCAAATAAGAGGTATTAAACCCGATAAAGCTAACCTTTCGTTTATTTGCTATGATCTTAGCCATTTAAGCAACTACACCAAGCCTATTGATACCACTATTTTCCGGATGCTTAAACAGCATTTACCCGGACCCTTTACCTTTATTTTTAACGCAAGCGGACTAGTGCCTAAATTATTAAACAGTAAAAAGAAAACTGTAGGTATCCGTGTTCCTGATAACGAGATTGCCCGCGAAATTGTGAACCAATTAGGCAATCCGATTGTTTCCACCTCTATCCATGATGATGATGAAATTCTGGAATATTCAACAGATCCGGAATTGATCCATGAGAAATACCAGGATCTGGTTGATATCGTTATCGATGGTGGATACGGAGATAATGAACCTTCAACGGTGGTAGATTGCACAACTGGTGAAATTGAAATTATCAGGCAAGGCAAAGGTCTTCTTGAGGCATAACTTTTGTGCAAAACTGAAAATTATCAGTAAATTGTATGGTTTGATACCAACGAATTGCACTTTTTAATTTTACAGCAAACGCTCTCATATGAAATATAACGGTTTACGCTTTTCTCTCTTCATTTTCTTTGCTATCCTTTTTTTTCAATCTTGTAAAAAGAGTGATGATGTTGTACCTCCTTCCACTGTAGATGCATCCAATTGGGGTTCATTTGTGCCTGTTTCGTGGTACAATATGGAGTTAAAACTAATTAAAGAAACTCCAGGCTTTGCCCCTCCTGTGGCAGCCAGGGCAATAGCATATACCAGCATCGCTTTGCACGAAACTGTTGTTCGCGGAATTCCGAATGGAACCTCATTAAGCGGACAGTTAGAAGGTCTTAACTACTTACCTTATAACGACCCTGAATTACGATATAACTGGGCCATCGCGGCCAATGCAGCCATGGCTGATATGCTTCGCAATTTATTCGGGAACGCTTCTGCCGACAATATTGCCTTAATTGATCAAATAGAAGTAGAAAATCAATTAGACCTGACCTCTACAGAGTTTTCACAGGAAGATATTGACCGATCTGTTGATTTTGGAAAAAGGATGGCCAACGCCATTTATCTATGGTCGGCATCGGATAAGGGACAAGCGGCTTACTTAAATAATTTCCCAAGCAGTTATGTTCCTCCAAGTGGAAATGGCCTTTGGGTTCCAACCCCTCCTCTTTTCCAAAGCGCTCTACTTCCATTTTGGGGTAATAACCGATTACTTTATCCGGAAAACAAAAAAATAACTACCCAAATAACAGCTCCACCCGCGTATTCAATTGATCACAACTCCGACTTATATAAAGCAGCAAACCTGGTTTATCAAACCGTAAATTCACTCAGCCAGGAACAAGTCTATATTGCTAATTATTGGGCCGATGCAGGAGGAACATTTACCCCTGCAGGACACATGCTTGCAATTACCACTCAGCTGGTAAAAGATAATAACCTTACCCTTGATAAAGCTTCACAACTATTTGCCCAAGTAGGCATTGCATTAAATGATGCAGCAATCGTTTGCTGGAATTGCAAATACAAGTATAATTTGCTTCGCCCGGTAACGTATATTCGAAACAACATCGACCCCACTTGGACGAGTAAGATCGGCACTCCTCCATTTCCTTCTTATATTTCGGGTCATGCCTCGTTTACTGGAGCAACCAGTACCATTTTAAGTGCATATTTTGGCAACGACTTTTCTTTTACCGATAACCAAAAAGTTGACGATGGTTTTAGTCCGAGGAGTTTTAATACTTTCGAAGAAATGGCCAATGAAGCTGCAATATCAAGAGTTTATGGTGGTATTCACTATGATTTTGACACGAATATTGGAATGAACGCAGGAAAAGCAGTTGCACAAAAGGTTTTAACACTAAAATTCTGATTGTTGTCATTTTTTTATGTTTTAACTTTTTGAAGTTAAAATTTCACAGGCTACCTTTGCACCTCTATTTTTAGCATTAAAAACATCTAAATGCCCAAAAAGTACATCTCTAAATTTAAAACTGCTGAAAGAAGTCCATCGGCACCCCATATTTCACATTCCGTATACTCAGTTTTAGGAGCATTGATCGCTATTTCGTTGATCGTATTATTTTCACGAACAGCAGATACGCCTATGCTTATTGCTCCTTTTGGAGCCACCTGTGTATTGGCTTTCGGTTTACCAGACAGTGCATTAGCTCAACCGCGGAATATTATTGGAGGACACTTACTTACTGCAATAGTAGGCTTGACATGTTATTATATGATGGGCAATACCTGGTATTCTCTGGCTTTAGGAGTAAGCCTTTCATTGGGTCTAATGCAAATTACACGCACGGTACATCCGCCGGCAGGAGCAAATCCATTAGTTATTATCTTAACTGGTGCAAAGTGGAGCTTTTTATTTAGTCCTGTTTTATTGGGTTCGGTAATATTGGTAGCAATTGCTCTTATTTTTAACAACTTAAGCAGCAAAAGGAAATATCCAAAGTATTGGTTCTAATCACTACTCCTCTAACAACGTTTCATTGGTTTGTGCAGAAACGGATGTTTTCTTGTCTGCCTTATAAATAATTAAGTATCCTATGAGCCCGGATAAGACAGAGCCAGACAATACAGCGATCTTTGCAAAGTTTTGATTTTCAGGCTCAATAAATGCCAGGATAGAGATAAATATTGACATCGTAAACCCGATTCCACCTAAAAAACCAATACCAATCACTTTTTTAACGGAAACCTTTGAAGGCATTGTGGCTATACCCGATTTAATCGCCATAAACGAAAACCCCGCAATCCCCAAAGGTTTACCTAATAGTAACCCTAAAATAATTCCTAAGCCTAATTCTGTTCCATAAATATTTAGCAAGCTTCCGTCAAAAACAATACAGGTATTGGCCAAAGCAAACAATGGCATAATTATAAAGGATGAAAACTGATGCAGATTGTGCTCTAATATTTCTGCAGGTGAATAATCGCTATAATCAGACTCTAAAGGAATTGTAATGGCTAATAAAACTCCGGCAATGGTTGCATGCACTCCTGATTTCAACATGAAATACCACATAAAAACGCCACCTAATAAATAGATCATGACATTTCTAACCTTGAAATAGTTAAACGCCATAAGTATAGCAAAGATTGAAAGTGCTATGTACAGATTCTGAATCACAACGGTTTGTGTATACACCATAGCGATCACTAAAATGGCCCCTAAATCATCAACCACAGCAAGGGCTGTTAAAAACACTTTCAAACTAATTGGAACACGTTTGCCCAACAAACTGAGAATTCCCAAGGCAAAAGCGATATCGGTAGCCATAGGGATTCCCCAGCCATGCTCTGTAGGGGTAGATTTATTAATGAGGAAATAGATTATGGCCGGTACAGCCATCCCACCCAAAGCCGCCACCATTGGAAGTGTGGCTTTCTTAACAGATGACAATTCACCTTTTAACAGCTCCCGTTTTATTTCTAAACCAACAACCAGAAAAAAGATAACCATAAGGCCATCATTTATCCAGTGTTCAATACTGAGTGTAAACTCAGAACCAAAGCCTATAAATCCAACTTTCTGATGCCAAAAATAAAGATACTGCTCACTCAATGAAGAGTTGCTAGCCAACAAAGAAAGAATGGTACATAATATAAGAATTACACCTGAGGCCTGTTCTGTTTGCAGAAAAGCTGTAAATGGCTTAAATATACCCTTATTAAAATGCCGCATTGAATTCTAAATATTAAGCAGTGTGTTAAGTCTGAATTATAAGTAAATGGATCTACTTTGAGCCTGTCCCTGATAAAGATATTGCTTCATTACTCAATTATCGAAGCTACAAACTGTTTTATTTTGGCGCCCTCAACTTTACTGCTTAAGGTTTTAACAAAGGCACTGCCGATTATAGCTCCATTTGCTGATGAGCAGGCTTTTTGAAAACTATTTTTGTCATTGATACCAAAACCGATCATCAATGGATTATTCAGCTTTAAACTTTTCAAACGTTCGAAATATTTTTCGGTTTGCGACGCCTCAACCGCTAATTTATTACCGGTAGTTGACGAAGAAGATAATGCGTAAATAAATCCACTGCTCAATTCATCAATTTTACGAATACGTTCATCAGAGCTTTGCGGAGTTATCAGAAATATATTGCTAAGATTATTGTTTTCAAAATGTTCCCTGTACAATTCTTCATATTCATACATTGGTAAATCAGGTACAATCACACCATCAACTCCAACCCTTGCAGCATCAGCGCAAAACTTTTCAACCCCATACTGCAAAACCGGATTTACATATCCCATTAAAATAATAGGAACAGAAATTTGCCGACGCAAGTTTTCCAGTTGCTTAAACAACACTTTAAGGCTCATACCGTTTTCTAAAGCCACATGGCTACTATGTTGAATAGTGGGTCCGTCAGCCACAGGATCAGAATAAGGGAATCCTATTTCCAAAAAATCAGCCCCTGCCTCTTCCAAAGCTTTCGCAATAACTAAGGTATCAGTAAGCTGTGGGTAGCCTGCGGTAAAATACACCGAAAGCAAGTCTTTATTTTTATTCTTGAATAATTCGATTAATCTGTTGTTCATAATTAATTATAGGTTGCAGGTTACGAGTTACCACAATTCATTAAATCTTAAACTCGGAACTCGAAATTATAAGTTAAAATAATCCATATACGTTTGAAGATCTTTATCTCCCCGCCCCGACAAGCAAACCACCAGCTTTTCGTCACCTCTAAAAGTCATTTTCTCAAGGTAAGCTAAAGCATGAGAGGATTCAATAGCAGGAATAATACCTTCCAAGCGGGTTAATAAATGTGCCGCTTGCATGGCTTCATCATCTGTTACAGCTACATATTTACCACGACCGGTTTTAAATAAGTGCGCATGCTGAGGACCTATACCAGGATAATCTAATCCTGCTGATATAGAATGCGGCTCAACCACCTGACCGTCTTCTGTTTGCATTAAAATAGAACGGCTTCCATGCAACACTCCTTCCTGACCCAAAATGGTAGTAGCTGCTGATTTACCCGAATCAACACCCAATCCTGCAGCTTCCGCCGCGATCAGTTGTACAGACTCATCCTCTAAAAAATGATAAAATGTCCCCATCGCATTACTTCCGCCGCCTACACAAGCCATAACATAATCCGGAAGTTCAGAACCGGTTTTTTCTTTCAGCTGCTTTTTAATTTCAGCGCTTATCACCGATTGAAAACGAGCCACCATATCGGGATATGGATGAGGACCAACTACCGAACCGATTATATAATGCGTATCAACCGGGTTATTGATCCAATCGCGCATGGCTTCATTAGTGGCATCCTTTAAGGTTTTGCTTCCTGAGGTCGCAGGAACAACCTTTGCACCCAGCATTTTCATACGGGCAACATTTGGCGCCTGACGTTTAATGTCAATTTCACCCATATAAACTACGCATTCAAGTCCGCGTAAGGCACAAACCGTGGCGGTTGCCACCCCATGCTGACCTGCTCCTGTTTCAGCAATAATTCGCTTTTTACCCAGTTTTTCGGCAAGTAAAATTTGGCCGATGGTATTATTAACCTTATGAGCACCAGTGTGATTCAAGTCCTCTCGTTTAAGGTAAATAGTGGTACCATAATGGGCCGATAGTCTTTTGGCATGAAAAAGAGGAGTTTCACGGCCAACATAATCCTTTAGCAATTCTCTGAACTCTTGTTGGAATGCAGGATCGTTTATAATGGATAAATAATTCTGACGAAGCTCTTCTACATTCGGATATAGCATTTCCGGAATATATGCTCCTCCGAAATCACCGAAATAACCACGCTCATCTACGTAATAGTTTATTGCTGTTTTATTCATTTTGGGTGTTTGTTTTATCTTGAAAAACTAAATGCCTTTAATTTTATCGATTGCTTCTTTAACTTTTTGGGTGTCTTTTAACCCGGGACTCACTTCAAGTTTACTATTAAGATCAAGGCCATAAATAGGTAAACCATAATTTTGTATGGTGTTTACTTCATGTAAATTATCAAGTCCAATTCCGCCACTTAAAAAGAATGGTTTCGGCTCCTTATAATTTTTTAAAATATCCCAATTGAAAGTTTTACCCGTCCCGCCATGACTATCAGACTTTGTATCAAATAAGAAGGTATCGCAGGAATCTTTATATCTTTTTAAGTCACTAAAATCAAACTCATTGTTAACACCAAATGCTTTGATCACTTCAACCGTTGCCGATTTAAACTGAGAACAGTAATCAGGCTTTTCATTGCCATGTAGTTGAACGGCATTAAAATCATAATCAGCCACAATTTCCAAAGCATCTTGCAATTTGGCATTTACAAAAACAGCCACTTTTTTTATGGATGAGGGTATGGCTTTTAAAACCGAAAGATCATCAACATATCGTGGCGATTGGGGATAAAATATAAACCCCAGGTAATCGGGCTTTAGCTGTACTACATCCTCAATATTTTCGCGAAACTTCATTCCGCAGATCTTGATCTTCATTTTATGCTATAATGGTTTGTGATTCTAACAATTTCTTAAAGCTATTTAGTGCTTTTCCGGCGGTTAATGATTCTACTGCAATAGCGTAGCAATCATCGATGGATTTATTTCTTTCTCTGCATTTAATAGCCATTGCCGAATTAGCTAATACCGCTTTCTCTTGTGCTTCAGTTCCCTTATTGCTTAGTACGTTTGTAAATATTTCAGCCGATTCGGCAATTGTACCGCCACCAAACAAGGCTTCAGGCTTCAGGGCTGCTCCAAATAACGATGGATCATATAAAGCCTCACCGTCATTTGAAAAAACTTTAAAGGGAGCTGTTAATGAAATCTCATCATATCCTGTTAAGGTATGTATGATCATATATTGTTTTTCGGTTTTCTGATAGAGGTACGCATATAAGCGAGCTAATTCAAGGCTGAAAACACCTAAAAACTGATACTTTGGAGCGGCCGGGTTTACCATTGGCCCCAGCATGTTAAAGAACGTTTTTACCCCCAGTTCCTTGCGTATGGGAGCCACCGTTTTCATTGCAGGATGGAATAGTGGAGCATGCAAAAAGCAGATATTGGCTTCATTCAATGATCGTTTTAAGCTATCGGCATTGTTAGTGAACCGATACCCCAGATACTCCATAACATTTGAAGAACCGCAAGCCGAAGAAACGCCATAATTACCATGTTTGGAAACTTTATAGCCTGCTCCCGCCACCACAAAAGAAGAAAGCGTGGAAATATTAAAGGTGTCTTTACCGTCGCCACCGGTTCCAACCAAATCGATCAGCTCTTCCGAAGGCAGATCAATAGGTAAGCAAAGTTCAAGCATTGCATCCCTGAACCCTTCCAGCTCATCCACTGTAATGCTTCTCATACAATAGGCGGTCATGAAAGAGGCCATCTGCGAAGTATTATAAGCTCCTGAAGCCAGATCTATTAAAATCTCCTTCGATTCTGCTTTTGAAAAGGTTTGCCCTTCGAATAAATGGGTAAGTATTTTTTTCATTTTCTTTAAGCTGCTTATGCTTTTGTTAGTTAATCTAAAATACGATGTAGTTTAATGCTGCAGACACAAAAAAAGGGTTGCCTTAAGGCAACCCTTCATAAAAGTATCTTGATAGTTTTATTAAATGACAAGGAGGTTACCGTCCGCAATTTATGCAGCGCCACCACCAAATGTTATTTAATACTGTGTGTTTCATTTCGATTTTTTCAAATATGAATAATCTGTTTTTAAAATGCAAACCATTTATCAGAATATTTTTCAATAACCAGCTTGTTTTTTAATCAATTTGATAATTTTCTGTAAAGGCATTCAATGATAAATTAAAATTTAAAATCCATTCGAAATTCAACCATAAACAAAAACAGTTAATTTTTCTAAAGGCTCGATTATGATTTAAAACCCCAATAAGATAGATTTGTTGATATGTCTAGCAAAAGTAAAACGATACGTCGACTTAATGTCCGTTCAAACATCAATGCCGTCCTACTTATTGTTTTGGGAGTATTTTCTGCTGCCTTTGGGCTAAAAAGCTTTTTAATTCCCAATGGATTTATTGATGGTGGAGTTACCGGTATTTCCCTTTTGATCAATCATGTTACACATATTCCTTTTTCAATTCTGATCTTCACCTTAAACATTCCCTTTATCATTGTCGGCTACAAGCAAATAGGAAAAAAATTCGCTTTACTAACATTTTGCGCTATTACAGGTTTAGCCTTGGTCGTGTCAACAATCAACTTCCAGGTAATTACCTCCGACAAACTACTTATCTCCATATTCGGCGGGTTCTTTCTTGGAGGTGGTATTGGTCTTGCTGTTAGAGGAGGCGCAGTAATTGACGGCACCGAAATTCTGGCCGTTTACATCACCCGTAAATCAGCCCTTACCATTGGCGACACGATTTTAATCATCAACATCTTAATATTTACCGTTGCGGCCTTTTTATTAGGAATTGAAGCAGCCATGTACTCCATACTTACCTATCTTTCGGCATCAAAAACAGTTGATTTTATTATCCAGGGTATTGAAGAGTACACCGGTGTCACCATCATTTCTATCAAAAGCACTGAGATCAAGGAAGCGATCATTAATAAACTTGGACGTGGTGTTACCATTTATAAAGGCGAACGCGGCTTTGGATCAGGCGTTTATCAAAATAAAGAAATTGATATTGTTTTTACAGTCATTACCCGCCTGGAGATTTCGAAATTAAGATCAGAAATTGAAAAGATCGACCCAAGGGCATTTGTGATCATGCACAGTATCAACGAGACAAAAGGTGGGATTATTAAACGCCGACCTTTGCACTAGCCGGTTTTCAGAAAACTTTAAACTAAATTAAAGCATGAATTTCAATCGTATTAAACGTAAGTTTTCAAAGGATGAGCTGCATGATTTGGGGTTTAGTGAGAAATTAACCGGCAGTAACAGAGCCATAAATAACGACGGTTCCTTTAACGTAAAACGTATAGGAAGATCAACTACAACCATTCAGGACGTTTACAACGACCTCATTACTATGAGTTGGGGAAAATTCGGCCTGATCGTTTTGCTTTGGTTTATTCTGATCAACAGTTTCTTCGCAATTATTTACCTTTTGCTCGGAACCGAATACCTCAATGGAGCCAAAGGCCACGAATTACTTGAACAGTTCTTGGATTGTTTCTTCTTTAGTGCACAAACACTTTCAACTGTTGGTTACGGACATTTAAGTCCCAGCAATTATTGGATGAGCGGTGTGGCTGCTTTTGAATGTTTGTTGGGCTTATTAGGCTTTGCACTTGCCACCGGCTTATTATATGGCCGTTTCTCCCGACCTTCTGCAAAAGTGCTTTTTAGCGAAAACATCATCATTGCTCCTTATAGGGAAGGCCATGGACTGATGTTCAGAATTGTTAATGGGCGTAAAACCCAGCTGATTGAAACCGAACTGCAGGTTATTTATTCGATAATGGTGGACGAGGATGATAAAAGGATACGCCGGTATTTTGATTTGAAACTAGAAAGGGCAAAAGTTAATTTTTTTCCAATGAGCTGGACGGTTGTTCATCCCATCAATGAAAAAAGCATTTTATTCGGATATACTCAAGATCAACTACTGGATGCAGAAATGGAAATTTTGATTTCGCTGAAAGCCTTTGATGAAATTTACTCCCAAACCGTTTACGCAAGGCATTCTTACAACTATAGCGATTTAATCAGGGGTGCCCGATTTATACCAATGATAAGTAAGCAAAACGGAATATCAGTTTTATCACTTGATCTTTTGCATGAGTATGAAAAAGTTGAATTGTCGGAGCTGATCGTTTCAGAAACCCCTGGCGATTAATTTCTTCGGATAAAATTAAGAATGGTATCATACATCGGGCAATCCATAAAAAACAATTGGGTAATCATGGCCCGATGAGCTTTGTCTTTTATGATATTAAATTCCAGTTTTTTACCATCCAGTTCACATTGTTTTCTAAACCGATCGTTCCCTAGCATAATACCTGGATACGTCTTTGTTCCCAGAAAACTTTGGATGGGTAAATTCGTGTTCTTCAGGTAATTCATTGGCGTAGCTTCCTGCCATTTCACGGGATCAATACCAAATAACTGAAAGTATTTGGTTGCCCATTCAGGGTCGGTAATGGTAAAGAAATCATGCAGGTCGAGCAAAAAACTATCGATCAAAATCAATCCTTTTAAGGGATTTTCGATTTGAGCCTTTTGAAAGAAACGATCATCCATACCAACGAGCGCAGTTAAATAACCACCTGCCGAATGACCGGAAAGAAATACTCGACCAGGATTACCACCGTAGTTAACAATGTTCTCTTTCACCCATTTAACGGCTCTGGCTACATCAAAGGCCATGTCTTTATAATCATGAGCCGGCGCAAGACGATAGTTTATAGAAACAAACACTGTATTTCTTGAGGCAAAACCCTTTCCCAGCCGTCCGTAAATATTTTTTGAACCGCTATCCCACTCTCCCCCATGCACAAAAATCAATACATCGCAATTATTAGCATTTAAAGGTGAGTAGACATTCAATAAGTGCCTTAGCTTATCAAAATCATCTGATGAACTTGATACATAAGGTAAATCTCTTTTCTTTTGAACCCCTTTGGTTGTAAAACTATTGGAGATATTGGCAATGAAAGCGAGCATACTTTTTAATTAAAAAGTCCGAAAGTCCATAGCTCAGAGTCGAATCCAACTTTCAACTATGGACTATCAGAAACTAACTCAATAAAGGATCTTTTTCTTTAGTAAAGTGATTATATACCAGTTTATCGGTTAAAGCCGGAAACCACCTGCTTAAAAACACGGTAAGTTTACCCTGACCGGTCATGATCAAATCGCGTTTTCGCTTTTGAACACCTTTAACTATGATTTGGGCAACTTCTTCTGATGACATCATCTTGCTTTCATCCATAGAGCTTTCGCCCTGTTGTTCATTGTTTTTATTTAAGGCTGAATTTCTAATGTTGGAAGCTGTAAAACCCGGACAGGCAACCATTACATGAACATCATTTTTCAAATTTTCAACACGCAACGACTCCATAAATCCCTGCATGGCAAATTTAGATGCCGAATAACCGGTTCTTCCCGGCAAGCCTTTATAACCCGCAATTGATGAAACAGCAACTATTGATCCTTTCGATTTAATGATCTCAGGCAATGCATATTTGGTGCAATAAACGGTTCCCCAAAAATTAACATCCATTAACTGTTTCAAAACGCTTAGATCAAGATCTTTAAACAGGGCACGCATTGAGATCCCAGCATTATTTACCAGTACATCAATTTTACCGAAAGTAAGCTTCGCCTGTCCAATTAACGTGCGGCAATCTTCTTCATGGCTCACATCACAACCAACCGCCACTACCCTTATGCCGTACTGTTGTTCCAATTGCTGGCCCAATTCACATAAGGCAATGTACTGGCGGGCACCCAAAACAAGGTTAGCTCCCTGTTGGGCAAACGCTTCAGCACAAGCTTTTCCTATTCCCGATGAAGCGCCGGTAATAATTACTGTTTTTCCTTTTAATGACATGTTTATTGAGATATAAGATGAAAACACCCGGGAATCGGGGTAAGAGCAGTTCCGAGACTCCTGTTGGTTGATTTAATTACTAATTATTCGATTCAAAAATGAAAAAAAATATTGATTTGGCAATTCCTTGAAAGATATCCAGCTGATTACGCTTATATTATTTATCAAAACTGGTAATAGCTTTTATAATGAAGCTTTCCTTACTTGAGCAGGCTGTTTTCGTAGAGTACGCGAGTGGCAATTGATCGACCTAAGGTCAGTTCATCTGCATATTCGATCTCGCCGCCAAAAGCAATTCCACGGGCAATCGTTGTAATCTTCACGTTAAATTCTTTCAGTTTTTTATACAGGTAGAAGATGGTGGTGTCCCCTTCCATTGTTGGATTAAGCGCAAGGATAATTTCAGCAGGTTCACCGCTGGCAGCCCGTTCAAGTAATTGAGTAATGTTAAGATCAGAAGGCCCGATACCTTCCATCGGAGAGATCAATCCGTTTAAAACATGATAAAGGCCGTTAAATTGCTGGGTATTTTCAATGGCCATTACGTCCCTGCTATCTTCCACTACACAAATTAACGAGCGATCTCGCTTTGGATGCACGCAAATATCACAAACCGGAGTATCTGAAATGTTTCCGCAATTGGAACAAAAACGGATGTTCTTGCGAAGTTTAATAATGGTATTGCCGAAATGTTCAACCTCTTCATTGTTTTGATTCAACAGGTGCAAAACCAACCTAAGCGCTGTTTTTGATCCAATACCCGGTAATTTCGAAAATTCGTTAACTGCTTCTTCCAGTAATTTTGATGAAAACTGCATGCCTTGTTTTAATCTGAACTACAAATATGCGCAGGTAAAATGGCTTCAGCAATTATTGGCTTTAATAATATTGCCATTACGACCGAGTAAAAACCTATCAGAAATAAAGAAAATTAAACTAGAAAGTATTTTGGATTTTTTCCATATTTAGCGGGTTATATAACCAAATCACTAATCAACATAACACAAGCATGTCAGCTTCTTTACTATTTACATTCGTTGCACTGTATTTTGTCATTTTACTCGTTGTAGCCTATTTCACATCCCGCAATGCAGGTAACGATACCTTTTTCATTGGTAATAAAAGTTCTAACTGGATGCTGGTCGCCTTCGGTATGATCGGTACCTCCTTATCAGGGGTGACTTTTGTGAGTGTACCAGGCGGAGTTGGCAGTGAATCGTTTGCTTACTTGCAAATAACCCTAGGCTATTTTATCGGTTACCTGGCCATCGCTTTTGTGCTATTACCGCTTTATTATCGATTAAATTTAACCTCCATCTACTCTTACCTGAACAGCCGCTTAGGCTTTACATCGTATAAAACAGGAGCCTCATTTTTTATTATTTCGAGAACGGTAGGTGCTACAGCCAGGCTTTACCTGGTGGTGAATATTTTACAGGAAGCTATCTTATCTCAATTTGGCATTCCGTTTTGGTTAACTACCCTTATCATTCTGTTAATGATCCTACTGTACACATATGAAGGTGGTGTTAAAACCATTGTATGGACCGATACGCTGCAAACCACTTGTATGCTTGCCGGCCTGGTAATTTGTGTGGCTTATATTCTGAAACAAATGAACCTCTCCCTTCCGGAAGGCTTTCAGGCGATGGACGCCTCTGGATATTCGAAAGTATTCTTCACCAATCCTAATGATAAATTATTCTTTGTTAAACAGATCTTGGCAGGCGCATTTATCACTATAACCATGACCGGTATGGATCAGGAAATGATGCAAAAGAATATTTCGGTTAAAAACCTGAAAGACGCCCAAAAGAATATGGTTTCACTTGCCTTTATCATGGTATTTGTTATTGGTTTGTTTTTAGTTTTAGGTGGATTATTACATCTATACGCCAAACAAGTAGGAATTACTGCTACCGGCGATAAATTATTCCCAACAATAGCTTTAGATTCGCACATACCACCGGTAATTTCCGTAATTTTTATCATTGCGTTAATTTCTGCACTTTTTCCAAGTGCCGATGGTGCAATTACTGCCTTAACTTCATCGTTTTGTATAGATATAATCGGCTTGCAGCGTAATCAAACCTGGACTGATGAATACAAGAAAAAGGTTCGTCAACGAGTGCATTTAACCTTTGCTTTTGTGTTTTTATTACTGGTAATGATGTTTAAATGGATCAACAATCCTAGCATGATCGGTTTGATCTTAAAGTTGGCCGGATATACTTATGGTCCTCTGCTTGGATTATTCTCTTTTGGCATTTTAACCAAGCGCATTTTAAATGAAAAAATTGTCCCATTTGTATGCTTAGCCGCTCCTGGTATTTGTTTTGTAATCGATAAATATCAAAAAGACCTTTTCGGGGAGTTTCACATCGGACTTGAGCTTTTAATAATAAATGGACTGATAACATTTATTGGGCTTTACATTTTTTCCACAGCTCCTGCTGCATCATCTTCTGATGCCCGCCTGAACAAAGAATCGGCCTTAAATGTTTAAAATATAGCTGAAGGCTTACCAAGCCTTTTTATAAAAATTTAACTATGATGAATGACGATTTAATTAATGATGAACGAATTCGTGAGGGATTTGTCAACAAAGACTGGCCGGAAGTAAAAATCTCCGATTCATGGCAGATTTTCAAGATCATGGCGGAGTTTGTTAAGGGATTTGAGACCATGGCCCGAATCGGTCCTTGCGTATCAATTTTTGGCTCGGCAAGGGTAAAGCCGGGAACAAAATATTATGAAGTAGCAGTTGAAATTGCCCGTCAATTAACGCTTAATGGCTACGGTATCATTTCGGGCGGCGGTCCGGGTATTATGGAGGCTGCTAACAAAGGCGCTCATTCTACCGGTGGTAAATCGGTGGGTTTGAACATTGATTTACCGCATGAACAATTCCATAATCCATATATCGATAAGGACAAACTAATGACCTATGATTATTTCTTTGTTCGTAAAGTGATGTTTGTTAAATACTCTCAGGGATTTGTGGTTTTACCGGGAGGATTTGGAACGATGGATGAGCTTTTTGAAGCACTCACTCTAATTCAAACCGGAAAAGTGGCCCGTTTCCCTATCGTGTTGGTAGGTAAAGAATACTGGGGAGGTTTGCTCGACTGGATAAGAAGAGAACTGGAAGAAGGAGGTTATGTTTCTGCGGAAGACCACAATCTTTTCAGACTGGTAGACACAGCTGAAGAAGCGGTTGAACACATTGTTCGATTCTACAACAAGTATGTAATTAAGCCTAACTTTTAGCAAGTATAAATTGAATTGTAAATGGTTTGTGCCATTTACAATTCATTATTTAAAGCAACAAAACTCGATTCTTCTTTTTTAAGCAGATAATCTGTATAGGCAATATCAAAGCTTAGCTTACCCACTTCTATCAATTCTGATGCCCTGTAAAACTCAAAACTACCGCATGAATTCCTCGAAATATTAATCAAAATATCTGGCTGGTAAGTTTGAAGCATTAATTGGGTTAAACGATCTTGAATAAGCTCAAACGAACGATTCAGCAAACCGAACATTCCAATTTTTTCTGTTGGATCATTTGAACGTGTATCCATTTTAAAAAACGACGAAAGCCAGCTATCCCACAAGCCTTTACCTTTGACTTGTAACTCCTTATTCGGAAATTCGGATAGTTGCAATGGTGCCGTATTTGCATTTACATTTACCGCAACTAATAATTCGTCGGGTTGGCGATTGGCCATTGCCACCTCAATAGGCAACGGATTTAACAAGCCTCCATCCAAAAGAACCTTGCCGTTTTCTGTCACTGGTGTAAAAACTGTTGGTATGGCAATCGATGCTCTGATAGCTTTAAATAAATCACCCGAATTAAAATAGATTTCCTGCTGAGCTTGAACATCCGTTGCCACAGCTGTAAAGGGGATGGCGAAATTTTCAATTTGATGGGGCCCGATCAATTCTTCGATAGCTCCCAAAACCCTATCACCTCTCACCAAACCACCTCCTGAAAGGGTAAAGTCCAGAAGCTTAAAAACATCCCTCTTTTCCAGGTTTATGATCCAGTTCTTATAGGTTTCCAGGTGATTGGCACAATACACCCCACCAACGAGTGCCCCCATAGAGCATCCTGCAACTCGTGAAATTATAAAGCCTTTCTTCTCCAGCTCTTCGATAACGCCTATTTGCGAAATCCCTCTGGCACCACCGCTACCCAGTACCAGGCAAACTTTTTGACCTGTCATAAATATTAATTTTCGACTACTTCAAATCACTTACCCCTCCGGAAACTGTAAACTTCATTACCTCGCCCGAATTCAACTGCAACGGTTTCACAAACTTAGAAGGAACAATAAAAAATTCACCTGAAAAATTATACGAATGAGGGAAATAGACACCTACATCATCGGTTAAACCCAAAACAGAAAGATCTTTTTGGGTGATAAACCCAACTTTTTTCAATCCCAGTTCATTTATCTGAACCAAAACAGGTTCATTAAACTTTTTATCATCTCCAAAAAAGGCTTCCATAAAGTCTTTTATCGAAGAATAGATAAGCTTGAAAACCGGAATTTTATTTAAAAGCCTTTCAAAATAGTTGGCAATAGGTTCGGTGATCAAATAGGTTACCAGAACACCAACAAATGTGATGGAAACCAGCACAATGGCTAAACCTAATCCCGGAATTCCTATATCTATTAAACTATCAACAAATCTTATACCGCTGGCAACAATGTAAAATGTTAACCCAATAGGCAACACAAAAAGCAGTCCCTTTATAAAAAAACCGAACAGAATCTTCCAAACACTTCGTACCCTTGCTTTATGACGAAGTTTACCTATTTCATCCATGAATAGTTATTTAAATAAATTTATATCAAAATAAAGGCTAAAGATAATCTTTGTGAGAGCAATAAGTTAAAACTACTCATATACATAAATTCGTTTAACCCGCTGCGAAATACCAGTAAGTACCTCATACGGAATGGTTCCGATTTTTTCTGCGAGTTCTTCCACCCTCAATTCATCATTAAATACAATCACCTCGTCGGTTTCTTTGCAATCAACCCCGGTAACATCCAACATCAGCATATCCATGCAAACCGTACCAATAACCGGCACCCTATGTCCATTAACCAGCATTTCGCCTGCTCCATAGCCCAATTTACGACTGTATCCGTCGGCATAACCCAATTTTACAGTAGCAATTCTTGAGGGCTTTGTAATCAATCCCCTGCGATTATAGCTTACTGTATCACCAGGAACAAGATCTTTGATCTGGGTGATGGTGGTCTTCAAAGTACCAATTGGTTGTAAAAGGCGATTATTCTTTACCGCGCTATCAATTCCGTAAACACCCAAACCTAAACGAACCATATCCAGATGCGCCTCCGGATGTCTGGAGATACCGGCAGTATTACAAATATGTTTGATAAATGAATACCCCAGAGCCTTCTCCAACTTTTCACAAACTCGTTTTAATATAGCCAGCTGAGACGCTGTAAATCCATCTTCTTCCGCATCTTCACTTGCTGCAAGATGAGAGAAAACAGAGGCTATTTTCAAGTTGGGATATTCCTTTAAAATTTCAAGAAGCTTGTCAATATCACCTTCTAAAAACCCCAGCCGGTGCATTCCCGTATCTATTTTCAAATGAATACGATATTCTTTTTTGGTGGATAACGATGATGCAAAGCCAGCAAATTCATTCAGTATTCTGAAATTGTAGATTTCGGGTTCGAGATTAGCTTGAACCATGCCCTGAAATGCAGACACATCCGGACTCATCACCATTATCGGCAATTTAATTCCGCTCTTGCGAAGCACAATTCCCTCGTCAACATAAGCAACAGCCAGGTAATCAACCTTATGAAACTGTAATACATTGGCAATCTCAAAACTCCCGCTTCCATAAGAAAAAGCCTTTACCATGGCCATTAATTTGGTTCCGGGTTGAAGCTTCGATTTATAATAGTTTAGGTTTTGAATAAGTGCATTTAAATTGATCTCGAATACCGTTTCATGAACTTTTTGTTCCAAAAGTTTGCTGATCTGCTCAAATTCAAACCTGCGGGCTCCTTTTAGCAATATACTTTCATTGTTGTATTTAGCAGCAGAAAAATGCTCCAAAAACGAATCAGTATCAGTATAAAACTCTTTCTCCTGTTTAAATAAACCGGCTTGGGAAGAAATTTCCGGACCGATGCCTATCAGTGTGTCAATTCTAGCTGCATCCAATAATTTGGCAACTTTGACATAAAGGTCTTGCGCTGAAATACCTGACTGAACAATATCCGATAAAATCAAAGTCCTTTTTGGATGCTGTTGTTGTTGCTTCAAAAAATCGAGCGCAATTTCCAGTGAACCTACATCCGAATTATAACTATCATTAATAATTGTACAATTGTTAACACCATTGCGAAGTTTCAAGCGCATTTCAATAGGTGCCAGTTCCTTCATTCGCCTTTTAATCTGCTCATGAGGAATATTAAGTGCCAACAAAACACACCAACAAGTAATAGCATTCTTTATTGAAGCTTCATCGCTAAAGGGAATGTCTATTTGTTGCTCTTTGCCATTCACCAGCGCGATTATTCTCGAGTGGTTAATTTTTTTATCGATTTCCTTTATAAAAACATTAGCCGTTTTGTCGGTAAACGACCAGTTTATTGTTCTTTGAGCGTTTAACGTGCCTTTATAATGAATCAATTCATCTTTTGGATAGATAAATAGATCTACCGAATCAAAAAGCTTCATCTTTTCATCAAGCTTTTGATTTCGGTCCGAAAATCCTTCATCATGGGCTGCACCAATATTAGTGAGCACCCCAATGGTAGGACGGATAATCGATTCCAGCACCTGCATCTCATTTGGCCGAGATATACCGGCCTCAAATATGGCCAGGTTGGCTGAATCGTTCATTTGCCAAACAGATAGCGGCACTCCTATTTGTGAATTATAGCTTTTGGGGCTTCTTACAATTTGATGATCGACAGAAAGCAATTGAAATAGCCATTCTTTAACAATTGTTTTCCCGTTACTGCCCGTAATACCTATAACCGGATAATTAAACTGTTTGCGGTATTCGGCAGCTAGTTTTTGAAGGGCACCTAATGTATCATTTACCAACAAAAAATTAACATTAGAAGCAATACTCAGCCATTTTTCTTCGGAAACAACAAAGTTTTTTACTCCTTTTTCAATTAATTCTGGAATAAATTCATGACCATTTCGTTGTCCGGACAAAGCAAAAAATAAGGCCTGCTCCGGATGAGTGATTTTACGGCTATCAGTAGCTAGTATTTCTATAGTTTGATTTGCATCTGTCAATTCGGACTTAGCATTTAACAGATTAGCAATAGATTGGATTTTATTATTGAAAAGAGGCATAGTGCAACAAATATAGAGAATGGCTCCATAGTTAAAAGCTTAATTTAAGAAAAGAGTAAATCGAAAAGCATTCTTCAAAATTTCGATAACGATTCTCTATTTTCGCCTTATGCTACATGATGAATCACCTAAAAAGCGCCTCACCAATCCTAAAATAGCCCTTGAAAAAGCTGCAAAGTTTTGCGCTTATCAGGAAAGGAGCCAACAGGAGGTACGAAACAAATTATATGAATGGGGATTATGGACTGACGCTGTTGAAGAAATCATAAGCGATCTGATCATTAATAACTTCATCAATGAAGAGCGTTTTTCCAAAGCTTATTCGCTGGGAAAATTCAGAATGAAACAATGGGGGCGTATAAAAATTAAACAAGGCTTGAAATTGAAAGGCGTATCAGAAAACCTGATCAAAAAAGGTTTGGCCAGCATTAATGCCGAAGATTATGAACAAACATTGATACAGCTTTATGTAAAGCGAGCCGGACAGGAAAAAGAAAGTGATACCTATAAACGAAAATTCAAGCTTTCACAATACCTGATTTCGCGTGGTTTTGAAAGCGATTTAGTATGGGAAGTGATCAATGAGCATTTAAAAAAGTAAAAAAATAGTTTTTTATAAAATTTTCTTACGCTGATTATAAAACGCTTAGGAGCCAAACCTTCTTTCTGCGAACAAAAAATATAAAATCGGTATTGACAGAACTTAGATATTCTCTATATTTGCAGTCCCAAAAGCAATCAGGGGTAATAAAAGCGAAAGTAGCTCAGTTGGTAGAGCACAACCTTGCCAAGGTTGGGGTCGCGAGTTCGAATCTCGTCTTTCGCTCTAAAAGAAAACGTTCTTTTACAGTCTTACAAAAATTAAAAAAGCGAAAGTAGCTCAGTTGGTAGAGCACAACCTTGCCAAGGTTGGGGTCGCGAGTTCGAATCTCGTCTTTCGCTCTCAAAGAAAACGTTCTTTTACAGTCTTACAAAAATTAAAAAAGCGAAAGTAGCTCAGTTGGTAGAGCACAACCTTGCCAAGGTTGGGGTCGCGAGTTCGAATCTCGTCTTTCGCTCTCAAAGAAAACGTTCTTTTACAGTCTTACAAAAATTAAAAAAGCGAAAGTAGCTCAGTTGGTAGAGCACAACCTTGCCAAGGTTGGGGTCGCGAGTTCGAATCTCGTCTTTCGCTCTCTTTTAACAAGGCTGCCTTGGTGGTGGAACTGGTAGACACGCAGGACTTAAAATCCTGTGGCCGTTAAGGCCGTGCGGGTTCGATTCCCGCCTGAGGTACAAATTTCGGAAACGTCCGAGATTTAAAGAGCTTGAAAGACAGCTCTTATTTAATTTTAATGCGAAAGTAGCTCAGTTGGTAGAGCACAACCTTGCCAAGGTTGGGGTCGCGAGTTCGAATCTCGTCTTTCGCTCTTAATTGTTCTTACAATTATTGGGTAAGTACCCGCCCTGGTGGTGGAACTGGTAGACACGCAGGACTTAAAATCCTGTGGCCGTTAAGGCCGTGCGGGTTCGATTCCCGCCTGGGGTACAAAATCAAAGTTAAATGCTTGTAAATCAAAAGTTTACAAGCATTTCTTATTTATGGGTACAACATAGGTAAAACATTTCTGAATTATCTATTTACCTGCCACTCAAAGAATTTAAAGAACCTTCTGCTTCGTTGCTCAATTCAATGACCAATCCATAGAGGACTGGCAGTTTTACTTCGATAAACTATTTTACTCTCCAATTAGCATCCCAACCAAAAGTATTAATAGCTTTCTCGCTAGAGAGTGATATATCAGCCTCGGCAACATTGTAAATACCGGTTTGGCCCTTTGTGACAGCCATTTCAGCAGCTTTCGCCGCTGCTTCAACATGAACCGAAGCTGGTGCAATTGCTGCATCAAAACCCGTTTTAGGACCGTAAAAAAGGCCGTAACGCAATACTATACCCTCAACTCCTGATTCTATTACTTGTCTTTCTAAATTTCGAACGCCATCCGCTGTTTCTCCATATACTGGATCTGTAAACGGTAAAAGTGGGTCTCCTTCTACATGTGGGGTTGGTCCTTCATCATAAATAAAAGAAATACTTTGAGCAATGATACGCTTACACCCAGCACTAACACCAGCCTCTACTAAATTTTTTGTGCCTTCAGTTCTTAGGCGAGCATTACGAACCAATGCTGCAGCCATTTCTTTGCCGTCAAGCGCATACGGCAGGTCAGTAAGTTGAATAATAATAACTTCAGGTTTAATATTAGAAATAATTTCCTTTAGCTTCCCTGCTTCATAAACATCTATTACAACAGGTTCAGCACCCATTTTTTGAATAATTGAAACTTTGTCTTTAGAACGTGTAGTTCCATAGACTTTCCACCCATTTTTAACCAATAAAGGTGTTAGAACTTGACCGATTGCTCCAGTAGCTCCTGCTAAAAAAATTGTTTTTGACATAGCTTTGATTTTTGTTCTGAATAATATCAGCTGTTACTTTACTTTCAAGTTGTTACTAAAATTATTTAGCTTGCCAGTAGCAACGTTTTGGAGAAACAATTGCTTCTTCTTCTTTTAACTGTTTCATAGCCTTATCAACAACTTTACGGTCCAAACCTGTTATTTCTACTATTTTCCCAGCATTTAAAGGAGAACCATCCTTTTTCATAGCGTCTAAAACTTGTTCTTTTGCATCCATAATTATCAATAATTAAATTGGACAAGGGTTGACGGACTTTTTGCCCTTCGTCTACGCTCAGGGAGACCATGGCCTTGGCAAAAAGTAGAACAATCCGCAGCCTGATCGACTAGCAGGCGAGCCTACGCCCATAAGCAAACATTTTATTGATATAATTTAAGCTTTTATTCTCAATTTCGCAGCCTGTTGGGGCCTAATAACTTACATCAGATTGCACACTATCCGAGTTTACAATCTTTAAGTTTATCACAAAAATGGAACTTATTATACTTTGTAGCTTTGCCTTTCTTGCAGGTTTTATTGATTCGATCGTTGGTGGTGGTGGACTAATTCAAACCCCTGCCCTGCTGCTGTCACTTCCCAAAGTACCAATCCCAACCCTCCTTGGAACCGGAAAAATTCCTTCATTAACTGGAACCAGCGTTGCTGCATGGCAATACAGTAAACGTGTGCAGTTTAATGTTAAGGTTTTGATTTCAGTTGCGATTTGTGCGTTGATCGCTGCTTACCTTGGCGCCCAAACAGTAAGTCTGCTCAACAGCAAAGTTCTAAAACCATTGATCCTGTTTATTCTAATTGCAATAGCCATTTACACTTATTTGAAAAAAGACCTTGGGAACTCAGAATCAAAAGAAATCCCTGAAAAGAAAATGATTATATATGGCGGTTTGATTGGATTGATCATCGGTTTCTACGATGGTTTTTTCGGTCCTGGTACCGGCAGCTTTTTCGTTTTGGCCTTTATTCTGGTTTTAGGACTGGATTTTCTAAACGCCTCGGCCTATGCAAAAGTGGTAAACTGCGTCACCAATATTGCCGCCCTTTCGGCATTTGTTTTTAATAAACAGGTGCTGTATCATGTGGCCTTACCCATGGCTGTTTGCAATATGGCCGGAGGACTTATTGGCAGCAAGCTGGCTTTGTCGAAAGGCAATGATTTTATCCGAAAATTCTTTCTGTTTGTTATTTGTTTGCTGATCATTCGTTATGCATATGATGTTTTTTGGAAGTAGTTTTTGATCAAAGGTCAGGAAAAAACTACATTCTTTATTGCACCTTCTGGCGTAATAACATTTTAACAAAACATCTTTTTGGCTATAAACGTTTTTTACATAAAATGCTAACCCAACTTAAATTCTATTAAGTTTTAATTATCAAACATTTAACTATTAATATCTCATCATTTTTACCATCTATTGACTGTAAAAGCATTTCTTTACAAAACCAAATACCTATCTTTGCCGTTTGAAAAAATATGAGTAAGCACGGAAGAATATTAGTAGCCATGAGTGGAGGTATCGATAGTTCGGTAGCTTCAATTATGCTGCATGAACAAGGCTATGAAGTAATTGGCCTTACCATGAAAACCTGGGATTATGCATCTTCTGGCTCCTCTTCAAAAGAAACCGGTTGTTGCAGTCTCGACTCAATTAACGATGCACGTTCTTTGGCGGTTGAATATGGTTTTCCTCATTATATTTTAGATATCCGTGAGGAGTTCGGCAATTTTGTAATTGATAATTTTGTTGAAGAATATTTAGCCGGCCGTACTCCCAACCCTTGCGTTTTATGCAATACTCATATTAAGTGGGAAGCGTTGATGAAACGTGCCGATAAATTGGATTGTGAGTTTATTGCAACTGGTCATTACGCTCAAATTCGCCAGGAGAATGATCGCTATGTGGTTTCCAAAGGATTGGATAACAACAAGGATCAGTCTTACGTTTTATGGGGCGTTTCTCAATATAATTTAAGCAGAACAAAACTCCCATTAGGTGGTTTCCGTAAAACAGAGATCCGCCAAATGGCAATGGATATGGGCCAGATTGATTTGGCCAATAAAAGCGAGAGCTATGAAATCTGCTTTGTTCCTGATAACGACTATCGCTCTTTCCTGAAACATCGCGTTCCGGATTTAGAAGATCGCGTTGACGGCGGCGACTTCGTGCTTACTGATGGACGTAAAGTAGGAAAACATAAAGGATATCCATTTTACACCATTGGCCAGCGTAAAGGTTTAGGAATTGCTTTGGGTGAACCTGTTTTCGTAACCCGAATTATTCCTGAAACAAATACAGTAGTTTTGGGCCGTGAAGAAGACTTACATAAATCGCAAGCCTTTGTACGTAATCATAACCTGATAAAATATGCGTCTATTAAAGAACCTTTAGAAGCAGTGACTAAGATCAGGTATAAAGATGCCGGCGCAATGAGCTCAATTGTTGAAGACGGAGATTTGATAAAAGTTAATTTCGAGCATTCTGTTTCAGCTATTGCTCCGGGACAATCCGCAGTATTTTATGAAGGTGAAGACTTGATTGGAGGCGGATTTCTGTGTTAATTTAAAGCAATTTACATTATCTGAATAATTACTTATTAACCAAATTTATAACCTAAACATAAGAAGTACCATATTATGTCTAACGAATTAGAACACATTCACTGCCTTATCATTGGCTCTGGCCCTGCAGGTTATACTGCTGCGATTTATGCGGCCCGTGCGGATTTAAAACCAGTTATGTATACAGGTTTACAACCGGGTGGACAATTGACTACTACAACAGAAGTTGAAAATTTCCCTGGATATCCTGATGGCACCCATGGCCCAGAGATGATGGAAGACTTTAAAAAACAAGCTGAACGCTTTGGTGCTGAAGTTCGTTTCGGCATTGTTACAGCCGTTGATTTTTCGTCATTGCCTCACAAAGTAACACTTGATGACGGCAAACAAGTTACTGCTGATGCGGTAATTATTTCAACCGGTGCTTCTGCTAAATGGCTGGGATTACCATCAGAAGAGAAATACAACGGTTTTGGAGTTTCAGCATGTGCAGTATGTGATGGATTTTTCTTCCGTAAGCAAGATGTTGCAATAGTTGGTGCGGGCGATACTGCAGCAGAAGAAGCTACTTATCTTTCGAAACTTTGTAATAAAGTATATATGATTGTTCGTAAAGGCGAAATGCGTGCTTCAAAAGCAATGCAACACCGTGTTATGAACACTCCTAATATTGAAGTATTGTTCCATTCTGAAACCAAAGAAATTTTGGGAGACGGACAAAATGTTACCGGTGCATTAATTAAAAATAACGAAACCGGTACAGAAACAACGATCAATGTTACAGGTTTCTTTGTGGCTATTGGCCATAAACCTAACACTGACGTGTTTAAGGGATGGATCGACATGGATGAAAACGGTTATATTATTACCAAACCTGGCAGCACTAAAACCAATGTAGAAGGTGTGTTTGCTGCAGGTGACGTTCAAGACCATATTTACCGTCAGGCTGTAACAGCTGCTGGTTCGGGCTGTATGGCAGCATTGGATGCTGAACGTTACATTGCAACAAAAGAACATAGCTCTATTTATGTTGAAGAATTAAGCAATTAATTATAAATAAATAATGCGTTACAAAGCCATCATTAATTGATGGCTTTGTTGTTTAAACCCCTTCTGGTAGCTATTATTTACTTCACAACCTCATAGTTTTTTATAGATTTGTAGCTTATCAATTACCAATTTATGAAGCAAAAA
Organism: Solitalea longa; assembly: GCF_002920915.1. GTDB lineage: Bacteria > Bacteroidota > Bacteroidia > Sphingobacteriales > Sphingobacteriaceae > Solitalea > Solitalea longa. Next base: position 371,596 of record NZ_PQVF01000004.1, read on the forward strand.
AAAAACAGGCTCACCCTATATATTTTCATTGCCTTAGTAATAGGCATTATTTTAGGCTACCTGCTGAACATCTACTATATCAAAACCTATAATGATGGTTTGGCAAAAGCAACTGTTAAAATTGAACAAGCCGAAAAAAAACTTAGCACAATTACCGACAGTACTTCAGTTACTTATAAAGCGTTAAAAACTGAAATAGCCACCGCGCAAAAAAGTAAATCTGAAAATGATAAAATGCGCGAAAAGAAACTGGAGCTATTTACCGTATTAAGCGATATTTTCCTTCGACTTATTAAAATGATTGTTGCGCCTCTGGTATTAACAACACTTGTTGTTGGAGTTGCCAAATTAGGTGATATCAAGGCTGTAGGGCGAATTGGTGGAAAAACACTGCTATGGTTTGTAAGTGCCAGCTTGTTATCGTTAGTATTGGGAATGATATTGGTCAATATTTTCCGCCCCGGAGAAGCCATGCATTTACCATTACCTGATAGCCATACAAGTACCGGAATTCAAAAAGCTGCATTGAGCTTTAAAGATTTCATTGCCCATGTGTTTCCAAAAAGTGTAATTGAATCAATGGCTACCAATGAGATCTTACAAATTGTGGTATTCGCCTTATTTTTTGGGGTAGCTACAGCGGCCATTGGCGAACAGGGTAAAATTGTAATTAAGTTATTTGATGCAATAGCCCATGTAATTTTAAAGGTTACAGGCTATGTAATGAACTTTGCTCCTTTCGCAGTTTTTGGCGCCATGACGGCGATTATTGCTAAACAAGGTTTGGGAATTTTATCTACCTATGCCCTATTTATCATTGAGTTTTATGGTGGATTGCTTTTCTTATGGCTGGTACTTACTTTAATAGGTTCAACCATATTGAAAAAAAGAGCTTTCGAATTAATAGGAAGATTAAAAGAACCGATTTTGTTAGCATTTAGTACAGCCAGCAGTGAGGCTGCCTATCCTAAAACAATGGAACAATTAGAGCGTTTTGGCTGTAAAAACAAAATTGTCAGCTTTGTTCTTCCATTGGGTTATTCATTTAATCTTGATGGATCGATGATGTACATGACATTTGCATCATTATTCATTGCGCAATCTTATGGAATACATCTGTCTTTTGAGCAACAACTAACCATGTTGTTAATATTAATGCTTACCAGCAAGGGTATTGCAGGAGTCCCAAGAGCTTCATTAGTAGTAATTGCCGGAACCATAGCAACCTTTAATATTCCAGAAGCAGGCTTAGCATTACTTTTAGGAATTGATCCATTATTAGACATGGGTCGATCAGCTACCAATGTGGTTGGTAACAGCATTGCAACTGCCGTAGTAAGTAAATGGGAAGGCGAATTAAGCGAACCAATAAGTGATTCGGCTGAGATAGAAATGGTCAATGAAGAAAAAAAATAATTAAATAGATATAAACTAAATGAGCGACAGATTTAAGAAGATTTACCTTTTAACAATGATAGTAGGTTCCTTTTTGATCTATATGGGCTACTATTATTATACTGCCTATTTCAAAAAGATGCATTATAAAATTGTGGAATTTGATCATGTTGAGGTGAAATTTACGAAGGGAGATGAAGTAGGATATGAGTATAATTCAAAGACCCAACTGTTGAAATACCGTAATGAACAGGATTCGTTGATAACACAGAAAGTGGAATTACCGAAAGAAGCCATCAAAGAAATTCATCAGAAAATGTGGGATAACATGTTTTTCGATATGCCTGATCAAATGATTGGAGGTGATGTTGCTACCACCCCACGCTTCTTTATTGAAATGTGTTATCAAAAGAAATGTAAAAGCATTACCTGGGATGAAAAAGCAAATGAGAAACCGCAATACATGGAGCGTGTGCGCGAGCTCAAACAGTTTATTGAATCAAAAATTGAAGAGAACGAGACTAAAAACTAAGTAAAAAAGTACTTAAAATAATTTAGCAGATAGGCTTTCATATATCATTGTTAATCCCTATTTTTGCACCTCGTTTTATATAAAAATATTTTATTTAATCATGTACGCAATAGTAAATATAGCCGGGCAACAGTTTAAAGTTGCAAAAGACCAGCAGATCTTTGTACACCGCTTACAAGGAGATGAGGGCGCTAGTATTGAATTTGGCGATGTTTTATTGGTAGCTAACGGCGATAAAATCTCTGTAGGTGCTCCTAACGTTGCAGGTTCAAAAGTAACTGCTAAAATCGTTTCTCACCTAAAAGGCGATAAAGTTATCGTTTTCAAGAAAAAACGTCGTAAAGGTTATAAACGCAAAAACGGTCACCGTCAGTCGTTTACCAAAATCCAGATCGAAAACATTGTATTTTAATCACTAAGAAAGGAATTTTAAGAAATGGCACATAAAAAAGGTGCGGGTAGTTCGAAGAACGGCCGTGAGTCACACAGTAAACGTCTTGGCATTAAAATTTTCGGTGGTCAAACTGCAATTGCAGGTAACATCATCGTTCGCCAACGTGGTACTAAACACAACCCTGATAAAAACGTAGGTATTGGTAAAGACCATACTTTGTTTGCATTAATTGATGGTACTGTTGTTTTCAAAAAGAAAAAAGACGATAAATCATACGTTTCAGTTATTCCTGTAGAAACTGCAGCTGAAGTAAAAAACTAAGAAACGTTTAAAATATAGAAAGCCTTTGGTATTTTTGCCAAAGGCTTTTTTATTTAAATAAGCTCTACTTCTCTATCAATATAAAAAGCTTATATTTTACCTCTTCTCATGACAGCATCATCGGCAGCAGTTTTATGGACAGGCGGAAAAGACTGTGTTTTAGCTTTGCTTCACGCAAAAAACGAAGGAATAGTAATAAACCAGCTCATTACCTTTGCGCCAAAGGATGCTGATTTCCTGGCCCATCCAATTAAAGTTCTTAAGCTGCAGTCAGAAGCTCTTAATTTGCCCCATCGGATTATGGAAATTAGCGAGCCTTACAAAGAGGGCTACGAAAATGCCATTGCTCAACTTAAAACAGAAGGTATTGATTTGCTTATAAGTGGCGATATCGATGAGGTAAATAGTTTCCCGAATTGGATCAAGGAAAGAAGCAACGCTTCGGGAATGGAGGTGTATGCCCCACTATGGCAAAGAGATCGAAAGGAATTACTGAATCAATTTGTAGCAAATAACTTCAAAGTAATATTTTCCCTTGTTCGGAAACCTTGGTTTACCCGCAGCTGGGTTGGCGATCTGATCACCTCAGCTAAAATTGACCAGTTATCTATGTTTAAAGAATTAAAGGGTATTGACCTAAGCGGAGAACAAGGCGAATATCATACGCTTGTATTAGATTGCCAGGCATTTAAAAAAGCCTTGATCATTCAAAAAAGTTCGATTGAGCAGAAGGATGACATGTACTATTTGCGAATAGATGAAATAGGGTTAAAAGAGAAATAAACACTATACAATTATTGAATGAACCGGGAAGAATTCGAGCAATTAAACAAGCCAGAAGCACGGCTAGTTATAAGTAAAAACATTGATGCCGATCCTTTAAAATTTGCTCTTAACTATAAATCCGAAAGCACTCCCGCTCACCTTATCTCTACGCAAATTAAGTACCTGCAAAGAGCTAAAAACAAGCTTCCTTCGTATTACAAAGCACAATGCATTATTCCGCCGCTTTCTTATGAACAATCGAGCAGTGAAGCCACTGCCGGACTGAAAAATCAAAAAGGCACCCTTTGTCTCGATTTAACCTGTGGATTGGGAGTAGATAGCTTTTATTTTTCAAAAAGCTTTAATCAGGTGATCAGTCTTGAAATGAACCCGGTTTTGGCAGATATCACCAGAAGCAATTTCGGATTACTGGGAGCGTCCAACATAGAAGTTATTAATCAAAGAGCTGAAGATTTTATTGCACATTACACCGGAGAAAAGTTCGACCTGGTGTTTGTAGATCCGGCACGCAGAGATGATAGCCAGGGACGTGTGTTTTTGTTTGAAGATTGTTCTCCAAATCTATATGAGATATTACCTCAAGTTGCCCAAATCAGCAAAAAACTTATTGTAAAGGCCTCTCCCCTTTTTGACAATGCTGAAGCCTGGAAAAGGTTTCCGGAATTAGCCAGTCTTACAGTTGTATCGGTGGACAATGAATGCAAAGAACTTTTGCTTGAATTTAATTTTGAGCAAACCCCTAATGAACAAACCGAAGCTATTTTATTGAACAGAAGGGGCATCACTTCATCTTATACATTCATTAAAAAGACAGACCTAATTGATCACCCTACACTTCAACATCAGCCTATAAATTATTTATTGGAACCTGATGTTGCTTTCTATAAATCACGCTTGAATATCGAACTGTTTAATAAATACTTTAGCGATTTAAAGCTTTATTATGATCAGCCAGATGGGTATTTTTTTTCTGATGAAATAGTTAAGCAAGAGTTTCCCGGAAGAGTTTTTAGGATTATTGAAGAGCTGGATTATCAACCTAAATCATTAAAAAAACACCTCAAAGAAAAGGGAATAAAGAAAGCGAATGTGAGCAAGCGAAACTTTCCAATTGGGGTTGATGAGATTCGAAAATCATTAAACCTGGCAGATGGAGGCAGTGTTTATTTATTCTTTACTAAACACCGATCAGGGATTGCTAAGGTATTAATTACCGAACGATGTTAAACAAAAAAGAGGACTATTGCCCTCTTTCTATTTTATACCAATTCAGTTTGTTTAGCAGGCTGTTCTTGTTGCTTCAACTTTTCTTCAGCTCTCAATTGAGCCGAGGTTTTACGACTACCATCGTGACTCCATCCCGGAGGGCCAAATAAATATCCCATTTTAGCTTTAAAAGTTGGCGCATTCCAAACATCCTTAATCACCATTCCCCATTCGTCGAATGCTATTCTAATTGGATTATGGGTTTCAATATTTTTGGTTAATCCATAAGTTGGATGAATGTCTTCTTCAACAAAAGTCCCAAACATACGATCCCAGATAATTAAAATACCTGCATGATTTCTATCTAAATATTTAACATCAGAAGCATGATGCACACGATGATGAGATGGTGTATTAAAAATGAATTCAATTAGTCGCGGAAACTTATAGATCAATTCCGTATGGATCCAGAATTGATACAATAAGCTTATAGCCATCATGGTTGTAATCATTGTAGTTGAAAATCCAACCAACGGCATCCATAGCCAAAATATCCAAGAACCACTTAAATTCCCTGTCCAGGTTTGACGTAAGGCGGTTCCTAAATTATATTTCTGTGAAGAGTGATGTACCACATGAGAGGCCCAAAAATAGCGCACGCTATGACTGGCACGATGGAACCAATAGTACGAGAAATCATCGGCCAACAAACATAAAACCCAGGCCCACCAAGCTGTTTCGGGCAGTGTAAATACTCTAAATTGAAATAAGAAAGACAATGAAACCGGGATAAGAGCCTTACTAAATGTTCCAACTGTTACATTTCCAATTCCCATGGAAAGGCTACTGGCTGTATCTTTTGCATCAAAATATTCGTCGTGCCTTTTCTGAAAATAGGCCACCACCAATTCGGCTACCAACAGAATAATAAAGCCCGGTATGGCCATTACAATCAAATTCTTCATTTACTGCTTATTGATAAAAGTTAGAAATGTAAGATTAATTTCTGAATTATCAATGCACGCATAGTTTAGTTAGGTATGGAATAATACTTACGAAGAAGGAAAAGATAAGTATCGAATTTATGGTGTATAAAGAGGTTACTATCTTCAAATTTAAACTTACCATTGTATTCATTGTCTGCGAATAATACAACCGGTGTTCCTGCCGGATAAAAATAACTTGAAGGAGCGTATTCAGGCTCTTTTAGCTGAGGAAGCGTTTTCTTAATTTGTTGATAAACTAAGTGGCCAAAATATTTCTGGTAATATTTAACACCAGTATTGGCGTTATTATTCATTTTTTTATAGGCATTATTGATATAAGCACGAACTATCCATGACATGGACTTAATTCTTTCCTGATAATTTGTAATTGGATTGACTTCGTTTATATCATATGTAGTTTGCAGTGTAAATGGAGCTTCCGGCACCCAATCGGCAGAATTCACCACCCTATAAGCTCCCCCTACCCGGGTAATAAAATCAAAATCATAGGCATATTGTAAATTACCTGGTTTGGGCGCTGCACTGCAATAAGTTTTATAATAAATATCGGTCGGAAGTACATCAGTAGGCAAATAATTTAAATAAGATCGGACTAAATAGGATAATACTCCACCCTGGCTATGCCCAAATATGATCACCTCTCTGTTTCCTGATTTATAATATTTATTTAATTCAGTAACTATACAAGGAGCAAGATGAGCTAAACCAATCATCCAACCAACGTGAACACATGCATTTTCTCCGGCGGAAAGTTTGTATTTAAAATTTGTACTGTCATTAATTTGCAAATTCCCTTGAGCCGGAACCATTGCCGAATAAAGATTTTCCAACCAGGATTCACTCTTTGCAATAGTTCCTCTAATACAAAGAACGATCACATTGTCATCCCTCATCCAAAAATAACATCTGTTATATAATCCAACCTCCGGAGATTCGTAAAGTAATCTATATTGATGAATAGGCGTTTTTATTACAGTAGTTCCAATTTGAAGTGAATCATATTTTAAGGCGAGTAAATCAGCATATTCATTTGCATCAAAACCGGGTCGTAATACTTGTTGAGAATAAGAGAGTTGATTACTAAAACAAAAAACAAAGAAAAGGAAGGCGATTCTTAAAATAGACTTCATAGTGAGAGCGCTGAAGGTAAACTAATAGATTTACTGTATAATTAATATACAATAATATTTACCTTAAATCAACTCTTTGCTATTGTCATTTTTGAGGTAAAGAATTGAATATTCAATGCGATTACCATCACCAAAACACAGCCAATTAAATTGTACCATAAGAAGGAGATAGTTGTAAAGAAATATCCCATAAGCACTAAAAACTGAGTTATCAATGCAGCTGTAAATACGGCTGTTCCTTTTATTTTTTTCATAAAGAACGCCACCATAAAAATTCCCAGAATAGCCCCGTAGAATAATGACCCAAGTACATTAACGGCTTCAATTAAACTACCCAACTGTGTAGCCAATCCGGCGACGATCATTACAAAAACACCCCATATAACAGTGGCCCATCTTGATGCTTTTAGATAATGTTCATCCGCTTCATTTTTTCGGATACTCCGTTTATAGATATCTATGACAGAGGTTGAAGCAAGTGCCTGCAAAGCCGAAGACGACGAAGACATAGAGGCTGCTAAAATAACCGCTATTAGTAAGCCCACCAATCCTTCCGGAAAATGATGACTAACAAACCACAAAAAGATATAATTTACATCGTCGGTATTTGCATCCACATCATTCTTAAGCATCAATTCCTTTAAATCAGTTCTTAATTCCTTTTCCTTTTTATGGTCTTCAGTAATAAACATCTGAAATTTATTTACCTCATCTTCATTATTCTCTTTTACTGCCGAAAGCAGGCCAATTGAATGTTCTTTTTTTAGTTGAAATAGTTCAGATTGCTTTTGCTGTAATTCATTTAACCTAGGTGCATAGCTGCTTTCCTGCAGTTTTTTAACTTCGAGCTGATTGAAAAAAATTGGGGTTTCAGTAAACTGATAAAATACAAATAATAGGACTCCAATTAAGAGAATTCCAAATTGCATGGGTATTTTCACAATACCATTAAACAATAAGCCTAAGCGACTTTCGGTAGTGTCTTTTGCTGATAAATAGCGGGCAACTTGAGATTGATCTGTTCCGAAATAAGATAAAGCCAGAAAAAATCCGCCCAACAAACCCGACCAGATATTGTACTTATTATTCAGATCAAATTTCAGATCGATAATATTCATGCGGCCCATTTTACCTCCAAGCTTTACAGCATCAATAAAGCCCATGTTCTGTGGCAATAAGTGAGTAATAATAATGGCTGCAATGAGCATTCCGCTAAGTATAATGGTCATTTGCCCCATTTGAGTATAGCTAACGGCACGTATGCCACCGCTAACTGTATAAATGACCACTACGGCACAAATTACAAAGTTGGTTACATAGATGTTCCATCCCAGAATAGCCGAAAGTATAATACTAGGCGCAAAAACGGTAATACCCGTACCCAAACCACGCTGTATAAGAAAAAGAAATGCAGCTAGTGACCTTGTTTTTAAATCAAAGCGACCTTCGAGATATTCATAGGCGGTATAAACCTTTAATTTATGATAAATAGGAACAGCTGTTAAGCATAACACCACCATGGCAAGTGGCAAACCAAAATAGTACTGCACAAAGCGCATCCCATCAGTATAAGCTTGCCCGGGTGCCGACAAAAAAGTTACTGCACTTGCTTGGGTAGCCATAATGGTTAACCCAACCATATACCAAGGCGAAGTATTAGCTTTTAAAAAAGTTTCGGTGTTCTTGTTTTTACGGCTCTTCCATAACCCATAAAAAACAATAAAAGAAAGCGTTGCAATTAATACCAACCAGTCTAGTTGCCTCATGAAAGATGATTAGTAAGATAATAGAATAGGATAATTTCCATTATTAAAAAGCCGATAACTAGCCAATAAAGTGGTTTCCAACGCATAACTAAAATGAAATTATTTCCCTAGTTCTATCATATTCACAAATAAACGATAGGCTCCCGGAACTCCTGCTGGCAACTCTCTGAAAAACGAAAAGCCCGTGTAAACAAAATAGCCTTTCCCGTATTTAGTGATCAGTGTACTTCCTTTTGAGGAATTCTCTCCCGGATCATTTAAACCAAATGGAGTCTCGTAGTTCTTATCCCAGTCTGTTGCAAAATAAATCCCTCGCTCCTGAATCCAATCTTTAAAATCATCCGCCGAAATCTTATTAGGGCTATTAAAAACTTTATGCTTAGGCATGTCTAAACGCACTTCTGCATTTTCATCGGTTACTCTATCTCGTGAAATAGTAAATGGATAGGGTCCAATTTCTGATTTAACACCGCCTAAAAAATTATTGGTATTATATTGAACAATAAGATTTCCGCCTCCTTTAACATAATTCATCAGCTTTGTGTAATAAAACTTCATTCTTTCATTGGTATTATAAGCTCTAACTCCAACCACAATAGCGTCGTAAACAGAAAGGTCAACTCCATTGCTTAGCATTTCATCACTAAGCATTTTCACCTGATAGCCTAATTGCTCCAAATTATGAGGTACGTCATCTCCGGCACCTTTTATATACCCAATACTTTGCATTTTTCTATTCAGGTTAAAACGTACAAATTTGGCCTGGGCATCAGGATATAATGTTTGAAGGGGAATATGTTTATAATCAATTATTGTTTCACCCTTCGAATATTGTTTGCTGTCAATTACTGCAACCGCTTTTATTACAGTTGTTGTGCTTTCATCAGGTGGAATCACTTCGAAAACAACATCCTGCTCTTCATCCTTTTTTTGAATGTTAAATGAAATAGAAGCTGGATTAGCTTTCCAATTTGCAGGCATATCAAGCTTAATTATTCCCTGGCAGTTATCTCTTCCGGCTTTTAAAATTATTCTCACATGTTTGGATTTACCCGAAGGAAATACATAGGCTTTAGCGTCCATGTTTATCATTACAGGCGGAGTAATTTGCAAGGGACGGTATAACTCACCGTCAACAGGATCAACCCATTTATAAACTACCGGCTTAGTAACCGTAAAGGATTGGCCCTGAATAGTTACTACAAAGCTAACCTGCAACGTTGCAGGCGCTTCAGGTTGACCGATCAAATTCTGATCATTTACCGTATACCTTCCATCCGAGTGTTTTAAAGTAAGCCAATATGGATTATTATAAGTAGTGGATGGATCCAGGGTTAACTGATTATCTTCTTTATAATTTTGATCACGTTCTAAACTCTTATTAACTGAAATGTTTTGTCCTTGTGGAAATAAAATCTTTTCTAGAACAACAGCTGAATCAGCCCTATTAATTGCATTTGCTGAAATTTTAAGTGATTGCCCCGGAGTAACTGAAAAATCAGAAGCTGTAGCCTCCAAGTAAACACCCGAACAGGCTAAAATCAAGTTTTCAAGTTCTTTTCGTTTCTGATTCTTCCAATAATCATCTGTTATTAAGGCAAGCGCTTTGTAGGCTTGTATCAAATCCGAAAGTATGGTAGATGGTTCATCTGCAAGAAATTCATCCTGTGCCTTTTTGGCCCATTGCTTAAATGATTCGGCCCCTTCAATTCTATTTGCACTTAAATCAAGACCATCAAAAATATCTGTGGAGGCAGCCTCTCCTTTGATTGGCTTAAAATATTCAGTAACCGAACCTCGTGTACGGGCGGCACCAAATCCCTGGCTTTTATGCATGCTGCGGCTTTCACCGGCAAGTTCACCGTATGATTTACCCAACATCGGATTGAATTGCCCTACTTCAAGAGCCAAATTACCCGACATATTGGCATTAGGGTTCCAAAAGCGAGAGGCATTATTATAAACCAAACGTTTTACCTGCCATGGTTTTACATACTTAAGCTGCTCCGGAAATCTTGCCGGATCAGCAGCTGCTGCAAAAGCCTCTTCAGCCAAAATAGCTGATGCAGTATGATGCCCATGCCCGCCACTCCCGTCGGTAGCAAAACGGGTAATTATCACATCTGGTCTGAATCTGCGAATCGTCCAAACTACATCAGCAAGAATGGAGTCCCTATTCCATATGTTAAAAGTTTCTTCCGGATTTTTGGAAAATCCAAAATCATTGGCTCTGGTAAAAAATTGTTCCGCTCCATCCACACGTCTGGCTGCTAACAACTCTTGCGTCCTGATCAAACCTAATAACTCTCCTTGCTGATCGCCAATAAGATTTTGGCCTCCGTCACCCCTTGTCATTGACAAATAACCCGTACGAACATACTTCTCATTTGCCAACCATGAAATTAATCGGGTATTTTCATCATCAGGATGTGCCGCTACATAGAGTGCTGTTCCAAATGTGTTGAGTTTTTTTAAGGAAAGAAGGATTTCAGAAGAACTTAAGGTTTTAGGCTGTTGAGCATTAACCGTACAAATAGGAAGTAATAAAAAACAAAGTAGAAACAGAAGTTTTCGCATTATTGGTCGATTTGGGGAACTAAGATAGAGTAAAATTATGTTTGGAAAAGAATCTGAGGCATTAAAATAACTGTTACAATACATAATAAAAGGCTCCTTTTAGTTCATCACCTTTATTACATTCTTTCGATGATTGATTCTATTGATTTATTGTTCTATTGTTCTATCGTTAAAAAATAAACCACAGAGTTGCAACGGGTTACACAAAGTCATTCCTACTCCGTGCACCTCTGTGCAACCCTGTGGTTATTAAACAATTTCACCATTTCACAATACAACCATTAGCCATTTAGCCAGGTCCCTAAACAAACAAAGCCCCTTGGCGTGAACCAAGAGGCTTGTATAAAAATCGGCACCGACCTACTCTCCCACCTGTTACGGCAGTACCATCGGCTCTGGCGGGCTTAACTTCTCTGTTCGGAATGGGAAGAGGTGGACACCGCCGATATAGGCACCTGAATATTTTTAGTCGTAAGTTATAAGTACTTAGTTAGTAGTGCTTACACTCAACGTATTCAGTGTTTTTTTATTGATTCATAAGAAGACTTATTACTTATAACTCTCTACTTATTACTCAATAGACATATTGTTGAAAGAAGTTACAGCTAAAAGGTAAACGAGGCTTTCTTTTCAGAAAGTTTCGGATGATTAGTACTACTCGACTGTGACATTACTGCCTTTACATCTGTAGCCTATCAACG
>NZ_PQVF01000005.1 GCF_002920915.1 Solitalea longa
TAACACTAAAAAAAGTAACTTCGAAAAACAGCCTGTATAGGTTAATTAGGATTAACAACATCCAGTGTATAGTTAATCCAGGATTTATTCACTAATCTGTATAGTTATTTCAGGACGGGTCATGGACGGGATCAAGGACGGGGCAAAGCCATATATAAGGCATGGATAAAGCATAGATAGTGTATATTGAATGTATATCATTCATATCTTGCCTTAACTCTGGAAAGGATTAAATTGATTGAACATTTTATACCAACACCATATTGTCGATCAACCTGGTATTACCTACTTTGGCGGCAATTAAAGCAACGGGTTCTGCTGATTGACCCCATTCAGATATCTCCTTAAGTGTGGCTCCATCGGTAATTACAAGGTATTCCAAGCCAATTTGAGCTTCGTTAATCAGGTCTTTTGCCTCTTTTAAAACTTCAGGCAGGCTACCTTTTCCTGTTTTGCTTTTAATAAATGCTAAAGCTTCTGAAAGTTTAAGGGCTGTCTGTGGTTCCTTTTCTTTTAAATGAACATTTCGCGAACTCATAGCTAATCCTTCCTCTTCTCTAACGGTAGGGCACCGAATAATAGTTACAGGAATATTAAACATTTCCACCATTTTAAGAATAACCATGATTTGTTGGTAATCTTTTTGTCCGAAATAAGCACGGGTTGGCTGAACAATATCGAACAGCTTTTTTACTATCTGTGTAACCCCTTGGTAATGGCCCGGGCGAAATGCCCCTTCAAGAATAGTTTCGAGGTATCCAAGTTCCAGGTGCCAGGTTTCACCTTTAGTGTACATTTCATCTACCGAAGGCAGAAACAAATAATCACAATTGGCTGACTTCAGTTTTTCGATATCCGCTTCAATTGGGCGTGGATATTTATCTAAATCTGCGGGGTCGTTAAACTGGGTGGGGTTAACAAAAATACTACAAACAGTTACGTCATTTTCAGCAATTGACCTGGAAATCAGACTTAAGTGCCCATTGTGTAAAGCTCCCATTGTCGGTACAAAACCTAGTGATTTACCCTGAGCCTTTAGGTCAACAGCTATCTGCTGCATTTTAACTCTTGTAGTTATTATTTGTAACAAGGTGAAAAAGTTTAAAAACCGCAAATTTTGCAAAAACCAAGCCTAATATGCAAGAGAAATTGTTAAATCCTTTATAATTAAGAAAATATTCGTACATTTGCAGCATTATTGGCTTAGTACACAATTAGTTTAAGTAACAGAAGAGCATGGCAAAGAAGAAGGTTCTGTACATCACCCACGAGATGTCACCGTTTTTAGAGTTGACCGAAATTTCAAAAATCACCCGCCAACTTCCGCAAGCAATCCAAGAACAAGGTTATGAGATCAGAGTTTTAATGCCCCGTTTCGGTTGCATTAACGAGCGTCGTAACCGTTTGCATGAAGTTATTCGTTTATCAGGGATGAATATTGTTATTAACGACAATGATAACCCGCTGATTATCAAAGTAGCGTCGATTCAAGGGGCAAAAATGCAGGTGTATTTTTTGGATAACGAAGAATATTTCCAAAGAAGACACGTTTTTAGTGATGATAAAGAAAAGTTCTTTGACGATAACGATGAGCGTACCATTTTCTTCAGCAAAGGTGCTATTGAAACCGTTAAAAAATTAGGTTGGACTCCTGACATTGTACATTGTCATGGTTGGATGAGCAGTTTGGTTCCTGCTTATTTAAAAACCACCTATAAAAACGACCCAATGTTTAAAAACACTAAGGTCGCCTATTCGGTTTATGAAAACAGCTTTAACGGAGGTTTACATGCTGACTTTAGCAAAAAAGCAGTAATGAGTCAAATGACGGAACAAGATCTTACTCATTATGCACCGGCAACAAATTCAGCACTTCACATGGGAGCTATTGCATTTGCTGACGCTGTAATTAAAGGAGACGAGCGAATTGATCCGAAAGTTGAAGAATTTATTGCAGCAAGCGGCAAACCTGTCATGAATTATACTACCTTTGACCAAACTGAAACATATGCCCAGTTTTATGAGGAAATGGCTAATGCAGAATTGGTTTCAGCTTAATAACAAGTAATTAGAGATCATTAAGTCATATATGAAATTAGTTAAACTAGACTTATTAATTCTATTAATAAGTCTTTTTATTTTTTCGGGTTGCGAAAACCCTGATGGAATCGGATTAAGTGATACCGATTACCAAAATGGTGTACAAACAGACACCTTTACTGTACAAACACTGCTGGTTGCTGATCAACCGGTTCGTACAGATAATCATTTTAGCTATAACGGAACTTCATTAGCCAACAATACCAAGCTTTTAGGCTATATGAACGATGACATTTTTGGCAAAAGCTATGCAGAAATAAATACACAATTATTAAAACCTGATTCGGCGGCATTTGCATTTCCTGCAGGAACTGTGCTCGATTCGGCTGTACTGGTATTAGCCTATCAGGATACATCGAAAATGGCAAACACTTTCTATGGCGCTTCTACTTCGAAGTTTCGCTTTTTGGTAGAGGAACTTGGCGACCCGATGAGAGTGGACACTTCTTATTTCTCTGATCAATACTTCAACCCAAAAAGTTCAACTGCCATAGGTACGGCATTAATAACACCCAATTTAAGCAAGATCAAAATCTTTGATTTCATCAAAGACAAACCTGATACATTAAAAACGGTTGAGGCACAAATTCGAATTCCAATCGATAAAGAATACGCTATTTTAAAGTTTGTTAATGCTCCGGCAACCATTTATAAAAATGTGGCCAACTTTAATTCGTATATCAAAGGAATCAAACTAAGAATTAACCCCAATGAAACAACAGGCTTGGGAGGAATATTTAAACTGGATGTTCAAACCTACGATAAGTCTGTAATAAATTTTTACTACCATACACCAACCGACACTACATTCCATACACTCAGGTTATCTGGCACTGTTGCCCAAAGCAATTATTTTAACCATGATTATGCCGGAACGGTTATAGAAACGTTATTAGGTGGTGGCGCTAACACACAACAAACCGTGTATGCCCAATCAATGGCGGGAGTAAAAACAAAAGTTAGGTTCCCATACGTAAAATCAATCATTAAGGATAGTAAAAAAGCGATCAACAAAGCTGAATTAGTTGTGAGTATTGATCAGGGAACTGATGGAACCTTTGCAAGCCCGCTACGTATTTTACTTAACCAGGGACAAAAAAAATCAGGAGCATTTATTCAAATACCTGACAACAATCCTTCGGATAACCGATACTCGACTACAGGAGCTGCATACAGTGGTTACTATAACTCCAGTAAAAAGAACTATTCTATATTAGTCACTAAATACATACAAGATATTTTGGATGGAAAAGCGAATGATGACGAATTGTTTTTGACATTCGATAATCCGGCAATATCTAGTGAGCGAGGCGCATTTGGTGGCCCGAAAGGCGTCAATTACAGCATGAAATTGCGCATTATTTTCTCTGATGTAAAACAAACCAATTAATTGGTTAACTATAAAAAAAGAAACCCTGATTCAATATTGAATCAGGGTTTCTTTTTTTATAAAACATCGTAAACTATTTTGCTTTTGCAAAACGTTCAGCAACTGCATTCCAGTTAATCACATTAAAAAATGCTGAAATATAATCTGGACGACGGTTTTGATATTTTAAATAATAAGCGTGTTCCCAAACATCCATTCCTAAAATTGGAGTACCTTTTACTTCGGCAACATCCATTAAAGGATTATCCTGATTAGGGGTTGAGGAAACTTCTAGTTTACCATCTTTTACCAATAACCAAGCCCAGCCAGAACCAAAGCGGGTAGCACCTGCAGCAGCAAATTTTTCTTTAAATGCATCAAACGATCCAAATGCACTGTTAATAGCATTAGCCAGATCGCCAGTTGGCAAACCACCTGCATTAGGGCCAATTACTGCCCAAAATAAAGAATGGTTATAATGACCACCGCCATTGTTACGAACTGCAACCGGATATTTAGAGATATTTTTACAGATTTCTTCAATGCTTAATTTCTCGGCATCTGTACCTTTAATAGCATTATTAAGGTTAGTTACATAGGCCTGATGGTGTTTACCATGGTGAATTTCCATAGTCAATTTATCGATGTTTGGCTCTAAGGCGTCGAAAGCGTATGGTAACGCAGGTAATTCAAATGACATTTTTATAGATTTATATAGTTAAACAATAGATGAATAGATAATTGTTAATAAGCTCAATAGTTTGCTTGTAAAATTACTTGTTTAGCACTAAAGAGCATAGTGTAAAACTGAAAAGAATTAAAACGAAGAATTCAGGAGATTAATCAATCTTCAAACTGAAACATGAAAACTCAACTGCCCCCTCTATTTTAACTTTTGTTTACCTTTTTTGTTTGAAAAAATCTTTGATCAGCTGACCGCATTCATTTTCTAAAATCCCTCCAACAAATTCTGTTTTCGGATGTAAAGGACTTGGAATTAATCTCATAAAACCACGTTTCGGATCAAATGCTCCAAAAACAATACGTCCAATTTGTGCCCAATGCAAAGCTCCCGAACACATTACACAAGGCTCTAAGGTTACATACAGTGTGCATTCATCCAGATATTTCCCGTTTAAGAAATTGGCAGCCGCAGTAATGGCTTGCATTTCTGCATGTGCAGTTACATCATTCAATCGCTCGGTTAAATTATGAGCACGAGCTATAACCCTATTTCGGCAAACCACTATTGCTCCTACTGGCACTTCATCCGCTTCCATTGCCAAATAAGCCTCCTTCAGGGCTTGCTTCATATAAAATTCATCGGTCGAGACGCCCGGATCTTCATCAAATTTGAATATCATAGTGCAAAACTAGCATTAATACTAATCTGTGTATTCAAAAGTCTACTTTTGCAGCATGAAAACGCTGCAGATTAAAGCCGGAAAAGACAAAGCTGTAAAACAACATCACCCTTGGGTCTTTTCAGGTGCTCTCGAAACCATAAAACAAAACCCTGAACAAGGAGAAATCATAAAGCTTGTTAATGCAAAAAATGAATTTCTTGCCTATGGTTATTTTAATAACCTCTCAAAAATTATGGTGCGAGCCATCGAGTGGAATGAGGAAACTCAAGTTGACGACCAATGGTGGAAAGAAAAGATCAAGGCTTCAGTTAATCGCCGCCAGCATTTATTGAATTCTAAAGACACGAATTCATTTAGATTAATTTATAGTGAGGCAGACGGTTTACCGGGCTTAATAGTTGATAAATATGCTGATCATTTGGTGGTTCAAGTATTAACTGTCGGCATTGAAGTACGAAAACAACTGATTGCCGAATATTTATTTGAATTAGTAAAGCCAACAGGGATTTACGAAAGAAGCGATGCTACCGCCCGCAGTTTAGAAGGCTTAAAAGCTTCAAATGGATTGTTGATAGGCATCGAACCCGCAGAGTTTACCGAAATAACTGAAAATGGATTAAAATTCGTGGTTAATATAGCAGACGGTCAAAAGTCAGGATACTTTTTAGATCAGCGAAATACACGTAAACGTGTTGCTGATTATGCCAAAGAGTTAAACGTTTTAGATTGTTTTTGCTATGCAGGCGGCTTTACATTAAATGCAAAAAAGGCCGGAGCCAAATCAGTTATGAGTGTAGATTCATCAGCCTTAGCTATTGACATGGTTCGAAGGAATCATAAAGCAAATGATATTACTTTTTTAGAAGATGAGTTGATAAAAGGGGATTCGAATAACACTTTACGACGTTTTCAGGAAGAGAATAGAAATTTCGATTTGATTATTCTAGACCCACCGAAGCTTGCTCCTAGCCGATCGGCAGTTGATAGGGCTTTACGAGCCTATAAAGACTTAAATCTTCAGGCCTTAAAATTATTAGGCAAAGGAGGATTGTTAGCAACTTTCTCTTGTTCCGGAGGGGTTGAATTAGGCATGCTTAAGCAAGCGGTTGCATGGGCGGCATTGGACGCAGGCAAAGAGGTACAGTTTATCGAGCAGTTCGGTCATCCGGAAGATCATCCAATCTTGGCATCATTCCCGGAATCGGAATATTTAAAAGGTGTGATGTGCAGGGTTATTTAATGAGTGAATGCCCGAATGATAGAATGATTGAATAAAGTGCTTAAAGCTCATCTATCATTCTATCATTCTATCATTCTATTAATCTATTTTACAATTTCGTCAGATGTAGGCCCATGCAGATGAACTGGAGGCCCTTTCTTCCTCAGTCGCATATTAAGGAACTCCACCCCTAACGAAAATGCAATGGCAAAGTATAAATAGCCTTTTGGAATGGCACCAACCTCACTTCCCAAAACGGAAACATGGCCCAAATGCGCAGATTCCGTTATCAACATAAAGCCGATCAAAATTAAAAACGCCATTCCCAACATCTGAATAGTGGGATGGTCGTTTACAAACTTTCCAACTGGAGCTGCAAAAAGCATCATAACGGCCATTGATAATATCACGGCAACAATCATTAAAACAAGTGCATTCGGTAGTCCGTTGGTCATTCCCACCGCTGTTAAAATTGAGTCGAATGAAAACACAATGTTAATAACCGTAATTTGAGCAATTGCGCTGCCTAAACTTGAAGCTGCCTTTTTAGTTGTTGATTGCTCAGGATGCTCCTCCCCTTCCAATTTATGGTGAATTTCTGATGTACTTTTATACAGTAAAAAGATTCCTCCTGCAAGCAAGATTAAACTTTGCCCTGAAAAATCGCCATGAAACCATGAAGCATGGAAACTAATCCAAGGCTTTTTCATAGAGATTAGTACGTTAATACCTAACAATAAGACAATACGTAGAACCATCGCCAATAACAAACCGATATTGGTTGCTTTTTTACGTAATTCAGGGGGAAGTTTGCCCGAGGCAATAGAGATGAAAATAATATTATCAACCCCTAATACTATTTCAAGAAACGTTAATGTTAAAAGCCCCAACCAAGCGTCGGGATTGGATATCCACTCCATAGATAATTTATAGTTTTAAAGAGTCCCGAAGATAAATAATATTGAGGTTTTCTGCTCCATTAGAATAAAAAAAGCCCGACAAAACCGGGCTTTTCATTCAATTTCAATTGAAGCTTAATTAAACCTTACATTGCCATACTTAGCACTTATTGAGATCTTTCCATTAACCGTTCCGGTACCGTAACGCCCACTGAAGCTTTTTGAGGGTTTCCAATCTTTTCCATCATTACCCTGTTGTGAAATACCGGCTGACTTGCTATTATCATATGCAAAATCGCCATAAGAAACATTCACTGATACATCAAAGGTGGCATTGTCGGCAAAGCTGAGCGTAACCCCTGAATAAGCAGAATTGATAACCAATGATTTCAATGACTTGGAAACATTATTCAATTTAACTCCACTCGAATATTTGCTGTTAATTGATCCTGACTGGTTGATCTGATTAATTCTTATTCCTGAATAGTCAATATCTGCACTTAACTGATCCACTTCATCGATATCCAGATTTCCGTACCGGTGCACAACAGAAATATTTCCAGCCTTTCCAACGCTTAACTTTGAATATGACACATCAAAACTTCCTATTTTAATACTTTCTACAGTTCCTCCTCCGTATTTAATGTTTATTGAATTTGCACTGCTTCTAAGATTGCCTCCGGTGAAATTCCCGTAAGTCTGGTTAACAGTTAACGGACCATTAAAATCAGGCACCCTGGTCGGACCGTATTTATTCTCTATGCTTAACGAATTGGTTGAAGGCATATAAACAACATAGTTCACTTCAAGCCCTTTTTTATCATCATCTCCTTTCCAGTTCCAGCTATTACCGCTGGCAATATTAGTTACGAATTTAACCTCGGTCCCTGATTTACTATCTGTTATGCTAACCCTGTCTAACTGTTTCTGAGCCTTTTCATCTGAATTATCATTGGCTACTACGGTAATTTCAATCTTAAACTCGCTTTTGTCCCAGGTATTAATGGTAACAGAACCAAATTTATTATCTATAGAAAGTCCATCTTTAGTGCTTACCTGATAAGTTCTGATTATTTTCTTGCTCTTCTGAACACCAAACTCCCCACTTTCTCCATCAGCGGCTTTGGCGCCCAATGCAAGCATTAAAAAGGCAATGAGTAAAAATCTATAATGCAATACCTTTGTTCTCATATTGTTTGTTTTTATTATTTATTCGTTGAATTATTGTTAACTGTTGATTTAACAGATCGATCTGCAATTGTAAATTTTGAATCATGGCTTCCACCACGGTTTCTTGGTTGGCAGCACCTCCCAATTGAATTTTCATGGCCTGATAATTCTTATCCAGACGTTCCAAATCACCCGAGAATTCCTGATATAACTCAGGCTGTTCTTTTTGAATTTGCTTAAGCTCATCGCGCTTTATATCAATTAAAGCCGCCATATGATAAGCAGTTTGAGCGTATTCAGGATTGATTTTCGCCAAACTGTCTTCCGGTTGCGGAGTTCTGTTGGCCACTCTGAAAACAGTAAATCCAAAACCAATTATTAATGCGATGGCGGCTGCAATACGCCAATTAAAACTCAGCTTAAGCACTTTAGGCTCATTTCGCATGGTCTTCTCTATTGAGCGCCACACTTGCGGATTGGGTTCGTAAACATCAAACTCATCACGGTGCTCTTCAACAAAACTTTCCAAACGATCTTTCATTTTATTTTAGATTTGAGATTTTAGATTTCGGATTTGAAATACACCTCCATCTTAAATCGATTTTTATTCTAACTACTTAAATTTTATTCTCCCTCCTACCGGAGTGTGCTTACTGCAGACTGACTACTTTTTCAAAATCTCCAGCAAGCGTTTCTTGGCTCGTATATACTGCGTTCTGGAAGTTGACTCGCTTATGTTCAATATCTCCGCTATTTCTTCATGATCATACCCCTCTAACAGGTAAAGCGTCAATACAGTACGATAACCGTCAGCTAATTTTTGAATAGCAGCCCGTACTTCCGAGACTCTTAGTTCCAACTCTTCTTCATCAACGGTTTCATCTTCTATATCTACCTCCGGATGATTGTCAATATCTTCAAACTTTACCCGCCTTGCTCGCAGGTAATTGATCGAATTATTAATTACAATGCGTTTTAACCAGCCGCCAAAAGTCGATTCGCTTCTAAAGCTTTCGAGCTTATCAAAAGCATCAATAAACGACTCCTGTAACACATCCTCTGCATCTCCTGTATCATTTAATATGCGCATTGCCACGCTAAACATACTGCGTGAGTACAAACGGTAAAGTTCATATTGAGCTTTACTGCTGCCCGTTCGACATTTTTCTACCAAGTCTATATGCCTGTCGAGAATTAGTGTTTCCAATGGATTTGTTTTTCGTTGTAATGACATAGGCACTTTACAAAATGTTGCACATTACTTAAATATTTTTCGAAAATGCAGTTAAAAAGCATTTCCACTGATAAAATGATATTGCAAGCCTTAATTTAGTTAGATTTTACTACTTTAATTGCATGTCAACAAGCAACTAATTTCGGTGTAAATAATTACTTTTGCGCCTCAACAGACTGCAAAACATAAGTATATGCATAGAACACACACTTGCGGAGAGTTAACGATAAAAGATTTAGGGGTAGAAGTGACCCTGAGCGGATGGGTTGCCAAATCGCGTGATTTGGGAGGAATGACATTTATAGATTTACGTGATCGTTATGGAATTACCCAGTTAGTTTTTAACATGGATGATAACGAGCAGCTTTGTGCTGAGGGACGTAAATTGGGCCGTGAGTTTGTAATTAAAATTACCGGAAAAGTGATTGAGCGTTCAAGCAAGAACCTTAAAATACCTACCGGAGAAATTGAAATTAAAGTTTCTAAACTTGAAATATTAAATGCTGCCAAAACAGTTCCTTTTTTAATTGAAGATGAAACCGATGGTGGCGATGATTTACGCATGAAATACCGTTACCTCGATTTACGTCGAGCAATTGTGCGTAAAAACATGGAGCTACGCCATAAAATGGCTCATGAAACCCGCAATTATTTAAGCAATCATAAGTTTATTGAGGTTGAAACGCCGGTATTGATCAAATCAACACCTGAAGGAGCTCGTGATTTCGTGGTGCCAAGCCGTATGAACCCGGGTGAGTTTTATGCACTTCCTCAATCACCTCAAACATTCAAACAACTGCTAATGGTTTCGGGCTTCGACCGCTATTTTCAAATTGTAAAATGTTTCCGTGACGAAGACCTACGAGCCGATCGCCAGCCTGAGTTTACTCAAATTGACTGCGAAATGAGCTTTGTGGAGCAGGAAGACATTTTAAATATGTTCGAAGGCTTATTTAAACATTTATTTAAGTCGATTAAGGGAATTGATATTGCTGAGGTGCCACGCATGACCTATGCTGACGCTATGAAATACTATGGTTCTGACAAACCGGATATTCGTTTTGACATGAAGTTTGTTGAGCTGAATGACATAGTAAAAGGCAAAGACTTTAAAGTATTTGATGATGCCGAATTAGTGGTTGGTATTTGTGCTAAAGGTTGCGCGCCATACACCCGCAAACAGGTTGATGAGTTAACTGATTTTGTTAAAAAACCACAAATTGGTGCTACAGGCTTGGTTTATTGCCGTTACAACGAAGATGGAACCATTAAATCATCAGTTGATAAATTCTATTTGGAAGAAGAACTTCAGAAATGGGTAAATGCTTTCGGCGCTGAAAAAGGAGACCTTATCCTGATTCTTGCTGGAAAAACTGACAAGACGCGTAAAGCACTAAATGAACTTCGTTTAGAAATGGGAAATCGTTTAGGTTTCCGTAATAAAGATACATTTGCTCCATTGTGGGTGCTTGATTTCCCATTATTGGAGTTTGATGAAGAAAGCGGACGCTGGCATGCAATGCACCATCCGTTTACTTCTCCTAAACCTGAAGATATTGCCTTGTTAGAAACTGATCCTGGAGCTGTTCGTGCTAATGCTTATGACATGGTATTAAACGGAACTGAAATTGGTGGAGGATCGATTCGTATTCACAACAAAGAATTGCAAAGCTTGATGTTCAAACACTTAGGGTTCAGCACTGAAGAAGCACATAAGCAGTTTGGATTTTTGATGGATGCCTTTGAATTCGGAGCTCCTCCACACGGAGGTATTGCCTTTGGCTTCGACCGTTTATGCTCGTTATTTGCAGGCTTAGATACCATTCGCGATGTAATTGCCTTCCCTAAAAACAACTCAGGTCGTGATGTGATGATCGACTCTCCATCAACAATTGCATTAGAACAATTAGATGAACTAAAAATTAAAACAACTGTTTAGTTCAGTTTTATTCATAAAATTTAAAACGGGTCAAGGGTACATCTTTTGACCCGTTTTTCATTGGTATATTTTTCGCTTCAAATTATATCTTTATAAAAATCTACTAATTAATAAGATATGAAGAAAAGTTACCTGCTTATCCCCATTGCCTGCATTTCAATTTCTTTTGAAGCCTTTTCACAACAGAAACAAGATTTACGCAACACAGTAAACCAAAAAGCCGATGCCATTGAGCAACAAGTGATCAATTGGCGAAGAGATTTTCATGCAAACCCTGAGCTCGGAAACCGGGAGATAAAGACCGCCGAAAAAATTGCCACTTTCTTACGTTCCTTAGGCTTGGAAGTTAAAACCGGAGTAGCTAAAACGGGTGTTGTTGCTTTACTAAAAGGCGCCAAACCTGGCCCTACAGTTGGGCTTAGAGCCGATATCGATGCACTTCCGGTTACTGAACGGACGCCTGTTGCTTTTGCATCTAAAATACACACCATTTATAACGGACAAGATGTTGGGGTAATGCACGCTTGCGGGCATGATTCTCATACTGCTATTTTAATGGGTGTCGCAGAGATCTTAACCTCCATGAAAGATCAGCTACACGGCAATGTGAAGTTCATCTTTCAGCCCGCGGAAGAAGGAGTTCCTCCCGGAGAAGTTGGTGGAGCTGAACAGATGGTAAAAGAGGGCGTATTGGAGAATCCTCACGTAGATGTTATTTTCGGCTTACATATTAATTCCCAAACCGAAGCAGGAACGATTACCTATCGCCCAGGAGCTATAATGGCAGGTGTAAATGATATGAAGATTGTTGTAAAAGGCAAGGGAGCACACGGTGCTGCACCATGGTCATCAGTTGATCCTGTAGTTACAGCTGCGCAAATTATCACTAGCTTACAAACAGTTGTAAGCCGAAATATAGACATTACTGAAAACCCTGCTATTGTAACTATTGGAGGTATAAAGGGAGGAACACGTTTCAATATTATTCCGGAAGAAGTGGAGCTAATTGGCACCATTCGAACATTTACTGCCGAAGATGATCAGCTGACAAAAGAACGTATTAAAACCATCGCTACAAAAACGGCAGAAAGTATGGGCGCTACAGCAGATGTTAAAATCCCGTTCAGTGCCTCATATCCGGTTACTTTTAATGATCCTGCTCTTACTGCTTTAATGCTTCCTTCATTACAATTAACCGCAGGGGAAGACAATGTTATTCTTCGGAAACCAATGACGGGTTCTGAGGATTTTTCATTCTTTGCTAAAAAAGTACCTGGATTATATTTCTTTCTAGGTGGAATGGAGAAAGGTAAAAAACCTGAAGAAGTGGCATCACATCATACCGCCGATTTTTACATTGATGAAAGCGGATTTAAGCTGGGTGTAAAAGCACTGGCTAATCTCACTATTGATTATATGAATAAAACAGCTCAATAAATAAAAATGGGGCCAGATCCTAAAATTGACCTGGCCCCATTTTTCATTATTTTTTCGTCACCCTGATATCAATTCTTCTGTTTTGAGCTTTTCCTTCTTCGGTGTCATTACTGGCCACCGGATGGTCTTGACCATAGCCTTCAGCAGCTATACGTTTCCCATCTATTCCTAATTTTTCAAGTTCTGCTTTAACGTTATTGGCACGATCAGCTGAAAGCTTCAGATTAGTGGCCGCATCACCTACATTGTCGGTATAACCACCAAGTTTAACCTCCACATTAGGATAGGCCTTTAAAATTTCCGCAATATTTTTCAACTGCTCTTCCGATTCAGGTTTTAAAACTGCAGAACCAGTTTCAAAGGTTAACCTATCGAAAGAGAACCATGTTGTTTTATCCACTGGCTTACTTGTATCTTCAATAAAAGCTAGGAGCTTATTCTCAATGCCCATTTCCGGAATATTAAGTTCAATCCCGTTCGGCAGTTTCTTTTTAAAGAAAGCACCCAATTTAGCTAAGGCATCCGAAGCCATTGAAGCAGCTGAATCGGCCATAGTTTCGGCTTTATTAGCCAACGAATCAACTGTCGAAGGCACTGTACTCATATCTTCTTTCTTATTGCAGCTTCTCCATAAAAAGAATACAGCCAATATGCCTACTGCCAATAAAATTAGATTTCGAACGGTTGAAGATTCTGCTCGTTTACCGGTTCCTTCCATTGTACTTTTAACAGCGCTTGCTGCACTTGATCCTAAATTCGACAAACTGCCAATTCCTAACAAACTTCCTAATCCTGCAGGAGCCGCGTTAATAATATTGTCTTTCTGACTGCCTAAAAAACTGGTTAAGCCGCTTAAACCCAAACCTTCAGTGTTCACTTTATTTCCTAAAAAGCTCAACACCAAAGGCGCAGCCACTGCTAAAATGGAGGAAGCTGAGGAGCTTTTTATTCCTGCAGCCGAACCAATCGTAGTTGAAAGCTCAGCCGTTTTATTACCAAACAAAGAAGATAAGAATTGTTTACCCTGATCAATAATACCGCTGCCTCCCGCGCCCAGCTCCGAAACCAAACTACCTGGATCCGATAATATATTACTGGTTCCGGCGCCCTGCATCATACTGTATAAACCACTCATTGCACTCATATCTGTAGATTTATTTAATAAACCCGCCAGAATACTTGGAAATGAAAGTCCAAAGGCCGAACTAATATTTCCTGAAGATTCACCCAGCATAGAAGAGGTATTTAAAACCAAATCAGGAGTGACCAAGCTTTTTAAGCTATCAACAATATTGGTTGCCATAAATTTAGATTTTAGGTTAGAATAGAAGGTTTATTTGTGAGGTTGATTAAAGTTATGAATTTCAAATAACTACTAATCAATTATTTATATAAAAAAAACAGGTTCCTTTTTTTGAGGAACCTGCTAAGTATTAAAAAAATAGATGTTTTAAATTAAAAAGGAAGATCATCTTCCGCGGCATCCTGACTGGCCGAAATAGCTGCAGGAACGTGATCGTCAATTTTTGTAGTTCCATGAGAACTTTCGTACGATCCGGTAGATTGATAGCCGCCATTAACAGGCTCGTTATCACTTTTTCTGCCAAGCATGGTAAAGTTATCGGCAACTATTTCCGTTTGATAACGTTTGTGGCCTTCTTTATCTTCCCATGAACGGGTCCGGAGTTTACCTTCAATATAAACCAGCTTTCCTTTCACCAGAAATTTTTCAGCAATATCTGCCAAACCGCGCCACATCACAATATTGTGCCATTCTGTTTGTTCTACCTTTTTACCATCCTTAGTGTATGTTTCGGAAGTGGCCAAAGGAAAACTAGCTACCTTTACTCCGCCTTCCAGGTGTCTTAATTCGGGATCCTTGCCCAAATGTCCAACTAGAATAACTTTATTAATTCCAGACATAGATAAATTGTATTAGAGCGTAAATTTAGATTTATCAGAATAAGTTAAAACTTTTTTAAATAATTATCAACTAATTTTGGGAAAGCATAACTTTCAAGTTCCTCTTCGGCTACCCAAAAACCATTTTGCATTGTACTGTTTTCCTGATGATTACACTCTAGTTCCCAAAACTTAGCGTAAATAACCTGGTGTGAAAGCACGTGCTTAAGTTCTTCAGAAACGGCCTTAATTATCACTGATTTTGTACTGATCAACTGTTTAAAATCATCGGAAATCAATAATTCTTTTTCACTTAGCCGATTTGCGCTCTCAATCAATGGAAAATCATACATATTTTGCCATATATCCTTGGCAATTCTCTTATTTAACAGCAAATCATTATTGTTTCTAAAGACCAGGTAATTAAAAAATCGCTCCTTAACCTTCGTTTTCTTTGTCTTGATTGGCAACGTATTTACAATTCCCTCAATAAAAGCTACACAATTAACTGAAAGCGGGCATTCTGCACAATTTGGGCTTGCAGGTTTGCATTGAATTGCACCAAATTCCATAATTGCCTGATTATATTCTGCCGGCTGAGCCTCTTTCAGCAGTTCATAAGCCAATTCCTTAAATTGTTTTCGGCCTTGGGTTGAATCAATGGGAGTTGAAATGCCAAAAAACCGCGACAATAAGCGATAAACATTTCCATCAACCACAGCATGAGGCTCATTTGCCGAAAAGGAAGAAATAGCTGCAGCTGTATATTCTCCTATTCCCTTTAGCTGCAGTAACTGCTCATATCGAGTTGGAAAAACTCCATGATGTTTCTCCATTACAGCTTTTGCCGTAGCATGCATATTGCGCGCCCTTGAATAATAACCAAGTCCCTGCCAGAGCTTTAATACTTCATCCTCTGAAGCCAAGGCAAACTCTTTTACCGTCTTGAATCGTTCCTGAAACTTGTAGAAATACGGAAGTCCCTGTTCTACACGGGTTTGCTGTAAAATAATTTCTGACAACCATATGATATAAGCGTCATTGGTATTTCTCCAGGGTAAGGTTCTCCTGTTAATTTGATACCACTTTGTAACTTCTTGAACAAACAATTTAAAAAAATATTATTTAGATTTTTATAATCGGTTTAAACACATAACTTTGCAACCCCAAATTAATGAAGACGTTAGGACTTTAAAAAGAAAAAAGATGACTAAAGCTGAGGTAATTGCAGAAATTGCACAAAAAACTGGAATTGAGAAAGTTGATGTAGCGGAATGCGTAGAAGCATTTTTTAAGGTAATCAAAAACTCAATGATTGAGGGTGATAACGTGTACGTAAGAGGCTTTGGAAGCTTTGTGATCAAGAAAAGAGCTGAAAAAACTGCCAGAAATATCTCTAAAAACACTGCGATTATTATTCCTGAACACTTTATCCCTAGCTTTAAACCTGCAAAAGTATTTGTAGAAAAAGTTAAGAACAGTAGCGCAAAAGCTAAAATGGCTGCTTCTGCTGAAGAAAAAGTAGAATTGTAATTTTAACCCCCTATCGAATTGCTGTCGAGAAAACAAATAATAGTTATTGGATCATCAGTTGCACTGGTTGGTGTACTGTATTCACTCGACATCAAAGGACTGGTAAATCCAAAAGAGGGCAAAAAACCGGAGAATACGCAAGTTTCTTCGGAGATTTCAACAGTATCGATTTCTAAATCTGCTAAAAAGCAACTAAGTACAGGAGCTGTTAAGCAAATTGAAGAGCTAGAAACACAACTTTCTAAAGATCCTCAAAATGCTGAATTGAAAAGGTCGTTAGCAAAACAATGGGAAAACACCGACAAAAGTTTAAGTTACGTGAGTGGCTTATACTATTATGATGCGGCTAAAGCCCAACCTGAGGCAAAAAACTGGCTTCTTGCTGCCGACAAATTACAAACCGGCACCGCTTCTATTAGCGATAGCTTGATCGTTCGTTACGTTGCCGATAAAGCCATTGATGCTTATCAGCACGTTTTAAAAACTGAACCTGATAATCTTGATGCTAAAACAGGTTTAGGAATTTGCTATGTTGAAACCACGCAAAACCCAATGCAGGGTATCACCTTGCTCCGTGAGGTTATTGCAAAAGAACCTGAAAACATAAAAGCCAACCTAAGTTTAGGTTTGTTTTCTATGCGTTCGGGACAATATGATAAGGCAGAGAAGCGCTTTATCACTGTTCTGAAAAAAGCTCCAAGCGGAGATGCTTATTTTTACTTAGGCGAAACCTATCGCTATATGGGTGAAAAAGCTAAAGCAATTGAAGCCTATCAGAAATCAAAAGAATTCATTGTAGACCCGCAATTTATAGCGCAGGTAGACATGATTATAAAAGAGCTTAAATAAATTGTAACACTTTAAACGAGTTGAAATTATGCCAAGCGGTAAGAAAAGAAAAAGACATAAAATGGCTACTCATAAGCGCAAAAAACGCTTAAGAAAAAACAGACATAAGAAGAAATAATTAATCTTCTTTTCGCTATTATTGCTTACAAGGACATGAAATGCAAACGAATGCACTTGTGTCCTTGTTTTTCATTGGATTTAAGTAGAGAATTAATCGTATTTCTAACCAACTCCAATGTTGCTCATTTATGAGCCATTGGGATTATCAAGGATTTATTTTTTGGTAAAGGAACTTCTAATCAACTCAACTCCTACCGGAGTCACCATCGCCTTATTAAAAGATAAACAACTTATAGAGCTACATCAAGAGCAGCGTAATAAGAATTATGCTGTTGGCGATATTTATCTTGGTCGAATTAAAAAAATTATGCCGGGGTTAAATGCCGCGTTTGTGGATGTAGGCTATGAGAAGGATGCCTTTTTACATTACCTCGACCTTGGGCCGCAGGTACGATCGCTATTAAAGGTAACCAAAGAAGTACGTAACGGAAGTCATAACTACCACAATCTTCAAAGTTTTAACGGCGAAGAGGATATTAATAAAAGTGGTAAGATCTCCGAAGTTCTTAGCAAAAGCCAATTAATTCCTGTACAAATTGCAAAAGAACCTATTTCAACTAAAGGTCCGCGCTTGAGCTCAGATATCTCTCTTGCCGGCCGTTTTGTTGTACTGGTTCCGTTCTCTGATACCGTTTCCATCTCCAAAAAAATTAAGAGCTCTGCGGAACGCATGCGTTTAAGAAAACTGATCGAAAGTATCAAACCTAAAAACTTTGGTGTAATCATTCGTACCGTTTCTGAAAACAAAGGTGTAGCTGAATTGCATGCAGATCTTACTGAGCTGGTAAATAAATGGGAAGAGTTTGCCCGTCGCTTAAAATCAGCTGATCCTACCCGTAAGGTTTTAGGAGAAATTGACAGAACATCGAGCATTTTACGCGACATTCTAAGCCCTGATTTTCAAAACATCGTTGTTGATGATCAGAGTATTTACGAAGAGATTCGTTCCTATATCCACAATATTGCTCCTGAACAAGAGAAAATTGTAAAACTGCACAAAGGCCGAGAGGCTCTTTTTGAACAATATGGAATTGAAAAGCAAATCAAATCATCCTTTGGTCGTACAATCAATTTCCATGGCGGTGCTTACTTGATTTTGGAAAGCACAGAAGCAATGCATGTTATCGACGTTAATAGCGGTAACCGCAACGCCAGTGAAGATACGCAGGAAGAAAATGCTCTTCTTGTAAATGTTGAAGCGGCTAAAGAAATTGCCCGTCAATTACGATTGCGCGACTTAGGTGGAATTATAGTTATTGACTTTATCGACATGCACAAACCGGCAAACCGGAAAGCGCTTTATGATGCTTTGCGTAAGGAAATGTCGGAAGACCGTGCAAAACACACTATCCTTCCTCCAAGCAAGTTTGGATTAGTGCAAATTACCCGTCAGCGTGTTCGTCCAGAAATGAACATTGTAACGGTAGAAAAATGCCCTACCTGCAATGGAACCGGTGAAGTTAAAGCAACCATTACACTGGTTGATGATATTCAGAATAATCTTCAATACATTTTAGAAGAGCAGAATGAGAATAACATTACGCTATGTGTTCACCCTTACATTGCTGCTTATTTAACTAAAGGATTTTCTTCAATTCGATTGAAATGGTTATTCAAATATCGTAAGTGGGTAAAAATTAAATCTATTACTTCTTATGCGCTTACTGAATATCATTTCTTTAATCCAAACGAAGAAGAAATCTCGTTTTAAAGTAGAAGAAAGAAGATAAATTTTAACGATCTATCTTGAACCTAAATTCCTAAAAGCAGAAAAAGGAGCAAAAGCTCCTTTCAAATGCGTTTTTGATATTCTCATCACTAAGCTTGAGCAGGTTCTTTCAACTTATTCCTTATGATTAGATAAAGAATACTTCCAATCAAGGGAAACATTACAATCAAAAGGATTGACAACAATAGGTTGGTAACTGACATTTTGGAACGCACAATATCTACTAAACACACAATCCATAACACCATTGCGGGGATAACCGCAAAAAATATCAATACTAATTCGGGTATACCTAGGTTAAGAAAAGCTAATAAATGATTCATAAATAAAAATTTAGGTTATTTTCAAACTTAATTTTTTATTGTCAAAAAGAAAAACCCCTCATCCAGACAATCCTATTTTAGCTTGAAAACCAAGCAATTTGAAAATTAATTAGTTTTATTGCCCATAATTTTCACATTTTCATATCCTCAAATTTTCAAATTCACTTACGTTGTCAAAAATAAAAACCTCTTATTTCTGTCAAAGCTGTGGTTATCAATCACCTAAATGGCTTGGCAAATGTCCAGCATGTTCGGCATGGAACACTTTTGTTGAAGAAGTAATTGAGAAACCGAATGCAAGTATACCTGACTGGAAAGCTGCATCGCAATCAACAAGCACCCAGCGAGCTCAAAAGCCACAAGACATTAATGCGATCAATTATAAAGAACAATCGCGAATACAAACTTCAGATGAAGAATTAAACCGTGTTCTAGGTGGGGGAATTGTTCCTGGATCGCTCATATTAATTGGGGGCGAACCTGGTATTGGAAAATCGACCTTAATGCTGCAACTGGCATTAACCCTTAATGGACATCGCGTTTTATATGTTTCGGGTGAAGAGAGTGATCAGCAAATAAAAATGCGCGCCGAGCGTTTAGACCAAAATCTCCAAAGCGGTGAATGTTATATTCTTACCGAAACATCTACTCAAAATATTTTTAAACAAATAGAAGAGCTTGATCCGGGTATTGTAATCATTGATTCCATACAAACACTCTATTCAGCTCATATTGAATCAACACCTGGAAGTGTTTCGCAGGTAAGGGAGTGTACAGCAGAATTATTGCGATTTGCTAAAGAAACCGCAACCCCTGTTTTTTTGATCGGTCATATTACTAAAGATGGCATGATTGCGGGTCCTAAAATACTGGAACATATGGTGGATACGGTATTGCAGTTTGAAGGCGACAGGCATTATTCCTACCGCATTTTAAGAGCTGTAAAAAACCGTTTTGGCTCGGCCTCTGAATTGGGCATTTACGAGATGCAGGGCAGCGGACTGCGCGAAGTGTCAAATCCATCGGAAATATTATTATCGCAACGTGACGAGCCGCTAAGTGGCGTTACCGTATCAGCTACTATAGAAGGAGCTCGAACCATGCTGGTTGAAACCCAGGCATTGGTTAGTCATTCGGCTTATGGAACACCACAACGATCGGCTACAGGCTTTGACACCCGACGGATGAATATGCTTTTAGCTGTTCTTGAAAAAAGAGGTGGCTTTAAACTGGGTATGAAAGATGTTTTTGTAAATATTACTGGCGGCATACGAATTGAAGACCCGGCAATTGATCTGGGCCTTGTGGCTGCTATTATTTCTTCCAATGAAGATATTCCTGTTTCTTATAAGACCTGTTTTGCTGCCGAAGTAGGTTTATCCGGGGAAATCCGCGCTGTAAACCGTATTGAACAGCGAATTGCCGAAGCCGAAAAATTGGGCTTCGAGCAAATCTTTATTTCTAAATACAATCAAAAATCACTCGATTTAAAACGATTTAAAATTGCAATTGTTAGTGTAGGTAAAATTGAAGAAGTTTTTGGTTATTTATTTGGATAAAAATGGAGACAATAGGACTGGTTTACCTTAAAAACGTTAAAAAGGTGTTTGCTTCCCAAAAAGATCTTGGAGACAAAACCTTTGCTCAGCTTTCGGAGGAGGAAATGCACTACACTCCCGATGAAAACACAAATTCGATTGCCATTCAGATACAACACGTAACCGGCAATATAAGATCGAGGTTTGTTGATTTTTTTACTTCTGACGGTGAAAAACCAGATCGTAACCGCGATGGAGAGTTCAATGAACAGCAGCTCTCCAAGGAAGAGTTGTTTAAAACCTGGGAGAATGGCTGGATGGTCCTTTTTAATTTACTTGAAAACATGTCTGAAAACGAGCTGTTGAATACAGTTTATATTAGGGGCGAAGCTCATACAGCTTTGGATGCCATTAACAGACAGGTAAACCACTATGCTTACCATGTAGGGCAAATTGTTCAATTAGGCAAGCTCATTAAAAAGGATGAATGGAATTCATTGAGCATTCCCAAAAATAAGTCAAAGCAATTCAATACTTCTTTCCTTAACAAATCTTAACAATAAATTAAGGAACCTTTTGTTTTTACCTCTACTTAAAAGATTAAAACTTTAAGAAGAATGCCTGACTATTAGTTGTACGTATTTATACTTAAATTGAAAATATTATAATGAATTAATCTTTATTTTGTGAAAAAGGAATATTTTTGCTCAACAACTTCGAAACTATGGAATTAAATGTTGAAACAAAAGCCTTGAATCTAAAAATAAAAGCCCAAAGAGAAAAAATCCCGAGCATCTCACAACTTACTAAAGCATCTTCTATCTATGAGATTTCCGAAGAATCAATTGATGAGCATTCAGAAAATCGGTTCTATAGAAAGGAAATAATTCTTCCGGCTTTATTAATGATCATAACATTGATAGTTGGAAAATACACAGGCATTTCAATTCCAGAACTTGTAATGATATCAATTGGCTGTATATGGTACATTGTTTCTTGTTACAAAGTATTTAGGGAAAATGAGAAATAATTACTCTTTAATCATATTTTGAGCAAACGGCCGATACTTCTATCGGCCGTTTTTTATATTAAGCTAAAGCATTAAGGTTTTCTTTATTTAAAATATTTTTTCCTTCGGAAGTATATAATGCATCTATTCTCGGTTGGTAATGGGTAGTTATTTTCCCTCTAACCATTTTCATGGTACTATTCAAGAAATGATTCTGCTCAGTGAAACCTTCAGGCAAAACAGCAAATGCAGCCGGCAACCAGCGCTCAGGAAACATTCCTGCATACTTGCCTTTACTCTTGTATTCGTTTATTTCAGATTGCAATACCTTTATCGCTTCTGTTTTGCCCTCATCACTATCCCAGCTAAGGTGGTGCTGTTTCAAATAAGCCTTCAATGATTCTTTGTTGGGAACAATTAAAGCCGTAGTGTAAGCGTCCTGGTTATTATGCAGCATTACCTGGTCAATAAATTTAGAGTTTTGCACCAATGACTCTTCAATACCTTCAGGACTGTATTTTTCTCCGTCACTACCTATCAATAAACTTTTAAAACGGCCCAACACATATAAAAAGCCGTCCTCATCCATATAACCTAAATCACCAGTATGAAGCCATCCGTTTTTTATCGTATCGGCTGTTGCTACTTCATTTTTCCAGTAACCGATCATCACATTCTCACCCTTAATTACAATCTCTCCTTTTTGTCCTACAGGCAGAGCGTTACCGTTATCATCACAAATTTTAAGTTCCATAGGCTGAACCAAATAACCCGAAGACCCCAGTTTATGTTTTTTCAAGGAATTGGAGGAAATAATTGGTGTAGCTTCTGATAAGCCATAACCCTGAAACATGGGAACATTAATCGCATAGAAAAATCGCTGAAGATCAATATCTAATAAAGCCCCGCCGCCGATAAAGAAGCTCAATTGCCCGCCAAAAGCAGCACGGACTTTTGAAAAAACGAGTTTATCATAAACTACCAGTAAGACTTTATAAAAAGGATTTACCCCTTTTCCCTTATTAAATCCTTCACGATTATAAGTGTAGGCAACTTTCAATGCGTGATTGAATAGCTTTTCAGTAAACCCTCCCTTTTGCTTTATCGCTGTTTCAATATTCTTTTTAAAGTTTTTAGCCAAAGCGGGCACACTCAAAAGCAAATTTGGCTGAACTTCCTTCATATTGATCGGGATGTTCTTCAGGGTATCCATTGCGTTTTTACCCGGATCAACAGTGGCTACACTCGCTCCTGAGGCCATGAAACTATAGAAGCCCGCAACATGCGCGAAGCAGTGATCCAACGGAAGAATGATCAGCGTTTTCCAATTGGTGGGGATATTCATCAGGCTAAGCGCCTGTTCAAC
This sequence comes from Solitalea longa, assembly GCF_002920915.1. Classification (GTDB taxonomy): domain Bacteria; phylum Bacteroidota; class Bacteroidia; order Sphingobacteriales; family Sphingobacteriaceae; genus Solitalea; species Solitalea longa. The sequence goes on from NZ_PQVF01000005.1 coordinate 23,104, forward strand.
ATTTGCGGTATAATTACGGTGAGAAAGAATAATTCCCTTTGGATCGGCGGTTGTACCAGATGTGTAACTGATATTCGCATAGTCATTATCTTTTACTGATTTATAGCGATTCTCAAAGGCCGAAGGTTTGGTGTTCAGAAATTCTCGTCCCAATTGCAGAACATCGCCAATGTAAACTTCTTTTGCCCCATAATTCTCCAATTGATCGAAAACAATAACTTTTTCTATGTTAGGCAAATCAGCAACAATAGCTTGTATTTTCGGTAAGTTTCGGGCAGAAACCATCACAAACTTCGCATCCGAATGCTGGATACGAAAGACCAGGTCATTGCTTTCTTCCAGCTTTACCGAAAGCGGAACATTAACCGCTCCTGCATAAAGAATACCCAACTCGCCAATAACCCATGCATTACGTCCTTCTGAAAGAAATGCAATCTTATCATTTTTCTCCACACCCAAAGCCATTAGGCCCGCACCTAGCTGGTGTACTTGAGCATGCGTCTCACTATAGGTTAATGGAACAAATTCCGTTTCGCGTTTCTCCCATAAAAATGGATTCTTGCTATATTTAGTTACACTTTCTTCAAAAAGATCAATTATTGTCTTCATAAATATTTAAAAAGGACAACAAATATAATTTCTTTCATCGTCGGAAGAAATGAGATGAATTATTGTTTACCAGCTGAACTAAAAAAATGGGACTCTATTTACTAGCAATTTTACCCATTGAAGAAGTTGCACAGGAAGTAATTCAGTGGAAGAAACATATGGCAGAAACTTATAACGCCTCATACGGTCTTAAAGTTTTGCCTCATATCACCTTAAAACAACCTTTCACTATCGACGACTCCTTTATTCCATCACTGGTAAACGAATTAAATCAATTCGGTAAACAAGAATCTCCGTTTACCATAACTTTAAATGGTTTTGGTTTTTTTACCGGAAAAAGAAGTGACGTGATCTATGTGAAAATTTCCGAAAGTTCAGCTCTTCAGGTATTTTATGCCAAATTAGCTAATTTTCTTAACAGCCAAACAAACCATTTACTTCATTTAGACCCACCTAACTCATATGCCCCCCATATGACCATTGCCTATCGCGACTTATCAACCGAAAACCGAAAAAAGGCTTGGACTGAATTTGAGCAATTGGATTATATACGAACATTAACTATAAACGAGTTTTATCTGTTGAAGCACGACGGGAGACAATGGAGAAAGCATACAGCTATAAAATTAAAAGGAGAACCCTGTGATTAATTACCGGTTCTCCTATTATGGGGATGATCTTATTGTCCACTTTTCTCCTGTTCAATAATATTTTTGGCTTTGTCTTTATGAAGATAGATTTGGAAGCCAAGATTTAAACTTACCTGGTTAGTGGTTGTTGAGCTTCCGAAACCTAAGGTTAGATCGTATTTTAATAAACCTTCAAGCCCAATATTGGGAGTAAGGAAATAAGCCAATCCCGGACCAAATCCTAAGCCCAATCCATTAGTATTACTTCCTGCGGCATTAACACCTTGAATTCCTGCATTTGCTTCAAAGAACCAACTGCTATGCTTTGAAAACTCAATGGAAGGATCATTAAAGTATTTACGTCCGAAAACGCCAACACCCCATAGAAAATAATCCTCACCGCTTGTATGAGTATATTCAAAATTAACTCGTGGCCCAACAGCCACATTATCTTTAATAAAGAAACCCACCATAGGGGTTATTCCTGCGCTAAAAGTAGTGTTGCCACTTTGAAAAACGCCACCAATATTGGCAAGTTGAGCCCCAATGAGAAAATTGCCTCGTTGGGTTTGTGCCTTAGCAGTAAGCATAACTGTTAAAAGCAAAATAAGAAGTGTAGAGAGCTTTTTCATAACGATTAAAATTTAGATAAATAGCGTGTATTGACCTTTCACAAATTTTAGATGGTATACTAATTTAGTCATGTTTGCCTGTAATACAAAGCTTTAGCTGGTTTTAAACCGAAGGAAAAACCTTACTAAAACAAAAAACTCCCGAATAAAAGCTATCCGGGAGTTTTTTATCAAGGTTTTTGTCCTTATCTATTTCGATAAATACATCGATTTTTCTTTTACTAAATGACGGAAGTACGGATCTTCCAGGTCTTTAATAAATCGAATGGCTTCACCGGTTGATTTCATCTCAGGTCCTAACTCCTTGTTTACTTCAGGGAACTTCTCGAACGAGAAAACAGGTTCTTTGATAGCATAACCTTTAAGTTTCTCAACGATGGTAAAGTCTTTCAATTTATTTACCCCTAACATAATTTTGGCAGCAATATTAATGTAAGGTACGTCGTAAGCTTTAGCGATAAACGGAACTGTACGCGAAGCACGAGGATTGGCTTCAATGACATACACGTTTTCGTTTTTGATGGCGAACTGAATATTCAACAAGCCCCTTACATTTAATGATTTAGCCAATTTGATGGTGTACTCTTTCATTTTATTCTGAACGTTTTCAGATAAGCTGAAAGGAGGAAGCACTGCACTTGAATCGCCTGAGTGAATACCTGCAGGCTCAATATGTTCCATTAAACCTACAATGTGAACATCCTCACCGTCACAAATCGAATCAGACTCTGACTCTTCTGCTCTGTCGAGGAAGTGGTCAATCAAAATCTTATTATCAGGCATGTGACGAAGCAATTTCACAACTGCGCGCTCTAATTCTTCATCATTGATCACAATCTCCATACCTTGTCCACCCAATACATAGCTAGGACGAACCAAGACAGGATAACCAACCTCATTAGCCACTTTAATTGCTTCATCGGCTGAGTGAGCTACTCCGTATCTAGGATAAGGAATATCCAGGTCTTTTAACAAATCCGAGAAACGGCCACGATCTTCAGCCACATCCATGTCTGGGAATGAGGTACCGATGATCTTAATATTATGCTTGTGAAGCAATTCTGCCATTTTCAAAGCAGTTTGACCACCTAATTGAACAATCACACCTTCAGGTTTTTCAAGGTCAATGATCTCACGAACATGCTCCCAGAATACCGGTTCAAAGTATAATTTATCGGCCATGTTAAAGTCGGTTGAAACCGTTTCAGGATTACAATTAATCATGATCGCTTCAAAACCGGTTTCTTTAGCAGCTAATAATCCATGCACACATGAATAATCAAACTCAATACCCTGACCGATACGGTTAGGTCCTGAACCTAATACAATGATCTTTTTCTTATCAGAAGGGATCGATTCATTCTCACCTTCGTAAGTTGAGTAATAATAAGGAGTTTGAGCAGGGAACTCAGCCGCACAGGTATCTACCATTTTATAAACCCTGCGAATGCCTAGTTCTTTACGTTTATTGTAAATATCATCTTCTTCAACACCTAGCAAATAAGCTAACTGAAGATCAGAATATCCTTTTTGCTTAGCATTGATCAATAATTCTTTTGGAAGATTGGCCAATGTATAGCGCTTGATCTCTAATTCAATATGAACCAGGTCTTGGATTTGCATTAAAAACCAGCGGTCAATTTTAGTAGCTTTTTGAACTGAAGATACCGGAACACCTAAAGCCAAAGCATCTTTAATGTGGAATAAACGATCCCAGCTTGGGTGCTCAAGGCTATACATGATCTTATCAAGATCTTTTAATTGCTTGCCATCAGCCCCTAACCCATAACGGCTGATCTCTAATGACTGACATGCTTTTTGAAGAGCTTCAGTAAAACTGCGGCCAATTGCCATTACCTCTCCTACCGACTTCATTTGAAGACCTAACTGTTTGTTGGCTCCTTTGAATTTCTGGAAGTTAAAGCGAGGCACCTTAACAATTACATAGTCAAGTGAAGGCTCGAAATAAGCTGAAGTGGTTTTTGTAATCTGATTTTCAATCTCATCAAGGTTATAACCGATTGCAAGCTTGGCTGCAATTTTAGCAATTGGATAACCGGTAGCCTTTGAGGCAAGTGCCGAGGAGCGCGAAACACGAGGGTTAATTTCAATGGCAATGATCGATTCATCATCCGGACTTACCGAAAACTGAACATTACATCCACCGGCAAAATTTCCAATCGCACGCATCATTTTGATCGCTTGGTTTCGCATATCCTGGTAACAACGGTCAGACAGGGTCATTGCAGGTGCAACTGTAATCGAATCTCCTGTATGAATACCCATAGGATCGAAATTTTCGATCGAACAGATAATGATCACATTGTCATTTCCATCGCGCAAAAGCTCAAGCTCATATTCTTTCCAGCCGATAACCGCTTTTTCAACCAGTACCTCGTGGGTAGGTGAAGCTTGCAAACCACGGTTCAGAGCAGCGTCAAATTCTTCTTTTTTATGTACGAAACCGCCTCCTGAACCACCAAGGGTATAAGAAGGACGGATTACCAATGGAAAACCAATTTCTTGAGCGGCTTCTTTACCTTCAAGGAAAGAGTTGGCAATTTTAGAAGGGGCAACTCCCACTCCTATATCAATCATCAACTGGCGGAATTCTTCACGATTTTCAGTTTTTTCAATCGCTGCAACATCTACACCGATTACCTTTACACCATATTTTTCCCAAATTCCACGTTCTTCTGCCTCTTTAGCAAGATTTAACGCTGTTTGTCCACCCATGGTAGGTAATACCGCATCGATTTTACGCTCTTGTAAAATTTGTTCAATACTTTCACAATTTAGCGGCAAAAGATAAACATGATCACCAATAACCTTATCAGTCATAATGGTAGCGGGATTCGAGTTAATGATCGAAACCTCAATACCTTCTTCTTTTAATGATAATGCTGCTTGGGAACCTGAATAATCGAATTCGCATGCCTGGCCAATAATAATAGGACCAGAACCGATGATGAGGACAGATTTAATACTTTCGTTTCTTGGCATTTCTTGAAGGGAGTCTAAAAATTGTGCAAAGTTATCATTTTCAGACCATAATTTATCGATTAATTTGAGTTTTTTATATTAGCTACTAAATGTTTAACAAAAAGGTAATTCTTTAGCCCTATTAAAGCTAAGAGCCACTCCATGGGGAACGGAGCAGCTCTATCTGCCTGGAATAAATATAGCTGGGATTTGAGTTAAAATTTATAAGGCCTGACAATAAAAGACCGACCCTATAGGATTAAGCCTATATTATTGAGCGAGCTTAATATCACCTACATTTACAATTTTATTTTCAGGTACTGAAACCTCAAACTGGACATCTTTTAAGGGTTCAATGGCATCAATAATCACTTTATAATTGCCGGGCTTGATATTGTTGAATTCAAAACCACCCGCGTTTACAGTTGTTTTCAATGAATCAGCACCTGTAATTGCCCATACAGAAGTTGCTCCTTCCGCCGGTACAACATTTCCCTTAATGCCCGAATTTTCAGCTATAGTGAAGGCAACTAAGCCCGCAGATAAACCTATTAGCGCTAAAGCGCTACTCATAATTTTTTTCATGATGTTGATTTTTAGTTTTTACAATTTTTAATGTCAAGTAAAACTTCAGTTCATATCATTTATCTTGGTGTAATCTCAGAGTTCCAAATAATATGCCTTTTGAGTTGATTCTTGAAAAAAAGCCTTTAAATGGCTTAAATCGATGATTCAATACTTATATAATTGAATTTTAGTCAGTTAACTGTGGAAAAGTTGCGACTTTTGAGGATAATATCGACCCTATTATGCAACACAGCCGTTACATATTTATTTTTTAATCGTAATAGTTTTCTTTCTTATTTTTAAAGAAATAAATACTGATCATGAACCTATTTAAACCCAAAACTCATTTATTATTATGGGGCGGCTTGGCCTCAGCTGTAATGGCCTGCAAGCAGGAGCCTAAATCAACCGTCGATTTAATAAAGACTGATATTGACTCTACAGTAAATCCAGGCAAAGATTTCTTTATGCATGCTAATGGTACCTGGATCAAAAACAATCCTATTCCGGCTGCATACAGCCGTTGGGGCATTGGCAACCTTGTTAACGATGAGATCTATGATAAACTGAAGAAGATAAACGAGGATGCAGCTAAGGAAAACGCCAGTGAAGGAAGTAATTCACAAAAAATTGGCGATTTCTGGCAAGCGGGCATGGATACTGTTGCCATTGAAAAACAAGGAATTAAACCAATAGAAGCTGATTTAAATCGAATAAATTCGATTAAGGATATCCAGGGAGTTTTAGCTGAAGTTGCCTTGCAACATACGCAGGATAATGATCCTCTTTTTAGCTTGGGCGTTTACCAGGACATGAAGAACAGTGAGGTAATGGCGCTTTACATTAACCAAGGCGGCATTGGTTTGCCAGATCGCGATTATTATTTCAATACCGATGGACGTACCAAGTCTGTTCGCACTGATTACAGACAACAGCACCTTGTACAAATGTTTAAGCTTTCGGGATTAGACGAAGCCTCATCAAAAACTGCTGCCGAAAGCACTTATAAACTGGAAGAAGGATTAGCAAAAGCTTCGCGTAAACTTGAAGCGCTGCGTGATCCATATGCCAATTATAACAAAATGTCGATCACCGATTTAAATAAGCTCACCCCTTCCATCAACTGGACGGACCTTTTATCAAAAATGAAAATCAAAAAGGTGGATTCAATAATTGTTGGTCAGCCTGAGTTTTTGAAACAGGTGGAGCAAAGTTTAAAAACGGTTTCAGTAAACGATTGGAAGAACTACCTGCGCTGGCATTACTTTACTTCGGCAGCTTCGTATTTGAATAAATCTATTGACGATGAAAACTTCCGCTTTTATGGAACTGTACTTACAGGCAAAAAAGCACAACGTCCTCGTTGGAAACGTGTTCTTACGGCTGAAGAATCAGTTATGGGTGAGGTTTTAGGACAACTATATGTTAAGCAATTCTACTCGGCAAAAACCAAAAAACGCTATGAGGATTTAGTGGAGGCTATTCGTGATGCCTACAAAGAACGTATTCAGAAATTGGATTGGATGAGTGCTGAGACTAAGAAAAAGGCTTTGGAGAAACTTGCTTCAATGACCAAAAAAGTAGGCTATCCTGATAAATGGAGAGATTACACGGCATTAAAGATTGACAAAAGTGCTTATGTGACCAACATGAAACGTGGTTCGGAGTTTTGGTATAACTACAATGTGGACAAACTTGGAAAACCAGTGGATAGAACTGAATGGGATATGACCCCGCAAACCTATAATGCGTATTACAATCCATCTAACAACGAAATTGTATTACCTGCCGGCATTTTCCTAATTCCGGGATGGAATGATGAAGATGTTGATGACGCTGTTGTTTATGGCTATGCTGCTGCTTCAACCATTGGACACGAAATTACCCATGGCTTTGACGACCAGGGTAGCCAGTTTGATGCAAAAGGAAACCTTAAAAAATGGTGGACCAAAGAAGATGAAGCCAAATTTAAAGAGCGCTGCAAAATGATTGTTAAGCAATTTAATGAATTTAAAGTGCTTGACAGTTTGCATGTGAATGGGGACGCTACTCAGGGCGAAAACATTGCGGACTTAGGAGGAATTTTGCTGGGCTGGGATGCATTTATAAAAACTGAGCAGTACAAAAAAGGAGAAAAAATAAACGGATTAACACCCGCACAGCGCTATTTTCTGGGATATGCTATTGGCTGGTTAGGCCATCAGCGCGATGAAAGTCTTGCCAACCAGATTATGACTGATGTTCATGCTCCTGCAAATTTGCGCGTAAATGGACCATTTGCAAATATTCCGGCATTTTATGAAGCCTTTAATATCAAACCTGGCGATCCAATGTACAGACCTGATAGCTTAAGAGTGAATATCTGGTAAAACCAATTTAGATTTTGGAAGTGCGATTTTTGGGGGTAAAAACTTAAATCGCACTTCTAAAATTATTTCCTCCTGAAAATCTGGAACAAACGATTGCTTAGATTTCCCAACCTCAGCAAATTACTCTAAAATTGTACTTCAAAATCTAAAAATCTTTTGGTGACTTATTCAGCTATAAAAAAGATCGCTATTGTTGGCCCTGAATCTACAGGCAAATCAACCATGGCCCAATACCTGGCAAAATATTTCAATACCGTTTGGGTTCCTGAATATTCAAGAGAGTATTGTGCTGGCCTTGACCGCGAATGTACACTTGAAGATGAAATAAACATGTTTTATGGTCAACTGGCGCTGGAAGAAAAGTTATTACCTCAAGCTAATGAATTACTTTTTTGCGATGTAACTGTTCTAACAGTAAAGATCTGGTGCGATGAAGTTTTTGGATCAACTCCACAGTTTATTACTGATGAAATTCAAAACCGACATTACGATCATTACCTGCTCATGTATGTTGATAACCCTTGGGAAGAAGACCCTTTAAGAGATTTTCCACATAAAAGAGAATACTTTTTCAATATCTACAAACAAGAATTAGATGCATTAGGTGCTTCTTATACTATTATTACCGGTTTAGGGCAACAACGATTTAACAATGGCATTCAAGCTGTAAAAGCAATATCAAATAAAATATAAGAATTCAATTTATATCTACTTTTTCGCACTCTTTCGTGCATTTACCAACCTATTTCGTTAACAATTTTCAAATTTTGAAATTATCCCTACATTTGCTTTAATTCTTAAGGGGTGCCGACAAGATTTAGAAGCAAACAGTTAAAAGTTCTAAGTATAACTTAAAACTCAAAACTCCAGACTTATAACTCTATACAGGCTGAGATTATACCCATCAATTGTTGAGTTACTCAAAACTTAACATTGAGCACCTGATCCGGATAATGCCGGCGTAGGGAGGTAAAGTTAAATTTAGGCGTTTGTATACCCTTTGCATTCGCAATTTTTAACAAAAACACACTAAACAAAATGAAAAAAGTTTTACTTATGGCACTTTTGGCCATGGTAACACCTTTATTCGCTCTTGCACAGTTGCAATTGAGTGGTAAAGTTATGGACAAGCAATCTAACCTTGCTTTAGCGGGAGCCAATGTTAGCATTAAAGGAACTTCAAACGGTACACAAACCAGCACATCAGGAGCCTTCAGTTTCAAAAAATTAAAAAAAGGCAATTACACATTGCTTATTTCGTTTGTCGGCTACGTTTCGGTCGAAGAAAAGGTAGAACTTACAGCTGATAAAGCCCTTGAAATTAAACTTGATCGGAGCAACATTATTGCCGACGAGGTGGTAGTTCGTTCAACCAGGGCTTCAGCAAACTCGGCTACTACCTTTAAAAATGTTAGCAAAGCTGATCTGGAGAAACAGAACCTTGGACAAGACCTCCCTTTTCTTTTAAACCAAACCCCTTCAGCAGTAATATCTTCGGATGCTGGTAACGGCATTGGTTATACAGGAATCCGCATTCGTGGTAGCGACGGTTCTCGTACCAATTTAACCATTAACGGAATTCCCTTAAATGATGCAGAATCACAGGGGTCATTCCTTGTTAACTTACCGGATTTTGCATCTTCAGTTGACAACATCCAGATTCAACGCGGAGTAGGAACTTCAACCAATGGCGCAGGTGCTTTTGGCGCAAGTATCAATATTCAAACCAATACCTTAAACGAAAAGCCATATGCAGAGATCGCCAGTTCGGGAGGATCATTTGGTTCAGTGAAGAACACTTTAAATGTTGGAACCGGCTTAATGGGCAAATTTGCTTTTGACGGACGTTTATCGATGATCAACTCTAATGGATTTATAGATCGGGGTTCATCAAATCTGCGTTCTTTCTTCCTTTCTGGCGGTTATTATTGTAAAAAAAGTTTGCTAAAAGTTAATGTGATCTCGGGTAAAGAAAAGACCTACCAAGCTTGGAACGGCATTCCAGGGGCTAAACTTTTTGGCAAATCTGATGATTTGAAGGCTCATTATGAGCGCAACGCGGGTTACGATGGAGCCATGTATAACACCAAGGAGGATTCCTTGAATTTGTTTCAGTCAAACCCACGCACCTACAATTATTTCACTTATAACAACCAAACCGACAATTATCGCCAAGATCATTACCAGGCGTTTTATTCACAATCTATCAATGAAAAGCTGAATTTTAATATTGGCTTACATTATACGCACGGCGAAGGCTATTATGAAGAATATAAATACAATGCTGAGCTGGCCAAGTATGGAATTGATAATGTTGTTATAGGAGGAGAAACCATTACCAACTCAAATCTTATTCGTCAGAAATGGCTGAATAATGATTTCTATGGAACTGTTTTCTCTCTGGAATATAAGCCGGTTAGCAGGTTGAATTTAACATTGGGCGGAGCCTACAACAATTACGATGGTGCTCATTATGGGAAAGTGATTTGGGCCCAGTATGCTTCAAACAGCGATCCGGATAGAAAATACTATGAAGACAACGCCAATAAAAAGGATTTCAATATTTATGGAAAGGCAACTTATGGTATTAATGATCAATTAACTGCTTTTGCCGACCTGCAATATCGTCGTGTCAATTACTCATTTTTAGGTTATGAGCATAGTGGCGATGAATTAGTAAACGTTCAACAGGATGCCATTCTGAACTTCTTTAACCCCAAAGTGGGCTTAAGCTACCAGATCAACGAAAGCAACAATACGTATGTTTCATATGCTCATACCAATAAAGAGCCTGGTCGTGATGAGTATACCAAATCGACCCCACAAAGTAGACCTAAACCTGAAAAACTAGACAATATAGAACTGGGATACCGTAATCAAACCTCGACCCATAATTTGGGATTGAACCTGTATTACATGAACTACACGGATCAGCTGATTTTAACCGGACAGGTTAATGATGTAGGTGAAGCCATTAGGGTGAACACTCCTGAGAGCTACCGTGCGGGTATTGAATTTGACGGAAGCTTTAAGCTTACCAGTATCCTAACCTGGAATTTAAACGCCGCATTAAGTGCTAATAAGGTTAAAAACTTTAGCGAGTTTGTAACAAACTACGACACGGGTAATATCGATCAGATCAGTTACAAAACAACTGATATTGCTTATTCACCTAACTTTATTGCCGGCACACAGTTTAACCTTAGCCCTTTTAAAAACTTTACAGCTGGTATATCGGGTAAATACGTTGGCCAACAATACCTCGACAATACTTCAAGTAGTTCTCGTTCAATGGATGCATTTTTTGTGAGTGACTTATTGCTGAATTACAACCTTCAATTTAAAGCCGTTAAAAACTTAGGCTTTACGGTAATGGTTAACAACCTGTTTAATGCTAAGTATGAACCGAATGGCTACACTTGGGGCTATATTACTGGTGGTGAACGAATAAATGAGAACTTCTATTTTCCGCAAGCAGGAACAAATGTTTTGGTTGGCTTAAACTTGAAATTCTAGCACTTATCATTTATTAAGGCACAAAGCTTCCCAAAAGTTTCGTGCCTTAATTGGTTAAGGGTAACCTTTTTGAAAAAGTCTTCTTTTTATTAAATTTCGAATCAAAAGAAAAATCTACTATTATGTTTAGAACAATTGAAGACTTTTTAAACGCTTGGAGTTACGAAAACCAGGTTACTGAAACCTTACTTCGCCAACTAACCGATAACTCATTAAATCAAAAGGTTTATGATGAAGGCCGATCATTAGGACAGCTTGTTTGGCATATTGCCGGCAGTATTCCGGAGATCTTAAACCGAGCGGGACTTGAACTGGATGAAATAGATGACAGCTTAGATGCACCTCAATCGGCAGATGAATTACGACAAGCTTTTTCAAAAGCTGCCGACCAGGTAAAAGAACAAGTGCTTGCCAAATGGCTCGACTCCGAACTTGAAAATGAAGTTAACATGTATGGCGAAATGTGGTCGAAGGGAAAAATTCTTACCGTACTCATCCTTCATCAGGCGCATCACCGCGGACAGCTTACAGTTTTGATGCGTCAGGCAGGCTTAGTTGTTACAGGAGTTTATGGTCCGGCAAAGGAAGAATGGTCGTCTATGGGCATGACCGCTGCTAAGTAGTTTCTGGCTATTGGCTGTTAGCAAAACGTAAATCAAATTTCAAAAATCAATAAATGCCAACGGCTAAAAGCCAATTGCTATAAAATGAAAAAACACATAGAAAAATTCCACTACCTCACACTCGACATGGATAATTTCAGCCATGCTCAGCAGGTAGAAATGGCCTGCAAAGCAGGTGCAAAATGGGTTCAATATCGAACCAAAAACAAACGTTCAACAGAAGAATGGATTGCCGAAGCTACTCAACTGGCCAATATTTGTGACGATTGGGGAACAACCCTGATCGTTTGCTCAAATGTTGAGGTGGTAAATACTGTTGAAGATGCTCAAGGGGTACACATTGAAATGGCGGATATTTCGGTAGAAGAAGCCCGTGAATTGCTGGGAGAAAGCAAAATAATTGGTGGATCGGCCCATACATTTGAACAAATAAAAGCGGTTTACCATTCGGGCGCCGATTATGTCGGGCTTGGTCCATACCAAGCTACTACAACCATAAAATACAACGTGGGTCATTTAACACTTGATGATTACGCTTCTATTATTGAACGTATGAAAGCCGAAGGAATTGATTTACCTGTAATTGCTGCCGGAGGCATTAAACCCGAGCATGTTGAAGAGCTAATGAAAACAGGGATACATGGGGTAGCTGTTTGCTCAGCCATAAACCAAGCCGAAAACCCTGAAGAAGTTTATAAGGATATCTATAAAAGGATCTATTAAAACTGCCAAATGGTTGTATTGTTTTAGTGCTTAATACTTATCCGCTTAACAATACAGCCATTTTTCATTCCATATTCACATTAAACCAGTCAACTATCTTTTTTCGTGTATCATCTAAATTAGCTCCCAACCAAGCATGGCCCTCATCGGGGTAACTTATCAACTGATTTTTTACTTGTAATGAATTAAGGCGCTGCTGCAATGTTACACTTTGTAATGGCACAACCACATCGTCTTTTTCTCCCACGAAAAGTATAGTTGGAGGCGCCTTATCTGTAACTTTCCAATAAGGACTGGCATTTTTCCACAATTCCGCATCCTCTTCATATGTTTTACCCAAAAAATAAACAATGGTATTAATGGCTTGTGTATTTCCTGAATTAGCCGCCTGAACCAAATCTGTAGGCGCCGATTGTGCCGCAACGGCTTTAATCTTGCCTTCGGTATCATAAGCGTAAGCGTAGAGAAGGCCCAAATGTGCACCGGCACTATTGCCTGCTAAAGCAAGCTTATCGGAAACCACGTACTCATTTCGGTTGGCCAGCACCTTGTCTATGATCAATTTTATATCCTGCATTTGAACCGGAAACTTATCAGTATTATCTTTTGCTAAGCGATAATTTGCATTAACCACCGCAAAGCCATTATCAACAAAATAAGTGAGCAAAGGGGCATAAAAGCTCTTATCCTCATCCCTCCATCCTCCGCCATGTAAAAACAAAATAACTTTAGTATAAGAGCTTCTTGCTTTAGGGAGATAAACATCAAAGGACTGTTCTGTTGCATTGCCATAGGCCACATCCATTACCTGTTTAGCCTCCAGGGTAGGCGTAGGCTCCTTTAGGTTTTGCTGGCAAGAGGGTAAGACAAAAGCTAAGAGAAATAAAAAGAGTTGTGTAGAGAGCGCTTTCATATATGAACGGTGTTTAGCATAAATTTAAGCCAAAGCATTCATTTTACGTAAGTGTTCATCCATTTTATCACATTTTCGCGGGTATCACGTAAATCGGCACCCAGCCATACATGGCCCGCATCATATTTGATAAATTTCGAAGGAATATTATAACACTCCAATCGCTCTTCGAGTTTAGCACTCTGGTTACAGGGAACCACCTTATCTTCCGTACCATGAAAAAGCAAGGTGGGTACTGCAGCGGCTGTTACCATCCAATAAGGACTGGCGGCTATCCATAGCGTTGAATCTTGCATAAACTTTTTTCCTAGGAAATTCACAATCGGATTCAGGTAGGCCGAACTTCCTACACGAGCGGCCTCAGTCAAATCAGATACAGGTGCCAATGCAGCCACTGCTTTAACCTTGCCGGTTTTGTTGAAATGATAGCTGTATAACAGCGCGAGATGAGCTCCGGCACTATGCCCGGCAAGTCCAACGCTGGTTAAATTAAACCCCAAATCTTTTGCTTTATGGTCGAGCATGGCTATCGCTTCAGAAATATCCTCCATTTGGGCCGGAAACTTATTTTTGTTTTTTTCTGCCAGCCGATAATTCATATTAACAACAACCAAACCGCGCTCAGCAAATGCTTTAAGAGCCGGGGTGTAATCAGATTTATCTCCTTTTTTCCATGACCCTCCATGCAAAAAGATAATTACTTTTGTTTGCTGGGTACGTTGGGTTGGCATTAAAATATCAAGTTTTTGCTCCGGATCTTTGCCATATGACAAATTCTCTACAATTTGCAAAGGTTTGTCGGAGGTCATGTTTGAACGGCTAACCTGGCTACAGGAACCTAGCTGAAGAGACAGCAGAAAAAGCACGAAAAGAAGTAGAGATTTTTTCATAAAGAGGGAGATTAGGTCTTAATAATTTACAAAAAACACTCCATTTTTACGGCTTTTTTAATCAGTTTTTTAAAGCTAAAACCCAAATAATCAACTTAATAATCAGCTTTTTAGTCAATAAACCCAAATAGTATTTTGATTATATGTCATCACATCATGTTGTAAGAGAAAAACAAGAACCAGCACTCATCATTTTGTCGTACAATAATTTTGATGATGAATATTTAGGACAATTGTTGGAATGGAGCCCGGTAGTATTTGTGTTTGAAAACGAGCTGGAAAATTTACTATCGAAAGAAATTAAAGTGGATGGTGTTTTTACAATTATGGATAAAGAAATTGATTCACTGCAGGAATTTACAAAGGTAATTCCACTAGCCTCAAATACTTTGGAAGAAGCACTGCGATACCTGATCGAGGATGAGTTTCCATCGGTAAATATTATTGCCGAAACATCTGAACTGCAGTCCCTACAACCCTTTTTAAATCAAATTGATATTGTTCTATTACAGGATGATATAAAAGTTTTTCCGGTAAAAGATAAACTGGAGAAGTGGTACCCGGCGAATGAGAAAATCACGATAATTGATTTTAATATCGACAACCAATATTTCATTACAGGTGCAATTCAAATTGAAAACAATTGTTTTGAAACCGAAAACAACGGCATTGTGACATTTAGCGCTGCAAAATCACCTATTTTTGTGATTGAAAAACTTACCTGATGAGCTCCTACACTTATAAAATTGCCCAAGCCGAAGACATAGACCTCATAGTTTCTTTAGCCGACCGTATTTGGAAACAAACCTATCGGGGAGTAATTTCGGATGAACAAATTGAATACATGTACAGCAACATGTATACTGCTGAGGCTTTAAAAAAGCAGCAAAAAGAAGATAATACCTTTATTATTGCTTACGATGGCGATACGCCAATGGGCTTTTCCTCATTTTCAAAAATTGAAGAAAATAAGTTTAAGATCCATAAGCTGTATGTTTTAACCGAAACGCAAGGAAAAGGTATTGGCCGGTTTTTAATTGATTCGGTTATAAAGGAAATTAAGCCCCAGGGCGCTACTATTTTAGAGCTAAACGTTAACCGATACAATAAAGCGAAACAGTTTTATGACAAACTTGGCTTTAAAGTTCATGAGGTAGTGGATATACCTTACGGAAAATTTGTTTTAAACGACTACGTAATGCAATTGGACTTGGTTTAATGACCCGGTTTAGACTTCGCCTTATTGCCGTTAATATTTAGGTTAAAGTTAATGGCAACTCCAGCCGATTTCAGGTCAACCCGTGAATAACCCACGCCGTTTATCGGAATTTTAACAAACGGTTGAATACCCACGCTGGTAGCAGGGGAAAGCTTTCGCTCATACTGTATCTGTAGATTTACTACATTGAACCAATGCTTGTTTTGATTGCTCACGGAATATTCCTGCGGATCTGAAGGCGAAGGATATTTGTAGTTAAAGTGATAATCTTCATTCAGCATGATATAAGAAGATAAACCCGTGGTAAGCGACAAGGCATTCTTATGTTTATCCAGGAGTTTATAATTAATGTTTAGCGGAAGATCAAGCACCCGGCAATCGGCATCCACAGAAGTTGGATGATAAGTGAATGGTGGAGAATAAACAGGGTTATAATTTTCATATCCTGTTGAATACACTTTCTTCGCATAAATTGCTCCGGCACTTACACTCCACTTTTTGGTTAACCCTAAAGTAAGGAAACCACCAAAATCTCCACCTAAACTGCCACCCTTTAAGGTATTAACTCCATTTATAGAAGATGCGGCACTTACCGAAAATGTTAATTTTCCAAACTGATTATTTCCTTTTGCTTTCTTATCATTTGCAGCGCCTGCTAGGCCAACTCCTTTTATTGAGTTATTCTGCAATGGATTTGTTAAAACTGTTTTATTCGAATCAACAATTCCATTCTTATTAATAAAACTAAGCCCGGTCATATTTTGGTCTGATCCAATTGATGCAATAACAACGTCATGTTGTTTTTCATCTAAATCATTCCTCTGCTCATCTGCTTTGTTATTGCTGGCTTTAGTTTGATTTTGAGCGAAATCTTGATTTGCAGGGGCTATTTTATTATCTGATTTATTTAAAGGTATTCCATTTGAGATCTTCGCCTTATTGCCGGCTAATTTCTGTTCTGATTGTTTTGCTTCCTTCTTTATTTCGGCTTGCTGATTCTGCTGTTTATTAGTCTGACTACCTTGCATCCAAATAATACCAAGAATAAGACAAGCTGCTATACCTCCTGCCAGGCTAATCCAGAATATTGGAACCTTTTTGCGATCGTTTTTATCCAAACGCTTTTCAAGCAGCTCCCATTGCTCTTCACTGAATGCAGCAGGCTCATCCGCTTTATTAAAAGCAGCTTTAAATAAATCGTCTATTCTTTCTTGTTCTTTCATCGTTCCCCTTTCTATCCTCCTGATTGATTAATGTTCACAATTAACTTTTCCCTAACCTCCGTTCCGTTTTGCTTGTCAATTATCATTTTTTGCAATTTTGCCCGGGCTTTGAACAAGTTCGACTTGGAAGTTCCGGATGAAATATGCAGCATTTGAGCGATCTCCTCATGTGAATAACCGTCGATTGCATAAAGGTTAAAAACTGCCCTATAGGCTGGCGGAAGTTTTTGAACAATGGCTAGCAGATCATCATAAGCCAGCTTTTGCTCAATTGTGGCATTCACTTCAATCTCAGGCGCCGACTCAAGGTCGTCCGTAAGATTTCTTTTAATGTTGGCCCTGTAAAAATCAATAGAGGCATTATGCATAATAGAACTCAGCCAGCTTTTAAAAGACCGCGAGGAATCATATCTTCCAATGTTAGTGAAAAGCTTAAAAAATCCTTCATTAACCACCTCTGCGGCTTCGTAACGGTTAGTTGCATAACGTAAACAAATACCCATAGCAAAGCCATAAAATGCCTGGTAAAGCATTTTCTGACTTTGTCTGTCGTTTCGCATACAACCTTCTATTAAAAGGCTTAATTGTTCATCAGTCATGCAAATTCTCTATCTCTATAAGTTTCTCAAATCCCTTTTATTTTAGTTAGTTACTTCTTTTATTTTTTTGACAAAGTAAAAGTTCTTGAAATATTAAAGCCCCACCTGAACTGTCCTTTGGACCATGCTGAACTCGTACTTGGAATAAACTGATTATCAAGTATCGCTGTTGAATTGGTAAAGCTTATATTGAATACATGCCCCCCCGTTTCAATTTCCAATCCTACGCCTAAGGCATTATAAAACTTAAAATCCTGAACAGTTTCATAATAGTCTTTACTGGCCTCGGTTCTAAACGAATGAAAATAATCAGCTACTATTGCCATGCGCGGCGAGAACTTCAGCCTCGCTCCTGCGCCCAGTGCAAACAAGTCATTCATATCCTGAAAAGATACATAATTTCTCCTTACGTATGTTGGCATCAGGGCAAGTGAAAATGTTCGACTGAATTTCCGAGCCAACACAGCCTGGATGGTATAACTCATTCGCTCTCCAAAGTTTTGGAAATCTGCATCAGAAGTGGCCAGATCAAGGGGCTCCATACCACAAATCACTGTATTGCCAAACAATGTAACTGAAAGTGGAATATGATCATCGGTTGTTTGTTGGAACAGACGGTATTTCAAGCTTAAATAATAGAGCTCCTTTTGAAAAGTATTTACTCCATTAGGAGCTCCTTTGGCTCTGCCTGCACCTATCATTAGCCTATCCGTAATTCCGTATTTGAGCGAAATCAGGATATCGGTTGAATTGTCTAATCCGTAGAAATTATGAACACCTCCATTCGCTCCGCCTATATCTCCAAAGCGGTGAGCGATATCAACTAAAAGATCTGATTTGTGAAGTGTTTCGTTAGATTGGCCATTAATAATCAGGCCCGATTTAAAGGTTGCTATAACCGGAATATGCTCTTCGCCACCAAGTGTGTCAATTGCCTTAACCGAATCGGGTTGTTGTGCCATTGCCATAACTGTTAGCAAGCAACTAAACAGAAATAAAGATACTGCTTTCATAGGGCGATCACATTTTTCTGGCCAAACTGTTTTCATATGTTACATTTACCGTAACCTGCACCACCTCCGCAATATTTTTAATCAATAAAGTTGGGATCTTAATGTTATGATCTTCCAGTTTAACCGGAAAATTAGAAGAGCCGGAAATATTGCCATTTTTAATGGTGAGTACAGCTTTCGTAGAATAATTTTGTTTTACATTATGCAATAGGAGATCTCCAGTAACGGTAATATCATAAGTTCCGTCTTTCGAGAAATCAACCGGCTCTTTAATTTTTCCTTTGAATTCGGCATATGGATATTTATCAGTTTCCATATAATTTTCATTAAAATGTTCCTGCATCAATCCCTTTCTGAACTTAAACGTACGCATGTCAACCTTAAAGTAAATCGTGTTGGCCTGCACATCCAAAATCGAATATCCTGTTTTTGATTCGGCCTTAATATCTTCAATAGGAGCAGAAGAAAAGAAGCTCATTATGGCATTTCTGCTTACCAACTGGGTTTGAGCACATGTAGTTTCTGCTCCTATGAAAACAATTAAACCTACTATGAACAAAGCAATTTTCATGTTTCTATTCGTTTTAATTCTCCGGAATACAGTTTTTTAACCAAACATTCAGAGAGTCTCGGGTTGATTTGGGAAGAGGAGCCATACCTTGAGGCATGTCGGCATTGTCTTGCACCACTCTGATATAGAAATTATCATTTGCAAAAGGCTTCAATCCTTCATAGCTGGTAAAATTACCAGTGCCAAGCGTGTTTCCTCCTCGATGGCAACTCTGGGTACAATGGGCAGCAATAATGTGCTTCACATACCCATTGTAAGTAACCTGTTTATCAGGAAACACCGGGCTGCAATCAGAAGGTCCATTATCTTCCGGTTCTGTTTCCGGTGCCATACGGGTGCAACTCATTAAAACTGTTGTTGCAACAAGTGTCATGATAATTCCTTTTAACATCTCACTTTCATTAATAGCCAGATGGCGGAGGTGAAGAAGCAGACTTGTTAAGAGCGGCAATAATCTCTCCTCCCGGGAAATTGGCAGTATGAATTTGAACATACACTTTGCCTGCCATCAAATCAGCGCCCTGAGTTGCAGTAAAGATGGCCTTACCTGAAAATGTTCCCGTTATTGCAGTAGGAAATCCTTCGATATGGATGATTATTGGTCCATTATCGTGAAAATGCATGTCTGCAACAGTACTGGTTAAATTATTCCAATTAATGGTATAGGTTAATTCGTAAGTAGAAGGATTATAGGTTCCCGAAACTGTACCTGTGGCGGCGGAAACTACCGACCCATTAGATTTGGTAAATGTTGCTGTAAACTGCACCTGTTTATCCCCATTTGACTGGTCATCGCTTTTACTGCAAGCCACTAATACAGCACAGTGAATGATAATAAAAGCTAGCAACCATACTTCGCTTTTATAAAACGTAATCAGCTTTTTCATACATCATATTTTTGAAACGATAGAACTAAACTTTAATTAGTTTTTAATCGTTACGGATGTAAACTGAACATGGTTGCCTTGTCAACTTTTAATGCAAACAAAAAGGTCTGATGCAGTGAGTGCATCAGACCTTTAAAATACCTTACGGGTTATAGTTACCGGTTGCTTTGTGCTCTTTTTATATTCTTTGGACTACTTGGATCATCTTTGTAATTAGTAATCCGCGTTGGTGTAAACCGTCCTTTTATAAGATCGTCAGAAACGTAGGCTATGGCTTTAACAATGTCGAGCATGTTCTCCACCTCAATCGTGTTCATATCATCTCTAACAGAGTTAAAGTAACGATCAATGTCGATTTGAACCGTAGAAAACGTATGCGATGGAACACCCATCATCCCCAATGGAGTGTTGGCAGCCTGATAAAAAAGCCCTTTTTCTTTGTACGGATCAGCTTTGAATTTGAATTTTATCTTTTCTGCAGCATCTGAAAAATGCTTACCTAAATCACTCTTATCATAACCGGTTATAAATGCCGATCTAAGGCCAAACTTTGATTCCTTTCCGATTGCGTCAATATTAACTACGGCAACAGTATTTTCCGCTTCAAAATGCTTAGCGAAATATTTTGAGCTGGTAGAACTCACCGTTTCGGCGCCATAGTTCACAAATACCAAGGTTCTTTCGTTATCACCCTTTTCTTTAAAATACTTGGCAAGTGCCAATACTGCAGTTACTCCCGAAGCATTTTCATCGGCTCCGTTCGCAATCGAATCGCCTTTATTGGCATTAATTACTCCAAGGTTATCATAATGGGCCGAGAAAATCACATACTGATCTTTTTTACTTTTTCCGGGGATAGTTCCAATTAGATTGCTCATCGGCACATGATTCACCTCTGCTTTAATGGAGATATCATACATTGGAAGTTTCTTTTTGTCGGTAAGAATAAATACATACGCGTTTTTCGATAAAGAAGTAGTGTCGCTTTCAAAACGATCACGTTTAAACCTCGATTTATAAATACTAAAGAATGGCTTTAATTGATTATCAATTAATACAATTGCGTCTTTTTTTGTTGATTCAATATCCTTCAGCCGCTTTAGAATATCATCATTCGGGCCTACATACTCAACCCTTACTGTGTCTTTATCTGTGTTCTTCCAGCTAAGCTCTTTTTTGTCGGAGATATAAATAATGTTCTTATTATCAACCACCGAATCGCCAACTTTAACAACTCCAGCTAATGATTTAACCCGAACAGAAGGAAATCCTTGACGGTAACCTTCAACGCCCTGCATTTTCATGGGTTCAAGCCCAATTTGTTTATACTGATGTTCGATGTAGTTCGCAGCCTTTTCGGCCCCGTGATTAAACAATCCGCGTCCCAGCATAGAATCGGCCGCCAGTGTTGAGATGATCTGTTTTAGTTCATCCTCTTTAATATTAATAGTATTGGTAATCTTTTTATAGGCAGTGTCAACCTTTTGGGCATATGTTAAGTTGGCTATAAAAACGGCGATAAGTACGAGAATAATACGCTTCATCTATTTTTTAAGTCTGATCTGTATATAATTCCTTATTAGGTGTTAGCTTTTGTTTTTTCCAATCTTCAATTTCTGCCAGTTCAGTAATTGTTTCCGCTTCTGTGCGTTCTTCATTTAGCTTAAGTTGCTTATTCAATTCCAATTCAACCGCTCTTTCCTGCATTGCGTTACGAACCTCGATCTTCTTCTCGCCTTCCTTTAAAAGCTCATGCATTTTTACAGATTCAATCGCAAATATCTCTTCGTCATAAGGTCCTTTTGCTGTTAGCAATTTAACGATTACAGGCAAACATTCAAATGCAACAAATAGCAAACTGATAAATAAGACCGCGGTTGGCGTTGATCCATCATCTTTCCCATTTCTTAATACCGAAATTTGTGCCAAACCCCGGTTTCGGTCAGCAAATCCAGCAACATTGGCCATACTATCCAATGACCTTTCATCCAAAATTACCTGACGGTTTAAGCCATCCAGCTCTTTCCGACTGGCAATTAAACTGTCTAACGTTAAACCTTCGGCCCTTAAAAATGCTAAACGTTTTTCCTTCTCAATAATTACGCCTTCTTTCATTTTAGCATACGGACCATAGCCCATTTTACCAGAAGTTTGGTTGGTTCGGTCACCAAATATCTCCTGATTCAACACATAGCGTAATTGTTTTACCTCTTTATCCAAACTGTCGGCCTCTTTTTGTAACGAAGTCCGTTTATTCAGTTCGATGGTATACTTTTTTGCAAAGCTTAGATTAATGGTATCTATTTTGGCTTTGTGGTCCGATAAATAATTTTCCTTTAGTTTCGAGCGGATCTCTTTATCAAATATTTTTAATTCCAATGGCCGGGCTATTACCACCGCCACAAGAATAGCCAAAATCAAACGCGGCAATGCCTGCAGCAATTGTTTGAACCAGGATCCGTGTTTGCTGATACTGGAAACTATGTATCGGTCGAGGTTGAAAATTGCCAGGCCCCACAGCAGTCCGAATACCAACGCAAAAACAACAGCCAAATTACTGCCCGAAAAAACAAACCATAATGCATAACCTCCAGACAAGGCTGCAAAAACGGCTGTAAAAAACACAGTTGCACCAATACTGAAATACTTATTATGCTCAGTTGTATGTTTTAAGAGAACTTCTTTATTAACGCCTGAACAAAACCAAAAAAAACGTTGTAATCTATCCATTGCTATACATGGTTGTATGTATTACAAAGGTTGATGTTTTTCGGCAAATTTTCTGAAATATTTTTGTTGCAAAAACCAACTGAGCGAAAGATACATTTGGCAGTTAATACTAAAGTGTAGTTTTAAATTCACACCTGGCAATATCTTTTTTAAGAGCCTCCAATCGCTCATCGGTGAGTGCAAATTTCAATGCTTTTTTAAAATGTTCAATAGCGAGATCAAAATCCTGGCGTAGTTCAAACAAGTATCCATACCTGATATGAACCGCGCATTTATCAACCTTTGCCACTGATAATGATGCATCTAAAATTAATTCAGCCTCAATCCATCTTTCGGCATCAGTTAATAATGCGGCTAAATTAATGTATGGATGCGGATAGGAAGGTTCATATTTTATTGCCGCACGATAATGATTTTCGGCTTTCTCAAAATCTTCCAATTGGGTCTTATAAATCCATCCCAACGAATTATGAACATGAGCAGAGGTGGGTTCTTCCGTTAACATTTGCTCATACATTTGCTTTGCTTCAAGGTAAGCACTATTTCTTATTGAAGCTTCTGCTTCCAGGTACAGGTCTTCTAAACGGTTCATCATTCTTTATTGAGTATAACAGTTGCAATAATAAAGATGTGATGATTATAATAAAAGAGATCCACTTTAATTAAAGCAGATCTCTTTCAAACCGGTATAGTTATTTTATCTAATGATGAAGAAAGCCCGTCCAAAGAAATAACACATATAAAGTAGCTACCACTAAAAACAATACGGTAAGTGCAAATGCGAAACCATTGTGCCCCAGGTTATACCATTCGCGAACAATCAGGCCTGGTAACAGAATACAATAGGCCAATAAAATGGTCCAACGATAATCACTAAAAACGCCGGTGAAAAGAATTACTGCGGAAATAGCCATGCATAGAATCAAAATCATCCATGAGTTTCGATTGAATTGGCTGTCGTTGTGGGTATCAAAAAAGAACGTTTTCATAGAAATAAATCTATTGTAATAAAATCATTTTCAATTACTTATAAATATACTCAAAGCCTGATGAAAGCCCAAATACTCCAATGAATCTATTGTGCATTAACAGTTTGGCAATTAATATTTTTTTTATTTGCGATTTTTAAATTAAAATGTGAATATTTGTAAAAAATCATAATAAATTAATTAACTGTTTATTAATTATATAACTAATAGTCTTCATTCATACTGATTGAGCAATTAGTTAAAACAATAAAGAATCCAAAACAGATGAAAAAACACTTTTTATCATACGTAACCGATATGATAAACGCTTCGAAAGAAGTGGTTTTTTCTACGCTAATGAGTGTAGTTTTTGTTCACCCAACCCCGGTTGCTTATTTCCCGCGACGCTGATGCGTCCATTTTATCACCGACTGTCTACGCGATGGTCAAGCCTCACATAAAGTTTTCCTGAACATTTAACGTTAACTAAACATTAAAAGCTGAATTTTAAACCAGCACTGTTGATTTAGTTGGTATTTTTGTAATCATTTCATTTTAGAAGAAGTGCAACTTTCTGATTTTGACATAATTGTTGCCAGCGAGCAACATATTTCATATGCTGAGCAAATAGTGGAGGAAATGGCTGAATCGGCCAAAGCCAGAGGAACCGGTATTGCCAGACGCTCACCCGATTACGTTGCGAATAAAATGCAAGAAGGCAAAGCCGTAATTGCTTTGCACAAAGACGGAACCTGGGCTGGTTTCTGTTATATCGAAACCTGGAGCCATGGAAAATTCGTTGCCAATTCAGGCTTAATTGTCAATCCTGAGTTTAGAAAAGTAGGCCTTGCGAAGGCTATCAAATACAAAATCTTCGAACTTTCTCGTCAGCAATACCCCGATTCTAAAATTTTCGGACTAACTACCGGTTTGGCAGTGATGAAGATCAACTCCGAATTAGGTTATGAGCCTGTAACTTATTCAGAACTCACCACCGATGAAGAGTTTTGGAAAGGCTGTCAGAGCTGTGTAAATCATGATATTTTAATGAGCAAAGGCCGCAAAAACTGCCTTTGTACGGCAATGCTTTACGATCCGGCTGAAAAAGAGCCTCCAAAAGAAGAAGAAGAAGTAAAAAAAGAGGAGCACCTGGAAAAGGTTACTCATAAATCGAAATTGTTTGAACGTATTGAACGCAAACTTGGTTCGTTCAAACTGTTTAATGCTTTCTTTTTAAACAAATACTAATTGCAACGCAGCTAAAAACGCGTAACATGATATTAACTGATTTTATAAAACCAAAGCAATCACACGGAAAAAGTCTTCCGGATCATTAGTGGCTGTTTTTATTATTTCTTAACCCCCCAAATGAAAAAAGTAGTATTGGCTTTTAGCGGCGGATTGGACACCTCTTACTGCGCCGTATACCTGTCGAAGGTAAAAAACATGGAGGTACATGCCGTAACTGTTGACACAGGCGGTTTTAGCAAAGAAGAACTTGTTCAGATTGAAGAACGCGCACTTTCCCTTGGCGCAAAAACCTACCGATGCATTAACGAAATAGACAACTATTACGAAAGCTGCATTAAGTATCTCATCTTCGGAAATATCTTAAAAAATAACACTTATCCCCTTTCTGTAAGCGCGGAACGCATTGCACAGGCTATGGCTATTGCAAAATATGCTAAGGAAATTGGAGCTGAAGCAATTGCCCATGGTTCTACCGGAGCGGGCAATGACCAGGTACGTTTTGATATGGTTTTCCAAATTCTAACTCCTGAAGTTGAGATCATCACTCCTATCCGCGACAATAAACTTTCGCGTGAGGCAGAGATCGAATTCTTAGCAAGATATGATGTTGTTTACAGTGCGGAAAAAGCTAAATACTCTATTAACAAAGGCATTTGGGGAACATCTGTTGGCGGTGCAGAAACCCTTACCTCTAACGGTTTCTTACCGGAAAGTGCATGGCCAACGCAGGTAACTAAATCAGAGCCAGAAGATATTACTTTGCATTTTGAAGCAGGTGAACTTAAAGGCATCAATGATAAAAAATATGAAAAATCGGCTGACGCAATTTTAGCCTTAACTGCAATTGCTGCTCCTTTCGGAATTGGCCGTGATATTCATATTGGTGATACCATTATAGGTATTAAAGGCCGTGTAGGCTTTGAAGCACCTGCTCCTTTGATTATTATTAAGGCACACCACACTTTAGAAAAGCATGTGCTTACCAAATGGCAGTTGTACTGGAAAGACCAGCTAGCCATGTTCTACGGAAACTGGTTGCATGAGGGTCAGCTACTTGATCCAACAATGCGAGACATTGAATCATTTTTACAGAGCACTCAACAGTTTGTTACCGGAAAAGTATTTGTAAGTCTTCGCCCTTACCAGTTTTTGGTTACGGGTATTGAATCAGATCATGATTTGATGAGCGCCAAATTTGGCAGCTACGGCGAGATGAACAATACCTGGAGTGGCGAAGATGTTAAAGGCTTTACCAAGATATTCGGTAACCAGGTGAGTATATATCATAAAGTGAACAATTTATAAACGCTAAGTGATAGAATGACTGAATGATAGAATGAGTGAATATTCTGTCATTCAATCCTTCTTTCATTCAACCATAGTACTAATGCAACAAACTACCATACGTGCAGGCATCATCGGCGGAGCTGGTTATACAGGCGGCGAATTATTACGCATCCTGATTAACCATCCAAATGTTGAAATTGCCTTTGTACATAGTAATAGTAATGCCGGCAATTTAGTTTCAGATGTCCACACCGATCTACTGGGTGATACCGATCTGAAATTTGCGGCAGAAACATCCCAGAATATCGACGTTTTGTTTTTATGTGTGGGTCATGGCGATGCTAAGAAATTCCTTTCAGCAAATCACTTTGATGCACGAATTAAAATCATTGACTTAAGCCAGGATTTCCGTTTAAATAAGGCGGATGGCCATATTTTAAATGCAGAACAAGGCGACAGAACTTTTACCTACGGATTGCCTGAACTTCAGCGGGAGGACATTAAATCAGCTCAAAACATTGCTAACCCAGGTTGTTTTGCCACCTGTATTCAGTTAGCATTATTGCCATTGGCTGCCAAAGGTTTGTTAAACGAAGAAGTTCATATTTCGGCCACAACCGGTTCAACTGGGGCGGGCCAATCATTAAGTACTACTTCACATTTCTCTTGGCGAAACAATAATCTTTCTGTTTACAAAGCTTTCGGTCATCAGCATCTAAAAGAGATCACTCAAAGTGTAAAGCAATTGCAGAACGGTTTTTCCAAGGAAATTAATTTTATACCTTACAGAGGTGACTTTGCCAGAGGAATCATGGTTTCCGCTTATACAGAATTTGAGGGTACACAAGAAGAGGCAGAGAAGCTTTATACAGATTTCTATGCTTCACATCCGTTTACGCATGTTTCAGGTAACAATATTGACCTCAAGCAGGTAGTGAACACCAACAAATGCTTAGTTCATGTAGAAAAACATGGCAGTAAGCTAATGGTACTGAGCATTATCGATAACCTGTTAAAAGGAGCTTCGGGACAAGCGGTTCAAAACATGAATTTAATGTTTGGCTTAGATGAAAACGCCGGATTGAGACTAAAACCGGTAGGATTTTAGGGTAGTTTTAAGTGATAAGTATTTAGTAATAAGTAAATGCAGGATTATAGAAAACTACTCGTTTGGCAACGTTCACATCTGTTCACTCTTGAGATTTATAAAATCTCGACGGATTTTCCAAAATCTGAACAGTTCGGTGTTACTAGTCAGATTAGACGTGCTGTTTTTTCAATTCAAAGCAATGTGGCCGAAGGATGCGGAAAGTATACAAAAAATGATTTGGCGAACTATCTTCAAACATCTTTAGGCTCCGTAAACGAAGTTTCATACTTATTACTTCTTTCAAAAGACCTAGAATACATATCAAAAGAGAGCTACAATAAGTTAGATTCAGAAATAGATGAAATTAGAGCAATGATGATTGCATTAATCAACAAAGTAAGAGGAAATGAATAAAATTCCATGCTTTTAACAATCATAGAATTACTTCAAAACTAATTACTCAAAACTTAGAACTATGAATTTATTCGATGTATATCCATTATTCCCATTTGAATTGGTAAAAGCTGAAGGCTCTTACGTTTGGGATGAAAACGGAAATAAATATTTAGACTTATATGGCGGTCATGCCGTGATTTCCATTGGCCACACCCACCCGCATTATGTAAAGCTGATCAATGAGCAGCTAAACAAAATCGGATTCTATTCTAACTCAGTTCAAATTCCTATTCAAAAAGAATTAGCTAAAAAATTGGGTGAGTTAACAGGAGGCTATGAAGATTACAGCCTGTTTTTATGTAACTCAGGTGCCGAAGCGAATGAAAATGCGTTAAAGCTAGCTTCATTTCATACCGGAAGAAAGAAAATTGTAGCATTTAGCAAATCATTCCATGGTCGCACTTCGGCTGTTGTTGCTGCAACGGATGATAAATCGATCATTGCTCCTATAAACGAAACGAGCAATATCATCTTTGTTCCATTTAATGATGAAGCGGCTTTAGAAGCTGTAATGAATAATGAAATTGCAGGAGTTATTATTGAAGGCTTACAAGGTGTTGGCGGTGTGCAGGTGCCAACTGACTCATTCTTACAAAAAGTACGTTCGTTGTGTGATAAGTTCGGCGCGTTAATGATCATGGATGAGATCCAATCAGGCTACGGACGTTCAGGTAAATTCTTTGCACATCAGCATTCAAATGTTAAAGCCGATATTATTTCAATGGCCAAAGGCATGGGCAATGGCTTTCCAATCGGAGGAATTATCATCGCTCCTCACATTGAAGCTAAGCACGGCATGTTGGGAACCACTTTTGGAGGAAATCATCTAGCCTGCGCGGCAGCAATTGCAGTTTGCGATATCATTAAACAAGAAAAACTGATGCAAAATGCTGCAGAAGTTGGATCTTATTTAATGGCTGAACTTAAAAAGTTCGAAGGCATTAAAGATGTTCGTGGTTATGGATTAATGATTGGGGTGGAGCTGGATAACTATGCTGAGGTACGCAAAAAACTTATGAACGACTTTAAGATTCTTACCGGTGTTTCGGGTAAGCAAAATACAATTCGTTTGCTTCCTCCTTTAAATATCACCAAAGCTGAAGCAGAGAAATTCTTGCAGGCTTTTGAGCAGGTATTGAATTCGGTTGCGGTTGCTAAATAAGTTTAGCAGCTATTATTATATTAACAGTCTGAAAAGCATCTGAGCATTAATAACATAACTCAAGTTTTGCCAATGAAACATTTCACATCAGTAAACGATGTTAATGACCTGAATAAATGGGTTAGCGAGGCGCTTAAAATTAAAAGTGACCCTCTTGGCTTTGTCGATATCGGAGGTCAGAAGACCATGGGCCTGGTATTTCTAAACCCTAGTTTACGTACCCGCATGAGTACCCAAAAGGCGGCTATGAATCTGGGCATGAATACTATGGTTATCAATATGGATAAAGAAGGCTGGCGCTTGGAAATGAATGATGATGTGATAATGGATGGGTATACGGTTGAACATATTAAGGAAGCCGCCGCAGTATTAGGTCAATATTGCGATATTTTGGGCCTTCGCTGTTTCCCTAATCTTAAAGATAAACAGGAAGATTACAGTGAAGACATTCTGAATAAGTTCATTAAATATTGTGGTGTACCGGTGGTTTCTCTCGAAAGCGCTACCCGTCATCCACTGCAAAGTTTTGCTGATCTAATCACCATAAAAGAACATGCCACCAAGTCAAAACCTAAAGTAGTTTTAACCTGGGCCCCGCATGTAAAACCGTTACCACAGGCCGTTTCAAACTCGTTTTCGGAATGGATGGTTAAGGCCCAAGAGTTAAATATGGTTGATTTTGTGATCACTCATCCTGAAGGCTATGAACTCGCTGAAGAATTTACAAAAGGTGCCAAAATTACTCACAATCAGAATGAGGCATTGAAAGACGCAGATTTTGTGTATGTGAAAAATTGGTCAAGCTACAGTAATTACGGCGAGATTTTAACTGATGGCAAGGGCTGGATGATGGACAATGAAAAACTAAAGCTAACCGATAATGCCAAAGTGATGCACTGTTTACCTGTTCGCCGTGGACTGGAGCTCGGCAATGATATCCTAGACGGTAAAAACTCCCTGGTTATCCATGAAGCCGCCAACCGCGTTTATGCGGCACAAACCGTCCTTAAAAAGTTAATAGAAGGAAACAAACTTTAATAAAATGAAAGAAGGATTGAAGAAGAGAACGATTGAAGAAAGCCTTTCTATTCTCTCAATCTATCATTCTGTCATTCAATCATATTTAAGTACATGCAACAAGCTGTCAACATTATAAAAGTAGGCGGAAACATTATTGATAACGAAGAAAAGCTCGCTTCGTTTTTAAAAGATTTCTCGGAACTAAAGGGATTAAAGGTATTAATTCATGGTGGTGGCAAAGTAGCTACCGAAATAAGCAAAGGTTTAGGCATTGAAGCTAAGATGGTGGATGGCCGCCGAATTACTGATAATGAGACCTTGAAGATCGTAACGATGGTGTATGCAGGTTTAATTAACAAAAACCTTGTTGCTAAGTTACAGGCGTTGAGTTGTAATGCTATCGGATTAACAGGAGCTGACGCAAATATTATCCCGGCTCATAAACGACCAGTTAAAGAAATTGATTACGGTTTTGTGGGAGATGTGGAAGAAGGTAAAATGGATGGAAAAATTCTTTCTACTTTATTGCAAGCTGAGCTCACCCCTATTTTGGCGCCATTGACTCATGATCAGCAGGGGAACATGCTAAACACCAATGCCGATACCATTGCATCAACAGTTGCAGTTTCACTTTCAAAAAACTTTAAAGTAAACCTGATTTATTGTTTTGAAAAAGATGGTGTGTTGGATGGAGAAGATAAAGTAATTCCTGCAATCAGCAAAACGTACTTTGCTGAACTGAAAGAGCAGGGAATTGTTGTGGCGGGTATGATACCTAAACTTGACAATGCTTTTGCCGCTATTGACAAGGGCGTTTCTTCGGTTTACATTATGCACGCTGATGGATTAAAAGATTTGATCAACAACGATCGGAATTCGGGGACAAAAATTTCGTAATCGATTATAAAGCGCTACCAACGCTAAACCACATGAAGTTTATTTTATAAACTTCAAAAGCTTAATACATGTCAACACAAAACCTCAACATCGCCATTTTGGGTGGTGGAAACATTGGCTTGGCTCTTGCCAAAGGACTCGTAACATCAGGCAGTTATAACGCCGAACAAATTACCATTACCCGTCGTAACCTTGGCGCCTTACAGCCCTATTCTATCCAAGGTTATAAAATCACCAATGATAATAATGCCGCTGCAAAATCTGCTGATATTGTTGTTTTGGGAGTACTTCCGCAGCAATTAAATGGTTTATTAGCCGAGATCAAGGATTCGATCAACGAAAACCAGCTCATCATTTCTTTAGTTACAGGCGTATCAATTCAGGATGTAAAAGACAATCTTGGAAAAGCTCCGGCCGTAGTAAGAGCAATGCCAAACACCGCTATTTCTGTGGGTGAATCGATGACCTGTATATCATTTGATGGCGTTAGTGCCGAGCGCAAAGAATTGGTGAATGAAATTTTCAATACCGTTGGAATTACGCAGGAAATTAAAGAAGAACTAATGACCTCTGCCACCGCCTTATGTGCATGCGGTATCGCCTTTTTCTTGCGCTCTATCCGTGCAGCCATGCAAGGAGGTGTTGAGATCGGGTTTCATTCTGAAGAAGCTTTAAATATGGCGGTGCAAACAGCTAAAGGAGCTGCTGCCTTATTAGCTAAAGAAGACGCTCACCCAGAACGAGAAATTGATAAAGTTACTTCTCCTCGTGGTTGTACCATTGCCGGATTAAATGAAATGGAGCATCAGGGTTTTAGCTCAGCACTTATTAAAGGTATCCGAACTTCTGCAATAAAAGCTGGTGGATTGTATTCGAAGGATTCTTAGTTTTGCAATCCCTGAAAAGGGAACCATTAACCTTAAAGAATCGATTCGAAATTTAGAGATTCTTCGATTTATATTAAATAGAAGAGTGCTATAAAGTATACTATATAATGAACCATGAACTTAAACACGACGCTATAGAATTGCTGAAAAAGCTGATTTCTATTCAGTCGTTTAGTAAGGAAGAAAATGTTACCGGCGATCTGATCGAATCTTTCTTAAAAGAAAGAGGTGTATTTACTTTTCGCAAAATGCATAATATCTGGGCATTTAATAAGCATTACGACCCTAAAAAGCCCACTGTTCTTTTAAACTCACATCATGATACAGTAAAGCCTAATAAAGGTTATACCAAAGATCCTTTCTCTCCAATTGTTGAAGACGGCAAGCTATTTGGCTTGGGCAGTAATGATGCTGGCGGATGTTTAGTTTCCCTTATGGCCACCTTCCTTTATTATCACGATCAGGAAAACTTAAAATATAATGTAGCTTTTGCCGCTTCGGCTGAAGAAGAAATTTCGGGTTTTAATGGCATCGAACTTATTGTGCCCGAACTTGGACCTGTAGAGTTTGCCATTGTTGGAGAGCCTACTCAAATGCACCTGGCTATTGCCGAAAAAGGTTTAATGGTATGCGATTGTGTTGCTTACGGAAAATCGGGACATGCGGCACGTGAAGAAGGCGACAATGCTATTTACAAAGCATTAAAAGATATTCAGTGGCTGAGTTCCTATCAATTCCCTAAAGTGTCTCCATTTATGGGGCCCATTAAGATGAGTGTGACCATCATTCATGCAGGCTCTCAGCACAATGTAGTTCCTGATAGGTGTGAGTTTACGATTGATGTGCGCGTTACCGAGCAGTATACGCATGAGGAACTCTTGGAAACCATTCGGGCCAATGTAAGCAGTGAGGTTACACCACGATCTATGCGTATGCGTTCTTCAGCTATTGATATCAATCACGCGATTGTTCAATCGGGTTTGGCATTAGGCAGAGAAACCTATGGTTCTCCTACTACTTCCGATCAGGCCTTAATTCCGGTGCCTTCTTTAAAATTAGGCCCTGGCGATTCGGCAAGATCTCATACTGCAGATGAGTACATCTATTTGAATGAAATTGAAGAGGGTATTGACCTTTATATACAGATATTGAGTAAGGTGATTAAGGGGTTGTAAGTTGCGGGTTAGGGGTTTCACATTGTAAACTTTTTAATAATCATTTGATCTAGTCAGAAGACTTAGAAAGATATTACAATGATTAATTATTTAAATTAGAAACTCAACACGAAATTCGAAACCCGTAATCTTATGCTAAAGGAAAAATACCTTCACGGCTTTTCGAAAACTGAACAGGAGCGCTTAATGCGCCAGGCTCGTTTTCTCGAAAACTATATTTATACAGACATCGATCTTTCATCAGTTGAGAATCTGCTGGAGGTGGGTAGCGGTGTGGGTGCACAAACAGAAATTTTGCTACGCCGATTCCCTTCAACACAATTAACCTGTGTTGATTTTTCGGAGAGCCAGATTGAAACAGCGCGTGCTTTTTTAAGTGAAAATCCGGTGGCAAAAAACCGCTATGAGATTTTGCAGATGGATGCCACCGATATGGATTTTAATGCAAATGATAAATTCGACGGGGCTTTTCTTTGCTGGGTATTGGAGCATATCCCTAACCCCGTAAAAGTGCTATCAGAGATCAGACGGGTGCTAAAACCAGGAAGTGTAGTTTATCTGACGGAGGTATTGAATTCGAGTTTTTTTCTCGACCCCTATTCTCCCAACACCTGGCTTTATTGGAAGCGTTACAACGACTTACAATATGACATGGGCGGAGATCCGTTTATTGGAGCCAAATTAGGAAACATGCTGCAAAGTGTAGGCTATTCCAATATTCAAACAACGGTTAAAACCATTCATTTGGATAATCGTCAACCGGGGAAGCGGGCCGAGATGATCAATTTTTGGGCTGATCTGTTGATGAGCGGAATGCCTAACTTAATTGATTCGGGATATGTGGAGGCTGAAACTGCCGAAAAAGTAAAAGAAGAAATGAAAGCCGTAGCCAAAAACCCAAATGCCGTATTTTTTTACTCATTTGTACAGGCTAAGGCGTATACTTCATAAAAGATGTGAGATGTGAGATGTGAGATGTGAGATGTGAGATGTGAGATAAAAATAAATTCGTGAAATTCGATTAATTCGAAAAATTAGTGTTTAAATGAAACTCTGGGCAAAAAACACCAACGTACAAAAAGAAGTAGAACAATTTACAGTAGGTAACGATCGTGAGTTGGATATGTACCTGGCACCGTTTGACGTGTTAGGCTCCATTGCACATATTACCATGCTAGAGAGCATTGGACTATTAAGCAAAGAAGACCTTTCGACCTTAAAAAAAGAGCTGGTAAAAATTTACAGTGAAATTGAGCGCGGAGAATTTAAAATTGAAGATGGGGTTGAAGATGTTCACTCACAGGTAGAATACTTATTGACTCAACGAATTGGTGAAGCCGGAAAAAAGATTCACAGTGGTCGTTCGCGTAACGACCAGGTATTAGTTGACATTAAACAATACCTGCGTAATGAATTAAAGCAAATTGTGCAATTGGTACAGCAGTTATTCGATACGCTGCAAGGACTGAGTGAGGAACATAAAGAAAAACTAATTCCGGGATACACGCATTTGCAAATCGCTATGCCTTCATCGTTTGGTTTATGGTTTGGTGCTTACGCCGAATCGCTGGTTGACGATATGGAGTTGCTATTGGCCGCTTATAAGGTTTCCAATAAAAATCCCTTAGGCTCGGCTGCAGGTTATGGCTCCTCATTTCCATTAAACCGTACTCTAACTACTGAACTATTGGGTTTTGGCGCCTTAAACCACAATGTAGTTTATGCACAAATGACACGCGGAAAGTCAGAGAAGATCGTATCTATGGCTTTAGCATCGGTAGCTGCTACCTTATCAAAATTCGCTTATGATGTTTGTTTATACATCAGTCAGAATTTCGGATTCATCAGCTTTCCTGATCATTTGACCACCGGATCGAGCATAATGCCGCATAAAAAGAATCCTGATGTTTTTGAACTGATCCGGGCTAAATGCAATAAATTGCAAGGCTTACCTAATGACCTCACCTTATTAACGAATAATCTGCCATCGGGTTATTTCCGCGACATGCAAATCACCAAGGCACTGATCATTCCGGCATTTGAAGAGCTAACCGATTGCCTTCAAATTTGTAATTACATGCTGCAGCATATTACCTGCAATGATGGCATCACTAATGATGAAAAGTATAAATACATATTTAGCGTTGAAGTAGTGAATAACCAGGTATTACAGGGTGTACCGTTTCGCGAAGCTTATAAAAGCGTTGGCTTAGCAATAGAAGATGGCAATTTTGAAGTCCCTGATAGTATTAACCATACACACGAAGGAAGCATTGGCAATCTTTGTACCTCTCAAATAAAAACCGCAATGGATAGCGTTATTGCTGGCTTTGGCTTTGAAAAAGTTGAAAAAGCTATTGAGAAGCTATTAAAATAAAAGAATTGCTTCATTTTATAATAAGGCGGCCTTGCAGAATATACCTGCAAGGCCGCTTTATTAATAGTGTAAAAGGATATTTTTATAGTTGAACAATCAATCCGTAAACAATAAGACCTAAACCTACTACGAAAGCTATCCAGCCTAAACCTCCAACAATGGCACCTAAAATAATACCGGCTAATAGAATAATTAAACCAATAAGCATAATACGTGTGAACTGAACGTTTGGAGCCGGAGCTGGAGCCGCTTTTTTCTTAGCCACCACTTTGTCAACACGTTTAGTAATTAATTTCTCCACCTTTTCTTGCTGGCTTGCCGATAATTTATTGAAAGCAACATTTTTACTCATTTCGGAACGAACCAACTGACGGGTTGAAGTAGTTTGTTGGCCTGTTAAGCTTTCAGTTGCTTGAGCTGCTCCATCAGGTGTCACATTTGAAACCAATGCTTCCGTATTTTCCGTTTCCTGAGCTCGTGTTTCGGTACTTTGTGCTTCTATTTGAACTGCTTCAGTAGTTCTCACATATACAGGTTCAGTGCTCTTTACTTTTACAAATTTAAGTTCGTTTGAACAAGAAGTTGCCAGCAATACAATTGATAACAATCCTACAGTTTTTATCTTCATAAATAAAGTACTTTTAGTTTCCATGTGTTTCTAAGGTTTGATTTTAATTAAGTGGAAATTAATCATTTTCAAAACAATTGCTCATAGATAAAATTAAATTACTACTAATAAAATTTGATCTAATTTCTCCATTAGATTATCGAACTACTATCTGCGCTTAACCTGTTCGTTGGTTTTTATTAACCTTATATAAAATTAGTAATCCTCTTGTTTTCATTAATCAAAAATTAAAATTAAATTAAACCTCTGATTTTCAACAAAACAGCAAGCAAAGGCTTTACTTACCGCTCCCAATTCAATAATCGTATAAAGCCTTTTCACCCACCTAAAAAGGAAAATTTATGAAGACTTACGATGAAAAACACATTAAAAATGTAGTGTTAGTGGGCTCTGCGAAAAGCGGCAAGACCACGCTTGCCGAAACCATGTTATTTGAAGCAGGATTGATTAACAGACGAGGTACAGTGGAGGATAAAAGTACCATCTCTGACTATCATGAAATTGAACACGAACGTGGTAATTCAGTTTATGCGACCTCTTTACATACCGAATGGCGCGACTATAAAATAAATCTTATTGATACCCCCGGATTGGATGATTTTATTGGAGAAGTGGCTTCTTCAATACGTGTTTGCGACACTGCGGTAATGTTACTAAATGCACAATATGGAGTGGAAGTAGGTACAGAGCTATTATGGGATTATATAGACCGATATCAGAAACCTACAATAATAGCTGTAAATCAACTTGACTCTGACAAAGCCAATTTTAGTCAAACTATTGAAGAAGCTAAAAAATTCTTCGGACCAGCAGTTACTGTAATGCAATATCCGCTAAATGCCGGATTGAATTTTAACTGCATCATTGATCTCTTGAAGATGACCATGTATAAGTTTCCGGCAGAAGGTGGTAAGCCGGAAAAACTACCTATACCTGATTCAGAAAAGGGAACTGCAGATCAACTACATAATGAATTGGTTGAAAAGGCGGCTGAAAACGATGAACGCCTAATGGAACTTTATTTCGAAAAAGGCAACTTAGACGAGGATGAACTGCGTGAAGGCTTAAAAATTGGCATGATGAAACATCAGGTTTTTCCGGTGTTTTGTTTAGCCGCAAAAAAAGACATGGGTAGTGGCCGTTTAATGGGATTTATTGACAATGTAGCCCCCAGCTCAGTTGACATGCCTGCAGAACTGTTGGAAAATGGAAAAGAAGCTCCCTGTGATCCTAAAGGACCAACCCGCCTGTTTATTTTTAAAACATTGGTTGAACCTCATTTAGGTAAGCTTTCTTTTTTTAAGGTGATCTCAGGTGAAGTTTCCGTTGGACAGGAATTTACTAATGAAAAAACTAGCACCGTTGAGCGTTTAAATCAACTTTTTATTGCTGATGGTAAAAACCGTAATGCCGTTGACAAATTAAAGGCCGGCGACATTGGTTGCACTCTTAAACTAAAGAATTCCTATACCAATCATACGCTAAACTTTAAAGGAGCTAGCGGATCTATTGCTCCAATCAAGTTTCCTCATCCAAAAGTTAGAGTAGCTATAATTGCACGAAATAAACAGGATGACGAGAAACTAAGCGAAGTACTAAGCGAAATCCACATGGAGGACCCTACCATTGAGGTCGAATACAATCGTGAACTAAAACAGGTGATTCTTCATGGACAGGGTGAACTTCATTTATCGTTGACCAAATGGCGACTTGAAAATATTTACAAGATGCAGGTCGAGTTTATTAAGGCTCGAATTCCCTATCGCGAAACCATTCAAAAAGCCGCTAATTCTTCCTATCGCCATAAAAAACAATCAGGAGGAGCGGGACAGTTTGGAGAAGTATTTATGAAGATAGAGCCCTATTTTGATGGCATGGCTCCACTCAAGGAGTTCCCGGTTAGAGATACTGAGACGCATGAATTAGCATGGGGTGGAAAACTGGTTTTTAATAACTGTATTGTTGGTGGCGTAATTGATGCCCGTTTTATTCCATCAATACTGAAAGGCGTTATGGAAAAGATGCACGAGGGGCCTTTAACAGGATCCTATGTGCGCGACATTAGGGTAAGCGTTTACGATGGTAAAATGCACCCGGTTGACAGCAATGATATTTCATTTAAAATTGCGGGAATGATGGCTTTTAAAGAGGCTTTTCATCAAGCTGAGCCTCAATTACTTGAACCGGTTTATGATGTTGAAACCACTGTGCCGGATGAAATGATGGGCGATGTGATGACGGAACTTCAAAGCCGTAGAAGTATTATTACGGGGATGGATAATCGAAGTGGATTTCAGGTGATCAAATCCCGAACACCATTAGCTGAACTTGATAAGTACTTTTCAGTATTGCGAAATATTAGTCAGGGTCGAGCAAAAGTAAGTATTGAATTTGCCGAATATGCCCCGGTTCCGGGTGAACTACAGCGAAAACTAACAGAAGAGCATCAAAAGGAGCTGGCAACAGAAAGTCATTAATGATCTCAAAAATGGGTCGATATAAATTACTCAGTAGCTTATTCTCTGGCAAACTCGAAACATTTGCAGCCAATAAAACACCTTGCTCGATCATTTATAATGATGAAGATAATCGGCAAAAACATGCGATGGGATTGATAGTTGATCTTTTTGAAAGGGATAATAAAGAGTTTGTGAAATTGGATAATGGTGTGGAAATAGCCCTCGGATCAATCGTTAATGTAGATGGAATAAGTGCTGTTAATTTTGACAATTATTGTTGAAAACGATGTGTTGTAAGCTCTTAAATCAGCCTTCTTCACTGTTTCAAAAAAGTTACAGATTTAGGGTTCTAAAAATGAGCATTGGTTTTAAAGGCCAACAATTGAGGTTGTGTAACTAAATCGATAAAAGCTTGTTACATAACTTGAAATCCAGCTCCCTCGGGTAAATATTTGGATGGACAAACCACTATTTTTTTACTAACTTGGTGGTAATCAGCTATTTAAATTTTACTCTTATGAAGAAAAATTTACTCTTAGTCACCTGGCTAGTGTTATTTTCTTTAGTTAGCGTGGCACAAAATCGTACCATTACAGGTACGGTTACCGACAAATCAGATGGTCAATCTGTCCCCGGGGTTACCATCCAAGTTAAAGGAACCAATTTAGGTTCCCAAACCAACCAAGAAGGCAAGTATTCCCTTTCAATTCCAAGTGATGCAAAAACGCTTACATTCCAATACATTGGATACATAACTCGTGAAGTCGCATTAGGGGCAAGCAATGTTGTCAATATTGCATTGGAGCAGGACTCTAAGCAATTAGGAGAAGTTGTTGTGACAGCTTTAGGAATAAGCCGTGAAAAAAAGGCTTTAGGTTATGCTGTTACTGATCTCAAAGGTGATGAGCTTAAGCGTTCTGGGGAAGTTAATATTATCGAAGCCTTATCGGCAAAATCAGCGGGTGTGCAAGTAACGAGTTCTGCAGGAACTCCAGGAGCCTCCAGCAAAGTAGTGCTAAGAGCACCTGCCACTATTACCGGAGAGGTGCAACCTTTAATTATTGTGGATGGAGTTCCAATAGATAATACTACTACGCAAAGTACTGCCGGTGATTATCCTTTTAATCAAAATCTTAGCGGTGTAAATAATTCAAACAGAGCAATAGACTTAAACCCTGATGATATTGAATCTGTAACCATACTTAAAGGTCCTGCCGCAGCTGCCCTATATGGAGCAAGAGCCGGAAATGGAGCTATTGTTTACACCACTAAAAGAGGAAAGAATAAAAAAGGATTAGGAGTTACTTTGGGACAAACAATTGAGATTGCCAATGTTACCGATCTCCCAGAAAGACAAAGCATTTATGCCCAGGGAACTATACAAAATGGGGTTCCTACCTATGTTACAGCAGACCCCGGACCTGACAATTTATATAACACAGCCGATGATGTTTCTGCTGGAACATCGGCCAGTTGGGGACCGCTTATTTCGAGTGTGGCAGGAATTGCTTCACACGATAATGCCTCAACATTCTTTGAAACATCAACATCTTATACAACTAATGTTTCTGTTGATGGGGGTTCTGATAAAGTTACGTTTAGGTTTGGGGTGGGCAATACGAATCAGAATGGGGTGGTACCCGGAACAGATTTCAAACGGACTTCTTTCAGACTTACTGCCGATGGATATATAAAAGACTGGTTGAAAATTGGTGGTACTGCGAACTATATTAAATCAGCTGGACAAAGGGTGCAAAACGGCAGCACCTTGGGAGGAGTAATGTTAGGCCTAATGCGCATGCCCGCATCCTTTGATATAAATCCTTATACATTCAATAATGGTTTTCAACGGACTTATTTTGGCTTAGGTTACGACAATCCTTATTATACCTCTTATGAAAACCCCTTTAATGATAATGTGAACCGTGTATTAGGAAATATTTACCTTTCTTATCTTGGAAAGCCATGGTTTAATGTTACTTATAAATTGGGGATCGATTCTTATTCAGATGATCGGCGACAAGTATTCGCAATTTCTTCTTTTGGCAATGACGCCGCCGATCAAACGGGTCAGGTAAACTATAACACTATTACAAATAGAGATATTTACAGCGACCTTATTTTTACAGGCAGTGGTAATATTGCTAAAGATTGGACATTAAACTATACTGCAGGTCATAATATCACAAATAAGAACTTTGGAAGCTTATATTCCAGAGGAACGGTGCTTTCAATTCCTAATTTTTATGACTTATCGAATGCGGCCAATTTATACTCATCTACGTTAAAAACAAGGCAGTATACCTGGGCATTATTTGGTCAGTTAGATTTTTCATTTCGCAATATGCTGTTTATTTCACTAGCTGGTCGGAATGAATGGTCATCAACTTTTGGTACAGCAAAAAATAACTTCTTTTATCCATCGGCCAACCTTTCATGGGTATTTAGTGAAACTTTCAAACTACCCGAATGGTTTAGTTTTGGCAAGTTAAGATATGCTTATGCGCAATCTGGTATATCTCCAGAGCCATATCAGGCAAAAACCTACTTAAAAGTTCCAATTCTTACGGACGGTTTTACAAATGGTCTATCATTTCCATACGGGGGGGTTAGTGGTTTTGGATATTCATTATCAAATATCGGCTCATCAGATTTAAAACCTGAACGCCAAATTGCCAATGAGCTAGGTGTAAATCTAAAGTTTATAGACAATCGCATAAACCTGGATATAACAGGCTATAATCAGGAGTCAAAAGATGTTCTCTTATTCCGGCCATTAGCCTCAAGCTCTGGTTTTGGAAGTGTTTATGGAAACTCAGCAAGACTTAGAAATAAAGGGTTAGAAATTGAAGCATCAGGAGATCTATTTAAAGGAGATGGATTCAATTGGAATCTGGGAATCACTTGGTCAAAAAATAAGAGTGAGGTACTTGAGTTAGCCGATGGTGTAGACCAATTTGAAATAGAATCAGGCTTTGGAGATCCGGGCGCTTATGCCATTGTTGGTCAGCCATTAGGAATGCTCTATGGAACCAAATGGGCCAGAGATGCCAATAAAAATCTACTGGTAGATGAAAGTGGACTACCATTTCTGGACCCACAGTTTGGAATATTAGGAAACCCTTGGCCTGATTGGACCGGAGGTATTCGAAATACATTTAGTTATAAAGGTGTTTCGTTGAATGTTTTATTTGATATAAGGCACGGTGGAGCTATTTGGAATGGAACACGAGCTCGTCTTAACCGAATTGGCCGATCAGAGGCCTCTGCTGATCGTGAACGCACTTATATAGTTCCGGGAGTGAAAGCCGATGGAACACCTAATGATATTTCAATTAGTGCATTTGACTATTATAATTTTTATCTAGGAGATAATGGAGCTGCAGCAGAGCAAATGATTGAAGATGTAAACTGGTTTAGAGTTAGAGAATTAACACTAAGCTATACATTCCGTCCAAAACCTTGGGAAAAA
The DNA here is from genome assembly GCF_002920915.1 of Solitalea longa. GTDB lineage: Bacteria > Bacteroidota > Bacteroidia > Sphingobacteriales > Sphingobacteriaceae > Solitalea > Solitalea longa. The sequence goes on from NZ_PQVF01000005.1 coordinate 64,928, forward strand.
TATGTAAACTCCATTGGTGTAAATGTTACTGCCAGGAACTTGTTTTTAAACACAAATTATCATGGTGTTGATCCTGAAACCAGTTTGACAGGTGCGGGTTCTAATATACAAGGATTTGACTATTTCAACAATCCGGGATCGAGATCATTTATTTTTGGTATTAACATAGGATTCTAATCATAAAAGACTATGAAACGCTTAACATTAATATCCACTATATTATTTTTTCTGACTGCTTCTTGCGATAGCAAACTCGAAGAGTATTCAGAAAACCCTAATGCTCCCGAGGTAGCCTCAGCGGCATTGCTTTTAAGTGCATCGGAGGTGTCAACCTTTGCGGTACAAACTGGAGACTTAGCTCGTGTAACCAGCCTATTTGATCAGCATGTTGCAGGAACAAACTTTCAATATGCAACGTATGCACGATATGTTTATACAGAAAATGATGTTCTCAATAACTGGCAAACTATTTATTCAGCAGCTCTTATTAATGCTAAAACATTAAACGACACCTATGGAGCTCAAAATCCTTATTACGGTGGAATGGCGAAGGTAATGATGGCTATTAATATTGGAACAGCAACAGACCTTTGGGGCGATGTTCCATTTTCTCAAGCATTTAAAGGTCTGGAACAACAGTATTCATCACCTTATGATAGTCAAGAGTCTGTTATATCTGCTATTCAATCATTACTCGATGCGGCCATTGTTGATTTTGGCAAGGCTGCTTCAGATAACATTTCACTTCCCGCTGCGGATGACCTTATTTTTGAGGGTGATGTTGCTTTATGGAAACGCGCGGCATATATAGTTAAAGCTAGATATGCAAACCGTTTAAGTCAGATCGATGCTACTGGAAGTGCAAATCAAGCCCTGAGTTTCTTGGCAGCTGCAGATTTAAGTGGCAAGGAAGCCGGAGATATGGATGCTGTTTTCTTTAATGTGCCGACGAGCTTTAACCAATGGGCTGCTTTTCAAAGTAACAGAGGAGGCTACATACAAATGGGAGCCGTGTTTATTAATTTAATGAAAATTACCAATGACCCACGTTTGCCATTTTTTGCTTCAAAAGATCAAGCAGGAGGGTACTCCGGAAACACTGCAGGTGACCAAGTTAACACCAATACTTCAACATTTGGGCTGGGAATTGCCTCAAATACTTCACCATTGCCTTTGGTTACTTATAGTGAAGCTAAATTTATAGAAGCCGAAGCAAATTTACGTTTGGGGAATGGATCCGCAGCTGCTACTGCATACAACGAAGCAATTAAAGCCTCGTTACGAAGAGTTACCGGAACTGAAGACCCCACATTTGTTACAAATATTGCTTCCGCAACTACAGTTACATTACAACAAATAATTACTCAGAAATATGTTGCGCTTTTTACACAAATAGAACCATTTAATGATTTTCGAAGGACAGGATTTCCTGCTTTATTGCCTAATCCAAATGGACAACCCGCTAGGATACCAGTGAGGTTTCCAACCTCTATCGACGAACGATTATATAATACACAAGCAACCGTTACTAGTGATTTGTCTGTTCCTGTTTGGTGGGATAAATAAAATCTATTCTTAAAAATTAGTCCAAAAGGTTACAAACTTTTTGGACTAATTTATTTTCTAAACCTATGATTTGAATTTACAATTATGTAAATTAACATAACATGGCATCAATCCATGAAAAACCGATGTTAAAACTCTGCCTTATTTCCTCACAGATGCAAATAAATAAGCTAAAAGGGTAATTTATGATGAAGTTTAACTCGGAATAACTTTTGCTAGAATTTTTGTACCCGTGCCTCTTATGTAGTTTTTGCCGATCGAAGTTTTCATTATTTAGTACGAAGGAAGATAACAGCCTTCAACATTTCCATTGAGATTTTTACCTCAAATAATTTAGCATAGTCAATAAAGCAAACTTACATACGAGGCATTTATTCTCTCTTAAGAAGATGTTAAGAAAGTCAATAAAGAAATAAAGTGTTTGAAAAAACAAACAATTTGTCCTTGGCTTTATACGGATCTTCTGTAAATAGTTAAAAGCTTAAAAATCAGTTATCTAAATTTCACTCTCATGAAGAAAAGTTTACTTTTAGTCGCCTGGCTACTGATGTTTACCTTTGTTAGCATGGCGCAAAACCGTACCATTACAGGTACGGTAACCGACAAATTAGATGGTCAACCCGTACCAGGAGTAACCATCCAAGTAAAAGGGACCAATTTAGGTGCTCAAACCAATCAAGAAGGCAAATACTCCATTTCCATTCCTTCCGGAACCAAAATTCTTGTTTTTCAATACATTGGATATATCACCCATGAAGTAACAATTGGAGCTGGTAATAATTACAATGTTGCTCTGGAGCAAGATTCAAAACAGTTGGGAGAAGTTGTAGTTACCGCATTAGGTGTAAGCAGGGAAAAGAAAACCCTAGGATATGCTGTTTCAACGGTTTCACCAGATAATCTGTTGCAGAAATCTGAACCGGATATGCTTAAGGGTATGCAAGGTAAAGTTGCAGGCGTGGACATTCGGGCATCCCAAGGAACTCCTGGTGCAGCTACAAGAATCAATATCAGGGGCTATACTTCATTTTACGGAGACAATGAACCACTTATTGTAGTAGATGGAATCCCGTATTCGAATGATGTAATTGAAAGCTCAGATCCAACTTCTGGCGGAGGTGCTTATTCAAGCGGATTATCTTCCCTGGATCCGAATGATATTGAATCTATTTCTGTATTAAAAGGAGCGGCGGCGGCTGCACTGTACGGATCAAGGGCTTCAAATGGTGCTTTGATTATTAAAACAAAATCAGGAAGTTCAAAGCTCTCGCAAAAAGGTCTTGAAGTAACATTTGCTTCATCAGCAGCAATGGAAGAAATTGCAAACTTACCTAATTACCAAAACACTTACGGTGCAGGAACATTGTTCACCTACGCCAATGCTAATGGTTCATGGGGAGAAAAATTTGGCAGCAGAGAAACAATTCCTACCTGGCCTGCTTATTTGGCAGCATTTCCTGACCAGTTTGGGCCAACGGTACCATATCAGGCTTACCCAAACAATGTTAAGGACCTTTTCGATAAGGGCTCATTATATGAGAACTCGATAAGCATTCAGAGTGGTACTGAAAAAACATCATTAAGTGGAACAGCATCCTATTTAACTCAAAGTGGTTACGTTCCCGAATCCGATTTTAGCCGGGTTAGCTTAAGTTTTGGTGGTCTTTCTAAACTTACAAACGGATTAACCGCTGCAGGTAATTTCGCTTATTCAAACAGTAATCAGGCAGGAGGTGTTTTCGGTGAAAACCAAGTGGATGGGGCAGCTTCTTCCTTTGCACGAAATCTTTTCCTCGCTCGTAACTGGAATTTAGCCGGTTTACCATATGAAGATGCTGACGGGTTTCCTGTATCTACAAGCCCGGCACAGTATGACAATCCTTTATGGTCATGGAAACATAATACGGTTAAAACTGGTACCGATAGATACGTTGCTTCTTTAAAGTTATCTTACGATATTAAACCGATAAATCTAAATGTAAGCTACCAAGCAGGGGCTAACACTAGCAATTTCTTCAGACGCCAGATTATTGATCTTGGCTCCCGGGCTGAAGGAGGTTTAGGATCTATTTTTGAACAAAACTATAAAAAGCAGGAACTTGAATCAAACCTGGTATTTACCTATACCCCACATAAAGCTTTCAATGAAAATTTCACCTTTAGGGCAATGGGAGGATTTAATGTTAACCAACGAACTACAAATACTCAAGGTTTTGACGGTTCGCAAATAATAGCTCCCGGAATATATACCATTACCAATACAAAGGATATCACTAAAGATCTTCTTAATACATTTTATGAAAGACAAAGGCTATGGGGTTTATATGCAGAATTAACTTTAGGATATAAAAATTATGCATTTCTTACTGTAACAGGAAGAAATGACTGGTCGTCGACTTTACCTGAGAATAATAGAAGTTATTTCTACCCTTCTGTTTCCGCTTCGGTAATCTTTACTGATGCGATTGGAATAAATTGGGGACCGCTTGATTTTGGTAAAGTTAGGGCCAGCTGGGCCAAAGTTGGACGTGATGCGCCTCCGTATTCATTGCAAAATACTTACTCTCTTGGCAATAATGTTGTTGGACAACCATCAGCTACCCAAGCTAATACGGCACTAAATCCAAATTTGAAGCCTGAGTTCACCGAAGACATTGAAATAGGCACTCAGTTAGAGTTTCTTAAAAAACTAATTAGTGTTGATTTTGCTTGGTACCAAAGGGCGTCGACAAACCAAATTGCCGCGGTACCGGTTCCAACTTCTTCCGGTTTTAGCAATGCATATGTTAATGTGGGTAAGGTAACCAATAAAGGAGTAGAATTAGAGCTTGGGTTAAATCCAATTAGAACCGCAGACTGGAATGTTAACATAAAAGGAACATTCACCAAAAACAAAGCAACTGTAAACTATTTAGAAGAAGGATTAACTCGCCTAACATTGAATGGCGTATTGGATGAAATTTCTCCTTATATCGAACCAGGAAAACCTTTTGGTTACCTAAGGGGAACTGTTAACTATCGTGACAGTGAGGGCAACTTAATGATTAATCCAGAAACCGGTTTATTAATCAGGGCCTCGGGACAACAAATGATAGGTGATCCAAATCCTAAATACAAAGCAGGTATTAGCCTGGGTGTTACTTATAAAGGTATATTCTTTAATACCTTATTTGACTGGACACAAGGTGGTGATATGTATTCGGTTACTGTAAGTTCTTTACTAGGACGTGGAGTTACCAAAGACACCGAAAACCGCGAAGGAGGTTTCGTAATCCCTGGTTACTATGGAGACCCAAATACCGGAGAGCCTTTATTAGATGCAGGCGGAAACAAAATCCCTAATACAACAGTAGTGAGTATGAATGAGATGTTTTTTGGTGAATCATTTGCCATCAATTCCGCAACTGAATGGAATGTGTATGATGCAACGGTTTATACATTAAGAGAACTGACATTGGGTTATGATTTCCCTAAAAAATACTTCCAAAAAACTCCAATTGGCAGTTTATCACTTTCATTTACAGCTCGAAATCTATGGTTTTTAGCACCTAACTTGCCGAAAAACACGAACTTCAATCCTGATGTAAACAGTTTCGCATCATCTACTCAAGGTATTGAACTTTCGGCAGCCCCAACAACCCGACGATATGGTGTTAATTTAAAGGTTACATTTTAATACTTATGACATATGAAATTTCTAAGAATAAATATAAAGTACTCGGTTTTTTGGATATGCTTCTTGTTTCTAACAAGTTGCACAAAAAGCTTTCTGGATGTTAATACGGATCCAAATAATCCAACAAAAGTTTCGCTGAATAAACTTCTTCCTACAGCTCAGCAACACTTAGCTTTTAGCTTAGGCTTTACAAGAGGTAGCGAAGCTATTGGTTTAACAGAAATCCTTTCTGTTTATACCCATCAGGTAACGGTCAGAGAATCACAGGATCAATACAATGCCACGGGTGAAAACTTTAGTTTGCTAGGTGCCTGGGATGATATTTACAGTGGTTCTTTACAAGATCTTGAAAATATTATTTCTCAGGGAACCACCGAAAGCAATATGGTTTACGTAGGCATTGCTAAAATTCTGAAGGCTTATGCATTCAGCCAATTAGTTGACACATTTGCTGATGTTCCATTTTCAGAAGCTAACAAGTTTTTGGAAACAGGGGTTATTTTTCCAAAATATGATAAAGGACAAGATGTCTACCCGAGTCTAATTACGCTTTTAGATGAGGGAATTCAAGATTTAGATAAAGGAGGAAGCGATCCTGGAGCAAGTGATATTATGTATCAGGGAAGTGTTGAAAAATGGAAAAAAGCCGCCAACACCATCAAGCTTAAGCTCTATACTCAAATAAGATTAACGCAAGATGTATCCGGACCTGTGAATCAGCTTTTAAGCAACCCATCGGCATTAATTAGTTCAACCGAAGAGGGATTAATGTTTTACTATGGTACAACAATTTCTCCGGATGATCGAAACCCTGGTTACTCGGATTACCCCGCCGGTCAAAAAACTCATTATCAAAGCCCATGGTTTTATGAAATTCTTAAAGGTTATAACGAAACCATTTTAACGAACAATGAGGACCCAAGAATTCCATATTATTTTTATACTCAATTAACTCCTACTGAATCTGCTCAAAACCCTACTGAATACAGAGATGGTTCATTTCTTTCAATTGTGTTTGGTTCTACAGGTCCAAATAGAGATTTCTCCCAAGATCAATCAATGACCTTATTCGGCATATATCCGGTTGGTGGACGATATGACGATGGAGCCTTAGACGGAGATGGCAACAAAGTTAAAATTACCCCAACAAGTGGATCAGGAGCAGCACCTTATAAGTTTTTAACCTACGCCGACAGACTTTATCTTGAGGCCGAATTAATTAATGCTGGCATAGCGACAGGAGATGCAAAGGCTAAATTAAACGCTGCAATAACTGAATCGTTTAAACAAGTTGATTATGTAGTCGAATTAGCAAACGCCGGACAAACAATTCCAACTTTAGCTGGCTCAGCCGCTGTTACTAGTTACATTACTAAGGTGATGTCCGAGTATGACGCCAAAAGCACGGCGGGCAAGTTAGAACTTATATTAACCGAAAAATGGATTGCAGCTTTCGGCAGTAGTGTTGATGCCTACAGTGACTACAGACGTACCGGTTTTCCTGTACTGTTTAATCCCAGAAATCCAGCACAAGCCCCAGGAGGAAAATTCCAGCCCCCAATTGATGGTGACCCTGATAATCCGGGAGCTCAGCCTTCAATTCCTGTACAGCAAAGTAGAGATTACCCATTGTCATTGCCATTTAGTCAAAATGATTTAAATGCAAATGCAAATGCGCCTGCACAAAAATCTGATCCAAGTAAGTTCCCAGTATTTTGGGATAAATAGAAAGCAATTGTCTATCATTAAAATAGTTAATTATGAAAAAGATATTATCAATTATACTTCTACTTGGGATAGCAACACTTTCTTGTCGAAAGGAGGACAATCCCAAATTGCCTGATATCGTTAGTGTTCCCGTTCCACAAGTCAAGTTAGGAGAAGGAGCTAGCGCCATAATTGAAGAACCAGCAGAGTTTGCAAGCAAAGTAGATGTTGGTTTATATTTTCCAGATAAAGAGAAACCTAAAAAGATTGACCTAATGGTTGCTCGAAATGGCGATTATAATAACGTAAAAGTATTTCAGGCCGATATTACAGCCTTTCCAACTAGTGTTGATGTAACAGGAGCTAAACTGGCTCAAGTATTTGGAATAGACGTAAGCAGCATAGTTCCAGGTGATTTTTTTGAAATGAGAGCAAATGTTGTTCTAACAAATGGCACTGTTGTGCCAGGGTTTAATTCTAACGGAATTGAACCCTATGGTGGAGATGTTCAAAACTTCCCTGGCTCCAGCCTTACTGTAACATTCAATGCTGTCTGCCCACTCAATTTAGATGCTTTTTCGGGATCTGTAACTGTTGACGACCCAAGCTTCTGGGAAGGATCATATCCAGTCACAATAACATTAGAGGGTGAGAATACTTTTAGAATAACTGGATGGGTTGAAGATCCAACAGCGACCTTTACAATGACAGTTGACCCCGTTAACAGAACAATTAACATCCCTAAACAAACGGTATTAGCCGATTTCTTTGGGTATCATAATTATAGTGTAGAGGGAACTGGAACTTTAGATGCGTGTTCAACAAGCATTACAATAAATGTAAGCAATACAGTTGATGAAGGTTCGTTTGGAATAGCCAAGATTGTTATCTCGAAATAGACGAAAAATAGCCCCGAGAAATCGGGGCATTTTTTATATCTTCTGGCTAAAACTAATACTCTCACCCACCCTTAACACCGCATTTACTCCCATCTTAATGGCTCGGTTATCGGCAATATGACCTGCCGGAAAGCCAAAACAAACAGGGAAGTCAAAATCCTTTACCTTCTCCCAAATAATTTCCTCATAGCTTAATCCGAAGGGAATTTCATTATCCTGAAGCTCACTAAAACCGCCAACGATCAAGCCTTTTAAATTTTGTAATTTACTTGAGCGCTTTAAGTTCCACATCATTCGGTCGATATTATACAACCACTCTCCTACTTCTTCAATGAATAGAATTTTATCATACATGAACAATTCCGACACGGTATTTTGAACCGTATGGATGAGTGATAAATTTCCACCTACAATCTCTGCTTCAACTTCGCCACTACGACCGAATGTTGAAGTGTTTTTATAAGAGTAATTGAGTTCATCTCCAAATAAAGCTTTCTTTAATGAATCAATTGCTTCGGGTGTTTTATTATCAATAATAACCGGCATGGAAGCATGTAGGGTAGGAATTTCGTACATACTGTTAATATGGGTATGTAAGGCTGTTACATCACTGAATCCAACCAGCCACTTCGGATTATTTATAAAACCCGAAAAATCAACCTTATCGATCATGCGAATAGTTCCATACCCACCGCGGGCACAAACAATAGCCTTTATCTCGGGATCATTAAAAAAATCTGTCAGATCGCAGGCCCTCAACACATCGTCACCGCCGAAAATATGCCATTCGGCATTAACTGTACTGCCCAGCTTTACTTTTAACCCCCAATCTTCAAATATCTTAATGGCAGGTTGAAGCTGTTCGGCGGTTACGTAGCGGGCAGTACATAATATTCCTATTGTATCGCCGGGTTGTAAGTAAGCTGGAGTTCTGTTCATAGCGCAAAGATGTAAGGATTAGATGCAAGAATCAAGAATCAGTCGCAATGTCATTACCCGCTTACACTAAATTCTTTATCTTTGCCGAGTTTCGTGAGAATTTATAATGAAAAGAATGCTTTATACATCGCTATTCACACCCATTATTCTCTCAATCTATCATTAAATCACTTTTATAGTTTCGATGAAAGAATTCAAAAGATATACGGTTACTTCTGCTTTGCCTTATACCAATGGCCCAGTTCATATTGGCCACTTAGCTGGCGCTTATTTACCTGCTGATATTTTTGTGCGTTATTTACGTTCAAAGGGTAAAGAAGTGGTATTTATTTGTGGTTCCGATGAACATGGAGTTCCAATTACCATTAAAGCAAAGGCCGAAGGCGTTACTCCGCAGCAAGTAGTTGATAAGTACCATAAAATTATTGGCGACTCATTCCGCGATTTTGGTATTTCATTCGATATCTATCATCGTACTTCATCTCAAACTCATCATGAAACTTCAGCAGATTTCTTTAAAAAGTTGTATGATAAGGGCGAGTTTATTGTTGAAGAGAGTGAGCAATATTATGATAAAAAAGCTCAGCAGTTTTTAGCCGACCGTTATATCACAGGAACTTGTCCGAAATGTAGTTATGACAAAGCTTATGGCGACCAATGTGAAAACTGCGGTTCAACTCTTAATGCCACTGAATTAATTAATCCAAAATCGACATTAAGTGGAGAGCAGCCGGTTTTAAAATCAACCAAACACTGGTATTTACCTTTAGATAAATACCAGCCTCAACTAGAGAAATATATTTTAGAGGACCATCAAAACTGGAAATCGAACGTTTTTGGCCAGTGCAAATCATGGTTATCGCAAGGCTTGCAACCTCGTGCCGTAACCCGCGATTTGGAATGGGGCGTACCAGTTCCGGTTGAAGGCGCTGATGGAAAAGTATTATATGTTTGGTTTGATGCGCCGATTGGTTATATATCAGCCACTAAAGAGTTATTCGAATCGAAAAAAGCAGGTTATCCGGAAGCTAAAAAAGAAGAATATTACCTGACTGCTCGACAGCCGCAATCAAGTGCTGCAAGTTGGGAGGAGCACTGGAAATCAGATGACACTAAACTGGTACACTTTATCGGAAAAGATAATATCGTGTTCCATTGTTTGATTTTCCCTGCCATGTTAATGGCTGATGGGACATATACTTTAGCAGACGATGTTCCAGCAAATGAGTTCTTAAACCTGGAGAATAATAAGATCTCTACTTCACGCAACTGGGCTGTTTGGTTAAATGATTATTTGGTTGATTTTAAAGATAAGCAGGATGTTTTGCGTTACGTGTTGTGCTCAACATTCCCTGAAACCAAGGACAATGATTTTACCTGGAAAGATTATCAGGCCCGTAACAACAATGAATTGGTAGCCATCTTCGGTAACTTCATTAACCGTGTAGCAGTACTAACCCAAAAATATTATAACGGTGTAGTTCCTGCTTTAGGCACATTAACCGATTTCGACAAAGAAGTTATTGAAGAGCTAAAAGGCTATCCTGCAAAAATCGGAGCATCTATTGAGGCTTATCGCTTCCGTGAAGCCATGCAGGAGTTTATGAACCTGGCCCGATTAGGTAATAAATATTTAGCTGATACAGAACCTTGGAAACTTATCAAAACAGATGAAGAACGCGTTAAAACCATCATGAATATTGGTTTGCAGATCGCCGCTAATCTTGCTGTTTTGGCAGAGCCCTTTATTCCTTTTAGTGCCCAAAAGCTTTCAACCATGCTTAATCTTTCAGAAAGCTCATGGGATAATACAGGTGGTATTAACTTATTAGCAGAAGGGCATCAGATTGCAGAGCCTGCTTTGTTGTTTGAAAAGCTGGAAGACAATGTTATTGAACAACAATTACAGAAGCTCGAAGCATCAAAAACAGCAAATGCAGCTGCAGCAAAAGAGGTTACTCCTGCAAAAGACAATATTTCTTTCGATGAATTTTCGAAAATGGATATTCGTGTTGGAACTATTTTAGCAGCTGAGAAAGTAGCAAAAACTAAGAAATTATTAAAGTTAACGATAGATACAGGAATTGATCAGCGTACGGTTGTTTCAGGAATTGCTGAATATTTTGAACCGGAAAACATTGTTGGTCAACAGGTAAGCATTCTAGTTAACCTAGCTCCAAGAGAAATTAAAGGTATTGAATCACAAGGAATGATTTTAATGGCTGAAGATGCTGATGGCAAATTATGCTTTGCCGCTCCAACCACTTCGGTGAAAAACGGAAGCGAAATTCGATAAAAGACCTTTTAACGTTTTCAGATTTGGCTTCAAAACAGTAGTTTTGCCGCCTATCGCAGGCCCGGTAGTTCAATGGATAGAATAGAAGTTTCCTAAACTTTAGATACGGGTTCGATTCCCGTCTGGGCTACTACTAGTAAAGGTCCTTTAGTTTAATGGATAGAATTCGAGATTCCGGTTCTCGAGGTACAGGTTCGATTCCTGTAGGGACCACAACCAAGTTCATAAATAGCTATAAATCAATGATTTATGGCTATTTATGTTTTAGGGGTACAACATAGGTTAAACATTTTTTTATGTTATAATTTACCTACCTACAGTTTTTTAAAGAACCACTTTGTGCACTACAATTCGATGTAGTTGCACCCGAATGCATTACAATAATATTTAATAAATCCCTGATTACCAATAGTTTTAGCTAAAATATTTATCACTTAAAAAGCTAAAAACTATGGCAAGACAAAAAGGCTCCTTAAAGTATGTGGGTACCCTGGGCGATATCCGCCACTTCAAAATCAAAGGTCAAAAAGGTTACTTTGCGGGTATGGTTGGTGGTCCTACCAGTCAGCAGGTTAAAACGGCAAGCGAGTTCAGTCGTACCCGTGAAAACATGAATGAGTTTGGCGGTTCGGCCAAAGCTGGCAAATCGTTGCGAACTGCATTTTCTGCTTTACTCAATTCCATGTCTGATTCACAGCTAACCGGCCGGGTTACTGCGGTGATGAAAAAAATCAACTTAGAGGATCAATCGGAAGCTCGTGGGTATCGCGCTATCCTTATTTCTCAACAACCTCAGTATTTATTGGGAATCCAGTTTAATCGCAAGATTAACTTTGATACCGTGTTCAATGTTCCTTTTGCTGTTACAACTGCAGTTAACCGTTTGAGTGCCGATTTACAGGTGGAAGCATTTGATCCATTCAGCAAGGTTAGAGCGCCACTTGGAGCTACCCATTTCAAAGTAGTGTTGGCATTGGGCGTGGTTTCGGATTATGCCTATAATGAAGCAACGAAAACTTATGAGCCTTTGGCTGCAGCGGAAAATGAAGCTTCGGCCGTAGCAATCTCTGGCTTCCAGGATTTGAAACAAGCGGTACCAGTTCTGAACTTAAACGCGGCTTTATCAAACTTGGCAACAGTTTCAACCGATGCCACTGTTATGGCTGCCATAGGGGTGGAGTTCTACCAGCAAGTAGGTGTCAATTACTACTTGTTGAACGGAAGCAATGCGTTAAAATTGATTGCTACCTTTTAAGATGGCGCTCATTGAACTTAAACGAATGGCTCAGGGAAAATCATCTACCCTGAGCCATTTATATATTAACGGAGTTTTTGCCAACTATCTTTTAGAAGATGCGATTCGTCCAATCAAAATACCAGGGAAAACTTGTATCCCGGAAGGTTCTTACAAACTCCTTTTAAATACCTGGGGAGGTATGAACGTGGAATGCCGGAAGCAATACCCAGGGATGCATAAAGGAATGATCGAGATCTCGGGCATTCCCAATTTCAAATCGGTCTACCTGCACATTGGCAATACGATCAATGATACGGCAGGCTGCCCTTTACTCGGATCCTGGTATAATCTGGTGAATGGCGAATTTGAAGTTTATCAATCGCGCCTGGCTTATGAGCGCATCTATCCGGTATTGGCAATGATCATCCCTGCTGAATCTGCTCATTTAACAGTTACAAATCAACACCTCTAACTATGTCAGAACTTGGAATATTCTTTGGGTCCTTAATTAGTCTGCTTCTTTCGGCTGTAGCCTATTTCATCCGGCAGCTGCATACTGATTTCAGAAAAGTAGAACGGGATCTGTCCGAAGTAAAAACCACTACCTCACTGATCAAATCGGAATTTAAAAACGGGTATGATCTGTTAAATCAGAAAGTAAGCTACCTGGAAAAACGAATTGAAATTTTAGAACATCAACAATTTAAAAACTATGAACACTGATAAAAAAATCACCCTGGCTGAACGGGTAAAATCTCCTACTCCTAAATTCTTCCGCAAGGTCCGCACAATTGGTCTTATGATTGGAGCGATCGGCGGGGCACTATTGGCTGCTCCTGTTGCACTGCCTGCAGTGGTTGGAACCATTGCAGGTTACCTGGCAACAATTGGCGTGGTGGCCTCGGCAGTAAGCCAAACGGCCGTTCGCGATTAAGTTATATTTTATCTATCGAATTAAAGTCCTGGCAAATTGCGGGGACTTTTTTGTTAGCCGCTTAGCTAAACATTAAATATGTATTCTTTAAGAATGACTTAAATGTAGTTAAAGGCATGAAGGAAAGCAGTCTGACCACGTCTGAAAATGACAATAATGTCAACCCGACAGAACTTCTTAAACTTCGGTTAGGCAACCCAAAACTTTTTACGGCTATTTTGCAAGCGAGGCAGCGTATAAATGGACTGTGCAGATTGCCTTGAGGGTTTATGCCGCTGACCGCTTGCAAACCCGTAGGGCTTGATAGCTGTAAAAAAGGTTAACTTGGGCGGAAGCGAGGTTTAAGGTTGGATGAACGGGGCCGACGCCAGGTTTGGATGTAGCGCTAACGGTCCCCCGCTATGGGCGGTGATTGCTCGGGGAAGATAAAAAATGCGAAACTAGTTCTTCCTTTTAGTCAACTTCGCGCATTGTGTTTAGTGTGTTTTAGGTGCTGCTGGCGACATATTTATTTTATATTCCCGTACATGTCTTTAATCATATTATTAAATTCATTTTTGAGTTTCATGAATATAGCTTTTTGATTGTCGAACAACATATCCTCTGAAATTATCGTTTTCAATATATTCACTGTACCTTGTCTTTCTCCAAAGCAATATCCTTGGGAAGTTGCTGCCACAAAGCTCACTTTGTCTTCCGCTTCGGAATTTTCAAAACTATGATAAATTGATTCGTACTGTTCATTTATAACTGCGCCTACAAAACCCCAATCATTTTTAAAATACAAATTGATAATTTCTTCGTTTGAAATAGAATCATCTTTTAATATTCTTTCACGATATCTTTTGAAAAAATGCGGAGGATAAATAGAGACGAGGTTCATATCTAAAGTAGGAGCAACGGCATATTTTCCTTCAGGTCGAGAATAAACACCAATTATGTGCAATATTGGTGTTCTACGTTCGCTTCGCTTACGCGCCGTATAATAGATGGTAAATTTATTTTTCCGTTCGAGAGTTGTACAAGCATATGATTGCATTACTGGATATCGCGTAGATTTTAAAACTAATCTTTCAAAATTTTTTTTACACGCATCCAACTTGTTCTTGAGTCCTTTTATATCCTCAAAAACCTCTTTGTGAATTTCTTGAACGGTCATAGATGGAACTATCATCCGAATGCAAATTGTTTTAGTTGATGGTTTCTTTACGCTTGCACCTCATGTTTTGTGTATTGCCGAAGGAACTGAAGTTCAATTGAAGAACGAATGTTGAATGTAAATTTATAAATTAAGTATTCAGTTCAAAATTGCACGTCCACCGCGATTGCGGCAAGCGGTTGTTATGCGATGATGATTATTTACAATCGGTTCTATCCTTAAATATTTCGTAACAATGAATCGGTACAAACATTCTCGTTTTAGTAGTATTATTGCAATGTAAATAAGTGATAAATTGATTAGAGGTACTTTTTTTGATATATGTAAAAGAATTTTGGTCACTCATAGGTAAAGAATCACAACTTAAAAACCAAATATGATCATTTAAGTCGAAGTCAACGTATGACACAACCACGTGGTCGTTTACAAATATCAGCCTGAGTTCTCCATCATCTAGATTTGGTCCATCCCACTGTGCTCCTATGTTCTTGCTTATATAATCTAACCCAATACCTCCAGAGTCTCCTGAAAAAAAGTAAGCCTCATTCCATGGAAAATCAGTCAAACTATCCAAACGAAACTTATAGACTGAGTTCTTTGCTTGATCAGCTTTGGTAGTAATTTCTTTAATCTTCGTTTTTAATTTCCAATTATTATCTATCCTCTTGCAACCAGCAAGAGTAAGGACAAAAAGAGTTAGTAGGATGGTTTTTTGGCGCATTTTCATTATCGCATAACGCTAGTGTATGTGCAGTTTAAATTTTCCTTTAAAAATGATTAATCAAATTTAAATTGCATATACACATTGTTGTGCGTTCGTGCGTTTTACTCCACTCTTGTTATTGATTCAGCGTTTTCTCCATTACGTCAATTGATTCCATAACGGTAATAGAAAAAACTCCGGCTTTACCCTTGTCAAATGCTGTCCTCCATTCATCATAGCCGTCTTTGTAGTCTGGCAGTTTCTTCGTTGTCCCAATTAACTTTGTAACGCTTTTATCAATAGCCTCTTTTGAAAATGGAAGATGTTGAATTTCATCAGAAAGTCCATTGTCTGCATTTGGATTCTTAATCTTAAGTCCGCCAACGTAGATGTTGATTATTGTCCAAAGTTTTTTATGTTTCTCAACTCCCACAATTGTCAAAGTTGATTTTTCTTCTCCCTTTCTCGTGTGATACTCCCAAACCTGTCCCACAACAAATTTGTCGTCCTGCTCTGTCCCGGAGAATAATTTTGAAAACATAAAAAGTCCGATTATAAGTCCCATAATTAATTGTTGTCACCTTGTCCAAACGCATGACGCACAACAATTAAATAGACGCAATAAAGTTGCGTCTATACGTCATATAGCATTGATTTTGCGCTAAAATAGCCATTGTTTTCTTAAACCAAATATTAGATTGTAGAATGCGAGTGGGTAGAGGTAAAACAGCCTTGAGCGTGTGTTGGCCTTGTGCCGCGAGCCGCTTGCGAGTGGAGGGAATGGTGGGAGCAAACTACAGCCCGAGGTACGAGGGCGGTTTGCGACCTATGTAGAAAGGACGCGGCTTTTGGAAGTCGGGGTTGTGTACGGACAAAAGCCTGGCGGACTGCACTACACAAGGGTTGGCGGACTTTTTGCCCTTCGACTGCGCTCAGGGTGACGCTTGGCAAAAAGTATGACAACCCGCAGCCTGACCGACCAGCAGGCGAGCCTAAACACGAGCAGCGACCGGGATGGTAGCGGCTGAATGAATGGAGCCGAGGTACGAGGCGTAAGGAATGAAGCGGCTGCCAACACGGAGAGAGCTGCTATGACGAATGAGGAGCCGAAAGCAATGGGTATGACAGCCTGCCGCCAGGCACCCGAAGGGTATAAAGTGTTAATGCCAATTGTTACTTTATAGGCTGGCGTACCCATTGCCGGCGACGATTGAGGAATGCCTATTTACCTGTCGTGCGGTGGGAAACTTTGACTGTTAATACATGGTGAAATTTCCTACTATTTCCTAGATAAATAAATATATCTGTAATGCCCTCTCACGATATATTTTTCATGGTCAACTAGAAAACAGCCAAAATAAGATCTTTAAAAAACTTTATTGAGCTAGGTAAAGCCAATGCAACATAGCTCTCATTTCATATTCAACCTCAAATCATCAATAATAATGGTTATTGTGTTATATAGTTACCCCATGCAAAACCAATTATTCCTTGATACTCTACTTTATACCAATACCCATTCTTACCATTTACATAATCTTGGGAAACGCTTGTGTCAATGATTGCCAATTTTTCTTGGTAAGGTACCGTTGTAAGTAAAATTCCTCTCTTGCTCGGTTTATCTCTAATCGAAAGACCGCTAATCGCGATAACTTTGGAAGTCGCTTTCTTATCGTTAATAAGTAAATTACTGCTTAGATTAAAAGCATGTCTTGGAAGGAAAATTAATATAGAAACTAAAATTACAGCTATTAATTTAAGAACCGTTGAATGGTTCTTAAGAGGTTTGAGAGAACTCCAATCAGCCATTTTAAAACTTAAAATAAATAATTAAACCTGCTAATACAATATTTAAAATCCATAGACCTATTATACTTCTGACGAGTCTACCTTTATCAATGTCAAAAGCACATTTTTCACAAACAGTTCTTAATCCTGAATACGTTCTTGTGCTATAACTTGTATTTCTATTACCGTAATAAGTTGTATTTGAAAGACCGGTTACTACATTTCTCCTGTAGCTTGCACCACCCCGTCCACAGTGATAACAAGATGCCATATTTATTTAAAACTCTATAAGTTAATTACTAAAAAGGAGAGAGATTTGTAGTCTCTCTCCTGAAAAAATTAATCATTCCCAATTGCTTGAGCAGTTTTATTTGGAAAATTAAATAAATAAGATGTCAAAACAGGGATAACAAAAATACCTACAGTGAAAATTGACACAAAAAGATCCGTTTTTTCACTCTCTAATAATTTTGCAAATTCAGTATTTGAATAGAAATGTGTGTATAAAGAAATTGAGAGCTTTAACCCTAATACTCCAATTACTATAAACGCTACAGTTTCAAGGAATGAAAATTTTTCCATCAACTTTACAAAACCTTGAGCAACAAAACGCATAGCTAATATCCCGATGAAAACACCAGTACATATTAAATAAATATTATCAGTGAAAGCCACTGCGGCAAAAACATTATCAATGGAAAAAGCTAAGTCCATTACTTCCACCAAGGCGACTGTTGCCCAAAAATTACCCATAGCTCCAACAGTCATACGATATATCCAGTTCCCTTTTTTATCAATTATATCATCATCTTCTTGTGGAGTTGACTTTCCTTTGAAATATCCATAAGTGAGATATAAAAGATATAAACCTCCTAAGGGTTTTAACCACCAAATTTTAACTAACCAAGTAGCCAATAATAAGCAAACTCCTCTAAAGAAGTAGGCTCCGATAATACCATATCTTAAAGCTTTATTTCTTTCTTCTTTGGGTAAGTCCATAACCATAGTTGCCAATACTGCAGCATTATCGACAGATAGGAGACTTTCAATTACTATTAGGTTTAAAATAATAAGGAGAGCAGCTTGTAAATCGTTTCCAAGAATTTGGTGCAAAAAATCCATCATGTTATTTATTAGTATTTAAGTTTGTTTATAATTATTTATTTGCCATTGTAATTAATATTACTCTACCACCATCCTCTTTTGACAGTAATAGTTTTTTTCCATCGGTTATTTCAACCATAGTTCCAGGGGGTACTTCTTTATCTTCTGTTAAATCTTTTAGTGAGGATAATTTTTGATTTACTAAAACCCATTTATTATTGTGAAAAGTGAAATAACCCACCGGCATTTTATCAGCTTCAGTTAATTTTTCGTTTCTTATAATATTTCTATTAACATGCCATTGAAATAAATATTGGTTATTATAAACCATTAAGCGATGGTTTTCAGGTTTCCATATGGCTG
Source organism: Solitalea longa (assembly GCF_002920915.1). Classification (GTDB taxonomy): domain Bacteria; phylum Bacteroidota; class Bacteroidia; order Sphingobacteriales; family Sphingobacteriaceae; genus Solitalea; species Solitalea longa. The sequence continues at coordinate 83,299 of NZ_PQVF01000005.1, forward strand.
GCCTGAATTGATAATATAAGTCGAGAACAGGCAATGTACCTCTATGAGCAGTCCCACAAAACGGACATCTGGGATTATTTGTATTATCAAAAACATACCATTTCTGCTCACAAGATGAGTTAAGACAGGTTTGCATTAAATCAGTTGTTTTCAATAGAGCCTGTTCCCATTCATCCGCTGTAGGGCGCAACATTGGGTTATGTAACCCATCAATAAATGCCCTTTCAAATAACGATTTTAAATAGGGTCCAGTTATTTTATAGCTCAATTTAGAAGTATCTGCCCAAGGCAATTCTTTTGGGTTAATCTGATTTAGTTTAGGCTTATTACTATTATCTGTTGGATGTTCGATAAAAAGGGCTTTTTCTCCCATTGCAAGCAGGTCATCTTTTTCTGGATCTATATCATGTATTTTACCTCCTTTTAAAGGATGCCGATAAAGTAAATACATATAAATCAACACTGCCAATGCGTGTAAATCTGTTAAACGGTTGGGTAGTTTTCTGTTACTATCTTTTATATTTAAATGCTTTGTAGCTAAGACTTCGGGTGCGATAAAATCAGCTGTTCCAATCACATCGGGCGGAAATAAGCCTGGGACTACTAACCCATCAATATCGATTATAGCTGCAGATTTACTTATCGGATCAACTAATACATTTTTATATGATAAATCAGAATGAGCCAAACCTGCCGAATGTAATCTTTTTACCCCTCTGGCAATGTTTACGCATATCTGAAAGTAACTCAACCAATTACCTAACTCCGACTCATCAAGTCGTAAAGAAAATTGTTTGTTTCTAAATTTTGGAGAAGCAAACCATTTGCCTTGTTTTTCTTCTCCTTTAATCAAATCGCTTGTGGCATAGCCCTTTTTGAAAAAGAAATTCTTATTGTAAGAGGGCACTATTAAACCTATTTTTTTATCCAATTCCACCATGTCGGTAGGCCAGCAATACAGATCTTTATAATAGCTACCACCTTCTCGATTGAAAAAGTTATCATAATATTGAGTAACAATTTTCTTGAGGCGTTCTTTGGAATTGAAATCCTGAATATCCCTGTAAAAGGCAACCACATAAGACTTATCCGGACTAAAAAAAACATCCTTCATGCCGCCTCGCATAGGCTCACCCGTGTCAATGTATTGGTATGATTTACCCGTAATTGTTGATGAAACCGATATGGTTTTAGTCATTATAAATTAATTTTATTTTAAAAAATTACTGCTAACGTTCTGTCATCATGATTGCCGGGGCTCCAGAAATCCATCCATTTTGATAATTGAGTTTCTATTTCAGTATTATCTTTTATGAAATCAACTTTTATATTATCCTCATTTTTCCCATTTAGATCTTCAAGAAACTCTAGCCATTTCTCTATCTTATCAAGATTCGCTTCAACTACAAATTTTGGGTCATAAATACCATCGGTCATCAGCATTAAATAAGAAAAGTCTTCGACAATTTTAAATCCGAACCTGGTAGCAAATTTTTCACTTTGAAATATTTCAGGCATTGTAATAAATCTGGTGCCCCCGCCAAATTCACCCACATCAAGCCAGTTCATTAAATTCACTGATGATAAATCTTTATTGATTAAGCCTATGGGACAATCTCCAACACCAAAGGAAAGAATTGCATATCCAAACTCATATTTTTTCAAAAGAACAAATATTAAGGTTGTGTGTAAATCCTTTAAGTTGACTTCTAATTTATTGGCCCGTTGCTCTAAAGACTTATGAATATCTAAAGCTGCTTTTCCTAAATTGTTGTATACAAAATGGTTTAGCTTTTTCAATGTGTTTTCTCCAGAACCTACACAATGATCCTTTAATAAAATATCAAACTCTTTAAAGATTTCAGTGCTTAAATTCTCTGAAAAATAGTTAATAATTCCATCACAGGCAGTTTTTGAACCGTCCCTTGATATCTTGGAACTTCCTGCGCCGTCAGCTAGAGCAATAATACTCCATCCAGTATTATCTAAATGTTTAAATGTAAAATGATCGTCTCGAAAAGATCCGACATTTGCATGAGAACGACCTCTCTTGGAAGCTACAACTATATTTTTTTCTCCCAACTTTCCAGAAGATGTTATATTATCCTCTTTCCAGTAAGGGTCTGATTCGTCGCTTTTAATATCTTTCCATAAAGATTTAGGATCGGGGTTAACTACGAAAGAAATTGTTTTTTCGTGCAGTTCTGAATCTTCTAATTCTCCTTCGACTCTAAATTTTAAAACAAATTTAAGATCTCCATTTTTTAAAGGTATACCTGAAATAACCTCTTCTAGAGGTTCATAAATTAAGCCTAGATCATCTAACCCAAAGAGCTCGAAAAAAACAATTTCATTCCAACCTAATTTTATAAAATCAAGCTTGGCTTCATAAGGTTTATTTACAGTTCCATTGGGAATGCTTACCGGTTGTTGAAGTATATCGGAGATCCTATTTTTCAATTTCCATTTTTCAGTGAGCATTTTTTGATTTTCTAAGATTTGTTGTACAGCTTTAATATTAAATTCATCCTTAACAAAAGCATCGAAAAGATGCTCAAGCTTGTTGTTCAGGATGATACCCCGGTTAGCAAAAAGATTTTTAATGTATATAATTTCTTCACTCATCATTTTAACCTTGTGTACGGTTTACATCAAATCCTCCTTGGCCAATTCCGTATTGACTAGTATTTTCACACCAAGGGCAAGTATTAATTTCACTATCACCAATACAATGAATTCCCCCACAATGACACATCGCAAAACCTATTTGATTACCACAACAAGGGCATGTCGGAGAGCCAATTAATTCATCAGTATGTATTTTTTGATTAACGCCTGACTGATCCGATAATTCAAAATAATTTTGGTCAATCTGATATGCGCCAACTAATTTGTATGAAAGGGTTTGAAAATCAGAAAATCCTGACGGATTAATTGTTTTGCGGTACTTCATTAGATAAGGTCTTTGTGAGTTTTGGCATTTGGCAGCAAGAATCACGAAGTTATTATCAACAAGTTGTTTATTTAAAGGAGATTTTGAAAGATCGATCTTCGAGATAATGTCTGTTTCGAACCTTGGAAGATCAAAACCTGTTGAATTATTCTCGACACTAATACTGGTTGTTTTTATCGAAGCTGTGACCCATTTAAAAAATTCTTTATAGGAGGCCGTAGTTGTATTTTTAAACGACAATACATTTTCTGTAAGCTCGCTCAATATTTGCGTATCAGTTTCACTCCCGAAAGAAACGGCCACCATATTAGTAGAATGTTGCCAATTAAGTTTCCATTCTGCAATTGCAGCCTTAGTGTCATCAGTGGGCACACCGTCTGTAAATAAAAATATAAGAGGCTTCCAGTCTCCTTTTCGCTCGGCGGTAGTTTTTACAACATTGCTTCTTAGCTCATACATTAAGTGGCCTAAACCTTTACTAAGGGAAGTGCCACTCCCAATAGGGAATTTCGGTGGATAGAAATTAACAATCTCTTGTAATGGAACCAAAGTTTTTGCTTGACCTGCAAAAACAATAATCGATATCCAAGCGGTTTCTATAGCATATGGATCCGTTTTTAATTCTTTAATAATGGTGGCAATACCCTCTTCAACCTGTTGGATTTGTTCTCCAACCATGGATTCGGAAATATCAATTAAAAAATATATAGGGAGTCTTCTCATTACTGATCGTTTTTTTGGTGGAGAAATAGAGTTAAAGGTTCCTAAAGTATTTTTATAAGAATTAAAAACAGTATCAATAAAATCAATTGTGCCATATCCACAGCCAAACCTTGACCAACCTTCATCGGCTTGATAATTGATCTCAAAAAGTTCAATAATGGACTAAAAATGCTATTGCAAAAATTAAACAACCCTTTGTATTGCTTATCAAGTCTATCTTTATGAGGTAATAATTTTGAGTATAGAAATAATCCTACAATCAAAAAGCTAATAATTAAGAAAAGCATTAATTTCATATAACTAAATGTATTTCACTAGGCGGTGCTGGCAATTCTACACTTTCCCCAGTTCCTTGGCTTTTATTACCTTGTTCAATAGTATCAGATACCCATTTAAAAAAAGTTTTTAGTGTTGTGCTGTCACAAGTATCCAGGTGTACTACTGAATCGGTTAATTCCTTAAGTAAGCTGTCATCAGCTAAATGACCTGCAGCACATCCTACAACCGCTCCAAAGTTTAAACTTTTTATTTGCGATATCATTTGCCTATACAATTGTATATCGGACGGCTTACCATCGGTAAACAAAAAGAAAAGGGGTTTCCAATCTCCCTTTTGATCTGAAGTGCCTTTTCGTACGTCTGTAATCACTTTTTGGTAAAGCACTTCTAGAGCAGCTCCAGTGTGTGTTGGTCCACTTTGAGGGCAAACAATTTCGGGTAATTGAAAACTTACCAATTCAGTTAATGGTACTATTTCTTTTACTTCACGATCAAAGGTTATGACACTTATCCAAAGTGAATCCAATGCCTGCGGATCGGTTCTAAGAGTATTTATCATGCCACTTAAGGCATTATTTAATGCCTGAATAGGTTCACCATACATAGAACCAGAAGTATCTAACAAAAAATAAACGGGTAATCTTCTCATTTTTATTTTTTACTGAATAGCGCCTTTAATATTAGTTTCCCTAATTTTTGTTCAACTCCACTTTTAGAAGTGGGAATACCGGTACTTCGGGCAAACTTCTGTTTTGCAGAAGTAATGCCCAATGCCCTTTTCCATGAAAAAGAAAATCCAAATTTACCCATCAGCTTTTTTTAATTTATTTTCAATGATTTCCTCTATTGTAATATCGCTGGTTTCAGATGTGAATTGAACTTGAAAAGTTTCATCATTTAACTTCGACAATTCGAATAATTTCAAAGTGTTACATGGCATCAAGTTTGTCTCACCCTTTTCAAACTGAATCATTTTTTTATCAAGTAATATAAATTGGATGTTTAATTTCTTTGAAACCGTTTTTTTAAAATAATCGAAAATTGTCTTCGTTGGTTTAAAAAAATCAAACCGTAAATAAACCTCTATCTTTTCATCGATAGAATTTAATTCTGATACTTTAAATCTTAATTGAATATCGTATGTTGGGCTTTCAACAAGACTTTCAGTCACTATTTTTTTATCATCTGATAAATTGTTGTAAAACACCAAGTCTGTATTTTTGTGTATTACACCATTTTTTGAAATAAAGACAAAGGAATCGAAACGTTCCAAATCATTAAAAGTACAGTCCGCATCAATATTAATTTCACACAGTACGATAGAATCTAATGCAAAACTTCTTCGTTCCCCAACTGTAATATTTGGTTTGTGAACTTGCCCAGTAATTTTCAAAAGTGACTTATCTGAAATTAAACAACAATATTTAATTCTGAGGGAGGAGGAGGTAACTCATTCAATCCAGTTACTTCTTTACCACTGTCTTCAACTTTAGTAGAGCTTACCCCAATAGATGCTGTTACCCAAGTGAAAAATTTAGAAATACTTTGGCTATCAGCAGTATCAAGACTTACTACATTTGCTGTTATTTGCTTTAATATATTTGTATCAGCTCCATTTCCAGCTGCACAAGCTACAGTGAATGCTGTTTTTCTTTTTTTGAATTCGTTTAATCCACTTTGCCAATCATCCGTTGGTATTCCATCAGTCATAATAAATACAAGAGGTTTCCAGTCTCCTCTTTGTTCAGAGGTTGTTTTAGTTACCTCATTATCAATTTTATTACTTACTAATTTTAGCGCATCCCCTAAAGCAGTTGTGCCTGTGGCTTTTAAATCAACCATTTGGAAAGATGCTAAATCAGTAAGGGGTATTATTTGATTGGCTGAACTATCAAATGTAATTACACTAATAAATGCAGTTTCTATAGCCTGTGGATTTTGACGTAATGAACTAATCATTACTTGCACCCCATTTTTTACAGCTTCAATAGGCTCACCGCTCATGGAGCCTGATGTATCTAATAACAGATAAACTGGAAGTCTTCTCATATAACTATTGATAAATGTTATGCGTATGATTGCAATAGTCTCTGGATTGTTTGTCCAAAAAACACATCTTCGGTAGGATCACCAATGGCATTGAATTTCCATTCACCATCTTTTTTATAAAGTTTACCCATAATCAACGCTTTTCGTCCAGTATACTGAGACTCAGCAGCGACATTATAAGAAGCAAATACTTCTTTTACAGATTTAGTTGTTCCTTCGTACATTCTAATTTTCGCAAAAGGAATTTGAGAGAAGTCTTCTTTACCAACGTTGTTAAGAAAGAAATAAATTTGCTCTACATCTGCGCTTAATTTAGAAAGATCAACAGTGATTATCTCGTTATCTAAACCATCATCTCCTCCTGTATCACCAGCTAGATCGTCACCTGAATGGCGCAAAGCCCCTTCTCGGGTAACCAATTTGCCTAACGGTAAACCAAACTGTTTTAACACATCCTGACGGTACAAAGGTGAATACAAGTGATCACATACTTGTTTTGCTGAATTAAGCATAATGCAACTTAAATCAAGATCTACACTGGTAACTTTTTTTGAAAGCCCGAAAAGTGCTTTTGATTCAATTGCACCCCAGTTTACACCAACACAAAAATTTGTAAGGCTATCGCCGCTTTGTTTACGTAAGTCAATACGTTGCCCTTTTTGAAGATTAATTGCCATATAGGTTTAGTTATATCTATTTAAATATTCTTGTAATCCTCCCTGCATTCCAACTCCAACAGCTTCAAATTTCCACTCGTTATTACGTTTATAAATTCTGCCAAATTCAACTGCAGTTTCAATAGAGAAATCTTCTTCTAATTCATACTTTAGAATTTCTGCATTTGTATCAACATTGTAAATGCGAACGAATGAGTTTCTAACCTGACCAAAATTCTGCTTTCTCTTTTCAGCATCATGAATGGTTACAACCACACATAGTTCAGTAGCTCTAGCATCAATTTTTGAAAGATCTACATTAATTGTTTCATCATCTCCATCACCATCACCAGTAAGATTATCTCCAGTGTGCTCCACAGAACCATCTACTGTTTTTAAATTATTATAAAAAACAAAATGTTCATCTGATAAGAGCTTTTTATTCTCACCAAGAATAAATACTGAAGCATCTAAATCAAAGCCGGAGCCGGTTGATGCATTGTTGGTATCCCAGCCTAATCCAATCGCAAACTTTGGGGCAGCGATAACTTCACGTTGTCCTTTTTGAAGATTAATTGCCATGTTCTATTATATTGAATAATTAATTCTTTCTGATAAATTATAAGTTCCGCCAATTACATTAAATCTGTATTGAGCATTGTTTTTAAGATATTTGCCTGCACGTCAATATTGGTTATGTTTTCCAGAAAACTCACATCTTCTATCTTATCATAATAGGCCGTAAGTAATTGCTTAGCATCTTCAGAGATATAACTTTTGGTTATTGTTACCTGAGTTTCCAGTAAGCAATTTCTATCTTCCATGTCCTGGATTATTTTTACTTTTTTTGACACCGTATTTTTCCAATCCACATTTTGGATTGTTGCAATATCACAAAGCAGAAATAAACGAGACTCCCCATAGTACACAAAATACTTGCTGGTTCCCATTATTTTATAAACTTCAAGCACCTCATCGCCAGATCTTAACCCACCGATAAAAGTATTTTTGAAATTATATTTACACTGGATCCCTAACAGCTTTTTATGAATTGTTGCGTAGGCATTTTTATAAACATCATCTGAATCATGATGAATTAATTGATTGAAAACATCAGTAGTTATATCATGAAAAAACTCTTTGGCATAACGAATTGCGAACTCATTAATGTTCTTGGCAAAAGGATTATCTTTTGAATAATCTGAAAGATTATTATACAAGTTTTGTATAGAAAGGTTAATCTTTTTAATATGTTCTGCCCTTTCTTCATCAAAGTCAGCTTCATTACTTGTTGAGTTGTGTAATTTTTCAACTAATGCCGTATTTAAATCAATTTCATCATAGATCAGTTTTATTTTTTGTTCATTGCTTTTTTTGATCTTTTTCAACAATTCAATCACACTGCTGGTAAACTGAAGATGAAAAAGTTCCAGTTTATTAATATCTATTTCGGTATTGTTTTCAAAGGATCGATGAATAATCTGGCTTCGCAAATAAATTTTATATACAATTTCTTCCTCAAAAAAGGCCGAAAGCAATTGTAATCTGTTTATAAATGCGACTGATTCCTTTAATATCCTTGCCCGATCTTCATTCATTATTAAAAGACAATCAATTAAGGTTTGTTACATTTTTCTTTAATTCGGTTTCTAAATTCTGCAATTCAGTATTTAAAACTTTTCTGTTTTGATTTCCTTCCTCGTGAATTCGTTTAACCTCATTTAAGGTTTCAATTAAAGAATTGGTAGTTTGTTTTAAGGTTTCAAGTGAAACAACTGTTTTCTCGTTTTCTTTTGCAACATCAATACTGTTCTGTTTCAGCAATTCAGCATTCTTTTGCAAAATGGTATTTGTTGTTTCAGAGATTTTCTTTTGCATTTCAACATTTGCTTTTTGGCGTTGAAGGGCAACAGCAATCGTTAGTTGATTCTTCCACACAGGAATGGTAGTGGAAATAATTGATTGTGCTTTTTCAGCAATAGATGTATTATTATTTTGAACTACTCTAATCTGAGCTAAAGATTGCATCATAATAAAACGGACAATCTTCATGTCTGCTAACCTTTTATCTAAACGGTTAACAAACTCTCTTAAATCAGCGATTTCATAGTCATTATAATTAGACGCATTAGCTTCCATTTGAGCTAATGTTTCAGTAAGTTGGGAATGCTTTAATTGTCCTGCTATGATTAACTCTTCCATTTGTTTGATATAATTTACATTACTATCAAACATTGTTTGGAGAGAGCTATTGTCTTTAATAGAATTTACTCTGCCAACTTTAATTTTATTGGTGATTTTATCAATATTACTAACAACGGTATCGTATTTCTGAAATAACTTTTTAGTGTCAAAAATCAGTTTCTTCAAAAATGGGATCCTGGAGATAATTTGCTTAAAAGTCCCTTGTTCAAGTTCATCAACATCGATATAATTCAATTCAGTTAACAAATCATTGATCAATCCACCTACTTCTCCCGAATTATATGTACGTACAGAGGATAAGAATTCATTACTATATTTTTCCATCGAGTTTTGAACCTCGACGCCATAGTTTAAAATAGAATTCACATCTGTAGAAACTAAACTTTTGTTAATTTCATCAAATTTTCTTGCATCCTCTGATGTAATTAAAGATAAATCTACATTTCCTTCTTTATCCAATTTTACAAGAGTATCCTGATGATCGGTATTTGAATTTACTTCCATTGTAATTTTTAGTCTTTATTTAATTGCACTAATAAATAGATAATACATTAGGTAATAATAGGTTCTACAAATAATTTTGAGCTGCAGTATTAACTGTTTCTTCTAATCTTTTATCTTTTGTAGGTTCACCAATAGCGTTAAATTTCCATTCACCGTTTCTTTTGTAAAAAACACCCATAATCATGGAAACATGACCTTTAAAGCCGGCATCATTTACGATATCATATTTAGCAAATACCTCAGTTACTTTTGAAGGTGTTCCTTCATAAATGCGAATAGATGCAAATGGAATAGTTCCAAAATCTTGACCTCGGTAACTATTTAATATAAACGTAACGAAAGAAACAGCAGGGTTTAATTTTGAAAAATCAACGGTGATAATCTCATTATCTAAACCATCATCCCCATCCAAATCACCTGTCAAATCATCTCCACTATGCCTAATTGCACCATCTTTAGATTGAAGATTTCTAAAATAAACAGTTTCAATTACTTGTTTGCTATCATTATATAAAGCACAGCTTGCATCTAAATCAACTGCTTCTTTACTAACTGAGCCGAATAAACTTTTTTTCTCTATTGCCCCCCAGTTAATTCCTACACAAATATTTTGGAGCTTGCTACCATTGTTTTTCTCAAGGTTGATACGCTGCCCTTTTTGCAGATTAATTGCCATATTTCTTTGATTAGTTATATTTTGTGAGATAATCCTCCAATCCACCTTTCATTCCAATTCCAACTGCTTCAAATTTCCACTCGCCATTACGTTTGTAGATTCGACCAAACTCTACTGCAGTTTCAATAGAAAAGTCTTCATCAAGTTCGTACTTCAATATATCCGCATTATTTTGATCAAAAACGCGTACATAAGAATTTCTTACTTGACCAAAATTTTGTTTTCTGGCTTCGGCTTCATGGATAGTTACCACAATACAAATTTCAACAGCTGCAGCTTCAATTGATGATAGGTCTACCTTGATCTGCTCATCATCACCATCTCCTGCTCCTGTTAAATTATCACCTGTATATTCAACAGAACCATTTGCAGTTTTCACGTTATTGTAAAAAATAAAATGTTGGTCAGATAATAACTTTTTATTTTCACCCAAAATAAAAACAGAGGCGTCGAGGTCAAAAGCAGTACCTGTTGATGAGTTGTTAGCATCCCATCCTAAACCAACAGTAAATTTGGGAGCATCAATTTTTTCGCGTTGTCCTTTTTGCAAGTTAATTGCCATATTGTATTTCCTTTAAATTGTGATTGATTAAATAATCTTTAATAACAGTTAAATTTGAAGAATAAGCTCCGATTGTGTGGTAACCATTACCAAGTGCCATGTTATATAATTGATCTATAAATGCTCTGCTTTGATTTTGAATAAACAGGCTAAAAGCAGCAGGGTCATAGTTAAGTATATACTTAACTATTCTAGTATTCACAGAGAAATGTCCACTCTTAATAATCTCCTCTAGATCAAAAATATTTTTTACGCTGTGATAGTTTAAATGGTTTTCAACATTTGGATGAATGTCTTTATTGACGAGTTCTCCATAATAGAGCAAGTAGATATCATTTGTTAAGTCGTATTCTTGCGTCATTTTCAAGATCATACGTTCGTGACCACCAGTGATTCTTATATCATCCAAAAAAACAATTGTTTTTCCTTCTAAAAACATCTTGTCTATATGAAATGAATCATTCCCGATCAAGCGCATTCTCTCTTCTGCATTTAGTTCACCATAATCTTCTTTATAAGTAATAGTACGATGCACTTTTGTTTCCTGAACTACCGGTAAATTATTAGTTGCTAACCATCTGTTTAACGCAAAAACAAAATGGTTCTTCATAGCAAATGTAGCCGTTGGAATAAATGAATAGGGACTAGATACTACAACAATTTGTTCCTTAATAGGCGCTTTCGCTAACTGATCCTGAATAAACCCATTAGCCAATTGAGTTCCGAACTTTTTTGCAATCAGTTCGTCACCAAATTTAAAACGGCTATAATCATCCGGACAGAATCCAAAATCGTCAGTATTTGTTATTTTATGTAAAGAATAGGTAATCTTCATTAGTAGATTAAAGAGGTAATACTTTTGTTATTTGAGTTAATTAGGTAACTATTTACGCCAATAGTTTGAGCTCCATAAAAATCTGCGTGTTCGTTGTCACCAATATGAATAATCTGCTTTTTATTTATTATTTCCTCTTTCCTAAAGTCTTTAATTTCGTTAATCATAAGTTGAAATAACTTTTCATTAGGCTTAGACAAACCTTCTTCGTCAGAATACAATTGAAAATCCAAATATTGATCAACCTCTAATTCCTGTAGTACTTTTCGCAAAGTACGCCCTTTTATAAAACCAGTATTACTTAATAAACTTATCGTTGTATTCTCTCTGTTTTTTAATCGCTCAAGAACATTGAGCGTTTGATCACAGTAAACAAGTGGTAAGAAATTGAATAGAAGTAGCTCCATTTCTTCGTATAACCTGTTTATATCCACATCATCAAAACAAATGCTATAATCATTGATAATACTTATAACCATCAGGTACATTTCTTCAGCATCAATGTTGCCACCTGTTTTTTCATTAATGCTATTGCATAGCAAATCTACTTGTCGGAAAACAACTCCCACTTCATCTAAAGATTTACCTTTAGTATTAAAATTCTCATAGAAAAAAAGAGTGCGTTTGGTTTTAAATAATGGATTCGATTTAATAAGTGTAAGCCACAAATCAAAAGAATAATGCTGATAAAAAGTCATTTATTGGTACTATAAATTGTCGTTGCTGATAGTTCATTCTCGTTAATCTGAGCCTTTAAATGAATCAATTGGTCTTAAATTTTCACTTCTACAAGGATTAGGCTTAACTTTTAAAAAGGTTTTATTTAATGCTTTTCTCGGATTCAGATGTTTGTTATTTGTAATCAGAGTCATTTCGATTGCAGCTAATTAAATACGTTAGCAAAATAGTGAAAACTAGTGAAATAATCCAAATGCGTAACTGCTCCTTTCTGACGTTTGCAAAAGCATTTTCCATATATAGGGCTTGCGTGTTTGCAAACGTCAAGAAAGGATAAAAATGGGCCCTAAACGCCCTTTTTCAGAAAGTATAACACTTCCTTCTTTTCCTGCCTTTTGCACAGAATTAGGAATTCGCCATTTTCATTTACAATGGTAATGGGAACTTGCATTATTTGCTTGATTCGGTTTTCTAAGGTGCGGGGCTTGCAATCGAATTCTTCAGCCAGGATATCGAATAAAGTTTGTTTGCTCATAGGTTCAACGAGAGTTCTTCCTAAAAATTCGCAGAGATCATCTAACTCCGCTTTTTTAATTCTTTCACCTAAGATTTCAGCAACGGACTCCGGTTTGGCAATGATCAGTCCTTTATCTTCATCTGAATACTGTACATAAAATGGTTCGTGCTTACGAGAGCTACGGCATTTTAGATAGGCAACTTTTATCAAGTCAGTAAAACGGTTCTCTGAATCTTTTTCAAAACCTACCTGAATAACTGTGGAAGCCTTGTTCATGATCTCGGTGCCTAAATGGCCACGGGCTTTATCGGTGTTGCCTGGGTTTTCGTGAATGAGGCAAAGAAAAGAAACATTATATCGATTGATGGACCGATTCATCATATCAATTAACCGCATTGAATCCTTGGAGTCGTTGAAATTTTCGATACAATCAGTGACTACGTCCAATACAATGAAAACATGCGTTTGAAACTTGTTTCGTATATAATCTAAATACATGTTCAACATTTCGAAGCGTTCCTCTCTTCCGAACTCTAATAGTGAAATATAATCGAAGAGCTCTGGATGATCTTCTATTTGATAACCGGCTTTTAATTGGATTTGTTGCAGTGCGTAGGGTAATTGATCGGATAGGTTACGTTCAGTATCAACGTAGCAAACTGCTACCCCTGCAGAGTTACCATAATTTGATTGTGACTTGAAGCCTAACAAATCACGGTTGCTGTGTGGTTGTTTTAGAAAAGTGGCGCATACGGTTTCGGCTAAACGACTTTTATGTACTCCGGCTTTCCCCTGGATAACATTAATGGTTCGAGGAAAGAATACTGGATTTTCGTTTTGACTTAAAATCGGGGATGCAAAGGTTATAGGGCGCGATTTGTTTTCTCGAATTTTGGATTGACTTTCGAGAAGTTTTTGGAGATTAGTTTCATTGGCCACGGTATTGGTGGAGCTTATAGGCGGTGGTAGAGTTTGCATATTTGTTGAGATTACATTGATTAGAAATTAGATTACACTGATCGATAACACACGAATTGTAGAACACGAATTGCTCTAATAAAACGAATTACACGAATTCCCAACCTATACCCCTCACCTGTTTAAAAGGATTATAGGTTGGGAATAATTCATCTATAAGGGCATGAAATAAACTTTGAATTGATCGTTTTCTTTACGGTAATAGAAAACGTAATCCATGGGTAGATTGCCATTCAGTTTTAATTGATCAATAAAGCATTGCTCCATACCAATAATGCATTGGGCATAATTTCGATCGAATAAACGGATTAGGAGTTCGGAAAAAAGATGTTGCCGTTTTAAATCTGATTGTAGTCGATCGTACATTTTTTGCAACTGCTCTGCATTATAGTTTTTGTCGTTACGAGCTTTATTATAAAACTGTGTTGACCATTCGAGCTTTTCAGCATCCGCGTTAATTACGGCTTGGCTTTCATTTAACAAACTTTGAAAGTTTAATGGCTTACCGGTTTCCATATTTATTTCCTCCCAAAAGGTTTGTTGTAGTTTTTGTTAAGGAGCTCTTGAACATCGGTCATTCGGTAATAAATTTTAGCACCGATTTGAGAGAAAGCAATCTTTCCTTCGTCGCGCCAGGTTTGGGCAGTACGTTTGGAGATTTTCATCAGGAATAGAAAGTCCTGATTGTCGATGAACTTGTCTTCAGGACGTTCCTTACGAGTGATGAGATTTTGGATTGTTTCGAGTTTCCCCACCAGGTCATTGTAGGCATCTTTAGTTAGAATTACTGCTTCCATGTTTTTGATGTTTTAAAATTTTATGGAAGCGAAAGAGGAATAAAAGAATAAGTCCCCGGGTCCCAAAAAGGTCCCGGGGACCATTTTTATAGAAAAAAGCGCGTTTGCAAGCAATAGAGGGCGATTGAATTTAGGAGGTCCCCGCCGGTTTTGGGGACCTGATAAATTCCTTGCATGTATGAAGTTTCAATTTTTTGAATTTTGCAATCAGCGCAGCAATAAAATGGCGTTTTAAATGGGCTGCAAGCCAGAAATATCGTCGCTGACAAAATTGTAAGTGTGGGCTTTGCGATAGCTGTGTTAATAATCGGACGGTCCTTAAAATTAACAGATAAGTTTAGATCATTTAATTATAGTAGAAGAAAAAAGTGACTTTTCAACATTGTTAACGCATTATTAAAACAATTAGTAGTTAAGGATAACTTAACTACTAATTTGTAGTTGAATAGGTGTTAATTGAATACTTCCATTGCTTTATCGAGTTCTTCGTTTACAATTTTGGCGTAGATCTGGGTGGTGGTGATATTAGAATGGCCCATCAATTTAGAAACATATTCGATCCGCATACCTTTCATTAATGCCATGGTTGCAAAAGTGTGTCGAGCCATATGAAAGTGAAGTTTTTTATCAATGTCAGCTGATTCACCTAAAAGCTTTAAATCTTTGTTTGCATATGCCGTTGCACTACTAATAGCGCTATGTAAAACTAACCTGTCCGTATAATCTTCTTTCTGATTTAATATTGGAAAAATGAACTGTTCTTTTTCAATGTTTGGACGATGATATTTATGCAGAATTTGTAACGCTTTATTAGGCATTTTTATTGATACGAGCGAGCTCGTTTTGTGAGTTTGAATGATTATTTTATCTCCTGTATAATTCTCCCATTTCAGTTGAAGAATATCTGAAATTCGAAGCCCTCCTACATAAGCCGAAAAGACAAAAATATCCCTATGGGTTGCTTTTTTCGATCCAGGTATCAATGCTAAATCTTCTATTTTCTTTAGTTCTTCCATTGTAAGATATTCTTGCTTGGTCTTTTCCCACTTAAGTTTATACCTTAAGAATGGATTTTTTTCCAAAGGATAAAGCTCCTCCTGAATTGCCTGGTTAATTATCCTGCGCAAGTGCTTTAAAGTTGTATGGATGGTATTTGTTCCGTTCTTGCAATCCGTTCTAAGAAAACTTTCAAAGCTCCTCAGCCAGGCTACATTAATTTCATGGAAATATAAATCGTTGTTATCATTGAACTCTTTGATTCGCTTAATGGCCGTGTCTAACTTATTTAGAGTTGCTATTTTGTATTTGTGCTCTACCGACTTTTTATAATAATCTGAAAACTGATTAAACATTAGATCGTCTTGCCCAGTGAGAATCCGTTTAATGGTGTTCGTATCGGCATACTTATCCTTTAATTGAATTTCCATTATCTGTCCTTCCGCTTCCAAAAGTTTATTAGCGATAACATGATTTATCCTCACAGAATTTGGATGTGATTTTTTGACTCTTCGATTCTTATTGTCCCAATCTTTTTCTTTAATGTAGATGCCTGTGGATATGTATTTTGAACGTCTATCCTTGATAATACGAAGGTATAGAGGGGCCTCGTCTTGTTTGTTCCTTTTTTGTGTGTTAAGGAATAATTTTAATGTTGCCATATGAAGAAAGTATTTAGTTTCCTAACTTCCTCGCAATTATTTGGTAAAACAATGGGTTAAACATTTGCGAGTACTCCTTGCATTTTGGCGCTGCGAATTGCAATCAAAAAAATAAAAAAAGTGGCTTTAATGGTTCAAAAAGGCGCTTTTCTTTCAGAAAGGGGGCCATTTTACCTTCCTGTAGGGACCACAACTTAAACGAAAACAGCTGCAAATTATTGATTTGCAGCTGTTTTCGTTTTAAGAGTATAATATAAGTTAATCATTTCCGTCTGCCTCATGAAAAAAGGCTACTTCAGCCCAAATTCGGCTTCGGTTTATTTGCCACTAGGAGCCAGTCGTATATCTATCACCTTACTTTTTCCAACTTTTACCTCTCGGGTAGTGTATCCATCCACAGAAAACTGAAGCACATCATTAACCCCTGCTTGTATTTGGTAAGAACCTTTGGAATTAGTGATCGTTTTTTGACTTTTTCCTTTTAACATCACAGTCACGCCAGGCAGCACCGTTGCTTGTACATCTCGAACCGTGCCGGTTATAAGGTATTGTTTGCCATCATTAGGATTAGTGATTTCTTGCTTACTAATACTCTTTGGCAACGAATTCTCAATCGATGAAATGCTATTATCAACTAAAGTAATCGTTTTTTTAAGTTTGATATCGGATGATGAGGCTCCAATTTGCAATTCAAATTCACCTGGCTCTACTACTTTTTGCATTTGCTGATTATAAAGGAACAATTCGGATATTGGAAGTTGAATATTCGCGATTTGCATTTCACCCGCTTTAATTTCCAGCTTCGAAAAACCCTTCAGTTGTTTAACTGGCGTAGCCACCGAACTAACCACATCCCTTACATAAAGCTGAACTACTTCTGCTCCATCTTTATCCCCTGTATTTTTAACTTCAACCGATATAGTAATCGTATCATTCTCCTGCACTTGTGTTTTTGAGACTTTCAAGTTCGTATAGTCAAATTTGGTATAACTCAATCCATGACCAAATGAATACAAAGCCTCAGGTGATGAAAAAACATAATCTCTACCTGGCTTTTCATTAGTCCCCGGACTTTTGTAATAGCCTTTGTCTGTAGGCAAATGATTATAATAAGCAGGTAAATGCCCTTCACTTTTAGCAAATGAGATTGGTAACTTTCCTGAAGGATTTACATCGCCAAAAAGCACTTCGGCAATTGCTGCTCCGGCCTGCTCTCCTCCATACCATTGTACAAGAATCGCTGGTATATTTTTGGCCTCAAATGGAAGTGCAAACGGTCGTCCACTTACCAACACTACAATAACCTGTTTGCCGGTAGCATGTAAAGCTTGAATTAGTTCTTCCTGCACTCCAGGCAATGTTAGACTTGATAAGTCAAACCCCTCTCCACTGGTAGAATTTTGATATTCGCGGGCCAACGATGCACTTTGTGACCCCACAAAAACCACCACAGCGTCACTATTTTGTGCTGCTTTTATCGCATTTGCAAAGCCGTCCTTATTCAGGCTGGTCAAATCACAACCTGAAGCATAATTTAGTTTAACCCGATTTCCCAATAATTTCCTAAGTCCTGCAAGCGGCGTAATGCCATCCTTGTTATTCCTACTCCAACTATAGTCGCCAAACTGTACTTGGTCGGCATTAGGGCCAACTACTGCCAATGACTTAATCTTATTGATATCAAACGGTAATATATTGGATTCATTCTTAAGCAAAACAATACTCTCATTTGCAATCTTTTTCGATAATGCGACAGACTCTTTAGTATGGAAATATTGTTTAAAATTCAACGTATCAGGCAAAGGATCTTCAAATAAACCTGACGAGAACTTTGCATACAGAATATGACTAACTGCTGAATCGATATACTTTTCGTCTAGTTTTTTCTCTTGAACGAGTTTTAACAAATTTGCATAATCTTCACCTCCTGCTTCTAAATCTACCCCTGCCTTTACCGACTGCAAAGCTGCATCTGAGCCATTAGTGGCTGTTTTATGAAAATAGTAAAGCATGGAAACAGAGCCCCAATCGGAATAGACATATCCCTTAAACCCTATTCTTTTTCGCAGAATGTCAGTTAAGAAATAAGAAGAGCCTGTGATAGGAACACCATCATAAGAACTGTAACAATTCATTATAGAAAGGGGATTAGCCTCTTTAATCACTTTTTCAAAGGGAGGTAAATACATTGAAAACAATTGTCGATCTCCTCCTTCCACTGATGACAGGTTTATGCCTCCCAACGGAGTTCCATGTGCAACAAAATGTTTGGGAGTGGCAATTAGGTTGTATTTCCGTAAACCCTTAACATAAGCAACACCCATCCGGCCTACTAAAAAAGGGTCTTCTCCATAGGTTTCTTCAACCCTGCCCCAACGCTGTTCACGTGCCAAATCTAAATCAGGAGCCAACGCTTGTTTAACCCCCATCACCTTCATTTCACCGGCAATCTGTTCAGCCATTTTTTGAGCCAGTTCTGGATTAAAAGTACTCGCCAACGCTATAGACTGGGGATAAATAGTACAACCATCCTGAACTGTGCCGTGTAAGCCTTCCATAATTGGTATAATCGGAATCCCTAACCGTGTTTTTTCCTTCAAATGCTTTTGAATATGATAGATGGCTTTCAGGAATTGTTCTGATGAATAAGGGAGAGCTTCCACACATCCAAAGCTCATGCCATTGGTAAATTCATTCAGTTTTTGAATGTCTGGCTTGCCCTTTACATCATATTGCTCCGAGTGAACATGACGCATCTGTGCAATTTTTTCTTCCAGTGTCATTCGGTGGAGTAAATCTTTTACCCGTGCCTCAACAGGTTGATTTGGATCTTTATAAAGTTCCACATTCTGCTGAGCCATTCCTTTAGTACAAGAAAAGAAGGCTAATACCAATCCAAATGAAACAATGATTTTTAATGGCGACATATTATTTTATAATTGAATAACACGAAAAAAATGAGAGGCGGTTCACAAAAATAATGAAAGAAATGAGCCAGCAACAGTGCAACCGATTGCGTAAAATTCACACAAAGACAAGATTTTTCTGATGCTCTGATTTATAGCAGCAAAGGCTTTTATTCGAGCAATCAGTTTTAATTGAGATCAGTTCAAGTCTTTCTTCATCCTGAACTTCCAGTACAGAGCCAACTCCTTGGGCATAAAATTTGAATTCTTTTACTGTTGGGTCTAGGGGAGTTATACAAGGGGTTTTAAACAATAAGTAAAATGCCTGAATGGCACCGTTACAGTTTCAGTGAGCCTGGGTACTTTGGCTTGATCTTCGGCAACATCATGAGAAAATTCCTCCCGATAGCTTAGCCCCATGCGCCTCAGGATGAAAGTTTGAGGATTTATAGCTTAACCATCATCCCCAGCCCAAGGTTTCTATTATTATAATTTGGAACAATCAACACTTTTGGCGATTTATCCTTGAATAAAAGCTTTTTTATTGGTGGATAAACCCAATAAGCCATTTCCGTAGATAAAATACCAATTCCCGCCCCGGCTACTACATCACTGAACCAGTGTTTATTATTATACATGCGTAATGCTCCCGTTGCAGTTGCAACCCCGTATCCTGCAATGCCATACCATATGGATTGATCTTTATATTCTTGTCGCAGAAACTCGGCAGCAGCAAAGGCTGTAGCCGTATGCCCGGAAGGAAAAGACAGGTAATCCGATCCATCTGGGCGTTGTTCGTGAGTTGCGTTTTTAAGCCCCCGAACGGTGGTACTCATAAAAACTGTAGACAATAAATAGATCATTGATCGGTCGCGGAAATTATTTTTCCCTGGCACATTCATGGCATTTAAGCCATAAACGGCAACCGCTGGAGCAAATTGAAGGTAATTATCGACACTTGTTGCAAACCGAGGATAATCCTCTCTTATTTCAGTTTTCGTATTCAAATTAATTTCCATCAGTTTGTCATTGTCTAAGGCACAATAGCCATAAGTGACCATTGCTATGGGCACTCCTATGAAAACGGCCTTTTCTAATAAACCATTGGTTGGGGTGGACTGCCCATATTTTAGGGTTGGCTCTTGTTTCATTATCATAGTATCTGCCCGTTGTGCAAATACATTAAACGATATTGAAACAAAAAGTAAAGCCAGTGATAACCTATTAACCTTCCGCATTTGATCCTTCTTCATAAATTCTTATAACAATCCAATTCTTAAACTCATATTTATTACTCTACCTTCGATTGGTGCCCACAACGGTTTAAATGTTGGATTTGTAATTGTACCGGTATATAATGACTCATATCTGCTTTGACGATAATCAAGTAGATTCTCCGTATTCAACACCAAGCTTACATACTTGCCAAATTTTCGCTCCACCATAGCAGCAAAAAAAACATATCCGGGAGTTTTACTCTCATTGTCTCTGTATTGCGAGCCAGTATATGAACCCTCCAGCCCAAAGCGCCAATGTTCTTCAAATTCCTTAACTAGCGTAAAAGCTACGCGATGCTTAGTAGTTAAAGGCAGGAACTGGTTAGTTGTCAGGTATTTTCTTTCAGCCACCGTTAAAGTATACCCGGCATAAACCTCCCAACCGTTCAGTGTTAGCTGGATATAAGTATCCAGCCCTTTCGTGTTAATCGCTTTGGTGGCATTATTAAAAACCACCGATTCATCTGGCAATTGAATAGTGACAATGGGTTGCCTGACCTCGGTAAAGAAAAATGCGTGATTGATAAATAGGGAGGAGTTCTCTCCTATTGTCTTTTTGTAATTCACTTCCGCATTATAGCCTAACGATCTTTCAGCCTTTATTCCGGCAGGCAATGGCTGAATGGTCTCTATCGGATAATCGATATTTTGTGGTGCCAATGGATTTGGCGATTTGTAACTGAAACCTATGCCTAGCCGGGCAGCCCAAACATCATTAAATCGATGCAATAAAGCAACTCTTGGCAAAAGAAAGTTTCCAAAATTGTCATGATCGCCTCTTAAGCCTAGTTCGAATGTTGAATTTCCGGGCAACCAGGCGGTGAAATGGGCGAAAGCCCCTATTGTATTGTTTTGAAAATTATTTAACGCGATTGGATCAGAAGGCAGTTTTTTGAAAAGGTTACCACTTACATTTAGTCCGGCAACCACGCTGTTTTTTGAAAACGGAACCATTACTGCTGCTTCCGTAAAATAACTTACTTGTCTTCCCTTAAAATAAAGATCAGCAGTGCTTATCCCCCGGGTAAATGAACTTAAACTGGCTCTTACACTTAGCCGGTCAGATTTGGCAAATGTATGATCTAAAGAAAGTTCAGCGGAATGACGATCAATGTTGTTCCGCTCAAAAAACCGGTGTATTTCATCTGACTTATTGCCAATAACCTTCATATCACCGCCCAAGCGATTCTCGAAGGTCCCAGTATATCCAGCGATGATCTTGGTTTTTTCATTTGGATAAAAGAATAGGCGCGGGTGAACAACCACACTGTGAAGTGTTGGGACGTCCGAAAACCCGTCTTTATTTACGTCCGCGGCATTTTGGTGGGTTAGGCCTGTAAAGAACGTGTAGCCGAAGTGATTGTAGCGTTTTGAAGCATAAAGGTTGACATTACTTTCTTTAAGCGAAGTTTGATTTAGCGTTGCAACGGCCTCCTGCTGTTCTACAGGTTGCTTTGAAATAAGATTGATCAGTCCGCCTATGGCACCACTTCCATATAAAGTAGAAGCACAACCCTTGATCAGTTCTACCTGTTTTAAATCGAGCGGAGGGATTTGCAAGACTCCAAATCCTCCTGAAAAACCATCAAACAAGGGCACGCCATCTCTAAGCAGCTGAGTGTACCGGCCTTCCAGACCTTGAATTCGGACATTCGCATTGCCCGACACTGCTGAAGATTGTTGAATTTGAATGCCGCTAACATCGCTAAGCAGACTTGCTATATTTCCGGGCTTGATGGTATTCTCTTCCTCTAACTCTTCCTTTCCTAACACCTCCACTTTTAATGGAGAATTTTCCATTCTCAGGTTATTTCGCGAAGAGGCAATAACAGTTACTTCCGCTAACTCTTTCTGTTTCGCTTTTAATAGTATCACATGCCAGGTTGTGTCGGGCAGGGTTATCTGAATTTCCTTAGCGTCATATCCTTCTAAAGAAAATACAATTAGATGTTTGCCTGCCTGTAAATCAGAAAACAGTACTTTACCATTATCAGAACTTAATGAGCGCTTATTTTTCCCTTCACTTACAGAAACATTTACAATAGGCTGTTGGGAAAGAGAATCCTTTACTATTGCCCTAAAAACATGCTGAGCATGGGCATTTATGCTCATCAGCAGTAAAATGAGAAGGGTTACTTTATTCATTTTCTTTATATCGAGATAAAGAAAAGACTCAATTCTGAAGTAATATTGGAGAGGAAATTATTGAGAAGAAAAGCGATCTAACAACCTAATGACAAAAACATGTCGACCGTTTTTATACTGGTAAATGCATCGAAAATTTGCTACTTCGCAAATTTGCCTAACGATAGAAAGTCCTAAACCATTTCCATCCGTCTTTGTATCAGGATGACGGTAAAAGCGCTGAAATACTTTCTCTTTGTCTAATTCAGGGAGTGAGGATGTATTTGAGATAACCAAAGAGCCTTCTTTTAAAGAAATATCGATATCTCCTCCGGAGTAATTATACCGAACGGCGTTGTTTAACAAATTGCCAATGATGATTTCCGCCAGTTGACGATTAAAAGGAATCGTTAATTTTTCGATTTCAGTTTTAAAGACGAGATGATTTGCTGAAATTAATTCGGTCAATTCGTTTATTTTCTGTTTTAGGATCTCATCGAACTGAATTTCTTCATCTAATTCAAACCGTTTTACTTCTATTTTGGTAAGCAGTAACAGTGACTGATTCAACCGCGAAAGTTTATTAACAAAGTGCTCCATTTCGAGCAGAGGTTCTGCATTATGTTCAAGCGAGCGCTCGTTCTGCATGAGCATTTCCAGTTTTGACCGAATTACTGCTAAGGGCGTTTGCATCTCATGAGCTGCATTTCCGGTAAACTCTTTTAGGATGGAGTAATCTTTCTGGGCCCTATCGGTCATGCTATTGAGGCTCTGATTCAAAAGCGAAAACTCATCAATGTCAGTAGCAGGTAAGTTTAGCGTTTTATGGTCAGAGAGGTTATACGTTTTCACCTGTATCATGCTTTGATAAAAAGGCTGCCACAAACGGTTCAGAATAGTTCTATTTATTAAATAACCCACAAGCAGTATCAGGGCAATCATGCTCACCGTAACTAGTATTACCAGTTCTAACAGGTCTTCCGTTTCTACCTGCGACTTGCTAACGATTACTTCGTATGGTTTACCTGAAACATTAATTTGAAAGGTTAATTCCCGCTGCCACTCAAGTTCTTTTTCGTGATCACTCCATTGTTTTACAGATCTGAATCCAGAAAAAGCTAAGGAATCAGTTACACTTTTATAAACTATCTTCTGCCCATATGCAGGCAAAATTTCAGGTAACTGATGATGTTCTTTGGTGTATTGTACAATTTCTTGTTGTTCGGTTCTTAAGGTATCGTCAAGTTGTTTAAGCAGGATGTACTTCAGTACAAAATAAAAAGCTACGCTACCAACCAAAAAAATGAAGATTGACGCAGCAATGGTAATGCGGTTGTATTTAGTAGCTAGTTTCACTGATCAGTAAATTTATAGCCCATACCATAAATACTTTGGATATAGTCGCGGGCGCCATAATGCAGTAATTTTTTGCGTAGATTTTTTATGTGGGTATAAATAAAATCATAGTTATCTGCCAAATCCATGTCGTCGCCCCATAAATGTTCGGCTATTGTGTTCTTCGACAATACCCTGTTTTTATTAACTATAAAATACAAAAGTAAATCGTATTCTTTCCGGGTAAGCACCAGCGTTTGTCCATTAATATTTACCGACTTAGCCAGTGTATCGAGTTGAATTTCATGAAATGTTAACAAGCTGCTTCCGTATTGGCTTTTGCGGCGAATGATTGCTGCTATCCTTACACTTAATTCAGAAAGATGGAATGGTTTAGTTAAATAATCGTCGGCACCAAGTTGAATGCCCTTTATTTTGTCATCCAGTTCATTTCGGGCTGATATAATGATCACGCCGTCTGTTTTATTTTGTTCCTTTAGCAATTGCAACAATAACAATCCATTACCGCCGGGCAGCATAATATCGAGTACGATGCAATCGTATTCGTAGCAACTAATCTTATCTGCAGCATCCTGATAATTGTCAACCGATTCACATAAATATTGCTGTGAGGTAAGAAACTCCACGATGCTTTTATTTAATGAAGGTTCATCTTCAACGATAAGTAATTTCATGCCCCAATCTTTCGAGATAAAACAAATTAATAAATCTGGAGAAATTTGGGAGCAGAATCAAGCATAAAGGTGATTCTTTCTAAAACGAGTTAGTTTACTACAAGGTTAGTTAATTTGAATTGACTTAATCCTTAATAAACAACTGCAGCAATGGCCATTTTAAAAACTAGCTTATTGATTTTTAAAGTGATTTGAACACTATCACGATTATCCACAATTGCTTGAAAATAAGTTAGTTTTAATCTTTTTTTAGTAAATTAATACTATTGATTTTAATCAAACTAACGCTTATGGATTACTTGGCTATTGCTCTTGCCTTAACTCCTGTTTTCCTACTCATTCTTTTACTTGGCTTTCTTAAGGTTTCGGGAGATAAAAGCGCCCTTTTCACACTAATAACCACTATTGTATTAGCTGTTTTGGGCTTTAAATTTTCAATGGTGGCGGTTGGGCTATCCATCATTTTCGGCACACTTAAAGCTATTTTCCCCATCATTTTAATCATCATTATGGCTATCTATAGCTATAATGTTTTGGTGTTTACAAAAAAAATGGAAGTTCTGAAGTTCCAGTTTTCTAACATCTCCACCGATAAAACCATCCAGGTTTTACTACTCACATGGGGCTTTGGTGGCTTATTAGAAGGCATGGCAGGCTTTGGAACAGCAGTTGCTATTCCGGCTGCTATTTTAATTGGACTGGGCTTCAAGCCGCTTTTTTCAGCATTGGTGAGTCTACTTTCAAACAGTGTACCTACCGCGTTCGGAGCGGTCGGCATTCCGGTAAAAGCAGTTGCCATAGAGATAGGGCACACAAACCTGCAGCATTTGGGTGCTGAAGTGGTTTTTCAACTGATCCCATTAATGGTTATCATTCCATTTATTATTGTAACATTAACGGATCCAAGCATGAAAGCTTTGCCCAAAAATATTGCACTTAGCGTAGTGGTAGGACTTGTATCAATTGCTGTTCAATATTTTTCCGTTATCTATATCGGAATAGAAACGCCCGCAATATTAGG
This sequence comes from Solitalea longa, assembly GCF_002920915.1. Taxonomy (GTDB): domain Bacteria; phylum Bacteroidota; class Bacteroidia; order Sphingobacteriales; family Sphingobacteriaceae; genus Solitalea; species Solitalea longa. Next base: position 108,727 of record NZ_PQVF01000005.1, read on the forward strand.
CAGCATCGCTTCCATTATTGTAATTGTTATATGGGGTAAGCTTTCAGCAAAAAAAGACGATGACACCCTACTGCAAAGCAAAAGCAACAAAGAGATCATGAATGCCTGGTCCATTTACGGTCTGATCTTGTTGTTTATCATCGGTACTAGTCCATTGTTTAATTCTTTCAGAACTTTTCTTCAATCCATCAGTGCCACTCCTATACATTTAACCATTAACGGTTCGGACAAGTTGATTAAAATATTCTGGTTGACCGATGGAGGAGTTTTGCTATTCCTAGGAACTATTATTGGAGGATTGTTGCAAGGAGCAAAGCTAAGCGAACTATTTGATGTACTTTGGAAAAGCGTAATACAGTTGAAAAAGACATATGTAACTGTGATCTGTCTGATTGTCCTTTCTACTATCATGGATTTATCCGGAATGATAACCGTGCTAGGCATAGCCCTTGCCACGGCAACCGGAACATTCTATCCATTCTTTGCACCAGCAATAGGTTGCTTAGGCGCTTTTTTAACAGGAAGCGATACTTCTTCAAATATTCTATTTGGAAAGCTGCAGGCAAATGTCGCCAACCACATTGGAGCCGAACCGAGCTGGTTTGCGGCCGCCAATACAGTTGGGGCCACAGGAGGCAAAATTATATCACCACAAAGTATAGCAATTGCTACCTCGGCCTGTAACCAACAAGGCAAAGAAGGTGATATTATGAAAAAAGCTTTGCCATATGCCATCTTTTATATTATTATAGCTGGCTTAATGGTGTATTTTTTTGGCAAATAATTTAAAATTGCAATAAAATGTTAGCTCCGGCCTATCAAAAGTTAAAAGATATTTTATCAGTTTCTATTGATCCAAAGCGGATTTTAACCAGTCCTTTGCAAACCCTTGCTTACGGAACCGATGCCAGCTTTTACCGGCTGATTCCGCAAATTGTAATTCTGGTTCGCAACGAAACGGAAGTAATTGAAATTATTAAACAAGCCAAACTGCTAAACATTGCTTTAACCTTCCGTGCTGCAGGAACCAGTTTATCAGGACAGGCCATTACCGATTCAGTGCTGGTGGTTGCTACCCATGGCTGGAAACAATTTGAACTTTCCAATAACAAGGAAAAAGTAAAATTGGAACCAGGTATTATTGGCGCAAAGGCAAATACACTGCTGGCACCTCATGGTTTGAAAATTGGTCCGGATCCTGCTTCAATTGGAGCCGCCATGATCGGTGGAATTGTGGCCAACAACGCCAGTGGAATGTGCTGTGGAACGGCTCAAAATTCTTATCAAACAATAGCAGATATCCGCATTATACTAAGTGACGGAACCATTCTTGATACTTCCAAACCGGAAAGTGTTGCTTCATTTAAAAGTAGTCAGCCAGCTTTGATTGAAGAAATTGAAGCACTTAGGGACGAGATCAAAAATGATGATACTCTTTACCATCTTATTAAAAATAAGTTCAAAATTAAAAACACCACAGGCTATAGCATCAATGCCTTAGTAGACTATCAGGACCCCATAGAGATCATTAAACACTTAATGGTAGGTTCAGAAGGAACACTTGCTTTTATTTCAAACGTTACCTTAAAAACGGTCATCGACGAAAAATACAAAGCCTGTTCGCTGATTATCTTTAACACGATTCAGGATGCCTGCAATGCCACTATTTTGTTAAAATCGAGTCCGGTGGCAGCGGTAGAATTGCTCGATAGAGAGTCCATCCGTTCAGTAGAAAATGATAATGATGCTCCCGACTTTTTCAAAACATTGCCCGAATCGGCCTGTGCCCTGTTGGTTGAATGCAGAGACAATGATTTTGCATTTTTAATTCAGAAGCAGGTTGAAATACGCGCGCAAATTCAATCGATTCCAACGTTCTCGGATTATGAGTTCACCAGCGAGCCGAAGCAATATAATTTTAACTGGAAAGCCCGGAAAGGCTTATTGCCAACGGTTGGAGGACTAAGAAAAACAGGAACAACTGTTATTATTGAAGACATTGCCTTTCCATTACCTCAACTTGCGGATGCCAGCTTAGCCCTGAAAGATCTGTTTAAAAAATATGCATATCATGATGCTGTATTGTTTGGACACGCACTGGAAGGCAACCTTCACTTTGTTTTCTCTCAGGACTTTTCAAATCAGGCTGAAATAGATCGATATGAGCAGCTAATGTCGGAACTAGCGGAGTTAGTGGTGGATCGTTTTAATGGCTCTTTAAAGGCCGAACACGGAACCGGTAGAAACATGGCTCCTTTTGTAGAAAAAGAATGGGGAGCAGCCGCCTATACGATTATGAAACGGATCAAGAAGATCTTCGATCCAAACAATAAGATCAATCCTGATGTGCTGATCAATCCTGATCCAAAGGCCCACCTCAAAAACCTGAAACCTTTGCCTGAATGCGACAGCATTGTAGATAAGTGCATGGAATGTGGCTTTTGCGAACCGCATTGTGTTTCGGAAGGAATGACCTTATCTCCACGCCAGCGAATTGTTATTGCCAGGGAAATTAGCCGACTGGAAAGTTCAAAAGCCGACCCGGATCGACTGGCGGATATCAGAAAGGATGTTACTTATCAATTAGACGAAACCTGCGCTACCGATGGACTTTGTGCATTGGCGTGTCCGGTAAATATTGATACGGGAAAATTTGTAAAAAAATGGCGCGCCAACGAACTTGTGGATGGCAATAAAAAAGTTGCAGCCTACATTGGATCACACATGGCCGGAACAACGGCAACAGTACGAACAAGCCTCAAAATCATTCAAGTATTCCACGCCATCTTGGGGACAACCATTTTAAAAGGCTTATCGAATGGTTTTCATTACATCACATTTGGCAAGGTCCCTAAATGGATTCCTGAAATGCCAAAAGGAGCCAGCAAAATAAACACGAAATAACAGTAAAAATGAATGCAACCTCTGATTTAAAAGTTGTTTATTTTCCTTCGTGCATTAACCGAAGCATGGGGAAAAATAGTTTTCAAAGTGCTGACGACCTTCAACTGACGGCGCTAACCGAGCAGCTGTTGTCTCGTGCAGGTTTTACTATAATTTACCCCGAAGCACTGGATTCACACTGTTGTGGAATGCCGTTTTCGAGCAAAGGCTTTGCTGAGGCTAACCATGATAAATCAAAAGCATTAGAAAACGTTCTTCTAAAAGCTTCAGAAAATGGCAAATATCCAATCTTGTATGATATGAGCCCCTGTTTTTATCATTCGAAAGAAGAATTTCCGAAAACGTTAAAAATTGTGGATCCTATTGAGTTTATGCTCGATTACGTGATGCCACATTTGAACATAAAAAATAAGAAAGACACCATTGCTGTTTTCCCTGTTTGTTCAGTTAAAAAAATAGGTAAAACGGAACAACTAAAAGCCTTGTCGCTCCTATGTGCAAATAATGTAACCATGATAGACAGCAATTGTTGTGGTTTTGCCGGTGACCGTGGCTTTCTTGTTCCTGAGTTGAATGAATATGGACTGCGTGAACTTAAAGAACAGATTCCGGTAAACTGCAACCAAGGTTATTCCACCAGCAGAACCTGCGAAATTGGTTTTGAAAAAATGAGTGGAATTGATTTTAAATCGATCTTTTATCTTATTGAGGAAGTGACACGGTAGAATCTCACCCCACCACAGATCCGCAACTTAAATTAGCAACCGTAGCTGTAAAAGCGCTGGCTTTATCAGAGGCCAGAAACACTGCAGCATTAGCCACTTCCTGTAAGGTTGGTGAGCGTTGCAGTAATGTTCCGTTTTGCGAACCTTCTAATAATTCATTCAGTGACATCCCCATTAATCCGGCCCGGTTCATAAACACTTCCCTGCTATGCGAGCCTGCATAAACGGCTTCCGGGATTGCGTCAGGACGTAAACAGATCACCCTGATATTTGATGGCCCCAGCTCTCCTGCCAATTGTCGGGTTAAACCCTCAATGGCCGCACATGCTACACCAAATCCTCCAGCGTAACCATTGCTCATTAATGCACCAGGGGTGGAAATAGTTAGTATCACTCCCCTATTTGCTTTCACCATATAACGTGCGGCTGCAGTTGAAGTGTTAAAGTTTGAAGTAAGATAGGTTGTAATTGGAAAAGTAAAATCTTCTAAGCGCATAACCGCCAGCGGTGCGCCCTGCACATGATATACACCGGTACAATTAAATGAGATATCTATGCTTCCCATTCGTTCAACAATATTGGCAAGATGATTTTCTACCGATTCATCCTCCAAGGTATCGAAGGAAGCCGCCTCTACATATCCACCAAAGCTTTCAATTTGGGTAACCACATTTTCCAATTTGTCATGCTTTCGGCCAACAATAAAAACCTTGGCTCCTTCTTGGGCAAATGCCTTTGCGACGGCGCTGCCAATGGCTCCTGAACCTCCGTAGACAACCGCATTATTGTGTAATAAGAGCATATCGATAGTATTTAGTTCACCAAAATTTCCGGAAATGAAAAAGGTACTTCATCAGCAAGAATTTCGATAGAAAACCCGAGCCGGTTTAATAATAGAATTAATTCTGAGGAGTTGATAAGTTCGTCGTTGCTTTCCACGCGGAGGATGCGATCACGATCCTGCAAATCGAAATTGGCCTTATATCCTTCGAAGGTTTTATGGATCAACTGTATCAGCCCAATGGCCTGATGCTCGATCCGGACATTCGTTTTAAATACTTCTATCATAGCTAAAGTAAATTTGATTAAACAACTGTTTGTCTGATGTTTACTCAAATTTACTTTAACTGACAACCGTTTATGAGGTGTAAAAACGGCATTCTTTAGGGGTTATTATGACAAATATTTCAAACCGTACTATGCAAGGGCTGTTTCTTTATTGTACTTATGTTTGTAATCGATAGGTGAAAGACCAGTGATTTTTTTGAATGTGGTTCTAAAGGCTTTCGTATCCGAATAACCCACCTCATACATTACTTCGTTTATGTTTTTTCTACTGCTTTCAAAGTCCTTTTTTGCGGCTTCAATTTTAACGCGTTGAATGTATTCTGTAACGGTATTACAGGTTGCTTTCTTAAATCGTCGCTCCAGGCTACGTCGACCAATAGCAAGCATATCTGCTAATTCGTCAACCGTGATTTTTTCATGAAAATTAGTTTCAATATAATCCTGAGCTTTTTTCACAGGCTCATCCTCATGCATTTTTTGTCCCTGAAAAATAATAAACGGCGATTGGCTGGCACGGTCAATATCAATCATAAATGCTTTTGCTATTATGATCGCTATTTCGCGACCTGCAAACTTCTCAACCAAATACACTAACAGGTTAAGGTAAGAGAATGCCCCTCCACTGGTATATATTCCATGATCCTCGGTCATTATTTTATCATCCATGAGTATTGCCTCGGGGTACATTGCCCTAAACTCATTGGCAAATTTCCAATGGGTGGCGCAACGTTTACCATTTAGCAGACCTGTAGAAGCAAGGAAAAAGGCGGCAATACAAAGGCTCACCACCTCTGCTCCTTTTCTATATTGATCCAATATCCACGGGATAAATTCCTTGTTCATTTCATGCACAGTACTTATTTCACCAAACATGGCGGGAATTATGATCAGGTCTGTTTTTGGAACCTCATTGATCAAATAATTGGGGACAATGGTAAAGGTGCCGTTGCGTTGGGTAGAAGCTTTTGATAAGCCCACAAGCTGAATATTAAACATGGCCTCTTTGCCCTGACTAGTAAGCAGGTTGTTTACCTCAGAAAAGATCTGATAAGAACCATCAATATTACTCAAACTAGAGGTTCCTTCTGGTATTAAGATTGAGATGTGTTTCATACTTAAAATTAACGATAACACTTGTCGCAATCAACCCTCAACAATGCCGTATATACGCCTTTTAGCTTAGTCAATATTCGTCTAGGTTTGTGTTGATGATCGATCATCACAGGATAAAAAAACAAACTTCAACTTCAAAACAGCTTATTATGAAAATCATCGGAATCTTAATTCTAATCGTGGTCTCTGTCGTGATTTTATTGCTAATTACCGCCCTATTTGTGAAAAACGACTATAAAGTAGAGCGCGAAATTGTGATCAACAAACCACAGCAGCAAGTTTTTGATTATATCAAGCTGCTAAAAAACCAGGACCATTATAACAAATGGGTAATGATGGACCCTAACCTGCAAAAAGATTTTAAAGGCACAGATGGAACAGTGGGTTTTGTTTATTCATGGAATGGCAACAAACAAGCCGGTCAGGGTGAACAACAGATCAAGCATATCAGCCAGGACCAGATCGATATTCAACTTCGGTTTATAAAGCCTTTTGAAGGTATTGCCAACACCTCAATAAACGCTAAACCTATTTCGCTTCAGCAAACCCGGGTAAAGTGGGAAATGAGTGGTAGAAATCCTTTTCCAATGAACCTAATGAACCTCATTATGAATAAAACCTTAGGCGAAAGCCTCGATGAAAGCCTGGGCAACCTTAAAGCAATTCTTGAAAAACAATAGTCCGTTTACTCTTAAATTCTAAAGTTATGGCAATCGTTAATCCTTATCTGAACTTTTTAGGCACTACAGAAGCCGCTTTCAATCATTACAAAACAGTTTTTGGTGGTGAATTCTCCATGCTTTTACGTTATCGTGATACGCCCGAAGCCGGTGAAGTGCAAGAAGAAGACAAAGACAAAATTATGCACATGGCCCTGCCCATTGGGAACGGCAATATTTTAATGGGTACTGATGCATTAGGGTCTATGGGCCAAAGTTTGCAGCAAGGTAATAACTTCTACCTGTCTGTACATGCCGATAGCAAAGTCGATGCTGATCGTGTTTTCAGTGGACTTTCAACTGACGGACAAGAACAAATGCCAATGCAAGACACGTTTTGGGGTGCTTACTTTGGTATGCTCAAAGATAAGTTTGGTGTGCAATGGATGATTAGCTTCGAACAGGCACGGGCACAATAAACACAAATTTACTTTTACTCCAAACCGTAAGAATCATGAAAACTGCTGTTATTATCGTCCGTATTTTAATGGGACTTATGTTTTTGTACGCATCGGTTGTTGTTCTTTTCAATTTAGTACCACAGCCCGAACTTCATGGAAAAGTGAAAATCTTTATGGAAGGCATGGTTGCATCAGGTTATTTACTTATGCTTATTAAAATAACCGAATTGGTTTGCGCCATTGCTTTTTTATCAGGCAGGTTTGTTCCGCTGGCAACGGTGGTTATTTTTCCGGATATACTCAACATCTTTTTATTTCATTTGAGTATTGAACCCAAGGGTCTGCCAGTTGCAATTGCATTATTAATTGGCGATCTTTTTCTAGCTTATGCGCACAGAAGGAACTATGAGGGGCTATTAAACCCAAAACGATTATTGTTATCAGTTTAAATCTAAGTAACATGTCAACTGCATCAAACAAAGAAATTGTAAATAAGGTGAACGCCTTGTTTGCTGAAGGCGATACCCAAACCTTTTTAGACTACTGCTCCGACAACGTTAAATGGGGCATGGTGGGCAGCCTTGCCTTAGAGGGAAAAGAAGCGATACGAAAGGAAATGAAATCGGATGAATATCCGGAACCACCTCATATAGTGCCAAATCATGTAATTGCCGATGGCGATATGGTAATGTCGGACGGAACGTTGAGTATGAAGAAGAAAGACGGAACAATTACCAACATGGCTTATTGCGACGTTTACCAATTTGCTGATGGCAAGATCGTTGAACTCACCACCTACATGGTTACGCTGAAATAGCCGTTAGATTCAACCTTAATTTATTCTTAAAATGCAGCTCTTGTTATAATTATTAGGGCTGCATTTTAAGTTTTTAACTACAAATTCGTACTCTTTTTATTTATGTTGAAATAAGTATTTGCAAATTCAATATAACTGGATTATTTTCAACGCATCTCAACTAAGCTCTACCTAACAAACATGACGAATAATCATTAATATCGAACTAAAATTTATAACATCCGCTCCCTTTAATAGTTTATGCCAGTTCTTGAAAACCAAACAAAAAAACAATCCTATTCTGCTGTTCTTATTCATCCAGGTATTTCAGGAGGAAGATGTTCCGGCATCCTGTATTTAAGTCGTGAAGGTGTATTTTTTCAATCCGAAGAAATTAATCATAGCCTTAATTTAAGAGATCTGAACATTAGAGCCGGAGGCGCCGGCAACCGATTTATCTTTTTTACGGATAAGAACCATCAAGAGATAACGGTTTACACTTCCGACAAGCAAGTGTTAAAAGATCCGGTGATTACCACCAATCCTAATTTCCAAAAGGATATTGTTAGTGCCAAAAAACTGCTAAACAAGCTGTTGCTGGGTTCGTTAACACTTGTTGCGATAATAGTTGCGATAATTGGAGGCCTTTACCTGGTAAAAGACCGAATGGTTGAAGGTTTGGCCAAACAGGTGCCTGTCAGCTGGGAGAAGGAAGCTGGGGATAAACTTTTCACTGCGCTTTCTCTTCAATATAAAATCATTAAAAATGATTCGTTGAAAAAGGAGTTTTTAACCGTAGCGGCTCCCCTATTTAAACAGGTAGAAAAAGAAGGGTATAAAATCGATTTATATTTTGTTGATGACCCAACCATTAACGCCTTTGCCTTACCGGGTGGAAAAGTAGTTGTGCAAACAGGATTGATCAAAAATGCAAAATCGTGGGAAGAGGTAATGGGTGTTTTAGGTCATGAACTTGCGCATGTTACTCGCCGTCATCATATAAGAAGTGTGATCAACAACATTGGCATCTTCACCATTTTAGCTGCAACCCTTGGCGATGTTAGCGCGTTGGCCGGAACTTTTGCAAATCTTGGTGGCGATCTGGCCTCACTTGCCAACAGCCGTTCGTTCGAAAATGAGGCTGATGAATCAGGTTTAGATATGCTTATTTCGGCTAAAATGAATCCGCAGGGATTAATCTCTTTTTTTGAAACCCTAAAAAAAGAGCAGCAAACCGAACTGAATAAAAAAGTGGAGGAAAAGGTTGATCTTTCTTTTTTATCAACCCATCCAAATACTCAGGACCGTATTGAACACCTGAAGCAAAAAATCAAAAACATACACCAAACATATATTCCTCTGCCTGCTAATTTCAACGCATTTAAAGAGGCATTACTAAACGTCAACTAACTATTAATTCTAATCAAACTTTACAATGAACTTAACAGTAGAAGGAAAACCGGTTTTTGCCCACGTGATAGTGGAGTTGCATCCCGGCGAAACATTCATTGCAGAATCTGACGCCATGTCGAGCATGTCGGCAGAGTTAGATATGAATGCAAAATTTAACGGAGGCCTCCTTGGCGGATTAATTCGCAAATTTTTCGGAGGAGAAAGCCTATTTATTAATCATTTTACCAATAACACCAACAAAACGCTGAGCCTGCACCTTACCCAACCAACCCCGGGCGACATCACCGTTAAAGAGCTGGATGGTGAAAGTTATTGTATTCAGCAAGGCTCTTACATTGCCTCTGAACCAGGTGTAAAACTGGGAGTAAAATGGGCCGGCATTGGTTCCTTTATCGGCGGCGAAGGTCTTTTTAAACTGGTAGCTTCGGGCAAAGGGAAAGTGGTGTTTGGCGCTTACGGAGGTATCATCGAAAAAGAAATTAACGGTGAATATATTGTTGACTCAGGACACTTGGTGGCTTACGAGCCTGGTATGAAACTTAAGCCTCAATTAGCGGGCGGTATTTTTTCAAGTCTTTTTGGAGGAGAAGGTTTTGTTACCCGTGTGGAAGGACAAGGTAAAATTTATTTACAAACCCGCAACATTGCCGGCCTGGCATCTTGGGTAAACAGACACTTATAAAATCAACAAAATGGAATCACTAATTACAGATATAACCAGTAATAAATTAAACGTTACGCTAAAAATGCGTCCCGGGTCGACGGCAGCAGAGATTAGCCTTGCTCCCGGCCAGGAGTTCACTGCCGAAGCAGGAGCCATGATTGCCATGAGCCCTTCGGTTCACATGACCACCACCACCCACAAGAAATCATCGGGTGGCATTATAAAAGGCTTAAAAAGAATGCTTGGCGGCGAAAGCTTTTTCCTGAACCATTACACTGCAGGTAACCAGGGCGGAACCGTATGGCTGGGTGCTACCCACGCCGGCGATATGTTGGTGAAAGAATTGAACGGCGAAGGGATTATTGTACAAGGCGGTTCATATGTTGCCAGTACTCCTGATATTGATATTGACATGAGCTGGCAGGGCTTTAAATCGCTGATCTCTAAAGAAGGTTTGTTCTGGCTGGGAATCAGGGGAAAAGGAACCGTAGTGGTAAATTCATTTGGCGCCATTTATCCGATTCAGGTGAATGGTGAATACATTGTTGATACCGGTCACATTGTGGCTTTTGAAGAAAGCTTAAACTTTTCACTTACGAAAGCCGGAAAAAGCTGGATCAGCTCCATTTTGGGCGGCGAAGGCTTGGTTTGTAAATTTAAAGGTCAGGGAACGGTGTGGATACAATCGCACAATACCACCTCATTTGGAAATATTTTGGGAGTAAAATTAAAACCTAGAAAATAGATGGAAACTCAGGATAAAAAAGGATTTGATTTTAAAATGGATTGCAAACCTGATTATGGCTTTGTAACCGTAAATATACCGGCCGGACAAAAGCTTAAAGTAGAAGCTGCAGCGATGGCTACCATGGACACCAACATTGAAATGAAAACCAAATTAAAAGGTGGATTTTCACGTTTCTTAACCGGTGAATCATTATTTATTAATGAATTTTCAGCAAAAAATGGCAGTGGCGATATACAATTAGCTCCTGCATGCCCAGGAGATGTTGAACATATCTACCTGAATAACGAAACTATTTATTTGCAAAACACCGCTTTCTTGGCTTCTGCAGATAGCATCAATGTTGAAACTAAATTTCAGGGTTTAATGAGGGGCTTCTTCTCTGGAGAAAGTTTCTTTTTGATCAAATGTTCGGGTCAGGGAGACTTATGGTTTAACTCTTACGGAGGTATTATTCCTATTGATGTGGAAGATGGCTATGTGGTTGACACCGGACATATTGTTGCCTTTACTGAAGGCTTGCAGTACGAGATTTCAAAAGTTGGCGGTTACAAATCGTTGTTTTTCTCAGGAGAAGGCTTGGTTTGTCGCTTCAGCGGAAAAGGCAGGGTTTGGATTCAAACACGCAAAATTGCACCTTTCATAAGCTGGGTGAATCCATTTAGACCGGCAAAAAGTAACTAAGGACTTATAGAAATAAAAGTGAAGGTGATAGGCGTTATCGTTTATCACCTTTTTTTGCAATGGTTAAAGGATTTTCTATATTCGGTCAGATAAATTCTGAATTAAATGATACAGCTGCCATCTAATAATGAAATTGACAATGTTTTTTACAAAGCGGATTATTTAAAGAGAATTGTTGCAGGACTGATTGATGGAGCACTAATTATTGCATTCATTCTCTTAATATTAATTTCAGAAATTCTTCCAAATGAAGGCTTTCCTCCTTCATTCATTTTACTTTTTCCAATTATCCCCTTTCTTTTTTTAGCCTTATACCGTTTAATCTCTCTCTTCCTGTTTAATGGCACTTTAGGAATGAAGATCTGCAAATTGATTCTTTTAAATAAAGACCTTCTACCTTTGTCTAAACAAGAAATAATAAATGCAGCTTTCTTCTTATTAATAAATGACGTTCGTTATTACGATAAATAATTTCATACCCAATACTCATTTTCCGATCAACAATTTCGTAACATTTCCCAATGCTGGCTTTCGGTTATTTTCCTTCCAAATGGCAAATAGTTGAGTGCGTTGTGGGATATAATTGAGCTCTAAAAACTTAACATTCAAGTTGAAACCATATTGAAGTGCTGTTGGTACGATGGCAATACCCAAACCTTCTTCCACCAGTTTAAAAATGGTAAGGGCATTTACTGATTTATGAAAAACCTGAGGCCTGAATCCATGGTCTTCACAAATGCTCATAATTAAATCGTGGTAAAAAGGACTATCATCACTTGAGAAAAAAATAAAAGGCGAGGCGCCGAGTGATTTTACCGATTCGTAGCTCGATTTATTGATCGGATGGCTAACCGGCAAGACCAGTGAAAAGGTGTCCTGATGAACAAGGTGCTTAGCAATTCCTTCCTTAAATTGATGTGTGCGCACAAAACCCAAATCAAGCTTGTCTTTTTCGATGAGTTCTACTTGTAATTTATTGGGTAGTTCTTCTAAAACTGTTCTGATTCCCGGGTATTCTTTGTTTAAGTTTAGCAACAAATCTGGAATGACCCTTTGCGCCGCCGAACCTAAAAAGCCGATCCGAATTTCGGTTTCCTTCCCTAAACTAATATTCTCTAATTGCTGTTGAATGGTTTCCAGGTGATTGAAAATAAAGTCAACTTCTTTTTTCAGATAGTTACCGGCTTCGGTTAATTCCACCTTCTTTTTGGTCCGGTCGAACAGACTAACGTTGTACCGCTCTTCCATTTGTTTAATTTGCCGACTGAGGCCTGGCTGAGAAATAAATAATCTTTCAGCAGCTTTTCTGTATTTTAATTCCTCGGCCAAAACCTGAAAATATTTCAGATGGCGCAACTCTATATGATAACTCATGGTTATTAATTAGCAGCGAAATTGATATTGTTAAGCATCAAAAGTAGTGTTTATTTTTTACCGACCATAGTGGCAGAAAGCCCTGATCTAATAAAATGGTGCTTCAACTGCCTGATAAAAAGCAGTCTATAAACCCTGATGAGTTTTACCTTGGTTCACTAGCTAATTTTGAATTTGGAGAAGAAAAAATGAATATGCATAAAGCGCGATGCAATTTACCGGCGGAATTTGATAGAATGTTGAAGAATGGCCTTAAACAACGCGGCGATATTGTTCAGCCTATTGAATCCTAGGTTGAAAATAAAAAGGTGATTTAATGGAATCACCTTTTTATTTGAACTTAACTAAATGTAGTAATTCGCTTTATTACTTTTTTTGCATCGTTATATTGATCCCGTTGCCAGTAACTTTAAGAGCTCCATTTTGGATAGAAACAGTAAAAGTATTCACGACTTGACCATTCATATAATACGTTATAGTGCTTCCTGTTGAATTATAGCTCCATGTAAATGTACTGTTATATGCTTGAACACGGTCTACTTTATTAACCACACAATTCCCCTGAGGAGATTCAAAATAAATCTCATGATATTTTTCGGAAGAAGTGGATGTTCCGTTTAAGGCAAACGTATAGCTACCCTCTAAAAACTGCTCCTTGTTGATATATTCAATATCATTACACCCTTTCCATTTGTGATATTCATGCATTGTAAATTGATCAACGCCATTTTCAACATACTCAGTTGCCTTCCAAGGGCTGGCATTCACTAAAATTTTATCAATTGACTGATGTAAAGTGGCTTGAACAACTTTTGAAACCGTTCCATAACCTGATTGATAGTTTACCCTGAAACTGAAGTTAATGTTTTCCTGAACAACAGGGGCCTTTAATGAAAATTTAACCACATCATTATTACCAACTTTGTTCTTACTAAGAACGATTCGAGCATCACTAATTTGATCAATGGTATATCCTGCAACAGCTACCTTTTCAGACTTAGAAACAGGTACTTCTATTGTTGGAGCATATGGTAAAAACTGTCCTAAATCAACCATCGCACTATTATATGCATCGATCCCATTAACAATTTCTGTAATCGCTGGAAGATACGATGCATTTTGTCTACTTGCATTAACAAAGCTTATTTCAGCACTATAGTTATATTCTTTATCTAATTCGAAAATGTTATCACTCGCACTTTCTTGAATTTTATATAAAGACGAAGATTCTATAACCCTACTACTCGTCTCATTTCCCTTAAACAAATTATCCATACTAAAGGCAGCAAAAGGATCGGAGAGGTTATCTTCACCAAATGCTAACTCAAGCATGCCTTTACCGGCCTCCTTCATAAACGTACTTACAAATGCTTTAGAGCCTTTAAATACACCATTCGTATTTTTCCAGTCTTCCTTAGCTGCATTATATGCATTCTGCATTTTGCCTGTAAATTTTTTATTAGCTTCTACCTGGGCAGCCTGCTGTTCCGCTTCACATACGGCGGCTTGTTTGTTATAGTAATCACCATACGGAGTTCCTTGGTTTTGATTTGCCAAAACTCTTTTTTGCTCACAAGTGTAAGTTCCCTCACTTTCAGTAGCACGTATACTATTAGTTGCTACACTCTTATTATAAAAGTTAGTAGCCGGGTTTTGAGCAGCTATTTGTTTAAATTCATTCAACCATGATTTGTTTGCCTCTATAAGCTGCACATAAATTTTCCGTTCTTCAGCAGATAATGCTGCAATTTCGGCTTTGTTGCTTTCATTGCATGACTTAACAAAGCTTTTTAAGCTCTCGGCCTTTGCTGAACTAATTTTTCCGGCCACTACTAGTGCGTCATATTGCTGTAAGGCTGACGCAACTTCTTGTTCAAATGCCGTTTGACGAGCCTGAATATAAGCATCCGGGTCGGCTATTTTTGTAAATGAGTTCACCTTGATATTGACTTCAGCGGTCTTGTTTCCTGCAACATTGATTAAAAATTTATGCTCACCTGCCGGCAACTCAGGTACCATCAAATAATACGCGTAAATCTTTTTTGCAAATTCCTCTTTATCAGGGTAAGCGTTGGCTGTTACGTTTCCTATAGTTACCGTTACAGACTCTGCATTGATGTTTTCGGGCGTTACTCCCTCAGGCAACTCAAATCTTACAAACTGATAAGGCATAATTTCTGTATCAGAACTGACAAGTGCTAGAGAAACATTGGGATCTTGGGATTCGTCTTTTTTACAAGCCTGAAAAATAATGGAGCATAATAGCAAGGCGCTTAGCGCACTAAAAAGAGAATACACTAGCTTTTTATTCATGGTTTTTTCTTTCAAAGAAACATATTTAAATTTCAGTAAAAAATACCTATAAATTAGTATTTGTAAAACTTGCTCATTCCCTTTCAGCAGCTTTTCTGTATTTTAATTCCTCCGCTAATACCTGAAAATATTTCAGATGACGCAACTCTATTTGATAACTCATAGTTATTAACAAGTGACAAAATTGGTATTTATAGGTATCAAAAGTAGCGCTTATTTTTGCATTAAACCATTGATGTTAATTCGTTAATAATCAGATTAAAAACCCATCAATACTGTTATGACATTTAAAGAAGAAATACTTCAGGGAATTCCGGCTCAATTACCTGTAAGAAAACCATACGATACTACTGTTAGCCATGCACCTATCAGAAAGCAGGTGCTACGTAAAGAAGAAAAGAAACTCAGCCTGCGTAATGCGCTGCGTTACTTTCCGGAGCAGTGGCACCAAGAGTTAGCTGCAGAGTTTTTGGAAGAGCTGGAAAAATATGGCCGGATTTATATGCATCGCTTCCGCCCTGATTATGCAATGTACGCTCGCCCAATTCATGAATACCCCCACAAGAGTATTCATGCCGCGGCAATCATGCTGATGATCCAGAATAACCTGGATCCTGCAGTTGCACAGCATCCACACGAACTGATCACTTATGGCGGAAATGGCGCCGTTTTCCAAAACTGGGCGCAATACCTGCTCACCATGCAATACCTTGCTATAATGACCGATGAGCAGACCCTTAATATCTACAGCGGGCATCCACAGGGATTGTTTCCTTCAGGTGCAACTGCTCCGCGCGTAGTAGTAACCAATGGAATGATGATTCCGAATTACTCAACACCTGATGATTGGGAGAAATTTAACGCCCTCGGTGTTACCCAATACGGACAAATGACCGCTGGTTCATACATGTACATAGGTCCTCAGGGAATTGTGCACGGTACAACCATTACTGTAATGAACGCTTTCAGAAAGCAACTGAAAACAGGTGAAAGTTCAAAAGGAAAGATTTTCTTGACAGCCGGTTTAGGAGGCATGAGTGGAGCTCAGCCTAAAGCCGGTAATATTGCAGGCTGCATAACTATTTGTGCCGAAGTTAATCCGGCCGCTGCCAGAAAAAGGCATGCGCAGGGCTGGGTAGATGAATTAATAGAAGATTTAAGTTTATTGGTGGAACGCGTAAAAGATGCAAAAGAAAAGCAGGAAGTAGTTTCACTGGCCTACCTTGGTAATGTGGTGGATGTGTGGGAACGTTTTGACAAGGAAGGAATCTTTATTGAAATCGGGTCGGACCAAACCTCACTTCATAATCCATGGTCTGGAGGTTATTATCCGGTCGGACTTAGTTTTGAAGAGTCTAATCAACTGATAGCAATCAATCCTGAGTTATTCAAACAAAAAGTTCAGGAGTCATTAAGACGTCATGCCGCGGCTGTAAATCGTCATTGTGCAAAAGGATCTTATTTCTTTGACTACGGGAATGCCTTCTTGCTCGAATGTAGCCGAGCAGGGGCCGATGTAATGGCTGAAAACGGCATCGACTTTAAATATCCTTCTTATGTTCAGGATATTCTCGGGCCTATGTGCTTTGATTATGGTTTTGGGCCATTCCGTTGGGTTTGTACTTCCGCTAATCCTAAAGATCTGCAAATAACTGATCGTATCGCCAAAGAAGTTTTAGCTGAAATCAAAACAACAGCACCTGCTGAAATACAGCAACAAATGCAGGATAACATCATTTGGATTGAAAACGCGGAAGAGAACAAGCTGGTGGTGGGTTCGCAGGCTCGTATTCTTTATGCTGATGCAGAAGGTCGTGCTAAAATTGCTTTGAAATTCAATGAGGCTATAAAATCGGGTGAATTATCAGCACCAGTGGTGCTAGGCAGGGATCATCATGATGTAAGTGGAACAGATTCTCCATTCAGAGAAACCAGCAACATTTATGATGGCAGCCGATTTACCGCCGATATGGCTATACAAAATGTGATCGGCGACAGTTTCAGAGGCGCTACCTGGGTGTCAATCCATAACGGCGGAGGCGTTGGATGGGGTGAAGTAATTAACGGAGGCTTCGGAATGTTACTCGATGGAA
This sequence comes from Solitalea longa, assembly GCF_002920915.1. Taxonomy (GTDB): domain Bacteria; phylum Bacteroidota; class Bacteroidia; order Sphingobacteriales; family Sphingobacteriaceae; genus Solitalea; species Solitalea longa. The sequence continues at coordinate 125,739 of NZ_PQVF01000005.1, forward strand.
CCGAAGCTGCTGCCCAAAAGCTGCAAAACATGTTGTTTTATGATGTGAACAATGGTATAGCGCGCCGAAGCTGGGCTCGCAATAAAGAAGCTCGTTTTGCCATTGAACGAGAAATGGACAGAACGCCTTCATTAAAAATTACCCTGCCAAACCTGGTGGATGATGAAACGTTGAACAATTTATTTTAAGTTAATTACTCTGTGCTTCCGTGAAACGCTGTGATTTATTTATTGCAGCGTTTTATAGTGCACATAAGCCCATTTATCTTTTCCATTAATAAAGACTTTGTTACTTGTTGTGGCTTGTTTTAGGTTGATGCCTGAGGTATATTTGAGCCGTGATTCACAGTGCAAAAAAACGAACTTTAAAAAAACTGTTATCAGGTTGGCTATTAGCTATTTTCCTAATAACTTTGGTTCCATTTGCCGCCTTCCACAATCATAGCAGTAAAGAATCGGCTGAGTCTACGCAACACGTAATTAAAATAAAAGACAACTCGGGCCAATGTTTGATCTGCAGTTACCATTTTGTTAAAGACTTCCTAACCGAAAGCACTTCTCCCATCCCATTCAATATCTTTAGTTACAAAATTTACCATTCTGAAAACTTACAGCCTCAACTCTTTAACATTGCTTTAAAACAGCTAAGAGGCCCTCCTTCCCTTAGTTAAATCTTCTTTAAGGCACACAAAAACACTGTGGTTGCTTTCGTTTAACCCAGGCCTGCTTGCAGCAAATACCCAAGGGTTTACCCATACTTATTAATCAAAATTATTTCTCGCAGAAGAACAACCATTCGTGTTGGGTCTTCGACAATATATTTTTTATGCTTCGCAGTTATCTATTGATTTTATTACTGGCCGGCTTAATGGCGAACACCACATCAGCTTATGCCAATTCTATAACCAGCGTTAGCGGTCGGGTTACAGATAAACAAACCGGTGAACCTTTACAAGGTGCTATTGTAAGTATTTCGAACTTAAAACTAGGATCTACTACTAATAGTGAGGGAGAATATACGTTGATCAACGTGCCAAAGGCGAAACTATTAATAGCAGTAAGCCGGTTGGGCTATAAAACCATATCCCAATTGGTTGATTTCAGCAAAACTTCAAAAGCCGATTTTCAGCTGGAGATTTCAGTAATTGAAGCCGATGAAGTGGTAGTGACAGGGTCGCCCATTTTGGGAAAGAATTCTAAGAACAGTACCACAATCGAAACCATTTCAAAGAGTGAATTGACGCAATCAGGTGCTACCAATATTATTGATGCACTTAAAACCGTTCCGGGAGTTTCACAAATAACAACTGGAGGTGCTATTTCAAAACCGGTAATCCGAGGATTAGGCTACAACCGTATTGTAACGCTTAGCAATGACGTAAAGCAGGAAGGCCAACAATGGGGAGATGAACACGGGATTGAGATCGATCAATATTCGGCATCAAAGGTTGAAGTGCTTAGAGGCCCTGCCAGTTTATTTTACGGCTCTGATGCCTTGGGCGGAGTGATCAATATTATTGATCCGGTTGTTTCGGCTCCGGGAGAGCATAACGGCCAACTGACTTCAAACTATTCAACCAACAATGGCTTAACGGCCAGCAATCTCCAATTTCAGGGCAATACGGATGGCTTTGTGTATCGGCTAAATGGAACTTATAAAAACGCCATGTCCTTTAAAACACCTACTGAACGAGTTTATAACAGTGCTTTTAATGAAAGCGACCTTTCGGCGATGTTAGGTTTTAACAAATCGTGGGGCTTTGCCCATTTAACTTATACGCTGTTTAACACCAAAATTGGCTTAACAGAAGGGGAACGGAACGAAAATGGGAGTTTTGTTGATATTGATGGAAATCCGGTTAGCGAAAGTGATTTGAAAAGTCGTTCGATGTTTCTGCCTTTTCAGCATGTAACACACCAAAAATTAACGTTCAACTCCAATGTTACGCTAGGCTCCGGTTTCTTAAAAACCACCATTGGCTTTCAAAATAACCAGCGCAGGGAACTGGAGGAAACGGCTACTGATCCTGCCACTTATTTCTATTTAAACACCTATTCATTAGATACTAAATATTATTTCGAAGAGTATGATGGCTGGGCGCCGGTATTAGGTCTTTCGGGTACAGTTCAAAACAATAGCAATAAAGGAGAAGAGGCCCTTATTCCTGCTTACGATATGTTTACCGGAGGAGCCTTTGCTTATGTTAAAAAAGCTTGGGATAAAGTTACTTTGGATGCCGGTTTACGATTTGATGCGCGTAAAATTAATGGAAAACAAGAGTATCAGTTCAACTCTTTTAACAGCAGCTTTTCAAACCTGTCGGGTTCGATTGGACTAACCTGGCAATTAACAGAAAAACTTGGATTTAAGGCCAATGTTGGCCGTGGTTTTCGAGCGCCCAACATCGCCGAATTGAGTGCCGATGGGATTCACGAAGGTACTTTCCGTTACGAAAAAGGAGAGCCCAATTTGAAACAGGAAACCAGTTTACAATTTGACGCGGCTCTTAATTGGGAGGACAAATACCTTAGTGTGGAGTTAAACGGCTATTATAATTTCATTAACGATTATATTTATTACCAAAACATTAACAATGAACAAATAGATATTGACGGTCAGTTATTCCCGGTATATCATTATATCCAGGGAAACTCCTCACTTCGTGGTTTTGAATTCAGATTCGATATCCACCCTGTTGATCAGCTCCATTTCGAAAATTCCTTTGCTTATACCAGGGGTACAAATAATAATACAAACACCAATCTTCCGTTTATCCCTCAAGCCAAATTGATCAATAGCATTCGTTATAATTTCAACGGAAAGAAAAATGCAAAAGTTTCCAATGTGTTTATTTCATTAGGGCTGGAAACTAGTTTTAAACAAGACAAAGTTGATCCTTTTGAAACCACATCAAATGGTTATTCCGTTTTAAACGCCACAACAGGAACCACTATTCGTTCTGCTTCGGGTAAAGAACTCTTTTCGATGTACCTCGCCGGCGTTAATCTTGGTAATACCAATTACATTGACCATTTAAGTCGCTTTAAAGAAATTGGAATCTTAGGAATGGGGAGAAATATTACTCTCGGATTTTCCATTCCATTTTCTAACCAAAAATAAACGGACTACTTAATCGAAAGGGGGGATTCTCTATAGAAAATCCCGCCTTTTTTATTCTATCTCGAATTAATCTATTTGCATAGAATATGCCTATTAGTTTAGTTAGACTTCTCTTTTTCACACAATACTCCCTACGTTTAAATCAATACTTAATTATCCATTAAAAATATTACATATAAAGCTAGGCTCGAAGGGCATTTTTTAGTATATTTAATTTACGACTCTCGACACAAACCAATTTATCTATTTGTCGAAAAATTTAATCCCTAAAAAATGATTTGTTGCTATAACATATCATTTATCCATCAGGCACTTTTCAGAAGATTTCTGCTAAGCATACTATTATTGTTTTTCAGTTTTAGTTCGTTTGCCCAATATCAATTTCTGCTTCCCAATAAAAAGGAACAGGTTAGTATTCCTTTTGAGTTTCAGCGTAACCTTATTATCCTGCCGGTTTATATTAATGGACATGGGCCGTACAACTTTATTTTAGATAGTGGCGTAAGTATAATGCTTATCACTAATCCTGAAATACAAGATTCTCTTAATTTGAATACCGGAAGGGAAGTTATCATCAAAGGCTTGGGAGAAGGAGCCGATCTGCGGGCGACAATAGTTACCGGTATGCGTATGACCATAGGTAAGGCCGAATGCTCGAACATGGCAGGTGCTGTTATTCCAAAAGATGTGCTCGATCTCTCGTCATATGTAGGAATGCCTGTAGCCGGCATTATTGGCTATGATTTCTTTAATAGCTTTGTGGTTAAGATCAATTATGTTAACCAGGTAATTACCATTTTTACCGCTAATCAGTTTAAGCCTTCTAAGAAATGTAAACCCGTACCTCTTTTAATAGAAAATCAACGTGCCTATGTTTTTGCTGATGTTAAAATTACAGATACAAAAACCATAAAAACAAAACTGATCATTGATACAGGAGCCGGACACCCGGTTTCGCTCGAACCTTCCACCAATCCAGATATTAAAGTGCCTGACTCTACATTAAATGCATTTTTAGGTCGCGGTTTAAGTGGCCCTATTGATGGTTTTATTGGCCGTATTAAACACCTGGCATTCAGCGATATTGAAGTAAACAATATCATTACCTCATTTCCTAATCATGATGATGTGACTGACAAAGTGGTAAGTAACAGGAATGGAAACATTGGCAATGACCTGCTAAAACGATTCACTGTTATCTTCGATTATCAAAAATCAAGGATGTTCCTTAAACCAAACTCTTATTTCAATTTGCCTTTTGAACATGATATGAGCGGATTGGAACTTGTTTCAGATAACACAACCCGCCGGTATTTTATTTCGTTAGTACAGCCTGGTTCCCCAGCTGATGTAGCCGGATTGCAAAAAGACGATGAGATTATATCGATCAACCTGAAACCTGTCTCTGAAATGCCTGTTTCTGAAATAGATAACCTGCTACGATCAAAAGACAACCGTGGAATCCTTATTCAATTCCACCGTAAAAATAGCACCAATTATGTTGTGCTTACCTTAAAACGCAGAGTTTAACACTTCTTACCCCTCTGTAAAATCTCTGTTGTGCTTCCCTTTTTTGGCCATCTTATAAGTTGAAGATGTAGCTTTGCTTTAACCTTACTAAAAGAAAGAGTACATGATTAATTTTTCAGCAAAGCGAAAGCTATTAGGAACAATTATGCTTGCTTCCGGCATTGCATTCTCTGCAATGGCTCAGCAAAAAATTGAACCTTCAAAAACCCCCAACGGCCCTGGGCCATCAATGATGCAGCCTCAGCAGGCAAAACAAGGCATGCGTCCTTATTCAGAAGTGATAACCGCGAAAGCTGTTTCTGACAAGGGCCTTTTTACTGTTCATAAAGTGGATGACCGTTATTTTTACGAGATCCCGGATTCATTAATGAACCGCGACCTGTTATTGGTTACGCGTACTTCAAAAACTGCTAACGGCCTTGGCTATGGTGGTGAAGAGCTCAACTCAAAGGTTATTCGCTTTGAAAAATACGAAAGTAAAAAAGTGTTTTTGAGAGAAATCTCTTATGACATTGTGGTAGATAAAAGCTCGGAAATGTATCAATCGGTACAAAACTCAAACGTTCAACCTATTATTGCCAGCCTTGATATTAAATCTTTAAGTAAAGATACAACAGGAGTTGTGGTTGACGTGACTGATCTGTTTTCTAAAGACAATCCTTCATTTACATTTCCTGAAGACCTGCGTAAAAAATATCGCATTGCTGGAGTAGATGACAGCCGCTCATACCTTAGCAGTGTAAAAAGTTATCCGTTAAACATCGAGGTTAAAAATGTTTTCACCTACCGGGTTAATGGAGCTACTCCCGATGCAAACGGTTCAATTGCTACTGTTGAAATCAATAACTCCATGTTGCTGTTGCCTAAAGAGCCGATGATGCCACGTTATTTTGATAATCGTGTGGGCTACTTTGCTCAAACACAAGTTGATTTCAGCGCTGAAGAGCAGCAGGCCGGAAAAACCACCTTTATTCGTCGCTGGAGACTGGAGCCTAAAGATTTAGAAGCCTACAAGCGTGGTGAATTGGTAGAACCTAAAAAGCAGATTGTTTATTACATTGACCCTGCCACTCCGGTAAAATGGCGTCCTTACCTTATTGCAGGTGTAAACGACTGGAATAAAGCTTTTGAACAAGCTGGCTTTAAAAATGCAATTGTTTGTAAAGAAGCTCCATCACCCGCTGAAGATCCCGAATTCAGCACGGAAGATGCGCGCTACTCTGTAATCAGATACTTTGCTTCAGAAATACCTAATGCATATGGACCGCATATTGCCGACCCTCGCTCGGGTGAAATAATTGAAAGTCACATTGGTTGGTACCACAACGTGATGAAACTAGTGCGTAACTGGTTTTTTATTCAAACTGCGGCAGTAAACCCAGATGCACGGACCCTCAAATTTAAAGATGAGGTAATGGGACAATTAATTCGTTTCGTTTCATCACATGAAGTTGGTCATACACTGGGCCTTCGTCATAATTACGGTTCGAGCTTTGCCTACCCTGTTGATTCATTGCGATCGGCATCCTTTACAAAGAAAATGGGTACAGCTCCTTCAATTATGGATTATGCACGATTCAACTACGTTGCTCAACCTGAAGACAAAGGTGTTAACCTCTACCCTGCAATCGGTATTTATGATAAATTCGCTATCGACTGGGGATATCGTGTAGTTCCGGGTGTTAAAACACCAAAAGAAGAGGAATCTACTTTAAACAAAATGATTGTTAAACATGCCGGTGACCCTTTGTATTTCTTTGGAACAGAGATGAATCCTGCTGATCCTCGTTCACAAAACGAAGACCTAGGTAATGATGCCGTGAAAGCAAGTACCTACGGTGTTAAAAATCTTAAGCGCGTGCTTCCTAATCTGGCAACATGGACCTATGAAGAAGGTAAGGATTACAGCGACTTAAAAACTATGTATACTGAATTAACCAATCAGTGGAATCGTTATATGGGCCATGTGGCTAAAAACATCGGCGGTGTATATGAAACTCCGAAATCATACGATCAACCTGGCGATGTTTACACTCCGGTTTCAAAAGAAATGCAGAAAAAAGCTGTTGCGTTTTTAAATGAACAGGCATTAGCGACTCCAACTTGGTTAATTGATCAAAATATTCTGCGCAAATTCGACCAATCAAGTGTTGTTGATCGCATCAGAGCATTTCAGAGCAGTATTTTAAATTCAATTTTTAATGTCGACAAACTATCTCGTTTAATTGAGTTTGAAACCACCAGCCCTACTAATTCGTACACGGTTACCGAATTATTTAAAGACGTTAGAGGTGGTGTTTGGAATGAATTAGCTGCCGGCAAAAACATCGACACTTATCGTCGTAATTTACAGCGTGCGTATGTTGAGCGTTTAGCCAATTTATTAACGCCTCCACCAAATCAAGACAACCTGCCTCCGGCACAGCGTCGTCCTGATCAAACGCAAACAGACATTCGTCCATTGGCTAAAACCGAATTAAAAGTTCTGCAGGCACAAATTTCAGCAGCAACTCCAAAATATACTGGTATCAACAGGGCTCACCTTGAAGACCTTTCACAACGTATCAAAGATATTTTGAATCCAAAATCATAAAACTAGAAGAGCCGGAAGCATTTACTTCCGGCTCTTTATTTTATAGATTGAATGAATTAATGCATTTCTTAAGGAAGTGAAATTTTTCCCATCGTAACTTTAGGCGTTCCCTTTTCTTCATTTCCAAACAATTCAGATTCTTCTCCAGCTACTAACTCATTGGCTAGTACAGCGAATAATACAGCTTCTTTTGCATCGGGAATAATGCCCAACTCCTCTGTGGTATGAAAAACACACTCAGGTAACTGGCTTTTAATATCTTCCATCATACACGGATTATGAATCCCCCCTCCACTTCCGTAAACATGAAGTTTAATACCTTTTGAAAAACAACTTTTAATTGCCTCCACAATGCCATCGGCACTGAATCGAGTTAATGTCCTGATCAGGTCTTCCGGAGATATGTCTTTTTTACCAACTTTTTTTAATACTTCATCAACATAATTGGAGTTAAAAAGCTCTGGTCCGGTTGATTTAGGAAACGCTTCTTTAAAAAACGAATGTTCTTTAAGTACACTCAGCAATGCTTCATTCATTTTTCCCGATCTGGCAATCTTTCCATCTTCATCATACGCCATTCCCGGATAAAATTTATGAATGTATGCGTCAATGAGTGTATTTCCTGTTCCCACATCTGTAGAAAACACCTTTGTCGGATCCAAATCAGCTGGCAGGTAGGTAAAATTGGCAATACCACCTATATTTAGCATAATTCGATCTTCGCCCTTTTCAGAGAATATCAAATAATCACCATAAACTGCGAGCGGAGCCCCTTCGCCTCCGGCGGCAATATGCTTTTGCCTGAAATCGCTGATAGTAATAATACCAGTATTCACCGCCAAATGATCCCCATCTCCAATTTGCAGGGTCGCATTTCCAAATTTCTCATTCCGATGCAGTCTTTTGGGTGCATGAAAGACCGTTTGACCATGACTTGCAATTAGGTCAATCGATTGCGTTTCAAAACCCCATTTCTTTAAGCAATCATTTATTAATTTCGCATGGATGGTTGCTATAAAGGGGTTTAAAACGCATAATTGCTCAAATTTGACCTCTTCTTTAGCAAAGATTTTTCTTATTTCCAGTTTAAATTTTTCGTCAAATGGAATGGTTTCAAATTGAATAATTTTCACCCCCGTTGAGGGGCCTGCCCCTTTAACTGAACAAAGTGCAATATCAAGTCCATCCATTGATGTACCTGACATAAGGCCAACTATTAAACGTTCACTTTTATTAGAAATAGCATTTAAACGAGCAATTTGTTGTTTCATGTAACTGTAAAATAGTTTTTAAAAGTAGTAAATTCAAGCATTTAATATCGGCCTTGTAAAAGTTTGACCAATTATCCATTTCGTAATTCTCGTTTATTATTTATAAAAATTTTTTTTAACTACCATTGACAAAAAAATAAAATTAAAATTCTATTTTTGAGTCGAAGCAAAAAAGCAAATGATGGTTTGCTAAAAATATATTCTCAGGGTATTTTTTTAATGAAACTTTAAATATGGGCTACAGTTCAGAAAAACAAGGGAGAGCACGCTTTGAGCGAATTCCGACCAAAATTTACAGCAACTCTTCACTGGCATCAATTGCCGTTGCAAAAGAAATTTCAGAATTAATTCGCGAGCGTCAGCAAGATGGAAAGCATGTAGTATTGGGATTGGCAACAGGCTCCACCCCTATTAAAGTTTACAAAGAATTAATTCGACTACACAAAGAAGAAGGACTGAGCTTTTCGAATGTTTATTCGTTCAACCTTGACGAGTACTATCCAATGCAGCCTGATTCGTTGCAGAGTTATGTCCGTTTCATGGAAGAACAGTTGTTCAATCATATTGATATTCCTAAATCGAATTATTTCATCCCATCTGGAACTTTACCACAGGACGAGATAGCTGCTTTTTGCGTTGAATATGAGCAAAAAATTGAGAATCTGGGAGGTATCGATTTTCAACTGTTAGGAATTGGAGGTAACGGCCACATTGGTTTTAACGAACCTGGGTCATTGCAAAACTCAAGAACCCGTTTAATTACACTGGACCAAGTAACAAGAGCTGCAGCTGCAGGAGAATTCCAGGGAATTCAGAATGTTCCTCGCAAGGCTGTTACTGTTGGTGTTTCGACTATTATGAAAGCCAAACGGATAGTATTAATGGGTTGGGGCGAGGGTAAGTCTAAAATTGTCGCCACTGCCGTTGAAGGTCCTATAACTGATCAGGTTCCGGCTTCTTACTTGCAATTACATTCGAATACTACTTATGTAATTGACGAGAGTTGTTCGAGCGAATTAACCAAGATCAAAACACCTTGGGCAGTTGATTCAGTAGTTTGGGATAACGCCATGACCAAAAAGGCAGTTTGTCACCTGGCATTAACTCTTGATAAATCGATCTTAAAGCTTACAAATAAAGATTATAACGATAATGGTATGGGCGACCTGCTTTCTAAATATGGTCACGCTCACGATTTGAATATTGATGTGTTCAATCAGTTACAGCATACTATTACCGGTTGGCCTGGAGGAAAACCGAACGCGGATGATTCTACTCGTCCAGAGCGCGCACAGCCTTCTAAAAAGCGTGTTATTATCTTCTCTCCACACCCTGATGATGATATTATTTCGATGGGTGGTACATTCCAGCGTTTACATGATCAGGGACATGATGTGCACGTAGGTTATCAAACTTCCGGAAACATTGCGGTTGCAGATGATGAAGCCATTCGTTTTGCTGAGTTCGTGGTAAGTTTTAACTCGAAATTTGGGTTTGATAATGCGGACGCATCAAAAATTTATTCAGACATCATTTCTTTCGTAAAAACAAAGAAAACCAGTCAGATAGATACCAGTGCTCTTCGCCAGATCAAAGGAATGATGCGCGTTGGAGAAGCGAAAGCAACCTGCCGCTTTGTGGGCATACCTGAACAAAATGCGCATTTTATGAACCTCCCGTTCTATGAAACCGGAGCTGTTCAAAAAAATCCGCCTACAGATAAAGATATTCAGATTACAATGGACCTGATCAAGGAAATTAAACCTCATCAGATCTTTGCTGCCGGAGATTTGGCAGACCCGCATGGTACTCACAAAGTTTGTCTGGATGTAGTTTTCGAAGCTTTGAAACGACTGAAAGCAGACCCTGCAAATGCTGATTGGATTGGGGATTGTTGGTTATGGTTATATCGCGGAGCATGGGCTGAATGGGACATTCATGAAATTGAAATGGCAGTTCCAATGAGTCCTGAACAAATTTTAATTAAACGATTTGGAGTATGGAAACATCAATCGCAAAAAGACGGTGTGGTGTTTCAGGGTCAAGATGCCCGTGAGTTCTGGCAACGTGCCGAAGAACGGAATAGTGGCACAGCCCAACTTTATAACCAGCTAGGCTTAGCTGATTACGCAGCCATGGAGGCCTTTGTAAGATGGCATTATTAATAATTGGTAAATTGGTTTGTTAACAAATGCCGGCAATGCCGGCATTTTTGTTTTTATCTTAAATTTTATTAAATAGCACTTCTAGCTTCAATAAAAAAAACGCAAACCATATAGCCAAAAATGACAGCAAGCACAGTTGTCGCTAAACCGCGACTATTATCATTAGACTTTTTCAGGGGAATTACCGTTGCGGCCATGATTTTGGTTAACAACCCCGGCAGCTGGTCACACATTTACCCACCTTTAGAACATGCTCATTGGAACGGCTGCACCCCAACCGACCTTATCTTTCCCTTTTTCTTATTTATTGTGGGTATCTCCATAGCCTTTGCTTTAACGAGCCAGAAAGAACTGGAAGATCAGAGTAAAGCCATAAAAAGCATATCTATTCGAGCGCTTAAGCTATTTGGACTGGGTTTGTTTTTGGCGCTTTATCCAAAATTCGACTTTTCAACAGTCCGCATTTTAGGAGTTTTACAACGCATAGGAATCGTTTTCTTTATTTCTGCCTTTATTTTCTTAAAGGCAAAACCAAAAACCATTGCTATTACCGCAGGCAGCCTGTTGGTGATCTATTATATATTAATGAATTTTGTTCCGGTTCCTGAAATTGGATATCCAAATATGGAACCCGAAACCAATTTAGCTGCCTGGATAGATCGTTTAATTTTAACAACCGACCATACCTGGAAACAATCAAAAACCTGGGACCCTGAAGGTATCTTAAGTACCCTTCCATCAATTTCAACTGGATTATTTGGTGTGTTATGTGGAATTTGGATGAAAAAAGAAAACGATAATGGCAAAAAGATAGCCTGGCTGTTTGTTTTGGGTTTTGCAGGTGTTATAGCCGGCTTAATTTGGAACTTTGTTTTTCCGATCAATAAATCGTTATGGACCAGCTCTTTTGTGCTTTATACTGCCGGACTTGGGTCAATGGTGTTTGGATGCTGCTATTGGTTGATTGATGTTTATGGTTATAAGCGGTTTACCAAACCATTTGTGGCCTTTGGTTTAAATGCCATAACGGCATTCTTCCTTTCGGCATTTTTTGTTAAAACATTGGCATTAATACAAGTAACAAATGCTGTGGGAGAGCAGGAAAACGTAGTGACCTATCTTTACAATCAGTTTGTAGTACCTTACTTTTCTCCAAACAATGCATCGTTAATTCATGCCTTGGTTTGGGTTTTGGTATTTACAGGCATAATGATGTTTATGCAGCGCAAAAAAATTATTATCAAGGTTTAAACTCCTTATTTTAATAAACCTATAAAAGCTGATAATTAGACTATTATCAGCTTTTTTTTGTTTTATTTATGCCGATTTATGACTATATTTTAATAGCATTTCATTGGTTATGAATCGATTTACGCACGCTCTACTACTGCTGATTCTTGGCTTCAACCTTGTTCATGCGCAGGTGATAGTTCAGGGATATACCTATAATCAGAAAGATAAAACGCCCATAGCCTACACAAGTATTGAACTGTTTGATAAAAGCCGCGGAACGTTGACCAACGACAATGGTTATTTCGAACTTCATCTCGACAGCCTACCTGCTTTAATTAAAGTATCGTGTTTGGGTTACGAAACTAAAATGGTTCCTATTCCGGATACCACCTTTCTATCTATAGCCCTTCATCCAACAATAATCCCTTTGAGAGAGGTGCAGGTTAAATACCAAGATGACATAGCCAAACTGGTGGAGCAAACCAGAAATAAGGCTATCAAATCGAGGAGAAATCAATTGACCGGACGCGCCTTTTACCGCCAGTTCAACAATAATGATTCGGTTTGTACCGAAGTGCTGGAGTCATTTTATGATATCTGCAGTAATAATAATGGCATAAAAAGCTGGGATTTAACGCAAGCTCGCTACGGAATAAAAGATGTTGACACGGGCAACCGCGTGTATATCTATAATCAATCGGTAATAACCCGTTTTTTAAAGGTTTATGCTGATGCCACACCCGGCTTGGACATATCACAAGCAATTGTAAATCAACCTCGTAAACAACGGGTCTATTATGAAATGGCCAATCAGTATGAAGATCCCAGTTCTGGTCAGCAGATAGTTGAACTTTTATTCCGAAGTGCCAAAAACAAACATGACAGTACATACGGTCATATCTATATTGATGAAAAAACATTCGATATTTTAAAAGTTCAGGGAACATATGTCGATAAAGACAATCGATTAATTACACCCAGCGGCTGGGAGCGACAAAATGTGGAAACGATAGAAAAAACAAAGTTGGACTATGAAATACGATTTAAAAAGCTGGCAGAAGATGTGGTTACCGTGGACTATATTAAAACTAAGGTTTCATTGTTCACTATCTATAAAAAAAGGAAGATCACCCTTACCTCCGACAGCTTTTTCTATGTGTATGAATACGATCCAGAATTGAGCGTGAATGACATGAGCCCCGAGGTAAATGATTATGAAAATGTAAAGAATTTGCCTTACGACCCGGTATTTTGGTTCAACAACCCGATTATTAAACGCAATCCTATTCAGCAGCGTTTAATAACCGAGTTTGAGCGAGAAAATATTATTGGAAACCTTCTTAATTAACAGGAATCGAAATTAAGCATTGGTCAATGCTTTCGTTTTGCATACGATCCAGGCTTGTTACGACATAGGTGTACACTTGCTTGGTTTTTGCCTCTGTATCCACAAATGAAGTTTCGTTATACACTACTGCAATGATCTTCCGTGGATCGTTAATATCAAATATCTCTCCCTCCGCCAGTCGATATATTACGTAAGCACGGGCAGCATCTCCGTCTGAAGCTAATTCAGGCTGGGTCCAACTAAGCTTAACCACACCCGGATTAGTTTGCTCTGCCGTAATATGTCCTGGAGCATTTGGAGGAATACTATCAATCCACGGCATTGTTGGTGGCAATGACTTATATCGATAATAATTATTCTTAAGTGTATCTGTAAAACCCATAATATTACGGGTTAGAGATTTGGAGCTGAAATAAACCTGACCTGAAACTTCTGAATAAGCACGAGTGAACTTAATCTGATCGGACATATGTTTTGGATTGCGCCACGACGGATCAGTTCCTATACGATAAGCTCCCATTCCAATATAAATATGGCGTCCGAATGAATTATTGGCCCACCAATCGGTTAAGGTCTCAAAATCGGCTTTAGGATGACCAATATTGAAATAAACCTGAGGCAACATATAATCAACCCAGCCTTCTTCCAGCCATTTACGTGTGTCGGCATACTGATTATAGTAAGAAGCACCTCCGCGTGTTTCCGATCCATCCGGATCCTGGTAACTGTTTTTCCAAATACCAAAAGGACTGATGCCGAATTTCACCTTTGGCTTTGCCGCAACAATGCTGTCGTGCACCATTTTCACTAAAATATCGACATTGTTTCTGCGCCAGTCTTCAATGGTCGTAAAACCATTCGGATATTTTTTAAAAGTGGCCCAATCGGCTATATATTGTCCCGGCTCTGGATAAGGATAGAAATAATCATCAAAATGCACACCGTCAACATCATAGTTTCGTACTACATCCATAATCACCGAAACAATGTACTCTCTAACCTCAGGTAATCCTGGATTAAAAAGCATTTGTCCCCCGTAATTAAAGAACCATTCCGGCTTCTTTTTGGTAATGTGGTTAGGGGCAGCGGCACCTTTGGCTCCTCTATGGGTGGCCCGATAAGGATTAAACCATGCATGAAACTCCATTCCACGCTTATGACACTCTTCTATCATAAACTGCATAGGATCATACTCAGGATAAGGAGAACGGCCCTGCTGACCTGTTAACCAATATGACCAAGGCTCCCGGCTTTTAGCATAAAATGCATCAGCGTTGGGTCTCACCTGCCCGAAAACAGTATTAATACCGGTGCGATAATGCTGGTCGAGGATATATTTAAACTCATCTTTTTGCTCATTGGAGCTAAGGTAAGGAGTGCTTGGCCAATCAATATTGGCAACCGTTGCAATCCAAACTCCTCTCAACTCTCTTTTTGGAGGATAATTTTGCTGAGCACTGGCAGGATATATATATAAAAGGGTAACTATAAACGCTAAATACAAACTTAATCTCTTCTTCATAATATCTTTTACGATTTTGTTTTACCTAATGGTAAAACATTCATCTTCTCAATGCGTAGAAATAATTGCACATATTTCTGTAACATTGCTTACAAACCTCAGTATAAATGCCTATAATGCGCTGGCATTAAACTTGTATTTGTTACTCGAATTCAATTTAAGCCTAACTCTATTCTGCTTAAAATATTGTCAGGGCGCAAAAGTAGATAAAAACATTACGAGTTTTTAATCAAACCTGTTAATGTATTGTCATAAAGAGAAATAGTTAACATAATAAAGAAAGAGGAACCACAAAAGCAATTAACAATGGAAGACACCATGACCACAGACGAATCAAAATCTAAGAATTGGATTTACATTCTTGCAGGAATTATAGTTCTATTATTAGGGGCAAATGCTTACCTATGGTTAAATAAGAACGAAAAAGAAGCAAAACTCATCACCATTACTGATGAGAAGCTTTCCCTTCAGTTAGAACTTGAAAAACTTAAAACAGAATTAAACTCTGTTAAATCTTCTAACCAAACTTTAACAGCCGATTTAGAAACAAAAGAAAAAGAACTTACTTCTAAAATTGAAGAACTTGAGGTAGCATTACGTAACGGAAAGTTATCAGCTGCTCAACTTTCAAAAACCAAAAAAGAAATTGCTACTTTAAAAGAAACCATCAATCAATATCTTGCTGAAATTGAAACATTAAAGCAGGAGAAAGAGCAGTTGACTGCCGAAAACACCACGCTAAAAACAAATGTTGAGGAGTCTAACAAGAAAAACGCTGATTTATCGTCTCAAAATACTGAATTGAGCAATAAAGTTACCTTGGCTTCAATGCTTAAAGCTTCTTCGGTAACAGCTAAAACCTTTAAACGCAAAAACAGCGGTAAATTTATCGACAATGTTAAAGCTAAAAACATTGACAAATTGGTTGCTGAGTTTGCAGTAGCTCCAAACGAGCTTGCTCAAGAAGGTCCTTACATGGTATTTATGCAAATTGTTGACCCAAGTGGTAAAACAATTTCATCAACTTCGGCTTCTGAGGCACCTAAAGATTTAGTAATAGGCGGAGAAAAAGTTGAGTATACCACTTCAACAACAATGGTATACGCTAAAAACAACCCTAACTATGCAATTGAATGGTTAAACAGCGAAGGATGGGCTGCAGGAACTTATACAGTAAATTTATTTACCGAAGGTTCTAAATTAGGTACATCAACCTTTATGCTAAAATAATTTATTCCGATACATACTGACGCAGAACGGCTCGATTTAATATCGAGCCGTTCTAGTTTTTACAAAGTTTTATACTGTTTCTCTTTACTATCCTATCTTCGCTCTAAATAACCCTATAAATTTTGAATCCGGAGATATTAAAAGAACTCACCACACTGAAAATGCCCTACGGCAAATACAAAGGCGTTTTAATCTGTAATTTACCTGAGCCATATCTTGTTTGGTACCATTCAAAAGGTTTCCCCCAAGGTAAACTGGGTATGCTACTGCATACCATTTACGAAATAAAACTAAATGGTTTAGAATATTTACTTGATCCCCTTAAAAAAGGGAAGTTTTAACTTAGTTGTTTGCCCCTATATCTGTTAAATTCATTTTGCCGATCAACCCTTTCGCTCCTGCAAACCAGGCAATTTTCCCTGATGGGGTTATGCGGAGCGTATAAAAACTTTCATCACTTATTTTTAGCCAGGTAAGTCCGGCATTATTTGAATAATAAACGCCGGGCAAACATGCCGCTAATAGTTTTTTACCTTTTGATCCTGGAATAAATTGAACGCATGAAACAAATGGCAGTTGATTGGCTTTTACTTTCCATGTACGTCCACCGTCTTTGGTAAAAGCAATGGTGTTTTTAGTTTCAGCTTTATTGTCGTAATCACCTCCTGCAACAACACCGATCTTCTCATTATACATATCAAGTGAAAAGATCCCAGTCATTTTTGAACCTTGTTGAATGGGTGTTTTAAACAACTTCCATGAAGCTCCATTATCACCAGAATAAACCACACGCGCTTTTGGCCCTCCAGTGGCAATCCAAATATGTTTACCTAATGCATCCATAGAAGTATTAGAGGAGGCAAAAAATGCTTCGCCGCTATCAAGCGCAGGCAAATCATTACAGTTTATCGGGTTCCAGTTTTTACCGGCATCGTTGGTTTTCAATAATTGAATACATCCACTCAGTGGATCTCCCAAAGCATATCCAACTTCATCCGACACGAAAACTAATGCGTCAAAGAACTGATCTTTAGCTTCATTTTTATACCGTTGCTGCCAGTTAAACCCATCATCGCTTAATTGAAGTATGTAACCGGGCGAGCCAATATTAGTCATAAAAACGGCTCCTGAAGGCAAGGCTGCAATACTCCTGAATTCGGCATTCCGTAAATCATTTCCTTTTTGAATAACCGTCCAACTGTTATCATTATCGATTGTGAAACCATATTTACCTTTGCTTCCACCAAACCAAACTGTTGAATCATTTGGCACTGCTATAGCCCTGATACTCGTTGAAGTATCTGGTTTAAAAATCTGAATAGCTACCTGCTGAGAATAGGCCAGCTGACCTGCTCCCATTAATAGTAATGTGGAGATTATTTTAATTCTGATCATCGAGGTAAGTAGGTTTTTTTGTCGCGTAAATTCGTGTAAATTTAGCTGCTTAACAATTTAAACAACCAGTTAATAATACGTTTTCCTGATGGATAATAAAGAAAAATTTCGCGAAGTTATTAGCTCCGGATATACCTTTTCGGGCGACAGCATCATTTTAGGAACCTCTATTTTAAATGGAGAAATTCTGGAAAACAACCAGGTAAAGGCCCCATTAAAAACCTTTAACCGCCATGGACTTATTGCAGGGGCCACAGGTACCGGAAAAACCAAAACCTTACAGGTAATTTGTGAAAAACTCGCCGATAAAGGTGTTTCTATTTTAGCCATGGATATTAAGGGCGACTTAAGCGGTATCAGTCAGGCTGGCGACCCAAATAATACAAAAGCCACTGAAAGAGCCCAAAAAATAGGCGTTGAATGGAAACCATTAGGAACTCCAACAGAATTAATGTCGATCTCAGATGAAAAAGGAGTTAGATTAAGAGCCACTATTTCAGAATTTGGCCCGGTTTTGTTGTCGCGTATCCTCGATTTAAATGATACACAATCAGGTGTACTTTCTCTTGTTTTTAAATATGCCGATGATAAAAGCCTCCCGTTGCTAGACATAAAGGACCTACGCAAGGTGCTTCAATATGTCACTGCTGAAGGTAAAGCAGAAATTGAATCTGCTTATGGATCAGTAAGCCCTGCATCAGTTGGAACCATTTTGCGTCAGCTAATAGCCCTTGAAGAGCAGGGAGCGGATAAGTTTTTTGGAGAGAAGTCATTTGAAGTAGAAGACCTGCTGAGAAAAGATGATAATGGAAGAGGTTATGTAAACATTATCCGTTTGGTTGATTTGCAAACTAAGCCTCGACTATTCTCTACTTTTATGCTTTGTTTACTGGCCGAGATCTACCAAAAGTTCCCTGAACGCGGAGATGCAGATATGCCGGAACTGGTAATTTTTATTGATGAGGCGCACCTCATCTTTGACCAGGCAAGCAAGGCCCTGCTCGAGGAGATAACAGCAATGGTAAAGCTTATCCGTTCAAAAGGCGTGGGCTTGTTTTTTGTAACCCAAACACCTACCGACATACCTAATGAGGTGCTTGGCCAGCTGGGTATGAAAGTGCAGCATGCTTTGCGTGCATTTACCGCTGTTGACCGGAAAGCAATTAAGTTAACCGCTGAAAACTATCCGGAAACCGAATTCTACAAAACCGAAGATCTTTTAACCCAAATGGGTATTGGCGAAGCCTTAATTACGGTGTTAAACGAAAAAGGAATTCCAACGCCATTGGCTCATACACTTCTTTGTCCGCCACAATCGCGAATGGATGTTTTATCACCGATTGAAATGGATGCATTGGTAGATAAATCGAGCCTTGCGAGGGAGTACAATCAGGACATTGACCGTGAAAGCGCATTCGAAATTCTAACTAAAAAATTAGAAGAGTCTAAAAATCAACAGCAAGCTGAGGAGCAGGCCAAACAAGAAGCTAAAGAACAGAAAAAGGCATCGGAAGAACCCAGCATGATTGAAGAAGCGATAAATAGTCGCGCGGGACAAACTATCATTAAAGAAGTTACCCGTGGATTATTAGGTGTTTTAGGTTTATCGACTTCAACAAGAAGAAAAAAAAGCGGTTGGTTTTAATTAAATTTAGATTGCCAATTTTTAGTTAGATGCGTGCATAGTTTATTACTGAAATTTTTCTACTTTCAGCCCGAATAATTTTATAAAAATGTTTGAACCAATTGTAAACGCGATAAAAGGCGAATTTGCGGAGAAAGCTCAATCAGTATTGGGTTTAGAGGAAGCCAAGGTGGAACCTACATTAAAGTGTGTGAGTGGTTCATTGGTTGATACTATTAAAAAACAAGTTTTTGGCGGCAAGCTAAACGAGGTTATTGAGCTTTTAACAGGAAATAACCCTGCCGAAGCAAGCAATCCTATTATGTCAGCTCTTACAGGCGGACTAGTGGAAAGCTTCACTTCTCGCATGGAAATGGAAGCCGGAGAAGCTCAACGGATCACTGATTTCACTGTACCATTTGCCGTTGAAAAAATCGTTGAGAAGTTTAAAGAATCAGGACATACTGCAGATTTAGATGGATTTGCAGCGTTTATCGGAATCGATAAAAATATTCTTAAATCAGTTTCAGGAGGTATTGGTGGTTTCTTCGGAAACATGTTCGGATAATTTCTCTGAAGTTAAAACAAAACTGGAAGCCATGAATTGCCTAAAGCAGACATGGCTTTCGCTTTTTTAAACAATTCTATTAAGCTGTACTTTTTAAATAAGGTTTATAGCTCTTACGATCGCACCCCAAGTAACTTTTCTATTCGTTTTCGCATATAGTAACTCCGAAAAACTTTGATTTTAAAGGCATTTTGTAACTTAAACCTGCAAAAGCAAAAAGAGTTATAAACTTTTTTAAAAAACACGTGTTAATATTCGACACAAACACGTGACAAACATCTCATTCTAACTATATATAAACTATAAACTACATATAACTTATGGATATGAAAATATCAAAAGCAGCCCTTTTCTCTTCAACATTTTTACTTGGAGGGGTTTTGCTTTTTAGCTGTAAATCATCCGGGCAACAAGATCAGCAGAAAGAAATGCCGCCACAGCAATTACCGGTGCTAACTATAACTCCTACTACCGCTACTACTTTTACGGAGTTTACCACTTCACTCCAGGGTAAGGTAAACGTAGAGGTAAGACCACAGGTAGATGGATATCTCCAAAAAGTATACGTGGATGAAGGACAATTTGTAAAAGCCGGCCAGCCTTTATTTAAGATTGATGACCGGGTTTACCGGGAACAGGTGAACACAGCAACTGCCGCTTTACACTCAGCTGAGGCTAATCTTTCTAATGCGCAATTAGAAATTGATAAGCTTACTCCGCTTGTTCAGAACAAGGTGGTTTCTGAGGTTCAGCTCAAAACAGCGAAGGCCAGCTATCAAACTGCAAAAGCCAATGTTGAGTCGGCAAAAGCAATGGTGGCCTCAGCGCAAATAAATGTTGGGTATTCAACCATTACAGCCCCTGTTAGTGGCTATATCGGCAGACTTACACAACGCGTAGGAAGTTTAGTTGGCAAAACGACAACCGATCCGTTAACCATTTTATCAGATGTAAGTGAGATCTATGGTTATTTTTCTGTTGGAGAGGCCGATTTCATGCGTTTCAAAGAGCGTTACCAGGGAAATACATTGGAAGAGAAACTGCGTAATGTGCCGGGTGTAACCCTGATTTTGGCTGATGGCAGTGAATATCCACAAAAAGGAAAAGTTCAGATGGGTGAAGGCCAGTTTGACAAAGCCACCGGATCGATCAGTTTAAGAGCAACATTCCCAAATAGTGGCGGCATTCTTCGTTCAGGCAATACCGGAAAAATCAGGCTTGTTCAAACGGTAAATGAGGCTTTAGTGGTTCCCCAAGAATCGACTGTTGAAATGCAGGATAAGATCTTTGTTTACTTGCTGGCCGACAGCAACAAGGTGAAAGCAACTCCCATCACTGTTTCGGGAAAAAGCGGCACTACCTACGTGGTTACTTCGGGAATTAAACAAGGTGATAAAGTAGTGTTTACCGGCATCGGCAATTTACAAGATGGAATGAAGATCGTTCCCAAACCAATGAATGCTGATAGCACCTTGAAAGTTCAGCTTTCGATGAAATAGTAAACAGTTGCATTAACCGCTCTTTAGTCGCTTAAAATTTATTTGCATGTTAAAGAAATTCATAGAACGGCCCGTTCTGGCAACAGTAATATCGGTGATATTAGTGATGCTCGGCGCCATCGGTTTATATACCCTACCAATTACCCAGTTTCCTGATATAGCGCCGCCAAGTGTACAAGTTACGGCCAGCTACCCGGGCGCTAATGCCGAAACTGTATTGCGTTCAGTAGTAATCCCACTCGAGGAAGCTATCAACGGTGTTGAAAATATGACTTACATTAAGTCGACCGCCAGTAATGACGGATCGGTTTCTGTCAGTGTGTTTTTTAAACTTGGCACTAATGCTGATGAAGCTGCCGTTAATGTACAAAACCGTGTTTCCGGGGTAACCAATCAGTTGCCTGTTGAGGTAGTTCAATCGGGAATTACAACTGTAAAACAGCTGAATAGTTTCATTATGCTGATCAGTTTATATTCTGATAATGATAAACTTTATGATGAAACCTTTTTACAGAATTATGGCAAGATCAATATTATCCCAGAAATTAAACGTGTTCCGGGTGTAGGTCAGGCCATCATTTTTGGAAATAAGGATTATTCAATGCGTATCTGGCTGAATCCACAACAGTTAGCTTCCTATAAACTATCTCCTAAGGAAGTTTTAGACGCCATTCAAGACCAAAACCTGGAAGCGGCACCTGGTAAATTTGGTGAAGGCAGCAAAGAATCTTTTGAATACGTTATCAAGTACAAAGGAAAGTTAAGTCAGCCGCTCGACTATGAGAACATTGTTATCCGGTCGAATAATGATGGATCAATATTGCGCTTAAAAGATGTTGCAAGAGTAGAATTTGGCTCAAGCAGTTATTCGGGTAATACACTTAATAATGGTCGCCAAAGCACGATGGTGGCAATTTTTCAAACTGCCGGATCAAACGCGAATGAAGTTCAAACGCAAATCAATGAATTGATTGCAAAGGCTGCCAAAGCATTCCCGAAAGGAGTTCATTACGATACTATTTACAGCACAAAGGAACAATTAGACGAGTCGATTTCACAAGTAAAAAGCACCTTGATTGAGGCTTTCATCCTTGTATTTCTGGTGGTGTTCTTGTTTTTGCAAGATTTCAGATCAACGCTGATTCCTGCCATTGCTGTTCCCGTAGCTATTATTGGAACATTCTTTTTCATGCTGCTTTTCGGATTTTCGATCAACCTCCTTACTCTATTTGCGCTCGTACTTGCCATAGGTATCGTGGTGGATGACGCCATAGTTGTAGTGGAGGCCGTACACGTAAAAATGGAACAAACCCATTGGCCGGCGCGTAAAGCCACTTTTGCTGCCATGAGCGAAATTTCAGGCGCTATCGTTTCCATTACCCTGGTTATGTCCGCGGTGTTTTTACCTGTTGGATTCTTCACCGGACCAACAGGCGTTTTCTACCGACAATTTGCCTTTACCCTTGCTATTGCAATCCTGATTTCCGCAGTAAACGCTTTAACACTAAGTCCTGCACTATCCGCTTTATTTCTAAAGAATGTACATGCTAATGGCAATGGTGTTCAACATAAACAGAACTTTTCAGGTAGGTTTTTCTCGGCTTTTAATGCCGGGTTTGGCGCCATGACGACTAAATATGTTAAAAGCCTTCAGTTCCTGATTCGTCATAAATGGATCTCCCTAGGCGGACTTGCTATAATTACAATCGCCACTATCTGGTTTATGATCTCCACTCCAAAAGGATTTATTCCGAATGAAGACAACGGTTTTGCGGCAGTAGCGATTGCCCTGCCTGCCGGCTCATCTCTGGAACGAACCAATGAAGTTTTGAAAAAAGCCGATAGCGTTTTGAGAGTTATCCCTGCGGTAAGTGATGTGATTGCGATAAGTGGTTTTAACTTATTAAGCAACTCCGCAAGCCCTTCGTTCGGAATGGCCTTTGCCAATCTTCGGGACATGAAAGACCGTGGAGAGGTAAGCGATATAAACGGAATCGTTGGACTCATGAACCAGCAGCTTGCTCAAATTAAAGAAGCCTCATGCTTCGTATTTACTTTTCCAACAGTGCCCGGCTTTGGGAATGTTGATGGGTTGGAAATGGTCCTGCAAGATAGAACGGGTGGCGATTTGAATAAATTTTCTCAAACAGCTTTTGCCTTTAATATGGAGCTGATGCAGCAAAAAGAGATCGCTGTTGCGTATACTACTTTTAAAAATGATTATCCTCAATTTGAATTAGAAGTTGACCAGGTAAAAGCAAAACAGCTGGGCGTAAATGTAAAAGACCTGATGGCAGTGATGCAGGCTTTCTACGGAGGTATGATGGCTTCAGATTTTAATCGTTTTGGGAAATATTACCGGGTGATGATGCAGGCTGATGCTCCTTATCGTCAAACTGAAGGATCATTAACAAATGCGTTCGTTAAGAATGACAAAGACGAAATGGTTCCCCTGAATACGATTGCTAAACTAAAACGTGTTTACGGTCCAGAATCATTGGATCGCTACAACATGTTCAACTCCATTACGGTTAACATAATGCCAAAACCGGGTTTTAGTACCGGAGATGCATTAAACAGAGTTGAAGAAGTTGCGTCCAGAAAGCTTCCGAGAGGTTACTCTTTTGAATGGACAGGTATGAGTAAAGAAGAAAAAAACTCTGGAGGACAATCGGTGCTTATTTTTTCACTGTGCGTATTATTTGTTTATTTCTTGCTCTGCGCCCAGTACGAAAGCTATATCGTGCCTCTTGCTGTAATTCTGTCTATCCCAACCGGTATGCTTGGTGTATTTGTGGCCATCAACTTAACCGGTATCCAAAACAATATTTACGTTCAGGTAGGACTTATCATGCTCATCGGTTTGCTGGCGAAAAACGCGATCCTAATTGTGGAATATGCTATTCAGCGACGCAGGGCGGGTATGAGCTTAATGGGTTCGGCCATTGAGGCTGCCCAGCTACGCTTACGTCCAATTATTATGACTTCCATAGCTTTTGTGGTTGGCTTAATTCCATTAATGCGCGCTACCGGACCATCGGCCATTGGTAATCACTCCATAAGTATTAGTGCCGCTGGAGGTATGCTAGCAGGTGTTGTTCTGGGTTTATTCATCATTCCGGTATTGTTTATTGTGTTCCAGTTTATTCAGGAAAAAATTACCGGGAAGGCCTACATCAACAAGTTTGCTGACGATGAAAAAGAAGAACCGGCATTACGTTAAATTTTAATCAAACAACTATGACAAACTTTAAATATAAAGTTCAGCTCAGTGTTTTTCTCACTTTTACAGTAGCAGTAAGTTCCTGCAGAATTAGTGAGAAATACGCTCGTCCTGAACAACACATGCCCGAACAATTCAGGGAACATACAACAGCATTAGCAGATACCGCCTCATCAATAGGGACACTAGAGTGGCGATCATTATTTAAAGACCAGGAGCTGATCACATTAATCGATAGCGCCGTTCACAATAACATCAGTCTTCAAATAGCTATTAAAAATATAGAAAGCGCTCAACGGATTTTAAGTCAGGCAAAGCTTGGTAATATTCCTGAGCTATCGGCTCAAATTGGAGCATCTATAAATCGTCCTTCGGATAACAGTTTAAGTGGAATAAGTGCAGGGCAGTTCTTAGGTTCTAAATATGTAAAAGATTATCAGGCAGCATTGAACCTTTCGTGGGAAGCCGATATCTGGGGAAAAATTCGATCACAAAAAGAAGCAGCCTTAGCTAATTACCTGCAAACTGAAGAAGCGGCAAAGGCTGTTCAAACGCAGGTAGTTGCCAGCGTTGCTCAAGGTTATTTTAACTTGCTGATGTTTGACGAACAACTTCGAATTGCTAAAAACAATGTTGCTTTAAATGACAGCACCCTTACTATCGTTCGTTTACAATACGATGCCGGGCAAGTAACATCTCTCGCCATTCAGCAAACCGAAGCACAACGCTTAAACTCTGCCTTACTCATTCCTCAACTCGAAGAAAGTATTGCTGTACAAGAGAATGCACTTAGCATATTAACTGGTGAAATGCCTAAAGTAATTCAACGCAGACAAAGCATTTTCTTAATTGATTTGCCTGACCAATATAACTCTGGTGTGCCGGCAAACTTATTGAGTAACCGGCCTGATGTTAAATCAAGTGAATTAGCGTTAGTTGCGGCAAATGCCCGTGTGGGAGTAACCAAAGCTGAAATGTACCCGTCATTAACTATTTCTGCTTCAGGTGGGTTAAATACTTTTCAGGCCAGCAATTGGTTCAATATCCCAGGTTCATTGTTTGCTACCGCAGCGGGAGGACTCACTCAGCCTATCTTTTTAAGAAAACAATTACGAACACAATACGAAATTTCTAAAATAGAACGAGATCAATCGGCGCTGGACTTTAGGCGATCAGTACTGTTTGCAGTTGGAGAAGTTTCAGATGCATTGGTTGGAATTGACAAGATCAAGGAACAGGAAACCCTTGAGAAAACACGGGTGGAAACATTGAAGCTAGCCATAAAAAACTCAAAGCTTTTGTTCAATAGTGGAATGGCTAATTACCTGGAGGTGTTAATAGCACAAGGATCTGCTTTACAAGGAGAGTTAAATCTTGCTGACATTCAGCGCCAACGATTAAGCCTTATTGTTGAGCTTTATCGTTCATTGGGCGGAGGCTGGAAATAATAGAACACCAAACCCCGGGCGATTAACCCGGGGTTTTGAACAAGCTCTATAAATTCTCATCGTTTTGTTTGGCCCGGCAAACAAGCAGATAGGTAATGCTGTACAACCCCTAAGGGAGGCGGATGAGCACCAAGCTGTTTTACCATAGTTTTTATTTTCATGCTGCAGTTATTATCTAATAATTGGAGTTATGGAAGGTCTAAAATGCTTCCAACTACATTTTTATCGCTGGCTTGACTTAAGGCTTTTGCCGTTTTAACCAGTTTTACAAACTCATGTTTATATCCCTCAGGATCGTTTTGAAGCGAGGTTGAAGCAAGAGCGACCACTTGCTCATAATTTGATTGATTTTTGTAAACCGAATTGCGAAGCAACATTCCAAACTCTGCTACAGCCGCTGCAAAACGGAAACTTGCACTAGCTGTTTCAATACTTGGATTCGCATTATTTGCCACTACGCTAATCAGCTTACTGCTGCTATCTACAGGTTCTTTATATCTCAATTTAACCGTCATCAATTCATTGGTATTCACCGGGCCAGAAGAACGCTCGTTTTGATATTTTAATGGATCAATGGAAGCAGGCAAAAACGGACTCTTAACGCCAACCGGAATAATTTCATATAGAGCAGTAACGGTTTGTCCGCTGCCTATTTCTCCGGCATCTACTTTATCATCATTAAAATCTTCATCATTTAATAACCTGTTCTCATAACCCACCAAACGATAGGATTGAACAGTAGCAGGATTAAATTCTACCTGAAGCTTTACATCTTTAGCCAGTGTAAATAGGGTTCCGCCGAACTCATTAACAAATACCCGTTTGGCTTCAGAAAAATTATCGATATAGGCATAGTTACCATTTCCCTTATCAGCTAAAAGTTCAAGTTTATTGTCTTTATAGTTACCCATTCCAAAGCCTAAAACCGAAAGGAACACTCCGCGTTTTCTTTTCTCTTCAATTAATCGCTGCAACTCACCATCGCTTGATGCCCCTACATTAAAATCGCCGTCGGTAGCTATAATTACTCGGTTGTTACCATTGGTTATAAAGTTTTGGGTAGCGATTTTATAAGCGAGTTCAATACCTTCTCCTCCCGCTGTTGAACCGCCTGCTTCCAATTGATTGAGTGCATCTTTTATAGTCGTTTTCTCGTCGCCCTTTGTAGAAGGCAGTACAACCCCGGCAGCTCCTGCATACACCACAATTGCTACTTTATCATTTGCACGAAGCTGATCCGTTAAAAGTTTGAAAGCTGATTTCACCAATGGAAGTTTATTCGGATCTTCCATCGATCCAGAAACATCAATCAGAAATACAATGTTAGATGCAGGCAGATTTTTAGTCTCCAAGCGTTTTGCCTGAACGCCTATGCGGGCCAGTTTATGGAGGTTATTCCAAGGACAAACGGCTACTTCGGTATGTATAACAACCGGCTCATTACCGGTGGGCTGAGCATAATCATAATCGAAATAATTAATCATTTCTTCGACTCTAACAGCATCAATAGGCGGCATTTGCCCCATGTTTATAAAACGACGAACATTTGTATAAGAGGCCCGATCAACATCAGTTGAGAAAGTTGAAAGCGGTGCTTTTGACACTTGCTTAAATCCGTTTTCTTTTAAAGCCGAATAATCCTCGGTATTAAAAGATGCTGCCGGAGCCATAGCAAATGATTCATTCATTTGTGGCACTACTATATCCTCCGATGCCCGTATCATTGTTTTATCTTCTTCCAGGAGTTTTTCCTCCTTAACCGGCATATTAACATCGTACATCACCTGCCCTTTGGGAACCAACATTACCTGGAAAGGATCGGAGTCGTTGAGTTTTATTTCTTTGGATTCGTATCCTTTAGCAGAAATGATCAGCACATTGTTCGAATCAGTTAAATGAATATTGAAAACGCCTCGTGAGTTGCTATGTGACTTGATCTTGGTTCCTTTTAAAACGATCTCCGCATTTTTTAACGGCGCTCCTGAATCAGCGGCCTTTATCCGACCCTGAATAACTTTTGGCTGGCTGCAGGCATTCATAACAACTAACAAAACCAGCAGAAGAAGATTGATACGTGCTTTCATAGTGAATCAATTTTCTATTAAGATGCAGGCTGCATTTAAAATCCATAAGACCAGATAAATTTTAGTTTGAAATCATTGAAAGGTTGCGCTTAAGACAGAATAGCTATCTTTGACCTTAAATTGATTTAAAAATGGACGGCAAAACCAGAAGCGATATTTATCCGGGATTGGAAGTAGATATTATTTTAAAGAAGGACCAGCGAAGTGGAGAAAGAACCCGAGGCTTTGTTAAGGACCTGTTAACAAAGGCGCCATTTCACCATCGCGGAATTAAAGTGCGATTAGAAGACGGGCAAATTGGGCGTGTAATTGAGATTTTTGAAGAAGATTAAAGGATCATTTCCTTTTATAAAAATACAGCATCGGGCCTAATCCCGATTTTTTTTGCACCTCGCTTATTGTATAGTAGCCACGACCATCTTTAGTAAAACTTATGGCTTCGCCTTGGGGCTCTACGGTATAAGGAAGTAGGTCAGGAGTTCGTTTTAATGCCTGATCAATCGGTTCATTCAACTGTCGTTTCCAATAATAAATATGGGTATAGTTCTTAATAGCGATCTCGGTTCCATTGGCTGAAATACTGCCTCCGGCTGCCATTTGAATTGGTAAGGCTCCCAGGTATTTTAGTTTAGAAGCCCTTTTCGGATTTTGAGGATATTCAGCCTTAAAAACACCAGCCTGCTCACCTTTAGTGATCACAAAAACATCTTTGGAAATAGGGTCTAATAGAATGGTTTCGGCATTAAACCGGCCTTTCGGATATTTCAGTCGTAATCTTGCCGCTTTTTTTATCTGCATCTGAACCGGGAAATCAACCTTTGTCAAATCTGGTTCTTCAAATCGAAACACAAGTACTTTATTTCTCACATTAAGGTTATCCCCAATATCAGCAACATAAATATAGTTTTTGCCATTTTCCGGCCCCGGACCAATGGCCAGATCTTCCCAATCGAAATTACGACAACCCCTAATATTTAAAGAGCCATAATAATGGCCGATAGTATCAAGAATGTAAACCCTATTCGGACTAAAACTGTCTTCCTGAACGTATAAAAACCCGGGATTAGCATATCCGTTCACCACTCCTGATATTTCCGTTAAATGGCTGTTTTCTATTTTGGTTTTGCAATCAAACTTAAACTCCGTATTGCCTTTAAGCTGACCCCATGTTGGCATCCCAGCCAAATCGAGCCGAGGACTGCTACAAGCCATCATGCCTAATACTACAATCAGGCTGGAGATTTTAAAAAAAGACTTGACCATTCACACTAATCGGGTTTAAAAACTACAACAATAAATCCTTTACAATGGTTGCGTCCAATTGTTTTATAAATTGATCCTCGGCAACTATCAACGAATCTGAAAGCTGGGTTTTGCTTTGCTGCAAATCCAGAATCTTTTCTTCAACTGTATCGCGGGTAATGAACTTATAAACCATCACCTGATTTTTCTGTCCGATACGGTGAGCGCGGTCAATTGCCTGCGCTTCGGCAGCTGGGTTCCACCAAGGGTCAAGCAAGAATACATAACCTGCTTTTGTTAGGTTCAACCCGGTTCCTCCGGCTTTTAATGAAATAAGGAATACCTTTACCGAATCATCGTTTTGGAAACGGTCGACCTGGTACTGACGGTCGTTTGTTTGGCCATCGAGATATGAAAACGCAATTTTTTCCTTTATCAGGAATTCTTTGACCAGTTGCAAATGCTGAACAAAAGAACTAAACACCAGCACTTTGTTACCTTCACTGGTTACATTCAACAGCATTTCTTTTACTTCTTCCAACTTACCCGAATCGCCTTCGTATGAAGAATCGGCCAAGAGTGGATGGTTGGCCATTTGCCTCAATTTCATCAACCCTTTTAACAACATGAATTTCGATTTGTCAAAGCCCACTTCGTCAATGCTGTCGAACACCATTTTCCGGCAATCGGCTTTAATTTTCTCGTAAGCATTTTGCTGCTCTTCGCTCATCTCCACATAATGAACATTGATCGTTTTCTCCGGAAGCTCAGTGGCCACCTGCGTTTTCAATCGGCGTAGAATAAACGGACTGATCATGCCTTGTAACTTCCGCGCTTTTTGTTCATCACCACGTTTCTCAATTGCCTGAAGGAAATTTTGCTTGAAAAAAGTCTGAGAACCCAGCAAACCAGGGTTTATAAAGTTCATCTGGGACCATAAATCCATCGTTGAGTTCTCCACTGGCGTACCGCTTAACACCAGCTTATGTTTTGATTTTAAAGAACTTACCGATTTTGTTACTGCCGATGAAGGATTTTTTATGGCTTGAGCCTCATCTAAAACAATGTAATTAAAGTAAAACGACTCGAACAGCTCGATGTCACGCAAAAGTATCGGATAAGAGGTGATCACAAGGTCATAAGAAGCAAATCGCTTGTTGGTTTTAGAACGTTCGTTACCGGCATGCAATAAGATCTTTAGCTCAGGGGCAAACTTATAAGCTTCCAAATGCCAGTTATAAATCAATGATTTTGGCAATACCAATAACGACACATGCTGGTCTGAATTTTCCTTTACGCTTTGAAGTAAAGCCAAAGTTTGAACCGTTTTACCCAAGCCCATATCATCAGCCAAACAGCCTCCTAAACCATACTCATTTAAAAAACGCATCCAATTATAACCAGCCTTTTGATAAGGTCGCAGCTCGCCTTTAAACTGTTGTGGCATTGGGTAATCATCAATTTGAGTAAGATCGAGCAATTTCTCCAAACGCTCATTCAAATCAGCTTGAAGCAATTCA
Organism: Solitalea longa; assembly: GCF_002920915.1. GTDB lineage: Bacteria > Bacteroidota > Bacteroidia > Sphingobacteriales > Sphingobacteriaceae > Solitalea > Solitalea longa. The sequence continues at coordinate 156,354 of NZ_PQVF01000005.1, forward strand.
TTATGCTGCATCTCTTTTACTAGTGCATAATGATGTTTCTGAAGAATAATCCGCTCCTGCTCATCTTCCTGCATAAAGTTCATTAAACCTGAATAATGCTCAATCCATTTTTCGGGGATAACAGCGATTTCACCATTTGGTAATGCGAATTCAGTTTTACCGCTTACAATCAGGTTATATATTTTTCTAAATGCTATCTCGTATTCACCAAAACGAACCAGGGCTTTTACTTCAAACCAATCACGACTTTCATTGATTGATAAATTGATAACCGATTCGCCCAGAAAATACTTTTTAGCACCAGCCTTCATGTTCTGCGGTTGTTGCAAACGAATGTTTCGTTCGAGCAATTCAGCATTATACTTATCGATCCAATCAAATGCTTTATCTTTTGAAAGTGCCAGTTTTTGAGCGCCCAAAATTAGTCCACGGGTTGAAAACCAATTGATCAACTCCCTTTCAAAAAACTCGTTTCTCTTTACCTTATAAAATACCGGCAGAGTTTCATTGTAATCCAGTTTCACGGTATTGCCACCTAAGCCGGCTCTAAACTGAAAACGCTCGTAATTAAAATACAGCTCAAAAACCATTTTAGAGTCTTCAGTTGCAGCAGCACTTTGTTCAAATAAGTTTTGCTGAACCTGGCTTGTTTCTTCGGTCAACTGCAGTAGTACTTCAGGAACTGTTGAAGAATAGATCACCTCAAAGCCTTCAGATTCAATATCACCTGCACTGATCACTTTCATCACAAACTGTTCGAAATATTCTTTCTCTTTTTCCTTAGGAATTGAAATAGACGATTTACTTAAAAATGGCTGAAGCTTTTTACCATCAACATTTTGATCAAAATAATAGAATGTATTTTGATGAAGCAAAACCGTTGGCTCCAGGTTAAATAAATATGTTTGAGCCGCACTTAAATCAAGCGTTTTTTGACAACTGATAACATTTAACGAATACGAAAGCCCTTCTTCACTACGCTTAAACGAATAGTTAATTTCTGCATTATTGGCTGAAAAAATCAGCTTTGGCCACATTGGCGGCCCCTCTTTAGTAAGCAGGCATATGGCTTTTTGGGCAGCCAGCTCCAGAAACTTTAGTCGCAAACGATCGAGATGCTGGCGAATGTGCGTACGAACAGGATCGAGTGTTTTGTTGGTCTTGCCCGTTTCATAATATTTGGCAATGAACTGCTGCAAATTCTTTGCGTCCTTATCCTTAAACTTTTTGAACACTTCCGCAGGGTTCATCGCCTCCGACAATACAACCAATTCTAAATCTGCTGCATCAGCTGCGGCAAAAAATTGTTGAAGGTTTTTGGATGTAATTCCACGGTAACTATACCCATAGCTTCCATCCGTTTCGAGTTGAACAAGATAAGGTTCAACTAAAAAGCCAAACTGAGGGTGACGATTTAAAGTAAAAACAAGTTGCTGTGCAAAGGTTTGATCAGTCATAAAAGGCTGCTTCGTGCGTTTATTCAAACGAAATAAAGAGGGTAAAACTACACAGAGTTTTAGTTAGCACAAAGGCAAAAGTAGGTTTGGTCTTTTACTTGAAGATTTTCAAAAAGATAAATTTATATTAAGCCGACTCAATCATTATCGCGGAGTTCGATAATAGATGGCGGTTGGTCCAAAGAAATACTTTACACCAATCCAAATGGTGCTATAAAGGTCATTCTTTTTGTTGCCGGGGGCTCCTTCATAGCCATCGAGCAAATCGCTGAATGACAGGTTAAACTGGTATTGGAGATTGAATGCAAAAGGTGTTTTTTCTGTTTTGGTTCGATATTTAATATTGGCCCCTATTTGCAAAGGAAACACGAATTCAGAACCTTTGAATTTAATCCCCTCAGTAAAAGTTCCTCCATCACCCGAATACTCATACGGCGTTACCTCTTTAACATTATTTCTAATTAAACTTACACCAGCTCCAAAATAAATATCATTCACCTTTTGGCGAATTCTATTGCCGGTCACGTTAAGCAGGTCGCCTAAACCTAAATTATATGTTACTGCAAACGAAGAATACTTATTGGTGAATTTCCGAAGATTACCTTCCATTCCCCCCTGTAATTGCCCCGACTGAATATCAAACGCAAAATAACTGAATGGGGAAGTATTATAATGAAAGGCGCCACCAAATACATGGCTAATGTTATCGTTAAGTGCGTCCGTAAACGCCATCGTAACTCCACCGAATCCTTCAACGCTAAAACGATTGTATTCAATTTGAGCAAAGCTATTTGAAACAACTATGAAAAAAAAGATAATACTTAAAGAGAGCTTTTTCATGATAGTATAGGCTAGTGGTTTAACCTATAATTTAAGAACAAAAAACTGTTTTATAAAATCGAGGAAACAGTTATTGGTTATAGCAATTAGTTATTTTAAGAATTATAACGCTTAACTATTTACCACTGGTTTTTCAATTCTTCACCATTTCTTCATTTAGCATTTGCAAGTTTGTTGACACAATACAATACAACATAGTTTAGTTTTCCGGCTGTATTAATTATAGCCCCCTCTTAAGCCAGCGACAACGGACCGCTGGCTTTTATTTGCTGGTAATAACCTGAAAATCCCCCAAAGCTATCTGCTGTCAACAACTTTTAAACTTTTGCTTTCTATTTGCTTTAAGACCTTTTCGAGCACTACATCCTTATTTTCAATAATATCATTTACAGTTGGTAGAACTTTCAAGTCGGGCATTATCCCCCTACCCATCGGATTATCATCATCGGGCACAGCCATTTGATACTCGCCTATGGGTATGCCAATTGTGAATTTACTGGTAGGCAGGTTAAGAAACACAAATGTTCCGCTGCAATCATATTTATAACTTCCTCCGGTTTCGGTTCCTGCAAATTGTCCTCGCTTATCACCTTTAGCCCTGCTAAGCATTTCGGTGGTTGCCGAAAAACTTAGTCCATCCTGTAAAAACCAAACATTGCCTTTAAAACCATTCTTTTGTGGCTTGTGGGTACCGAAATTATTATGCTTAGTGAAATAGTATGTACCCTTATCATTTGGTTTTATAAACATTTTTAAAAGCGATAAGTACTTTGGCACCCACACGTGCTGTTTATATGTAAACTCCGATGACTTTTTGAATGCGATTTCAATGTGTTTATAGTATTCAAAGTCGGCTAGTGCAATGTAGCTATACAGGTCCTTACCTAAACGATCATAGCCACCCTCATTTCCGCGAACATCAATTAAAAGATGCTTAATTTTAAGTTCTTTAAAATCAGTGAATGCTGATTCAAAGAACTTTCTCATCTCTTTTTTATCAGAACTAAACCCTGGGATACGCAAAACGGCTATTGAATCATGAATAATTGTGTGAGCCTGTTGAGTAGATAAAAAACCAACCTTTTTATCCAGTTCTTTCCATTTATCATAATTAATTCCTGTAAGGTTTGCCAGGTGAACCACTCCACTCTCGGCATCAGTCAACTCAACAGTAAAACTATTAGGGTTATCGATATAATCGGAATACCAGGCACTAAAATATTGTTCCAGCTGACTATAGGCTCCCGCTTCACTTCTTCCGTCAACAATCATATTTTTTAAAAGCTGTGGAATAAAATGTTCGGCTTTTTGTCCATTAATACACGAGAGGATCATCCCCCGGTACCGGGCATTCTCCATATTGGCAACAATTAGCTGCCCCTTGTCATCGAATCTTACAATTAAGGGAAGAACATTTGTATCATTAAAATAGAATGGATAATTCTTATGCTGAGGAAGAAACTTAAAATGTCCATCCTGAAGATTAACCAACCATTCGTTCACCAAACGGTAATATTGAATATTGCTGATTTGATCTTTTAATGATAGCAGAGAGTCGACCTTATGATAGTTACTAACGAATTCCTTTTGCTGGCCAAACACATTCATCCCCGGATGAGTTTCCTTTAGGGTAGTCATTATCATTTTCAATTCTTCGCGCAAAGTCGAGGTGCCTAAACTGGTGTCGGCAGTTTGTGCATTGCTGATACTAACCCAACCCAGTTGTATCAGAAAGATTAATCGTATCCACTTCATGTTCGTAAATTTTCATCAAAATTGGTTGTTTAAGCCGGTGTTGTCGTCTTTACCGACAAGTTAATACCTTTTTTCTTGTATTTTAGGATCTATGAACGTACTAGCCGCAGGTGTTTTAATTGCCGGTATCATCCAGGGCTTAATTCTTATTATTCTGCTACTAAAAAAAGAAACCAATCATTTACCCAACCGTTTGCTGGCGTTTTTCATCCTGCTAGTAGTGGTCCATCTTTCGTTAATTGTTATTGAACTCGATAATAACTTTTTAAAAGCCCCCCATTTAAGCAAATTAACCTGGTTACTGCCTGTTTTGTATGGGCCCATGATCATTGTTATTACGCAAAGTATTGTGAGTATAAACTTCAGGTTTAGCAAAAAACACTTGTTGCTGTTACTACCCTTTTTGGTTTACTTATGTGTACTGCTGCCCTATTACTTAAAATCAGCAGCAGAAAAGATTGCCTACCTGTCAAATGTATCAGGCGTACTGCAAGATGATTTTGGGTTCATCAACCAGTTTACCAATTTAATGCATGTAAGCTTTCTACTAACTGCATTGGTTATATTTTACAGGAACAAGCAAGCGCTTATTGGTTTTTATTCTGATCCGGGAAGGGTGAATTTACAATGGCTGAAGCAGTTCCTTGTGGCTATGCTAAGCATCATTTTCTTGTCTATTTCAACTTTTTACCTGAAGAAATATGAGGTTAAGCATGTTCCAGAGATCTATCCCTATCATTTTTTATTGGCAGTAGCTTTAATATATTGGATCGGGTTTAGACTATTACAAGACCCTACCTTATTAACTACCGAAGAACTTAGGGAACTCGAAACAGTAAGTACTGCACCTGAAATACCGATTATCGCTCAGGCTTCAGAAACTACAGTAAAATACCAAAAAAGCGGGTTTGAAGAATCAGACCAGAAGCTGCTTGCTGAAACGTTAATCCATTATATGAAAGAGCAACAGCCTTATCTGAATTCGAACTTGACAATTAATGATTTATGTGAAACGCTGCGTGTAAAACGTCACCAACTTTCACAAACGATTAATGCCGAGTTTGGAAAGAATTTTTTTGAGTTAATAAATGAATATCGAATTGATGAATTCAAAAAACAAATTGAATTGAAAGCCAACAATCAGTTCTCTATATTGGGAATTGCCCTGAATTGTGGCTTTAATTCAAAAGCCACTTTTAATATGGCATTTAAAAAGTCGCAAGGAATAACGCCTTCGGAATACATCAAAAAAACAGAATCGGAAATCATCATTTCTCAACCTGACAGCAAAGCTTCTTTATAAATTAGCTTTATGAACCGAATCGATCGTATCTCTGCCATCCTTATTCAACTTCAGTCGCGAAAAATTGTAAAAGCTCAGGATATTGCCGACCGCTTTGGTATTAGCTTGCGGACAGTTTACCGCGATGTTAAAACCCTTGAAGAAGCCGGCGTTCCAATAATTGGTGAAGCTGGTGTGGGTTATAGCATTGTTGATGGTTACCGATTACCTCCGGTAATGTTCACCAAGGAAGAAGCCACCGCTTTTTTAACTGCGGAGAAGCTGATCGAAAAATTTACAGATAGTTCAACTGATTCGGTTTACAAATCGGCCATGTTCAAGATCCGCTCAGTACTGAAATCTACCGAAAAGGATATGCTCGAAAACATGGAAGACCATATTGAAGTATTGCGCAAGTACTCTCCTTTTCATTCGTCATCACTTGGCAATACGCTGCAAACTCTTTTAAAGAGTATTTCCGAGAAAAAAGTGATTCAACTCGAATACAGGGCCTTTGCCACAACCGAAAAAACCAGCCGAAAAATTGAACCTGTTGGCATTTTCTATTCAAGCGGGTACTGGCATACCATTGCCTATTGCCAATTAAGAACTGATTATCGCGATTTTAGAGCGGACAGGATGCTGAAAATAACAATTACCGATGAGTTGTTTAATTCTTCCCATCCCACACTTAAAGCCTATTTTGAACAATTCACCCGTGAAGAGAATCTTGAGAAGGTAATTATTACGGTTGATAAACAGACCGCCCGTTATTTAAGCGATGTAAAATATTATTATGGTTTTTTAAATGAGGTTGAACTTGAAGATTCGATAGAAATGAGTTTTCTGACTTCGCAATTGGAGATATTTACCCGTTGGTTTTCCACCTTTGCCGATCGGGCAACGGTCGTATCGCCGCAATCGCTCAATCAACATTTGAAAGATCATATTAATCGGGTATTAAAAAAATTAGCCTAATGACTCTCGACTCACTCATCAACTACCGATTACATAATCAGCTTTTAACCCGTAAGCCTTTTAATACGATTGAAGAAACCGTGGAATGGATGGGAGCTTTACAGGCACAAGATTATCCGGCAGCTAAGTGGGCTTTGTCTACAAGATGGAAGGATTGTACCAATTCCCAAATTGAAGAAACAGTAAACAAAGGAACAATCGTTAGAACCTGGGCATTAAGGGGTACTCTTCACCTGGTAACTACTAAAGATATTGGATGGATGATCGACTTGCTTAAACCGGGCGCGCTTTCGAGAAGTAAAAGCCATTTCAAATCATTAGAGCTTACAGACACCGTTCTTGCCAAGGCGGAAAAGATCATGGAACATTTAATGACTGATGGAATTCAGGTTAGTCGCAAAGATCTATTTGCCGAATTGGAAAAGAACCACATTTCTACCAAAAGCTTAAGAGGTATCCATATTTTGTATTGGGCGTCATTTCAGAAGATCATTTGTCATGGGGCAATGAATGAAAAGCAGTTCACTTATCGATTATTAAGCCCTTTATTACAAGATCAAACTAGTTTAACAAAAGAAGAATGCTTAGCTGAACTTGCAAAACGCTATTTCTTTAGCCATGGTCCGGCAACATTAGCCGACTTTGTATGGTGGAGCGGATTAAACCTTACTGATGCTAAAAAAGGATTAGAAATAGTAAAGCCTTTATTAGCAAGTCAAGTCATTAATACTGAAACCTATTGGTTTCAACCCGATTTACCAGCAATTGAAAATAACAAAAACTCATTGTTCCTGGTCGCTGCATTCGATCAGTATTTTTTAGGTTATCGAAACCGTGAGCTGGTAATCGAAAAAAGCTTTATGCCTAAAGTAGCTACCGTTAATGGCATTTTTAATCCGCTCATTTTATTTAACGGAGGTGTAATTGGAACCTGGAAACGTGCTCTAAAAAAGGATAAAGTAATTGTCGAGCTTAATCCATTTTCTGTGTTAACCATGCAGCAAAAAGAGCTGATTCAAGTGGAAGCAACAAAATATGGAAAACATTTAGAAGTAAATGTTGAGGTGATTTTTTAGTTTATGCTTCTGCCAGGTTATAAATACCAGCGTAGCGTTTTATCAATCCGTTAATAAATCGCTTTAAATAATCTTCACTTAAGAATGAATTGGACCAGTTATCGTACCGTTGGCATTGAACTCCCAAATAGAAAAAATACACACATAAACCCAGCATTGGAAGAAGTCGCCGTTCCTCTTCGCTAGTTTTTACAATTGATTCGTAACCCTTTAAAAAGCTTTCTATTTTGGGCTGATAATTTTTCTCCTCATAGCGCTCCATATTATGCAGCTGCATAATGTAGTAAGCCAAGTCCAAAGCCAGCCAACCATTGCCACAAAAGTCAAAGTCGAAAAGGGTAATTTCATTTTCAGCGTTGATATTGAAGTTGTCGAACCAGATATCAAGATGTACAATTCCCTGTCGCAGATCATTGTGATTTGCTGATGACAAGGATGTCAATAAATAATGCTGTAACGACTTCATAAAAGCCATTTCTTGCGAATCAGCTGATAAAAACTCTCCCAACTTTTTTAATGATTCTTCCAACAGAACTGCGGGTGAATAATTTACCCGTTCGAGCTTTTTATTTACTGTAAGACGATGAACGTTGGCCATGAGCTGGCCGGCCTGAAAGTGAATTTCTTTGGAATAACTATGGATCTTTTGTCCGTTTGCATAAGAAAACAACACTCCCAAGCGGGGGCCTTCCGGTGCATTTAAGGTTTGAATAAAATTCGAATCCTTATCAGCAATTGGATAAGAAACAGACACCCCTTCCTCTTTAAGCAGATTCAACAAGCTGATTTCTTCTTCAATCTCTTTAATTGTTCTCCAGTTCAGGCTGTACACCCTGAAAGCGTACTGAGTTGATTGATCAGTAACCCGATAAGTATGATTAATCCCTGCTTTAATGATTCGACATTGAGTATTCATGCTCAACCCATATTTTTCTTGTAAAAAAAGGCTAAGGTGTGGAGCAGAAAGATTGGAACTGGATACTGGAAAAACCGACATTTGTTATTTAATTATTGAATTGTCGGGCTGAGCGAAATCGAAGCGCTTGTGGCAATATGCCTTTAACTTCGCCCATGCTGACAAAATTTGATATTCACTCAATAAACTTACTTTTCAACTCTGAACTTATAAACGGTTTTGCTATACTTCTTTTCACCGGGATTTATAACGGTGCAAGGGAAAGAAGTAATATTTATCGCATTGGGATGATACTGAGTTTCGAGACAAAATGCCGAATAGGGCCCATATTGGCGATGGTTTTTCCCCGTCATTTTAGGAACGAAGGTGGCGGTATATAAGTGCACAATTGGATCGGTGGTAAGTATTTCTATACCAATACCCGATTTGAGCGATTTCGCTCCGGCAGCAAATCCGTATTCCCTTTCTGGTTTTTGAATCACAAAGCTTTGGTCATAACCGAGTTTCTTGTCCATATCACGGCCAATTGGTTTCTCCATTTTAAAGTCGTGCACAGTACCCGCAGTTTGAACCAAATTGCCATTAGTTACCAAGTTTTCATCCTGCGCTAAATAACTACTCGCATTTATGTTGAGTAAATAATCGTCAACAATTCCTTCACCATCGTTTAAATTGAAGTACTCGTGATGGGTAAGATTGAAAATGGTTGTTTTATCGGTAGTGGTTTCATATTCAAGACCAACCTCATTATCATTATTTAGCGAGAAAGTAAGCAGAACCGTTAAATTCCCTGGAAAGTTCTCTTCGCCATCAGGACTCACGTATTTCATAGTAACCGACGGGTAGGGTTCATGCTTAACTTCAACTATTTCCCACACCTTTTTATCGAACCCTTCCACTCCCCCATGCAGACAATCATTGCCAAGTGTTTGTGCCAGCTGATAATCTTTACCCTGCAACGTAAACTTGCCATCTTTTATTCGGTTGGCGTATCGTCCTATTACTGCTCCAAAATACGGATAATCATTTTTCAGGTAAGAATCAGTGAAATAATCTTCCACTTTATCAAAGCCTAGCACTACATCCACCGGATGTTGATTTTTATCATTAACCACTATCGACATGATAATGGCGCCATAGTTAGTAACTTTTAACTTTGTTTTATGATCGTTTTCAAGTGTTATACACTCTAATTTTTGTCCGTTATTAGCCTTCCCGTTGTCTTCGCGTGTAATTTGCATGATGCTTTATTTTGAAAAAAATTTCTACTTTAGATTCGCAACCTAAGCTAACTAATAAAAAATTAATGGAAAATAATCTCAATCTCGAATTCGAAAAAGTTTACGGAAGCACCGCTGAATACCATTTTTTCTGCCCAGGAAGAGTAAATCTTATCGGTGAGCACATCGACTACAATGGTGGCAAAGTATTGCCTTGCGCCATTTCTCTGGGAACTCATCTTTTAGTTAGAAAGAACAATGATGGATTGTTCCGATTCAGAAGCTTAAACTTTAGCGAAAAAGCTGATATTATTTTAGCAAAAGGTTATACAAAACAAGGAAAAGATTGGTTTAACTACCCGCTGGGCGTGATTAACTTTTTTTTGGAGAACAATGAATTGCAAGGTTTGGATCTGTTATTCTACGGAAATTTACCTACCGGCTCAGGGCTTTCATCATCTGCTTCAATTGAAGTGCTTACTGCCTTTGCCATTGACCAGATCTTCAATCTGGGAACTAACAAACTTGATCTGGTTAAAATTGCGAAACGCGCCGAGAATGAATTTATTGGTGTGAATTGTGGCATAATGGACCAGTTTGCTGTGGCCTTTGGAGAAAAAGATAAAGCTCTTGAATTGAATTGTGATACAGTTGAATATACTGCTGTTCCGTTTAAGCTCGGCGATTACTTGTTGGCTATTATCAACACGAATAAACCTCGCAAACTGGCTGACTCGAAGTACAACGAACGCTTCACTGAATGCAGAACTGCATTGGCCGAATTACAAAAAGAGCTGAAGATTGAGCATTTATGTGATCTAAACTCAGCAATGCTCGAAACCAACCTCGATTTAATTAAGAATTTCACTGTTGCTAAGCGTGCAAAACACGTTGTTAGCGAAAATGAACGCGTTCAGGAATCAGTTAAAGCCATGGCAAATAATGATCTTGAAACCTTCGGAAAGCTTATGTACGGTTCGCATGATTCATTAAAGAACCTATATGAGGTTACCGGCGTGGAACTCGATACCGTTGTAGATTATTGCAAGAAAAACCCTAATGTATTAGGCGCCCGCATGACCGGAGCCGGTTTTGGAGGTTGCGCAATTGCATTGGTAAAGGCCAATAAATACGATCAATTTGCTGAGGAACTGGATAAATATTACCTGGAAAAAGTTGGTTACCGCGCTAACATCTTTAAAAGTGGTGCTGAAGAGGGTGTAAGAAAGGTTTAACATAAAAACATTATTAAAGAAAGAAGCCGGGGAATAAATTCTCAGGCTTCTTTCTTTAATAACTTAAACCAAAATCGTTCATTGATTTTAGTATTTTTGCCCCCAAATATTTGCGTTAGCTACTATTTATGCATTCTACACGATACTTTATTCATTTCCTTATTTTCACTCTTGTACTTATTTGGTCAAATGTTTATGCACAACAACCCGATTTACTTTGGGGAAGAAGTTTAGGAGGAATCTATAACGATGCGGGAAGCAGTTTAACCAATGATCAATATGGAAATACTTATATCTGCGGATCATTTAGGGATGTTGTGAATTTTGGGGTTCCTCCAAATAATGGAACACTTACATCAAATGGTGACGCTGATGTTTACTTTGCAAAGTATGATATAAATGGAAACCTTGTTTGGGCAAAAAGCATAGGTTCATATGATTGGGATGAGGGCCATACTATTGCCATTGGAAAAGAGGGTAATGTTTACATATCAGGATTTATGCGTGAAACGGCAGATTTTGATCCTGGGCCGAGTACCTCAATTTTATCAGCAGCATCTGGTAGTCCTGATATCTTTATCGCAGCTTATGATAATCAGGGGAATTATTTATGGGCACACCTCATCGGTAATTCAAGCTTGGATATGGGGCAAAATATTACAACCGATAAGGAAGGCAATGTTTATTTAGCAGGATTATTCTCTGGTCAGGTTGATTTTAATCCTTCATCCGGAACATTAATATTGGGTGATTCTAAAAGTTCTCAAGATGCTTTTATAGCCAAGTTCGATTCAAAAGGTAATGTTCTTTGGGCGCATAATATTGGTGAAAACTATAATACAAATCAGGCTGTAAGAATTAGAACTGATTTAAATGGAAATGTTAGCATTACCGGCGATTTAAGAGGTTCTGCTGATTTTGACCCTTCTCCTACAGGCGTTGACATTAAAAGCAGCAATGGTGATGTTGATGGATTCATTTCTAAATATGACAAAAATGGCAATTATTTATGGAGCCATTCTATTGGAGGTTCCAGCCTTGATCGTTGTGCCAGCTTTGATTATGATTTGGATGGTAATATATATTTAAGTGGATTATATACAGGAACTGTTGATTTTGATCCTTCTTCCTCAATTTACAATTTAACAGCAAGTGGGGAGTTTGATAGCTACATAGTTAAGTATGATCCGAATGGTAAGTTTATTTGGGCAAAATCATTTGGTGGATCAGGTAAAACCTACCTGCATAATGCACGATTAGATAAAGATGGTAACTTTTATGGAGCAGGAGGCTTTTCTGGAACCGTTGATTTTGATGCTGGACCAGGCGTTTCAAAAGGTGTCAATCCAAATTATGGCTATGATGTTTTTCTAATTAAATATGATAAGGATGGCAAATTTATTTGGAACAGAGTAATTAACGGCTCTAGTGATTACGATTTTAGCTATAGTATGGATGTTGATCAGGCAGGTAATATCTCCATGATTGGAAACTTTAATAGCACAATTGACCTTGATCCCTCTAATTGTGTTTTTAATGTAAGCTCAACCAATTACTACGGTGATATTTTCTTTGCAAAGTATACCCAAAACAATAACGACTTAGCTAATATCCTTACATTTTCAGTTCCTGAACAAGTAGAACCAGCTATAATAAATTCTTCTACGCAAACAGTTACATTAAAAGTTAAAACTGGAACAAATGTTAGTTCTTTAACTCCTACAATAACAATTCCTTCTTGCTCAGTTATTAACCCTAACTCCGGAGTTTCTCAGAACTTTAGTGCTCCTGTAAAATATGTGGTCACAGATAAGTTCAACCAATCAAAAACATGGACCGTTTATGTAATATTCGATGATCTGCCGGTTGTAAGCTGCTCATATCAATTTACGCCAATACAAATAATCGATTTTGGAACTGAAGGTAATCCAAAACTATTGTCCGGCTCCACAACCTATACAATCAATCAAAGTAATAATCCTGTTGAATCATATGGATTTTACTCGACCATTCCCACTCATACAAACCCACAATGGCTAATAGGACCTGACCATTCTTCCGGAGATAATTCGGGACGTATGGCCATTTACAACGCATCTGAAAAAGCCGGTGAACTTGTTCGAATTCCATTTCCCAATTTATGTCCGGAGTCGGTGTATAGATTTTCTGCTTTTGTTGCAAATATTGTAGACAAATCAAATGAATGTACTAATGGAAATCCGGTTAATCTCAGATTTGAAGTACTAGATAAATACAATAAGATTATTGCTAGCTCCAATACAGGCGACATTACATCATCAAATAAAATCTCGTGGAGTGAATATGGGGTAAACTTCAGTGGCCAGTCAGAAGCGACACTGATAATAAAAAACAATGGCAAAGGTGATTGTGGAAACGACCTGGCTATTGACGATATCTCTATTTCAGTATGTGGTTCTCTTACATTGAATTCAACTGTAAACCCTGGAAAAAATGAGGTCATTGTATGTGAGGGAACTGATGTACTTGTAAACTCAAATCTAAACTCTGATTTAAAAAATCCTGCTTTTCTTTGGCAATCGAGTGTTGATAGTTTAGCATGGACCGATTTGACAGGAGAAACTAAAGAATCAATTGAATTTAAGAATCCCAAGACCAGTGATTCTAAATATTATAGATTACTTACCGGATCGAATTCTGTTTCATCTGACCCACTAGAAAATTGTAAGCTTATTTCAAACACAATTAGGTTAATTGTTAATACTAATCCTGAAATTACTGTTGATGATGTAAAACCAATTTGCATTGGCTCAAGTACAGTATTACGTTTAAATTCAACAAAAGGTAGAACCTACCAATGGTTTGAAAATAATACACCTTTAAATGGAGCTATAAATGATACTCTAAAAGTCACTAAAGCTGGAGATTATTTCTTGCGTGTATATCAAGATGATAATTGTTCAAGAGATTCAAAAATTATCACCATAAAAACAACGCCTAAGCCGGTGGCTAAATTTATGGTAACATCTAATTGTGATGGATCCTTTAATTTCACCAATCAAAGTGAAATTTCTGATAAGAGCTCATTAACCTACTATTGGAACTTTGGAGATACGGGAAGCTCATCGAATAATTCTATATCTCCCAACGCTGTACATACATATTCATCCCCTGGAGTAAAAAAGGTGTTATTAACAGTTACATCAAACAACGACTGTGTTGATACGATTTCACAATCATTTAATATTTTAGGCGCAGGGGTAAGTGCCTCGTTTCTTATTCAATCGCAGGAACCTTACTGCTCTAAAGAGCCAATTAAATTCATCAATGACTCTAAAGTGTTGTTTGGCATAATTGATTCAAACAAATGGGAAATAACTGATTCAAACGGAAAGGTGATCTACACTTCAACATCAAAAGATGAAATTGAATTCACCGCCCCTAAGCTTCCCAATATTCAACAATATAAAATCAAGCTTACGGCTGGAACCGGTAATTGTTATAACTCTATTGTTAAGGCAATTACCATTTTCCCATCACCTGAAGTTTCGTTCAAAGCCCCATTTCCTGTCGTATGTATTAACTCCGGTGTTTACACTTTTACAGAAGGACAACCACAAACAAGTGACTTTAGTTATGAAGGCGATGGAGTGACAAATAACTCTTTTGATCCCATGAGTGCCGGATCTGGTGACCATCTAATTACATATAAAATAGTTGATAATAATGGATGCGAAGGAAGTGTTGAACAAACCATCTCTGTAACGCAATTACCGCAAATTGTTTGTAAAGACTACACAGTTATTAAAGACGTTGACGTTTCATTAGATGTTGAACTTTTAAATAGGCAGAACTATAAAAACTTTACATATAAATGGAGTCCAGAGATTGGACTAAGTAATCCTAATATTAAAAACCCTATACTTCATCCTACCTCAAATACAAGTTATACAATAACCGTTACCTCCCCGGAAGGATGTTCAGCTTCTTGCGATATAGAAGTTAAGGTATTGGAGAAAATTGTCATCCCGAATGTCTTCACACCTAATAATGACGGAATTAATGACTTATGGGTTATCAAGGGTTTGGAAAGCTTTCCTTCCGTACAAGTTTTTGTTTATAATAGATTTGGAGGTTTAGTTTTTAGTTCTAATGGGTATTCCAAACCTTGGACGGGAACAGTAAATAACAAGTATTTACCTCCTTCTACCTATTATTATGTGATTAAACCCAATAAGCAGGAATTTCCCACTATTACAGGATCTGTTACTATCATTTATTAATAAAGAAAAGGGGATTGATTTGTATTATCAATCCCTTTTTCTTTATTAATTATTGCACCTTCACATCAATAATATACCTGTTGGCTATAAGGAAATCAAACAACGGTTTGGCTTCGGGTGAAGTTGGCATGTTCTCCGTTGTGATCATTTTCTGCTCTTTTCCTAAATAATGCGGAAACGCATAAACCTGAATGTTTTTTCGGAATAAATTTCCGATATAACTCAACAGCTGACCGCTGTAACCTTCCCCAAAGTTTGATGAATCAAAAATGTTTACCAGGTTGGCGATATTTAACAGCATGGTAACCTTACGAGCTTTGCAACGTGCTATGTATTGGGCCAGTAAATTATGGCGGCTGAAGTTAGAAACGATCACCGTTCTTTTACGGGCTATTAATTCTTCGGCTCGCTTTACAAATTCATCTAGATTAACGGTTCCTTCTACATCATGAATAGTATCATTAAGCGTAATTTCTGTTAAAACCACCAGGTTCTCATCCTTAATATTTTCGTTTTTCTTGATGTATTCGATCGCCGAGGTAAGCTTTTCCTTGTCGATAGGGGCTTTCTGATTGTAACGCCTTCTGTAAAGGATCACATCTTTTTTGTAAAGCAGGTCTTTAGCCTGATAAACTTCCCCGTCATGGCTAAAAATAGCTGCCGCCGAATACCCTTTTGCAATCAGGAACATATTTAGCAAAATGTTATTGAAATGCTTAAAGTCTGGGCCTTTAACGCTTATCATGTCTATTTCAACTGAACCCACAGATAAGTTATCGGCCAGTGATTCAATCATTGATTTTGGATCGTTACTGTAATAATACGCCGCGTACACCAGATTAACTCCAATTATCCCCAAAACACGTTGCTGCAAACCGGCATCGCTGTCAAGCAGCCTTATGTGAAACAATATTTCGTTAGCTTCTCCATTGGGCGTTAGTTGAAATCGAAGACCGATCCAACCATGCGCTTCATTGGTTTTAGCGTAATTAAGGGTAGTAACAGTATTGGCAAAAGCAAAAAAGGTACGCTTGTTATATTTTTCACTTGTTAAACGTTCAAGTAGTAGATCGTGCTCATGATCGAGCATTTTTTCCAACCGCGACTGCGATACATATCTGCCCGAGTCTTCCGCACCGTAAATGGCATCGCTAAAAGCCATATCGTAAGCTGACATACTTTTAGCTACTGTGCCAGAAGCTGCTCCGGCTGTAAAGAAATTACGTGCCACCTCCTGTCCGGCACCGATCTCGGCAAATGTGCCGTAAATGGCTTCATCTAAATTTATTTTAAGCGCTTTTCGCTTGGTATCTAAGATTTCTCTCATGGTAGCTCAAATGTAAGCATAAGGAGTTAAAGTACGATTATAGGCAAAGTTTGAGGCGCTTTCTTACAATAAATGTTGTAAATAAAAGTTATTTACAAAAACCTCGTCTATGAAACTTCTTCCAAAGTTATTCGGCAAAAAGAAAACTGCCGAAGTTCAAAAAAAATCGGTTGTAAAAGAATGGTTTGGTGCGTTTATGTTTGCCCTGGTTATGGCAGGTATAATTCATACCTTTTTCATGCAGTTGTTTGCCGTTCCAACCGGATCAATGGAAAAGAATATCATGATAGGCGATCACTTGTATGTAAGCAAACTGAATTATGGCCCACGCTTACCCATGACTCCTGTTGCTCTTCCCTTGGTGCACAATACCGTTCCGTTTACCGACAATAACTCAATATTTTCATCACCTGTAAATGCCTACAGCGAGCTGATCAAATTAAGTTATTATCGAATTCCCGGCACAGAAACACTCGATCGAGGGGAGATAGTGGTATTCAACTGGCCGGTTGATAAGGACGCTAAAGGAAACTTCCGCCCGGTTGATATGAAAGAGCATTATGTAAAACGTTGTGTTGCGTTACCTAATGATATTTTAGAAGTAAAACAAGGTAAGTTATATGTTAATAATATAGCCACTCCAATGCATGACCAAGATCAATCGAGTTATTTGATCGCTACCAATGGAAACACCTTTAACAAAGATTTTCTGAAAGAATTGGGAGTTCGGGAATTTAGTACCGAGGCAAATGCCAACAACGATATTTTACCGGTAGCCGATAATCAATATTTAATGTTCCTATCGAAGAAACAAGCCGAACTGGTGGCCAAAAACCCGGTTGTAATATCAATAACTGAGTATATTTTACCTTGGAATACAAGAGAAGATGACGTTTTTCAGCCTTCAAATACCAATTGGAACATCGATAATTATGGTCCACTTACAATTCCATCGAAAGGAGCAACCGTAGAACTTACTTTAGAAAACCTTCCTTTGTATCAAAATATCATCTCGATTTATGAGGAGAATCAGTTAAAGGTTGAAAATGGGTTAATTTATATTAATGGGCAGAAAGCCTCCTCATACACATTTAAATTAAACTATTATTTTATGATGGGTGATAATAGGCATAACTCTCTCGACTCGAGAAGCTGGGGCTTTGTTCCGGAAGATCACATAGTAGGTAAACCCTTATTCATTTATTGGTCGAGTAACGATCGGGGTAATTTCTTTGATGGAGTAAGATGGGACCGGTTTTTTAAGAAAATAGAATAGTAGTCAATTTTCAGGGAGGCTCTGCTGGTAGGTTTTACTTACCGTCTCCACCTCGGTGGTTTCAAGCTTTTGTAATTCAGCATCTGAAATGGTTTTTAATAAATTATATTGATTTCCATTCCACCTGTAAACCGGAAATTTAAAGCCCGGGCCTCCTATAACAATATCCGGAAAACCCTTGTATGTAGAGGAAAGCAAAATCGGTATTCCCCCCGACAAATTAGGGTCGGCTTTATAACCGGCCAAAGATGATTTTATAAAAAGATTAAAGCTTTGTCCCGTATTGCCATAAAGAGCTCCGCTACTAAGAATTACGAACACTTCCTCTTTACTATCTTTATTCAAATCAGCTGGGTAAACTGCAACACTGACCGGATAAGTATCAATTAAAAACCCTTTCTCATCACTACTCAAGGTAAGTTTGCACAGTTCGAAAACCTGATTCTTCTCCCCAATAGAAAGTTTTGTTTTAACATTATTAAATAAAACGGAAGCTCCCCTTGTCAACTCGGCTTGGGCAAACAACTGTTGGACAATAAACAGGCAGATAGTCATCAGCAGATATTTCTTTTCCATGGCGCAAAATTTTAAGCATGACTAAATCTACTGATAATCATCGATTTAATAACTACTCTTTCCCAACAAAATCCCGTTAAAACAGCAGAGCCTCTTGCTGTTATGCAAGAGGCTCTGAAAATATTATAAGCTTATATTAACCCTGTAAACGCTCGGGTAATACTGCATTCGGGTCGTCCATATCAGTTAGATTCACTGCTTCAACCGCTACGATTTCAGGAACCTCTCGTTTAACAGCTTGTTCCAAACCTGCTTTTAAAGTCATAATGCTCATTGGGCAAGAACCGCATGAACCTAATAGCTTTAATTTAAGTATACTGTCGTCGGTAACCTCCAACACTTCCACATTTCCTCCATCGGCCTCCAAATAGGGGCGAATCTGATCTAATGCGCGCTCAACTTTTGACAATAATTCTGCGTTACTCATGCTAAAATCAATTTTTACTCTCTTTGCAAAGATAGGAAAATAATTAAACAACTAACTCTTTGTTAGCCAACGCGTTTTGGATAGCCACTTGCTGCGCTACTTTCTCAGCAATATCAGCAAATGCCAAACTCACCGGATGCTCATTTTGTAGAGCCACCGGTTCTCCATTATCTCCTCCCTCACTAACTGCCATTACTAAAGGAATTTCTCCCAAAAGCGGCACTTCAAATTGCTCGGCTAATGTCTTGCCACCTCCTTTTCCAAACACATAGTATTTATTATCAGGTAACTCAGCAGGTGTAAAGTACGACATATTCTCAACTACACCTAGGATAGGCACTTTGACGCCTTCCATTCTAAACATACCGGCTCCCTTTTTAGCGTCAGCCAAAGCCACATCTTGGGGTGTGGTTACTATTACCACGCCTGCAACCGGAAATCCTTGAGCAAGGGTAATGTGAACGTCACCTGTTCCCGGAGGAGTGTCAACCAATAAATAATCTAGATCACCCCAGTCAGCATCATTGAATAGTTGCTTAATCGCCGACGATACCATTGGGCCTCTCCATGGAATTGCCTGGTTGGGGTCGGTGAAAAAACCTATTGAAAGTAATTTGATGCCGTATTTTTCGATAGGTTGAATTTTATTCTGCCCATTTACCTGAACCATAAATGGTTTAGCGTCTTGCAGATTAAACATTATTGGAATAGAAGGACCATATATATCGCCATCAATTAAGCCTACTTTTGCGCCTTTTTTGGCCAAAGAGATGGCTAGATTAACCGCTACTGTAGATTTACCAACGCCCCCTTTTCCTGATGCAACGGCGATAATGTTTTTAATATTGCTGAATGTATTGGTGCTTTTTGTTGTAACTCTCGATGTCATGTTAATTTCAACCTCCGCTTCCTTATCAACAAAATGCTTTATCGCATTTACACAAGCATTTTTTATTAAATCTTTAAGGGGGCAAGCCGGAGTAGTAAGAATTACAGAAAAGCTAATTTTTTTTCCATCCACCTTCACATCTTCAACCATTTTTAGAGTTACTAAATCTTTTTTAAGATCAGGCTCCTCAACGTTGCTTAACGCCGCCAATACTTGTTCTGTAGTTATCATTTAGTGTTAATATGTTAAAAAAAATCGATCAAAATTAATTAAAAAAACAGGATTATTAGGCTTTTGTTTAGTTACACAGCATTATTAAGTATAAGAAAATGGCTACCGTCAATCTTTGTGTAAGACCTGATATGAAAGACAATAACGGGCTTTTACCTATTTACATGATTTTTCAGCACAGGGGGAAGCGATTTAAGCATTTCACAGGATTAAAGATTCAGGAACAAAACTGGGATGTTAAAAAGCAAGAGGTAATTGAACTTAACGGCAATACCGCCAGATGGAATAACACATTAACTAAGCAAAAGATTCAGCTGTTAAATGCTACCCAGCAAATTTTAAAAGAGCATAAGGATGCCGATGTTCAGGAAATAAAAGAAGCATTTTATAAAGATCTGTTTAAATGTGGGAGTGAATTTTTTGCTGAGCTGGCCACTTTTATCGAAGAATCGCGGCAAACCAAGAAAGAAAGCACTGTGTTTGTTTACGAAACGCTTATTAAAGACCTAAAGCTCTTTGAAGACGCCGACGATTACCTGATCAGTTTTCATAATCTTAATTCGGATTTTTATGTTCAGTTTACCGGGTTTCTCGAAAAAACCCTGAACAACACTAATAATACGATCAGCAAAAAAATAAAGGCGCTAAAAGCTTTTCTTCATTATGCTTCGGATAAAAAGTTGATGCAAACCGCCGATTTCGAAGGTTTTGGCACTAAAACCATTGAAACGCCTAAGCTTTCGTTAACAGATGCCGAAGTTGAACGTTTGTATACCTTAAACCTTAGCTTAAACAAGGACCTGGCTATAATTCGCGACATTTTTATGTTTGGATGCGTAACCGGATTAAAGTATTCAGATATTATTAAACTGAAAGTGGATGATGTAACAGAAGATAAATTGCTGATCATCAATCAATATACCTATATAAAGACCCGTATTCCGATGAATAATTATGCACGTTTTATTCTGAAGAAATACATGGGTGAAAAAGGTTACTGTTTCCCATTTGTGCAAAATGTTTATGCCAATAAACACCTGAAAACCCTTGGTAAAATGGCTGGCATTGAAACCCCTATAAAGGTGAGTATTCATAAAGGCGATAAGATCATTGAGAAACAAAAACCTAAATACGAATTAATTACTACCGATACTGCCAGATATACCTATGCTGCCTTATCTTTGAGGGCAGGTATGCGCCCCGAATTGCTTATTCAGGTACTTGGTCAGAAAACAATTAATGCCTTGTTAGAATATAGCTATTTCAGCAGCCCAATGAATGATTTCGAGATGGTTGATTGTTGGAATAAAAAATTCTTTTAGGTTTTGAAAATATTTCTAAGAAAGTATTGGTGGATTTTTGCCATTGTTTTGGTTGGGTTGGGTATTGCCCTCACCGTTTTGTTTGCTAAGCGCGAGCAAATTCTGAGTAGCACCCTGGCAAAGATCATTAACACTCAACGCAAAGAAAATCAGCTCGATATTAAAATTGAAAATGCCCATTTTACAGGCATTGCTACCGTTCGTTTTGATAAGATTTCAATCGTTCCAATCCAAAAGGACACGCTCCTTACCATCCGGAACTTTGAGGTTCAGGTTAAAATTTTACCCTTACTTTTTGGCGATGTAAAACTTGCTCAAATGCAGCTGCTGGATAGCAGGCTTACATTGGTTAATCGACACGGTGTAAAAAATTTCGACTTCCTTTTAAAGGAGCGTAGACGCGATACGACTGAAAAAACAGAGCTTGATCTTGCCAAACTGGCCAATAAGCTTATTAACAAAGTTCTTTATAAGATTCCTGATAATCTTGAACTCCGGAATTTTGAAACTACTTATACCGAAACTGATAGCCTTAAAACCACCAGCATTTTAGCCAAAGAAGTATTAATTGATAACCAAAAACTTAGTTCAACTTTTATTTTAAACAATGGTGAAGCAGTTTGGCATTGTAAAGGCATGGTTGATGGCGGTGATAAAGAACTTGATGTAAAGTTTTATGCCGAAAAAGGAAAGGTAGACTTCCCCTTTCTTCAAGCCAAATACAACTTAAAGGTTAGTTTTGATACAGTTTCGGCCCGAATGGACGGAACCAGCTACCATGGAGATGAATTAAGCATTAAGGGTGCCTGTGGCATTAGAAACCTGCTGATCAATCATCCCAAAATTGCATCCAAAGACGTAATTGTTGATAATGGCTCGATAGATGCCACTGTGGTTATTGGTAAAAAATTTCTGCAACTGGATAGTGCTTCAACCGTTCACTTACGCAAGTTGGATATTCACCCCTTCATCAAGTACACATTAAAGCCTGAAAAGGTTTATGAACTTAAACTGGGTACCGACTGGCTTAATGCACAAGATTTTTTTGATGCGTTTCCGCAGGGAATGTTTGAATCATTAGAAGGTATAAAAGTAACGGGCAAATTAAAATACGGACTCGATTTTTATTTGGAAGATAAGGATCCGGATGCTTGTCGCTTTGATTCTCACTTAGATAAAAAGGACTTTAAAATATTGAAATTTGGGGTTGTAAACCTTCAAAAAATCAATGGTCCTTTTGTTTACACGCCCTATGAATATGGCAAACCAATGCGTAATATCACTATTGGCCCAAGTAACCCGAATTTTACTCCTTACGATCAGATTTGTAATTTCTTAAAAAATGCTATCTTAACCGCCGAAGACAATGCGTTCTTCAGGCATAAAGGGTTCTTTGAGGAAGCTATCCGTAAATCGATAGCAACTAATTATAAGGCAAGAAGCTTTAAAAGAGGTGGTAGTACCATCTCAATGCAGTTGGTTAAGAATGTTTATTTGAGCCGGCAAAAAACAATGGCGCGTAAATTCGAGGAAATGCTCATTGTTTGGCTGATTGAAAATAACCGATTAACCAGTAAAGAACGAATGTTTGAGGTTTATTTAAACCTTATTGAGTGGGCTCCAAATGTTTATGGTGTAGGAGAAGCGGCGCGTTTTTATTTTGCCAAACATCCTTCGGAGCTAAATTTGGGTGAATCTATGTTTTTGGCTAGTATTATTCCTAGCCCTAAGCGTTATAGGTATCAGTTTTACCCCGATGGAGCGCTTAAGCAGCGAATTAGTGGCTACTATTTTAATTTGATAAGCGGATTAATGCTTAAACGTGGAATGATTACCGAAGAAGACCGTCTTTCGATGTATAATGTAACACTGAGAGGTCCGGCACGTAAATATGTAATTACCGACACAACCTCTGTAGATACCACTTTTGAAGAAAATGAAGAATTTGCGCCTCAACAACTAATTGAAGATCACCCGACAACGGAGCCTTCAACAATAAAAGAAGAGGTAAAACCTGCCGAAGTTCAGGAAGCGGTGGCTCCTGAAAAAAGTAAAGCAGAAATAAGGAAACAAGAACGAGAAGAACGTCGTAAAAGACGTAAAGAGGAACAAGAAAATTAGTTCTTCAAAAGGGGATACATTCAAATATAGTATACAACCGATTTTTTAATACAACCAATTTTTAAATTTAACCAAATTCCTAACCGTATGAAGAGATATTTACAACTTATCTTTTTGCTTCTATTGGTTTCGTGCATTTCCGTAAATGCCCAAACAATTACTTTAAAGGGTAAAATCGTTGAAGATGTACCTGAAGCCTACCCTATTCCAAATGCAACAATAACCATTTCAAACACCAAGCTGATTTATTCGGCTAACAAGAATGGGGAATTTTCGATTAGCATTCCGGAGAAAAATAAAGTAGATAGCCTGGTGGTAACCTCCTTAGGTTATAAAGCTAAAACCATAAGCATCGCTATCCTGCTTAAAAATCAATTTAACACGGTAAAATTAAAATCTGCCTACATGCAGTTAGATGATATTGTGGTAAATGCTAAAAAGGCTCAAAAGATTTACATTGGCAGCGAAAAGAAATCGAGCTTTGGAAAATACTGCCCGTTCCCTGAACTTCAGCATGCCTTTTACATTCCAAACAACAACAACACAACCGGTATTATCCGTTCACTTCGCTTTTTCATCCGTGAATGTGAGAATGGTGTAATTGACGCTCCATTCCGTGTTCGTTTATATGGAAAAGCAGATATGCGAGAATTTCCAGGTGCTGAGTTGATCCAAGATGCGATCATTGCCCGTGCACAAAAAAATAACGAGTGGCTATCGGTTGACCTTTCTCAGTACAATGTTGAAGTTCCGTATGATGGCTTCTTTGCAGTATTGGAAATTCTCCCTTTACAATATTATTCAACTGAAACCACCAGTACCGAAACCACTTACGATGGTAACAAAATTACCGTGATGCACTATGCAGCTCCGGCAATCGGGTACGAAAAGCTGGAAGAGGGCGCTGTAGCCAGATCATGGAGACGTTATGGTATCAATAAATGGGAAAAAGTTGAGCAATACAACTATATGATGGGTGCCAACATTACTTCAGACTAATTCAAAACTCTTTACATAGAAAAAGCGGACCTTATAAGTCCGCTTTTTTTGTACGCTTTATTTTGGATCAATTAAACCATTATCTATTCAGGGTTAAAAACTTATCCTGAATTATCTGCTGAACCGGCTTATTATTGATCTTGCTTTCGAGCCATGAAATGATGTCGAGATATAAAAAAGGACGTTTTTCATACGGATGGTTTTCATACTGGATCAATCGGTCATGCAAGCGTTTAAACTCCCGTTTAATATCTGTTGCATAAATATTCCCCAGGTTTTTAAGGAAGTTGATGATCTCAACCTGCACTTTATGCAAATCATCCATTTTAACTAAAAAGCGGTAAACCGATTTAATTTGATATTCCAAATTAGCATCATTACCGGCCTCATAATTAGCAATTAGATTTAAAATACGGGCAAAGCATTGGATATCTGAACGTACATCCGAATCACGGGTACTAATGATTTTATTCAGATAAATAATTGCATTCTTGTTATCTCCACTACCGAAATACAAGCAAGCTATCTTATAGTAAAACACCAATACATGATGCTCATCTATCCTGTCGGTATGATGGCTTAAAAAGGATTTAAGTTCAGGAATAACTGACAATCCCTTCGTAAAGCTACCTTCCATGAAATGAAGGTTCACCTTGTGCGCAAGAATACACGACTGCACAAGCATATCGGCATTGTCATCAAAAAACTCTTTGTTGTTCTCTACATCCTTTTGAAGAGTAGTTAACACTTCCCAAAATTTTGAATAATAGCGCAGGTAAAATAACGACTCGAGCAGGTAATTATATGCTTTAATATAAAAGCTTACCATGCTCTGCTTCATTTGAGGATGCTCATTGAACAGGTCTACCCAACGTTGTGCGTACCTATAGCAAGAGACAAAATCCTGAATGATGGAATAATACCAAACATACGACTGGTACAAATACATTTTTTCAGAAAAGCCCAGATTATTAGCGTCATATTTAGGCAAGTTATGCTCAAAAAATGTTTGTACATACGCCACGTCTTTGCTGTTACGGGCATAACCAACTTTCAAATACAAACCATACAGTTGAAGAGCCAGGTTCGAAAATTCATTGGCAGTTTGTATGCTCGAATTCAAACCGACGGCCTCGCTGGTTAAAATATCGGCACGGTTAGAAATACTGCGGGTAATGTATTGCGATTCGATCATTTTTTCGAATTCAACAATCTCCAAAGCAATCGTATTTTGCATTAGCTGCAAAGCCATTTGCTTTGCCTTGTCTAATATTTTAAGGCTCTGACGATAAAGTCCTTTGTTATACAGGATCTTGGCAAAGTCAACCTGCTCGCGCAATTGCAGATCAGGATAATGCTGCACATTCATCAAACGCAAACTGATAAGTATTTGCTTATATAAATGTGCTTTCATATTAGAAAGCTGCACCTTTTTTACAGGAGCTTTTTTAAGAATTTTTTCTTCATCATAATCATCTATGCCGTCAATAGCATCGAACAAAGCAATGAATTTTGCATCCTGATTACCTTGTAAACGAGTAGCAAATAACTTAAAGTTACGCTTCTCTGATTTCGACATTGATTTAATTAATTCAAATACTGGCTCGTTCTTTCCATTAGCCATTGTATATACACCTCCTTTAACTTCCTGGTAATCTGCTAGTTATAAAATTTATACTAAAATTGAAAGTAGTACAATATAGTTGATAATGGTTTCCCAAAGCTAATCTTAGTGAATACTTTAGAAATTCCAAATACAAATCTAATAATGTCAACAAGAAAGATTCAGATATTCGACACAACCTTACGTGATGGTGAACAAGTGCCGGGCTGTAAATTAAATACACCCGAAAAAGTAGAAATTGCGCGTAACTTGGAGAAGCTGGGCGTGGATGTGATCGAAGCCGGTTTTCCTATCTCCAGTCCTGGAGATTTTAAGTCCGTCGTGGAAATTTCCAAAGCGGTGACTGAGCCTATTGTTTGTGGCTTATCCCGCGCTGTTGTTAAAGATATTGAAACCGCCGCAGAAGCTCTCAAATACGCAAAACGTCCTCGCATTCATACTGGTATTGGTACTTCCGACTCACACATCCTTCATAAATTTAATTCAACACGCGAAGAGATTATTGAACGTGCCGTAGCTGCCGTAAAGTATGCTAAGCGTTTTGTAGAAGATGTAGAGTTTTATGCCGAAGATGCGGGCCGTACGGATAATGAATACCTTGCTCGCGTATGTGAAGCTGTTGTTGCTGCTGGGGCTACAGTTCTTAATATTCCTGATACCACAGGTTATTGCCTTCCACATGAGTACGGAGCAAAAATCAAGTATCTGAAAGAAAATGTAAAAGGTATTGATAAAGCGATCTTATCAACCCACTGTCATAACGATTTAGGTTTGGCTACAGCAAACTCTATTGAGGGGGTAATTCATGGCGCAGGCCAAATTGAGTGTACCATTAATGGTATTGGAGAACGCGCAGGAAACACTTCATTGGAAGAGGTAGTAATGATCATGCGTCAGCATCCTTATTTGAATTTGATTACTGGCGTTGAAGCTAAAATGCTTTATCCGATTAGCCAGTTAGTTTCAGAGAAAATGCAGATGTTTGTTCAGCCCAACAAAGCCATCGTAGGTTCAAATGCATTCGCACACTCTTCGGGTATTCATCAGGATGGTGTGATCAAAAACCGTGAAACGTATGAGATCATGGACCCTTCGGATGTAGGAGTTGACCAATCGTTAATTGTTTTAACCGCTCGCAGTGGACGTGCCGCTTTAGCTTACCGTGCACATAAAATCGGGTATCAGTTAACTAAGGATGCACTTGATGAGGTTTATGAGCGCTTTTTAGCCATTGCCGACCGTAAAAAAGAAGTTTACGACCAGGATATTCATGAAATGATGAAAGATGTTAAAATTGAACTTTCAGCTTAATTCTTTCAGATAAACTATAACCAACAAATTATAAAATTAGCCGATTAAGTTCGGAGCCCTCTTTTTAGGGGATGCGGGGAAGAAAAAATGGGAAAGACCTTATTTGACAAAGTATGGGATGCACATGTGGTAACAACTGCTGAAGGAGGCATCGATGTACTTTATATCGACAAACATTTAATTCACGAAGTAACCAGTCCGCAGGCATTTTCAGAACTTGAAAACCGTGGGATCAAATTATTTCGCGCTGCTAAAATGGTAGCAACCGCCGATCATAACGTTCCAACAATTGATCAGCACCTGCCAATCAAAGATGATTTATCTCGTTTTCAGGTAAATAAACTAACCGAAAACTGTGATAAGTTTGGCGTTGAACTTTATGGTTTAGGCCATCAATATCAGGGTATTGTTCACGTAATTGGCCCTGAGTTAGG
The DNA here is from genome assembly GCF_002920915.1 of Solitalea longa. Classification (GTDB taxonomy): domain Bacteria; phylum Bacteroidota; class Bacteroidia; order Sphingobacteriales; family Sphingobacteriaceae; genus Solitalea; species Solitalea longa. Next base: position 183,912 of record NZ_PQVF01000005.1, read on the forward strand.
AATTACTCAGCCGGGCATGACCATTGTTTGTGGCGATAGCCATACTTCAACTCATGGTGCTTTTGGCTCCATTGCCTTTGGTATTGGAACCAGCCAGGTAGCCATGGTGATGGCAAGCCAGTGTTTGCTTCAACAAAAGCCGAAAAAGATGCGCATCAATGTTAATGGTAAACTTAAAAACGGTGTTTTACCAAAAGACGTTGTTTTATATATCATCGCTAAGCTGAGTGCAAACGGCGGTACCGGCTATTTTGTTGAATTTGCTGGCAATGTTTTCCGTGAAATGAGCATGGAAGGACGTATGACCGTTTGTAACATGAGCATTGAAATGGGTGCACGTGGAGGCATGATTGCCCCTGATGACATTACCATTGAGTACGTTCGCGGACGTGAGTTTGCCCCTAAAGGGGAAACCTTTGAAAAAGCCGCCGCTTATTGGAGATCATTGGCAACTGATGCCGATGGTGTTTTTGATGCAGAATATTCATACAATGCCGAAGATATTGATCCGATGATCACCTATGGAACCAATCCGGGAATGGGTATCAAGGTTACGGATGCGGTGCCTTCAGAAGATGCATTCTCAGGTCAGGAAAGCTTTAACAAGGCACTTGCCTATATGGGTTTGGAAGCCGGCGAAAGCATGATCGGCAAACAGATCAACTATGTGTTCATTGGCAGTTGTACCAACTCACGTATCGAAGACTTAAGGTTAGCGGCACAGGTAGTAAAAGGTCATAAAAAAGCCGACAATGTTCACGCGTTTATAGTTCCCGGTTCTAAGCAAGTGCAGGCACAAGCTAAAGCCGAAGGATTGGACAGAATCTTTGAAGAAGCCGGATTCCAGCTTCGTGAACCAGGCTGTTCGGCATGCTTAGCGATGAACGATGATAAAATCCCAGCCGGAGAATACTGTGTTTCCACTTCAAACCGCAACTTCGAAGGCCGACAAGGACCTGGTGCGCGTACGTTCCTGGCTAGTCCGCTGGTAGCAGCTGTGGCCGCATTAGAAGGCAAAATTGCAGATGTTAAACCTTACTTGAATTAATTGGAGGAGAGATGAAAAAGGAGTTTAAAGAATTAACAGCAACGGCAGTTCCATTGCCGATTGAAAATATAGATACAGACCAAATTATACCGGCACGTTTCCTTAAAGCAACCAGCCGTGAAGGATTTGGTGATAACTTATTCCGCGACTGGCGATTTGATGCACAAGGAAATCCTAAAGCTGATTTCGTATTAAATGATAATCGTTATAGTGGAAAAATATTAGTAGCAGGAAGAAACTTCGGGTGCGGCTCCAGTCGCGAGCACGCCGCCTGGTCGATCCATGATTTCGGATTCAAGGTGGTTGTATCAAGCTTCTTTGCCGATATTTTTAAAGGCAATGCGCTAAACAACTTTTTACTACCAGTTCAGGTATCTGAAGAGTTCTTGCAGGAGATTTTAGCTGCTGTAATTGCCAATCCGGCTACTGAACTAAAAGTTGATGTGCCGAGCCAAACCATTGAATTGGTTGGAAGCGGTAAATCAGAAACATTCGCAATTGACGGATACAAAAAAATGTGTTTGATCAACGGCTTCGACGACATTGATTATTTATTGAGTTTGCAGGATAAAATCGAAGCTTACGAGCAACAAGCCGTTAAATTCTAAAAAAGCATCATCATAAGGTTAATTGATAGGCCGGGGGGAAGCCCCGGCTGCCCTTCGGGGTTACCCCTATCCCCTAAAGGGGAAAAGAATAATTCCGATCTCAGCTATAAATTAATCTTCCCTTTTAATATGTGTAATCATTAATAAAATGAATAAGAAAATAGCCGTTCTCTCAGGCGATGGAATTGGACCGGAAGTAATTGCCCAGGCAATAAAAGTACTGGACGCAGTAGCACAAAAATTTAATCATCAATTTGAATATACAAATGCTTTGGCTGGAGCCATTGCTATTGATAAAACAGGTAATCCGATGCCTGACGAAACCTTACAGGTTTGCTTAGAATCGGATGCTATTCTTTTTGGCGCAATCGGCGACCCTAAATACGATAATGATCCAAATGCAAAAGTTCGTCCGGAGCAAGGATTATTAAAAATTCGTAAAGAGATGGGCTTGTTTTGCAATATTCGCCCGGTTACTACTTACGAATCATTAATAGGAAAATCTCCTCTAAAAGAAGAACGAATTAAAGGTGCTGATCTGGTGGTTTACCGAGAATTAACGGGAGGTATTTACTTTGGAGAAAAAGGCCGCAAAGGCGATGGATCAGTGGCTTTCGATAACTGTGAATATTCTGTAGGCGAAATCGAACGTATTGCCAAGCTTGCGTTTGAGGCTGCGCAAGCACGCCGCAAAAAACTAACCCTGGTTGATAAAGCCAACGTTTTAGAAACTTCGCGTTTATGGAGAGATGTGGTGAAGAAAATGGCATCTCAATATCCTGATGTAGAAGTTGACTTTTTGTTTGTTGACAATGCGGCTATGCAAATGATTGTTGCGCCAACACAGTTTGACGTTATTTTAACCGAAAACATGTTTGGTGATATCATCTCTGATGAGGCCAGTGTAATTACCGGCTCATTAGGTCTGTTGGCATCCGCTTCAATTGGTGCTAAAACAGCTATGTTTGAACCTTGTCATGGTTCTTACCCACAAGCTGCCGGTAAAAATATTGCTAACCCAGCAGCAACCATTTTATCAGCTGCAATGATGTTGGATTACTTCAAACTATTTGATGAAGCTAACCTGATCAGAGAAGCTGTACAAAACGGCATCGATAAAGGCTTATCGACAATTGATATTAACCCTGAAAATCCTTTAAGTACAACTGCCGTAGGCGATATAGTGGCTAACTATATTGCTGAGTCAGTAGTTACTGCATAACTATTTTTACTGATTTATTTTTTGAAACCTGATCCTGCCTCCTCAACCAAGGGCAGGATTTTTTATTTCAGAATTTAAGTGATAAATGAAAACTCACGGATTAGCTAAATTTCTATCAACTGCAAAAAGAATGGTTTGAGCCTTGATCCAGAAATGTTAAATTGAACTATGAAAAAACCTCTTCTTCTGCTAACATTGATTTGCATGGTTTTAATAACCAAAGCTCAAAATGTGAACATCAACTACAATAAGGCACTGGCTGATTCACTTGGAGCGGATGAATATGGCATGAAGCCCTATGTTTTGGTGATATTAAAAACCGGAACAACAAAGATCGATGATAAGAAGAAACTAGACAGTATTTTCAGAGGGCACCTGAATAATATAGTTCGACTGGCCCAAAAAGGGGATCTAATTGTAGCCGGTCCATTAAAAAAGAATGATAAAACCTACCGTGGAATATTTATTCTTAACTTCAAAACAATTGATGAGGCCAAGCCTGTTTTAAATACCGACCCTGCTGTTTCATCTGGTGTACTTGATTTTGAATTGTACCAATGGTATGGTTCGGCCGCTTTACCTATGTATCTTCCATTTAGTGAGAAAATAGAAAAAACCAAGCCTTGATATAGTTTAATTAACCCCATTTGTAATCCACATTAATACTCCTAATAAGATAATCGGGAATAAAGTTTAAGCTGTAAATTGCAGCCTCTTTCAACAACGCTGCTATGGTAAAAAAATATTGGGTGGTACTGATAGCTCTTATGGTTGGCTGCCAGCCCGGAAAAAAGGAGGCCCAACAATCTGCTGATTCACTTGCAAGCTTAAAAGAAACGGATTCGGCAGTTTCGGAAACACCTTATGCTAAAGAAATCAATGCGCAAGACACCTTGTTTAATGATGGTAGCATTCCCACTTCCTGGAGTACTGCTGGATTCAGTGACCCTGTCAAATTTAAACTCTTTGTGGTTTCATTTAAGGATTGGGTGAAGAATGATCAAACGGATAGCATTGCTGCTCATATTAAATTTCCGTTAGGGAAGATTAAAACGGCTGAGGAGTTCAAAAATAACTATCCTAAACTTTTTGATGAACCTTTGAAACGAGCCATTGAGGACCAGCATCTCAACCAGATTTTCAGAAATCAACAGGGTGCGATGATGGGAAGCGGAGCGATATGGTTCATCGAGTCAAATGGCAACTATTATATTTCGGCCATTAACAATTAGCATTATCCATTTAGAAAACTATCCTTTAGAAATAAAAACATAGATCATGAATAAGAAAACCCTTGTCCTGGTATTAATCGGGACCATAACTTTCACTAACCTTTGGGCGCAAAAAGCAATCACTTTAAAACAAAATTTAACGCTCGGCAAAAAATACACCTATGAAATGAATGTTGACCAAAATATCAATCAGGATGTTATGGGCCAGCAAATTGATATGAAGCAATTGTTGAACATCACTTACAGTTTTGATATTGTTAATGCAATCAAACAGGATAAAAACATAAAGGTGGTTTATGATAAAATTTATTCGCTAACCGAAGCAATGGGTGCTTCAACAGAGTACGATTCGGCCAAAGATGACGGAACCGGCAACAATCCGTTAAGTGCATTAAAAGGAGCAGGATTTACAATGGTTGTTTCGCCTAAAGGAGAAGTAAAATCTGTTAAAGGCGCGGATGAAATGATGGAGAAAATGGCGCAGAAATCGAGTTCAGACTCTGCGACAGTGGAAAAAGTTAAAGAAATGCTGGGTAAACAGTTTGGCAATGAAGCCTTAAAATCAACCATGGAATCTTCACTGAAAATCTATCCCGACAAACCGGTTAAAGTGGGTGAATCATGGATGATTGAAAGCTCTGTTCAAAGCATGCTTCCAATGAATATCAAATCGACTTATACACTTAATGAAGTAAAAGACAATAAAGCTTATATCACGGTTAACAGCGTTATAAGTGCAAACGGTCCTGCAGAAATCATGGGACTAACGCTTCAAACCAATTTAAACGGACAGAATAATGGAAATATGGTGCTCGACATAAAAACCGGCGTAGCTTTAGATTATCAGGTTAAGGTTGAAATTGACGGTACTATGAGTGCAATGGGCCAAAATATTAAAATGAAAATCAATGGGGCAAATAAAGTAATTGGCAAAGAATTGTAAAATGGTAAGAGGAACTAGCAAGAGTTTGGGCTTCAGGCTTTAACAGCTATAAACTGCCAAAATTTCACCTCATTTATTTATAAATTAACACTAGTTGACAGTTAATCTGCCAAATACCGGTTGATTACCCCCTCAAATTTGTTTGGCACAATCTCTGTTAAAAAAGGGCATATCATTTAAAAAAATTATCATAGAACTATGGCATTAAATATTAAACCTATCGCAGACAGAGTAGTAGTAGAAGCTGCTCCTGCAGAAACGACTACCGCTGGAGGTATCATTATCCCTGATACTGCTAAAGAAAAACCTCAACAAGGTACAATTGTAGCAGTTGGTGCTGGCAAAAAAGATGAACCTATGACTGTTAAAGTTGGCGATACCGTTCTGTATGGTAAATACGCTGGTACTGAAATTACTGTTGAAGGTAAAGAGTATTTAATTATGCGCGAATCTGATATCTACGCGGTTATTTAATGAAAAAATGAGCGAATTATAGAATGATAGACTAGAGCATTCACTCATTCAGTCCTTCTATCACTCATTCATTTTTATCCTAATCTCTCATCAAATCATTTAAGAATTAAAAAGAAAATGGCAAAACAAGTAAAATACAACGTTGAAGCACGCGACGCTCTAAAGCGCGGTGTTGACATTTTAGCTAATGCGGTTAAAGTAACTTTAGGTCCTAAAGGCCGTAACGTAATTATCGATAAGAAATTTGGTGCTCCATCAATCACTAAAGACGGTGTTTCTGTTGCTAAAGAAATCGAATTAAAAGATTCTTTAGAGAACATGGGCGCTCAAATGGTAAAAGAAGTTGCTTCTAAAACTGCTGACATTGCAGGTGACGGAACTACCACTGCTACCGTTTTAGCTCAGGCTATTGTTACTGCAGGTGTTAAAAATGTTGCTGCCGGTGCAAATCCAATGGATTTAAAACGCGGTATTGACAAAGCTGTTGCTGCTGTTGTTGCTAACTTAAAACAACAATCACAATCAGTTGGCGATGACAACAATAAGATCAAACAAGTAGCTGCTATTTCAGCAAACAATGACGAAGTTATCGGTTCATTGATCGCTGAAGCTATGGATAAAGTGAAAAAAGAAGGTGTTATCACTGTGGAAGAAGCTAAAGGTACTGACACTACTGTTGAAGTGGTTGAGGGTATGCAGTTTGACCGTGGTTACCTTTCTCCATACTTTGTTACCAATGCTGATAAAATGGAAGCGGAATTAGAAAACCCTTACATTTTAATCTACGACAAGAAGATCTCTTCAATGAAAGAATTACTTCCTGTTTTAGAAAAACAAGTTCAAACTGGTCGTCCTTTATTAATTATTGCTGAAGACTTAGAAGGCGAAGCATTAGCTACATTGGTAGTAAACAAAATCCAGGGCCGTTTAAAAGTGGCTGCTGTTAAAGCTCCTGGCTTTGGCGATCGTCGTAAAGCAATGTTAGAAGACATCGCCATCTTAACTGGCGGTACAGTTATTTCTGAAGAGCGTGGTTACAAATTAGAGAACGCTGATTTAACTTACTTAGGTCAGGCTGAGAAAGTAGTTATCGACAAAGACAACACCACTGTAATTAATGGTGCTGGTAAAAAAGAAGACATCTTAGCTCGCGTTAATCAAATTAAAGCTCAAATCGAGTCAACCACATCTGATTACGATAAAGAAAAATTACAAGAGCGCTTAGCTAAATTAGCTGGTGGTGTTGCAGTTCTTTACGTAGGTGCAGCTACTGAGGTTGAAATGAAAGAGAAAAAAGACCGTGTTGACGATGCATTACACGCTACTCGCGCAGCTGTAGAAGAAGGTATCGTTGCAGGTGGTGGTGTTGCATTTATTCGTGCGATCTCTGCATTAGAAGAGTTAAAAGGCCATAATGACGATGAAACTACCGGTATCGCTATCATTAAACGCGCTATCGAAGAGCCTTTACGTCAAATCTGTGAAAACGCAGGAATTGAAGGTTCTATCGTAGTTCAGAAAGTAAAAGAAGGTACTGCTGATTTCGGTTATAACGCTCGTGAAAACCGTTACGAAAACCTGATCGCTGCAGGTGTAATTGACCCTACTAAAGTAGCTCGCGTTGCTTTAGAAAACGCAGCTTCTATCGCTTCTATGTTGTTAACTACCGAGTGTGTGTTAGCAGATGAGCCTTCAGAAGACGGCGGTCATGCTCACGGAGGCGCTCCAGGTATGGGCGGCATGGGCGGTATGATGTAATATCATTAGACCTCTTAAAAAAGGACTTAAATAAAAAACTCCCTTTCGGTGATAAGCTGAAAGGGAGTTTTTTTTGCGATCAATATCGATTTATACTATTCTTAAACGCTTACCATACTTGTTTCTGCCATAACGATTCTTCTTTTTGTTAAATCGTTATTTCAGGAGGGCACATCGTGTCAATAAAAAAGGTGTTCATAAAGAACACCTTTTCATTATTTACCAAAAGTTAATAGCTACTATTTGGTTACGTATACTCTTACATATGTAGGAACGATGGTTTGACCATTATCCAATGTAATCATAAAGTAAAAGTTATTAGCTAAAAAACTAGTATTTAAATCAGGTGCAGGTACTGTTTTACCGGTTTTAGTTTTGTACTCAGTTAAACTGGTTACAAAAGTTGCGGTAGTTCCTTGACCAGGGATTGGAGCTGTATTATACAATCCCGTTGTAACTTGAACTGAGCCATAAGCTGTTCCAGAAGCTACACGAGTGATCTCCTTAATTGTCCGTCCAGATGATGCCGGAATACTTAAGACAACTTTAATCTCATTATTAGCTACAGATGCACTTACAGTTGGTGCGACAAACTGTCCATATATGTTTGATACTGTTACCGGAATTTCAGGAACACCATTTCTTAATGCAATCGGATCATCCTTTTCACATGAACTTAAGCCGAGTGTTGCTGCTAAACCTACTATTAGAAGCGATTTTATATTAAATTTCATATTTTATTAAGTGTTAATAAATCATCAAACGGATTATTTACCCCACCAAACTTTTACATCCGTTTTTGGGCGAGGTTTAGGTTGATTAGGGTTTGCATTGCCTTCGTTATCTGTATAAGATAAACGCAATGGAACGACAGAAGGATTGTCGCCACCTGCATTTAAAGACACTTGTAGATTAGGATATCCAGTTCTTCTATAATCGTTATAAGCTTCAATAGCATTACCCACCAATGACATGTATTTTTGAGTGATAATTTGCTGAAGTTGATTATCTGGAGTACCGCTTAAATTAACGATTGTTGGGTTGCTGCTGAAGTATTGATTGATCTCATCAACAGTCATACCTACTTTAGCCATTGACGCTTTAATTCCAGCCTGGAAGTGTTCGTTAGCTGTTTTACCAGTTGTTACTCCCAATGAAAGCACTGCTTCAGCTAAAATAAACTGGCTTTGGAAGTTTGTTAATAAACGAACCGGAGCCTCTCCTGTAGCACCAACTACATAAGTATTATACATTGAGCGGAAGCCAACAGCAGGAGCTGCTACGTTTGCACCGTTATCATAAGCGACAAACTGCGGAATAGTTTTACCTGATGGAATTGGTTTCGTATAGTATTTAGCTAACCTTACGGTATCATTTAAACTTTTTGCCAATGTTAAGAAACGAGCACTTAACATTTGGTTGTTTTTAAATGAACCCGAAATATCTTGTTGATAGTAAGGGTTTTGATTACCAATTGCAGTACTAAATTTCACTTCAAGATCCACGGCATTATTGTCAATAAAACCATTTGAACTTGCAATTACCTCATTAATAACAGCTGTTGCTTTAACTTTATCAACATTAGTCAGCTGAATTGCTAATTTTAAAAGCAAGGTATTAGCAGCTCTTTTCCATTTAGCCAAATCACCACCGTAAGAAAGGTCATCAACGCTTGGTTTTAAAGCAGACTGCTTATCTAAATCAGCAATACCGCTTTTTACAAGGTCAAACAAACTAGTGATTCCTTTTTCAGTGTTTCCTAAGTATATATCCTTTTGAGCATCATAACGAGGCTGAGGAAAGTCAAGACCTTTACCAGCTTCTGAATAAGGCACATCACCCCATAAGTCGGTAGCCATAGCCATTGTATATGCTAATTGGATTTTAGCTATACCTGAATAAGCTGGACTAGTAGCTTCAGAGGCTTTAATAATCTTGACAAGATTATTTACTGTACCATTGTAAATTTCATAATCCCATTGATTATTTAATAAACCCGGAAGCAAATAGTTATCATAGTTTAACGCAGAGTTTGAAAGACCTGCATTATACTGCACTAGGATACCTGCAGCGCGGCCAAGCTCATTACCGCTAGCCCATGCCATACCAATGGTAGTAGTAGGCAGTAAAATCTTCACCGGAACATCCGTTGGTTTATTAGGGTCCTGATTTACATCCAAATAGTTTTGACATGATGCTAAAACAAATGCACATGATGCCAATAATATCGTCTTTTTCATACTTTTCTTTATCTATTATTAGCTTATTAGAATGACACTTTAATACTAGCACCAAAATTTCTGGTATTAGGAGCACTTTGCAACTCTAAACCACGAATATTTCCTGCTCCTTGGGTGTTAACCTCTGGATCGATTGGGCTGTTAGGCGCATAGTAAAATAAGTTTCTTCCATAAACTGTGAAACGAATGTTGTTAATCGCGCTCGTTTTAATCATACTTCCTTTTAAATCATAGCTTAAAGTAAGCTCTCTCATACGGAATGTTGTTGCATCAAATACAGCAAACTCACCACCTCCAATACCTCCGAAACCTGAGTTCCAGTAAGTTTGTGCAGGAATTTGAATGTTGTTAGGAACAAATGAGCCATCGGAATTTGCAATTACACCTGGTAAAATGTGTGGCATCTCACGATCAACACCCGTTTCAGCTAATGATCCATTTCCTCTTAACGTAGCAATGGTCCATGAAACTAACTGACCACCTTTTTTGTAGTCAACAAGAGCAGATAAAGTGAAGTTTTTGTATTTAAAGGTATTGGTTAAACCGGCCGTCCAATCTCTGTTAGGATTTGCTACAACTTGGTTAGGAGTAGTTCCTGCATAAAGACCAGTTTTAGGATCAATTAACAAATCACCATTTTCATTGCGATTGTACGTACTACCCATGATCACACCATAAGGCTGACCTACAACAACTGATGGAATAACACCACCAAAAGCGCTGCCAGGAACCGCAAATGAAGGGACACCTTCTGCAATAGAAACTACTTTATTATTGTTTTTAGCAAAATTTGCTGATACATCCCATCTGAAGCCTCCTTTGCCAATTGCTGTTACTCCTAAAGTAGCTTCAATACCTTTATTGGTAATTTCACCAATATTAGTATAACGGCTATCATAGCCAGAAGAGGCAGGAAGACCTACTGCAATAATTTGATTTTTACTCGACTGGTTATAATAAGTAAGATCTAAGTTAATTCTGTCTTTTAAGAATGATAGGTTTGTACCAAACTCATAAGAAGAAGTAAATTCAGGACTTAAAAGAGGGTTTGCAATAGTTGCATCGGCACCGTAACCTAAAATACTACCACTTGGGAAGTTATAAGTAGCTACGTTATTACCAAAGCTCCATGAGCTATAAGTATTTGATAATACATAAGGGTTTGCATCCTTACCCACTTTAGCGTACGAAGCGCGAACTTTACCCATGCTTAAAATATCTGATTGGATATTGAATGCATCAGTGAAAACAAAGCTACTTGATACCGATGGATAGAAGAATGTGTTATTCTCTGTTGGTAATGTAGATGATTGATCAACACGGCCAGTTAACTCAAGGAACAAATAGTTTTTATACCCTAATGACATCTGTGCGTAGTAACCTATCAATCTTCTTTTTGACGAAGCTTCGCCAGATTCAGTAAACGAAGAACCGTTAGCAACATTCCAGTAACCAGGAATTGACAAACCGGTGGCTTTAACAGTTGCATTTTGATAAACACGTTGGTTAATGTTTTGACCTAATAATACTGAAGCATTTAAGCCATCAACAAAAATGTTGCTTTTCTTAGCAGTAATTAATAAATCGCCGTTGAACTCACTTCTGAAGAATTGATCGTTCATTACACTACCTGCAGAACTTGCAGCTTGAGTAGAACCAATTGCAACTGAACGTTTACGTCTGTCGGTATAAGTATCTAAACCTAAACGATAACCTACATTTAACCAGCTAAATACATCATAACCAAGGTTTACATTACCCATAACACGCGATAAGTTACTTGTTAATGAGTTTGAATTTGCTGCGAAATAAGGATTATCTCTTCCTGCTATAAACCAATTGTTTGAACCATCAGCATTTATATAATTATTTTTGTAATAATTAAAGTCTGTAGATCTGGTTACACCCCAAATACCGAACATTGAACTGTTTGCACCATTACCCTGAGTTGTTGCTCCATTTTGGATGGTGTTAAAATAGTTAATGCTTGTTCCTAAGGTGAGCTTATCAGTTAAAGATAAGTTTGCTGTAAACTGAGCATTTAATTTCTTAAACTCAGAGGTTGGAAGAATACCTGTTTGGTTAGTATTTCCTAATGTCAAACCATAATTGTTTTTAGCATCACCGCTATTAATTGACAAGTTGTTTTCAAAGCTGGTACCTTGATTAAAGTAATCAATCAAGTTGTTTTTGTAGTTATTGTAAGCAATTGAACTACCTGGCTGATAAACAACACCGTTTACGTTTGGAGTAGTTCCAGTGGCAACAACTAAACCATTAGCTAATGATGGGGTGCTACCAAATGCAGGTCCCCATGAATTACCTGAAACACTGTTGAAAGCACCGCCGGCACCTTGTCCATACTTATTTTGCAAATCAGCAAAACCGTAAACATTCTGAACACCATAAGAAGAGGAGAATGTAACTGCAGTTTTACCTTTTACTCCACTACCTCTTTTAGTAGTAATGATGATTGCACCATTTGAAGCTCTTGAGCCATACAGTGCAGCAGCAGCAGGACCTTGAAGAATGTTCATTGATTCAATGTTGTTCAAGTTCAAATCCAACGCTCTGTTTGCTGGTTGATTACCGTATAAAGTAGTGGTAGATTGATCCAAGTCATTGCTAACCGGAACACCGTCAACTACAAATAATGGCGAGTTGTTACCGGTAAATGAAGAGATACCACGCAAAATAATGTTTGAAGAAGAACCTGCATTACCACTAGCACCAGTGATGTCAACACCTGCAACTTTACCTTGTAAAGTATTAATAATGTTTACATCTCCTTTGTCAGCAAGCTGGTCTCCTTTAACGGTTTGAGTAGCATAACCTAAATCTCTTTTTACCTTGGTAACACCTAAGGCGGTAACAACAACTTCACCTAACTGCTTAGCATCTTGCTCTAGCGAAATGTTAACAGTTGAAGTAGCACCTACAGTAACCTCTTTTGTAGAATAACCTACAAACTTGAATACTAATGTAGAATTTGCAGGTGCAGCAATTGAGTATTTACCCTCAATATCTGTTTGTGCACCAATTGAGCTTCCTTTAACAAGGACGCTTACTCCGGGGATTGGCCCCCCGTCTGATTTGTCAGTAACCGTACCGGTAATGGTTCGATTCTGAGCCATGACCGTACTTGCCACAAAGAGAAATACAGCAATGAAATAGAGTAACCTTTTCTTCATATAACTAAATTTTAGTTCCCTAAACTATATATTAAATACAGCATTGCAAATACCGAGTAGCAGGTCTGTTACAGAATGGCTGTCGAATAAATTCAAAATAAAATTTTGAAAACATGCTTAAAAACCAACAATTAGTGTACAAAGAGCTGTTTTTTTGATAATTGGAAATTTTTATTCGAAGAACTTTTTTGTTTAATTCAGAATACTGACCCATCTTTTTGTTACAATTTAAAAACAATTGTAATACTTTTGTTACTATACAATAAGCCAGAAAGCCTCCCGCACTTGTCTAAAAAACGAGCAAAAAAAATCCCCTCAGTTGACTGAGGGGACTCAATTAATTATGGTAAAAACTTAATAGAAAACTATTTAGCAAACCAAACTTTTTTCTGTAAATCGTCTCCAATTGCACCGGTTAATCTTTACCAGAACAGCAACCCAAGAATGGCCTGATTTGTCTTAAATAGCTCCACAATCAAAGCCATCTTAAAGCCTGGGAACATCCTGCCCATTCCCTTATTGAAAGCACTAATCTCGACCTACCATTCCTAAATAAGAAAAGGAGTGCCGTACCCCGACACTCCTTTTACTAACATTTTTTATTTCTAATTATTGAACTGAAGAAGTACAATAGTTTTTGTCTTTATCCCACCATACATTGGTAGAAACTTTATCAGCCCCTCCTAACAATTGAACACCAGCATTATAATTAGTTTGGTTGTTCAGAGACTCGCTTTGAGGAAAAATCTGACGACTTATAAAGTTCTTTGGATCTTTAATATCAAATGTTGCAGGGAAAGTACCCGCACCCGGATCACGCTCTTTTGGCACATCAAAAGCAGGTAAATTTAATCTGCGTTTATCGTTCCAAGCCTGTAAAGAAACGTCAGGGAAATTAGCAATATACTTTTGAGTGATGATCTTCTCCAACTTTGTATTTCCTGCTCCGGTAGCATCATCATAACTAGCAGAAGTACCCCATGCATTTTTTGCATTTGAAGCTAAATATGAATTAACATTCCCTGCATTCCAAGCAGCAAAAGAGGCTTTCACACCGTTTTCATACCAAGTTTTTGCATCTGTCGCTATAAAACCGCGCTCAGCTGCTTCGGCTAACATAAAACACACTTCAGGATAAAGGAATAAATCAATTTTACGTTTATCACTTGAAAGTATATTAACTTCACTCATATAGGCATTAGTTGAGCCGATATTAACATGCTCACCTGTTGGCAAACCTGGATAAACCCCTACCCATTTTTTTCCAGTCACACTCGGATCAAAATAGATCGAACCACGAGGATCGACATCAGAAGGATGGGTTTCCGCAGATCCTGCATATGCCACACCACCAATTCCGGTAAGAATTTTTTGGAAAGAACTGGTCATTACCATTTTCTCACCCCAACCAACCTGGTACATATAGTAATTATAAGCATTACCCCAACCTGTGGTACCAGCAATTTTGGCGTCATTGCCTTGTTGCATTACTCCGGCGGCAAAAGCAGCTTCAGCTTGAGCCTTACATAATTGCGGATTTACCTCAGATACTTTCAAAGCCAAACGTAAACGCAACGAGTTTGCAAACTGTTTCCATTTAGTAATATCTCCGAAATAGATAGGATCTTCTGCTGTTAAGAAATCCTTTCCAGGGCTAAACTGTTTTACTGCGGCATCCAACTCAGCAAAGAAAAAGTTATACTGCGCTTCCAAAGATTCGTAAGCAGGATTTGCTTCGGCAGGACTCTTTGGAAAAGGAATTGGACCAAAAAAGTCAGTAGCTTGAGACTGAATATAAACTCTCCAAACTCTCGCCAAGGCAACACCGTTCTGAGCCATTGGATTATCCTTACCTTGAGCAATAACTGTATTTAATGTACTCAACCATTGGTAATGAGCTTTCCAATAGTCACCATTCCATCCTCCATTAGGCGTATAGTTTCGGGTTGTCCAGCCGCCAGATGGATTAATGTATTGAGAATAAAAGTCGATGTTCAAATTTTTAATACGCTCATGCAAGTGAGCAGCGCCAACTAAACCTCCGTTTAATGTAAAATTCATGTCAACACCATAACGTAAAACGGTACCAATTGTTGACTTGTTAAAATCATACATGTCAGCCGTTGGCTGGTTAGGGTTATCATTTAACCCATCCAGACCTTGCTCGCAACCCGTCAAAAGGACAACACCAGCAAGAATCCATGATGATAATATATATTTTTTCATATTAGTTTACTTATTAGAATATCACGTTAAGATTAAAACCAACGCTGCGTAAAGTTGGCATACTACCAAACTCAATACCTTGCGCATTACTATTTGAGTATCCTGCCTCAGGATCAAAGCCTTTAGTTTTGCTATAGATCATGAATGCATTACGTGCTACCAGACTCAATTTAGCTGAAGAAAAAGGAGATTTGCTCATTAGGCCTTTTGGTAAAGAATAACCTAAAGAAACTTCACGTAAACGAACATTCGTAGCATCATAGATCCAAGGTTCAGTTCCATTGCCTAATCTGCCCCAATAAAGTTCTGCTTTTGTCTCAACTGTGTTCGGGGTCCCCCCAGCAGTTACACCTTTTACCAACATTTTATCACGTCCCTCTAAAGTTTCCTTCAAAGTTCCAGCAGTCATCCCATTATTTATAGAACCCATATACACTTCACCACCATAACGCATATCTACTTGGAAGCCCAAATCAAAGTTGCCATAAGTAAAGTTGTTATTTAATCCGGCCATCCACTTAGGATTGAAATTGCCTAATTTTTCAAATTCAGTACCGAATGTTGGTAATCCTTTATCGTCTACAACAATGTTGTTTTTATCATCTCTTACATATTTACGTCCATAAAGGTCACCATAAGCGCCACCTTCTTTAGCTGTAATTTGCAAGAAGCCATTAGTACTATTGTCGTTTAGCAATTGAACTTTAGTATCTTCTGTCAATTTCACGATTTTATTAGTATTCTTCGCGAAATTAAGAGCCACGTTCCAATCCAGTTTTTCAGTTTTAACCGGGTTAGCAGAAAGAACAACCTCAATACCTTTGTTGTTAACTAAACCAGCATTCTTGTAATGGAATTCATATCCATCAGAACCTGAACTCTGAACTTTTAAGATTTGATTTTTAGAATCTTTATTATAGTATCCTAAATCAAGACCAATTCTGTTATGTAAAGCCTTTAACTCTAAACCAAACTCATAAGATTCAACAAGCTCATTTTTAAGATCATACAATGCTTTTGTATTTGAAGCATTAGAGTTTATGATTTGGATAATGTTTCCGTTTTGATCAGTTACATTCTTTACAGTAATGTTCATGTAATTCATCAACTGGTAAGCAGCTGCATCGTTACCAACCTGAGCCCATGATGCACGTAATTTACCATATGATATTGGGCCTAAGTTTTTGCCGTTACGTTCAAGCATTTCTGAGAAAACCCAACTTGAACTTAGAGATGGATAGAAGAATGAACGATTTTCCGGAGAAAGGGTTGAAGTCCAGTCATTTCTTCCTGATAAATCCAAATAAAGGAAGTTTTTATAGCCGAATGAAGCTGTTCCGTATAATGAGTTAATACGTTTTAAAGTATGAGCATCATTAACGGTTGGAACAAGGCTATTAGTAAGGTTGAAGAAATTTGGAATAAGTAACCCGTTTGAGTTAGAAAACAAAAGGTCAGTTCTTTGGTACATGGTGTTACCACCTGCTGTTGCATTAAAGCTAACTGATGAAGAAATAGGCTTGTTAACTGAGAAAAGTACATCCGTGTTTGATTCGCTATACTTATCATCAGTAACATTGTATGTACCCGACTGTTCCCAATATGGAGTATTAGTTGCCTGACGTAAATTATACTGTCCAGTATACATATCCAAGCCTTGACGAACCTGAACGTTGAACCATTGTGTGAAATCGTATTTAAACGATACAAAGCCCATTGAACGGTTACGACGGTCGTCGTTTGTATTATTGTAAGCCGCCCAGTATGGATTTCTTACTAATCCGCTATAATTAGACGTCCAAGATAAAGGTTTACCAGAAACATCTGCTCCGTCAACACTTGTACCTGAAGGGAAAGCATAATTCGCTGTAGATTTTAAATCAGTAAAATGTACTGAACGAGGCATGATCAGATAATTTCTAAAAATATTATCTGGATCGGCAGCAACTTTTGTTCTGTTTTCTGTTTTCTGATTTGAGAATGAAATTTTAGCATCTACAGAGAACTTTTCATTCAATTTGCCTGTTCCTCTTAAGGTAAATGAGGTCTTGTTAAAGCCACTGTTTGGAACGATACCTTTGTTATCATTTCTTGTTAACGCAGCACGGAAGGTTGTATTCTCATTCCCTGTTGCCATTTCAAATGAATTGGTTAACGTAGTACCGGTTTGAATAAAATCAGAAAGATTATTGGCTCCTGGAGAATAAGCTACACTTTTACCAGTGTAATCAGTCACTTTCTGACCATCCATTTTACCACCCCAGCTTGCCGCTGCATTTTTATCAAACGCTCCGCTAACACCTTGTCCGTAAACATTCTGGTATTCAGGAGTTTGCATAGGGTTATCAAAGGTCAGGTTTGCATTATAAGCTAAAGAAACACCGCCTTTTTTACCCTTTTTAGTGGTAAACATAATTACACCGTTACCAGCACGAGAACCGTAAAGAGCGGCCGCAGCAGGTCCTTTTAAAACAGACACTGATTCGATATCATCACTGGATACATCATTGATACCAGATCCTTTATCAATTGATTTATTACCCCAGAAATCTGCTGTAGCGCCTGAAAAGTTATCAATAGGAACTCCATCAACAACAATTAGCGGCTGATTGTTACTTCCCAAAGAACTATTTCCACGAAGAACGATTCTTGAAGAACCGGTTGGACCGTTACCATTCTGTTTAATTTGCAAACCTGCAACTTTACCAGAAAGTGTACTTACCACATTTGGATCTTTAACACGGGTTAAATCATCACCTTTAACTTCAGATACAGAATAACCTAAAGCTTTTTTCTCTCTTTTAATACCTAACGCCGCCACAACAACTTCACCAAGTTGTTTTGAATCTGAAACCAAGGCAACGTTTACAGTAGCTTGGGTACCAAGCTTAACTTCTTTTATGGCATATCCCACAAATGAAAAAACTAAGGTGCTGCCAGTAGCTGCAGAGATGGAGTACTTACCATCAATATCAGTTTGGGCAGCCATAGTTGTGCCTTTTACCATGATGGTAACCGAAGGCAGCGGCTGATTGTCTTCGGCCGAAGTAACCGTACCCGTTATGGTACGATTCTGGGCTGACGCTACTGTTGTGATAAGCAACAATAGAGACATGAGTTTAAGTAGCAATTGTTTCATACGATTGGAAATATTTATTACTCGTAAAATTATATTTTTTTTATAAACAACAAAAAAAAATTAAATTTTTTGCAAATGTTCCCAATCCAGTTAAATATTTTATTAAACAATATGCTTATAACTATTTCTATTACAAGAAATAATGGTGTTTGAACCCGAAATTGATGTGTAGAAATTACACCTTTGACTTTCTCTAAAATGAGCCCTAATTCTTTGTTTTATTGAAGCTTAGCTAAACTAACTGGCACCTAAAATGCTTAAAAAGTAAATTTTTTTAGACCTGCATAATTTCTAATAGAGCAAACTGGCCGCTTATTTTAACTATTACTATAAAAAAGGCCGGTTATTTAAACCAGCCTTTTCTATAGTTATCAGAAAACTTATTTATCCCACCAAACTCTACTTGTTAATGCATCTCCGCCAGATAAAGCAGCAACTGCACCATCATAATTAGCCTTATTTACAGACTGCTCTGCAACTGGATAGGTAAATCGCCTTGGAATGGTGGCTCCAATAACAGAAGTTGGGTAATTTGTTGGAACCAAAACAGGAAAACCGGTTCTCCTCCAGTTAGCATATGACTCATAGAAATTATAAGTTCCTCCGCAAGTGGCCCAAATTTGTTCATTGATGTCTTGTTCCGGATTACTTAATGATAAACCATTAGCATAAGCATCTGCGCCAGCTAAGTCAACAGCAATACCATAATGAACAAATGAACGAATTCCTAAAGCAACACCTTTCTTGAAATAGGTGGCTGCATCGCCTGAAATAAAACCACGTTGAACTGCATCTGCGGCTAGAAGTTGTGCTTCTGATGCCGTCATAAAAAAAGTTGGACTTTCATACAATAAGGTTTTGGTGGCAGGTTGAACATAGCCATCTAATGAGCCTGGGTATCCTGGCGCAGTTTCAATACTCTGAACACCTCCCAAATCATATCCGTTAGGCATACCTATTGAAGAAGCTGTTGCCGCAGCACCAGTTGCAGGGTTTTCTGCAAATAGGGCTAATCTTGGATCTCCTTTCGCTTTTAACCAATTTACAAAAGTAGCTGAAACACGGTCTGCACTTCGTTCATAACCTTGTAATATTACTTGCGATACTCTGTTTTTAGTTAATCGATCACCTGATTCATCTCCAAAAACAATGGCATCCTGATTTTCATTGTCTAAAATCCCTCTCCCAATTGCCTTTGCTGCATACGTCTTTGCATTTGTAGCATCCACCTTAATTAAACGCATAGCTAAACGCAGTTCCAGTGAATTAGCAAGCTTTTTCCAATTTTCGATATTTCCATTGTAAACCAGGTCATTATTTACGACTCCACCGTTAGCTGCATCCAAGGCTTGAGCAGCCTCATCAAGCTCCTTCAACATATCCATGTAGATATCTTGCTGTTTATCATAAACTGGTGTCAGAACCTGATCATAATAGCCTCGGCCGGCCTGAAAATAAGGGACATCACCATACAAGTCGGTTATACGATGAAAAGTAAACACTTTCATTATTCTGGCAACCTGGTAAAGGTTAGCATATTGAGGTTTATCTTTAGATAATGCTAGTAAATCAACAACCGCTTTAACTTGCTCTGAATATGATTTTTCCCAATAGGCTGATAAATATGCATCATTTCTTCTGCTTTTATCGCCTACCCAATAACCATTTACCGAGGCAAGCTGTTGGGTCATCATGGAGCAATAGATCAGATTGGCTCGCCATGTTTCATATGAAAAGTCTGTTGACCCCGTATAGGTTACCTGAGAATTTGATAGCAGTAAATTCGGATCAATAGTTTGACTTGATGCTCCTGTAGGATCTGTATTTAGATCTACGAAATCACCGGTACAACTAGCCGTTACAACAGTAATGGCACCGACTATAAAGAGCAGTTTTCTATATATCTTTTTCATGAGAATTTCAATTTAAATAAATCATCATCCGATGTTAGAATTTGAAGTTTAAGTTTAAACCAAAACTTCTGGTTGAGGGAACTCCTCCGAGCTCCAAACCCTGAGCTGCTGTATTGTTGTAATTTGATTCAGGATCGATATTAGTGGTATGCTTCATTAATACGGCCAGGTTACGTGCCACGAAACTTATCTTTAACCCCTGAATCTTATTGTTGAACATAGAAAGAGGAAAATCATAACCAAGAACTAGCTGACGTAATTTGATAAAGCTTGCATCTTCTACAAACTGGCCAGATACGTTTGAGCCGAAGTTGGCATAATAGCTTTGAGCATCAAATCCTGCTTTATCCCTGTCAACTAATGTTTCCTGGGTTAATCCTGCTCCTGTTGCGTACGCATTGGTGCCGGAAAAGATTTTAGCTCCCCATTTTCCATCTATCAGGAATGATAAATTAAAGTTTTTGTATTTGAATTCATTGCTTAAACCAGTGTTATACTTGTAGTTACCCGAACCATAAGCAATTAAATTTCCGCGTAATGGTACGCCATTTGGACCCTTTAAGATATTTCCACTTTCGTCCCTGCTATAATCAAAAGCCATGACCTGGGAGGCTTCCTTACCAACTATTTGCTGAATAAAGGCTGTTTCAGTACGCCCAATGCCAATTTGTATACTAGTTAAATCGCCGGCAAGACTTTCAACTTTACTTTTATTCACTGATCCGTTAAGTGAAACATTCCAGGTGAAATCATTATTTCTAATTGGTGTTCCCGTTAATAGCAACTCCCATCCTGAGTTCGTTAACCTACCAACATTCAATACTGCTGAAGGGTAACCAGTTGCAACTGAGGTTGTAACTGGCACAATGTCATCATTGATCTTTTTATTATAATAAGTAAGATCGATTCCTAATCTGTTTTGGAAAAATTTAACTTCCGTTCCAGCTTCAAATTCCGTGATCGCTCTTGGTTTCAATTCGGCATTAGGAATTGAACCATTGGTTATTTGTCCGATCGGGATTCCGTTGATAGTACCAGCAATATTATAGTTTAATGTTGTTTGATACGGAGAATCTCCTCCTCCACCAACTTCGGCATAGCCAACCCTCACTTTACCATAACTAAGTGTATTTGACTTTAAGAATTCTGAGAAGACGAATGAGCTGCTTACCGCAGGATATAAATAAGATACTTTATCAGAACTAGGCGATGCCAGTGTTGAATACCAATCATTACGTAATGAAAGGTTCAAGTAGAGGAAATTTCTGTATCCCAAATCTGCCGTAGCATAAATAGAATTTATTCTGGATCTAAAATCAAAGTAAGAATTGGTTTTATTAGCTGTATTAGGTATAGTATATAAGAACGGAATTGAAAATGACGAACCGGAAATATTAGTAATTTCATTGTCGCGCTTCATCATATTTGCACCGATATTAGCATCAAGTGTTAGATCTTTAGCTATCGCACGACTTACTCCTACCAATACATCAGCATTTAACTCTGAGAAGCGCGAACTATTGTCTCTCATATCACCCAAATCACGATAGGCTGTACCCGTTGGAGTTACACTAGTAAACCGATCATTATAGGCATCCTGTACTACACGACCCTGAACAAACAACCAATCAAATATGTTATAACGTAAACTTGCGTTAGCAATAATACGGTTACGATGAGTGTCATTCACAAATTTTGCCGATGCAAAGTAAGGGTTAGTTGTAAAGGTATTTCCTGTGAATTGAATTTCACTGCCGTCAGGATGGTATCCTGGTGCAAGAACCTGACTTGCCTGAATACTGTTAGCAACGAAAGCAATACCGAAGTTAGAGTTACCCGGTGCATCAGAGAGGCTTGGTCTATTTTTTGCATCCTCAATTGTATAATTTACAACTACGTTTGCTGTTACTTTTTTACCTAGTTTAGCTGTTGATCCAAGATTAAAACTCCATCTGTCTAAAGAAGAATTAGGAATAACTCCATTATTATCCAATTTGCTGGCAGAGAAGCGGAAAGCAGCTGTTTCAGTACCGCCGTTTAAAGCGAGTGTATTGGTAAATGTTCCTCCTGTCCTATAAAAATCCTTTATATTATTTTTTTGGGCAACATAAGGTCTAGAAACTCCATCCAATTGGATAACACTTGAACCATCAAGCCGGGCACCCCAACTTGATGCTCCATCATTAAGTGCCTGCTCGACTGAAGTAGGTTTTAAGCCTTGATGACCAGAACCATAAACATATTGATAATTAGTAAAATCATTAATTTCATCAACCTGATAAGTTGTATTGAAATCAACACCAATACCTTTTTGAGCCTTTCCGCTTTTGGTAGTGATCATAATTACTCCTGCACCGGCTCTTGACCCATACAAGGCAGCGGCAGCAGCACCTTTCAGCACACTAATTGATTCGATATCATCAGGGTTAATGTTTGAAATACCATCCCCTAAATCCGCACCGCCATATTGCCCCGCAGAACCTTCAGTGCTAGCGGTACCGGTGATTATGGCACTACCTGAATTGCTATTATTCATGGGAACCCCATTCAACACATATAATGGTTGTGATGAACCGGTTAATGAAGAAGAGCCCCTAATAATTACGTTTGCTGCACCTCCAGGACCTGAAGCAGGAGTTGCAACACTTACACCGGCAACTTTTCCGGCTAATGCATTTGCCACGTTAACTTCCCGGGCTTGTGTAAGTTCATCCCCCTTAACCTGGCCTGTGGCATAACCCACGCTTCGGGCTTCCTTTTTAATACCCAAGGCCGTTACTACCACCTCCCCCAATTGCTTGGAGTTGAGCGACAAAGTGACATTGATAACATTGCTGGAGCCAAGTTTTACTTCTTTGGTTACATAGCCAACGTATGTGAACGCTAGCGTGGCTCCATCTGAAGCTTTGATGCTGTACTTGCCATCCAAATCGGTTTGAGTGGCAGTAGCGGTTCCCTTAACCACAACAGTCACCGACGGCATTGGTTGTTTGTCGTCTTCAGAAGTAACTGTTCCTGTGATTGTTCTTTGTTGGGAAAGAGCTGTGGCGGAAATACCCGAGAGTAGCACCAACAGCAGAATGCGTAGATACTTTTTCATATAGAGAGCATTTAGATATATCTAATTTAATATAATTATCTGATTTTAAAAATTTTTAAAAAATTAACTAACGACAAACAGATTATATCAATTGTTAATTGTTTATAATAAATAAATAAATTATTGATAACAAATACATTGATAGTTTACTACAATATCAAACCAGGTGAATTAAATTAATCCGAATTAGTATTCCCAAATAATGATTTATTATAAATGAAGCTGGAATGCAAATTTTTAAACTATTGTAGCACATAATACCATTTTAGCAACAATAGCAATAGATTAATAAGACTATAATAATTCTGTGAGATTAAACTTCTTATCCCAATAACAATAATCCATGTAAAACACTTGTTACATTTAGTACTATGTATTGCATGGTATTATTAAAAGCATATATCTTTGTATTATGATAATCGAAAACACGCAAACCCAAATGAGGAAAGGAATACTTGAGTATTGTATTCTTTCAATTATTTCCCGAGGGGAGATTTATGCCTCAGATATTATGGAGGAATTGCGTAATGCCCGGCTTTTGGTAGTTGAAGGCACACTCTATCCTCTGTTAACAAGATTAAAAAATAATGGCCTCTTAGTTTATAATTGGGTGGAGTCGGCTTCAGGCCCCCCTCGTAAGTATTATAAACTATCTGAAGATGGCAAAAAGGTACTTGAGCAATTAAATGTCACTTGGCAAGAACTTGTTTATGCAGTTTCTGCAGCCACTACTAACCACGATACTGAACAACCAATAGATCTTTCGACAAATACACAAGAGAACAACGAAGAGCATAACCAATAAATCTACTGCAATGAACAAGACAATTATTATAAACATAAGTGGTATCATTTTTCACATTGAAGAAGATGCTTACGAGGTGCTTAAATCGTATATAAATGATGTAAAGCGCCATTTTTCCTCATCAGAAGACAATTTTGAGATAATCACAGATATTGAGAATCGTATTGCTGAATTACTAACAGAAATACTTGCCAAAGAAAACAGACAGGTTATCTTTTTAAGTGATGTGCAAGAGGTGATTTCAAAAATGGGTAAGGTGAGTGATTTTGAGTTAGATGTTGAAGAACAAGCCACAACTTTTCAGTCTGCTTCCACAAAAGGATTCACAGATGACGATACAAAGGTTAAACGTCGCTTATTTAGAGATAGTGACAACCAAATTGTTGGTGGCGTTTGTTCGGGTGTTGCCAATTATTTAGAAATAGACCCAACATGGATTCGCCTTATTTGGGCCTTACTTACCCTTACCTGGGGCTTCGGGTTAGTTGTTTACCTTATTTTATGGGTAGCGGTACCAGAAGCTAAAACTGTTGCAGATAAAATGGCGATGAAAGGCGAAGCGGCAACACTGGCTTCCATAAAAAAAGTGGCCAATGAAAAGCTGAATGAAGTTCAGCATAATTCAGGCTTAAAATCTTTTTTCGAGCGCCTTTTTGAAATAGTTGGCAATATTCTCAAGGTGACATTGAAAGTGTTCATCGGTTTCATCGGAGTCGTAATCATTTTAGCCGCAGTTGCAGCACTATTGGCCATTTTCACCGGCTCAACAGCTCTTGTATTCTCTGAATCCTTTGGATTAAAGAACTTCCCACCTTTAAACTTTATTGATCCTACGTTCAGACTTCCGTTACTGCTTTCATTGTTTGTATTGATAATGGTTCCGGCTTTGTTCATTATCTCATTAGGAGCCAAAATTATATTCAACAGAAGCCCGTTAACCAAAACAGCTGCCTTTATTATGTTGGCCGTATGGGTGGTTTCCTTATTTATGTTTGCATTGTATGCAGGTCGTTCAGCAGCAAGCTTTAAAGAAGAGGCTACTATTCGTCAATCAATTGACCTTTCACCGGTTAAAAACAATACCTGGTACATATTTGCCGACGATAAAAAGTGGTTGACTCAAGAAGACAGCTTACGCTATAACATTACAATTAAAAGTGGTAAAACCATTTCTCACCTCAGCGAAGACTTTGACATGGATGAGGTAAACCTAAAGATTGAGAAAAGTGCAGATAATAAACCCCACTTAATAAAGATCTATAAGTCAAAAGGAAAGAATTTTGACAACGCGATTGAAAATGCGCAGAATATCCTTTACAACTTTATTCAAAAAGATTCCACAATGACTTTTAACCGTCATTATGAATTAAAAAATAATGGTTTATGGCGAGTTCAGGAGGTTGAGTTAATTCTCCAGCTACCTGTTAACAGCAAAGTTATTATTGATGAAAGAATGAACTCGATAATGAGAGATCCTTATTATTATGAATGTGAAGACAATGATTCAGACAATCACAGATCAACGCAAACCTGGTTGGTTACCGAAAATGGCGTAAAATGCAGAAATGGCTTTAATCCAAGTGCTTTCAGCCGTTCAGATGATCTAGATGATCTTTTAAAGAAAATTGCTCGCGATGAAATAAGTATCAAACTAAACTCATTAAATGCAGTAGTTACCATTGATTCAAATAATCAGGATATTAACCAGGAAGACAATGGAGATTACAAAATATCAACTCAAGTTACCATTAAAGATGGCAACAATGTAAATTCTGAGCCTTATCAAATCATAATCAGAAGGAAAAAAGATGCCAGAGATCCCTATAACAAGGAAAGCTGGAAAATAGAACGTTCTTACAAATCAAGTGGTGAAGATTTCTAACTGATAAGGCACATCTCTATATATGCAATGGCCGAATGAGTTTACTTGTTCGCTCTTCGGCCATATTAAAAAATATCCATTCAAGATGCAACATGACGAGTAAACACTGCGTCATAAGTGAAGAAAGAGAAATTAATGATGACTGATAAAGAACCTTAATTGAAACTTATAAATAAAGTACCTCATGAAAACTTATCTTATTTATAAACTCTCTTACTTGCTGATGCTAGGCGTATTTGGTGTATATGTTTCAGGTTCGCAGCTAATCAGGCACACAAAATATACGCAAACAAATGAAGTTGCGGCAAAAACAATTGCGCAACGATATACTATTGAAAAACTAAAACCCTTTACAACAAAGCTAATTGTTCCGTTGGAAAAAATGACCATTACCAGCTTGGGCAACGGTTACTATAAAATTTTAGTTCAGGTTGATATTGCCTACAATGCAATACCCGAACGCTTAACCTATGAAATAAGTCTTCACTATACCGATGACGATTATGCAAACTCAGTTATCGACAGCTTTAGACGGATTGAAAAGTAACTTATTTCTTCATATATATTCAATAAAAAAGGGGCTTGTGGCGAGCCCCTTTTCGTATATATAATAAACTGAGATCTTATTCTTGTCCAACCAAAAAAACAGCATTACTAAACAGCAGCTTGCCATTTTCCCAAAAGCTTCTGAATAATGGGTTATCGGCCATGTAGATAAATTGCCCATTACCTACCTCTTCCACTCCAAAGACCAGGGTGTTTTTTAGCTTTTGTTTTGCTTTATAGCCAACAAAGCCGCTTACCAATCCGTTGTCACCAATAACTCCTACATTCCAATTACCCTTAGGCAAAAGCTGATAGGTATTTACATCCTGGCGAAGTGAATAATAAGTGTCCTTATATCCAAAACCCAAGGGATGCGTATTATCAATCTTCAACTTGTAAATACTTCCAATGCTGTTCTCTGATAAATCGTTACGTGAGCGGCTGCTATAACTAAGCACACTGGTATTTTCAGCTGTGGCATTATCGTTTGTATCTGATTTCTGCTTTAAGATAAAACCCGGTTTTCCTGCAAATTGAGCTACAGCACTTTCTAAGGCGATCACTCTTCCTCCACCCTTTACCCAATCACGTAGTTTCGTCAGATCCTTATCTGAAGAAATAAATGAATAACTTCCATTTGGCAAAATCAACACATCATAGTCAGCGAGTCTGGTGCGATCAAATCGTTCAGCCTGAATAATGTCCATTGGATAACTAAGCTGTTGATCAAAGAAATGCCAAACTTCTCCAAAGGCATTTTCCGAAACATCATCACCCATTAATACCGCAATTTTAGGTGCCTTAATTATATGAACCGATGACGATCCAAAATCGGCTCCCTTATTCACAAAACCGGTTAAGGCCATGTCAATTTTTACACCTGTACTTTGAGCAGCAGCTTTCACCATCTGATCAAAATTATTACCGGTAAGGTAGTTGCCTGATCGCGTTACAATTAATGTCCCTGGCGCATACTGCTTATTATTAATTTCGAAGGTGGTTTCAGCAAATCGAACATTCACCTTTTTCTGTAATAAAGCAGTAAGAAACTTTGCAGAAGCAACACTGTTCCATTCGCATAAATAAGCAACTGGTTGCACAGTTAAAATAACCGGATCTTCACCCGAAAGACTAGAAGTCAATGGCTTTAAACTAGCTGTAGAAGCATAAGCATCAAGACCCCATGAGTAAGGCAAAGCCCAAGAGGTAAGATCATATGTAATTGAATCGACCAGTTTTGGCTGCGGATCAAACAATACATTTAGAAAAACTGATTTAGGCTGATAAGTGCTGATTACAAGATCGGCCTTATCAATTGAAAACGACTCGCTTTTTCCGGTAAGATAATTAAAGCCGGTAGCTGATTTGGTAGCTGAACCATATCCGTATTCAATGCCATTTTTATTTAACAGTTTAGCGAAGTCGCTAATTTTTGCGGCATTATTTCCTTTAATTACGTACGATTTATAAGGTCCTTTGGGGTTTGTCTTTCCCGAAGCAAAATAGTTTTTAAACTCTTTAACAGCTTTATCCGCATTAAGCGATGCCACTTCAATCGTAGATAAGCTAGTGGTAAAATGATGATCAATGCGATTTTTAAGCGTAAGAGTATCACCTTCACGGGTAACTACTCCCAACCCGGCTCTTCCAGATCCCCCTTGTTCATAAGTCATCCCTATTGCTCCATTAAACATTGGGTAGGTGTCGCCATAGCTTGGGTAAAATAGATCGAACACCTCCTTTGTAAAATATAACCAGCTATTCTGGTCAAAGTACATCGCATTATTTTTGCCAATCTGTATTTGAAAATCACGTTGCCATTGCGTAAGCGCCTCATGATAAGGAGCTGCAGCCGGCGCAAAGAAATAAGGTTCATTCATACCCATTTCATGAAAATCCACGTGAATTTGTGGTAGCCACTTATTATACAAAGCCATGCGGTATTGGGTTTCTTGTTGTGTTTGCCAAGCCCAATCGCGGTTCAAATCAAACAGGTAATGGTTTGGACGTCCTCCCGGCCATGGTTCCTGATGTTCACGCGTAGCAGCATTCACATTCGGTGTTTTGCCAACACGCTCGGTATAAAAATTCACATATCGTTCTCTACCATCCGGATTTAAACAAGGATCAATAATAACAATTGTATTTTTTAGCCATTGCTTGGCTTTGGCATTTGAAGGATTTACTAATTCGTATAGAACCTGCATGGAAGTTTCGGTAGAAACCGCTTCATTACCATGTACATTATAACTCAACCAAACAATTACAGGTTGAATCTCCGACCCTTGTCCTTGCTGTATTCCGGCAAGTTTTAGATTATTATTCCGGATATCTTCCAGTTTCGAACTGTTCTCGTTTGATGAAACAATGGCAATCTCTAAAGGCCGATGTTCATATGTTTCACCATACTGCTGAATTTTAACATTTGAGGTTGCTTTTGAGATGTAATCAAAGTAAGCCAGCACTTTATAATGTGGCGTAAACCGAGAGCCTAGGGGATATCCTAAAAACGCATCGGGAGATTGTATGGATTGAGCCCGTAAGCTCACAACCATCAACAAAAACAAAAAAACAACAGGTATCCTTTTATTCATTTTAGAATTATTAATTGATGTTGAAAAATAAGAAAAACTACCGACAGGTAGCGTTTTAATGAAAAAAACCCACCGCGTCGGATAAAGCGGTGGGTTGATAATCAAATTCAAGTTAATTAATTATAGCCTTCATTTTGTATCAGGCTGCCTTTAGTTGCATCTATTTCACGTTTTGGGATTGGTAAAACCAATTCTGCTGCATTCCATGAAAAATCACCTGTACTACCCTTAACACGACGAATGTCATGAATGCGAAAGCCTTCATAAGCAAACTCCATTTGTCGCTCATGCAAAATATTATCGACGGTCGGACTAGCTATATCAATTACTCCGGCACGTTTACGAATTCTGTTTAGGTCATTCGCAGGAGTATCCCCAATGCTTGTGCCTAAACGCAAATTACACTCAGCACGAGTCAGATACATTTCAGCCAACCGAATAACAGGAATGTTTTGACCAAAAGAAGTGAACTTGCCGGTACATAAAACACTTGTCGATCTCGCTGAACCTTCTTCAGCATTATAGATCAAGCTGCTGCTTCGAGTATCATTTGCTTCGTAAGAATCAACAAAGTCCGGATTTACCTGAGCATCCCCTCTTCCAACACTTCCTGCCTTACTTGCATAAAACGTGGTTAATCCATCGTTAGCGGTTCCGGCATTATTCTGATCATTTTGTTGAATCTCAAAAATGCTTTCACTTGAGTTACGGTTGTTAAAAACAATAGTAACTACCGGATTCAAACTATAATTTTTACTCTCAATGACCTCGTTTGCAGCGTCTCTTGCTTTAGCATAATCACCCATTTGCAAATAAACCCTTGAAAGCATTGCTATAGCTGTAAACTTTGTAAAATAATAAGAATCATGCTCAGGCAACAACGAAGCCGCGTCTTTTAAGTCAGAAATAACCTGATTATATACAGCATTTACTTTTTCTCTTTGATTAAAAACCGAAGCTCCTTCTTCGTCATAAACAGCTTTTAAGGATAATGGCACTCCATCATTTGTTGCAGCTGTTGCTGCATCGTATTGCTTAGCATACAAGCGAACCAGTTCAAAATGCATCATACCCCGCACCATTAATGCAGTACCTTTTGCACGGTCTTTATCCTCTGGCGAAGGCGCTAAATTATATTTATCTAAAATAACATTCGCTAATTCAATAGCCTGATAAGCTTCAATCCAGGTTCGTTCAACATCTGCATTGTCAGTAAGTATTCTTCTTCTGGCCATCTGACGGTAACTTTGAAAAGTTCCCCGCCAGGTCAAATAATCATCTCCGCCCAAAAGTTCAGGAACCAGGTTCAGATTTGTTCCATACAATGCGCCTTCTGCCAACATACCATAGCAGCCAATTCGTGCCGCTTCCAGATCTTCGGCAGTTTCAATGGCTACAGCCGCATCCACGCCTTGTTTGGGTTGTATATTTAAGTTTTTATCGCATGCTGCCAACGTGGCACCAAGAAATAAAAGCAGTCCGTATTTCTTTATAGCTGTTAATTTCATCTGTGTTAATTTTAGCATCACATTAAAAACCTACATTTACACCTAAAATAATTGTTCGTGACTGAGGAGGAGTATAGAAATCATGCCCCAGGTTCACATTACCGGTATAGCTTGCGTTTACCTCAGGATCATATCCTGTGTAATTTGTGAAAGTGAATAAATTTTGAGCCGATAGATAAACACGAAGATTATCAATACCTAAACGTTTAGTAGTTGCCAGAGGGATGTTATACCCTAAGGTTACCGCTTTAAAACGCAAATAAGAACCGTCTTCAACCCAACGTGATGATTTACCTGCACCGTTTCCTTCATATAAACGAGGCTGAGGAATATTGGTGATCTGACCAGGACTTTTCCAATAATTCATTTGATCAACTGTCTGATTGTCGAAATAATCACCGTTAACTGATTGGAAGAAACCTGCAATATTGTAAAGGTCGTTACCTGAAACAAACTGTGTTTGAATATCCAGATCAAAATTATGATAAGAGAACTTGTTGCCTAAACCGCCTGAGAAGGCTGGGTTAGGATCACCCAAAATCATTTCATCAGCAGCATCGTAATCATTGGTCTTAGATCCGTCTTTATTCATATAAAGTGCATCTCCATTCTCCGGATCAACTCCGGCATACTTCTTTCCGTAAAAGATACCATATGGCTGACCCTCTTCGATACGACTTAAGGTTCTTGACCCTCCAGTAATTACAGCTCCATTCATGTTGGTAACCTTATTTCGGTTAAATGAAATATTAAAGCTGGTTGACCATTTAAATTCGTGAATTAAATTTTGAGTGTTTATGCTAAACTCTATCCCACGGTTTGTTAAGTCACCAATGTTTTTGGTTATACCCGTGAAGCCATTTGAAGCTTGTGTTGGTAGAAATAACAATAAATCGTTAGTTCTCTTTTGATATACATCTATCTCGCCGGAAATACGATTATTAAACAAGCCATAATCAACACCTATATTTCCCTGAGCCGTTCTTTCCCAGCTCAAATCAGGGGCGCCTAAAGTAGCGGGAGTTATACCTGCCTGATCCGCATAGAAAACAGAGTTATATAAAGAGTGAGACGCAAAGTTTCCGATCTCTGAGTTTCCGGTAACACCATAACTTGCACGAAGTTTTAAGAAACTAATTGTACTATTATTTGCCAAGAAGTTTTCTTCACTGGCAAGCCATCCGGCTGAAATTGATGGAAACGCTCCATAACGATTATCCTTACCAAATCTTGAAGAACCATCGACACGTAGAGTGGCCCCAAACAAGTAGCGATCCTTAAATTTATAATTACCACGTAAGATATAAGAAACAAAGCTATAGCCAGTTTCGGTAGTTGATCCTGCCGAAATCACCGCTGCATTCTGAATTTTTTTGAATGTATCGCTCGCGAAGTTTTTCCCTGAAACAGAAGTTCCTAATAGCGTGCTTTCCTGGTAATCAAAACCAGCCAACACTTGTAAGTTATGGAATTGATTAAGGGTTTTATCCCACGTCAGGTTATTTTTGAACACCCAGTTGCTTGAACGAACTTGATTGTCGCTCGAGAAGCCTTGCGGACCTCCATCTAATGTTTTCCGTCCATTCCATACACTTTCCTCGAGATTCAGATAATCCAAACCAAACTCCGAACGGAATGTCAATTCAGGAATAAGGTTCCAACTTAAATAAGCATTTCCTAATGTTCTGAAATTGGTTTGTGTATTAAATGCATTGTCGAGGTTAATCAGGTTATTATAGTAAAGTGTTGCATTATTGTATTCCCCACCAGCATCATACATTGGCTGAATTGGGGGAATTGCATTCAACTGTACAGGGTTGGCGAATTCGTTATCGGCTGATATACGATCGTTTATAGATTTCACCAGGTTAATTGAAGTACCTATTTTAACACTTTTGCTTATTCCATGATCTAAATTCAAGCGGCCACTCATCCTTTTAAAATTATTCCCAAGAATTACGCCCTTTTGATCATTTAAAGTCGAGCTTACAAAGAAGGTTGTTTTAGCATCGCCACCTGTTACAGATGCTGAATATTGCTGAACAGCACCTTTTTGAAATGCCGAATTGTTCCAATCTGTCTCAAATGATTTGTTCCAGTCATCACTTCTTGATTCTGCTTCAAACTCTTCGGCAATATCATAGCCCATATTCTCAGCAGCTGCAGTAAATAACTCGCGGTATTGTGCTGGATTTAAGAATTGACGTAAATGAGTGGCATCACTAACACCGCCAGAAGCACTAAATGAAACTTTGGTTTTACCAACTTTACCTTTTTTTGTTGAAACCATAATTACACCGTTAGAAGCTCTGGATCCGTAAATGGCTGCAGAAGCAGCATCCTTCAACACCTCTATCGATTCTATATCATCCGGATTAATGTCTGCCATAGGGTTCATAGGTTCTCCTTGAGAGCCTAAATCTTCAGATACTACCGGAATGCCATCAATAACAAACAACGGTTGATTACTTGCAGATATTGAAGATATCCCCCTAACACGAATATTTACACCCTGGCCTAGCTTACCACTCCCCGAGTTAATGTAAACACCTGTGGTACGCCCCTGCAACGCACTCTCAAAAGAGCTCAACGGCTGTTCTTTAAACTCTTTCGAGGTTACTTTCCCAATTGATCCGGTTAAATCTCTCTTTAATTGAGTACCATAACCAACCACGACTACTTCTTGCAGTTGTTTCTGATCCGCTAGTAGTGAGACATTTATAACCTCTCTACCCGCTACTTTAATTTCCTGACCGGCAAAACCTACGGCTTGAAAAACCAAAGTTGCCGAGGCATCAACTTTAATTGAAAACTTTCCGTTTCCATCTGTTTGAGCGCCATTCGAAGTCCCTTTCACTAAAACATTTGCGCCAGGTACTGGTGAACCATCTTCCTTAGATGTAACCGTACCGCTTACCTGCTTTATTTGCGCCCAACCTAATAGGCAAAAGCAATTAAATAGTAGAAATAGTAAAACTTTCCTCATATATGTAATTTTTGGATTTTCAAGTTTTAATAGACATAAGGTAAATTAGAATTGTCTTTACAGTAGCCGACAATTTCATGATAGAGACATTTCTAAAAACAAGATAAAACTATATTTTAAATTTAGACGATTTTAACTCAAAAAATAAGCTAAAATTTTAAAAAACGATATTAAATAGTGAAAAACATCCGAATACAGGCCGATTCAACTCGAATTTCTATTTAAAATGTTACAATTTATCCTTAAAAGATGTTGGCACTTTCAAATTGAAATAGAAATGCCCTTGATATCGTTTGTATCAGTTATAAGAGATATACTTCTGGGTCAAACAGCTTATAAAAGCATTAAATCGTTAAACTTACTATGTACTTATTTCTCCTTGCCATAAAAAGCATCCCTAGGATAAAAATGCCTTTAATAAAAAAAGGGTCAATTTCGTAAAGACGAAATTGACCCTTTTTAGTTTTTGATATATCTATTTATTTAAAGGCGATGAGTATCTGATTTTTTTCAACCGTTTCTCTCTCTTTAATTTTTATGGTTTTAATAATGCCATCGGCCGACGCTTTTATAATGTTCTCCATCTTCATCGCCTCCAAAACCAGCAATGCATCATCTTTTTTAACTTCATCGCCTTCATTTACCAGAACCTTCAATACCAAACCAGGCATTGGTGCTTTAAGATCGTTCATTTTATGAGCACTGCCCGCGTCCATACCAAGGCTATGCAAAAGCTCGTCAAACTTATCCTTTAGTTCAATATTATACTTATTGCCATTAATCAGTACGGTTGCTGTTTTTAGTTCCACATTATGTTCCAGTACTTCGGCATTGAAAGACTTTCCGTCGGCATTTAAAATATGGTAGTTATCGTTCGATATTTCTTTAATATCTACATTGAGTGCTTTATCCTTAACTAAAACAGTATCCTTAGTAGTTGAAACTGAAAATGTTTCTTTTTTATTGACCGTGGCTTTATACATATTAAGGTTTATGAGGACTCAAACTTAATTAAAATTCATTGATAATGATCAATTGCTCATTGCATATTGAACCAGATTGGCTCCCATCTGCAAGGCTTTCTGATGAATTTCCGGCGAATCAGCTGAATAAACACCCAGATCCTCCCAGCCGTTTCCTAAATCCGTTTCAAAGTCATAGAAGCAAACTACACGCCCCTGGTAGATTAAAGCAAATCCCTGTGCCCTTTTTCCTTCATGCTCATGCACTTTAGGCAGCCCGTTTGGAAACTTATATTTCTGATTAAAAATAGGGTGACTGGCAGGTAGTTCAACAAAGTCGAGCTCTGGAAATACCTTCTTCATTTCTAAGCGGATAAACTTATCGAATCCATAATTATCACATATATGAAGAAAACCTCCTCCAACTAAATAGCTCCGAAGATTTTGCGCTTCCTGCTGCGAAAATATAATATTACCGTGCCCGGTTACAAATACATAAGGGTAGTTAAACAGCTCCGCGCTTCCCGGCTCAACAATAGCTTCATCAGGATAAAAGTTAGTGCCAATGTTATCATTACAAAATTTAACCAAATTAGGTAAAGCCGTGCGGTCTCCATACCAATCGCCGCCGCCGTTATATTTCAATCTGGCAATTTTATAGGATGGCGGCAAAAAAGCTGTTAGGATAAAGAAAGACAGGATGAAAAGTAAGGAAAGAAATGCCTTTAGGAGGAAAATTGAAAAAGAGTGTCCTCTCCCAAAATTTACTGCAGCCGTATAGTTATTAGTGTTCATTTATATTGATCTCAGGGCGGATTTAAATTCCGATTCCTAAAATAACCTATTCATTCATAAAATTCAACTGGGCGCAAGCAACTACTCCGGCAGTTTCTGTTCGGAGACGGCTTTCGCCAAGCGTAATTGGGGCAAAACCGTTATTCATTGCTAAGGTAATCTCCTCTTCCGAAAAATCCCCTTCAGGCCCTATTAAAACAAGAACCTCTGTTTCTTTATGGTACGACTGGCCCAGAGATTTACGATCGGTGTCGAGACAATGGGCTATAAATTTTACTTTTTCGTTTGACTGAACTATAAAACGTTTAAAATCGATGCTGTCATTAAGTTTCGGCTGGTAGGCCTTTAAGCTTTGCTTCATGGCCGAAATAATGATCTTGTTCAGACGGTCTGTTTTTACATCTTTTCTTTCAGAACGTTGGCAGATGATGGGAGTAATTTCGTCAACTCCCATTTCAGTCACCTTCTCCAAAAACCATTCGATCCGTTCTATATTTTTTGTGGGAGCAATAGCAATATGCAGATAGAAATTACGCTTGCCATATTGTTGTTCAACCTCTAAAACTTTTAATGCGCATCGTTTCGGATGCGCATCAACAATTTCAGTTTTATAAAATCCGCCTTTACCGTCAATCAAGTAAATAATATCACCATTAACAAGGCGCAAAACCCTTACACAATGTTTACTTTCTTCTTCGTTCAACTGGTAAAAATCACCGATTATATCAGGTGTAAAGAACAAATGCATGAGCGAAATTTTAATATTAAAAGCAGAAGCTATACGTTAGGTTCACCGGGTTCCTGACTATGCATTACAATACGCACCGATTCAACCATTCTGTTGGATTTCTTCAGTATGGTAAAGTTATATCCGTAAGCATCCATGCTGTCGCCAACATCCGGAATGCGCTCAAAAATAACGTTCATTAATCCGGCCACTGAATCATAATCATCATCTTCAGGCAACTCACTAGGAAGAAACTCATTCACGTCTGTAATAGGCGCAGATGCATTAACTATCCATTCGTTATCGGCTACTTCCTCAACTACAGGTACTTCCTCATCATACTCATCCTGAATTTCACCCACCAGTTCTTCAACTATGTCTTCAAGTGTAACCATGCCTGCTGTACCACCAAATTCATCAAGCACAATAGCCATAATAGGCTTTTTCTGCTGACGAAGCTCTGTAAGCAAATCGCTTATTTTTTTTGATTCAGGAGTGTAAAGTGGCTCGCGCAACATATCCCTTAAAACAATTTCTTGCTTATTGGCAACTTTGGCAAGTACATCTTTGGCGTGAAGAATTCCAATAATATTATCAATTGTTTTGTCGTAAACCGGTAATCGTGTGTACCCTTCATGAACCACTGTCTTCACCACTTCCACGGGTGGCATACTAATGTCAATAGCGGCAATTTGAGTACGCGGAATCATGATATTCTTAACAATACGTTCCTGGAAGTCGAATACATTTTGGATGAGGTCGTGTTCTGATTCCTCTAGCACTCCACTTTGTTTTCCTTGTTCCAAAATCAATTGAAGTTCTTCTGAACTATGAGCCTCGTGGCTATGAGCTGGATTTATTCCAAACGCCTTTAAAACCAAATTTGCAAAACCATTCAACAACCATATTACCGGACGTGCAACAATGTAAAAGAAATGCAGTGGGTAAGAAATAGCTATTGAGATTGCAATAGGTCGCTGAATTGCCATTGATTTTGGTGCTAGCTCCCCAAATACAATATGTAAAATTGTAATAACGGAAAACGCTACTGGAGCAGCAATTGAATGACTAACTAATTCGGGGTTTGCAAAATGGATGTCTAGTAAATTAAATGCCTTAATTGTTATTAATGACATTGTTTTTTCACCAAACCAACCTAAGCCTAAACTGGCTAAGGTTATTCCTAACTGTGTGGCAGCTAAATACCCATCTAAATGACGGATAATATGTTTGGCCATTTTTGCAGGGGCGCTCCCCTCTTTGGCCTTTAAGTCTATTTGAGAAGAACGGACCTTCACAATTGCAAACTCGGCTGCAACGAAAAATCCGTTCAGAAATACCAAAAATAGGATAAGAAAAATATCGAATATCGTGACGGGATCTGTCGCCATATGGTTTAGTTCTTATTCCTAAAAGTTTTATCGTAAAGCTCTAAAGCTTCGTTAATCACCTTATATGCATAACGCTTGCCTAAAAAGTGCTCCACTTTTACGTCTTTGTGTTCCAACGCTTTATAATCAGAAAAGAATCTTGCAATTTCTTTCTCTGTATGCGGAGGCAATTCAGATAAATCGTTAATGTGATTTACGGACATATCATTATTTGCAACAGCAATAATTTTATCATCACGCTCATCACCATCAATCATATGCATAACGCCAATTACTTTGGCTTCTATAATTGAAAGTGGAATTACTTCTTCTGAACAAAGCACTAAAATATCCAACGGATCATTATCATCACAATACGTTTGAGGAATAAATCCATAGTTTGCTGGATACATAACAGAAGAAAACAGAACCCTGTCTAATTTCAACAGCCCTGTTTTTTTATCAACTTCATATTTAGCTTTAGACCCCTTAGGGATCTCAATAATTGCATCTACAAGTTCCGGTCTTTTGCTTCCCGGATCAACCGAGTGCCACGGATCAACTCCCATATTAATTTATTATATATTAAAATTTTGATTAAGCTTCAGCTTCGGTGCTACTATTAACTTTTGTTCTTGTTTTCAAATATCCTATAATCACAGGAGTAGTAGTAATTACCACTAAACCAATTACAATGATTTCGAGATGGTTACGAAGCCAAGGAAAAGCCTGACCTAAAAAATAACCACCCATAACCATAGATACCACCCAGCCAATACACCCTAAAACGTTATAAAAAACAAACTTTTTAGAATCCATCTGAACTATTCCGGCAACAATAGGTGCAAACGTACGAATGATAGGAAGAAAACGAGCCAGAACGATCATGCCTGCACCGCGTTTTTCATAAAACTCCTTTGCGGCATGCAAATGCTTTTGCTTGAAGAAGAAAGTGTCCTTCTTTTTAAATAAAGACGGCCCGGCCTTTACGCCGAACCAATACCCGACCATATTACCTAAAATACCGGCTATTATTACGGTAACAGTAACCGCAACCACACCTACTTCAACATTATCAATTGCTTTCATTGGATATTCGGCCAAATGCAAACCGGTAATAAAAAGCAATGAGTCGCCAGGTAAGAAAAATCCTACAAATAAACCTGTTTCTGCAAAAATGATAAACAACAATATCCAGAATGCAAACGGTTGGGCTAAGATCCAATTAGGATCTATTATATGTCTAAAAAACTCGAGGATTTCCTGCATAATGATTGAAAGCGCTCCTTTATAATATAAAAGTAAGGGTTTACCTCACTACCTACAAAATATTTGTAATTAAGGCAGGGGCAATTCCTAGCAAGATAGTAATCATTATACAAAAGATAAGAACAAATTTATAGGCGAGGCTCAATTGAATCGATTCACTGTTTTCTGACTCCCTTAAATACATAGCAATTATTACTTTAAAATAGTAATAAATACCTACAGCAGCCATCAAAACTGCAATAGCAATCAACCATGTATAATTAGCGGCAATTGCCACTCCGAAGATATAAAACTTACCAAAAAAGCCTGCTGTTAATGGAATACCACCCAATGAACATAGAGCTACTGTCATTACAAATGCCAAAACAGGATTAGTGCGACCTAAACCGTTAAAAGCCGAGAGATCATCCGAACCCTTTTGCTCTTTAACAGCAACCATAACACCAAAAGAGGCAACCGAAGCAATTGAATAAGCTACTGAATAGATTAAAATTGCATTTGGAGAAGCCTGACCCAACAACAAGATAGCTATAAGCATGTATCCAGCATGAGAAATACTTGAATAGGCTAGCATCCGTTTTACATTCTGCTGGAATGCTGCGGTAATGTTACCTATCAAAAGTGTGAGCACCACCATTACTACAAGTGTAACAGTCCAGATAGCAGGTACAGATGTAAATGCTGATCCAAATAAACGCAGGAATGCTGCAAATCCAGCTGTTTTAACTACAGTAGACATGAAGGAGCTAACTAAAGTTGGTGCTCCCTGGTAAACATCCGGAGTCCAGAAGTGGAATGGAGCCACCCCTACTTTAAATGTCATAGCAATAAGCATGAAAATTACCCCTGCATAAAATAATAGAGGTTGCTCTGAAGCCTTACCTGCAATTTGCACCAGGTTAAAGCTTCCGGTTGCACCGTATATTAAAGCAATACCAAACAATAAAATACCAGTTGCGAATGAACCCATTAAAAAATACTTCAATGCGGCTTCATTCGACGCACTATCCGTTTTTTTAATACCGGCCATGATGTACATGCTAACCGACAGAATTTCGATACCAATGAAAAGCATTGACATATTCTGGAACGATACCATTACCACTCCACCTGACAATGCGAACAGCAAAATAGTATAGTATTCAGCAACATTCGAACTGATCTTCTCAAAATAATTGCCTGATAAAAGAAAAATAAGAATGGTTGTAGCGATTAAAAGGATGCTGAATGCAATAGCATAATTGTTAAACACCAGCATATCGTTGAAATAGGATATATTTTTATCCCAAACACAAACAAGAGATGCGGCAGCACCCAAAAGTCCCAAAACAGAAACCGGCAATAAGGCACTTTTAACCTTATATAAGCCCAAGTAAAGAACTACAATCGCGGTAATCGCTATAATGATAATTGAACTCATTCTTTGTTATTATTTTGATTGCATTAATTCAAGCTGCTTAATTTAATTGGGCAGTTAAATCAATGAAATAATTATTACTGCATTTTTAGTTTAATGATCTCAAGTAAATTATTTACTGAGGCTTCAGAAATATGAAGCAGGTATTGCGGCTTAAATCCGAAGAAAATCACCATTGCACAAATAGCATACAATACCAATTTTTCAGCACCTATGACATCAGTGAAATTTGCACTTGCAGTTCCTTCTTTTCCAAACATTACATTTCCGTACATGCGCAACATATAAACTGCACCGAAAATGATCGTTAGCCCGGCAACAATCGCATACCAAACACCATACTCATAAATACTATTTAGAAGAAGAAACTCACCCACAAAACCGTTGGTTAATGGTAACGCCACAGCTCCCAACAGAATGATCAGGAAGGTAGCTGCCAATACAGGTGCTTTCGAAGCGATTCCGCCTAATAAATAACTTTCACGAGCTTTCGTGCGATCAAAAATGATCTCAACCACAAAGAATAAACCCACAACGTTAATACCATGGCTGATCATTTGAATCATGGCACCTTGCATCCCTTGCACATTCAACGCGAAAATCCCTGCGGAGATTAAGCCTACGTGAGCAATTGAAGAATAGGCAATTAATCGTTTAATATCTTTTTGAGTAAATGCTATAATTGAGGCATAAACAACACCAATGATAGATAAGATTAAGGCTGTTTGACCCCATTGCATTAAGCCTAACGGCAATACAGGCAATAACCAACGCATCACTCCATAAATACCCATTTTCAGCATAATCCCTGATAGCAACATGGTTCCAACTGTTGGAGCGCTAGTATAAGTATCAGGCTGCCAGGTATGGAAAGGGAAAATTGGCATTTTGATAGCGAAAGCTAAAAAGAAGCACCAGAATAACCATGATTGCGTTCCTTTATCGAGCGCCACCTGATAAAACTGATTGATATCAAAACTATGACCCGGAGTTTGAATGAACAGGTAGATAATTCCTATTAACATAAACAAACTACCAAACATGGTATAAACAAAGAACTTGAAGGTAACACGAATGCGATCTTCACCACCCCAAATAGCTGAGATAAAGTAGATAGGAATTAATGCGGCTTCCCATGCTACATAAAATAAAAACGCATCAAGTGAAGTAAACACACCAACTAAGCCTGTTTGCATAAACAAAATCAAAGCATACAACGCGTGTGGTTTACGGAACTCTTTACGAAACGAAGAAAGAATAATTAATGGAACCAATACCGTGGTTAATAAAACCAACAGGAAGCTAATTCCATCCATACCTACTTTGAAGTGAATGCCCAATGATTCAATCCAAGGTTGATTATAAATAAACTGAGAATCTGGATTAGCGTAATCAAACTTAGTCCAGGCTAATATTGCCATCGCCAGCTCAATCAATGAAAATCCAAGAGCAATATTCTTAGCCTGTTCACCGCGGATAAACGCAACTATTACCGAACCAAGAAGAGGGAATAAAACCAGTAATACTGTAATATAATTGATCATCTCTCTCTAAAACAAAAAGTTAAATACAAGAATTAAAATAATACCCACTACCATCATAAATAAATAGTTTCCGATGTAGCCGGTTTGAATACGACGGAATTTATCCGCGCTCCATTGCGTTAATTGGCCGAAACCATTCACAACTCCATCAATAATAGACTTATCAAGAATTCGATAGAACAATTGTGACAAACTATCTAAAGGACGTGTGAATACGGCATTGTAAATCTCATCGATATAAAACTTATTGTAAGATGCCTTTTCAAGACCTGAACGAGGAGCGGTTTCAGCAGCTGGAACAACTTCTTTTCTAACATAAACAGTATACGCGTAGAAAATTGATATTAATACACCTAAGACAGAAGCACCCATCAAAGCATACTCAGTTTCATGAGACAAATGACCATGATGAGCAGCGTTTAAAATCTGGGTCGATTGACCAAATACCGG
Source organism: Solitalea longa (assembly GCF_002920915.1). Lineage (GTDB taxonomy): Bacteria > Bacteroidota > Bacteroidia > Sphingobacteriales > Sphingobacteriaceae > Solitalea > Solitalea longa. The sequence goes on from NZ_PQVF01000005.1 coordinate 225,861, forward strand.
TGATAAATATTCATTAAGCAAATGCGAGCCGTGTAATGCTTCAGGAACTCCTACAAAACCGCCAAATACCGATAATACGGCTAATACAATTAAAGGAATGGTCATCGAAGCTGGAGATTCATGCAAATGATGATGTTGCTCTTCAGTTCCCCTGAATTTGCCATTAAAGGTTAAGAAGAACATACGGAACATGTAGAAGGCTGTTAATAAAGCGCCCCCAACACCAATCGCCCAAATAGTAGGACTTACTTCGAATGCATGGGCCAAGATCTCATCTTTGGAGAAGAAACCAGAGAATGGAGGAATTCCGGCAATAGCTAACGTACCCATTAACATGGTAAACCAAGTAATTGGAAGGTGTTTCTTTAAACCACCCATTTGACGCATGTCCTGTTCACCGCCCATAGCATGAATAACACTACCCGCGCCTAAGAACAATAATGCTTTGAAAAATGCGTGGGTCATTACGTGGAAGAAAGCACCGGTGAAGGCACCAACACCCAGTCCCAAGAACATATAACCTAACTGGCTTACTGTTGAATAAGCCAATACTTTCTTAATGTCGTTTTGAGTTAATGCGATCACCGCTGCAAAAATTGCCGTTGCCAAACCAATACCTGCTACTACAGCCATAGAAATTGGAGACAATACATATAAGATGTTTGAGCGGGCAATCATATAAATACCGGCTGTAACCATGGTAGCAGCGTGGATAAGCGCTGAAACTGGTGTTGGACCGGCCATTGCGTCAGGTAACCAAGTATATAAAGGCAATTGAGCACTTTTACCCATAGCACCTACAAATAACAGTAAAGTTATCGTTGTTAAGACAGCCGTGCTTGCGGTTTGTGCTTGAGGAAATATATCGGCATAACTAATGCTGCCAAAAGTTGAGAACAACATGAAAATACCGATCAGGAATCCTAAGTCACCAATACGGTTCATTACAAAGGCCTTTTTCGCTGCATTTGCATATTCCGTTTTCTTAAACCAGAAACCGATCAGTAAATAAGAACATAAACCTACGCCTTCCCATCCAATAAACATGATCACATAGTTAGAGCCCAAAACAAGCAATAACATGAAGAATACGAACAAGTTTAAGTAAGCAAAGTATTTACCGTAACCTTCATCATCATGCATATACCCGGTAGAGTATACGTGAATTAAAAATCCTACGCCGGTAATGATCAACAACATGATTGATGTTAACTGATCGATAAGGAAAGAGAAAGGAATTTTTAATGTTCCTACGGAAATCCACTCATAAAGATCGATGGTTTTTGCACCGTTTGCTTTGATATCAAAAAACACCAGAATGCTTAGGATAAACGATCCTAAAACAGTTGCGCAGCCAACAAGGCCAACTAAACCTTTAGGATTTTTCTTATATCCCAATCCATTGATCAGGAAACCAATTAAGGGAAGTACAGGTATCAGCCAGGCTAATTGTTCCGTCATTTCTTAGTTCAGTTTGCGTATTTGTTTGGTTAGATGAATAGATCATCCACCTAAATAATTTTAATTCTTTAATTTATTTAACAGGTCAATGTCAATTGAATTGTTATTTCTGTAGATCATTACAATGATGGCCAAACCTACAGCAACCTCTGCTGCAGCCACCGCCATAATGAAAAACACAAATACTTGTCCTGCTGCATCTCCACGATACGCTGAAAAAGCTGTTAATAATAAGTTTACAGCGTTTAACATCAGCTCAATAGACATGAAAACGATAATCGCATTTCTGCGGGTCAACACTCCTATAATTCCAATGAAGAAAATAATAGAGCTTAATAAAATGTAATGATTAAGCGGAACCAGTGTAATGGCATTCGTTATATTTTCCATATCCTTATTTTGTCTCCTTTCTGGCTAGCAGAACTGCTCCAACCATTGCCGAAAGGAATAGAATAGATACAATTTCAAACGGTAAAAGGAACTCTTTAAATAATACTTGACCCAGATTCTTTACTAAGCCCATATCCACTTCTTGAATAACAACCGTGTTAGACGGATCAGTGCTTTTCAAAGCTGCTGTTAATACCACCAATCCTATTCCTCCTGTAATAATACCTATGAATTTCATAAGATTAGTTTTCTGAGGCTCGGATTCAACGTTAAGGTTAAGCAACATGATAACGAATAAGAACAGTACCATGATTGCGCCTGCATAAACGATGATATTTACAATTCCAATAAACTGGGCATTCAAAAGAATATACTCACCCGTTAAAGTGAAGAATGTTAAGATCAGGTATAGAACACTGTGGATGGGATTTTTAGCCGTAACTACCAGCAGTGAGCTGAAAATGGCTACAAATGCCAGAAAGTAAAATAATGATTGAGTTATTGTCATGATAAAAACGCCGCGAATTTAATCAAATAGTTATTTTTTATGGATAGGTTCAACTAATTTGTCCTTACCATATACGAAATTCTCACGGTCGAAGCTAGCAGGTGGAATATCTCCATCAAGATAGATCGCTTCCTTAGGGCAGGCTTCTTCACAAAAACCACAGAAAATACAGCGTAACATATTGATCTCGTAAGTAGCTGCATATTTCTCCTCACGATATAAACCCTCTTCTCCTGGCTTACGTTCAGCGGCAATCATTGTAATGGCTTCGGCTGGGCAGGATAATGCACACAAACCACAAGCTGTGCAACGCTCCCGTCCTTCTTCGTCACGCTTCAATGAATGAATCCCTCTGAAGTTAGTAGAGTACTCACGCTTTACCTCAGGATATCGAATAGTAGCTTTTTTCTTAAAAAAGTGCTTAAGCGTAATAGTCAACCCCGACAAAATAGCCGGCAAATACATCCTTTCTGCAAAGGTCATTGGTTTTTGCTCAAGTACTTTTTTTCTATTGGTTAATGATTCCATTTTATCTTTTATACTCACATTTAATCAAACTGATCAAATGAGGATGTTCAATTAGTTAATATGTCCTGTTAAATACATTACCACACCTGTAATTCCGATGTTGGCAATTGCCAAAGGCACTAACATGTTCCAGCCTAAACGCATCAGCTGATCGTAGCGGAAACGAGGGATTGTCCAGCGCACCCAAACAAAGAAGAACAGGAAGAAGGCTATTTTACAGAAGAAAGCGCCTACACCGATAAGTGTGATCCAATATGAAGCAACACCTGCATTTGCCAAGGCTTCTTGTCCAGGGAAGTTATATCCTCCGAAGAATAAAGCTGATATCACTGCCGATGATACGAACATATTGATATACTCTGCAAACAGGTAAAACCCTAATTTCATACTTGAGTGCTCAGTGTGATAACCTGCAACCAGTTCCGATTCACATTCAGGTAAATCGAATGGCGTGCGGTTACATTCAGCAAACATGCAGATCAGGTAAATCAGGAAAGCCACCGGCTGATAGAAAACATTCCATCCAAGACCTTCCGTTCCTTTTAATCCATATAAAGTAGAGCCTTGTCCATCAACAATTCCACGCATACTTAAGGTACCCGTAACCATTAACAAGGCTATGATCGCCATACCCATTGCAATTTCGTAACTGATACTTTGAGAGGCCGCACGGATAGTACCTAATAAAGAGTATTTGTTGTTTGAGGCCCAGCCTCCAACCATCATACCATATACTCCTAGTGAAACTACTCCAAATATGTATAAAAGACCTACATTAATATCTGCAACCTGAAGAGAAATAACTTTATCCCCAAACACCAGATCACGTCCCCATGGAATAACTGCTGAACTAATGGTTGCAGTAAACATGGCCAATGATGGCCCCATGATGAAAAGCAATTTATTGGCATTTTCAGGAAGAATCTCTTCCTTGGTAAACAACTTAACACCATCAGCAAGTGGCTGAAGGATACCAAAAGGTCCTGCACGATTAGGGCCTAAACGGTCCTGGAAGAAAGCTGCAAATCTGCGCTCAACCAGAGTCATGTACATGGCCACCACAAGGCTAACCACTAACACAATTGTAATCAATAAAAACTTTTCTATTATTAATGCTGATTCCATTTTCGTTTTATATCGAACGATGCGAGATAACCTTTAGCCTATAATTGATTGCTACTGATCATTTACGCAAGTCGTGTTCTTTAAAAAATCTTTCTATCGATAACCGGTAATAACTCTTTCTCGTCGTAATGGTTTGAAGAAATTACCGAGTGGCGGTCAACTTTCGTAGGACCTTCAATCGTCCAGTCGCTGGTTTTCTTTTTGTCAAAACGACAGGTATTACAGATAAACTCATCAACCTCTCCGTATTGATCTTTACGACCAGTTACACGAATAACCTCTTCACCTTTATACCATAAGGTTACTTTACCGCAACACTTATCACAATCGCGATGAGCATCAACGGGCTTGGTAAACCAAACACGGTTTTTAAAACGGAATGTTTTATCTGTTAAAGCACCTACCGGACAAACATCAATCACGTTTCCTGAAAAATCATTATCGATAGCTTTTGAGATATAGGTTCCAATCTCTGAAGCATCCCCACGACCTAATATACCGTGAACACGATTGTCAGTAATCTGATCAGCTGTAAACACACAACGGTAGCAAAGGATGCAACGGTTCATGTGTAACTTGATCTTATCGCCAATATCAACCATTTCAAACGTACGACGCTTAAATTCGTAACGGCTTTGGTCTTTTCCGTGTTCAAATGAAAGGTCTTGCAAATGACACTCTCCGGCTTGGTCACATACCGGACAATCAAGCGGATGATTGATCAACAAAAACTCAACAACTCCTTTACGAGCCTCAACAACTTCGGGTGAGGTGATATTTTGAACCACCATTCCGTCCATTACTGTTGTACGGCAAGATGCAACCAATTTTGGCATTGGCCGAGGGTCTTTTGCAGAACCCTGAGAAACCTTCACCAAACAAGTACGGCATTTACCGCCACTGCCTTTCAGTTTGCTGTAGTAACACATTGCAGGTGGAACAACATCCCCTCCTATCATGCGAGCCGCATTAAGGATGGTTGTTCCCGGATCAACCTCAATCTCAATGTTATCTATCGTTACTTTTACCTTTTCAGACATAGTCTTAGTTAGAAGTGAGATTTGAGATATGAGAATGAGACTTAAAGTAATTTAGTCTCCTATCACACACCTCTCTCTTAATTATTTATTTTTTCTTTAGCCATGGAATTTGAGACTTTTGATTCTTGGTCTCATTTCTCACACCTAATATCACCTATCTCTATATTAACTTGCTTCTTCAACTACAGGAATTGGGTCAGCATAATTTGCTAATCCATAATTTCCATCCATAGCAGCTTTAGGATTATTCACATGCCACTCAAACTCATCACGGAAGTGACGGATAGCACTAGCAACCGGCCATGCAGCTGCATCACCTAAAGGACAAATAGTATTTCCTTCGATCTTCTTAGAAACGTCAACTAACAAATCTATATCACTCATTTTGCCATGACCGTATTCAATACGATGAAGTACTTTTTCCATCCATCCTGTTCCCTCACGACAAGGTGAACACTGACCACAAGATTCATGATGATAGAAACGAGAGAAGTTCCAGGTATTGCGTACCACACAAGCATCTTCGTCCATCACAATAAACCCCCCCGAACCTAACATAGTACCTGTTGCAAAGCCGCCTTCGGCTAATGACTCATAAGACATTAAACGAGGCTGACCATTGGCCAATTTAAGAATTAAGTTAGCTGGTAAAATTGGAACTGAGGAACCACCGGCTACAACAGCTTTAAGGCGTTTACCATTAGCTATACCTCCACAGTATTCATCTGAATAAATGAATTCCTCAACAGAAAGACCTAATTCGATTTCATACACACCAGGCTTATTAATGTTTCCTGAAGCAGAGATCAATTTGGTTCCGGTACTGCGCCCGATACCTATTTTAGCATACTCATCACCACCGTTGACAACGATCCAGCTTACTGCAGCAATTGATTCAACGTTATTAACTACAGTAGGGCAACCATATAAACCAGCAATAGCAGGGAATGGAGGTTTAATACGAGGATTTCCACGTTTACCTTCCAATGATTCTAAAAGGGCCGTTTCTTCACCACAGATATATGCACCACCACCTGGTTGAACATAGATCTCAAGATCATAACCGGTACCTAAAATATTCTTACCAAGGAAACCTGCATTTTTAGCTTCTGCAATGGCTTTCTCCAGGATTCGAATTTGTGGCATCATCTCACCACGAACATAGATATATGAAGTATTTGCTCCTAAAGCAAAACTCGATACGATCATACCCTCAATTAAGGTATGAGGAGTATGAGTCATTAAATAACGATCTTTGAATGTACCAGGTTCCGATTCATCGGCATTACAAACCAGGTAACGAGGAACACCTTCCGGTTTAGCTAAAAAACTCCATTTCATACCGGTAGGGAAACCGGCACCACCACGGCCACGCAATCCTGATTTCTTCACTTCTTCAACCACATCATCAGCAGACATGGTTTTCAAAGCTTTTTCAACCGCGGCATATCCACCATGCTGACGATAAACCTCAAAGGTGTTAATTCCGGGAATGTTAATATTCTTTAATAATATCTTTTGAGCCATACTAAACCCGAATTAATTCTTGTTTCTAAGTTGAGTTAACAATTCGTCAACACTCTCTTCTGTTAAATTCTCATAGAAAGTGTACTCAGGGCCAATTTGTAACACCGGTCCATAACCACATGCAGCTAAGCACTCAACCCCTTTAAATGAAAACAATCCGTCAGGAGTTACTTCACCTTCCTTAACGCCTAACTTGTTTTCCAGAATATTTATAATTTTTTCGGCACCTACCAGGCAACAAGGTCCAGTACGGCAAACCTCTAGTACATATTTACCAGAAGGTTTAAGATGATACATGGTATAGAATGAAGCTACCTCATAAACCTCGATCGGATTAATGTTAAGTAATGAAGCAACATAGTCCATTACCTCGGTGCTGCACCATCCGAATTCTGCCTGCGCCAAGTGTAATAATGGCAACAAAGCTGATTTTTGCCGGCTTTCCGGATAGCGCGCAATGATCTCATCCACTTTCTTAAGCGCTTCTGTCGAAAATTTTATCTCTTTTACTGCTAACATCCTTTTTAGAAGTGAGAGGAAGGATAATATCCAACCTCTTGTGTGCAATATGTTTATTTATAAATAAGCTGAAATGCAAGCTTACCTTAACTATTTTAAGCGTCCAATTCTCCAGCAATAACGTTCAAACTGCTCATTGCCAGAATTGCGTCTGAAATCATTCCTCCCTTAGCAATATCAGTATATGCCTGATAGTTGATAAAGCTTGGGCGGCGGAAGTGTAAACGGAATGGAGCTCGGCCACCATCAGTAATCAGGTAGAATCCTAACTCTCCATTACCACCTTCAACTGAATGATAGATCTCGGCCTTAGGAACTGGAACTTCACCCATCACAATTTTAAAATGATAGATCAACGATTCCATCGAACTGTAAACATCCTCTTTTGGAGGCAAGCAATAGTCAGGCACTTCGGCATTGAAAACACCTTTAGGTTCATTTTCCATCTTCACCAAAGCCTGTTTAATGATGCTTAAGCTCTGCCACATTTCTTCGTTACGTACCAGGAAACGATCGTAAATATCACCGGTAGTTCCAACGGGAATTTCGAATTCAAACTCTTCGTAAGAACAATAAGGTTTGGCCACCCGAACATCATAATCAACTCCGCAAGAACGTAACAAAGGCCCTGTCCAGCTATATGATAAAGCCTTTTCAGCGCTTACCGGAGTAACACCTACGCATCGGTCGATGAAAATACGGTTGCGGTTGAAAAGATTTTCAAACTCTTTCATAACATCCGGAAACTCTGCTATGAATTTCTTGATCTTGGCAATAGCGATGTCATTAAAATCACGCTCAAAGCCGCCAATACGGCCCATGTTCGTTGTTAAGCGAGAACCACAGATCTCTTCGAAGATCTCATAAATGTCTTCTCGTTTTTGAAAAACATAAAGGAAACCTGTGAATGCACCAGAGTCCACACCGATAACCGAATTACAAACCAAATGATCGGCAATACGACTTAACTCCATTGCAATGATGCGCATGTAATCAACTCGTTTAGGGGTTTGAATGCCCAATAGCTTTTCAACGGTCATATGCCAGCCCATATTGTTAATAGGAGCTGAACAATAATTCAAACGATCTGTAAGTGGAGTAATTTGGTAGAAAGGACGGTGCTCTGCAATTTTTTCAAACGCACGGTGAATATATCCGATGGTTGATTGTGCACTAACAATGCGCTCTCCGTCCAGCTCAAGAATATTTTGAAATACCCCGTGAGTAGCCGGGTGAGTAGGGCCAAGGTTAAGGGTTGTGGTTTCCTTCTCTAATGAATTATCGCCAAGTTTTATATGGGCCATATATGTTTAATGTTGAATTCAGAATCATGAATTATAAATGCTTGCATTTTAAATCCATAATCCAACATTGTTATTATCTGAATTATTAGATCACTACTAAAGATGAATGCTTCTGATAACTTTAGTAGCGCATTCTCTTTGGAGTATTATCGACCAAAATAATCGTCGTTTTTATCGGTACGGTTTGGATCTTCTAATGGAAACTCTTTTCTCATCGGGAAAGCTACCATATCGTCGACATTTAAAATACGACGTAAATCAGGGTGACCTTCGAAAATAATTCCAAAGAAATCATATGTTTCTCTCTCCATCCAGTTAGCTCCTAAGAACAAGCCCGTAAGAGTTTTAATTCTTGGGGTACTTTCAGGAAGAAATACTTTAATACGAATACGAATGTTGTTAGTTAAACTGTGAAGATGGTATATCACTCCAAGAGCAAGCTCCTGCTCGGGGTAATGAACACCACAGATATCAGTAAGAAAGCGAAACTTCAACTCTTCATCATTATAAAGAAATTGAATAACATCGATAACTTTATCTTTAGTAGTAGTAAGTGTTAGCATGTCATGTGGCTCACTAACATTAAAGATAGCATCAGCAAATTTTAACTGAAGTTTATCTAATACAGCTTGGTTATTCATTTTTACTTCTGCCATATTATTGAATTCCGTATTTTGCTAATAATTGTTTGTATTCGTCCGAGTCGCGACGACGAAGAGATTCGTTTTGCACCAATTCCTGAATACGTGTCAATCCATCGATTATACCTTCAGGACGAGGAGGGCAACCAGGAACATACACATCAACAGGAATAATTTCATCAATACCCTGTAAAACGCTATAGGTATCAAAAACGCCTCCGCTACATGCACATGCTCCAACAGCCATCACCCAGCGAGGTTCTGCCATCTGTAAATATACCTGGCGAAGAACCGGAGCCATTTTCTTAGCAATGGTACCCATTACCATTAAAAGATCGGCCTGGCGTGGAGAAAAGCTCAAACGTTCTGCTCCAAAACGACCCAGGTCATAATGGGAACCCATAGTAGCCATAAACTCAATTCCACAACAAGAAGTGGCAAATGGCAACGGCCATAATGAATAAGAACGTGCTAAGCCAACTGCTTTATCTAGAGAGGTTGCAAAGAAACCCGCTCCTTCAATACCCGCAGGGGCCTCAACCATTTTAATCTCGCTCATACGATGATAATTTTCTCAAAAAACCTCTTATTATCTATTAAAAAGAGTAACAAAAGTACAACAATAATCAGATTAATATTGTTCTGAAGTACGCCAGACTCATTTTAGAATGATTCTAAACTTACTACTCCCAATTTAGAGCCCCTTTTTTAATGATGTAAATAAAGCCCAGTAACAGGAAGATCATGAACGTGAACATTTCAAGCATTCCTAAAATGCCTAGTTCACGAAAATTTACGGCCCAAGGGTACATGAAAATTACTTCAACATCGAACAACACAAACAGTATTGCAACCAGGAAGTACTTAACTGACATGGGATGACGAGCATTTCCCTGAACTTCCACTCCCGACTCGAATGGGGTTAATTTATCAGAAGTTTTACGCTTAGGACCGATAAGGTGGGTAGCAAGCATTGTAACTACCACAAAACCAACCGCTACAAAAAACTGGAAAGCTACCGGTGCATAGTTAACAGGCAATTGCTCTAGTAATAACATACAATAGGATTTGAAATCTTTTGCAAAAATAAAAAAGAGAAGGTAAGTTTAAAACAAACCTTCTCTTTGGAGCAATATTTTATTAAGAAATTTTAATTTCTTGACTGAATCGTCACTACTTATTCTTGGCGCCTGGACCATTTAATGCCTTTAAAACTTCTAAGGCTTGCGGGTCATTCGGAGCCAATTCTAAAATTTTATTGAAATAGACTTTTGAAGCAGCAACATCTTTTTGAATATTAAAGGTATAATCGCCCATGTAGCGATAAGCCTCAATAAGATATTTCACGTTCTTTTGCTTATCAGCTTCGCCAAGTTCAATAACCTTCTCGTAGTACGGACGAGCTAAACCTTGTTTATTTCCTTCGTCCATTCTATAGTTTGCTAAAGCACGGTAAGAATACCCTTGTACATATGTTGGGCTTAATTCATTAACCTTTGCAAAAGCACTATCTGCCTTTTGATATTTCTCCGAATATAATGCCGATAAACCGTAATACAAATAATCTACAGGCTGCTTTTTAACCTCTGTTTTTTCAAAATAAGCTTCATATGTTTTAATAGCAGCAGGATACTGTTTTGCCAAATAGCTCATCTTTCCTAACATCGGGTACAAGTCGGTTCTTGTGGGATCTTTATCAATAGCTTTTTGCAAATATGAAATTGCTAGAGAATCCATCTTATTATCTGAAAGGATTTTAGCCATATACTCATAATCCGTATTGATAAGACTTGCTTCTGCTTGTTTTGTAAAGAAAGTATTCATCGCGTCCAATGCCTCTTTTGGCTTTTTGATCTCATAAGCCGAATAAGCCAGCAAACGATACATTACCGGTTTAACCTGGCATGTTTTCATTAACAGATTAATTTCATCATACGCTGCCTGATATTGTTTTGCAAGAAACAACATACTCGCATAACGCGTATTGGAGTTGCAAGAGGCGTCAGTTAACGCTAAATACTTATTCTTATAAATATCTACAGCTTTCGCGTATTGGCCTGAAGAATAATACAAAACGGCTAATTCGCGGTAAGCAGGTCCATAATTCGGATCGATCGATATTGCCTTTTCTAACGGAGCTAATGATGATTCATAACTTTGAGCACCACGATAGATCAAGGATTGAGACACATAAGCTCTTAAATAATTTTTATCCAGATCTAATGCTTTGTTATAATTAGCAATTGCATTGTTTGCATCTTTTTTTAATAAATAAGCATCTCCTAAAACAGTATACACCTCAGCACTCTTAGGAGCAATTTTTTTAGCCTGCTCAATATAACCTATGGCAGTTTCAATCGATGCAGCATCGCCACCCTCAGCGGCTAATGCATAGGCACGTGCTGTTTCAAGATACGGACGATAGTCTTTTTCCTTTTGGCCTAAAGCAATCGCCTTATCAAATAATGGTTTTGCCGCGTCAAAGTGTTTATTTAGAATTTCTAATTTCCCTTGTCCCACATAGTTTAGGGGAAACTGGGGATTTACTGCCACACCTTTATCAAAAAATACCTGAGCAGAATCGGGTTCAATAGTTTTTAAGTAAACATCACCCATGTAATAAAAGCTCTCTGCTGTGGTAGCAGGATTCTGTGCAAGTTTTGCTAATAACGCCTTTGCCTTTTCGTACTGCTCTACTTCAATTGCTTTTCGTGCATCACTAATAGACTGGCTATAAGCAAACCCTGCTAACAAAACTAAAGCAGAAACTATGTTTAAAGCCCTCTTAATCATTTTCATAATCTAAATTTATTTTATTTAAACAAATCATTATCTGATATCTGAACTAAACGAACTGGCATAGTAGCGGGAACCAAACCCGACTTCAACACAATACGTTGTCCTTTATCTCCAGCAATGAAAGCTGCAAAACCTGTTCCTAAGCCCATGTATGATTCCCGACTTAGCAGGTACACTCGTCTTACCAATGGATAAAAGCCTTGTGCAATGTAAGCTTGGTAAGGTTTACGAAACTGCCCAGAACCTGGTTGCCCATCATCGGGTGCAATTGCAGCAATTTTAACTTTTTTCAAAAATCCTGTAACCGCAGAATCATCAGCATCGCTTATCCAATTCACTCCAATAATTCCTAGTGAATTCTTATGCGTGCTAACATACTCAATAACTTCCTTATTAGTTTTAACAGAGTAGAAATTTTTTGCCGAAAATTGATTCTTACCTGCTAATTCTTTCATATACCTCACAGTACTGGAGTTTGGATTATCAAACACAATTGTAATTTCTTCATTACTATTCGCCTTATCCAGTTGATTCCACTTAGTAATATTACCGGCAAACAAGTCTCTAAGGTTAGCCATTGAAAAGGTCGAATCATTATTTGCAGGGTTTACAATTAACGCAATGGCGTCGATAGCAAACTTAGTACTCCGAACTACCAACTTTTTAGCCTGAAGAGGTTTGAGTTCATCAGCTGTTAACTGACGGGTTACGATAATTGCTCTTGCCGAATCATTAAGAAGGTCAGCAACAGCCTCTCCTTCGGATTTGAAATGAGCATTAATTTTAGCTGCAGGATAGATACCATGAAAAACATCCAATTCTGCCTGAACAATTGGCTCAAAGGTCTCATCAACCGACATGCTGATTTCTCCGGAAGTGGTTGTATCCAACGTTTTTTGACTAGAGTTATTTCCACAGCCAACATTTAAGACTGCGAAACAAAAAGCAAGTCCAAACAAGAATATCCCTTTTGAAAAATGTAACCTATTCATACTCTGAATTATCCTTTTTTATAAGCCTATAACTTCTAAAGAGCCCATATAGTATGATGCTCCCTCCAAGTATCAACTTATTGGTTGGTGAAAGATTCGCTAAAACATTGGGCATAAACATTATCATGCTTCCCAAAACCAGGTAGGCAAGGATAAACACTACCCCTAAAATCAGCAAAAATCGCTCTTTTGGCGATTTTTGCTTAAAGTTATTATCAAACTGTTGCTCCATTAGAGCTTAATTGATGTTTGTAAATTAATCTAACCTGAACATGATTGGTAAGCTGAAGTGTACACGCACAGATTTACCATTTTGTTTACCTGGCTTCCACTTAGGCATTGCTTTCACAACGCGGGCAGCTTCTTCATCACATCCCGAACCGATACCGCGCAGTACTTGCACGTCGGTAATAGAACCATCCTTTTCAACTACAAAGGTTACCGTTACACGACCCTGAACGCCATTTTCACGAGCCATTGGCGGATACCTTAACGTTTTACCAATGAATTTACCAATTTGTTCCATACCTCCAGGATATTCTGGATTTTCCTCTACGTGATAGAAAATCTCCTGGGTATCTTCAACAACCTCATTACCAGTACCAGTACCAATAACAGGTTCATCAACTTGAGGCGGAGCGTCATCATTACCTTTTACGGTTGCTGTACTAACTTCTGCCTTAATTTCATCCTGTACTGGAGGTGGTTCTTCATCACGCACTTCTTCATCCTTTTTAATAACCGGTGGCGTAAACTTAATAGTTGAACGCACCGGAGGAGGAGGAGGCTCCGAAGGTGGAGGAGGCGGAGGAGGTTCGTTTTTGTTAACCGGAGGTGGAGCCATTAGTTCATTGGACTGCACCACTTTAATATCATTGTCTTCAGGAACAATTCCTGAAACAATGCGAGCAATAACTGGAGCTGCTACGCCTAAAGAGAAGAAAATAATAGCCAATATGGTACCTTTCTTCATGTTCTTAGAATACTGCTTACGCAGATCATAAGCACCATAGGCCTTATTCCGTCCTTCAAAGACGTATTCGCACCATCTGCTATCTTCTAAATCAATCTTTCCTGCCATTTTTCGACAATGTTTTTATCTTACTTTTGAACGTAAGGATTATCATTAATCATTTTCAAATCACCAGGAGCTATATCAACAATCGCATAGCGACCATTGTTAGTGATATTCATCTCATCAAGGATATCAACAAGATTTTTATATCTTGATTTATCATCTGCCTTAATCAAAATAATTAAGCCATTTTTATAGTTCCTGATGCGAGAATAATTCGCTTTAAACTCATCCTCGGTAATTTTACGGTCATTGGCCATCTGTTTGTAAATCCTGATGGAGTCAAGAGCCGGATTGCGTTTACGACTTTCTTCTAACAATATTTTACGAATACCATTAGCCGAAAAGTTTGTAACCAAAGGATTTTCCACCTCTTCGCCTATACCGAAGTAGTAAACGATTTGGTCTTTACCGGTTAAAAGGATAGTCATCGCCTGAGAAGCTTTGATTTGAGTCTTATCCTTCTCCTCAATATTGTCCTTAACCGGCATATTAATATCCATTACGGATGGTTTGCTCATCGAGGTGGTTAACATGAAGAATGTGATCAACAAGAAACCAAGGTCAACCATTGGAGTAAAATCCACGCGAGTTGAAAGTTTCTTGCCTCTCTTCTTTCCACCCTTCTTATGATCACCGCCCCCGGAGGTAGCTATATCTGCCATTGCTCAAATTTCTTTAAAAGGTTATAAATTAGGAGCTTGTTCCATATTGGTAATAAAATTGAAACGGTTAGCCTTTTGAGCCTGTAATGTTGCAATGATATTTTTTACGACTGGATAGTTAGAGTCACGGTCGCCTTTAATAGCAATAACTGCAGTACTATTAGTAACACGACGCGATTCAATAACCCAATCTTTCAATTCATTGGTTGCATTTTGAGTAGAGTCGCAAGGAATACCTTTTGTTTCTTCATTGTATTTCTTACGTTGATCTTTGCTCATTGCAAGGTAACTTTTCAATTCATTCAGAGGAGCGCCGAAGTTAGCTAACTTCGAAAACTCTTCTTTTTCCGCAGGAGTAAAAGACAATTGCCTTTTAGACGCGATATTATCCAATAGGGCTTTTCTAAATTCCGTTCCTTCTAATCCAAAGAATATCTTTCCTGTTTTATCCACAGAAATTAAAATTACTTTGGTATCAGGAAGTTTTATTTCCGAAATAGAAGACGGAGTGTCAACTACAATAGCTTCCTCTGGCTTAAATTGAGTTGCCAACATAAAGAAGGTCAACAACAAGAAAGCCACATCGGTCATTGCCGTCATATCCACCCACGTACTCTTGCGCGGAACTTTAACTTTTCCCATCTATCTTATTATTAACGTATAATATATCTATTAATTATCTATCAGTCAGACTAATACACAAGCAAAATCTTACTTGTGTTTAGCTGCGAAGTTTTGAATGATGCTGTAACCAGCCTCATCAATAGCATAAGTAATAGTATCGATACGAGTCGTGAAGTAAGCATAGAATACTGCAGCAATTGCAGAGTTACCAATACCTAATGCAGTGTTGATAAGTGCTTCAGAGATACCTACCGCAAGTGCAGCTGAGTCAGGAGCACCTGCATTACCTAAAGCCGAGAATGCTTTGATCATACCTAATACGGTACCTAATAGAGCGAATAAAGTTGATACTGATGCTAAAGTAGCAGTGATCACCAAGTTTTTCTCTAACATTGGCAATTCAAGAGTTGTTGACTCTTCAACCTCTTTTTGAATAGCTAATACTTTCTGGTCAACATCCATACCGGTTGCAGTTTCCATTTCTTTGTATTTAACCAAAGTTGCTTTTACTACGTTTGCTACCGAACCTTTTTGAATGTCGCACTCTTTAATAGCGGCTTCAACGTTACCTGCGTTCAATAATGAACGAACTTTTGCAACGAATGCCTGAGCAGAACCTTTACCTGAAGCTGCAGAGATTGTAATAAAGCGCTCAATTGCAATTGTTAGGTTGATCAATACCAATGATAATAAGATTGGTACAACCACACCACCCATGTAGATAAGGCCTAAATAGTGACCAGCACCTTCTGCTATAGGATGTCCACCTACTACACCACCCTCAAAATTTGACGGGCTACCTAAAATAAATTTGAAAATCAAAATACCTACTAAAATACAAGTAGGGATTACCCAAGCCGCAAAATTTGAATTGAACTTAGCGTTCTCTACTTTCTTAGCTGTTTGTTGTGCTGCGTTTGCCATTTTTTAAAAAAATTTAATTAATCTTAAATCACTTAATTAAGTTTCAATTATGCTACATTATTTTTTGAGCGTTTGCAAAAATATTAGTTTTTCGATAATAAAAAATTTTTTTTCAACGAATCTTAATTATTTAATATTGACCAAAGTAATCCCTGTCAAAATTTAATTCTTCCACCTTGACTTAAATCAATAATAAATAGTTTTCCGCCCTTAAGATTAAAAACATTATTGAAGATATCAAGCTTTAACAATTATTCTTATGATGCTCAGCTGATTAAATTTCCATAATTTATTTCAAAAAAAAAGTCCCAACCGAAGTTGGGACTAATTGCAAACACAAACTATTATAAAAATTAAACTTGAACTGACATTTTAGGCAGAGCATCTTTCATTTCATCACTTGCACAATCAGCAAACTGTTCAAAGTTTTTGATGAAACGTTGTGCAAGGTCATTTGCCTTTTGATCATACGCTTCTTTGTTTTCCCATGTATTTCGAGGATTCAAAACCTCTGAAGGCACATTTGGACAAGCAGACGGCATATTCAATCCAAAGATGGAGTCTTTAATATATTCCACATTATTCAACTCTCCTTTTAGTGCAGCTGAAATCATAGCACGTGTATATGAAAGTTTCATTCTTGATCCAACACCATAAGGACCACCTGTCCAACCAGTATTAATAAGCCATACATTCACATTGTGCTCATCCATTTTCTTGCCTAACAAATTAGCATATTGAGTAGGATGCAGTGGAAGAAAAGCCTTGCCAAATCCTGCTGAAAATGTTGCCTGCGGCTCAGTAACACCAGCTTCAGTTCCTGCAACTTTAGCCGTATAGCCTGAGATAAAGTGGAACATAGCCTGCGATTTCGTTAATCTTGAGATCGGCGGCAATACACCAAAAGCATCGGCAGTTAAAAAGAAAATATTTTTAGGCGCTGTTCCAATAGACGGATTAACAGCGTTTGCTATATAATTAATAGGATAAGAAACCCTTGTGTTTTCGGTAACATCAATATTTGAAAAATCTACGGTTGATGTGCCGGCGTAACAACGAATATTTTCTAATAAAGAACCGAATTTTATTGCATTGAAAATCTGAGGTTCTTTTTCAGCGGTAAGGTCAACACACTTAGCATAGCACCCGCCTTCAAAATTAAACACAGAATCAGTAGCCCAACCATGCTCATCGTCGCCAATAAGTGCACGTTCAGGGTCAGCAGATAAAGTGGTTTTTCCAGTCCCCGATAATCCGAAGAAAATTGCAGTATCACCATCCTTACCAATATTCGCTGAGCAATGCATTGAAAGCACTTGTTTTTGATGAGGCAGGATAAAATTTAATGCAGAGAAAATACCCTTTTTAATTTCACCGGTGTATCCAGTGCCACCAATAATGATCATCTTACGAGTAAAATTCATTATTGCAAAATTGTGCTGGCGAGTTCCATCAATCGCCGGATCGGCCTTAAACCCAGGAGCAGCAATAATAGTCCACTCAGGAGTAAAAGTGGCGATTTCTTCCTTAGTAGGGCGTAGGAAGAGGTTGTTGGCAAATAAGCTTTGATAAGCTGTTTCAGTTACAACCCGAATATTTAATTGGTGATTTTGATCAGCACATGCATATGCATCGCGAACAAAAACTTCTTTGCCGCCTAAATAAGCCTGCATACGGTGTAAAAGCTGATCGAATTTTGCCGGCTCAAATTTGATATTGATATCACCCCACCAAACGGCGTCCCTGGTAATATCATCACAAACTATAAAACGGTCCTTAGGTGAGCGTCCGGTAAATTCACCGGTGTCAATTGATAACGCGCCTGAATCAACTAAATGTCCTTCGCCGCGACAAATAGCTTCTTCTACTAACTCTGCTGGTGTTAAGTTCCAATAGGCGGCGGCTACATTACCTAAACCAATAGTTAATAATGTAGCGTCCGGAGCCTTGAATCCTAATTCATTCTCCATAAAAATTAATTTGATTGATTGGTACTGCAAAAGTGAGTAAAATAGCCTGAAAAGGCAAATAAAGGGCGATTCCTGTTGATGGATAGCGTTTAAATTACACTATTAAAAACGAGGTTTAAATGAAATAGGCAAAGAAATACTTAAAAAAATTAACCACCAATTTTTTTTATTTTATAATTTAATGACTGCAAAATGGTTAAAATCCGGTCGCGAAAATCGCCTTGAACAAGTATTTCACCATTTTTTACACTGCCGCCAACACCGCATTTCGTCTTCAGCATTTTCCCTAATTCTTCCAAGTCACTGGTTGTTCCTATAAAACCTGTAACAAGTGTTACAGCCTTACCCCCACGTTGTTTTTTATCAAGTTGAACTCTTAAATCCTGCTTATTAGGAGGCAATGTGTCCCGAATTTCACTTTCTTCATATTGATATTGAAACTCAGGATCAGTAGAATACATAATTCCTGAAATATTTTTCTTCTTCGACATAAAGTTTGGTTTGGTGTTATTTAGTTAAAGGCACTAGTACTTTCATAGATGCAGGCCTTATTTTAATATCAAGTTGGCCATTTAATTCGCGAGGCTCTCCATCCAAGTGTACTGCTCCGTTTTCTTTTCGTTGTACTATTATTTCTTTGGCTTTTATAATTTCAACATACGATGAATGATGTGCAGTACCTGACATTAATCGCCAGGCAAGTGCCGGAAACTGATAAGCAGGGAATGGTTTAACTACCGAAACATCTAACCATCCATCAGAAATATCGGCCAAAGGGGCTATTTGGGCATTATTGCCAAATTGAGTTGAATTCGCAAAACTGATCATAAAAGCTTTTCTGAAATACTTTTCCCCGTCTATGGTCAATTCATACTCCTGGGACTTATATTTTTTGAATTCTTTTAAAACCGATTTTACATACCCAGAAAATCCTCTCTTTTTATTGTTGGCAAAAAGAGCGCTTATATGCGCATCGAAGCCAACACCTGCAGTGTTAAAAAACGGTACATCATTTAAAATAGCCGAATCAATTACTTTTATCTTGTTATGATTAAGTGTTTCGATCGCTTTTCTAGGATTTGTGGGGATACCAAGATGAAGAGCCAGGCCATTTCCCGAGCCAAAAGGAATAATTCCCAAAGCCACATCGGCGTTAATACTCATTATGCCTCGTGCCACTTCGTTAACGGTTCCATCGCCACCAACTGCTACAACCACATCAAAGCCCAAGTGAACTGCCGACTTTGATAGCTTACGAGCATGATCCACTGCATTTGAATATGCCATTTCATAGTCGTACTGATTATGATCAAGATGATCAATAATAAGCTGCTCTATTCTTTCCTTGCTTTTTCCACCCGAAATAGGGTTAATAACAAATAGGATGTTCTTTCTCACAATTAACAATGCAATAAACCGCAACTGCAAAGATGCAGAAATTTAACAATGCTTTGTAAAGTCTTTTTTAAGACATCATTAACTAAAATATAATTTCTATAGAATTGATATTTTTTAATTAATTTATCGAAAATAAAATAATTATTACTTTTGCGCAGTTAAGTGGATTGATTTGATTGCTTGCAACCACGTAAAAAAAATGCTAAAACATTATTTCTGCGTTAACCTGCATCAAACATCCCTATTTTCCCATTTATCACAATAGATTTTTAGAAGTATATGGCTTATTTATTCACTTCGGAGTCGGTTTCAGAAGGACATCCGGATAAAGTAGCGGATCAGATATCTGACGCTTTAATTGATAACTTTCTCGCTTTTGACCCCGATTCAAAGGTTGCATGTGAAACCCTCGTTACTACAGGACAGGTTGTTCTAGCAGGAGAAGTAAAATCGAAAACCTATTTAGATGTACAGCAGATAACCCGCGACGTTATTCGCAAAATTGGCTATACCAAAAGTGAATATATGTTTGAAGCTAATTCATGTGGTGTACTTTCAGCTATTCATGAGCAATCAAGCGATATCAATCAAGGTGTTGAACGTAAGAACCCTGAAGATCAGGGTGCTGGCGACCAGGGAATGATGTTCGGTTACGCCACCAACGAAACTGAAAACTACATGCCTCTAGCACTTGATCTTGCCCACCAGCTTTTAATTGAACTTGCAGCATTACGCAGAGAAAATAAGGAAATCTCTTATTTACGCCCGGATGCAAAATCGCAGGTGACCATTGAATACTCTGATGACCATAAACCAATTCGAATCGATGCTATCGTCGTATCAACACAGCATGATGAATTTGATACAGAAGAGGTCATGGCGAAAAAGATCAAATCGGACATCATTAATATTTTAATTCCTAGAATCAAGGCTAAACAAAAACAAGAAATTCAAGCCCTGTTTAACGAAAATATTAATTACCATATTAACCCGACCGGCAAATTTGTAATTGGAGGACCTCACGGTGATACCGGCTTAACAGGTCGTAAAATTATTGTAGATACCTACGGTGGCAAAGGAGCTCACGGCGGTGGTGCGTTTTCGGGCAAAGATCCTTCAAAAGTTGATCGTTCGGCTGCTTATGCAACCCGTCACATTGCGAAAAATCTGGTTGCATCAGGTGTTTGTGAGGAGGCTTTGGTTCAGGTTTCGTATGCTATTGGTGTTGCAAAACCAATGGGATTATATGTTAATACTTATGGCTCCTCTAAAGTTGGTTTAACGGATGGCGAAATTGCTCAAAAGCTAAGCGAAATCTTTGACATGCGTCCTTATTTCATTGAAACCCGCTTAAAGCTTAGAAATCCGATTTACCAGGAAACTGCCGCTTACGGACATATGGGTCGTAAAAATGAATTTGTTTCGAAAACGTTCTCTTTGCCTGGCGGTCAAACGCTAACTAAAGAAGTTGAATTGTTTACCTGGGAAAAACTCGATTTCGTAGATAAAATAAAACAAGCCTTCGGCTTATAAAACCTTAAAATCCTCTCGAAATTCGGGAGGATTTTTTTTTGCTATTTTTGCCCCCATGCAAAATCAGGAAAACCCATGGACAACCCTCAGTTCAACTGAACTGTATGATAATCCGTGGATCAATCTTACTGAACACAAAGTCATTAATCCCTCTGGTGGAAATGGTATTTACGGCGTAGTATCTTTTAAGAATTACGCGATTGGTATTATTCCTTATGATACTGAGGGAAATATTTGGCTTGTAGGTCAGTATCGCTATGCAACCAATTCTTACAGCTGGGAGATCCCAGAAGGCGGAGGGCCGCTTAATATTGACCCAATCAAATCGGCTCAAAGAGAATTATTGGAAGAAACCGGCCTAAAAGCTGAAAACTGGGAGCTGTTACAAGAGATGTACCTTTCGAACTCTGTTACTACTGAAAAAGCCTTAATTTATCTCGCCACCGGATTATCACAACATGAGGCCGAACCTGAAGAAACGGAACAGCTAAGTATTAAAAAGATTCCATTTGAGGAAGCCCTTCAAATGGTATTCAACGGTGAAATTACTGACGCTATCACGATTACTGCGCTGTATCGGCTTAAATTACTATTGATCTCTAAATAAAAGAAAATGAAGAAGTTCTTCGGATATATATTATCTCCCCTATTTTATCTTGTTTTTGGTTTATTCCTGGTTGTATTTCATATAATCCAGGTAATTGCATTGAAGGTTTTTGGAAAGAATGCCCATAAAAAATCGGTTGACATCCTTAACTTTTTCTTATTGTACTGTATGTTGATTTTGGGCACGCGCATCAGTGTTAATTTTAAATTTACACCACCAAAAGACAGGCCTATAATTTTCACCGCCAACCACCAAAGCATGTTTGACATACCGGGCATTATTTGGTTCCTGAGAAAGTATTATCCGAAATTTGTTTCAAAAATTGAACTGGGCAAAGGTATTCCAAGTATTTCCTACAACCTGAGACATAGTGGAGCGGCGTTGATTAATCGTAAAGATTCGAAACAGGCGCTTACAGAAATTGCCAAATTGGGCAAACTGATCTCGAGTCATAATTATTCGGTAGCCATATTTCCGGAAGGGACTCGTTCTAAAACCGGAGAAATGAAACGCTTTGCAATTGGAGGTATCAACATTTTGCTTAAAAAAGCACCCAATGCTTTAATAGTGCCTATTGCCATTAAAAATAACTGGAAGGTTAATCAATATGGCAAATACCCTCTTTCTGCGTTTGAAAATGTTAGCTGGACAATCTTGCCAGGAATAGAGTCGAAAGATCGGGAAATTGAAGATGTGGTTCTTGAAGCCGAAACTGCAGTGAAAACAGAGCTGGAGCAAATCAAAATAAACTCCCAAATACTTTAGTAACGCTTAAACAGTAAAGATATTTAATGATAAATTTTAAATGCGGGGCATTATGTTCCGCATTTTTTATTAGATACTAGAAGTGCGTGACTAACCTAGATGATTAATCAACTGAATATCATTATGTTTTATTAATTTAAATTAATCAATAAAGCACTAATGAAACCCTACTTATTAATTCTACCCCTGGCACTCTTATTTTCGGGTGCAAAAAAAACGGTTTTGCCTAAAGAACCTGTGAAAAGTACAATTCCATTTTGTTATGGTTCTGCAAATACTAATCTCACTTTAATTGATTCAGTTCCCCCTATTCTTTATTTAGGTTTAGGGGACTACCATTTTCCCGTAAGTTCAAAAAATGAGATTGCTTCAAAGTATATTGATCAAGGCTTCAAATTATATTACGCCTTTAATCATCCGGAGGCTTACCGCTCATTTAGGGAGGCCGCGCGTCTTGACTCTTCGCTTGCTTTGGCATATTGGGGACAGGCGCTTTGTCTTGGCCCAAACATAAATATGCCTATGGATGATTCAAAAACGCTGACAACTTTTCAATTAATCCAACGAGCCATCCGGTTAAGTGAAAAATCATCGCCTAAAGAAAAAGCGTTTATTAAAGCATTATCAAAAAGATACACCGAGAAGCCCGGAAAAAGGGTAGAACTGGATAATGCGTATGCCTCGGCAATGAGAGTCCTTATAAAAGAATACCCCAACGATGCAGATGCATTAGCATTATGTGCAGAAGCATTAATGGATCTGCACCCTTGGAACTTTTGGAAAAGCAATGGCGAACCTCAGCCTTGGACCCAGGAAATAGTTTCAACGCTTGAGAAGGCGATAGCTATAAACCCTGCTCATATTGGTGCTAATCATTTCTATGTCCATGCACTGGAAGCTTCTCCGATGCCGGCCAAGGCTTTGGGTTCGGCGTCAAAGCTAAGAAGCCTTGCTCCTGAAGCTGGCCATTTGGTTCATATGCCTTCCCATATTTACATTCATATCGGCGAATATGCCGACGGATCTCTTGTAAATAAACAGGCAATAGACATAGACGCTAAAAGCCTAAAAAATGGAATGCAAAGTGTGGCTTACCCCGAGCATAATATTCATTTTTTATATACCACGCTTACGCTTGAAGGCAATAGTAAAGAGGCCTTGCTGTATGCAGAAAAGGTAAAAGAAAGCATTCCGTTTGAGGCATTGAATGACCCTTTATACGGTGGATCGTCACAAAACCTTTATGCATCTCCTTTGTATGCGATGGTAAGGTTCGGCAAGTGGAATGAAATACTTAAACAAAAGGAACCTGCCAGGAAACAACTCCTTTTAAGAGGTATTTATCATTACGCGGTTGGAATGGCGTATGTAAGAACAAACCAACTCGACAGTGTACTAAAACATCACGCGGCATTACTTGGTATTATTTCAAGAAAAGAGGCAGATACAACTGTAGTATGGCAAACTAATACCATTAAAAGACTATTGGAAATCGCCGCAAACGTATTGGAGGGCGAGTTTTACGCCGCTAAGAAAGATTATCCAAAAGCACTCATCCCTCTTCAAAAGGCGGTGAAACAGGAAGAAACTCTTTTTTATGGCGAACCTTCAGATTGGCCAAATCCCGTTAAAAATAATTATGGGGCGGTATTAGTGGAGGCTGGCAGAGCTAAAGAAGCCGAGTCGATCTATAATGCAGCCTTAAAACAATATCCTGAAAACGGATGGTCGTTGATAGGTTTATACAATGCCTTAACAGCTCAACAGAAAACCAACGAATCGGCGGTTGTAAAAAAGAGGTTTGATAAAGCTTTTAAAAATGCTGATATAACTTTAAAAAACTCCCGATTGTAAAAAACTTTATCGATGTGCAACATCTTTAATAATTAATCCGTCTGATAGAAGAACTTATTTACCCTTATTATGAAATTAATAGAAAAAACTCTTACCGCTCTGGCTTTATCGGCCGTTTTAATTGGCTCATCAACTATACTATATGCCACTGACATTAAATCAAATAAAGAAACCAGAGATGTTGTTACCGAAACCAGAAAGGTTACCGGTTTCCATGGAATTAATGTAAGTACCGGAATTGATGTGTTTATTACCCAGGGTACAAGTGAAAAAGTTACTGTAACGGCCAGCAGCAATATTATTGGCAAAATAAAAACGGTGGTAAACAATGGAATATTAGAAATTTATGTAGATAAAACTGGAAAAGACAGTTGGTCGTGGGGCAATGAAACGCGCAAAGTATATTTAACAGTTAAAACGTTGGACGCCATTGTTGCCAACAGTGGCTCTGATGTTTCCACTACTAACCGATTAAAGGCAGATAAGCTTTTTGCCCAATCGTCATCAGGCTCGGACCTTAAACTGGATTTGGATGTAAGAGATTTGATTTGTGAAACATCCAGTGGCAGTGATGCTGAGCTCAGTGGTATTGCCAAATCGTTCAATGTTCAGGCATCTAGCGGAAGTGATGTTAATGCATTTCATTTAACCACCGAGGTGTGCGTAGCAAATGCAAGCAGTGGCTCGGATATCGATGTTACAGTTACAAAACAATTAACAGCAGACGCAAGCAGCGGTGGTGATGTTACCTATAAAGGAAAACCTCAAAAGGTGGTGAAAAACGAATCGAGCGGTGGCGATATTTCTGCTCAATAAACAAAATAACCTTCATCAACATATAACAGGAAAGGTGGCCCAATCAGCCATCTTTTCGTTTTTTATTTAGGCTTGATTACTGTAACCAAGCGACACCTTCTGTCGTCTTATTTTCAAACTAAAACCAACTACTCATATGAATATCACTAAAAAAGCAATAATTGTTTTAACCGTGCTTTGCACTTTACAAATTTCATTCGTTAACTCTTTCGCAGCCAATAGACATACAATCGAGATTGGTGCCAACAAAACCGAAACCAGAAGCGTTTCTGGTTACTTAGGAATACAAGCGCACAATGGCGTTCAGGTATATATTACACAAGGAGCCGCTGAGAAGGTTAGTGTGACGGGCTCAGAGGATGGGTTAAAACGATTAAAAACGGAAGTAAAAAATGGTGTTTTAGACATTTATGTTGAAAGAACAGGATGGTTTTGGTCGGGATGGTCAAATAACAATGAAGTTTTTAAAGTATATGTTACCATTAAAGAAGTAAATTCTCTAATTGCCCACAGTGGAGCAAATATTTATACAACCTCAAAAATAAAAGCTGATAAATTAACTGTTAAAACCCATTCCGGTTCTTATATAAAACTTGAGGGCGACTCAAACGAGCTTACCTGCGAATCTTCAAGTGGCTCGCAGATGGAATTAATTGGCAGCACAAAAAACTTTTCAATTCAAACTTCAAGTGGCAGCAATGTAAACGCTTTTCGCCTGTTAACAGAGACTTGCTCTGCCCAATCGAGTAGTGGTTCTAACGTCGATATAAGCGTAAGCAAACAACTAACGGCTAACTCGAGCAGTGGGAGCCATATTAACTATAAAGGCAATCCAAAAATAGTAAGCAAAAATTCTTCAAGCGGAGGCGAAGTTTCGGCACATTAATTTTCAACTACCTATAATAAGAAAAGCGGCCGAAAGCCGCTTTTCTTATTATAGCTGAAATTGTTGATGTCGATAAGGAATTTCAACATTTTGAAAACCCTGGAGCTGGAGTTTTTCTTTAAATTCTTGCTGTACATCATATTCGCCATGCACTAAAAACACTGTTTTAACCTTTGAAGCATCCTGACAAGAAATGAACCTGGAAAGATCTTTATAATCGCCATGAGCACTTAATGAATCGATCTTGCCAATTTCTGCCCTAACAAAATATTTTGTTCCGAAAATATGAACAACGTCAGGCCTGTTAAGCAATCGTCCGCCCAAGGAGCTCGACTCACAATATCCTACTAATAAAATTGTGTTCTTTGGATCGCTAATGGTATTAGCGATATGGTGCTTCACCCTGCCCGCTTCAGCCATTCCTGAAGCGGAAATAATGATACATGGTTCTTCACTATAGTTCAGCGCCTTCGACTCTTCTATATCCTCAATAAAATGCAAGCCCTTAAAATCAAAAGGATCCCTGTCGAACTTCAGCGTTTGTTCCACATCGCTATTAAAATATTCGGGATAGCTTTTTATAATCCTGGTAGTTTTTTCAGATAAAGGACTATCCACATATACCTTAACCTCGGGCAATTCCTGCAAATTTTCGAGATTGTTTAACAAATACAACAATTCCTGTGTTCGCCCAACGCTAAATGCAGGGATAACGAGTTTTCCTTTCTTTTCGACACAAGTTCTTTTAATATACTTTAAGAGCTCCCTTTCAGTTGGTGCCACATCTAAATGCAAAGAGTTGCCGTAAGTAGATTCGAGAATAACATAATCTGCCTGGGGAAAAACTGCTGGTGATCGTAATATATCCGCCTCATAACGCCCTACATCCCCGCTAAAGGAAATCCGGGTTGACTTATCCCCTTCGTGTATAATCAAGTGAACAGCCGCACTGCCTATAATATGGCCCGCATCGGTAAATAATACTTCCAGTTCATTATCAATTCTTGTCCACCTGTTATACTGAACAGGAACAAAGCGCTCGTAACATTCTTCGACATCTTGCAAGGTATACAGCGGAAACAAAATAGACTTACCCTGTCTTTTACGACGTTTATTCAGAAAGTCGATATCCGATTTTTGAATCCTGGCTGAATCCTGCAACAATAAACGAGCTAGATCAATGGTGGCCGGAGTGCAATAAATCTTACCCGAAAAACCTTCATGGACCAACCGTGGAATTAAACCGCAGTGATCAATATGTGCATGTGACAAAATGAGCACATCAACCTCGCTCGGATTGAATCCAAAGTGCTTATTTAACACCTCGGTTTCTGCACCACCTCCCTGGAACATACCGCAATCAAGCAATATCTGCTTTCCGTTACTGGTTTTTATGAGGTGCTTGCTGCCTGTTACGTTTTGCGCTGCACCATGAAACGTAATGTTCATAGTAGAAAGAATTAAGTTTATTGACGAAGTGGTTTTGGAAACACCGCTAAGCTTTCATGTCCATTCTCATCAACGGATTGAACGGCAAAGAAATAATTGTCTTTTGAATAAGGCAATCTAACTTTGGCATCTGTTACAAAAATCTTCTTTGTCCAAAACGCATCTGTGGTTTCTCTTATTAAAACATAATAACCCTTAGGTTTCTTCCCTGCCGGGGCTCCCCAAACCAGATCAGTAAAGTTAGTCAGTTCTTTTGTTAAAATATTTACGTTCCTCGGTTCCTGAGGGGCAAAGGCCACATTAGCCAATGTGGCTGCATTTACACCCGCTACCTTTTTTAAATAATTAAAATCGACAAAATCTGTTAAATCGCCATAATCCTTACCCCCTTCAGTTCTTATATTTTGATGTTGGCGATCGAAGTTCTCGTTCATTTCGGTAAAACGTATAGCAGCAAAACCCTGATTACTGAAAGGGATATGGTCACCACCGCGTAAGTAGCGATCGCGTCTATAAATCAGCTTCACCTCCATATTTTCCACATAGCGTTCAGCCACTTCCTTTACATAACGGGCAAACTGCCTTGCCGGACTATCATTCTCCCCTCCTGTTTGCTGGCGAACCAAGGTCATCGGTCCGGTTTCTGTTGCCGGGACTCCTTCACTAAATACGCGTAACTTCAAATTATCTTTAAGATCGGTTTCGATACCGTAACTATTGCCTACAATATCATTAGTGATCATGCCTTTCACCTGCCAATTTTCGGCCAATGCCCTTTTTGCGAGATTCCCGGCTCCTAATAAGCCTTGCTCCTCACCTGTAACACAGGCAAAAATGATGGTGGCGCTAAACTTATGTTTACTCATTACTCTGGCTAACTCCATAACCGCAACGGTTCCTGAGCCGTCGTCGTTTGCACCCGGAGCTGTAATGGTATCGTTATTCACATCCGAAGCCCTTGAATCAAAATGCCCAGTAACAATAAAAACACGTTTATCGCTGGTATCAACTCCTGGAAGAATTGCCAGCACATTTTTAATGGTTGTTTTCTTAGTCACACGGCCGCCATCAGGCTCTACAGCAAATGAATCAAATTCAACTTTTAACCGGCTGCCACTTTCTTTGCTGTATTTGGTAAATTCAGAAAATATCCAGTTTCGGGCCGCTCCTATGCCAGTGGTTTTTGATAACGTGTCACTAAATGTATGGCGAGTTTTGAAAGACACCAATTTAATGTTTAAGGCTTTCAAGTTTTCAGAAGACAGTTCATCAACAATTGATTTAATCTCCGGATCCCGGTTAATAATTACCTGTGAAAACGTATTAGAATAGGTTACAAAAAGGCAAAAAACGGCCACAATACACTTTTTCATATCAATCTATATTATTCTAAAACGTTAACTTTTAAGGAAGAGGCAGCATCAGATTGACGCAGAATTTTAATCTCTGCTTTTTGAAAATCATGATCATTTGCTTCATAAATATTCTCTACGAATTTCTGCGGATTGCGGTCGACCAAAGGAAACCATGTGCTTTGAACCTGGATCATTATCTTATGCCCTTTGCGGAAGGTGTGCATTACATCAGGTAGATAAAACTTTACCTGTTCTGTTTTTCCAGGTGTTAATGCTTCAGGTTTTTCATAACTATTGCGATACTTGGCGCGCATTACTTCAGCACGCAGCAACATTTGATATCCGCCAATTTTAACTTCTTTCTTGTTCAATACATAGCTGTTCAAACTATCGGGATAAACATCTATTAGTTTTACGATAAAATCTGCATCGGTTCCGGTAGTAGATACAAAAAGATTGGCATTCAGCGGACCTGCAAGGGTAATTTCCTTATCAAGAACATCTGTTTCGTAAACTAATACGTCAGGCCTACGGCTGGCAAAACGCTGATCATCTATCATATACTCACGCGAACGATTCATTGCTATACCATCTTGGTAGGGCACCGGTTTTTCTGGATCACTGATATAAGTGTCTGCCCCAGTCGTTTCTTTTGGTGCGTCAAAAGACAATTTTCCTTTAGCTCTGAAATAAAGCGTTTTTTCTTTTGCCTCTGCAGGAGGCCATGCCGAATGTTTCTTCCAACTATCGGCACCTATATCAAATGTTAAAGCTTCGGGAATATCAGGATTCCCCTGTCCTTTCAAATAATATAAAAAGAATGGAAGTTCTATGTTTTGCTGGTACCAGGTACTTGTTGTTGAACCGAATTTAATATCACCAAAATAAGAACCATCACTACGGGCCCATCCGCCATGGAACCATGGCCCCATAACCAAGGTATTGGTAATTTTAGGATTATTTTTTTCGATTGATTTATACGTTTCTAAAGTGCCCCAGCAATCTTCGGCATCGAAAAAACCGCCAACAACCAGCATAGCTGGCTTGATGCCTTTTAAATGCTGGCGAATGTCACGTGCTTTCCAAAAAGCATCATAGTTTGGATGAGCCACCAAATCTTTATAAAAAGCCACATTTCCATTAAACACTTCTTTTTCAAGATTTTTTAGGGCCCCCTTTTTAAGATAGAAATCATAAGCGTCAGATGATTTAAATTGGTACCCTTGAGGCCACTCTTTAATCAGTTGCGGGCGAGGTAAGCCAAAAACCGAATAAAAAGAAAACGTATCAAACATGAAAAGAGCTCCATTATGGTGGAAGTCATCTCCTAAAAACCAATTAGTAACAGGTGCCTGGGGTGAAACCGCTTTAATGGCCGGATGTCCAGCCAAGGCAGCCGTGGTTGAATAAAACCCCGGGTAAGAAATACCGTAAACACCAACTTTGCCATTCCCGCCTTTTACATTCTTTATGAGCCAGTCTACCGTATCATACGTATCTGTTGACTCATCAACAGAAGAAGAAATCTTGTCTTTGATTTGTGGGCGAATATTTACATACTCGCCTTCCGACATGAATCTTCCTCTTACATCCTGGTAAACAAATATGAAGCCTTCTCTCAGTGCAAATGAGGATGGGCCTAATGCTGTTTTGTACTTCCCTTCTCCATATGGACCAACAGAATAAGGCGTTCTGTTTAGCAAAAAAGGATAAGCCTTTGACTTATCTTTTGGTGAGTAAACTACAGTAAAAAGCTTTTTGCCATCTCGCATCGCAATCTGGCATTCCTTTTTATCGTAATGATTTATCACAAAAGCCGAATCAGTTTCCTGCGCAAAGAGCCGCCCGGTTATGGAAGCAATTAGAGTAAAGCTAAAAATGAGTGAATAGATCTTCTTCATATAGTTGTGTTTCTCTTTAAAGTAAATATAGCACTGTTCGTAAAAATTCAACCTGAATGAGATGACAAATCAACTATCGAATCAATTTATCGAGATAAAAATTAAAAATTAAGCCTCAAATCATTATAAACTCAACTCATTAAGGAAATACTCCAATCTGAAATTAATTTCAAGCGTAATACTATAGGAAAAGGCAGATTGTTAAATCTGCTTTTTTTATTTCCACCGAGCAACCGTTTCGCAATCAAGTCCGTAATACACAGTAATATATACTGCTCAAATATTGTAAAAGAGCAAAGATCTACACTATTTTTGTTTAGCAGGATAATCTAACTATTAAGAAATCGAGAAATATGCTTTTACTACCATACAAGGCATAATAATTGCCTAAGAACAGGACACTTGGAAAAGGCAAACTCTTAAAACAGCTGTTTCTACCGTTTAAACTTGTATGTATCTAATTAATAAACTCTCAAAGGGATCTCAATTCTCAAGAAATTTTCTGACTTTATTGTCGGGAACAGCCATTTCTCAGGCTATTCCTGTATTAATCAGTCCAATTCTTACCCGTCTATACACTCCTGATGATATTGGAATTTTTGCTATCTATTTCAGTACATCGGGCATACTGTCCATCTTAATAACCGGAAGATATGAACTGGCCGTTTTACTTCCCAAAGAAGAACATCAGGCTAAACAATTAATATGGTTATCAACCATTTTATCCTTTGCTGTCACTGTGTTATTTGTGGTGATTTTGTTTTTTTTCAAAGAGCCCATTGCAGGATTATTAAGCCTGAGCAAAACTTCTAATCTTATTTATATACTTCCCTTTTTAACACTTACCACTTCCCTGTTTCAAATTGTAAGTTATTGGCTAAACCGTAAGAACGATTATACGACCATGGCCCGTGGAAAGGTTTGGCAAAGTGCAGGTATGGCCTTCATTCAAATTGCGTTTAGCTTTTTAGGTGAAATTGCACTGGTTATGGGGCGCTTAATTGGGCAGATCGCAAGCACCGTTTACAGCCTTCCTCAATTGTTAAAAAGGCAAAACTGGAAAAAGCTAAAATTTAACAAACAGGAACTGAAAGAAACCGCCATTGAATATGCCGATTTTCCTAAGTATTCAATGCCAAACTCCTTAGTCAATAACATATCAGGCAGCCTCCCCGTTTTTTTACTTACCCAATACTTCAGCATTACAGCAACAGGATTATTTTCCTGGGCGAGTCGTATCATTCAGGTGCCTATGAGTATGATTACGATGAGCATGCAACAGGTGTTTTTTCAGGAAGCATCAAGAATTAATAATGAAGGAAAAAATCTTTACTCACTTGTAATCCGTACCTACAAGAAATTGTTTTTTATTGCAATTGGACCATACCTGATATTTGGAATTTTTTCGCCGTTCATTTTTCGGATTGTTTTTGGAGCACAATGGGAAGAAGCAGGAGTTTACACACAATACCTTACTCCATGGCTGTTTTTGGTATTTTTAAACTCTCCCATCACTTCAATTATTCCGGTATTAAATAAGCAAAAGCAGTACTTGGTCTTTGAGGTTTTAATTTTAATTATACGTTACATAGCCCTTTTTATAGGCTATAAAGTTTTTCATAGCGTCAACATTTCTATCATACTATACAGCGCTGCAGGATTTTTTTATAGCATATTTTTGTTTTTCTATCTAATCAACCTTGTTAAAAAACAAGCACCTATTTTGAATAAATGAAATGAAAACTCCAACAACACTACGTGAAAATTTTTTACGTCTTTGTTATAAAACAATTGGACGAAAAGAAATGTCATTGTATGATCAGTTTCTTACAAACCAAAACAAATCATACGATGAGTTAGTTTTTGATCAAAATAAACAGCTCAAAAAATTAATTGAATTTGCTTATCGAGAAGTTCCATATTACCATAGCCTATTCGATAAAAACGGTGTAAATCCTACCGATATTAAAACCATTGATGATCTTTACAAGATCCCCGTTTCCACGAAACTTGATATTCGAAATCATATTCATGATCTAAGCCCTAAAAATTTACAAGGGAAATATATAAGTAAAACTACAGGAGGCTCAACTGGTCTTACATTACGCTACAAGATGAGCATTGATTGTGCTTCAAGAGGAACAGCTTTATTATATCGGGGTTGGGGCCTGGCGGGATATGTGCCGGGAGATCCGATCAGTTTTTTTGGAGGAGGATCCTTGGTTGCCAAAAAGAGAACTGCATGGTCGAGAATAGGTAATTTTGCGCAAAACATCTATCAAACCTCGTGCTATGGCCTTACTGAAGAGGATTTAAATACTTACTTCAATAATTTGAAGCATCAACAACCCATATTCATACGAGGTTATCCTACTTCTATAATGATCCTGGCTAAATACATCGATAATCTGGGAGGGTTGGACAAGGTGAGGATTCAACCTATAAAAGGAATATTCTGTACAGCTGAGGTGCTTTTTGATAATCAGCGCCGGTACATCGAAAAAGTTTTTAGGACCACGGTTTATAACCAATATGGATTAAATGATGGAGGCGTATCTGCTTATGAAAATGGAATTATACCCGGCTTAATGATCGATACGGAACGCGCTGTAATGGAATGCGTTGATAAATCAGGTAAAAATCAATTGCATCAGGCAGGGAGTATTGTGGCTACCAGTTTATATAATTATGCTTTCCCTTTTATTAGGTATGATACTGGAGATATTGGGGAGTTTGATGACAGTTATATTAAAACGGGCGGAAACCGTATGCTGCTTAAACAGTTGCTCGGCCGCACTACCGAAGTAATGAAGATTAATGGGAAACTGATCTCGGGTATAATGCTAGCAGCCTGTATATCAGAGGTTGATGTTTTAAACTTCCAGATCATTCATAAAAAAGATGACTCATTAAAGATCATTATTAACCGGGGTGGCGAGTATAATGTTGAACAGGAAAACTTTATACGAAAATCACTTACATCAAATTTGGGTAACATAAGGATTGATTTTGATTATGATGCCAATTTCGTTGAAGGGGGGAACAAGCATAAATTTATATTAAAAGAAAACGCATAACGATACACCCCTATAAAACAAAAGCGGCAGAAAAATAATTCTGCCGCTTTGTTTTATTTATAAACGCTATTAGTGAGCAGCTTTTGCTACCAAATAATCTCTGTTCATGCGGGCGATATTCTCTAAAGAAATTCCTTTAGGACACTCCACTTCACAAGCTCCGGTATTGGTACAGTTACCAAAACCTTCTTTATCCATTTGCTCAACCATGTTTTGAACACGTGAGTAGCGCTCAGGCTGGCCTTGTGGTAATAAGGCTAATTGAGATACCTTAGCTGAAACAAATAACATTGCCGAAGCATTTTTACAGGTAGCTACACAAGCACCGCATCCAATACAAGCAGCTGCCTCAAATGATTTGTCGGCATCTTCTTTAGCAATTGGAAGCGCATTAGCATCTTGTGCATTACCGGTATTTACTGAAATAAACCCTCCTGCGGCAATGATGCGGTCAAATGCTGAACGGTCAACCACTAAGTCTTTGATTACAGGGAACGCAGTAGCTCTCCACGGCTCAACAACTACAGTGTCGCCATCTTTAAAAGAGCGCATATGCAGCTGGCAAGTAGTGATGCCTTCTTTTGGGCCATGTGGTCGTCCGTTAATAAACATCGAACACATACCACAAATACCTTCGCGGCAATCATGGTCGAATGCAATTGGTTCCTGGCCTTTTTCAACCAAGTCTTCATTTAAAACGTCAAACATTTCAAGGAAAGACATATCAGGTGATACATTACTTACCGGATAGGTTACCAACTCTCCTTTTTGTTTTTGATTTTTTTGGCGCCAAACTTTCAGCGTCAAATTCATATTTCCTTCACTCATGATTTTGAGTATTTTTTATGATCAAAGAATAAAGAGCAAAGAACAAAGACTTTATCTTTTGTCTTTGCTCTTTGTTCAGGGCTATCTATTATTTATAACTACGTTGAGCAATTTTGATGTTCTCGTACTTAAGTTCTTCCTTGTGAAGTTCCCAATTACTTTCAGCTTTATACTCCCAGGCAGATACGTAAGCGAAGTTTTCATCATCACGCATTGCCTCCCCTTCTTCGGTTTGGTACTCTTCACGGAAATGGCCTCCGCATGACTCATTACGATTTAATGCATCCTTACACATTAATTCGCCTAACTCAAGGAAATCAGCCACACGACCCGCTTTTTCCAACTCAGGATTAAGCTCATCAGC
Organism: Solitalea longa; assembly: GCF_002920915.1. GTDB lineage: Bacteria > Bacteroidota > Bacteroidia > Sphingobacteriales > Sphingobacteriaceae > Solitalea > Solitalea longa. The sequence goes on from NZ_PQVF01000005.1 coordinate 260,786, forward strand.
AGAACCAGGTACACGAACATTCTTCCAGAATTCGGCTTTTAACGCCTGAATTTCAGAAATAGCTTCCGCTAAGCCCGCCGCATTTCTGGCCATACCGCATTTATCCCACATAATCTTACCAAGTTTTTTGTGGAAATAATCTACGGTCTTAGTGCCTTTAATATTCAATAAAGTATCGATCTGAGCCTTTACATTATTCTCTGCCTCAACGAAAGCAGGATGATCAGTAGAAATGGCTTTTGTACGAATTTCGTTTGAAAGATATGCACCGATTGTATAAGGAATTACAAAATAGCCATCGGCCAAACCTTGCATCAATGCAGATGCACCTAAACGGTTTGCACCATGATCAGAGAAATTGGCTTCACCTAATGCATACATACCTGGAACGGTGGTCATCAGGTTATAGTCAACCCAAACACCTCCCATAGTATAGTGAACCGCAGGATAGATTTGCATTGGTTCATCGTATGGATTTACCCCGGTAATTTGTTCGTACATATCGAACAAGTTTCCGTATTTCTCTTTAACAACCGCCTTGCCTAATTCAACGATCTTAGCTGCTGAAGCATCAATACCCTGTTTTGTGGCTTCAATTTTACCGTAACGATCAATTGCCGCAGCATAATCAAGATAAACCGCCTGTCCAGTGTTATTTACACCAAAACCTGCATCACAACGCTCTTTAGCGGCACGCGATGCAACATCTCGGGGAACAAGGTTACCAAAAGCTGGATAACGGCGCTCTAAATAGTAATCGCGGTCATCTTCAGCTATATCATTAGGGCCTTTTTTGCGGGTACGCAAAGCCTCCGCATCCTCTTGCTTTTTAGGAACCCAGATACGTCCATCGTTACGTAATGATTCCGACATTAGGGTCAGTTTCGATTGATGATCTCCTGAAACTGGAATACAAGTAGGGTGAATCTGAGTATAACAAGGATTTCCAAAGAAAGCTCCTTTTTTATGCGCTTTCCAGGCAGCAGTAACGTTACACCCCATTGCGTTGGTTGAAAGGAAGAACACGTTACCGTATCCACCGGTACATAATAACACAGCATGTCCGAAATGACGCTCGAGTTTACCGGTTACCATATCGCGTGCAATGATACCACGGGCTTTATCGTCAATGATTACCACGTCCAACATTTCGTGACGGGTATACATTTTAACTGAACCCATACCTACTTGGCGCTGTAAGCCCGAGTAAGCACCCAGTAACAACTGCTGACCGGTTTGTCCGGCAGCATAGAAAGTACGTTGAACCTGAGTTCCACCAAACGAGCGGTTACTCAACAATCCTCCGTACTCACGGGCAAAAGGAACACCAGATGCAACACACTGGTCGATGATGTTACCACTTACCTCCGACAAACGATGAACGTTTCCTTCACGGGCACGGTAATCACCTCCTTTAATAGTATCGTAGAACAAACGGTAAACACTATCACCGTCGTTTTGATAATTCTTAGCTGCATTGATACCACCCTGTGCAGCAATTGAGTGCGCACGGCGGGCCGAATCCTGGTAGCAGAATACTTTTACTTTGTAACCCATCTCTGCCAATGAAGCAGCAGCTGAGGCACCAGCCAAACCTGATCCAACAACTATAATTTCAAGGTTACGCTTATTTGCAGGGTTTACCAATGGAACGGTTGAACGGTATTTTTTCCATTTTTCCGCCAATGGTCCTTCAGGTATTTTTGAATCTAAAGCCATATGATGATCAGTGTTTACTTGTTAATAACGAAATGAACATATAAAGGCATCAAAGCGAACAATACAGGAACGATGATAGAGTACCATATTCCAATAGCTTTAATAGCCGGGGTATATTTGTAATGATTTAATCCTAAGGATTGGAATGCACTTTGGAATCCGTGCATTAAGTGATACGATAACGAGATCATAGCTAGTACATAAACTGCAACAATGATAGGGTTGCTGAATATGATTTTCATTTGAGCAAACATATCATGAGTGCCGGCCACTGTTCCTTCAGGAATTCCACCCCAAATGCCAAAACGAGCCTCAACCCAGAAATGACAAAGGTGAATAATTAAGAACATCAATATTAATGTTCCCAATAAACCCATTGATCTTGAATACCATTTGCTGTTAACATTTGAACCAGATACTGCGTATCCTTCAGGACGGGCCGCCTTATTGGCACGTGTTAATACAACAGATTGAACAATGTGTAAGATGATACCAGCGAATAGTACAAACTCCATTGATCGGATCAACCAGTTAGTGCCCATAAAATGAGCCGCCGTATTAAATAGCTCACCCGAACTATCTAAGAAAACCATTGCGTTAACCCCGACGTGCACTATTAAAAATGTGATTAGGAAAATGCCTGTGATGCCCATCACAAACTTTCGCCCCAAGGATGATGTAAAAAAAGATGAAGAACTACTCATTTTTACGAGAATTTATTTTTTGCACACAAATGTATCTAAAAATTGAAAAAACGCTTATATCGCAGCTTATTTAGATTCGTTCTATCAGGCTTTTTCTGAATCCTTAACTCTAAGCACTCTTTACATATCACTTATCCAACACCAAATAACTTAGCGAACAAAAAACCGGCTGAAATACTAACAACCATTTGCACCATACCCGGCAGGAGGAAACTATGATTGATAACGAAATTGCCAATTTTGGTCGACCCTGTTTTATCCATATAAATTGCGTTAAGAATTGTAGGGTAACCAGGAAGCACAAAAAAACTGTTAACAGCTGGAAACATAGCGATTAATGCCGCAGGAGACAGCCCCAGTGCTAAACCTAAAGGCATCATTGATTTTGTGGTGGCTCCCTGGCTGAACATTAATATACCCATAACAAATATGGCAACTGCAAACAGCCAATGATGATCGGCCACCGCTGCACCAAGAGATCCAGTGATGATTTCTTTATTATGATCCATAAACGTAGCTGCCATCCACACAACACCAAAAACCGAAACAAGTGCGCTTGCCATTGAAGTAAACAAACTTGCTTTTACAATTTTATCGGCGCTTGTTTTTGTTACCAATGCCATAACTGCAGCAGCAGAAAGGGAAATGATTTCGATTATGGTCACCATCTTCAGTGTTCCGTCGGCATTAACGTGAAAGTTGGCATTGCCTTCTGCAGTTTTAGGAACCAATTGAGGAAATGAGCCTCCAAGGACAATTATTAAAATTGCCATCGCAAAAATCCCAACTGCGATCTTTGCCTTCCTCATATCTTGCTGGCCCGCATTAGCACTTGTCTTCATGTCAATTGCAGCCGCAAATTCCGGGTCCTTCATCTTTTCGAGAAACACAGGATCATCATTCAACTCCTTTCCATACTTATACATTACCAGCGAGGCAGCAATGCATCCCAAAAAACAGGAGGGAATACAAACAATCATAATGTCGAAAGGAACGATACCCTTAATTGAAAGTATTGAGGCGAAAGCTGCTGTGCAGGCCGCCATCGGACTTCCGGTTAATGATGCATGACATGCAATTACCGATACACTTAGTGGCCGTTCAGGACGAACTCGGTTCTTGGCAGCCACATCGGAAATAATTGGAAGCAATGAATAAATCACATGTGATGTTCCCGCAAAGAGACACAATACAAAAGAAACCAAAGGTGCTATTAGGGTCACATTTTTAGGATTACTGCGAATTACATTTTCAGCAACACTAACAAGATAGTTCAACCCCCCTACCGCTTCAAGGGCTGCCGACAAGGTAACGATGCTAAGGATGATAAGCATAATATCACCCGGCGGCTGTGCAGGTTTCATCCCGAAAAACTGAACAAAGATGAACATACCCAGCACCCCCATTAAACCCAAACCGATACCTTTCAGGTGCGATCCTATAAGGACCATTGCTAGTAATACTATAAGCTGTAGCCAAATCATATTCGGTAGTTGAAATAAGAAATTACCATTAAATCATTTTTGCTTGCCCATTATTCCCGTCTTATAAATAAAAAAGCACATTGGCTTTGGGAACTAAGTCCCAAAATCGAATGTGCTTTTTGAATTTCATATAACGTAATACTTGTTGCTTAACCTTACTCGGCCAAAAACCATTCTAATATTCAAAGAACATATTCTGAATTTTAGCCTTATCTGTGGTATTTGTTAATGCTAGCATTAATAAAATACGGGCTTTCTGAGCATTATAATCATCTGATACAAGGGTGCCCAAAGCGGCATCGTCAACTTCATCATGAAGTGTTACTCGTCCTCCGGGTGTTCTGGTTGCACGCACCACAATAACTCCTTTATCAGTCGCAGCTTTTATAGCATCATAATTCTTCTTATTCATATTGCCGTTTCCTACTCCGGTAAATACAACTCCTTTGGCTCCTGCAGAAACAAATGCATTGAGAGCTGTTGGGTCAGCATCGGCATACATATACGCAACATCAACCCTAGGCAAAGAAGTTAAATTAGATACATCAAATGGTGTGCTTGTGCCCGATTTACGAACCGGGGTGTAATAATATTCAACCTTTTTATCGTAAATAAGACCTATAGGCCCAAAGTTCGTTGAAAGGAAGGTTTCCAATGAAGTAGAGTTAGTTTTAGTAACCGATTTAGCATCAAATACTCGCTCGTTCATTGCCAGTAAAACCCCTCGTCCCTGGCTCTTAGGGTCGGCAGCCACAACAACTGCATCTAATAAATTCTTGGGCCCATCGGCGCTGATAGCTGTTGCAGGGCGCATTGCACCTACCAACACCACAGGTTTATTATATTTTACCGTTAAATCTAAAAAGTAAGCAGTTTCTTCTTGGGTATCGGTTCCATGGGTGATTACAATTGCATCGGCTTCGTTCTTGGCAAAGATCTCATTTATGCGTTTAGCTAATTTGAGCCAAACTTCTACCGACATGTCCTGGCTACCGATAGAGGCCACCTGCTCGCCGGTTATTTTTGCCAATTTATGTATTTGAGGTACGGCATTTAACAATTCATCAATGGGTAACTTGCCTGCAGTATACGCGGCTCTGTCGGCCGAAGCTCCCGCGCCGGCGATAGTACCTCCTGTAGCAAGTATTTTAACACGCACATTTTGACCAAATGTTGTACATGAAATGGTTACTGCAATAAGCAATAAAGTAAATTTTGTGAGAGAGCGTTTCATATAGATATCTTTTTGAATTAAACCATTTATTCTTTAATAAACTTAGGGTGGATCATATTTTCAATGCTGTAAATCTCATCCCATTTTTCCTGGGTGATCAGTTTTCGATCCTTTATAACAATTTCGTGAACAGATTTGCCTGTACTGAGTGCTTCCTTGGCAATTGAAGCTGATTCTTCGTAACCTAATATTGGATTCAGCGAAGTAACAATGCCAATACTGTTCATTACAAGATTCTTACATACATCTTCGTTGGCTGTAATTCCATTAATACATTTTGAAATAAGTGTATGAATCGCGTTTGTCATGTATTCCAAAGAAGTAAACAAACTAAAAGCAATCACAGGTTCCATTACATTTAGCTGAAGCTGTCCGCCTTCGGCAGCAAGTGTAATTGTAACATCAGCACCAATAACATAATAAGCTGTTTGATTGACCACTTCAGGAATTACCGGATTTACCTTTCCGGGCATTATGGATGACCCTGGCTGCATTTTAGGCAAATTAATTTCATTTATACCCGTACGCGGACCAGAAGATAAGAGTCGCAGATCATTACAGATTTTAGATATTTTTATAACACTTCGCTTTAAGGTGCCCGAAATCTGAACATACGCTCCTGTATCTGAAGTTGCCTCAATCAGATCTTCAGCTAACGTAATTGGAATACCCGAAATGTCTGCAAGATATTTGGTGCATAACTCAGGATACCCGTCAGGGGCATTGATGCGTGTGCCGATTGCTGTGGCCCCCATATTACATTCGCAGATCAGTTTTTGAGATTCGCGCATACGCTGGATATCCTCTCCAATGGTGGTTGCCCATCCATGAAACTCGCTGCCTAATGTCATGGGAACAGCATCTTGCAGCTGCGTACGGCCCATTTTCAGCACATTCTTAAACTCGTTTGCTTTTCTTGAAAACGATATTTGTAATGCCTCCAATGATTTTACATAAATATCAATTTTCTTATAGAGCGCAATTCTAAATGCCGTTGGATAAGCATCATTGGTGGATTGCGAGCAGTTAACATGATTGTTGGGATGCAGATGATCGTAATCGCCCTTCTGATATCCCAAATACTCCAGACCAATGTTGGCAATAACCTCGTTTGCATTCATATTACATGAGGTTCCGGCACCCCCCTGAATCAAATCTGAAACAAACTGATCACCATACTCCCCTCCAATTAATTTGTCGCTGGCGTAAACTATGGCTTCGGTAACTTTAGCATCTAATACTCCACAATCACGGTTGGCAAGCGCTGCGGCCTTCTTAACAAAACCAAAGGCCTGAATAAATAATGGTTCCTTAGAAATAGGAATGCCTGTAATACTAAAATTTTCGAGGGCCCTTAAGGTTTGTACTCCGTAATAAACTGAGTTGGATATCTCCTTCTCGCCAAGAAAATCATGTTCAATTCGCGTTGATGACATAGCTATAATTTTTAAAATGATTGGTTTTTAAATACTGTTTACTACAAGAAAACTAAAGGTGTGCTGATACCAAAAGTAAATCGGTTATTGCTATAATTGGTTCTGTTCAATGTGTTTTTTGAAAAGTCGGTAAAGCGATAATCATGGCCCACATAACTTACAAATATTTTAATGTTAAGGTCTTTAGATGGCAGAAATTCCACACCCGGAATATAACAATAACCTGTATAAATATCTTGGTTCGACGAGGCATTGCTATAATAAGTATCTGCCTTATCCCATCTTCCCTTATCTATAAACCCTACGAAAAACAGGTTCACTTTAGGTACCAAGCGGTAGTCAAGGCGAGTCCAAAAACTATTGTAAACCGTTCCCTGAGCGGTACGATCATCATATTCATCCCCTGTTTTTATGTAGTTGGTAACGATACCTTCTCGGTCCAACTGCTCGCTGCACCATTTATAATCGAATTGTATCCTAAATTTTGAAGAAGGAATCACCTGGATACCAAATGATGCGTAATTGATGAAATATTCCTTAGCCTCATTGAATAAACTGTACGACCAGATTGTTTGGAGCTTATCGCCAAGCAAATGTCCTCTCCAGTTAGCAATATAGGCTAACGGCGCCTTACTTTCTTCAATAAAACCCACATCACCAGGATAGAGCTCTGCAAAGGTTTTAGTACGTGTATTTAAGACCTGTAAGGAGAAAGAGTGATCTTTGCTTACCTTGAAACGCGATCCGATACCGGTTAAAAAGTTATCTGCGGCATTAATAAAGTCGGTGTATTGATAAATAAAGATTGGATTTGTATCAAACTCAAAGCCACCCCAATCGGCACACATTTTACCAAAGGACAAATGCCAAAATTCAGAATCCTTTTTCATTTTAAACTCTACATAAGCCAAATCTGTAGAACGACTTAGATTATCAACGGATTCGGAAGTGGCAGGTCTGGTGTAGCGGTCCCTGAATCGGAAATATGTCCTTTTACTGACATTTCCTTTAAACTCAAGGCGAAATTGTTCCATTTGAAATCTGAAATTATTAAATCCATTCTGATCAAAGTAGGCATTGCCGGCAGAACGGATATTAGCAATAAGATTTACGTTTTTCAGCAGTTCCTGCTTATCAAGAGGGATAATTGATTTGGCAATAGTTGAGTCAATTTGCTGTTGCCCACTTGCAAAAATGGGGGTAAGCAAAACGAGGAGAGCGTAAATAATTTTTTTCATGGTTTGTAAGTTTAAATTAGAATTTCTTAGTTGACATAAAGTTTATTCATTGCTTTTTGCGGTGTGCTGTTTGGCTAAAATGAAGACTAAACTTTGAACTTATGAATCTATGTAGGGAAGGTCGCTTTATGCAATTTAAATTACACAAATAAAATATAAGTAGAAAGTTTTGCTTCTATAATTTATTGTTAACACAAAAGGGTGTTAACCGCTGGTTAACACCCTTTTATATAGCCGTAAGACTTATTTTTATTTTGATGCAGGAAATGAGAAACTATAACGTGATGATGGCTCATCAGGATAGATCCCTTCCAGATTTACCATGCCGTTGCGGCTGTTGCTTAAAGCAGCCTTAACCTCTTCCTCTGATGAAACGGTTTTTCCATTAACACGGGTAATTACAAATCCTTGCTGAATATCATATTGCGATAAAATGCCATTCTCTTTTAAAGCGCTGATCTTTACCCCTCCTTGTATCTTATATTTTTTCTTCTCGGCATCATTTAACGGGCTAAACTTAGCTCCCAGCGCATCGAATGTTGCACTCGAAGTTGATTTCACCAAGGAAGCATTGTTCTCTGCATTTTTCAAAATTACTTTGTAATCCTTTTCGCTACCATTACGTAAAACGGTTAAATTAATGGCATCGCCCGGACGGTGTAAGCCAATTTGCTCTTGTAGGTCAGAACCTGAAGTGATCAAATTACCTTCAATTTTGGTGATCAAATCGCCTGATTTAATACCTGCGGCAGCAGCAGCACCACCCTCCATAACCGATTCAACATACACCCCATTAAAGGTTTTCAGTCCTTTTTTCTCAGCCAGTTCAGCATTGTTTTCATTAAACTGAACACCTAAATAACCGCGCTGAACAGTACCAAAGTTTAAGATATCGTTTATAACCTTTTTAACAAGGTTCACCGGAATTGCAAAACCATAGCCTTCATAAGCGCCGGTTTGCGAAGCAATGGCAGCATTAACACCAACAAGCTCCCCATTTGTATTTACCAATGCCCCTCCACTGTTGCCGGGATTAATGGCTGCGTCTGTTTGAATAAAGGCTTCAATTGGACGCGCATCAGGGTCATTTTGATTGCTCAAAATACCGATATTCCTGGCTTTTGCACTGATAATACCCGCTGTTACAGTTGAAGTAAGGTTGAACGGATTGCCTACGGCCAATACCCATTCGCCAACTTTAACATTGTCGGAATTACCGTATTTTATAAATGGAAGGTCTTTCCCTTCAACTTTAATTAAGGCCAAATCGGTGTTTGGGTCTTTCCCAATAAGCTTGGCTTTATATGATCGCTTATCATTTAAAACAACCTGAATTTCATCGGCATCGTCAACTACGTGGTTGTTGGTAACAATATAACCATCAGGAGTTACAATTACACCTGAGCCGGAAGCCCGCTGTGGCTGGCGACTACGCCCTCCTCCCCGATTTCCAAAGAAATCATCGAACATATCTTCAAAAGGACTGTATTGCTGCCCTCTGCCACTTGTTGTGTAGGTTGTTTTTATGTGAACTACACCCGGAGTAACCATTGCTGCTGCTGAAGTAAAATCAACATCGCCGGCCGAACCAACCATATTGCCTTTTTCTCCAAAGCTTACAAATTTTACATTTTGTTTGTCTTCAATACTGGTTTCGCCTTTGTTCTCGAAAACCTTATATGCCCCAACGGCCACTATACCACCCATGCTGGCAGTTAATAATGTTAAAGCTATTTTTCTCATGTTTTCTTTTTATAAAATCAATTGCTATTCAAAATTAATACTCGTTTGTTGCAAAAACCAACTATCATTTCTATTAGTTTTGTAAAAATGAATTTACACTCTACGAAACGGTTCGTATTCAAAATTATTACCCGAAAGTGAAATTTTCATGAAGATAAAGTTTTATAAATATCAAGGCGCCGGAAACGACTTTGTATTGATTGACAATAGAAATGCCACAATTAATATTAACGTAAAGTTATTTAAACACTTATGCGATCGTCGTTTTGGCATTGGTGGAGATGGGATCATGCTGCTTCAAAATCACGAAAACTTTGATTTTGAGATGATTTACGCCAATTCAGATGGCAATCCGAGTAGCATGTGCGGCAACGGAGGAAGATGTATTACGGCCTTTGCCAACCGACTTGGCATATTTGAACAAGACACAAACTTTATTGCCGTAGACGGTCCTCATTATGCCAAGATGACAGAAAAAGGCGTGAGTTTGCATATGATCGACGTGAATGATGTTGAAGTTAATGGCGACCATTTTGTACTCAATACCGGTTCTCCGCATTTTGTACAAGAGGTTTTAAATGTTAAAAATCTCGACGTATTTAAAGAAGGGCGCGCCATCCGATACAATGGCCGTTTTAAGGTCGAAGGAATTAATGTGAATTTTGTAGAAGACAAGGGCGATCATTTAGTAGTTAGGACATATGAACGCGGTGTTGAAGATGAAACCCTTGCTTGCGGGACCGGTGTTACTGCCGTTGCCCTGGCAATGATGAATAAGAAGAAAATTACAGGAACCCACACCACAAAAATTAAAGCAATGGGAGGAGATTTGGCGGTAACAGCAACTACTGCTAATGGAAAAGCCTTCACTGACATTTATCTTGAAGGGCCGGCTGATTATGTTTTTGAAGGTGAAATAGAACTCTAATCTTGCAAACTTAACCACAGAATAATTCTGGTAAAGCATAATTCTGTGGTTAAACTATAACTTGATCAGGGGCTTTACTACTATAACGTAAACTTGGTAAACATCGTTAACTGAATAATGTGATTTGTTGAGGTTGCCCCACTCTTCTGTTTCTGTTGTTGATTCATATAACCGCCCTCCAGGTCAATTAGCCTTTTAAATTTAAAGCCAATAGCCGTATAAAGTCGGTTCTGATCAAAAAAACTATTATTGGTGGTTTCTTTGTTTACATAGTTAAACATAACCTCATCCTGCAACACCCCATAAAACCCTTTTTCAAATAACAAATCCTGATTAAACCAGATCATCCCTCTTAAGGAATATCGAATACGCTGCTGGGTTTTATAGTCATCCGGATAAACTACTGAACTTATCCAACGATGCTCATTTCTGAGTCGATGATAGAATAAAACGCTGCCCCACTTATGATTATAGATTACCTGTTCCCAAAGTCTGTGCTCATCAGAATACAGCCTCTCCTCATTCTTATAACTAAAGTTTAATACATAAGCATAGCCGGCGGCTGCAGTAAAATGGTTATTTAATTTATAAGAAATTGCGGGTCTAATAATAATTTGCTGTAAGTGCTCATAATTATCTGTTGTCCGTAAAGGAATGTCAATAAAACCACCCCAAGGCGTTTTCGCACTCTGAAAGCGTGTGTTAAAGGTAAGCCAGGCCGTATTTATGTTTTGTGCAAGTAATGTGGCAGATGACAGGACCAGTAATAAACAAACGAGTAAGTAGCGTTTAAAATAAACCAGTATCTTCATTCATAATTTTTTATGAGGCGCAAAGATACTGGTATTTACCTTTTTCGGGATTTATAATTTAATTATAGATTAAGCCTTGTATAAATGGCTAGCTGAAAAATATTGTTGGTAAGGGTGTTTCCGCTTCTTTGTTTCACCAATTGATTCATATAACCTACTTCCAGATCTATTTTAGAATTAAATCGATAACCCCCTCCAACAAAGGCCCGGTTTTGATCAAAGAAACTGTTATTGGTTACTTCTTTATTGATGTAATTAAACATGATCTCTTCCTGAAACGAAAAAAAGACCCCTTTGCTAAATACAGAATCCCTTTGAAAAGGAATGACTCCTCTAAGAAAATACCTAAAACGTTGCTGGGCATTAAAATCATTCGGATCGGCGGCGGTTGCGATCCAACGATGTTCATTTCTAAAGCGGTGTATTAATGAGATACTACCCAGTTTATGATTTATAAAGAACTGTTCAAAGGCACGGTGCTCAGGAACACGATCAGAAACACCATTAATTACCGCATAACTAGAAACATAAGCATAGCCCGCAGAAGCTGTATAATGCTTATTAAATTTATAGGTTAAGGCCGTTCGGAAAAGATATTGTTGTAAATGAACATATTCATCTGAAGAGCGGACCTGGGCATCAAACATTAACCCAAACTTAGATTGTTTAAACTGAAAAGATCCGATATATGCGGCCCATCCAGAACTTTGACTTTGACCTGATGCTGTGGGTATGGAAAAAAGCATTACAATGAACGCAAAAAGGGTAGTTGTTTTTTTTAACATAAATCTTCGATTTCAATTAGGGTATGTTTTTTATATCATCTAAGATGATTTCAATTGTAAAAATATGTGCTATAAGTTTATTAATTTAAGATAGACAGCTTTTTTTACAATGAACTACCTCAAACAAACATTTCTTTTTGCTCTATTACTGATAGTAAGCGCAGCAAATGCCCAAAACGTAACAGGGATTTTCATGCTTCATGGCGTAATGGAAACCGCTGCTGGCTTCCAACTATTGGAGGATGGAACCTTCGAATATTTTTTTTCCTACGGAGCGGCCGACAAATGGGGAAAAGGTCTTTGGAAGAAAGAAGGCAATAAAATAATATTCAATAGCTTTCATAAACAACCTTTGGCTGATTTTAAACTTTCCAGCGCAACAAAAACCCAGGATAAATTTATTACGCTACGTGTAGCCGACACGCTAAATCGCCCTTACCGGTATGTTGCCTGCAGATTGAACGATAATGAAGAAACAACTAATGAAAACGGTGAAGTAAGATATCCCCTTGACACCGCACGTTTTCTGCAAATGTACCACCCGATTTTTAGCTTGCGATTAACCACCCTTACGCTTGATAAAGATAAAAACTCATTTTTAATTGCACCTACATGCGACCTATCAGAGGTTTTCTTTGATGACCTTAGTTTCTCTATCGGTGAAAATGAAATTAATGCTGCTTTTTTACCCGGTTCGCCGGATCAACCTGTTGGATCCAGAACATTTCATTTTAAAAAACAACAATAATTAATTGTTATTCAGTGTTTTATCTTCAATTAATTGTAAATTTAACTTCTACAGCCCATAAAACTTAACAGCTTTCCATCATCCGCTGTAAACCTTAACACATTCATTCAGAACCTCAAATCAGCATTTCTATTCATTTTATTCGAATTGAAATTCCTTTTCTTTCATTATAAAAACAAGGAGGTACTTATGAAAGTTCATTCATTCACAAAATTTATCACTTCAATATTAGTTCTTGCGTCATGCATTGTTGCAAAAGCTCAGGATACCAACAAGGGCATTTTGTACCTGGTTCACGAGGACCAAGTAATACCGGAAAAGGCAGTGATGTATGAAAAGGCAGCCAAGGGACTGGCAGATGCAATGATTAAAAATACCAACGGATCAATAATGTACTGGGTGGCAAGCCGTGATGATTTTTCCTACATCTATGTAATTCCAGTGAATAATTATGCCGGTATTGACATGGTTGACAACGCTTTTGGTCAATTATCAAAAGCAATGGGTAAAGATGCAATGGAATCAATGATGAAAAACTATGATGGAACATTCTCCACTCATAGGGATTTTATGGTCAGGTATCGTGCCGATCTATCGTATATGCCTGATTTCCCTGCAGAAAACACTTTCAGACACTGGGATTTTTATTACATCAACCCTGAAAAAGAAAAAGAAGCTATGGAAATAGCCAAAGAGTGGAAAGCTTTATTTGAGAAGAAAAAAGCTCCAACGGGCTACCGGTTTAACTTAGGGGATATCGGCTTGGAACCAGTATTTATTGTTGTTCAGAGTGCAAAAAACGCCAACGATTATTATTCTAAATCGCAGGAAGTTGATAAACTACTGGGAGAAGAAGGCGAAGCCTTAATGAACAAAACATGGACTGTTATAAGCCGTTTTGACCATAAAAACGGAAAAATCCATCCCGATTTATCTTGTATGCCAACAACCACTTCGAAAAAATAGCTTAAAAAAATAGCCGGCCAATAATTGACCGGCTATTTTCAATAGTAACTATAAGTTTAAATTCTGATCCTTTGGATATCTGACGGCATAGCTTAAAGTAAACTCTCGGGTTTCGCCCGGTTTCATCTCAAACTCCCAGGTTAATGTTCCAACTTCGTTGTTTACATGCGCCTTTGACGATTCTAATAGTTCAACTTCAATGTCTTTTTGTGTTGATAGAGGATACTGATCCTTTAAGATCATTTTTACAGCCGAATTCTTGGTGTTTTTAACCGTTAGCTTGTAGGTGAAAATTTGCTTCTTTTCACTTCCAATAAACTTGGTGCTGCTATAATCCTGCATTTTCTCACGTTTTACGATCACGCGCTTGTCATTTCCTAAGGTGAGGTTAAGCGTTTTTTGGGTTGACAAAGGATCGATATAAGATTTGCCAATATAGGTTCCTTCAAATGTGATGTTGGCCTCACCCGGTAATAAATTCAATTTTTCCCAGTCATTTACCGTTGCCAACAAATAGGTGTTTTTATCTGCCTTAGGAGCACTGTAAAATTTGTATTCAGCAGGTAGGTCAAAGCTTTTCAAGGTTACACTTTGCTCATTTCCAGATCCAAGGATGTCGTAAGGCAGATCAATATCATAGGTTACATCAATCGGATTTTCCCTCTCAGAAACATAATCTGTTTGTTCTTTCAACGTGATAATAATTACCCCATTTGAAGCACGATTACCATACAATGCTATTGCAGACGCATCTTTCAAAACATTTATATCCTTTATGGTCTCAGGACTAATTTTAGTGGCTTCCTCGGCATTCATTATTTGTCCGTTTACCACATACAATGGAGATTGATTAGGGGTGACACTATTTGTGCCTCTAATCACTACTGATTCGCTCAGGTATTTTTTTTCTCGTTTAGCAGAAGCATCATCATACGAGATTGCGTTTTGAGCAACCTCAAGTCCGGGCACTCTGCCTTGTAAAGCTTTATTGATTGCATATTCCAGAAACCATGCTTTAAGTTCAGGAGCAGTTTTACCATTGCCAGGGGTTGACGTTGAAAGCGTTAGTTTTACTTTTTTCCAGTCAAGACCTGTTGTTTGTACAAACTTGGCTTTGTAAGTTAGCTTAACCGGTTTATCTGCCGAAGAAGCTTGCAGATCATAATATGGAATCCAATAAGCAGCATTGGTATAGTATGAAACCGTGAAATCATACGTTGCGGCTAGTGGACTGCTCAATTGCAGTTTTAACCTGCCAAAGGATTTGTCATTCTTACGAGATTCTTCGTCAATCTGAAGCTGTAAACGAGCAATAGATTCACTGATCTTACTCAACTTATTATTGAAAACACTTTTCTCGTTTTCAAGCTCTGTTGATTTAGCCTTGTAATAATCCATCATTTTCATTAACTCAGCCACGCTCAGTCCGGTTTGAGTTCCTCCTATTGATTTATTTGCTTTGAGTAAACTCAAAAGTTCATCATTCGTTTTCAAGAATACTTGAATTCTATCTTTCTCTCTGCCGTAATAGTCTATAGAATCTTGCAGTTTTTTAACTGAAGGCAATGGTGTACCGGTGGTTAAATAGTCGGTTGAAAACGCAGAAGACATAACCGTTACGCCCCCCGAACATTTTATTTGAAGACTGTTTACATCAATTGAAGAACTTAAGCCCTCAATCCATAATTCGTTGCTTCCTTGTGTAAGTGTTGCTTTGGCGGTATGGGTTACTTCGGCCCCAACCCGTAAAATCATTGCTGACTGAAGCTTCGCATTTACTGAGTTCTTACCATCATTGGCCAATGCTGGCAAACAATAGGCAATTAATGTAGCTGTTAAAAGCGTTTTGACTCTCATTGTACTATGTATTGTTTGCTTAAAGATGCAGATGTTTTGATTATTTCATAAAGCAATGAAAATTTCTTTTTAATTATAATGATTCTGTTTTTAGAGTATTCGTAACGTTATTAACGCTAAACTTTTCTTGTCATGAAACCCACCATTATAAATAATACGAAGTATTAATTTGTTGATTTTTTAATCCACCGTAAACACAATTTCAATAATATTGCTACTTTTAAAATTTTTGGCGGCAGATAGGCGGCCAGATTTCAGAAAAGAGTAGAACATATGCTGAGGGTAGATAGCACCAGACCATGTAAAATAGTGTATTCGTTATTACAACACGAATTCCTGGGCTATTTATTTGAACCCCACATTGTACAAATGAACCGGGAGTATACTTATTCATTGGTACATAAACGTTTGTTCTCGCATACGGCATCGGAATTTGCCCGTTTTTTAGATCAAACCGATTATAAATTGATTGCTTTGCTCGAACAGGTAGAGCAGGAAAATATCATCCGCAGGTTTCATAAGCAGCCTGTGCGCCCTCGTGAATTCTTTACCAAATATTGGAACGATGCTTTAAAAACTAAGGTGCAGCCGTTTATTGAGGCTACTTTAAGTGAAGCTATTGAACTGATGCGCGACAAAGCTGTATTTGAAACCGGTAAAGAAGGCAATCCCACCTGGCAAGCCGTCTCTATTGC
The DNA here is from genome assembly GCF_002920915.1 of Solitalea longa. Lineage (GTDB taxonomy): Bacteria > Bacteroidota > Bacteroidia > Sphingobacteriales > Sphingobacteriaceae > Solitalea > Solitalea longa. Next base: position 277,135 of record NZ_PQVF01000005.1, read on the forward strand.
CGAACAGCCGGCCTCTGTCTTATTTCATTTCCGAAGAAACGAAGAAGCCACGCGCTATTTTCCGACCATTAAATATCGAGACAAGCGCATAGAGTTTATGTTCAAAGAGGCACAGGTGATTTCGAACCAACCCGCTTGGATGCTGTTGGAAGATACACTTTACAATTTTGAGCATGAGCTTGAAGGGAAAAAACTGGTCCCTTTTTTAAACAAACGGTTTATTGAGATCCCAAGGAGTTCGGAGAAAACCTATTTTGAAAAGTTTGTCGCTCCCCTTATTGAAAAGCATCATGTTTATGCAGAAGGTTTCGACATAATTACCGAAAAGTATGAAGCCACGCCTCATTTAAAGATCAACCTGAAAAAGGAAAAGCCTTGTATTGATCTGCATTTCAAGTACAATAAGTATAAGTTCGCTTTCGGTTCGCAAGCAGCGGTTTCGGTAACAGTTGAGAAAAAGGAGGAGAATTATGTTTTCCATCGAATTAAACGCTCATTAAACTGGGAACAAAAAAAGGCTGATGAACTATTGAGCCTGAGTTTAGCGCTGGAAATGCCAAACCACTTTCAACTCAGCAACAGTTCCGATTTTGACGATGAGTTTTACCTGCATGATTGGCTGAATGAGCATTTCGACTTGTTACAGGAAAAGGGCTTTTCGATTGATCAATCGGGAGAGAAACGCTATGTGTTTGGTAAATCGTCGATCAATTTATCGTTTAAAGAAAATAACGACTGGTTCGACATTCATGCTATTGTAACTTTCGGTGCATTTGAAATTCCTTTCATCGAACTAAAACATCATATTTTAAACAGAAGGCGTGAGTTTAGCTTGCCTAACGGTGAAATTGCTATTATTCCTGAAAGTTGGTTTAATACCTACGGAAATCTGTTTGCTTTTGCCGAAGGGTCCAAGCACTTAAAACTTAAGAAACACCACATCGGCTTAATCCAGGATTACGCAAGTTCCGATTTGGCCGAAGTTACTATGGACCGCAAACTGCGCAGGCTTGAGCAGTTTGAAGAAATAGAGGATTTCCCAATTCCAACACATTTCAAGGGAGAGCTTCGCCCCTATCAAAAAGCCGGCTTTAACTGGTTCAACTTTTTGAGCAGTTATAATTTAGGCGGATGCCTTGCCGACGATATGGGTTTGGGTAAAACCGTGCAAACCCTGGCTCTGCTGCAAAAAGTAAAAGAGCAGAGTGAGATTCATCAAACTTCGTTGCTGGTTATGCCAACATCATTGATTGATAACTGGATTAGCGAAGCCAAAAAGTTCACTCCTAAATTAAAAGTTCACGTTTTCACTGGCGCAGCACGTGAAAAAGACGTATCGCTTTTTGCCAATTACGACCTTATTTTAACTACTTACGGCATTGTGCGCATTGACCATGAGCTGCTGGAGAAGTTTTACTTTCATTACATCATTTTAGATGAAAGTCAGAATATAAAAAACCCACACAGCAAAAGTGCCAAGGCCATAAAAGCATTAAAATCGAAACATAAACTAATCTTAACCGGTACGCCTGTAGAAAATACAGTGGCCGATTTATGGACACAGCTTTCGTTTGTAAACCCTGGATTACTGGGCACCCACACCTATTTCCAAAACGAGTTCATCATTCCGATTGAGAAAAAACAGGATGAGGAAAAGCTTCGTCGTTTGCATGCGTTAATAAAACCTTTTGTTTTACGCAGGACCAAGGACCAAGTTGCCAAAGAACTTCCGCCAAAAACCGAGCAGATATTCTACTGCAACATGAGTGAAGAGCAGGAGAAGGTATATGAAGAAACGAAATCGTTTTACCGAAATGAATTGCTTCAGATTATTACCGAAAACGGCGTTGCTAAGTCACAGATTCCGGTTTTACAAGGATTAACACGTTTACGTCAAATTGCCAACCACCCTAAACTGGTTGACGAAGGATATAAATTCGACTCGTGGAAGTTTTCGTTGGTAGTGGAGTTACTGCAAAACACACTGGTTAAGGGTCACAAAATTTTGGTGTTCTCGCAGTTTGTTAAACATTTGCAACTGCTGCGAAACGAACTGGACACACTGAATATCCGCTATGCCTATTTAGATGGGTCCACCCAAAATCGCTCAGCTAATATCAAAGAGTTTAAAGAAAACGATGATGTACAGCTTTTCTTAATTTCTATTAAAGCTGGAGGTACGGGTTTAAACTTAACCGAAGCCGATTATGTGTTCTTGCTTGATCCTTGGTGGAACCCTGCAGTAGAGCAACAAGCCATTGACCGTGCACACCGGATCGGTCAAACCAAGAATGTGTTTATCTATAAATTTATCACCAAAAACTCGGTGGAAGAAAAAATACTCAAGCTTCAGAAGAAGAAAAAAAACTTATTCAACTCCTTAATTACGGTTGAAGATTCTTTTGAGAAATCATTAACGGCTGAAGATATTAAGGCTTTACTAGACTAGAAATCAAACTAAACATCTGCATGAATTTAATTGGAAATATTATCTGGCTAATATTTGGCGGACTGGCCATTTTTATGGAATACCTGGTTTCGGGCTTTGCAATGTGTTGTACAATTGTTGGCATTCCCTGGGGTATTCAGTGTTTTAAACTGGCATTTTTAGCCTTGTTTCCATTTGGAAAGAAAATCCGCGTAACTGAAGGTAACCCGGGATGCTTATCAACTTTACTGAATATTATTTGGTTTTTTATTGGCGGATTATGGATTGCACTAACTCACCTTGGCTTTGGCCTATTGTTAGCCATTACCATTATCGGGCTTCCATTTGCAAAGCAGCATTTTAAGCTAATGGGCTTATCCCTTACCCCATTTGGCCGCGAAGTTTATGAATAAGCCGGGTATTTTCTGGCAAGGTTTTCTTATCTTATTAAAAAATCTTTGCTATGAATCTTATTGTACGTTTAATTATTACAGCAGTTGTTGCTTTCGGACTGTCGTATATTTTACCGGGTGTACATATTGATACATTTGGAACGGCACTCATTTTAGCTGTGGTGCTAGGCATTTTAAATGCAGTAATAAAACCAATTCTAGTCATTCTTACCCTTCCGATTACCCTTATTACCCTGGGTTTGTTTTTATTGGTCATCAACTTCCTAATCATTTACTTTGCCGAAAAAGTGGTGAGCGGATTTTCTGTTGATGGCTTTTGGTGGGCCATTATTTTCAGTTTCTTGCTTTCACTAGTTACTTCTATCCTTAGCGGTAGCGAAAAAGATTAAAAAAAAGGGAGAGCCAAGCTCTCCCTTTTTTTATTTCTCTGCTTTCATATTGTTTGCTTTAAGCAGCTCTTTAACCGCAGTTTCAATTTGCTGATCCCTTCCGCTTGTTACCACTGAAGGATCATTTGCCACTTTAACATCGGGCTCCAATTGATTATTTTCTAAATACTTTCCGTTAGTGTCTAACATCCCAACTTGTGGAATCCCAAATACTAGTGACGGATCGATCTGGGTTTCCCACCAAACAGCTGTGCCTGTTCCAGGAACCGGCATGCCAATAAGCTTACCCACATTATTAGCCCTGTAAGCGTAAGGGAACATATGAGCATCAGAGTAATTGCCTTCTCCCATTAAAACCACCGACGGTTTTGTCCATTTCTTAAACGGCTCTTGTCCTCTGTGTTTTTCTCTCGGATAAATATCAATATACTTTTTACCGCTTAACAAAGTAACCAGGTCATCATGCAGCCAACCACCGCCGTTAAAACGGGTATCGACAATTAGCGATTCTTTTTGTCCATTCTTGCCCAATACGTCTTCGTAAACGGTACGGAAACTTTCATCATTCATTCCGCGCACATGAACATAGCCTACCTTTCCACCCGAAAGTTTGTCTACCTCTTTACGACGGTTCTCTACCCAACGGGTATATAATAGTTCATTCTGTTCACCTATGGTCAGCGGTTTAATACTTTCATCCCAATGTGCGCCATTGGAAGGGTCGAATAAGGAAACCAGCGTTAGTTTTCCAGCCTTACGATTCAATAGTTTATTATAATCGTCATTAACCGTTATGAGCTGACCATCAATCTTTTCGATAATTGTTCCCGCTTTTACTTTTGATTTTGCCGTATTAAAAGGCCCTTTAAGTAGCACTTCTTCTACTTTAAGACCGTTTCCGTTAAAGCTATCATCATATACCAAGCCCAAAACAGCGGTACGGTCGCCACCTTCCGAAGGCGGAGCATAACGGCAGCCCGTATGTGAAGCGTTCAACTCTCCAAGCATTTCGCTCATCATCTCAGCAAAATCATAATTGTTATTTATATAAGGAAGGAACTTCTTGTACGCTTTTCCGTAATACTCCCAATCAACGTTTTGCAAATTGGTTACGTAGAATTTCTCTTTTACCTGGCGCCATGCATGGTTAAAAATATATTCACGCTCCTGAGCCGCGCTCAGCATCATTTCGCTGCTAATGCCAATTGGTGTTACCTTTCCGCTTTCAGCATCTACTTTCGAAATTTTTCCACTCGAAACCACAAATAATGATTTGCCATCGTTAGCGATTTCTATACCGGCAGGACCACCATCCAGTTTCGCTAAAATTTTGGTGTCTTTGGTTCGAGGCTCAGTTACCCACAGATCATAACCTTTTTCAAACTTCGAAAGGTAATACAACTTCTCCCCATCCGAAGACATTATCGCATCTGACAAATCTGAAGAGTTGATCGTTAAACGTAAGCGACGGTCTTCAATACCCGGCAGCTCAATTTTAACAGTTTTATCTTCAGGCTTGACTGATTTTTCGTCTTTTTTATCTTTTGAATCGGTTTCTTCCGTTTTCTTGTCTTTCTTCTCCTTTTCTTCCTGCTCTTTAACCAAGGTAAAATCTGTTTTGCTTAGTTTAAATCGATCAAAGGCCTCTTGTGTAAAGAATAAACCATAAACATCTGATTCACCGCCCCAGCTTCCATGGTTTTTCATACCATCACGATCGGCAAAATAAATCATCATTTTACCACCTAAAGCCCATTTTGGCGACCCTTCGCTATAACCGCTTGGAGTAAGATTGGTCAACTTTTGTTTTCCGTCGGCGGCAATTAGCGCTATATCATTGTTAAAGTATTGATTGGGTTCATTGAAGCCGGCTAATATCCATTTACTATCTGGCGACCAGGTATAATACTGATCCCCATCTGAATATGAATAATTGCTTTCGTCAGTCAATAAAGTTCTTAAAGCCTTTGAAGCCAGATTGATGACACGTAATGTAGTACGGTTCTCTAAAAAAGCCACTTCTTTTCCATCGGGAGAAAAAGCCGGCTGAAATTCATCCTTGTCAGTACTTGTAATTAACGGTTCTTCATTTAATAAAGTTGATGAATAAAAATACGCCTCCTCTTTTCGTTGAATACTAGATTTCAGCACGTCCCAAGTTCCATTGCGTTCGGCAGCATACAGTAAAGTACGGCCATCGGGACTAAAACTTACAGTACGCTCCTGGGTTGGAGTATTGGTAACACGCTTGGTTACTCCACCTTCAACTGAACTAACAAAAACCTCTCCCCTGAAAACAAAAGCGATCTCTTTACCATTTGGTGAAAGCGCCATCTCTGTAACTCCTGTATTAACAGGCAGCACTTTTTCAGCATTATTTCGGCCGTCTGTTGAAATTTTAACAGTTACTTTTTGAGGCTGTCCACCCTGTTTTTGCGTATAGATCTCACCATTATAGGTATAGCAAAGTGTATTGTTTTCAGAAACTGATAAAAAACGAACCGGATCTTTTTGAAACGATGTGATTTTGGTATTGCTCCCCCCACCTGCAGGCATTTGGTGAACATTCAGCGTTCCACTTTCTTCACTTAAATAAAAAATTTCTCCATTGGCCCCAAAAACAGGATTGCGGTCTTCTCCGTTAAATGAGGTTAGTTTATTGTAAGATTTTTCGGCAATGTCATACAGCCAAATATCCTTTGTAACCGCCGAAGTATGGTGTTTACGCCATGGGTCTTCGTACCCTTTGTAATCCTGGTAGATGATCTTCTTGCCGTCTTTACTATAACGGGCAATTTCCATGGTATTGGTGTTCAGCATTGAGGTTTTACCACCGGCTGCCGGAACACTATAAGTCTCGGCCATGCGTCCGTATGGAAATTGGGCAGAAGTAAACGCATCCTGCCGAACCGAGGTAAAAACGACATTCTTATTGTCGGCGCTAAAATCCGAAGGAAAATCATTTGCTGAATAATACGTAAGTCGCTTTGCCTCTCCTCCTTCCGCCGGCATCACGTATACATCGAAATTACCATAACGGTCCGATGCAAAGGCAATTGATTTACCATCATGCGACCAAACCGGCATAAAATCTTGTGCCTCGTGAAGCGTTAAAGGAACAGCCTGGCCTCCTTCAGCAGCCATTCTATAGAGATCACCCTTGAAACTAAAAACGATTGTTTTACCATCTGGCGATATAGCAGGATAACGCAGCCACAACGGATTATCTTGGGCTTGTGTAGTTTGAAACAATCCAAGAAGACAGATTGCCCCGATTAATTTTTTCATATGATTATTTAGTTAAATAGGTATTTTAAATAAAACTATAGAAAAAATCGCCACAAGCAAACTTGTAACAAGCATATTGCTGTATAGCCGCTTTTACAATGTCTCTTTGAATTAAAAAACAAGCCTCTGCTTTAAAATCTTAGGTGTTTATATTTGTATATATGGATGTTACGGTAACTAATTACGAGGTTATTATTATTGGCGGAGGACCAATTGGGCTTGCCTGTGGACTTTCGACACAAAAAGCAGGGTTATCCTTTTTAATTTTAGAAAAAGGCTGTCTTACCAATTCGCTATATAACTACCCCCTAAACATGACGTTCTTTTCCACTTCCGAAAAGCTGGAGATAGGTGGCGTTCCCTTTGTCTCGAACAATGCCAAACCTACCCGCCCTGAAGCGCTGGAGTATTACCGGCGTGTGGCTTTTTCAAACCAGTTAAATATTCAGCTATTTGAGGAAGTGTTAAACGTAGTGCCAAATGGGTGGGGTTATAAAGTAATTTCCTCAAAAGCCGAGTATACCGCTTCACATGTGATCATCGCCACCGGATTTTATGATATTCCACTTTTAATGGATGTTAAAGGAGAAAATCTGCCTAAAGTAACTCATTATTATAAAGACCCGCATTTTTATGCCGGACAAAAAGTGCTGGTTGTAGGCGCCAATAACTCAGCGGCCGATGCGGCTTTGGAAACCTGGCGTAAAGGGGCCGAAGTTACATTAGCCGTTAGAAACGGGGAATTAGGACGAATAAAATATTGGACCAAACCCGACCTGGAGAACCGAATAAACGAGAATTCAATTAAAGCTTATTATAATACTACCATTAAAGAAATTGGCGAAAGGGAGGTTATTTTAGCTACAGCTGATGGGGATGTAAATATTGAAAACGACTTTGTTATAGCGATGACTGGTTATCGGCCCAATTTTGCTTTTCTCGAGAAAATTGGGATTATTATTTCTGAAGATGAAAAACGTTATCCGTTTTATGATTCAGAGACCATGGAAACTAACCTTAACAATGTTTACCTGGCAGGAGTTGTTTGCGGCGGAATGGATACCCACATTTGGTTCATTGAAAACTCCAGGGAACACGCCGATAAGATCATCCAGAAAATAGTCTCGAAAATATAAGCTCCAACACATTTTAAACCCTTAATGCATATTTTGGTCATACGTTCAAATTACTGCGTATGGAAAGACTCTCCCCAAGGCAAATTCAGCATTTGTATGCCAGAGCCGGCTTCGGAATTTCCTATAATGAGCTTCAAAAGCTTAACAACAAACCCTTGGTAAAAATTGTAAAAGACCTGTTCGAACAATCGAATGATTATTCCTCTATCGATTTAAACTTTTCATTGGAAGATGTTCAGGGAAAAGAAATGATGAGTGAAGAAAACCGAAAGGAGCTCCGTAAATTCTTTAAGCAATCTACCGAAAACCTGAATACCCGTTGGATGCAGCAAATGAGTATTAGCAATGCGCAGTTGAGGGAAAAGGCAACCTTGTTTTGGCACGGTCATTTTGCCTGCAGAAGTTTCAACCCTATCCACAATCAACAGCTTAATAATATAATGCGCAACCTGGCATTGGGCAACTTTAAGGAATTGCTGATCGCTGTTTCTAAATCACCGGCCATGCTGTCCTTCCTAAACAACCAGCAAAACCGTAAAAACAGTCCAAATGAAAATTTTGCACGAGAACTGATGGAGCTGTTTACAATTGGCCGTGGAAACTATACCGAAAACGATGTAAAAGAATCAGCCCGTGCCTTTACCGGATGGGGGTTCACTCCATTTACTACTGATTTTGTTTTCAGAACCAAGCAACATGATTTTGGCAGCAAATCCTTCATGGGACAAACCGGAAACTTTAATGGAGAAGATATTATTGAGATCATTTTAAAACGCAAAGAAACCGCCCTATTTATCTGTCGCAAGTTTTATAAATTCTTTGTAAATGAAACAGTAAATGAACAGCACATAAAGCAGCTTGCCGACCATTTTTATGAGTCAAACTATAATATTGGCAGCACCTTGTTTTTAATGTTTACAGCCGATTGGTTTTATGCTTCCGAAAATATTGGGGTGAATATTAAATCGCCGGTCGAATTTATTGTTGGTTTGAACCGACAGTTTTATATAAGTTATGAGAGCACCGATATGTTATTGTTCTTGCAAAAGGCTCTAGGTCAGGTGCTTTTTTATCCACCTAATGTAAGCGGCTGGCCAGGTGGCAAAAACTGGATAGATAGCTCAACCCTCATGTATCGGCTAAAAACCCCCTCTGTAATATTAAATAGTGGCATTATAGAAATTGCTGGGAAAGCTGATCCGGAAGAAGAGGCTGAAATAGCCCTGATGAAAAATCAGAGCCCACAAATACAGCGTAAAATAAAAGCCGTTGCTGATTGGGACCATTTTCTCCAGGATCTTCCTCAAAGCATTAGTCGGGAACAATTAATTGATTACTTTTTAGCTCCCGACCTCAATAAGCGTAAGTACGCTCTTCTGTCCGAATTATCAGAATCAACTGTAAAAGAACTCATTGTTCAACTGGTTTCGATGCCCGAATATCAACTTTGCTAAATCATTTATTAAATGAAAAGAAGAGATTTTATACGAAATACGGCTTTAGCATCCGGTGCTTTAATGATTCCATCATTCTTAAAACCTCTTGAATTAATGGCTGCGGGCAATTTGGGATTCAAACGGTTGGTGATCATACAGCTATCTGGAGGAAATGATGGCCTTAATACCATTGTTCCATTTGGGGACGATAGTTATTATAAAAAACGCCCCTCTTTAAGTGTTGGTGCAAGTGAAATCATAAAATTGACGGACATGCAAGGTTTTAACCCTGATATGGCATCGCTTAAAGAAATCTATGACCAGGGCTGGATGAGTATCGTTAATGGCGTTGGATACCCAAACCCGGACCGGTCACATTTTCGCTCAATGGACATTTGGCAAACCGCCAGCTCCTCAAACGAGTATCTCTCAAACGGATGGATCGGCCGATATCTTGATTCAAACTGTTCGGATTGTAGCAGTCCACACACCGCCATTGAGGTAGACGATTCATTATCCCTGGCGTTGAAAGGTGTTGCTCATAAAGGATTGGCGGTAAAAAACAGTCAGCAATTATACCGGACAACGCGCGAGCCGTTCTTTAGGCTCGAAGCCGATAATGCTAAACAGAACATGCTTTCAGAAGACAATCTGGGCTATCTATACAAAACAATGATTGAGACCTGTTCCTCAGCAAAATATATAAATGATACAGCTAAAATCTATAAAAACACTGCGTTTTATCCTATCTCTGCCTTTGCCAATGAGCTAAAAACCATTGGCACATTTATAAATTCAGGCTTGAGTACCAAAATTTATTATGTATCACTTAGTGGTTTCGATACACATATAGCCCAAAAAGGTCAGCAGAATCGGTTATTAAAAATCTATTCAGAGGCCGTGTCGGCATTTATCAAAGATTTAAAACAGGCCAATAATTTAGATGACACTTTGGTGATGACCTTTTCTGAATTTGGCAGAAGAGTAGCTCAAAATGCAAGTGGCGGAACCGACCATGGAACGGCCAATAATTTGTTCTTGTTTGGTGGTAAGCTTAAAAAAGCGGGAATTTATAATAATACTCCTGATCTTGAAGATTTGGACAATGGGGATTTAAAGTATCAGGTTGATTTCAGAGAAGTTTACGCTACTGTTTTAGATAAATGGTTGGGAGTAAAAAGTGAACCGCTATTAAATGGTCAGTTCAATACTTTGGGGATAATTTAATGCCATAAAAAAAGGGCCTTTTCGCATTGGCCCCCACCGCTTTCGCGTATCTGGATTTGTCTCGATGGCTATTTATACAGTACAACAAATGTACTGTAAATCATTGAAATAATAGAATTTATTTTAGCCTCAGGTCATCAAAGTTATCGAACAAGTCGTCCCAGTGTTCATGCAATTTATCACTAAAACGAATAGAAGAACTTGAATGATTGCTTTCAATCTCTTTATTAATTCTATTACTAGGAGGTTCGATATGAAAAATTAGTGTTGATTTTTCTTTCTCTTTTAATGATTTGAACCTCAGTCGGGCAGTTGTGGGGTTGTTTTTTACATTTCTCATGAGCGTTTTCTTTTTTTTATCAAAATAAGACTATGAAATAAACTGCCTGACAATTTTCTATTAACATTTTATTAAGGCGGTTTTCATTATAAAATTTTGACTTGGTGTATAATTTACAAACTTTCTTCTAAAAAAATTTGACATTTTGCAATTCAGATAGGAATTTAACGTCAAATTCATATCCGATCAGATAAATTAAATTATTTAACCTAACGATGAAGACAAAAGAAGTTTGTTTAGTTGCCTTTTTTACCACAATTTGTTTAAAGTCGGTAGCAATAAACCCTGACAGTACATTAACTGCAAAACAGTTACTGGATAAAGAAAGAGCCGCTGTATTAGTCAACAAAGAGCTAAAGCCAGAACCCAAAATTGAGCGCATGCTTAAATTAGGGATGTGGAAAGAAGCCTTACCATTATTAACTGCTGACAAAAATCCGGGAAATGATTTTCGGCTATTAAATGCCGAATATTATCTAATGACCAACGATTTCAAAAAAGCAGATTCTCTTGTGTCGGTGGTTCTGGATAGAAGGAAAGAAAATCCAAAAGCATTGCTGTTAAAAGCACAATTGCAAACATGGGCCTGGAAACTGGATGCCGCAGCGCAAACATGCGAACAGTTAATGCTTTTAAAAGATAAACCACTTTATGCAGAGACGATGATTCAACTGGGGCAGATTCGTTTATTGCAAAAAAGATATGATGACGCCTTAAAAATTGCTAAAGATATTGAATCTCAGTATCCTCAAAATGCCGAAGGCTGGCTACTTGAGTCAGATATACTATTCTGGAATCAGAAACCCGATTTAGCGGAAGTTCCCTTAAAAAAATCACTCGAACTCGATCCCTTCAATGCAGATGCACGGTATAACTATGGTTATGCCATATGGAGAAGAGGAGATGCTCGTCAGCTTACAAAAATGGAAGAGCAATGGCAGTTGGCTATCGATTTAAATCCATTGCATTTTAAAACACATTGGCATTGGGGTAACGGTCATACCACACAAACCTATCTTCAATATTCCGCCACAGATGATAAAGCTGTAAAAGAGGAACTTTCAAAAACGGAAGAACTTATAAAAAAACATCAGCTTAAGGACGCTATTGAGCAAACCCGAAATGTGGAGAAAAAATACCCTAATTCGGTAATACCAGCCATGGTGCGGGCCTCGGCTTATTACATGGCTTTTGACATGGAAAGAAAAATGCGATTAGATTCAGCTCAATCCATTTTTCTGCAAATACTTGCTAAAAAGAAAAACTATGGCCCGGCTCATAACGGATTAGCAGCTGTAATAAAGTCGAAACGCATTCCTTATCTTTCAAGCTATGACTCTTTAGAAACCGTACTGAAAGGGCTGAGTATTCCAAATGAGAGATCTTTCAGTGAAGTTTTTCCAGATCTGATATATTACACTGGAGAAACCGCCAAAAAATGGATCGTTAACCAACTTTACACATCTTCAGCCTATTTCCCCTTGCTTTCCAAGCAAAAACTGACCTTTGCTGTGCCTCCTTTGCATACCAGTTTGGCAACGGCTATGCATAACAGCTATTTTAACTCTGCTACTACTTTTGATAATCGCCAATGGATGGATATTCGCGGTGTGGGTAGTGGAGCAGCGGGAATTGAATATGTTGAAAGAGGGGCTTATGGAGAGAGAAATGTTTTGCTGCATGAGTTTGTTCATTTGTTTCACCTACAGGTTTTAACGGATTCCGAGAAACGCAAGATCCGTGAGCTTTACCTAAAAGCCATGGCCGAAAACCGTATGCTCGATTATTATTCGGCCAATAATGAACATGAATATTATGCGCAGGCCTACCCTGCTTATTTTGAGGCCGAAAAAGTTCATCCTTTAGATTTTAAGTCGATGTGCAACACCGCCGATCTTAAGGCAAAAGATCCAAACCTTTACCAGTTCATCGAGAGTGTGGTAAAAAAAGAAAAGTCGGCCGTTAACGGAAATACACAGGCTATGAAAAGTAATTGGGCACAGGTTTATCTCAACCTTTTCAACGAAAACGGTAAAATAGCCTTGCTCGATACCGCATTAAACTATGATAAAGATTACCTCCCCGCCCTATTGGCGTATGCGGATGCTAAATCACTGGAAGGCAATTTTGCTAGTGCTCAATCGATGATCAGCAAGGCAGAAAGCGTAAATGCTAATTATGCGCCATTATACATTTCAAAAGCCCGTTTAAGTGAAGCGCAATCCTTAAAACAAGGAAATGCATCAGCCTCCCTTCAAACTGAAAAAGATCTATACCTTAAAGCATTATCGCTTGAAACCGATCCAATGGTAAAAGCTGATCTGATTAATACTATAGAACATTTTTACGTTAAAAGTGCCTTTATAGCTGATGCCATTTTAACTGCAGAAGACTATGTTAAAACAGCTCCAGTGGTTTCAACCTATTTAAGGGATATAAAAGATGAACAAATTGCCTTTGCGGCATTGTTGCGTGCCCAACTTGGATACAATGACGCTTTAGCTGTTCTAAAAAAACAAGCAGATCAAAAGCCTCAAAATTTTGAATTGCTGGGTCAGTATACAGATGCACTAGCCGTCAATAAAAAATATGATGCTGCCATTGCAGCACTTCAATCGTCACAAAAAATATTAAATGCCGCCGGCACTCCCCGATTAGATTACACGCTGCGTATTGCCGAATACTACTATCAAAGCGGGGATGCTGATTCGGCATCTTATTTTATTGATCCGTTAATTAAAAATCAAAAAGCGATTTCAGGTTACCAAACCCGATTTATTCGCCTTTTAGCTAATTTGAATAAAATAAAAATAGCTGAAGGGTTGTTTGATGCCTTACCTATTGCTTCTGATAATTTTTCAAAAGCCGATTATTACTATACAAAAGCGAAAATTAGAGAAGGCAAAGGTGAAATGATTGAAGCGTCGGAAGAATATAAACAAGCCATTGTGTATAATCCATATCACTTTAATGCGGTTTTCGATCTGATGAAATACTATCGTGCCATGGGATATAACAAAGAGTCGAATGCCCTTTATGAAAAGTTAATGGACTTAAAAATAAAACCCGGACCAACTTTTAGATAAGCTATTTAAACTTAAAATGGCTCCCCGATTTAACGGGGAGCCATTTTTTATTCCTCATCACCTGACTTAGGTTGTTTTTCAATTTCGTCAAAGAGTTTGTTCATTTTCATCACATATTCTTGTGTGTCATCAACAAAAAACTCTAACTCAGGAATTACCCTAACCTGGTCTTTAATTCTTTTTCCAAGTTTATACCTGATCTCACTTTGCTGGGCTCGCACACCATTAATTGCTTGTTGTGCTGTTGTTGTATTTAAAAAGCTTAAATAAACCCGGGCCATTCCTAAATCAGGGGTTACCCTTACTTTAGTTACCGTTACAAAGTTATTGGGGAAAAGGCTGTTTCCTTCCTGTTGAAAAAGATCGGCTAAGTCCTTCTGAATTTGGCGGGCAAATTTCAATTGTCTTTTCGATTCCATCTTCTCAATTTCTTTATTTTAAAATCCAAATCCAAACAGACCTGGCTGTTTTTTATTAACAGTCAAAGGTAACAACCTAAAAGCATTTTCTATTGTGCTTTTACCCTATCTTTGTTTCTTATTCTATAAAATATGACTTCTTTTAAAATCAATTCAGAATATATCGAACTTATCAAGTTATTAAAAGCCAGTGGCAATGCCGAAAATGGTGGACACGCCCAAGCCCTGGTGGATGCTGGTGAAATTCGCGTTAATGGTGAAATTGAAAAACGCAAAAGAGCAAAATTAAAGCCCGGTGATAAAGTTGAAACCCCTCAGGGTATTATAAATTTAGAGTAAGTTTTCTTTCAATAATCAATTTTTAATTTTTTACGGACGATACGGCTTGTAAACTTCGCGTTGCAGCTCAGGGTTTTGCATTGATTTATAATGTACCAAAACTCTAAACATTAATTTAAATGAGTGCCATTTAAGCAAAGTCACCATTCTTACGGCCTCAAAGGGGAAAACCAGGCTATACCAGAATAAATTAATGGCACTTAGTTTTCTTTTTTTACCCATCATGGTACTAACAAAAACCCTTCGTCCATCTTTGTTTTGATCATCGATTTTAATTGAAAACGATTTATTGGGTACTTCCAGGTTGAAATGTACATTTTCATCATTCTCAATAAATGGGGAACCGTAAAGTTTTGGTGTGTCTAAATAAAAACGTTGTCCGCGTAAATTTTCCTTACCAATAAAGTAGTTCCTCTTTTCGCCCGATTTATGGTTAACCTCCACAATTGAACATAGTGGATCATTATATTCATCGAGTAAAAAGTAAAACGATACCGGATTAAATAAATACCCAAATGTGCACACATTACTTAAGAGCATAATTTGTTTATCATCCACATCAACGCCGTTTTCTTTAAAGCATTCGGTAATGTATTCCTTTAATGGAACGACTTTTTGCTCATCATCATCAGTTGAAATAATGTGGTCGGCATCTCTAAAGTTGAAGAAATTAAACCTGTTTCGACTAAAGAACCAGCGTTTTCGTGCTATTTTATCAATCTCATCTAGGTTTAAATAAAACATTAGGTTACCATAATGAAACTTGCTCTTTCGTGGCTCCAGCCGGTCGTGCATAATCAAACATTCGTACAAACAAGAATTCATAGAAGTTTTATTTAATATTTAACTTATTTTTTAATCAGGCTTTTATATTTTTGCGCTAAATATTTAAAAACTATGTTGTCAACATTAGCTGCATATCTGGCACCTGCTCAATACGTAATTCCAACGGTTATTTGCCTGGGTTTAATTCTTCCTATTTGCATTATTTTAGTTTTCGAGAAACAGCGTAAAAGCGAATTGGAAAACCCAACACACCACGAAGAAGATCATCATTAATAGTTGAAAAGGGTTGAGATAGCTATTCAGCCCTTTTCTGTTATAAAACCTTCATTTCCGGCATTTTATTTTTCTGACTGTGAAGAACTGCCTCTGAACAGCTAATAGCTGATTTGTAGGTTTCTTCATAAAGCCCATTTTTGAAATAACTACCACAGAAGAAAGTTGTTTTATCTCTGTCTTCAAATTCTGGTAATTGATTTAGTTTCGACAACTGTTCCTGCGTTTTTAGTGTTTTTAAATCAAAAAGCGGAAGTTCCATTTCAAGCGCACCCAGCACTTTTTTATTGTCTATTTTTCCTGAATCATTGATAGAAACAAAGTAATTACCGCTTAACCCGGCTTTTTCAAACCGGTTTACCCATTTAACCAGAGAAACCCTTCCTGCCTCTTCCATGCGATAATTGAAAGCTGCCCATGCACGTTTATTTATGGGCATTACACTTTCATCACTGTGTACCAAAACTTTGTTTTTCTCGTACTTAAAATTTCTTAGCAAGCTGTATTCCAAATTTGTAGCATCGTCTTCTAAAATGCGTAAAGCCTGATTGGCATGGCAGGCAAATATTATCTTATCAAATTTTTCAACCGAACCATCTTCAAAAAACAACACAACAATCATCCGTCCATATTCAAGTTGTCGTTTTACAAAACGTACTTTTTTATTCTTTTTTAGGTTGGGAAAATCCAGCTTTTGAGTGAGCAATGTCCAATTCTCCGGTGTCAACCAATTATTCCTGCTGTTTTGATCAGAGCCGATAAGTTTTCTTAAATACTGAATAGTTAATATGGCCGGGAAATCGGCTGCTTTATGAAAGGGAACGGCCCAAATAATAGCGCTGATAGGGATTAAATAATTGTTCAGCAACCCGGCACTTAGCCCTTTTTCCCTAGCGTATTGCTTTAGTGTATGATTACTATAATTTACTTCATTTATGTCAGAAAGACAATTATTGTGGAAACGTTTTATGTGGAAATAAAGCTGGAGTTGCTTGCCATCGAAAACTCTTTTTGGTTGTGCAAAAAAGGCGTTGATATTTTCTTCTCCATACTCCAAACCAAAGCGTTGCTGTTGTATTCCAAATGATACTGAGGCCGGTTTTAGCGGTATCTGTAACTTATTAAACAACTGAATAATGTTACTATCGACAGTTTCATTAATTGCATTGAAAGTAACATCAACTGTTAACTGATCCTGATGCTTATTAATTGAGAATGTTTTGGTTTGACCAAAAGACTGATCCTTTTCTTCAAATATTGTAATATCAAAATGCTCTTTAAGATGGTACGCTGCTCCCAATCCGGCCAAGCCAGATCCAATGATTGCTACTTTTTTCTTCATATAAGTGCCATTACTGATGATTTAATGACACACTAAAAGTAGTCCAAATAAAATCAAATAGCCCTGACACAGTGCATTTTACGTATAAATACGCATCCGTTTTTAACTCTTTTTTTCTTTCCTTTATTTAGAAATTGCCCCCAATAATCCTGATTATTGGGGTAAAATGGCCGTCGCTTCAATTTCCACTAGCAGTAGTGGATCTATCAGCGATTTAATTTCAATCATAGAGGTGGCTGGTTTTATATCTTTAAAAAATTCGGCATGAGCTTTCCCTATTGCTTCCCATTGTTCAATATTTGTTACATACATTCGGGTGCGAACAACATCACACATAGAAGCTCCTGCCTTTTCGAGCGTCTCACTTATTTTATGTAAAATGGTTTTAGTCTGAAGATAAAAATTATTGATGCCCACAATTTTTCCGTCAACTATAGCCGTTGTTCCCGAAACTTCGATAATGTTTCCAATCTTAACTGCACGGCTGTAGCCCACAATATCTTCCCATTTGGCACCTGAACTAATGTTTTCTCTTTTCATTGTATTTGTTTTTTTATTGATAACAGGTAAAAATAAAAATCCCGCTCGTGGCGGGATCGTTTTAATAATTTAAGCGGTAGTTTTTCTAAGTTGAATAATTCTAATCCAATGTAATACTATCATCACAGGATAAACCGGATCGAATTCCCACCATTTTTTAGCAAAATTCGGGCTGTTTGGATATTTATGATGGTTGTTTTGAAACAGCTCACCAAGCATTAAAAACTCAATTGGAGTGGTATTTTTTGATTTATCACCATTATCATAGTTTGAGTATCCATATTTGTGACCACACCAGTTAACTACAGCTCCGTGAATGGGTCCCATTAACCAATGAATAGGTAATAACAAAAAGAAAAAGGGAGAATAGCCTAAGCCAAAAATAAAATAGGCATATATAGCCACGTAAATTATCCCAATTGAACTTCGGGTTATTATCGAATCACCCACCTTATCCAGCCATCTCCACTCAGGATAGTTTCCTTTAAACTCATTTTCCGGTTCTTTTAACCTGGTTACATATGCATTATAAATACGACGGGTTTCCAGCATCATCGACCAAACGTCATCAAAAAAATGGGGTGAATGAGGATCCTTCTCAGTATCGGAATATGCATGATGCATGCGGTGCATTATGGCATAAGCACGTGGATTCAAGAACGATGATCCCTGAAACAAAAATGTAAGGAAATAAAATGTACGCTCCCAAAATTTACTGGTACTAAACATTTTATGCGACGCGTAACGATGTAAGAAAAAGGTTTGAAAAAAAAGTGACAAAAACCAATGACACAAAAAGAAAATTAAAATGGGCACAGTTTAATAGTTAAAAGAGTTAATAAGCCTATTGATTAAAATGTTATGCAAGCATAATTTACATAAAACAGTAATGGCCTTTTTATCAGTTAAACTTAACTTTTAAAAAGGCCACTATTGCGTTGTATCTGTAAAAAAAGAACTTCAAAGTTAGCTAAGCCATTGATAATTACTTAAGAACAGTAATAAATTAGCCTAGAAAATTCGCAGGCAAAAATAAATAAATGATTCGACTAAAGAGTTAAGTTTTTGTTGTTCTTGTAAATTAAGCGAAACCCAGTTTTAATACCTTAATCTTAACTACCTAAACCAACTGCATAGAAAGGTCACTGTCTTCACTAAAATTTTCTAAAATTTAAAAAAAGACAATAATATACCTTAGTTGTTAATATTAAATCAATTAAAACTGGTTTTCGTTTCTAAATTAATAATGAATATATTGGGCTTTGGAATTCAAATTGGATTTCAACAAAAGCTTTAATATGACTACAAATTCATTTAAACAAAAATTGACAAATCTATTCGTTAAAGAAGAGGATATTCCTGAAGAGTTTCGGATTGAGGAACTTCACCAACAGGAATATCTGATCAATGGCGAAATGAGAAAATGGAACGGCCCTGTTACTGAGGTTTATTCTCCGATCCTGGTTCAAACAAATGAAGGTCCTAAACGAAAACTAATCGGAACTTACCCGATTGGAACTGAAAAAGAAGCTAATGAGGCATTGGAGGCAGCACTTGCCGCTTATGACAACGGCCGCGGCGAATGGCCTACCATGAGTGTTAGCAATCGGATTGAATGTTTGGAGCGCTTTGTTTATAAAATGGGCGAACAGCGTGATACAGTTATTAAACTGATCATGTGGGAAATTGGAAAGTCTTATGCCGATTCTGTGAAAGAATTCGATCGAACGGTTGAATATATTAACAATACGATTGATGCATTAAAAGATCTTGATCGTGAGTCTTCACGATTTTCGATAGAAGAAGGTGTAATTGCACAAATCAGACGTTCGCCTTTAGGTGTAGTTTTATGTATGGGACCTTTTAACTATCCTTTAAATGAGACCTTCACCACGCTTATTCCGGCCATTATTATGGGCAACACACTTTTGTTCAAGCCACCAAAACATGGTACGCTTGTTCATTATCCATTATTGAAAGCGTTCCAGGAATCGTTCCCTAAAGGTGTGGTAAATACTGTTTACGGTCGTGGCGCTGACGTTACTCCGGGATTAATGAAAAGCGGAAAGATCAACGTATTGGCGTTTATCGGGTCGAGTAAGGTTGCCAATGATTTGAAAAAGAATCACCCTAAACTAAATCGTTTACGGGCCATCTTAAGCTTAGACGCGAAAAACGCTTCCATCATTACTAAAAACGCCGACTTAAGCCTGGCTGTAAACGAAAGTATTCTGGGAAGCTTGTCGTACAACGGTCAACGATGCACAGCAATAAAAATTTTGTTTGTACATAAAAGCATCGTTGATGCATTTATAGCTAAACTTAACGAAACAATTGCCGGCCTTAAATACGGATTGCCATGGGAGAAGGGCGTTATGCTTACCCCTGTTGCAGAACCAGGTAAACCAGCTTATTTAACCGAATGTATAAATGATGCAATTGCCAACGGCGCGCAGGTAATGAACGAAAACGGTGGTACTGTAGCCGAATCATTTGTTTATCCGGCGGTAGTTTATCCGGTTAATAATAAAATGAAGCTTTATCGGGAAGAGCAATTCGGACCTATAATTCCAATTGTTCCATTTGAAAGCTTAGACGAGCCTATTAACTATTTAATTGAATCGCCACATGGACAACAGGTGAGCGTGTTTACCACCGATCCGGGAGAAACGGCTCATTTAATCGATCCATTGGTAAACCTGGTAAGCAGGGTAAATATTAACAGCCAATGTCAGCGTGGACCCGATGTATTTCCTTTTACCGGAAGAAAAGACAGCGCCGAAGGAACCTTATCGGTTGTGGATGCATTGCGGTCATTTTCTATCCGTTCATTGGTTGCCTCAAAAATGAATGATGTTAATAAAGAGTTGATCAATTCGGTTGTTAAAGGTCACGAATCCAACTTTTTAAGCACCAACTATATTTTCTAAAAATGACAAAGGCAGATGTTTTAGCATTTGCCTCTGTTTATTATACTTATACAAAAAGCTCAGCAATGATTGCTGAGCTTTTTGTATTTCAACTACTTTCTGTACATGATATTTGCAGGAGAACGTTGATGTATGGGTTAGTTTGCCATATAATTCATATGTGGCTTTACGTAGCGGTAAAATAGCAACCATAAATTGCCCATATTTTAGAGAGGGAACAGACCAAGAGGATATTTCAGCTGCTTCACTGAACTCGGGCAAAACAAGTGACAAACCATTGGAACATCCACCGGAGGTCCGCTCAACAATTGGAATAAACTGCATGTAATGACTTCCAATTTGTTTTAAGAATCGATAAACCTTTATCGGCTCCCACTGCATTTACATTGTTAACCACCGTAAGTGTATTAAATTCAACCTTGTGCCTTAGTAAAAGTTCAATGCCTTTTAACACTTTGCCAAAGGTTCCATGGGCACCCCTGTTTAATCTGTATTTATTATGAATTTCTTCAGCTCCATCGATGGATATCTGATGAGAAAATTATTCTCTTTGAAAAATGAACACCATTCAGCATTTAAAAGAAAGCCATTGGTTTGAAACGAATTATGAATCACTCTACCACTTCTGTATTTTTTCTGAAATGAAAGTGCTTTTTGAAATAGTCAATTCCCAATAGTGTGGGTTCGCCCCCCTGCCAAACAAAATGGTTGTATTTCCTCACAAATGTTTCCAGAGTGGTTTCGTTCATAACGAAATTGTTGTTTCCCGGATACATCTTCTCTTTTTCAAGGTAATAGCAATAGGTACAATCAAGGTTGCAAACCGGCCCCGTAGGTTTGGTCAACAAATTAAATGGAGGAATTGAATTCATTATTAGATGTGTATATTACCGGTAATCTAAAAAGCAGATGGTAGATAAAATATGATATTTGTCCCATTTGTTAGGTTATCTAGCTGGAAAAGGTGATTTTGAACTGTCGATCTCTATAAATTGTTGATAAGATCCCTTTCTTAGCTATTCTTTGGAATTTCCTCTTAATAAAGGTGGTACAAAAAGGGTACAGTGTTTATATAATTGCTACTTTCTAAGAAATAAAAAAGCCTTCTATTAATATATAGAAAGCTCATTTTACGTCGGGATGGCCGGATTTGAACCGACGGCCTCCAGCACCCCATGCTGGCGCGATACCGCCTTTTATGTTAATTAATTAGTTAATTTTCAACCTGTTTGCTGTATAAAGCATTTCTTGAAGGTACACTAAAAGGTACACTTATATTATAAGTCTGAAGTTTTTATCCAAAGGTAATTCAAAAAACAGTTTATAAGAGGAGTAAAAAAGTTCTGTCCTAACTTAACATTTCAACTATAGAGAAAGGAAGAAAACCTATATGTCCATGGATAGGATCATCAACTCCAATCATGCTTTCTGTATCGCTATTAACATCGATCTTCATAATTCTTTTTTCGCTCTTATCAACGATATAAACGTCAACAATATGTAGTTTATCTATGAATTCAGAATAGATGAAATAACCAAGTTCTCCGATTTTATTTCCTTCAAAAAATTTAAACGGTTTCAAACCTTTTCGCGGATTCACAACATAACCAGTATAATAAAACTCAGAGTCAGTATGTTCCAGGATAGAAAAAATTTTTTCCTTTTTTTGGGGTTTAATCGTTGTCTTCTCAGATTTCTCGGAAGGACTAAATATTAAAGAAACCAATATTATTAGAAAGAAAATTAAAATTGTAATAAAGAAATAATCCATGCTGCTTTAATTAAGTAATTTCTGCCAACGATAAACATTTTAAAAAGTAAACCAAAATGAAGAAAGATGACCATTGTACGGTTTTCTCTGACATTCATCATTCCAATGTAGTAATTGCATGTAAAAGGCTATGTCAAACTAATTGGAAATTCTTCTGCTATAATTTGTTCAACAGTTGTCACCTCTTTAGTATCCATTCTTGCTAAAATTGCTACTGTTTCCCTATACTCCATTGCTTCTGGAGGCATTATAAATTCTGTTTGCAAGCCGTTTAATGCATCCCATGGAGAGTACACCAAAAGGTACTCTACAAAATTGACGATTTCTTGGTTATTGTCGGATTTCATTTAAAGTTAGATGCATCGCATAATCAATTATTTCAAGTATTGGGTTTTTTGATATATCAAAATTTTTGGGATCAATTTCAATTGACCCAATCTGTGGGCCAATATATTCTGTTAAAGAAAGGTCATAACTCTTTTTAAAAGTACTTTTTCTATAATTACTAGGCCCCATTGAAATCGTATATAATCCAATGGTCTCGTTAATATATCTATCATTGGGACCTATTTTATGAAGATAATTCAATGACAATTTTGAAAGATCTTGTTCTAACGTTAAAGTATTATATTGTTTAAATTTTGCATCAAAGATGAAAAACTTTGACTTTCCATTGTTTTCAAATTCAATTAAAAAATCAGGTCTATATTTTAGATTTCCTCTTGAATATTGCTGAAAACAAACCGGCAATGATTCGTAGTGTAGCCTAATTAAAATGCTGTCTTTTTTAAGCTCATATTCCCCAGAAAGTTTATTATCTGGAGAAATATTTGTGCTTTTTCTTGTAAAGCTTGATGCGGTTTTCCTTTCTAAAATATCTTTCAATAAATAAAAGCAATAGACTTCAAACAATTTATCAAATGATTCTATTTCAAGACTAAGATCATCTTTCTCTATATCAACAGAAAAGATATTTTGAGTATAAAGGATTAAGTCATAAACATTCTTATAGTGTTCTTTCGAAAGAAAGTTATGATTTGAGTTGTTTAACTTTGATATTGGGTGAGAAACAGGTACGTGCCTAATAAAAAAAAGATTTATTTTATCAATTTCTTGATCAATCTGATGTATGTATGTTTTAAATAGATCTAAGAAGCAATTAATTAAATAGTCTTTAAAATTAACAACTCTAGTTCTTAAGGCCTTCTCATTATTAAAATAGAGTTCTTTTTCTTTTACTAAAAGCGATAGATTCTTTAAGAATCCATGAATTACTCTATTTTCATAGGAATCAGTAGAAGAAATAGGATTGTCAATCAATATTGATTCTACAATGTAATAAGAATTATTTATTTCAATTGCCTCATCATGTTTATGAAAGTTTGTTCGTGACAATGTATTTAAATTGTCAACAATATAATTCAGTGAAATATCTGATAGTTCCAGATCCTTATTGAAACTAACCAAATTCTGTTCATTGTGATACCGTTTTATAGAGTTTGTTTTGAATTTGTTAATTTCTTCGCTCCAAACCTTTAGTCTTCTTAGAAGTTCTCGTAATGCTTCAATTAAAGAATTTTGAATGTTACTTGAGTTTCCTGTGACAGAAACTTTATAGAGAATTTGATTATCAAAATAATTATTACTTATTAAATAAGTCGTTACCAAATAAAAATTGTCATAAGTGATTTTTGAAGAAGAAATTTGTACCTTACCTTCTACCAATGCTTCACCTGTAGAGTTTAATAAAACTTCTAATTTGGCAATCCCAATCTCATTGATAAAAATTCTAGAGAATCTTCTATTACCCAAACTTGTCTTATAAAAGACTTTTGAAATATGCGCATTATTATTTCCTGGAAGAATGTTAGAAATAAACTCTAAATCTAAATAATAAAAATACTGACCATTTATTTCTATCGGTTCTGAAAAATTGAATATTGTATTACCAATAAATAATTTTAGGTCTTGTGTTTTAAAATAAGTATCTGTAACGAATTCAATATCTATATAATCAAACTCATTAACTTGAATAGTTAATGAGTTATCTTGAAGCAAAGTAAATTCCTTTAGTTCGTTCTCAGAGGAAACTCTTAAGATGATTTTTTCAGAATCCATTAAAAAAATGAGTAGGTTTTAAAATCATTGCCTTTTAAAAGAATGTTGTCAATTTCATCAGCACATTTAAACAATGATTTGTCTAGACATATATCTTTTAGTTTTGACAATCTTTGCTTAAACCCTTCTCCTTGACCGTTTATTAAAGGGATGATATTTTGCAAGATTGCATAATCTAATGCCAGAAATTGATTTTCTTGATACTGATTAAAAATATTTCTCGTAGTAGTACAATAACGGCCTATCGATTTTAACTTTCTTGGACTTATTGGAATTTGACTTCCAAGTTTATAATTCTTTTCCATGAAAAGATCTTTAATCTCATTCATTACTCTTTTCTCAGATTGATTTAATGAGAATTCATCAGGTAAAAAAATCGATTTTAGATGTTCGTAGTTTAAAGATGTATTCTCCTCTGTTTCGTCGTCTCCTTTTTTTACTTCAATTGAGTCAAAATATTTATAATCTATATTCAATATAGTTGCTCGATCAATTAAACGAGGTGATAACATTTCTGTCGTATGATCATTATTAACAGTAAGGATAAACCTTAGTCCATCAGGCAGAAATAGCTTACCATCTTTAAATTCATTACTTTGAATATATCTGCCTGTTTCTTTATCACATAACCCAATAAAATCAGACCAATAATGCTCAATTGGACTTAAATTAGCTTCATCTAAAATAACATGAGTTGGAAATCGTTCAAGTAAGTTTTTATCATTGTTATTAAGGCTTTTAAGCAGCTTTACAAATCCGTAATCATCGTATTGATATGTTCCTTTTAATGGATTATAGTAACCCAAAATGTTCTTTTTAGAACTCCATCCTCTACCTACGGGAATTTCAATGGCAAAATCTCTTGCACAAAAATAGTTTGCAAGTAAATTTGCTAAAGAGGTTTTTCCCACTCCGGGTAAACCAGAAAAAATCGTTAGGAAGTTTTGGTTAACACTAGTTAGTATATTAGCAATTTCTATTTCATTTAAACCTCTTCCATTCCTTTCTAAAAATTGCTTTAGATCAATAATAATTTCATTAATATCAGCTACATTTTTAAAGCTATATTTTTGTAAAACGATTGACTCCTTGTTGTCTCTCTCTTCTTCAGGATAAACACCACTAAGAGCTTTAACATAAGGCATTAATTCAACAATTTTTTTGTGTGAACCTTTATTCGCTTCTTCAATATAAGCATTCCGAAGCTCCTCAAGCTCAGCAGTAACTTTTTCCTTATCCTGCTTTAATCTATTGACAAATCCAAACAAAACATCGTACTCCTTGTTTAGATCCTCATAATTTTCAATCCGCTCTAGTTCCTTGATTTTTTCTGAAATCGAATTTTCAACTTTTGTTAATTCTTCAGATTTAGATTTTAAATAATCTTTATCATCCTTTAATTTTATAATTTCAGATTCAATTCCCTTCTTCTCTTCTATTAATTCTTCAACTTCTTTATGTAATTCGATTTGATTTTGTTTTGCAGTAGTTTTAAGCTCTTCCTCTATATCTTGTAGAAGTTTATTTTTATTATTCTTTATAAATTGATCTATTTTATCTTGCCCTTCTTCTGTATTAAAATATTTATTGACTAAAAAAGAATCAATAAAATTAACCCACCGAACACTTTTGTCATTTAAACCCACAAAGCGCTTAAATCTTAGTTCGTCTATTCGACCACTGGTAATAACTATCTCATTAGAATCAATTTTGGGAAATTGCTTTGGGAATGCTTTAGGAATGTAAGTTTCTGCCCAAGTAATAATAGAGGTATCCGTTTCCGTTAATAAAATATCTTCTGGATCAATTTTGGAAACAATGAAATCAATTTGACTTATATATTCCTCCATTCCATTCAGGCCGTACGAATTTTTAACAATGAATTCAGATAGTTTATTACTGCTAAATTTAAAAACTACTTGAGCTAAATTTTCGTCAATTGAAAGATCTGTTGTATTTAATGGTTCTATTTTATATTTAACCCAATTAGTCTCTTCAGTAGTGTTACTTTCTAAAATAGAAATTGGGCCATAAATTGATTCATTATCTTCCACAAAAACATATTTGTGATTCTTATAAGGCAAAAATATTCCATCCTTAAGAACATCTTCAATGTTTGATTGAATCAACATTGGAAGTTTTTTTAATGTGGAAGTATTCCCATTTTTAGTCTGATATTTACAGCTACTAGGTGAAAACTCTTGGTAGTTTCCTGTTTCTTCAATTTCAATAATGAAAAACTCTTTATCGTCAAAATCTTGCGAAATTTGATAGAATTCCTTGTGAACAATCACCGTCCCTGTATTTGCATAGATATCTTTGGCAATGTCTGCATTACCAACTAATTCAAAATGATTGTTAGAGTTAAAATGGTAAACCGGTTTAATAAAGCCAGTTTCTTCATTTTTTCGGTTGCTTTTTCTTGCAATTATTTTATTCATTATTATTAAAAAGAAAGGTGTGTTTACAAAAGAGGTGGAGCAAATAAATTAAAAATAGCCAGTAAAATTATAAGACGCAATTTATAATAATTAATGAAAGATGAAAGGCTTTTTATAAAAGCCCCTCATCTCCAAAACTAAAGTAACCTTCACTTGAAACAATCAAATGATCTAGCACATCAATATTTAGTACTTTACCGGCCTCTTTTAATTGCCTCGTTATTCTTATGTCCGGTTCACTAGGTTGTAAATTCCCACTTGGATGATTGTGGCAAAGAATGATAGTAGAAGCATGAGAAAGTAATGCTGCAACAAATATTACTTTAGCATCAACAACAGTTCCTGAAACACCTCCTAATGAAACAGGATAAAGACCAATTACTTTTTGATTACGCTTTAATAATAAAACTTTAAATTCTTCCAGAAATTCTATTAAACCTTTATCCCAACTCTCCATAAAGATGTCGTAAGCATCTTTAGAAGTTCGAATCATCTTCATTTCAGACGATTTTACTTTAGGATAGTAGCTTAATGAGATTTCTGAAACTAACGGAAGTGTAGTAGCTTGTTTTTTCATATAAATAAAGATTAACGAATGATTAACTGATAGAATGAATGGTTGTGCACCTACAGAACGCGCTCGCCGCTGCGAGTTAAGTGAAAGGTCACTGCAAAAGAGTTCGCTAGAACGCTGCAGTGATATGTTCGAAGAACACAAGGAACTGGCGAAGCTTTTCTTAAAAGCTATGACAGTTCTGAAGCCTGAAACGATAAGCAGGCGAGCCCAAAGTGTAAAGCGGTTGGATTTTGAACAATGAAGCTTGCTGAGTCTGTTTAAAAGACAATGGCAGCTTTACGATGACGAATGCAGAAACGGACAAGAATTGTGACAGAAAGCGAAGGGTAGGGATTGAAGCCTGGAACAATTGTTCCAAGCTGAAAAGTCTTGGTGCTTGTAAAGCTATGCTTTACGAATCTGGCGGAATTCTATGGTAGTGCCGTAATGAGGAACGCCGAATTCCCGTTCATCAATATATTCCGATCCAGTAGCACACTATATAAGCAGTCCAGTAACCTTTTACCCTATAAAAGAATATGGAATGTGTTCTCCGAAGATCAGTTTTTGGCTTATCCCTCCTTAGGCAACCATCCGAGGGAAAGCCATAACAAATGATCTGAACGGATTTGCAGAAAATGAGTTAAATATGTAATACCCTTAATTAGCTGCGAAACTGTTTTGGCTCTTTACGATATTAGAAATGGTTTCTAATAGTTCTTCATGCTGACTAATTAAGTTGTTTTTGTTCTCCAATTCTTGTTTGTAGTTGGCAATGCTTTCGGCAAGTGTTTTATTATTGGATCTTTCTTCTTGAAATTTCTTATAAATCAAAGCTTCTTTATAGCTAGTGCAGTTTTCATCTATTTCAATTACGTTGTTCCATGTATTCTGAAGAGAGTTCTTTTGAGAGTGGTCATCGGTTAATTCAATGCTTTGGCCATTAATAGAATGAGGAACTAGTTTAAATCGAAGATTAGAGCCGTTATAATGTAAAGAGACATTCCAGTTTTTCAAACTAATAGATTTAGAATGGATTACTTCATTATTTTGATCAATAAGAGTATAAATCTCGTGGTAATAATATGTCCATCCTCGTTCAATAGAAATAAAAGTGCTAACAATATTGTTATTCAATGTTTCAAGTAAAGAAGTACAATATTTGATATTCTGCATTGTATCAATAGTGAAATAGCTTATGCTTCTGATCCTTCCTGTTATTTCTATTTCATGCTTGGCTACATTAATTAATTTTTGAATCAATTCAATTTTGTTGTTATTCATAAGGCCCTTTTTGCTAACGCTTATATTGTACGGCGTAAACATAATAATTAATGTTAAAATCAAAAATGATTAAAAAGAAGTATACTGCAGGGAGTGAGGAAGTTTTGGCCCTGTAAAAAGTAAGGCAGAAGAAGACAAAACCAAAAGATTTTCAAGGTCTAGGCACTATTCATAGTAGAGGTAATAACTTTAAGCCCTTACTTTTTAAAAAGCAGTCTTTTTAGGTTTCTTCTTCGTGCCTCTTAGTGTTCTTCACTTAGATAAAACACTTTAATCAAATGGATGAGCGGGGGTAGTATCATTTACTGGATTGGTGTTTTTAAACTATAAAATTTTTTTTTGATTTGGATAAGGTGATTGAACTTGTAAATTTAGTTATGGAAAGAAAAATTATCCGATTTAAAGACAAAAATGTTGACTATGAGGCATCAATGTTAAATGTAACTATGAAGACAAACGCTTTATTAAGCACAATGTTGGATGTTTTAATTGATATTCATTGTGAAGGAAAAAGTGATGACTATAGATTGTCCTATGTAAAAGAAATTGTTGAAAACCTCACAGATAATAATGAAAGGGAGTCTCGGGAGTTGATTGAATCTTAAAAAGGCCTGCGTATTCGAAGGGTACTTTATTCCTGAAATTTTGAAATTCTTGTAATTCCCCTTATAAGAAGGTCTATTTGCTATAATTCAATAAAAACAGGAAGAAATTAAATTAATTAATCTCTTCCTGTTCCTGAGAATTATCTTCTCTTTTTTTTAAAATTCTTGCATGCTCACTTTAACTAAGTGTTTTTTGTAATATTTTAGGAAAAAAAAGAAATTTCATTAATCATTGATTCAGCAATTACCCTTAATTTAAAACTCATTGCTTGAATGTAAAATGCAGGGTACGATTTACCATTAATTTTTTTCTTGTCTTCTTGTGTAGTAAACCAACCTCTTTTTTGCAAATCAGTTGCTTTGGCAGTTTCCTTTAGACCTACTTTATCGTATAATTCTTGAAGTTTGGTTTTAATGTATTCTTTAGCATAAGTTTCATCGACGATAAATTCAACAATCAATAATTTGTTTAACTGGTTTTCCGCTTTCTCATTTTTCTTAAGTATCAACTCTTTCTGTAAATCTTTTATGCTGAAATTCAGTTCTTCTATTTTCTCTTTTCCCAATTCATAATAGACCTCAAAAGCAAATGGGTCACTTATTTTAATATTACCCAATGCTGCGTCATTAAAACTGAAAAGCGATTCTTTTTTACCTTGTTCCAACTTTTCCATTAAATCAATAGTTGCCTTTAGTTTATCCCTTTTAGATTTTCGTTTTTCTTTTGATGGAGAAGACTCTATAGGTTTATGAAACTTTTTTAACTCAACCTTATAGCCTGATTCTTCCCATGCATAAATAATGAAGGATAAATGATTAAATTCTTCATTGCAAAGGTCTTCATTAACAAACTGATCAAGTTTGGTGTCATTTAATGTTGCAATTTGGTTTGCTTCTATATCTGAGAAGCTTTGAATTTTTTCAATCTCCTCTGTAAGAGGTTTAACATTATTGGCCTTGCATTCATCTACATATTGATTGTAATTCTCAATCAGTTTCATTGCATGAAATCGATATTCAGTATAGAATGATTCTATGGTTTTCATAAAGTGTTTTTTTCGATGGTTGGTGATATGGTATAATGCATATGGTATTGAACGGATTCTTCCAATTGCCTGAACACCCTTATTTCTTATTCCAACTTTAGTATGTCGACAGTTCACATCTGTCACTAAAATTATGGTTGCATTCTCATCCTCAATATCAATTCCTTCGAAATATCTTGAAGTATAAAAATTTATCTTTTTATATTCTCCTTTAACTGGTTCGGGATTAAAGAAAACAGACACATCATCCATCCGCTCCATATTTTCTTCTTTATCTGCACAATAGATGTTACAGTCATTTATTCCGACATATCTTATAAGCTCTGCTATTTCTGTAACTGAATTATAAAAGAAATGAAGATTGCCAGGAAAGCTATCTGCATGGCTTAAAAAATAGTTCACGCATGATTTAATTGTAAACGTTTCAACTACCGTTATATATCCCAAATAAGGCTCATTAAAGCGAATTTTATAATAATCCAATTGCTTTATTCTTTCGTCACTGAAATAAAATGGGGTAGCTGATATGAACGATTTGTTTTTGAAGTTCCATAACCATTTAAAAGGATCTAATATGCGTTTACGGAATTTCTCTGTCACTGAAGTATGACACTCGTCAAGAAGAACAAAGAAATCACTGTACAGCCTATCTAGAGATATTGATTCTTCTGCCGCCTTAATAATTTTCTTAAAGCCATCAGGAGTAGTCATTATTTTGAAGAATCCATCCGACTGCAGCAGTTCTGCTTTTATTGCAGAAATTGTAATTCCCTTATAAACTCCAAAGATTTTTCTGATTGCACTATTTCTGTCTTTGTTTGTTGCATCGGATCGCATTTTATTCTTTATAATGCCTACCGTGGGAACAATAATAATCGAATGACGAAGGGTGATTAAACAAAGTGTGGTTCCGCCTATTCCGCAGCGACCTTTATCTATAAAAGCATTGGATGGAAGCACTTTAAAAGCTTTAGTTATATAATCTTTATTTGAGAGAATAATCGTTATAGGTTTTTTCATAATCTGAGGTATAGACATAGCAAGGCCATTAAGGGCTGTTTACTCTTTTAATTTTAAAATGAAAGTTTTTAGAAAATAAAACAGGGGCTGAATCGCCCCTGTTTTGACTAAGGTTTAAGCAGCTTTTGCAGCTTCTACTAATTCAACTAAAGTGAATTTAGGACTAATCTTTCCATCGATATAGTCATCAATGAATTGATCGATTTTACCACCAAGTACTAGCTTGAGTTCAGAAGTACCACGTGCTTTCCTTAAACGAAGCATTTTGTAGAGAGAACCAGCTTTGTCTTCCCTAACAAAGGGACTAACTTCAAAGTTTCCCACTTCAGAAATAGTCTTAAAAATTACGACTAGCTCTTGCTTGTTTTTAGAGGTTAATTTTCTTAAGTATACCATTAAATCTACTTTTGAAAAGTAAGTGTTGAAGAACTGTTCTTTTGTCAGTTCATTTGATGATTGGCTTTCGCCAATTAAGTTGGTTAAATCAATATTATTTATCATAAAACTATTGTCAGTTGTTTTTTTCTGACACAGCAAATGTGAGTAAACAGGGAAATCGTGGAGAAACTTGGAGTGAATTTTTCAATATTTTCATTTCCCCTAATAATCAGCCAGTTGGATAATTTACCTTTTTTCGTCCCGATATGAAATAATTAATCTGCGCATGTTATCCACATTAATTTCTTCCTTATTTTTATTGATGATTTTCATTAAGGAGGTCAATCTTCTGAAAAATCTTAATTGATCATTAGAAAGAGTTTTTACATCTGATTTTAAGGAGGTCTCCTTGTTTAAATATTCACAGATTCTTAGACAAAATTCTGCAGTGGCATCATTAAATTTCCCGGCTAATTTTAATGGCTTACCTTCTCGGATCACCTTTTCTAAAAAATCACTATTCAGATCACGTTTACCGAACATAGAAAACCAGTAATTCCCCAATTCATGAGAGCTTGAATAATTATTAAGTCTGTAAAAGATAGAATCAGCTATAAATTGAATTATTGCTTTCTCTTTTATAAGAATCGGCTCTTTATTTTTTCTTTTGAGGGTTATTTTTTCAATTTGGTCAAGATGATTCTTTTTAAAAAACAGCAGTATCTGTGCCAATTCGGCGCATAAAGAGGCATCCATTAGGTCCATGTCTTTAGAATAGATTCCTTGCCAAAGTTCTTCGTATAAGTCAATGCTTACGTATAATAAATTGTCGTAATGATCAATTAAGTCGTAATTGTTTAAAAGCTTGTCAAACTTTTCTTCGAATTCATTTTTTTCTGTTTCAGAGTTAATATGCCTGAAGTAAACTTTTCCTCTGTTCAATTTATGCAGACGTAATTTTTCTTGCCATTCTTCTTCGGAAAGCTGAGACCAGAAATATGGTCTTAGTATTTCAAAATCAGGATTAAGGATAAAAGGGTCAGTATTAGCCATGAACTCTTTTTAAAGGTAAAATCTTAAATAAAAAGGCAGTCCATTGTTTAGAGAACTGCCTTAGGACAAAAATAATATTTACCTGTTAAAAGGTGTTTTTTGATAATATTTTGGATGAACTAAAAATCAAAGATTTTAGCTTCTGCTGAAGAAATCACTCCTTTTTCGAATTCATCAAGGTAAGTTTGGGTTTGTTGCTCGGTTTGATGCCCTAA
The DNA here is from genome assembly GCF_002920915.1 of Solitalea longa. Classification (GTDB taxonomy): domain Bacteria; phylum Bacteroidota; class Bacteroidia; order Sphingobacteriales; family Sphingobacteriaceae; genus Solitalea; species Solitalea longa. The sequence goes on from NZ_PQVF01000005.1 coordinate 309,994, forward strand.
TGCTTCGCTAATAATGCCGGTTGCAACTCCTGAACGTTTAAGATTAGTTGCATAACTATGGCGACTAACATAGGTTGTTAGTTTCAAATCTTCCTCACCTATCAGTTTAGCAATCTCTTTGAGGTTATCGTTTACTTTCTTAATAACGGTTTTCTTGCGGGTGTACTTCTGCTTTTCTGTAATATGAATCGAATCATTAAGAATTGGGAACACATATTTATCATTATGAGAAGTATTCTTGTAAAATTTGAGAATCTCTGCAGCATACTGATTTAGAGGTATAGTAAATAATTGACCTGTTTTACGTCTGGTATAATGAATCTCATTATTATGAATGTCTGACCATTCGAGAAAAGCCATATCAATGAAATTCATTCCACGCATGTAGAAGCTAAACAAGAAAACTTGTTGAGCGAAGTGAAGACCAGTTCCTTCTTTAAGTTTTAAGTCTTTAATCCTTTTAAAGATGTTAAGATTGACAGAACGTTTTCTTGTCTTATGGTTTAGACGTTTGTTAATAGAGTATTTCTTCTCACCGAAGGGATAGTTTTCTTTTTTATAAAGGCCGTCTTCGATGGCTAGGTTTACTACTCTTTGTAGGTTTCGCATTTTTACACTAATTGTAGTGTCTTTATTCTTTCGTTCATTCCTTAACCAATCCTCGAAGCTCTCTAGGAGTTTACTGTTTAAGTCGGTAATAAGGAGGTTAGAATTGAACTTTTTAAGCAAACTTTGGGTTTCATAATATACTGAAGCTAACCCTAGTTTCCTTTTATTTTCAAGCTCATTGATTAACTGCTTATAGTATTCATTTAAAAGGTGAGAAGGTTTCTGTTTCTTTAAATCACGTTCAAATTGTGTAAATGTAAATGGAATATCATTCAGTTCGTATTCTCTAATGATCTTGTTGGCTTCTGAAAGCCTCTTTTCTAATATTGGATTTAGTTCTTTATAGAACTTAAAACTCCTGCGAAATTTACCTAATCCATTATCCTCTTGTGTTGCTTCACTCCATTGTTCTGGTAAACACTTAAAAGGGATTGACTGGTTTTCGACTAAAGACGTAATACTGTAGTACTTTCTCTCTTTGTTTTGACTAACTCTTAAGGCTACAGAATATTCGCCATTAGATAGTTTCTGCTTAGTTTTTAAAACGATTGCTGCTTTTGCCATAACGTTAAAATGTTACGGCGATACCGCTACAATGAAGGTACACCAGAAGGTACACCAACTAACAAAAAAGCCTTAAAAGCTCATTCTGAAAAAACAATCAATGCTCTCAGATATGCTTTAAAAGGCTATTTAAACGTCGGGATGGCCGGATTTGAACCGACGGCCTCCAGCACCCCATGCTGGCGCGATACCGGGCTACGCTACATCCCGTGGGTTTTGTATTCGATAAGTAAAAATATAAAAAGCTTTAAAATTTGCTAATAAGTTCCTAAGCCTTACGAACAAACTCCGATTTTAATGCCATAGCACCAAAGCCCTCAATTTTACAATCAATATTATGATCCCCTTCAACCAGCCGAATGTTTTTCACTTTTGTTCCTGCTTTTACAGGGCCCGAAGCACCTTTTACCGGTAGGTTTTTAATAACTATAACCGAATCGCCATCCTGCAATACGTTTCCGTTCGAATCTTTAACAATTAATTTGCCTTCCTCTATTATTTCTTCTGGATTCCATTCGTGGCCGCATTCGGGACAAGCATATAGTTGGTCACTTAATGAGTATCCATACGGACAACTACATTGTGGACAAGGTTTCATTTCGTCAGACATGATTATTTATAATTAAAGGCCAAAAGTAACATCATCCTGTTACAATAAAAAGCTCTGTAAATTTATTAATGCGCAGTATAAAAAAATTCTTTCAGCGAAATTATTAACTAAATTTGTTATTGAGGCTAAGTGTATATATGGCGAATCAAAATTCAAACTACGATTACCTGATTGGGAAGCTCGACGAGTTTATCCGGAAATATTATAAAAACCGGTTAATTAAAGGAAGTTTATACGTAACAGCTATTTTAGCTGCCTTTTTTTTGGTATTAACGGTTACTGAATACTACTCTTTCCTGAGCACCTTTTCGCGTACGCTTATTTTCTTCGGATTTTTGATTTTGTCGGCGATAGTGCTTGCATTGTATGTTATAAAACCCTTGCTTTCACTCTTTAAACTTGGTTCAGTTATTAATCACCAACAGGCCTCTGAAATTATAGGTCGCCATTTTCCCGAAGTGAAAGACAAGTTGTTAAATACACTTCAGTTAAAACAAATGGCCAATCAAATGGCCGACAATAAACTAATAGAAGCGAGTATTAATCAAAAAATAATTCAGCTTAAGCCAATACCTTTTACATCAGCTATAAACCTTGGCGAAAACAAAAAGTACCTGAAATTTGCTCTTCCTCCTTTATTGGCCTTATTGATCTTGGGCGCTGCTGCTCCTGCTGTTTTAAAAGATGGAACTAATCGACTGGTTAATTACAGCCAACCTTTTGAACGAAAGGCTCCTTTTCAAATTGAAATAATCAACAAAAAACTAAGCGCACTTCAAAATGAAGACTTAACGGTTAATGTAAAATTAACCGGAGATGAAATTCCTCAGGATATTTATTTGATTGAAGGAGAAAATCGTTATAAACTCGACAAGAAAAACATTCTTGAATTTACCTACACGTTTAAAAATCTTCAGAAATCACAAAACTTCCGATTTCTGGCCGATGGTTTTTATTCTAAAGAGTATAGCCTTTCGGTTTTACCTAACCCACTTCTATTAAATTTCGAAGTCAACCTGGTTTATCCTTCCTATACAAAAAAAGTGAATGAAACCCTGCAAAATACTGGTGATTTTTCAGTTCCTGCGGGTACGCTGGTAAGTTGGCATTTTAAAACATCCAACACTGGTCAATTGGATGTGGTCATTGATGGAGTTAGTCAGCCTGCCGAAAAAAGGTCGGAAACATCGTTTTTATACAATAAAAAACTGTTTAAAACGGCCAGGTATGCGGTTCAAACTAAAAACGGCTATGTTCTTAAAAAAGACTCGCTTAATTACTCTATAGAAGTTGTACCGGACGTAAATCCTTCCATTAATGTAATTGAACGCTTCGATTCGCTAACAACAAAGCAGTTTTACTTTTCGGGTGATATAAAAGACGATTACGGCTTTTCAAAACTTACTTTCAACTACCAGATCTTAAATAAAGACAAGAAAAAGATCTATACTAAGTTTATACCGATCAATACTTCACAAACAAGTGAAACTTATTTTTACAATTGGGATTTGGAAGAAAGTGGAATTTCCCAAGGAGATGAAATAAGTTATTATTTTGAAATTTTTGATAATGATGGAGTTAATGGGATTAAATCAACAAAGTCTTCAATAAAAACCTTAAAAACGCTTTCGAAGAATGAAATAGATAGGCAGCTGGACGAAAAGCGTGAAGCCCTGAAAGATAAAATGGAAAAAACTTTGCGTCAGGCTTCAAAAATTGAAAGGGATGCCAAAAAGCTTAATGATAAGCTGGCTGATAAAAAGAACTTAAGTTTTGAAGAGAAAAAACAAATTGCTGATTTAATTGAAAAACAAAAACAGCTTGAACAAAACATTCAGGAAATTCAACAAGAGAATAAACTGAACAATCAGCAAAACAATGAACTTAATGAACAGGATCAGCGAATTTTAGATAAGCAGAAACAGTTGGAAGAAATGTTCGACAACGTGCTTGATGAAAAAACGAAGGAGATTTTAGAAAACCTTCAGAAAATGATGGAGGAGAATAACAAAAATTTAACTCGTGATCAACTGGAGAACATGCGAATGGATAATAAATCGCTGGAGAAGGAACTTGACCGGCTGCTGGAATTATATAAGCAGTTGGAATTTGAGCAAAAGCTTCAGCAAAACATTGATAAGCTCGATCAGCTTTCGCAAAAACAAGAGAATCTTTCGGAAAAAAGTAAGGATAAAAACACCGACGCTGAAAACCTGAAAAATGAACAGGATAATATCAACAAGGACTTTGAGGATCTGAAAAAAGATATGGATGATCTTGAAAAGAAAGATGAGGAGTTAGAAAATAAGAATAATTTTGACAACCCTGAAAAAGAGCAACAAGACATTCAGAAAGACCTGAATAACAGCTCCGAACAATTACAAAAGGAAAATAAAAGCAAGGCTTCCGAATCACAAAAAAATGCTGCAAATAAGATGAAGAATCTTTCGCAGAAAATGCAACAAATGCAGCAACAAATGGAAGGCATGAAACTTGATATTGATATTGAAGGATTGCGCCAGGTTCTGGAAAATTTGCTAAAAGTTTCGTTTGATCAGGAAAAACTAATGCAGCAATTTAAGTCATTAGGAGTCAACGATGCCGGCTTTAATTCACTTGTCCAAAAGCAAAAATCATTGAAGGATGATCTGGGTATGGTGAGCGATAGTATTTTTTCTTTAAGTAAACGTATCTTTCAAATAGAAACTTTCGTAAACAAGGAAATCGAAACTATTAACAAGTACATGGATAAAACCATGGAAAGTTTAGCTGAGCGCAGAACTGCAGAGGCAGCCGGCAATCAGCAATATATTATGACATCTGTTAACAACCTTGCAGTGATGTTGAGCGAGGTACTTGATCAGCTGCAAAATCAGCAGGCGAGCATGGGTAAGGGCAAATCAAAAAGCAAAAATAAAAAGCCAAGCCTTTCTCAGCTTTCAAAAATGCAGGATGAACTAAACAAACAGATGCAACAAATGAAGAATGGCATGAAACCCGGTCAGGTTCCCCGCGGTCAACAAAGCGAGCAAATTGCAAAGATGGCTCGCCAGCAACAGGCTATTCGGAATTCATTGCAAGATATTAGCAAAGAACAAAATAAAGATGGAAAAGGTAAGCTGGGTGATTTAGATAAGTTGTCGAAAGATATGGAGCGTACTGAAACCGATCTTTATAATAAACAACTTACCCAGGAAATGCTGAAACGTCAACAAGAGATCAAAACACGTTTACTGGAAGCCGAAAAGGCTGAACGAGAGCGTGATGAAGATGAAAAACGTGAGGCAAAACAAGGTAAAGAGCAAACGGCCGATTTTAAAGCCGTATATGATCAATATCAAAAAGTAAAACAAAAAGAGTTGGAATTGTTGAAAACTCTGCCTCCTGGCGTAAGTTCATTTTATAAGTCAAAAATAAATGCCTACTTTAACTTGTTAAATAACGGGAAATAGTGTTATGGGTCAAATTACAACTGATACAAGCAAGCTTTACACGTTGCAACTAGCATCGAAACTGGATAGTATTGTAGAACTTGAAAACTTCCTCGAACTACTGTTGGAAGAACACCAGGTTTCTAACGAATGCTACGGTAACATTATGACCTCATTAAATGAGGCAGCAATGAATGCCATTGTGCATGGTAATAAATGTCTTGAAAACAGAAAAGTATATATAAATGTAGAGGTGGTTAATAAAAGTAAATTCATTTTTACCGTTGCCGACGAGGGTGAGGGATTTGATTTCCGAAACCTAACAGACCCTACTTTACCTGAAAATATAGAAAAGGACAGCGGCAGAGGCGTTTTCATTATGAAACATTTAGCGGATCGATTGATTTATAATGCCCGTGGAAATGAAGTGGAGATGCATTTTAATTTTTAAGTAACAAAAGGATTGTTCATACGATATAATCGCTTAGTCAAATCCAATTCGGAGACTGATTAAGCGATTTTTATTTTCCCCCACTCCATCTATCTTTGCAAACAAATTATTTAGATCTCTATAAATGGCAGTCAACTTTTTTAATGAAGATATCGATATAAAACTTAAGGATAAATCGAAATTAAAAACCTGGATTAAAAATACCATTGAAGAAGAAGGTTTTAAGCTGAAGGATATTAATTATGTTTTATGTTCTGACGCCTACTTGCTAACTATCAATCAACAGTATTTAAATCATAACACTTATACCGATATAGTAACTTTTGATAATTCTGAAAAAGAAGATCAAATTGTTGGTGACATTTTTATTAGTGCTGAACGAACACAGGAAAATGCCGAAAAATTTAATGTAAGCCCTGCTACGGAACTACACAGAGTAATGATTCATGGCGTTTTACATTTATGTGGCTATTATGATAAAAAACCTGAGGATAAAGCTTTAATGACCGAAAAGGAGAATTATTACCTGGCCAAACGAATTTTTTAAATACAGAAAGGTTGACAAACTGCCAACCTTCTGTTCAACTAAACCTAAGAATTATATACGTTTATATTCTTTCAACAATTTCACTTAAAGGTCTTCTTACCTTTTTAGCAAACTGCATTGCATCTTCCTCCGAACGGAAACCTATAGGAGCAATAACTATGGCGTGCAAACCCTTTTCCTTCAATCCTAAAATTTCATCAAAGGCAGCGGCGTTAAAACCCTCCATTGGACAAGCGTCAATTCCTTCAACCGCACAATAGGTAAGCAAATTGCCCAAAGCAATATACGTTTGACGAGCATTCCAGTAAGCAGCGGCATCTTCTGTTAAGTTTGTTGCAGTGCCTTTCATTATTCCTTCGAAACCTTCTAATGCTCCACGAGAAACATTACGTGTTGAGGCTATATTATCAATGTAAGCTTCAATAAATGAATGGTCAACAGACGTTTTATGTGCAAAAACAATTAAATGAGAAGCGTCGGTAACCTGAGTTTGGCCGTATGCAGCTTCTTTTAACTTTTCCCTGATCTGCTGATTCTCAACAACTATGAATTTATAAGGTTGCAAACCATATGAAGAAGCGCTAAGATTTAAGGCTTCCAAAAGGTTGTTTAACTGCTCTTCCGTTAATTTCTTGGTCGAATCAAATTTCTTTGTCGCATAGCGAAAGTTGGCTAAACGATCTATAACATCTACTTTTTCTAATACTTCCATTATAAAATTTCTCTCTTAATTTTTAAAATCCATCGGAACCTCTATAATTAACAACTCAGCAAAAGAATTTGTTTTTACATTTATTGTTCCTACATCAGAAATCCCGATTGCATCTCTTTCAAATAAATCAACTCCCTCAACCTCAATGTTTCCACTTAAAACAAACACATAAATACCATTACCCGGTTTGTTTAAATTGTAAGAAAAGGTTTTGTTTTCATCGAAGTTTCCGAGTGAAAACCAGGCGTCCTGATTAATTAATACACCACCTTCTTCAGGATTTGGAGAAACAACCACTGAAAATTTATTCTCCCGGTCGATTGGTAAAAAGGTCTTTTGTGCATATCGGGGTTCAATATCACGCTCTTTTGGAAACACCCATACCTGCAAAAACTTAACTTCCTTATCCCTTGAGTTATTGTATTCGGAATGAGCAATTCCGCTTCCTGCCGACATTATTTGAACATCATGTGTTTTGATCACTTCTTCTCTTCCGGTACTATCTTGATGACGCAATTCACCTGATAAAGGAATACTTACAATTTCCATATTATCATGAGGATGTGTACCAAACCCTAATCCAGGAGCCACCGTATCATCATTTAAAACTCTTAGTAATCCAAAATTCACTTTAGCCGGATCATAAAAAGAACCAAAACTAAATGAGTGATAACTTTTTAACCAACCTAAGTTGTTGTAACCGCGTTCATTAGCGCGGTGAATTACAGTTTTCATTTTTTATTTCCTTTCGAAATTTGTTGCAACAAATATAAGTAAAAACAATTAATGTTTAAACACATATTATATTAAATAGTTTATTTTTACCCTGTGTAATTAAAAAATCACAAATAAATAAAGCCAGACTAATCAATTTGATAGATATTTAAACCATTAAAGGCAATTTGATCAACTTTTGACCGTAAGTTATTATACCAACTAAAATAGCCTTAAAGATATTTTTAATCAGCCACTATTAGTAAACACTCAAAAAAATGTACAATTACCACCATTGAAGTAAAAACCGACCTCTTTTGAAAATAACAATGTATCGTTTTGGTATATACATTAAAATGGAAACAATCAGAGCAATTTAAAAAACAACGTTGATAAGCGTCTAAAATAGGACAAACTAAGAACAAATAGAAAATGAATTAAGCCGATTAAGTTTTGGAAGCACTCTCCCCCCTTTCTACTCGAACTAAAAGTAACCAACAATTTATGCTAACAGAACCCCATCAAGCAATAATTTAGTTCAGTATTCGCTTATTCATTTATCTTTAAGAAAATAGTTGTAATAGTCGGGTTGATCGATCTTCTGCCCAATAAATTTGTAACCAGTTTCAAATACTTTTTTATCAAATGACCGTTTAATATAAAATATATTATCAGGATTAGTTGTAAGCAATATTCCAAAAGCAATGAAAAATCCACTTCCAGACCACAAACCTATTGTCACCCATTTAAAAGTTTTAATCTTAAGAAGAAAGTGATCAATGCAGAAAACTAAAACGAACCCAAACACAAAGTAAGTTAATAAGTCAATTATGAACTCTATCGCGAATATCTGTAGCGACATTGAAGTGTGCCAGCCTGGACAAGCGTAAGCTAATGGAAAGCCGGTAAACAGTGAGTCAGGAGCATCAAAAGGTAAAGCATACCACCATTTTGTAAATGTAGCAAATGAGATCATTGTAAGAGGTAATACTATTTTGAATATCCTTTTTTCATAGTCTCAATAGTAATAAGAATGTACCATAATAATTAAAAATCACCTTTAAAGAAACAAAAATCCTTGTAATCCCTTTATCCATCAATTAACAGAACGGTAATAATTCTAGTTTCTAAAAGATGCACTTACTTTTTCTTTGAATAAGGACCTTATGCAGCTTATAAACAGAGATAGTTTAAGGCTTTTCAGATTATTGAGTTCATAATAACATATTTTCAGTTTGAAGCAATGCTTAAAAGTAGCTTTAGGTTTCAATTATACGTGTATGCATTATGATATATAATAATTAAGATAGAGTCGATTCTTAGACACAAATTGAGAATAATTCATCTCTTAAGGTCAAGTCTTTAATTATACTGATCAGGTATCAATAGTAGATGGCACTATTTGCATCTATTATAACAATAGCTTTAAAGGTGTATAGTGTAAATACGAATGCCATCCTTGCTCTATATTCTAATTATACTTATTTAAAGTACACTAATAAAAACCACGATGAATAGTATCAAATGTCCTGTTATGGATAAAGGGCAGGGTAAAAAAATATATTCAAAAATGAATTTAATATTTGAGGAATATACCCTATCGGTATTTAAAAGAATTAAAATTTAAAACTATCAAGTTCGAAACCTGAAAATTAATCGATGATAACTTCTGATTTCAGTATGATTAAATAAAACTGCTTTTAAAACTCTTCCACCCGTATAAGCCGTTATATAAAAAATGTTTGTATGAATTAAGGATTATACTTCTAAGATATCTATCCGGGTTAAATAAGTAATAATTAATTTGATCAATTACTAATTAACCGTGCTGTACTAATCAATTATACCTCTATGATTTTATTAACTAATTAAACAGAAATACGACCCAAACGCTATTTATTTAAGCAATAACTTATTAAAAATCCATTGAACCATTATACATACCCAAATAGAAAATTCCTCTATAATAACAAGGCCCTGTTTAAATTATAATATCAGTATTTAAAACATAAGTTCTACAATTTATACTAATATATTCAAGACAACAGAAGCTGATTCCGTATTTAGTTTATAAAGTTAATAGTCGAGCAAAAAAGTATTTATCTTAAAAATCAATCTTCAAACTACTTAAATAAAAAGCTATTACTATCAAATTATCTATGATTCGTCCCATATCAGCGGGAATATTAAATGAAAACAGTTTTAAAACTAGGCAGTAATTAAGTTGACCAGGATTTAAGGACCCTTTTAATAAATGACGATTATTATTATTAAGTCACCATTCTGATTATAAAACCGCTAAACAGTAATCCACTAGCTTGATTATGTAGATAATCGATCTTAATTAGTTAAACAGTTAGAAATATTACATAAAAGTAGATCATGTATTCTGCTGTATTAGAAGTACTATGAAGTATTCTGAAACCAAATAGCAATACCACCTAATTGGCTAACACTATCCTTTTGATAAAAAAATAGCCTAGAAGTTAAATCAACCCATTATTTACTAGTGTATACCATAGGTAGAGGATATCACCATTATAGTTTTTATTATAGATTAAAAGGAGAAGTTAATAGCTATATTCATTAAGTATCAAAAGCTCATTATTCCAATCTATTAAATTAGTTAGATATTTAAAAGCTGTTTATATACCTAATAAAGCATTCAATCCATTTTCCATTGACAAAGTTTTTTTAAAAAACCTTATCCCCTAGCAAATACACTGCTTAAAACAACTCAATTTAAAGAATAAGGAAATTACGTTAACGAGTCAGATATCATCCAATTAATTGGTGAATAGTACTGATTATCGTCCACTAATGTTTCACGTGGAACATAACCTTTAAGATTATTACTATTACAAACCCTCTTATTTAATTAAACTATTTCAACTTCTTACTTAAACTAAAAGCATTTATAGGATCAACTTTAATCAAGTAGCTTTAATACGTAAAAGAGAACAGAAATAACATAGCCCAGTTTAGGGATCCAAAATTTATAAAACAGAATAACAGTTTAGAATAAACATTTAACTCTTAATGTAATACACAGATTACACATGTTCCACGTGAAACATAAGAAACTAAACACATTTTGAATTTTCGTAACTTTGCATCCTCTTAAAATAAATATCAATTAAACATGTTCCACGTGGAACATAATAGATACTATGTTTACTGAATACGATATAATAGTTGTTGGAGCTGGTCACGCTGGATGTGAAGCTGCTGCTGCTGCTGCAAACCTTGGTTCAAAGGTTTTATTAATAACAATGAATATGCAAACTATTGCTCAAATGTCCTGCAATCCAGCTATGGGTGGTGTGGCTAAAGGGCAAATAGTGCGTGAGATTGATGCAATGGGTGGATATTCTGGGATAGTAAGTGATAAAACTACTATTCAGTTCAGAATGTTGAACCGCTCAAAAGGGCCAGCAATGTGGAGTCCACGGGCACAAAACGATCGTTATAAATTCCATGAAGAGTGGAGATATATGCTGGAAAACACACCGAACCTGGATTTCTTTCAGGATATGGTGAGTGGTTTATTGGTTAATGGTAATACAGTTTGTGGCGTTAAAACATCTTTAGGTTTAGAAATAAAATCGAAAGCTGTTGTTTTAACCAATGGTACCTTCCTTAATGGAACGATTCATATTGGAGAAAAACGTTTTGGGGGTGGTAGAATGGGTGAAAAAGGAGCTACAGGTTTAACTGAAAATCTGGTTGAACTAGGCTTCGAAGCAGGCAGAATGAAAACGGGAACTCCTCCAAGAATAGACGGAAGAAGTATTAATTATTCGATAATGGAAGAACAGCAAGGTGATGAAAACCCTAGTCGCTTTTCATATCTTGATTTTGAACTTCCAACTGAAAAACGCTCGTGTTATATAACCTATACAAGTCCAGAAGTACATGATATTTTAAAGGAAGGTTTCGATCGTTCTCCAATGTTTACTGGTAGAATTAAAGGATTAGGCCCAAGATATTGTCCTTCAATTGAAGATAAAATCAATCGCTTTGCAGAGCGCGACCGTCATCAAATCTTTGTTGAACCGGAAGGTTGGAATACAGTAGAAGTTTATGTTAATGGTTTTTCAACATCACTTCCAGAAGATGTACAATACAAAGCACTTACTAAAATTCAGGGTTTTGAGAATGCAAAATTCTTCCGCCCTGGATACGCTATTGAATATGACTTCTTCCCTCCTACTCAATTAAACACCACATTAGAAACTAAACTCATTTCTAATTTATTCTTCGCCGGTCAAATTAATGGAACAACAGGATACGAGGAAGCCGCAGCGCAAGGATTTATGGCAGGCATTAACGCTCACCAGAAGGTAAATGAGCTGCATGAATTCGTTCTTTCACGATCAGAGGCTTACATTGGAGTATTGATTGATGACCTCGTAACTAAAGGAACTGATGAACCTTACCGTATGTTTACTTCAAGAGCTGAACATCGATTATTACTTCGTCAGGATAATGCTGATATTCGCTTAACAAAATTATCGCATGATCTAGGTTTAGCCTCAGCCGAACGTTTACAAAAAGTGGAGGAAAAGATCCGCCGTTCCGACGAAATTGTCAAATTCATGAAAGGTAAAACAGTTGAGCCGACAGAAATTAATTCATTTTTAGAACAAAATGGAACTTCTCAAATTCCTCAAAACACCAAGTTATTTAACTTATTAGCTCGGCCTCAAATTAATTTAAATGATTTAATAACGGCATATCAACCTTTAAAAGATTTTGTAAATGGAACGGGGCAAGAAATAATTGAACAATCTGAAATTAAAGTAAAATATGAAAGCTATTTTGAGAAAGAACTTGAAATGGTTTCGAAGTTACAACGTATGGAAGATCAAAATATAAATCCAGAATTTAACTATGATACTTTAGTTTCCTTGTCAAAAGAGTCGAGAGAAAAACTTAAAAAAATAAAACCACGTACTTTAGGCCAAGCATCCCGCATTTCTGGTGTTTCCCCGGCAGATATTTCGGTTTTAATGATACATTTATCTAAATAATTGATAATCAATTATTTAGATAAATTTTAAGTAGGAAAAATCGACTTATTTTAAAGCGATATAAAAGACTATCTAAAATTTTTAATATTATTACTCATAAAACCATACAACTTTAACAGAGGGCTTAAAAACGTGGAATTTTCAAAAGAGCAGTTTTTAAAGAAAAATTTTCAGTCATTAATAGGGTTAACCATTTTTTTAAGTGCATGTGCTAACATGGTAAGTCCACAAGGAGGACCAAAAGATGTTACGCCACCAAAACTTCAATCGGAAACACCAAAAAATAAAACATTGAATTTTTCAGAGAAAAAAATTGAAATAGAATTCAATGAGATGATCCAACTGAAAGAACAGACGAAAGAAATAAGTATTACTCCAGAAATGGAACTTGCTCCTGAAATTGAAGTAAGAAAAAATATCATCAGGGTAAAGCTCTTAGATACACTTAAAAAAAATACTACCTATTCAATAAATTTCGGAAATTCAATTTCCGATATAAATGAATCAAATCCTTATAAAAATTATCGTTATGTTTTTTCAACAGGTAATTATATCGATTCACTAAAAATTTCAGGAACCGTTCATTACGATATTGATACTGCCTTAACAAAAGATGTGATCATTGCTTTATATCCGGCCGACCTTGAAAAACTGTATCAACAAAAACCAATTATTTATACTTCAAGTTCCACAGGTGGAAAATTTGAGTTAAACAATATCAAAAATGGAGAATACAGAATTTTTGCAATAAAAGACTTAAACAGTAATAAGCGATTTGATGAAGATGAATTATTAGGTTTTATGAATAAATCAGTGAATCTTCAAAAAGATACTACAAACTTAAATTTTACTCTAGCGAAACAAATTCCAAGAAAGACCAGGGTTACAGAATCAAAATATTTCGAAGGGAAAATTCTCGTAAAGTATAATCGTAAGGATGATTCGATAAATTATAACGTTTTATATCCGGAAGAATTCAAAAACAACATTCTTGTTGATAAAGCTTCATTGGATTCGGTTTCATTATGGTTACCAACAACAAACTTCGATTCAACACAAATTCAACTACAAAAGAATGGTAAACCGTTTGACACTGTTTTAATCAGAAACTTTATCAAGGAGCCAAAAATGGCAACACTTAAAATAAGTGATAATTTAAAGTCTCAACTAATAAAACCAGGAGATACGGTGAAATTAAATTTTTCACGTCCTTTAAAAAATCCTGACTTTAGTAAAATTGATTTGTTAGAAGATAGTGTTAAAAAAACAAATTTTACAGTTTTGCCTAGTCTGCAGAACATTCGTGAATATGCAATAAAGTTTAACTGGGATAGTACAAAACACTACGACATTCACATAAAAGAAAATAGTTTCAGTGACCAATATGGAAAGGCGAATAGCGAGTATAAACGAAAATTCATAGTTGACTCTTCAGCAAATTATGGTTCGATAATAGTTAAATTCACCATTCCTGCTAACAAACAATACATTGCACAGTTGCTAGATGCTTCTAATAATGTAGTGAAAGAAAAAATTATTTCTCAAAGCCAGGTTTATTACTTTAATATTCTGTCACCTGATAAATATAAAATCCGATATATAGATGACAGTAATAAAAATGGGATTTGGGATATTGGAAAAGTAGATCAAAACATACAAGCAGAACAGATCCACTATTACCCGGATATAATTTCTACAAGAATTGGTTGGGAAATAGAAGTAAACATTGATATCACCCAATAAAAATAAAAAATCCGGTTTCGAAATTTGAAACCGGATTTTTTTATTTGAACCAATCAGAATACATAATGTATCTATTAGGCAAAGAATCTAATAATTCCCTTTGCTGATCAGAAATAGGTTTTATTTTTTTTGCCGGAACACCTGCATATAAATAACCAGGTTCACATACTGTGTTTTCTAATATAATTGCACCAGCTGCAATAATGCAATATTCATTTACAATTGCATTATCCATCACAATTGCGCCCATACCAATTAAAACTCTATCTTTCAACACACAACCATGAACCAATGCATTATGTCCGATATTAACATTGTTTCCAATTACCGTTGGAGCTTTTTGATAAGTACAATGAATTACAGCACCGTCCTGGATATTAGTATTATCACCAATCGTAATAAAATTAACATCTCCCCTTACTACAGCATTAAACCAAATACTGCAATTCTTTCCCATTACAACATCTCCTACGATTGTAGCATTGTCAGCTAAAAAACAATTGTCGCCAAATTGTGGATATTTATCTTCTACCGGTTTTATTAACGCCATAGTTTAAAAAGTAGTATTGTGTAAATTATTGAGATCTTTTTCAGGATAGTCAGTGGTATAATGTAAACCTCTGCTTTCCTTACGATCAATTGCTCCTTTAATCACTAAAAACGAAACTTGTATCAAATTGCGCAATTCACATAGTTTCATTGAAAGCTTAGTATTCTTATAAAATGATTCGGTTTCATTAAACAAAAGTTCAAGCCTACGCTTGGCTCTTTCCAACCTGAAATCAGATCGAACAATACCTACATAATCACTCATTAACCGCTGCATTTCACGAATATTGTGGATAACCAAAATATCCTCGTTTGATTTAACGGTATTTGTATCATTCCATTCAGGAATATCCAATTGAAAATTAACTGATTCGAAATAAGAAATGGCAGATTGATAACTGCGTTCTGCAAAAACCAATGCTTCCAGTAAAGAATTAGAAGCTAAACGGTTTGCACCATGTAGTCCGGTTGAAGAACATTCGCCGCAGGCATATAATCTACGGATGCTTGATTTTCCAAATTCATCCACCAAAATTCCACCACACATATAATGAGCTGCTGGCACTACTGGTATCATATCTTTACTCATATCAATACCTATGCTTAGGCACTTGGCATAAATATTAGGAAAATGTCGAAGCAATTCATCTTTAGCAACATGACGAATATCAAGATAAACAAAATCTTCGCCTGATTTCTTCATTTCAGCATCAATTGCACGGGCAACAATATCACGAGGAGCCAGAGACTTACGTTCATCATACAACTGCATGAATTCCTCTCCTTTTCGGTTCTTCAAAACTCCTCCGGCACCTCGAACTGCTTCAGAAATTAAAAAAGAAGGATACTCTCCAGGATTATACAGAGCAGTTGGATGAAACTGAATAAATTCCATGTTTCTAACTTTTCCTTTAGCTCTGTAAACCATTGCAATTCCATCACCGGTAGCAATAACAGGATTTGTGGTACTTGAATAAATATGGCCGGCACCACCTGATGCCATCAAAGTAATTCTGGATAATATTTTTTCAACCTTATTAGTATTGGTATTAAGAGCATAAATACCATAACAAGTTATATCAGTTGATTTTTTATCGACAACAATACCTAAATGATGTTGAGTTATAAGATCAACAGCAAAGTAATGCGTAAGAATTTCGATGTTAGGATGTTTGTGAATTTGCTCTAATAAGGCGCGTTCAATTTCAAAACCGGTAATATCTTTATAATGTAGAACCCTATGTTCAGAATGTCCACCTTCCTTAGCAAGGTCATAAGTACCGGAACGCGTTTTATCAAAGTTGGTACCATAATCTATTATTTCACTAATTCGCTCAGGTCCTTCTTTTACTACAATTTCAACAATATCTTTATCACATAATCCATCACCAGCTATTAATGTATCCTGAATATGTTTTTGAAAAGAATCGGCTTTATCCACAACTACCGCTATACCACCTTGCGCATATTTGGTATTTGATTCATCTTCGTTTGATTTGGTAACAATGCAAACTGTACCATGCTTGGCCGCTTTAAGAGCAAATGATAAGCCGGCAATACCAGAGCCTATAACTAGGAAATCTACTTTCTTCATCAATTAAATATAAGTATCAGACAATAAGCAGGATATAAAATAGTGGAAAACTTTTTGTCATATTTTTAACAAAATATCACTGTTTTAAACTTCTCTTCTGTTTCTAATGATAATATGTTAATAAGTATGACAAAGATGTTAATTTTGCGTTTGAAAATAGTAAGCAAGTTTTAAAAAGCAGGGAAAACACCTACTTTTAAACATATTGAGATAAAACACTAAGAACAGCATCCTGAGATATCAACATGATATACTACAATTCACAGTCAACAAATAATAAACAGTAAAACTATTAGCTGTAAATATTGGTTTTCATAAAAAACAATATACCAATAACTTGACTTTAAATGAATGTTAGAAGAATGTTAATAACTCTTTAACAACAAAAAACACAACTAAAATTTATAAAACTTATTAACCAAACTAACACTATAATAAGAAGCAACATTTTAAAAATTTTAAATCTTTTATTTTTATTTAGAGTGTTAATTAATCAACAATAAAAAAAATGATGACAGCCGAAGCCCCCGCGGCCCTGCTTGAAAAGGGATATTTGGATTACCATGTGGATCCAACTTTAGATTTGTTTGAGGAAATTGAAAAGCTCAAAAAAGAAAAGAATGCGATTATTCTGGCCCATTATTATCAGGAACCTGATATTCAGGATATAGCTGATTACATTGGCGATAGTTTGGGTTTATCTCAGCAGGCTGCAAAAACAGATGCCGATATTATTGTTTTTGCGGGTGTTCATTTTATGGCCGAAACAGCGAAAATACTTTCTCCACATAAAAAAGTGTTATTACCTGATTTGAAAGCAGGCTGTTCTTTAGCGGATACCTGCCCTGTTGATCAGTTTGCACTTTTTAAACAAAAGCATCCTGATCACACGGTTATCATGTATGTAAACTCAACCGCTGATATTAAAGCGATGAGCGATATCGTATGCACATCCACTAACGCTGTTCAAATTGTGGAGAGTTTGCCGAAAGATGAAAAGATCATCTTCGGACCGGATAAAAACCTTGGTGCTTGGGTAGCTAAGAAAACTGGCAGAGATTTAGTTTTATGGCAAGGCTCATGTATGGTGCATGAAATTTTCTCTTTAGAAAAAATCACGAAATTGAAGAATCGTCATCCTGAAGCTGAATTTATTGCGCACCCTGAATGTGAAGATGCAGTTTTAAAAATCGCCGATTACATTGGATCAACAACCGGTTTATTGAAGTATGCGATAAATAGTCCGAAGAAAGAGTTTATTGTAGCTACCGAATCAGGTATAATTCACCAAATGCAAAAAGCAGCACCTGATAAAGTGTTTATTCCGGCTCCCCCAAATAATTCATGTGCCTGCAATGATTGTCCACATATGAAGTTGAATACTTTAGAAAAGTTATACTTATGTATGAAATATGAATTGCCGGAAGTTACTTTACCAAAAGAACTGATTGAAAAAGCGGTGAAGCCTATTGAGCGAATGCTCGAAATTTCGGCTAAGTATGGTTTATAAAACTTAAAATAAAACAATAATTATAAAAGGTAAGTCACACGACTTACCTTTTGTTTTTATTAACATATTTCTATTTTTAAGAAATTAAAACCAAACAATATACTTTAATGAAAAAGCTATTATGCCTTTTAGGTGCTGGAATTTTATTTGTTTCGTGTAGCAAATTAGAAGAAAGTGATCCTGACCCGTTAACATTACCTGTTCAAAAAAAGGTCAAATTCAACATCTACTCAAGTAAAGATTACAGCAGCACGAATAATGATGGAACAACGGCTTTAATTAAATTGGAAGTTATTAACATAAACCGCACAACGGAGGTTGAAACTAAAATTTGGGACTCGACAATT
This sequence comes from Solitalea longa, assembly GCF_002920915.1. Lineage (GTDB taxonomy): Bacteria > Bacteroidota > Bacteroidia > Sphingobacteriales > Sphingobacteriaceae > Solitalea > Solitalea longa. Next base: position 328,408 of record NZ_PQVF01000005.1, read on the forward strand.
AATGAGCGTCAGATTAAAATTTATCCTTTAGCAACAGCGCCAATTGTTGTTGAAAAAGTGTTTAATAATATAATTGATAAAGATCAGGCTATTAAATACCGGTATGTGGTTACTATAAAATACAATAACGGTGCTACCAGTTCAAATACCGAACGTTCAGAAGTACTAGATACCGGAAATATTGCAAAGCAATTGGGTATTATTCTGTAATAAGTAATTAAATTAGTTTTTGAAAAGGAACGGTTGATTAATTGTCAATAGTTCCTTTTTTAGTTTTCGACTTAAAAATTAAAAAAATTTTCCCCGCTTCGCGGATTATTAGTTTAGGCATGGACAAAGGATCAATTATCAACACAACTGTTGATTTTGTTAAAAAGGAACTTGAAGGCGTTGAAAGCGGGCATGACTGGTGGCATATTTACCGCGTGTGGAAAAATGCTCAATTAATTCTTGTTGATGAAAAGGCCGATGCGTTAGTAGTTGAACTAGCTGCACTTTTGCACGACATTGCCGATGCCAAATTTCATAATGGTGATGAGGAAATTGGCCCGGCCAAAGCTGAAGAGTTTATGAAAAGTTTACAGATTAATGCAAGTGTTATTGACCATGTAACTAATATAATCAGGCATATATCCTTTAAATCAGGTAACCAGCGGCATATTTTTAGTTCCAAAGAGTTAGACATTGTTCAGGATGCAGACAGACTGGATGCTATTGGAGCGATAGGTGTCGCCAGGGCATTTAATTACGGTGGGTTTAAAAACCGTGCGATCTACGATCCCGAAATAAAGCCTAACCTGGAAATGACAAAAGAAGAATATAAGAAAAGTGAGGCGCCAACTATCAATCATTTTTACGAAAAACTGCTTTTGTTAAAAGACAGGATGAACACGGATGCCGGCCGCAAATTGGCAGAAAAACGCCACGAATATTTGGAACAATTTCTAAATCAGTTTTTTAACGAATGGAATGGCCGTTTATAATTTGGCAGCTATTTTTTATGAAAATTTCCCGCTTCGCGGACAAAACAATATGGTTTCTTTCGTGTCATAGTAATTACACTATTACATTTTTAATATGAAAATTATCATTGTTGGCGCCACCGGAACAATTGGAAAAGTTGTATCTGCCGAATTGAAAAAGCGCCACGAAATTGTCATCGTGGGATCAAAATCAGGAGATGTTCAGGTTGACATAAATTCAAAAGCATCTATCGAAAAATTATTTGAAACAGTTGGAAACTTTGATGCATTAGTTAGCACCACGGGTTCGGCATTTTTTGGGCCTTTCTCCGAACTTACAGAAGAACGAATGTATGAGGGAATTAGAAGTAAACTTATGGGACAGGTTAATTTGGTGCTGGAAGGAAGGAAGTATATCAAACCCAATGGTTCTTTTACCTTAACAAGCGGAATTTTAGCTGAAGAGCCTATTAAAATGGGGGCTGCTTTAAGTATGGTGAACGGAGCAATTAATTCCTTTGTTATCGGCTCTTCTGTTGAGTTGGAAAACCAGGTAAGGATTAACGCAGTTAGTCCTGGCGTTGTTGAAGATTCCCGTGACTTTTACGGTCCGTATTTTCCCGGCCATATTCCGGTGCCGATGGAAAAAGTGGTAGCTGCTTATGTTAAAAGTATTGAAGGAGCAATAAACGGACAGATTATTAAAGTTTATTAATGACTTTAGCCGATAAAATATTGGCATTCAACCATACATTGCATTTGGAGGAAGCCCATCTTCCTCCAAGTGTTCAGGTCTTATATCCCTACATAAATTTAAATTCACCCATAATTGATAGTATAACCCGGCAATTTTATAACAAGTATTATGCTGATGATTTTCAAAGACGAATGATCATCGGTATTAATCCGGGAAGGCACGGTGCCGGTTTAACAGGAATACCGTTTACTGATACTAAAAGGCTGGAAGAGTGTTGTGGAATAACTGTTGATAATTTTCAGTGTCATGAACCCTCTTCCGTTTTTGTTTATCGCATGATCGCCGCCTTCGGCGGAGTAAAAGAGTTTTACCAACAGTATTATTTCACTTCAGTTTGTCCGCTTGGTTTTGTTAAGGTTCAGCCGAATGGAAAAGAACTGAATTATAATTATTATGATGATAAAGCTTTTTTCCAACGGATAAAACCTTTCATTGTGGAAAAGCTTCAGGAACAATTGTCATGGGGTTTTGATAGAAACAAGGCTTTTTGTTTAGGCACCGGGAAAAACTTTGAATTTGTAAATCAACTGAATAATGAGTTTCATTTTTTTGATGAGTTGATTCCTTTAGAACATCCTCGTTATGTGGTACAGTATAAATGGAAAGAACTTGATAATTATGTGCAAAAATTTGTGAACCTGCTTAAATGAAAATGGTATCTTTTTAAAGTTTTACAAATACCAGAAACATGGCACAATTGAAAAGGCTGTTAGATAATTACAGCAACATCATTTTTTTGCTGGGAGGAATTTTACTTGGCAGTATTGCGGGTTTAATTTTTGGTAAAGAAATAGCAGTGATTAAACCCATTGGCGATATTTTTCTGAACTTATTATTCACGGCCATAATTCCCTTAATCTTTTTTGCCATTGCCACATCGGTAGCCAATATTGAACAAATGGGTTCATTTGGTAAAGTATTACGATCAATGCTATTGGTGTTTTTGTTCACCACCCTTCTTTCGGCTTTTCTAATGATTTTGGTGGTTGGTGTTTTTCCAATAGACGATCAGTTCAAATTGAGCATCCCTGAAAATGCAAATTCCAAAGTAAGCGGCTTTGGTGAGCAAATCACCACGTTATTAACTACCAGTGATTTTTCTCAATTGCTAACCAGGCAAAGCATGTTAGCCTTGATCATCTTTTCTATTTTGGTTGGAACGGCAACTTTACAAGCAGGAAAATCGGGAGAAGCCTTTAAACAGTTTTTGAATTCGGGGAATGAGGTGTTCAAAAGGCTTATTTCATTAATTATGAAAGCAGCGCCATTGGGTCTTGGTGCTTATTTTGGTTATTTGATTGGTGTTTTCGGCCCGGAACTGTTCGGATCTTATGCACATTCATTGGGCTTATACTATGGATTTTGCACCGTTTATTTTTTCGTCATGTTTTCGGTTTATGCCTTTATGGCTGGGGGTATAAAGGCCATTCCGATTTATTGGAAAAACAATGTTGTCCCGTCGTTAACGGCGCTCGGCACATGTAGCAGTGTAGCCACCATTCCGGTAAATATGCAAGCTGCTGAAAAAATGGGCGTGTCCAAACCAATAAGTGATATTACAATTCCATTGGGCGCATCTTTGCATAAAGACGGTTCAAGTATTGGCGGGGTTATAAAAGTCGCTATGGTCTTCGCTATTTTTAACAAATCATGGAATGGTATGGATACGATGTTGATAATTTTAGGGATTGCGTTAATGACCAGCATTGTTGAGGGTGGAATTCCAAACGGAGGCTACATTGGCGAATTGTTCATAGTTACCGCATTCCATTTACCGATCGAGGCTTTATCAGTTTTAATGGTTATTTCAACATTGATTGATCCGATGGCTACTTTGTTGAATGCAACCGGCGATACAGTGGCCGCAATGATGATTTCCAGATTATCCGAAGGCAAAAATTGGATGAGCCGACAAATTCAAATCAACTAGCTTTTTAGATGAAGAAGATAATACCCTTAGTTTTTTGGTCGATCATTGGTTTAACGATGCAAGTAAAAGCACAAAAAATTGATTTAACAAAGCAATTTAATACAAGGCAAATTTTAGTTGTAACGGCTGCTAATTGGGATACCGTTGATGCTAAGTTAAACGTGTTTGAATGGAACAATAAAAGCTGGCAATTGAAATTTGCAGATATTCCCGTAACATTAGGTCGAACAGGTTTGGCTTGGGGCAAGGGACTACAAAAAGACGAACTGAATGTTGGGGAACAAAAAAAAGAAGGCGACGGGAAATCGCCTGCCGGAATTTTTAGTTTGGGGGGCTTATTTGGTTACGAAGATATTTCAGCCAAAATGCAATTTCTGAAAGTTACTCCTTCCACTTTTTGTGTCGACGATCAAACTTCAGCTTACTATAATCAAATTACAGATACTACTAAAACCCAAAAAACATGGAATTCGGCAGAGGAAATGCGTCGAAATGATGATCTGTACAAATATGGTGTTTTTGTAAACTATAATACGGAGCCGATAGTTGCAGGCGCAGGCTCCTGTATTTTTATGCACATTTGGCGAGGCGCCGGCCGGCCTACGGCCGGTTGTACAGCAATGACAGAAGAAAATATGCTGAAGCTCTTTTCAATCCTCGATGCAGAGAAAAAACCATTGCTGATTCAAATGCCCCGAAATGAATATGAAAAACTAAGGAATAGCTATCAATTGCCCGACCTGCACTGATTAATTCTGCATCTTTTCTACCTTTGCAAATTAATTTATCAGATGCTAGTTTCTTAAAATAACTAGAACTGATTACTAATAACTAAACAATGAGCGATCTTTTTGAAAATACAGAGCGAACCGAATTATCACAAATGGGTGAATTTGGTTTGATAGATCATTTGACACAAAATGTAAAACTATATAATTCGTCAACCTTAAAAGGCATTGGCGATGATGCTGCCGTGGTAAGTCATGGCGATAAAAAAACGCTTATTTCAACCGATTTGCTAATTGAAGGAATTCATTTCGATTTAATGTATGTTCCTTTAAAGCATTTGGGGTACAAAGCCATCATGGTAAACCTTTCAGATATCTGTGCAATGAATGGCTCTCCTACCCAGGTAACTGTTTCAATTGCGGCTTCAAGCAGATTTTCGTTGGAGGCTCTGGAGGATTTATATGCCGGAATGTTGCTGGCTTGTGATAAGTGGAAAGTGGATTTGATTGGTGGCGATACCAGTTCTTCACAAAAAGGACTGATCATTAGCATTACAGTTCTGGGTGAAGCAAATGAAAAAGATATCGTTTATCGCAGTGGAGCAAAGAAAGGGGATTTGATTTGTGTTTCTGGCGATTTAGGCGGAGCATATATGGGATTGCAAATGTTGGAGCGTGAAAAGGCTGTTTTCTTGCAAACACCAAACATCCAACCGCAGCTGGAAGGGAAAGATTACATCCTGGAACGACAGCTTAAACCGGATGCACGAATGGATATTGTTGAGATGCTGAAGGCCCTAAGCATTACGCCTACTGCCATGATCGATATTTCTGACGGACTGGCTTCGGAACTTCTTCATATTTCAAAACAATCGAAAGTGGGTGTGAAACTATATGAAGAAAAAATTCCAATTGATCCTTTAACATACGATACGGCTAGAGAGTTCAATCTTGATCCTACTGTTTGTGCTTTAAGCGGTGGAGAAGATTATGAGTTGTTATTTACTATTCCACAATCGGATTATGATAAGATAAAAGGCCAGCCGGATATTTCTATTATTGGTCATATAACCGATGAAAGCGAAGGCAATTACATTGTCAGCAAATCAGGTAATGTTTACGAAATTACAGCCCAGGGCTGGAACGCGTTTAAACAAGCGTAAGCGAATAAATCTTTAAATAACGGCTGTCCAAAAAGTCTTGACCTAGTCATCCTGAGGGAAGTCGAAGGGTGCGAAATTAACAAATTCAAATGTTTCGACTACGCTCAACATGACTGTATTTGTTAGTTTGACTTTTTGAACAGCCGTTTTAATTTTGCCCTGACTAATACGGCTAGTGTTTTTCTCCTTAAAAATTCTTAAGTTAAAACATCAATCGCCTTCATAGAACCACTTCGATATTACCTAACTTATAAACGGCGGTTGTAAGCTTTGCTTATCAATTCCGATTATGCGCTCTCTCTTTTTTCTATGTTTCTTTCTTTTGTTTTCAACAACTGTTTTTTCACAAAAAACAGACAAGATCCTTTTAGAAAACGGCGACATGTTAACCGGTGAAATTAAAAGCATGCAGTTTGCCATGCTCACTTTTAAAACCGATGCAATGAGTACCATAAACGTAAAATGGGAACAGGTGGTTTGGCTGCAATCGTATAAGACATGCGAAGTTAAATTCCGATGGGGTGAGTTAAAAGTGGGTCGGCTCGATTCGGTGATTTATAATGATAAAATGGCCAACTTGAACAATGTGGTGGAGATAACACCTATTAAAGATCGGTTTTGGAAACGAATTGATGGAAATATTGATGCAGGGTTTAATTACACCCATTCGAGTAAAGTGGGCCAGTTTAATATGGGTGGTATGGCTGATTATCGAATGCCTAAGTTCGAAACGATTTTAAAGGCCAGCTCTATTATCAGCAGTCAACCCGCCGACACCAGCCAACCACTAACGAAAAAACAAGATGCCTCCCTTCAATTTATCAGGCTGCTAAAAAACAATTACAGTGTAGAGGTAAAACTTTATTGGCAACAAAATACGGCACTGGGTTTGAAAAGTCGTGTTTCAATGCAGCTTGGCGGAGGCAAAGATTTAATTTACAACAATCACAATCGCCTTGGAGCAGGTGGGGGTATTGCCGGCAACAGGGAGCAGTCGGATGATGTTCAGGATTCAAAGTTTAACATGGAGGCCTTTGCCGGATTGGCATTTAAGAAGTTCCATTATTCGTCCCCCAAAATAAACATTGATGCGCAGTTGGTAGGTTTTGCTGGCTTAACCGAAGTTGGACGTTTCAGAACCGAAGCCAATATTACTGCCAAAGTGGAGATCTTCACCGACTTTTTTATCGGACTAACATTTTATGACAACTTCGATAACAGGCCTTTGTCCGGCGCAACCGGAAAAAATGATTTTGGCATCATCACTTTGCTGAGCTATTCATTCTAAATAACTTTTTTTGTTTTCGGTAGTATAAGAGATAATATTCAGAAGACTAAAAAATGAATCTTATCAAAACAACACTACTGCTTTTTGCCTGTTCTGCCATTTTTATCTCTTGTTCAAAATCTGATGAAGAGCCTTCATCAAAGGCCAGGTTGATTTTCAAATTTAAATTTGATCCAACCCAGGTTCGGTTAAATAACATAGGTCAAGCTTCAACAATTCCTGCTGGAAATGCTGCACAATCACCAACGTTTAACCTGATGAGTTCTCATTATATTGAATTGGCGCCAAATGCCTTAACTCAGCTGGGTGCTGGAACCGTTTTGTTTCATGCTGCCGAAACCACTACAGGGGGCGCCAACGCTATTGATTTTTCAAAGAATAAAGCGGTTGGAAATGGCGAGGAGTTTTTCAGTATGCCATTGAAGGATATTAAGCCGGGTTCGTACGAGTGGTTAAGGGTTAGTTTGGCCTATCAAAATTATGATATAGCGATAAAAGCTAAAAATCCTCTAGATCAATCAACGACCATTAGCGCAACCGGTACTTTGGCTTCGTTCATAGGGTTTAATACGTATATAAATTCATTTACTATTAAGAACACCTCAATGACGGTAAATGCTAATAAGGCGCAGGGCTTTTGGGCATTTGAAGTGCTTGGTAAAAACTTTTCGGGTGATGCGGCGAAAACAACGGTTGTAAATCCAATTAGCAGCACTTCCCCTATTCCTGCGGGAAGTTGTGTGGTGACTGGTGCGTTTAATAATAAACTTACCATTACTGGAAATGAAACGAAAGACATTGTTATTGAAGTGTCCTTGTCAACAAATAATAGTTTCGAATGGAAAGAAGTAATAGCTGATGGCTCTTTTCAACCAGATGCCGGAGAAACCGTGCAAGATATGGGCGTGCGGGGAATGATTCCAACAGTTAAATAGTTAGCGGCAAGTTTAATTCACCGAAGTAAATCTATTTTTGCCCTATGACTCGACTTTATCTTATATCCGTCCTGTGTCTGATAACAAACTTTTGCTTCGGACAAACTCAACTTGAAATGAATGAGAAAGCTGCCAAGGAATATCAAAAGACGGATAAAGAACTAAACACGGTATATCAAAAAGTTCTTAAGGAATACAGCGCAGACACAGCTTTTGTTAAGAATTTAAAAATTGCACAACGAATTTGGATACAATTTCGGGATGCTGAAATGCTCGCTAAATATCCAAACCGGGAGGACGGTTATTATGGTAGCATGCAGCCAATATGTTGGTTTGCGTACAAAACAGAATTAACTCTTGATCGCATAAAGAAATTAAAAGTTTGGCTTGCAGGAACTGAGGATGGTGATGGCTGCTCGGGTTCTGTAAAAATCAAAAACTAACAAGAAAAACTTGTTGTTAATACCTCACCTCATGTGGGTTTAAGCTGATGCTGTTTTCATTCGTTTTTGAAAAGAAGTCGATTTTCAAAAAAATTTTCGGGGCCTTTGGCCCCTTTTTTTATTTTCAGAAACGAATAATATCGGCATCAGGCGGAGTATAACCTAATATGCGCCCCATTGACATAATTTGTCCTTTGTGATGGAACTCATGCGTGGTAACGTGGGTGAAAAGTTCGGTCACGGATAAATTAAGATCAACACCATGCTTTAAACCAGAAATTAGGGTATCAGAATCGGAGAAAGAAGTTAGGAATACAGTAACCGCTTGGTTTGCCCTCTCAAACTGCTTAATAATATCCTCCAGTCCATTTACTTCTTCAGGTGAAGGGAAGTATTCATCTTTCTGTAATGAGAACTTTGAGAGCCATGAAATGTAGGTATTGCTTATATGAAGCAAAGTAGCCTTTATTGTTCCTTGTCCGAAGTTAGGGACGGCATTGTTTAAATGCTCAGGGCTCATTTGTGCACAATAATTAAGCACAACACCCCGGCTACCTTTAACTAGTTCATATTGCTTGCTGAAAATATCCATGATCTAATTTATAAAGCGAGGGGCAAATTTTCGTAAATTTCTATAACCAATTTACGCACTATGGAACAGCAAACAGCTATCGATCCTGCTCGCATTATGCAGGTAGGAATGGGTTTTTGGGCCTCCAAAACACTTTTAACAGCGGTAAAGCTAAACTTGTTCACACTTTTAGGAAAAGGGCAGCAAAGCACAAAGCAAATCAAAAATCAACTGGGCTTGCAAACTACCGACAGGCATGTTTCCGATTGGTTGGATACCTTGGTTTCCTTAGGATTTTTAAACCGGGAAGGAATCTTTGATTCTGCCAACTACAGCAATACACCTGATACCGACTTGTTTTTGGATAAAAATAAGCCCTCTTACATAGGCGGCATTTTGCAAATGGCTAATAACCGCAGTTATAATATTTGGAGCAACCTTGAAACCGCGTTGAAAACCGGGAAACCTCAAAATGAAGCTAGTGCAGGGAATATGGAGCTTTTTCAGGTTTTATATCAAGACCCTCAAAAACTTCAGGAATTTATGGATGCCATGAGTGGTATTCAGAGCGGCAACTTTAGGGCTTTGGTTAATAAGTTCGATTTTGATCGCTATAAAACCATGGCAGATTTAGGCGGTGCTGATGCCTGGCTAAGTATCCAGGTTTGTTTGAAACATCCCAACATTCAATGCATAAACTTTGATTTGGGACCAGTAGAACCTTTGGCCAATAAGAAAATTGCCCAGTTTAATTTGCAAGAGCGCATTACTCACCTTACGGGTGATTTTATGAAAGATGAGTTACCAGATGCTGAAGTTTATACCATGGGAAACATTTTGCATGGCATGGACGAATCAATCAAGCAGCAGTTAATTAATAAAATTTATGAAAAGCTGCCGGACAAGGGCGTTTTTATCGCTATCGAAAATATTATTGATAACGAAAGGCGGCAAAATACTTTTGGCTTACTGATGAGCCTGAACATGTTGCTCGAAAACGGAGACGGCTTTGATTATTCTTTCGTTGATTTTGAAAAATGGGCCACCAAGGCTGGCTTCAAAAAAGTGGAGATTATGCCATTGACTGGACCGTGTAGTGCCGCGATTGCTTATAAGTAAAATTTCCCACAGTAAGAACGGGGGCAGCCATTTTTTCATTAATCAAAGTACAGTCACCCTGATTTCTATGACAAAAGCAAATCAGTTTAAGCATGATCCTTTCTGCTGTTAATTCCTGAGTTAATTATGGTCACCCTGAACGAAGTCGAAGTTACCGTCACCCTGAGCGAAGTCGAAGGGTGTTTCGACTTCGCTCAACATGACCCAAAAACAGTGATTGTCTCTTCATTTATTAAATAGGTTTTACATCTACTCATCCATCCTCACAATCTTTGGATAAAACAATCCAATGGTTTCTACCAAATCAGTTTGGGCTTTCATTACCTCATTAATGTCTTTGTAGGCATGCGGACTTTCATCCAAACCACCACCAATAAGGGTAATTCCTTCGCTGTTGAGTATTTTAGTTAATTCATGACGGGTAATGGAGTTGGCCGCTTGCGTTCTTGATAAACGCCTGCCGGCACCATGTGAAGCCGAATTAATAGAAGACTCCTCTCCTTTTCCGCGCACAATAAATCCAGGTGCGGTCATCGAACCGGGAATAATACCTAACACATTTTTACCCGCCGGAGTTGCACCTTTACGATGGGTAATTACCTCTTTTCCATTCCAGATCTCTTTCCAGGCGAAGTTGTGATGGTTCTCCACCATTGCCAGCGGTTTTTCACCTAATGCTTTCGCCAGCTTTTCGTGAATTCGATGATGACAAGCCGAAGCATAATCGCCGGCCAAATTCATAGCGATCCAGTATTCCTGTCCTTCCTGCGTGTTCAGGTCGAGCCAGGCTAAATGTTTCGCTTCTTTCGGCAGCACACATTTTTGCATAGCCACCTTGGTATAGTGGTTAGCAATGGTTGCTCCCAATCCCCTGGATCCAGAGTGCGAAAGCACCGACAAATACTTGCCGACAGGAACATTCAACTCATTGTTAGGGTCGGTAATTTCAACAATACCGAATTCCACAAAGTGATTTCCCGAACCTGATGAACCCAATTGTTTGGCGGCTTTCATCTGCAGCGATTTCAATAGCGGATTTTCGTTAAAAGCGGTATTGTCTAACACATCGTGGTTCTCAATTTTCGAAAACTCACGACCGGCACCAAACAAGGTATTTTTGGTAAGCAGCACTTCCAGCTCTTGTTTACGGGTGTTCACCATTTTTTCTGGAAGATCATAAATGCTTAAGCACATACGGCAGCCAATATCAACACCCACTCCGTAAGGAATCACCGCATTGTCGGTAGCCAGCACGCCGCCAATTGGCAAACCATAACCCTGGTGCGCATCAGGCATCAAAGCGCTGGCAACCGAAATCGGCAAACGCGCTGCAATTTCCATTTGATTAATGGCGCCTTGTTCTATCTGATCTGGCCCATAGGTAGTGTAAGGTATTTTTTCATCGCGCAGATCCTGGATAGAATTATCGCGCAGTGATTTTAGTTTTTCCAACAAATCCGCCGAAACCTCTGTATGTCCCGTTGATGATTTTTTTAGCTGATGCTGATGAAACTCAACCAGAGCCGCTGCCGTTTTGGCAAAACGTTCATCTTCCAAATAATCGAAAGGGTTTTCAACAACCGGCTTTAATAGATCAAGCACCAGGTAATGCGACACTTTTTTGAAATGCTTTGGCAAATCATTGATCGCAATGCTTATGGCTCTGTCTTCCGGAAACCCTATCGAACGTAAATCTTTTCCGGTTAATCGTAGTTTTGACATGGTATTTAGAGAGCTCGTTATTTAATTAAACATTATTTATTAAGGAAATGTTGAAGCTCACCAATCATAAAAGTATGATTACCTTTTGATGCGATCTTTGTAATAGCTTCTAAATATTGGAAGAACTTAATGTTTTCGTCTCCCTTCATTAGTTCTGAAGCATTTTTCAATGTTCTTGCTGTTGCAACAGAAGTTCTTGCATTTTCAAGATCAGCTTTGGCTCTGATTTTTGCTTCAAGCTGTTTTGCAAACAAATCCTGAATGTTTTTTGGAAAGCAGATGTCTTTAACCATTATCTTCTGAATAGTTATACCTAATGACTCTATTTCCTTGTTTAACTCTTCAATATTTAATGCATTTAAATCACCTCTTTTTTCATTTAGCTCTTCGCTTTCAATTCTAGAAATTAGGTTCCTAAAGTGAATTTGGACAGTGCTATAGATACGTTGTTCGGCTTCAGAGAGAATGGCTAAGATAGTCTTGTTTAATTCAAACTGACTTAGAAACAGCTCTCCATCACTGATTACATAATGCATAATTACTGATAACCTAAGGGAAATGTTATCTTTTGTTAACACCTCCTGGTTAATTAGTTGTACCATTCTTGAACAAGTAGGCAAACAAATGAGTTCTGTTTTATCCTTTCTGTCGTATATGTAATGCACTCCCGAGTTAAGTACTTTCTCCAAAACATTTTCCCTATAAAGAAAACCAAGTTGGTTAGGTTTTACGTTGTATTCTTTCTTAAAAAATAACATAGTATAAATGATTATAAGTTTTAATCTTATAAAGATGAAGAACACATTGAAAAGGGAATTTAGCGTTTCATGGTTGTTAACTATGGGAACCGCTATTTTGCAAACTTCTCAATGCCTGGATTTCTCCTGTTCTTCATTCTTTAGTTTTTAGCACCAAAGCATTGCCATCCGAAGCAATTGGGGAGTCGAACCCCGTTGGTGGGTTAGTAGTTTCGCAATACCTCATTTTACTAACCCTGATTTTAAATGAGTGGCGATTTGATACGACAAAGTAAAAGGGTATGTGCGCAGTCTTTTTGCGCAGTTAAATTTTTTTTCATTTTTTTATAAAAAAGTTTTTATGCCTATAAATCGTAATGCATTAATCCGCTATAAAACCATCGACAACTGCCTGAGAAATAAGTATCGGAGCTGGACACTCGACGACCTGATTGATGCTTGCTCCGAAGCGCTGTATGAATTTGAGGGAATAGATAAAGGGGTAAGTCGAAGGACGGTGCAGATGGATATTCAGCTAATGCGTAGCAATAAGCTGGGTTATAATGCGCCAATTGTTATAAAAGATAAGAAGTATTATGCCTATAGCGATGCAGAATACAGCATTACCAATATTCCGCTAACCGACCAGGATTTGGGAACACTTTCAGAAGTGGTGCAGATTTTAAAGCAGTTTAAAGGCTTTTCGCATTTTGAAGAAATTGGTGGCATGGTAAACCGTTTGGAGGATAAGATCTACACCAGTAAAACTCATTCTGTTTCGGTAATTGATTTTGAAAAGAATGATCGATTGACTGGGCTTCATTATTTAGACACCCTTTATCAGGCGATCATAAAAAAGCAGGTTCTCAATCTAACCTACCAATCGTTTAAGGCTGCCGAACCACAAGTGTATGTGTTTCACCCGTATTTGTTAAAAGAGTACCGAAACCGCTGGTTCATTTTAGGAGTGGCTAACCGTGTAAAAGTTCACCTTACCCTGGCGCTCGACAGGATCAAGGATATTTCTGTAAACGCTGATTTTGCCTACAGGGAAAATACGCTGTTTAACCCAAGCACCTTTTTTGAAAACGTGATCGGTGTTACCAAAAACGCCGGACAACGCCCTGAGTACATACTTTTTTGGATAGACAAAAAGAACGCACCTTACGTAATTACCAAGCCAATTCATAACAGCCAGCGGATCATTAAAGAAGATAATATGGGTATTGTTTTTCAGATCTGTGTAGTTATCAATTTTGAGTTGGAACGTGAGCTACTCGACTTTGGCGATTTTATAGAAGTTATACGACCCCGAGGGCTTAGGAAACGAATAGAGAAACGGTTAAAAACAGCAGGCGCTTACTATGAGGAAAGCAAAGTTCTTGAAATTGATGATGAGATAGTAGAGGTGTATTCGCCGAATCCTAAGGATGCTGGAGTCTGAAACAGTATAATAACGCCCCTGATTTAATTAATAGTTAATAAGTTTGTTTATTACATTTGCATCGAGCAGCTAATATGTATCTCCTAGGCTAAAAACATAGAAAGCTTATATTTATAGAAATTTATTTTAAATGGCATCTTTCAACGCAATTAAGGTAACTCAAAACAAAAAAGAGTTTTTTATAACATCGCTAAAATCTTCTCTACTTAAGGAACATGCATTTGTCTTAAAAAGAGATGAGGATCCGATTAAAGGGTTTCAAAGGCTGCTTAATGAGAATAGAGCGAAAGATATTGCGAAATACATGGATGAGAAAAAAGGAGTTATACCATCACCTCTTATTTTGAGTGCACAGCCAAACGCCGAAATGAAATTTGATGAGAAAACATCCAAAATCTCATTTAGTAACAGTCGAAATTCTTTTTTGGTTTTAGATGGTCAACATAGGCTTTTCGGGATGTATTTAGCAGAAAGCGACTATGAAGTTCCTGTAATAATTTTTAAGGACCTAAAAACATCAGACGAGGTAAATTTATTTATTGATATAAATACTAATCAGAAAGGTGTTCCCACAACCTTATTGATTGACATTAAAAATTTAACAGGGAAAGAAGAAAAGAAGGAGGAAAAACAACGAATCCTTTTTGACTCATTGAATAATGATAGTGTTTTAAAAGGACTTATGTCACCTACCCAAAGTAAATTGGGTAAAATTTCTCGAACTACTTTTAACCAAGCAACAGACCGGCTTTTTGAAACCGGATATTTCGCGAATGAAAATGTCGATGTAACCTTTAAAGCTATAAAAAACTATTTACAAGCCGTTGAATTAATTTTGTTTAGCACAAAATCTGAAAAAGCAAAACTTACAAAATCAACCATATTTCGAGCAGTTTTTGAAATTTTTAATGACGTAGTTGAACTAAGCTTCAAAAAATTTGAAAACCTTAAAACAGAATCACTAGTAGATGTTTTAAGCCCTATAGGGTCACTTAATTACGACAACTACATCGGTTCCTCAAACTCTATAATGAGTAAAATTGCCACGGATATGAAAATTGCAATGTTTAAAACATCGAATAGTTTAGAAATGGATGGCGATATTTTTTAGGGATGTTTGGAGCTAATTATCTTCGGCTAAGAAATGAGTACGCATTAAATCTTTTGGATTCAAAAATCAATTTGAAAGATTATAGGTTTTTGAAATTGAGAAGTGTGATATTAGAAAATATTATATCCGCAACTTCACCATCCAATGACACCTATCATATCATTGTACCAAGCGGACTCTTCTATAAAACTATATGTGCGGAATTTGAACTCTATCATGTTCGAGCTAAAATGCAATACAATGATTTTTCAGCATCTTCGACGATAAGTGAAAGCTGGAAATTCACAACCTTCTATTATTTTATTTTCTTTTGTAATGTAGCGCTTCATCGGTTATTAAATCGAGGATATATCTACCTAGACCTGACCAGTGCCTCCACTCTTTCAACTTCCTTAAACGTTTTGCTTTCTGATGTTGTTAATATCGGAACAGGAAATTGGTCATTTAGAAAACTATCAGAGACAAGTAGTGTAGTAACAATTGAGCTTAAAAAAGCAGGATCAAATGTGCATCAATTAGCCTGGCAAGATCTTAAAAAGACCTTGAAAGATTTTATTGCTAATTCTTCAAGCAAAACCACTGATCCTGAGAGATCAGTTCTTGAAAACATATATAAAAACCTTAGAGCTAATAATGATTTCAGTCCATCAGAAACTCGAAACTATCTAAACTATGTTTCTGAGGTTGCACTTGACGAAATTGAAAGTAAAATTGTGTGTCCCCAGCCTAAAATAGAGAGTTTTATAAAAACACTTACTACCCTAAATTACAACAACAGTTTGGCCTCGAATATTTCATTCAGTATAATAATTGGGCAGTATTTGTTTTTGTTAAATAGTGAATTAGTTAATGATTTACAAGGAAGAGATCCAAAACAGTTTAAACTTATTCGAAAAGTAGTATAGTCCTTGAAAATTGGTTGTTCAATTCTCAAAGGCTTTTCCCCTTCCAAAACATTCTTTCCTTAATTTCGTTAAGTTTTTATTTTAAGCATGTCACTGAAAACCTTCGGCAAAAAGCCTGCGGGCAAACGCCTTCAAAAGATCTATCAATCGCCTAATTACAAAGAGGGATCATTTAAAAACCTATCGCATACCGTGATGATGACAGGAGATGGTTCTATGGTGAAAACGATGATCGAGTTTTTGAATAAGCCCAAGAACACTACGCCCGACAAAAAGCTTCCTTCAGTTGTAACTGATTTAAAGAATATAAAATCCGAAAATCCCACCCTGGTTTGGTTTGGCCATTCATCATACTTTATTAAAATTGAGGGCAAGACCATTTTGGTTGACCCGGTTTTTAGCGGAAGTGCGGCTCCTTTCGGTTTGGGCGTAAAGAGCTTTGATGGCAGTGATGTGTATAAAGTAGAAGTTTTCCCTGAAATTGATCTACTCATTTTAACGCATGATCACTACGATCACCTGGATCTGGATACAATAATCAAACTAAAACCAAAGGTGAAGCAGATCGTCACTTCGCTGGGTGTAGGTTCTCATTTGAGTTATTGGGGCTTTAATGAGGAAATTGTTCACGAATTGGATTGGTGGGAAACAGCTGATCCACTAAAAGGCTTTTCCATTACTGCTGCTCCTGCCCGCCATTTCTCTGGTCGTGGCATAAAAAGAGCGCAAACTTTATGGTCCTCATTTGTGCTGCAAGCCGGAAATTGGAAAATTTACATAGGTGCTGACAGTGGATATGATACGCATTTTAAACAAATTGGCGAGAAATTTGGTCCTTTTGATTTAGCCATTCTCGAGTCTGGCCAATACAATTTGAAGTGGGCGGCCATTCACATGATGCCGGAACAAACCGTACAGGCAGCCGTAGATTTAAAAGCTAATGTATTGTTACCGGTTCATTGGGGTAAATTCACCCTGGCCTTACATGCCTGGGACGAACCAATTGAGCGGGTACTGAAAGAAGCAGAAAAGCTTGCCGTAAAAGTCACCACGCCATTAATTGGTGAGCCAATTGTTTTGCAAGAGAGTTATCCGGATAAAAAATGGTGGAGGATTTAAGTAAAGAATTACGAATTACGAATTACGAATATCCCAAAGTTGGGCATAATTTAAAATGACAATAATCTTTATTATACTAGGAATCATCGCCATCGTCGGACTGATTGTCTATTTAAGATACTTTATTCCTTTAAGACCAAAAGAGCCAGGCTTTGAGTATGTCTATGTCAACGAAGACGGTACTGTTAGTGAATTAGATGAAAAAGATGTAGAGTATTTAAAAACTGAGTTTTCACCAGCTGACGGGGCAAGACCATATATAAAAAATCATTATAAAGAATTGACACCCGACAGAAAAATATCTGGATTTATTCTTCGATATAGAGTTCCCAAAAAGATTGAAATAAAACCTTTGAAGAACCCGCAAGACTACAGACATTGAACAAAAAAACTATACTAACACGAAACTTAAACTCATGAATTATAATAAGCCGATACTATTCGTTTTATGTTCAACACTGCTTTTTTCGTGTTCACCTAAAGTAATCGAAACAGGTAAAGCATCTTACTATGCCGATAAGTTTGAAGGTCGGAAAACCTCTAGCGGTGAAAAATATAGGGTGAGCAAATATACTGCAGCACACAAAACCCTCCCTTTTGGAACGAAAGTTAAAGTGAAGAACCTGGATAATGGTAAAACGGTTAAAGTAACCGTTAATGATCGCGGTCCTTTTGTGGCCGGGCGCATTATTGATGTTTCGGGCAGTGCTGCCAATCAATTGGGTTTAAAATCCACCGGAACAGCCAGGGTGGAGATCAAGTACAAAAAATCTAAGAAGAAGAAATAGCCTTTAGTTCGAAGAGACTAGGCTTCAATTTTAATGTTATGTGCAACTTTAAAAACCAACAATGGGACTTGACATTCATATAGGAACAAACAATCACGAGGAACTTTATTCAGCTGAATACTACGACGAAAAGAACGGCTACTTTAATAAACATAGTTTAAGTAGGACGTTTTGCAATTTTATGTGTCGACAAAATGTAGTTGGCCACGAACCAGAACTCGACCAAATTGGAAAGATTACAGGAGTTGACATTTTACCCATTTATGAATTGGAAAGTTATCCAGAAGAAGAAGGGTTAGAGTTTTTTATTGAGACAGCCGAAAGTGAAGAAGAGAGGCAGAGAATTCTTGGTAAAGCAGAAGAGGATAAAGCCAAATTACAAGGAAACATAGACCAGGTAATAAAAACAATAACTGAATTAATTGAAAAACTTAATTCCATTGACAATCTTCCCTCATTACTTCTGCCGACAAACTATGATTCTCTAAACAATCAAGAATATTTTGCGGACTTTAAAGTTGACAAAGGACAAGGATATATAGATAACAATTTTGGTCAAGACTTGCGAAACTTTAACCGATTTTTGGAATTTGCAAAAGAACGCGGAACAACAACAATATGGTTTAACTATGGCTGATAGAAAAAGCCCCACATTATAAGGTATTGACACCCAAACGGGGATAAACAGCTTCGATGGAGTTTCTAATGCTAAAAACCCCGCTTTCGGCAATATCAAAATCGTTAAGAGACGAGTATTAGTGACTGAAGCAATTTACTTGTGGAAGCACTATAAAGCCGTCCGATGGACAACTGCTTATTTTGAACTGTGACCGAATTGCTGTTGAATGCTTTGATCTTCGAAATAGAAACCAAAAATGAACGATGGATTCGACAGAAGGTGTTTTCGGGTAGCTTTTCTTCCATTTCGGTGATGGATTGGTAGGTTTTAAAATAACCTTTATCGGTATAGATCAATAAATAATTCCCCTGCGATTCAACGTAGTGAATCTCTTCTAAAAACAACTTCATCATTTTTCGCTCGCATTTTACAAAAATGAAGGGTTTCTCAACGGGCAAAACCGGGACTGTTTCAGCTGCTGGAACCAGATTTCTTGTTTTATAGAACTTATCAATAGCTTTTGAAAATCGCTCAAACGAGATCGGCTTCAAGATATAGTCAATAGCATCTAAATCAAATCCATGTACGGCATGCTCGGCATAGGCGGTGGTAAAAATTACCGAAGTATTACCCACCAATGTTTTCGCAAAATCAACTCCCGACTTTCCCGGCAAGTTGATGTCCAAAAAAACCAGGTCAATTTTTTCTCTTTTTAAGGTGGAAAGCGCATGAAGCGTGCTCACAAAGCTTCCTTTTAAGCTCAACGACGGATGTTTGGCAATATGCATTTCTAACAACCGCGACGCAGGCAGTTCGTCTTCAATAATGATACAGTTAAAACTAGGCAACATGATTCATCTTTAGTTTTAAAGAAACAAAGAAACTCGACTCGTTATTTTTAATTGTCAGCTGATGCTCGTCAGGATAAAGTAACTCCAGTCGACGCTGTACATTTGCAATCCCTACCCCACAATAGGCCATATCCTTTTTTTCTTCCGAAGGAAAATCTGCGGGCAAGCTATTTTCAATTTTAACAGTCAGCCATTCGTTGTTAGTACTAACAGAAATCGTGATCCAGGCGGTAGACAGGGCATCATTTAAGCAATACTTATAGCTGTTTTCAACGAAAGGAAGAATTAAGAAAGGTTCGATATGATAACCATTTACTGCACCATGAACACTTAAACTCATATCAAGCCGATTGTCGAAACGCAGCTGTTGTAAATCGATATAGTTTTTCAGTGAAACGATTTCTTCTTCCAACGAAATGGATTTACGGTTTACATCATAGATAGAGAAACGAAGCAGGTTGGAAATTTTAAGTACAATCTCCGCTGAATCATCTGATTTGTCTAAAATTTTCAGGTACAGACTATTCAAAACATTAAACAAAAAATGTGGTTGAAGCTGACTCCGCAATGAAAACAACTCCGCCTGAAGCTTTTCCGCTAAAATCTGCTGGAGTTTATTTTTCTGCTCAGCAAAATGAGTAAAGAGTTTAAGTACTCCTGGAATGGTGGCCACAAACTGCAGCTTTAGAATGTTATAGAGCATCACCGGAATAGCAAACAAGGGCTCGGGTGTCCAGTGCTTCATCACATAGCGGATGATCAGGTAGTTGTCGATCAGGCGTTGCACAAATGCAAAAACAATGATCAGTGCAACATATACAGCAATAAACTGAACGGTTTTCTTTCTGAAAGCAAGCTGCGGAATTAAAAGCTCTACAACCACCAAAACAAAAATAATTCGGGGCGCAATGCTGAACAGTTCATTCGTTAAGGCACTCGAAAAGTCATTGTCGGGCATTCCTTGTATCAAGCTGAAAAGCAGAATATACCCAAACCAATAAGTTGTGTACAGTTTAAATTTTTGAGCTCTTGACAGCGGATCCATGAATTCGTTCTTGATCATAAAAGTAAATGCTTTTTAACTGGCTGTTAATGTTATTCGTCATGCAAAAGCTGCTGTATAAACCATTTGCTTGAAACCACAGGTAATGTAAAATATCTTTCTTCAACATTAAAATAACTAAAGGTAAAAATGAAAAAAGCACTGTTTTTATGGGGAGTATTAATGAGCTTTTCGTTGGGAGGATTTGCGCAGGATATAGCCATTTATCCAATGAATTGGTGGGTAGGCATGAAAACCAAGTCCATACAGCTATTGATCAGGAGTACTAACGAAGATTTTTCTTCGGATAAAGTGTTAATTAACTACCCTGGAATTACCGTTTCAAAAACGCATCAGTTTACTAACAAAAGATACCTGGCAGTTGATATTACAATTGGTCCTAAAACGCTGCCTGGCGATGTGCTGATCAAACTAGCACAAAACTCAAAAAACCGGGAAATAAAATGGCCGGTAAAAAAACGACCATCAGGATTAGGAACTAGCTACGCCCAGGGTGTTACGTCTGCTGATTTTATTGACCTGATCATGGTCGATCGTTTTAGTAATGGCGATGAGTCGAACGATAAGGTTGCCGGAATGCGCGACCAATCACTTAACCGTATGGAAATGTATGATCGTCACGGCGGCGACTTGCAGGGCGTTATCAACCATCTCGACTATTTACAAGGAATGGGCGTAACCACTTTATGGTTTACTCCTGTTTTAGAGAATGATATGGATAACCGTACAGAACACGGTTATTCTATTACCAATCATTATAAAGTTGATGCCCGCTATGGAGGCGATGAGATCTATAAAAAATTGAGTAACGATCTGCATCAGCGTGGCATGAAACTAATTGCTGATATCGTTTATAACCATTACGGTTCCTGCCACTTTTTGGCATTAGACCCACCAGATGCGGATTGGGTGCATCAATGGCCAACCTATACACAAACCACTTATCGCGAACAACCTTTGTTTGATCCTTACGCCTCTAAAGCCGACAGCAAGAAAATGAGTAACGGCTGGTTTGACAGAATGATGCCAGATATTAACCATGAGAATGAGTTCATGGCTAATTTCATCATCCAGAATAGCATTTGGCAGATTGAGGAGTTTGGAATAGATGGAGTTCGCTTAGATACTTATACCTACAATAACCTTGAGTTTGCTAACAAGTGCAACCAGGCATTACTCGATGAATATCCTAAACTTTCCATTTTCGGCGAAGCTATGGTCCATGGAGTAGCCAACCAGGCTTATTTCGAACAGAACAATATTAACACGCCTTTTAAAAGCAATTTGCCTTCAGTAGTTGATTTCCAAAGTTTATACTACGGAATTATACCTGCATTAACGCAGTCTTTCGGCTGGACCGAGGGAGTAAACAGGCTTTATTACACATTAAGCAGCGATTTTTTGAGTAAAGATCCGATGCGAAAAGTGTTGTTGCTCGACAATCATGATGAGCCTCGCTTTTACTCTGTAGTTGGTGAAGATCCTGCGAAGCAAAAGATCGGCTATGAATGGTTGTTGACTTGCCGTGGTATTCCTCAAATGTATTATGGTTCCGAAGTTTTAATGAAAGGTTTTAAAAATCCGGATGGATTACTGAGAAGTGATTTTCCTGGAGGATTTAAAGGTGATGAGAAGAATGCCTTTACCGGCAAGGGGCTAACTGAGGCCGAAAAAGCAAACCAGGAACTGGTTAGGAAGTTGGCCAATTATCGTAAGAGATCATCAGCGATTACCAAGGGGAAAATGATGCATTATGTGCCCGTTGATGGCATGTATGTTTATTTCCGGTATGATGATAATCAAACGGTAATGTGTGTAATGAATACCGCGAACGCGCCCAAAGAGGTTGACTTTTCTAAGTACGATGAACGCACTTCAAGTTTTAAAACAGCCCAGAACATTGTTTCCGATGAGCGCGTAGAGCTTTCATCTATAACAACCATTCCGGCTATGAGTATGTGGGTATTGGAACTTCAAAAGTAATGATCACCTATAAAAAGCGTATGACGAAGATACTTTATATCCTGTTGTTACTATGTGCTGTGGGAACGACTATGGCTCAGACCAAACAACCTATTCCGCGAAAAAGCTATACAACCAGAGCCTTAGGAAATACCCCCGCTCCGGTAATTGATGGTAGCTTATCTGACGAAGCCTGGAATACAGTTGAATGGACCGGAGATTTTATCGAAAACCTGCCGGAAGAAAACACACTGCCTATTGAGCAAACTAAGTTCAAAGTGCTTTATGACAATGAGTTCATTTATTTTGGTTTCAAATGCTACGATAAAAACCCGAAGGAAATTGTAAAACGCTTATCGCGTAGAGATGGATTTGAGGGCGATTGGATTGAAGTAAACATCAGCAGCCACAACGATAAACTAACCGCTTTTTCATTTGCGGCATCGGTTGCAGGTGTAAAAAGCGATGGCTTTATCTCTGAAAATGGAACGGCCTGGGAAGGCAACTGGAATCCGATTTGGTATTTGAAAACCAATATTGATGAGGAAGGCTGGACCGCGGAGTTCAAGATCCCCCTAAGTGAACTGAGATTTAGCAATGCTCCCGACCAGGTTTGGGGCCTGCAATCAACGCGCAGATATTTTAGGACCGAAGAGCGCTCGCTTTGGCAGCGAATTCCATTAGATGCGCCCGGATGGGTGAGTGAGTTTGGTGAACTCCGTGGAATTAAAGGAATTGTTCCCAAGCGAGAAGTTGAACTCCGCCCTTTCCTGGTGTCTAAAATGGAAAACTACCCAGCTGAACCGGGCAATCCGTTTAAAACTGGCAGAAACTATGACTTGAATGCCGGTCTGGACGCTAAGGTGGGAGTTACCAATGATCTTACTTTAAACTTAACGATCAATCCTGATTTCGGACAGGTGGAAGCCGATCCGGCTACACTTGTTTTAGATGGCTTTCAGGTATTCTATCCTGAACAGCGCCCGTTCTTTATCGAAAGCAGAAATATCTTTAATTACACATTTTCCGACAGCCAGGACAATCTATTTTACTCTCGTAGAATAGGAAGAACTCCTCAGGGCTGGGTAAGCTCTGGGGAGAATTCTTTTGTTGCCATGCCCGACAATACTGCAATATTAGGAGCGGCGAAATTTAGTGGCAAAACCAAATCAGGCTGGTCAATTGGGGTTTTAGAGAGTGTGACAAGCCGTGAGTATGCAAAGATCAATCAAGCTGGAAACGAGCACAAAGAGCTGGTGGAACCCTTAACCAATTATTTTGTAGGGCGGGTGCAGAAGGATTTTAACAACCGTAACAGTTATTTAGGCGGCATGTTCACTTCAACCCTTAGAAACATCCAATCTGCCAACCTCGATTTTTTACATACTTCGGCTATTTCTTCGGGAATGGATTTTATGCATAACTGGAAAAACCGCAAGTATTACATACGGGGAAATTTGTTAATGAGCTATGTTGAAGGAAGTAAACAAGCGATATTGGCAACTCAGCAAAGCATGACCCATTTGTTTCAGCGGTTTGATGCGAAAAACGTAGAAGTTAACCCTGAACGAACTTCATTGACCGGAACCGGTGGGCGTTTGGTGATCGGTAAGGCAAGTGACGGTAATTGGCGCTACCGGGCTGGGGTAACATGGGTTTCACCAGAGTTGGAGTTGAATGATGTTGGATTTTTAAGGCAAGCTAATAATATACGGCAAGAGGCATTTGCTTCTTATGTAACATTAAAGCCATTTGGGCAGTTCAGAAGTGTGGAGGTGTATCTTGACCAGATCGCTGATTATGATTTTGATGGGAACCATAACAACTTGCAGTTTTTGTTGGGTACTAACGCTACGTTAAAAAGCAATTGGACCTTTGGTTTGCAGGCGTTGTATAAACCAGTTAATTATTCCATATCGGCTTTGCAAGGTGGTCCGAGGGTTCGTAATTCCGAAGAATTCTTTAAGTCGTTTAGCTTTACTTCGGATAGCCGAAAGAAATTCAGGTATAACGGCGCTGTTTATAGCAACAAAGGAAAGAACAATTCGCTTTCCTATAACGAGTTTAACTTTGGATTGGTTTATCAGCCCGTAAATGCCTTTACGGTTTCGGTAATTCCTTCTTATGCGCTTAATAAAAACAAGGCGCAATATGTAACTCAAAACCAGTTAGCAGATGGCAGCAGGTATATTATGGCAAGTTTAGATCAAAAGACGATAAGTGCTGCAATTAGATTCGATTGTAATATAAACCCTGACCTTACTATTCAATATTACGGTCAGCCCTTTATCTCACAAGGTAAATATGTTGCATTTGGCAAAGTGGCTAATCCTACCGCCCGGAATTTTGAAGATCGCTCAAGTTTGTTTACAAAGGATCAGATCTCTGCCGATCTTATCAATAATGCTTATTTAGTTGACGAGAACATTGATGGAAATCCGGATTATACTATTTATAACCCTAATTTTTCTTCTGTTCAGTTTCGCTCCAACCTGGTTGTCCGTTGGGAATATATTCCGGGATCAGAACTCTACTTGGTTTGGTCGCAGGGATTATCGTCCTATGGAAGACCTGAGAATGATCTATTGGATGGGTTAAGCACCGAAATACTAAATGGAAAGCCGCAAAACACGTTTTTGTTAAAAGCAACCTACCGCTTATCTAAGCACGTAAAGCATAAACATTTGTAGTAATGCATAATAAGGCTGTGCAGGAAAACATTAGTCGCTCAAATATTTGTCGTCTAATTGTTTTCCTGCTTTTGCGCCTAGTGTTTTTAGCTTCTCGGCCGTTACGGTTAAGTTTCCTCTTCCAGCGGTTAATTTGTTCATAGCCTTATCAAATGACTCTTTTGATTGGCGAAGATTTTTGTCGATCAGTTCCATATCGCCAACAAAGCCTACAAACTTATCGTACATATCGCCGCTTAAGCGGGCAATTTCAAATACATTCCGGTTTTGTTTTTCTTGTTTCCAAACCGAAGCCACTGTTCGCAAGGTAGCCAACAAAGTGCTCGGGCTAACAATAACCACTTTCTTATCCCAGGCAAAGCCAAAGAGGTCATTATCCGTTTGAACCGCCATGCTAAATGATGATTCTACCGGAACAAACATTAAAACAAACTCCGGCGTATTAATTCCATTTAGCTGATGATAATTCTTATTGCTGAGTTCAATAACATGATTTC
This sequence comes from Solitalea longa, assembly GCF_002920915.1. Lineage (GTDB taxonomy): Bacteria > Bacteroidota > Bacteroidia > Sphingobacteriales > Sphingobacteriaceae > Solitalea > Solitalea longa. The sequence goes on from NZ_PQVF01000005.1 coordinate 353,812, forward strand.
GTAATGAATTCAAATGCGATCGGCCATATCGTTCCCGCGTATCATCATCCTCTGCATTGATCCATTGTTCATATGCAACCAATGAAACCTTGGCATCAACTACCAAATGCTTCTGTTCGGGCAAATGGATAATCACGTCAGGCGCATATCGGTTCCCATCGCTCCCAGTTAATCCCATTTCTTTTGCCTGCAACGTGTAGCTCTCTCCTTCTGTTAATCCCGAGCGTTCTAAAACGCGTTCTAAAATAAACTCGCCCCAGTTGCCTTGCTTTTTGGTGTCGGACTTTAATGCGCGAGCCAGGTTATTGGCCTCTTCACTAATTTTCTGGTTTAAGTCGAAAAGCTTTTTAACCTCTTCTTTTAAACTGATTTTATCCCGCAGCTCCTGATCGTAGGTCTTTTCCACCTTCTTCTCAAAATCAATAAGTTTTTCTTTTAATGGGCTTAACAACAGATCGAGGTTAACCCTGTTTTGTTCAGTAAATTTTTGCGATTTCTCTTCAAGTAGTTTTCCTGCAATGTTTTCAAACTGTAGAGTAAACTTCTTGTGCATATCATCAATTTCGGATCGTTGATCTTCAACACGTTGTAGTTGGGTTTTAAGGTTTTCGCGTATGGTCACTAATTCAATCCGGGTTTGTTCTGCCGCTTCGCGCTCTTCAGTTAATAGCTGCTCGTAATTTCTCCTTTCGCTTTCAAGCTGAACTCTGCTGCGGGTTAATTCCTCTGTAGCAATACGCTCCCGCTCTTCCAGCTTTGCTTTATCCAACAGCAGGCTGTTTTTTGTTTTAGAAGAAATTAACTTCATCAGAATAAGACCTGTAATGGTGCCGGAAACAGCAGCGATGATAATATTGATATGATCCATGCAAAATCGAATTAATTAAAGCCAAAGGTACTATTCATACTTTCGGAAATCTTGTCGTATTACTATGTAAAAATTTCAGTTCAAATACCCCTATAGATACCATGGAATATTTTTTGAGTAATTTAGCGTAAATTAAACCTTAAAGCTATGTACTGGATTTTAATAGGAGGAACCTTCTTAATAAGTATGCTTGTAAGCTGGCGCTTTAAAAGCAAGTTTTCAAAATACTCACAAGAACCCTTAAGCGCCGGATTGACCGGAAGACAAGTTGCTGAGAAAATGTTAAGAGATAATGGCATTAACGATGTTCAGGTTATTTCAGTAGAGGGTCATTTAGGCGATCATTATAACCCTGCAAATAAAACCGTAAATCTAAGCCCGGAAGTGTACCATAATGCCAGTGTGGCAGCGGCGGCGGTGGCGGCTCATGAATGTGGTCACGCTGTTCAGCATGCACGTGCATATGTTTGGTTGGGATTCCGTTCAGCAATGGTTCCGGTGTTAAGTGTTGCTTCACAATGGATGATGTGGATAATTATGGGAGGTTTACTTATGCTTCAGATGACGCATAATCCAACCGTATTATGGATAGGCATTGCATTATTTGCCGCTACAACGATATTTAGCTTTGTTACCCTGCCTGTAGAATTTGATGCCAGCAACCGCGCTTTAGCCTGGTTAGATAATGCAGGAATTACCCGTTCTCGTGAACATGAAGATGCCAAAGACGCACTTTGGTGGGCTGCGATGACCTATGTGGTTGCGGCACTTGGCTCACTGGCAACGCTGATTTACTATATCATGATTGCTACCGGTGGAAGCAGAAGAAACTAAAAGGAATTAAACTTAGATAACAAAAGCGGCGCTTATATTAATAAGCGCCGCTTTTGTTATTAAAACTATATGATGTTTATTATTGCTGTTAATTTAACCGGTGAGGACTGATTAAATGAAATTCAGGAATATTTACGTCAAAATGAGAGCCGTCAAATAAACGGAACATTTTATAAGAACCTTTCATGGTGCCAATCTCCGTGTTCAGGTTGCAACCTGAAACATATTCATGTATTTCACCGGGCTCAAGAACCGGTTGTTGTCCAACCACGCCTTCTCCCTCTACTTCGCGGTGCGTGCCGTTGGAATCGAAAATATACCAATGACGCCGAAGCAACTGTACCGTATAATCCGTAAGATTTTCTATGGTGATTTTATAGGCAAACATAAAATGATTGTTTGCCGGATTTGAATATTCCGGTTGATATACGGTTTCAACCGAAATTTTAACACCGTCTGTAATTTTAGTAACCATACCAGTGTTTTATGTTTAGCGGCAAATTAGAAAAAAAACTGCTTATGCGACTACAATTCTTATTCCGCTTTGTAAAAATTTTAAAATGATTAGCTTATAAGCACTTCTGAGTAGGTTTCGCTTATTTCATCGAGTACAGCATTTATCTCTACAACCGAATTTAACGACACTAACCTGTTTCGAAGATCTTTGCTATTGGGCAGGCCTTTAAAGTAGTTAGCGTAATGACGGCGCATTTCAAATATCCCAACTTTTTCACCTTTCCATTCCACCGATTTCATAAAGTGCGTTCGGCAAACCTCTACTCGCTCGGCAATGGTTGGTCCGGGTAAAAATTCCCCGGTTTTGAAAAAGTGCTTAACTTCCCTGAATATCCATGGATAACCAATGGATGCCCGGCCAATCATTATTCCATCCACTTCAAATTCTTTTCTCCAGGCAAAGGCTTTTTCTGCGGAGTCAACATCTCCGTTACCAAAAATTGGAATTTCAATATTAGGATTACGCTTGATTTCTCTGATCAACTTCCAGTCGGCTTCCCCTTTATACATTTGCGCACGGGTACGGCCATGAATGGTCAGGGCTTTAATGCCCACTTCCTGAAGTCGCTCCGCTACTTCATAAACGTTTTTTGTAGAATCATCCCAGCCTAAGCGGGTCTTAACCGTTACCGGCAAATGGGTGGCTTCAACAACCGCCTTGGTCATTTTTACCATTTTATCAATATCCTGCAGCAAACTGGCTCCTGCGCCTTTGCAAGCCACATTTTTTACCGGACAGCCGTAGTTAATATCAATAAGGTCGGGATTGGCCTTAGATGCAACTATGGTAGCTTCACGCATGCTGTCGATATTGCTGCCAAAGATCTGGATGCCAATTGGCCGCTCATATTCAAATATATCAAGCTTCTGAATGCTCTTTGCGGCATCGCGAATCAACCCTTCTGAAGAAATAAATTCGGTATACATCAAATCAACACCGTTTTGCTTGCACACATAACGAAATGGCGGGTCACTCACATCTTCCATAGGCGCCAGCAACAACGGGAACTCTCCCAGCTCAATATTTCCTATCTTTACCAAAATCTATTTTTTGCGCAAAAATAAGAATTTCTGCCTAGGATAGCAATAATATCACCTTTATCATTCTGAAACATAATGATTTATGCTATTTTTGATACGTGTCGGATTTTTGGCGCCCATGTTTTACCTTCTATCAAATAAGAATAGTGTTTAAAGGAATTTTAAAAGGACAATCTTTCTGGGTGAAGATAATTGCCTTAATAGGGATGGCAATTTTTAGTATGTCGATGTTTACGGCAATTTCGGCGCTTTTAGTAAAGCCCTTATTTGGGATTAATATTGTAACCGATGCCGGTTCATTAATGGATTTCAACAATCCTGCTACTGTTGCCGCTTATAAGTTCTTGCAAATTGTACAGGCTATTGCCTTGTTTATTATTCCTGCTTTAATCTTTCCGTATTTGTGCGGAGAAAACACCGTGACTTATTTGAAAATGAGGAAACAACCAGTAGCCTTGCTATTCCTCTTGGTATTGTTATTATCGTATTTTTCATCCCCCTTATTTGAATTAACAAATCAGCTGAATCAGAAAATGGCCCTACCCCAATTTTTAAAGGGCCTGGAAGATTGGATGAAGGCAAAAGAAGATCAGTTGAACGATTTAACAAAGGTGTTTTTAAAAATGGATAACCTAAACCAGCTCTGGCTTAACTTATTTATGATGGCCATATTACCGGCTATTGGGGAGGAGTTTTTATTCAGAGGGGTTGCACAGCGTTTATTTATTGAAGGATTTAAAAATGCGCATTTAGGTATATGGGTGGCGGCTATTGTGTTTAGCACATTACATTTTCAGTTTTATGGCTTTTTGCCGCGTATGCTGTTAGGGGTTTTATTCGGGTACTTGTTTTATTGGAGCGGTAATATTTGGCTGGCCATATTTGCGCATTTTGTGAACAATGCCACCGTGGTTGTGTTCTCATATATGTTTCAGCATAAAATAATAAATTTCAACATAGATGATAGTAATAGTTTATCAGTTGCGGCATACTTGGTATGCTTTCTGGTAAGCACTTCATTACTATTGGCATTTTATCGCTTTGCAACAAAGAAAACTTCTTTGGAGAACTATGGAAGCTCATTGGATCAAAATTTATAACACTCATGAATGGTACAAGGCTGAGTTAATTGCCCATTTATTGGAGCATGAAAGCATTGAGGTTGTTCGTATAAATAAAAAAGATTCATCATATATGAGTTTTGGAATTATTGAGCTGTTTGTGCATCAAAAAGAGTTTACCAAAGCCATTGAAATTATCATATTGAATGAGGATAGCCTCGATTGAAATATTCAATACATAATGCAATTGGGCAATAAACCCTATTTTAGCGGTCCATATTATTAACATGAGTAATTTAGTTCAGCGAACCATTACGGGATTTTTCTTTGTAGCGGTTCTTATTTTTTGCGTTGCCTATAGCGGCTACAGTTTAACAACCTTGTTCTTTGCAATTTCAGTATTAAGTCTTTATGAGTTTTATGGATTGGTAAAGAATGGAGGCTACAGAATCAACCTGTTCATGGGCCTTGGAATTGGCGCTGTTGTTTTCATAAGTTTTATTCTTCGGACCTACAACCAAATTGATGGCAGCAAACTGATGCTGCTGTTTCCCGTACTGCTTTTATTATTTCTGTTGGAGCTTTTCAGAAAGCAAGAGAAGCCTTTTGAAAACATAGCGATGACCATTTTGGGAATTGTTTATGCGGTGTTGCCTTTTGTGTTTTTTGTAAGCCTGGGTTTTATTCAGGGAACTGACTACAATTTTGAGTTACCCTTAGGTTTCCTTTTGCTTTTGTGGAGCAACGATACTTTTGCCTATTTATTTGGCCGCCAGTTTGGTAAACACCGCCTGTTTGAGCGGATCTCTCCTAAAAAGTCATGGGAGGGTTTCTTTGGAGGCATGCTTTCAGCCGTAATTATTTCGCAGATCATTGCGCATTATTTTACCTCTTTAGATGCATTTAACTGGGCTGTGGTGAGTTTGATCATTGTTTGTTTCGGTACTCTAGGCGACTTGGTGGAGTCGATGTTTAAGCGCAGTTTAGACGTAAAGGATTCGGGCTCGATACTTCCCGGACATGGTGGATTGCTTGACAGATTCGACGGTTTACTGCTTGCAGCGCCATTTGTGTATGCATATTTAATTTTTCTAGGAGTTTAATTCAAACTAACTAACAGATACACTAATAGGATACTGTTACTTCATTGATTGTAGCATAAGTTTAACAATCTGATAATTTTAACAAGGCGTTCTCCAAGCGGAGGACGCTTTTTTTTGTTATTTCTATAAAGATTGCAAGATTTGCATCACCAATTTTATTGATTAATAGACCTTATTTTATTTATGGAAGTTAAAGAGAGTAAGCTCCTTGGGCACTCAAACCCATTCGAGTCGATGATGTCGCGTTTTGATGTGGCAGCTAAAATTTTAGGTTTAGACGAAGATACCTATAACATGCTGAAATCGCCTGTTAAACAGGTATTGGTAAATCTTCCGGTAACTATGGATAACGGAAGAATCAGTGTTTTCGAAGGTTTCCGCGTAATTCACAATAACTATATGGGCCCAGGTAAGGGCGGTATTCGTTTCGCAATGGATGTTGACCTTGATGAGGTGAAAGCACTTGCGGCATGGATGACTTGGAAATGTGCTGTTGTAAACGTTCCATTTGGCGGTGCAAAAGGTGGTGTAAAATGCGACCCTCGCAAAATGTCAAAAGGTGAACTAGAGCGTTTAACACGTGCATATACCCAGGCAATGGCCGACGTATTTGGTCCTGAAAAAGATATTCCTGCTCCTGACATGGGAACCGGTCAGCAAGAAATGGCCTGGTTAATGGATGAGTTCTCTCGTATTAAAGGTTTTACCAACGCTGGTGTTGTTACCGGTAAACCATTGGTACTTGGCGGTTCAAAAGGACGCGTTGAAGCTACCGGCCGTGGTGTTATGGTAACTTGTCGCGCCGCTTTAAATAAATTAAAAATTAATCCTGCAAACGCTACGGCTGCTGTTCAAGGCTTCGGTAACGTTGGCTCTATTTCGGCCAAGTTATTAGAAAGTCAGGGCATTAAGATCGTTGCTATTTCAGATATTTCAGGAGCCTATTATAACGCTAACGGAATTAACGTTTCTGAAGCAATTGCCTACTCTCAGGCTAATAAAAACTCACTTGAAGGCTATAAAAATGCCGAGAAGATAACCAACGACCAGTTATTGACCTTAGATGTTGATGTATTGGTTCCGGCTGCATTGCAAGATGTGATCACAAAAGAGAATGCTCCTAACATTAAAGCTAAATTAATTGTTGAAGGCGCAAACGGACCTACTTCAGCTAACGCCGATGCTATCCTGAAAGAAAAAGGAATTATGATCGTTCCTGATATTTTAGCGAATGCAGGTGGTGTTACTGTTTCATACTTTGAGTGGGTACAAAATCACCAAGGTTACTACTGGACAGAAGAGCGCGTTAACCGTCGTGCCGATCGTACCATGAAAGAAGCCTTTGAGCAAGTTTATCAGGCTTCAATTAAATTTAACGTAGATATGCGTATTGCTGCATACATTGTTGCTATAGACAAAGTAGCAAGCACCCGTAAATTATTGGGCGGTTTCTAAAAAGCAACCAATTTTGTTTAAATAGAAAGGTTGTAAAGTGATAGTTGAAAAACTATTAACTTTGCAACCTTTATTTTTAACTTTGACACATGAGATTTCACCGTGAAGGCTATGCCAGCCTTGCTATTGTAATAGTATTTAGTGCCGTAATTATTGGGTTGGCCCGTTATTTTTTTCCGGAAACCGGTTGGGCTCATTATATAGCTTATGCGTTGTCGGCTGTGTTATTAATAACAATTCTACAGTTTTTTAGAGAACCATCAATTACAATTAATAAGAACGAGAACTTCGTGCTTTCTCCAGCCGATGGGAAAGTGGTAGTGATTGAGGAAGTTGAGGAAAACGAATATTTTAATGATCGCCGTATCCAGGTATCAGTGTTTATGTCGCCGGTAAACGTTCACGTAAACCGTAACCCTGTAGGCGGGCTTGTAAAATATGCCAAATATCATCCGGGTTTGTACCTGGTTGCATGGCATCCAAAATCATCAACCGAAAACGAAAGAACTACAATTGTTATTGAACAAAAACCTAAAGTGGAGGTATTGTTCCGCCAGATCGCAGGTGCATTGGCAAGACGTATCGTATTCTATGTTAAAGCAGGTGATAAAGTTGGGCAAGGCGAAGAAATGGGCTTCATTAAATTTGGTTCACGTGTAGATGTGTTTCTGCCAATCGGAACTAAAATTAATGTGGAACTGAATCAGGTTGTAAAAGGCGGAAGAACTGTTTTAGCAGAATTCAATGCTTAATCCACAACTAAGAATTAGAACAAATCAAGTAGAATAGAAAAGGCCCCATTTGGGGCCTTTTTAGTTTAATCCGTTAGGTTAATGCCTCCAAGGCTTTCATGCAATACTTTTCTCGTTGGAAAAGCGATTTCCGCATTATTGGAGCTAATAATTTCCAATATCTTATAAACAATTGACTCTTTAAGTTTTGTATGATCGTTAGCTCCAATCATTTCTACAAAATAACTTGCCGTAACAATTAACGCTGACTCACCAAAGCCCTCAAAAGCAACCGTTATATCAGCATCAATATGTTTAGTGTTTCTTAGATGAGCCTCAATTTCTGCTGTTATTTTCTTCAACTGGTCTGGGGTTGTCGTGTAGTCCAATGCTAAAGTAAGCTTAACTTTCCTAAGCGACTTTTCAGTGAGGTTATCCATTGGGTTATCAACGATCCTTTTATTAGGCATCGACACCAGGCTCTTTTCGGTGGTCCTGATGCGAGTACTCCTGAATCCCACTTTTTCAACAACACCTTCTACCCCACCAACAACAACATGGTCGCCAACAATAAAGGGCTTGTCAATAAAAATGGTAAAGGCGCCAAAAAGGTTTTCCACTGTTTCTTTTCCGGCCAAGGCCAAGGCCAAACCGCCAATTCCCAACCCACTTACAATTAGCCCAACGTTGAGGTTAAATACTACGCTCATGATAATGAAAAAGCCTAATGAGCCAACAATGATCTTCACCAACTCACGGGTAAAAGGAACCAATTGCAGGCCGGCTTTATAATCATTCTCAGTGGCCTTTTTAAGCAATACAAAGGCAATAAAGTCAATGATCCGTAGTAAGATCCAAAAGAAGGTTCCTAGTGCCAGGAACTCAAAAAGTCTATCCACCAGATCGGCATAGGTTCTTACCTGTATTTCACCTGATGCCTGGACAGATTGCTCTGTTTTTTTCTCCGCAGGAGTGGTTTTTACGGCTACATCAATGGGTTTGACAGGTTCCTTTACAGTTTGTTCTACAACAACCGTCCTGTTAAAGATGGGCTTATTTAAAGGGTGGTCGAGCTGGTTGACAGAAAAGTAGATTGCCACAAACAAAATCAGCAATTCAATTGGACGCACCAGTAGTTCAACGAATTTAACAGCGGTGTCGCCGCCTGCAAAACGTTCGAAAAGCCTGAAAATTAAACGGCTTAAGAATTTCGAAATAATGCGTTTAAATAATAGCCCAAAAAATAAAATGCCCGCGCACCATATATAATTGTTGAGGCTGTTACCCCAATAGACACGCTCTAAAAATTGTACTAAAACCATATTATAAAAATACTGATGAAATAAAAGAAAGCGGAATGCTTTTATGAATTGAACGCATTAATGCGCCATAAGGTATTTTTTGATTGATATAAAAACGAAAAACCCTCTTAGGCTACTAAGAGGGTTTTGAAATATGTTGTTAAAACAATTATGATCTTTTTTCTTTGATACGGGCTTTTTTACCGGTTAAACCACGTAAGTAGAATAACTTCGCACGACGAACGGCACCACGGCTATTCACTTCGATTTTCTCAATGTTAGGTGAGTTGATTGGGAAAATACGCTCTACACCAATTGAGTTAGAAACTTTACGTACAGTGAAGGTCTCAGTAGCACCTTGACTGTTACGTTGAATAACAACACCTTGGTATAACTGAATACGCTCTTTGTTACCCTCTCTGATCTTATAGTGAACAGTAACTGTATCACCTGCTTTAAACGAAGGGATTTCTTTCTTCGCTATACTTTGCTCTTCAACAAATTTTACTAAATCCATCTTATTAAGGTCTTTAAACGAATTTTAATCGTCTAAAATTCGGACTGCAAGTATAGATAATTTATTTTAATTTTAAAAGTGAATTTTCAAAAAGAAACTTATCCACATTAAAGTTTGGATCAGGAGCGCTTAAGATTGCTGTAAATTAGTTACTTAAATCCTGTATTTCGGAACAAACGGCTGTGTTGATAATGTTAGTTACTTTAGATTTCTTCCTAATGTGTAAATCTCTTTCAGCCATTTATTGCGTTGATCGGCGCTGGAGTCTTTAATGACGGCAAGATAAGTTGTTTTAACCGGGGATATTCCGCAAAAATTCAGCGTATTGTTTTTGATCATTTTCACCCCGGCATTTCCATAGAGCAGTTTGTAATACCAAGCCGGAGTATCCATGGTGGTAATAATTCTAGCCGATTTTTGAGTAAGTAGTTTATCCCACCATACACTGTTCGGGCGGTATTTAAACGCAAAGCCTGGTAAAAACACCCGATCCAAAAAACCTTTCAATAAAGCAGGAGGTCCTCCCCACCAGGTGGGGTAAACAAAAACCAGGTGATCGGCTTCTTTTATTAATTTTTGAGCTTGTTGTAAAAACGGTTCCAGTTCAGTTCTTTTTCTATAACCATACTTTAGTACCGGAGAAAACTCTTCTGCTATTAAATTCAGCGTATTAACTGTTGCTCCGGTTAAAGATGCGCCGGCTTCGTATTGCTCAGCAATTGAATGGCAAAAACTTTCCTTATCAGGATGCCCGTTGATAATTAGTATTGTTTTCATGCTTGATGTAACAAGGTTTTAATAAGTCGAAGCTAAAAGCTTTGACTTATCTTTCTCTTATCACAGGTTAAGAAATGCCGGTTTCGTCAGCGTTTTTCGAATACGACTTAAGCTTTCGGGCGTAATGCCCAGAAATGAAGCAATGTATTTTTGCGGAACTCGTTGAATGAGTTCAGGAGCATGTTTCAACAGATTTAAATAGCGCTGAGCAGCCTCGTCGCACCTAAGTGATCGCTCCCTTTCTTCTCTTGCCAGAAACAATTCTTCCATTGTAAGTCGTCCCAAGCGTTCGGCGTTTTTAGATATATCATATAGATGTTGCAGATCGTCTTTTCGGATATAAATCAACTGAACGTCTTCTAATGCTTGAATACTATAAGCAGAGACTTCATCGGATAGAAGGGATGCACAGGCGGTTATAAAGTCGTTTTCAAAGGTAAATAATACATCAACCTCATTTCCGGCCTCTTCATAAAACATTCGGGTAGCACCTGAAATAACCCACCTCATGTATTTCTCCCTTTCGCCGGCCCTCAGCAGGTATTCTTTTTTGTTAAAAGACTTTATAGTACAAACCGATGAAATGAATGTCTTTTCTTCGGCAGTAAAGGAAATACCATACCTGCTTGTTATGCTATTAAAAAGGGCTTCCATTTGTTTAATCTTCCAGTAAATCGGGGCGGCGCTTTTGAGTCCTTTCCACAGATTGTTCGTAACGCCATTTCTCTATTTCGGGGGTATTGCCACTTAACAGGATATCCGGCACCTTCCAACCCCTGAATTCGGCGGGGCGGGTATATACAGGGGCATCCAGTAAATCTCCCTGAAATGAATCCGAAAGTGCAGAAGTTTCGTCAGATAATACACCTGGAATTAGTCGTATGACTGCATCAACTAAAATGGCTGCAGGTAATTCCCCTCCTGAAAGCACGTAATCACCAATGGAAATTTCTCGGGTTACAAAATTCTCCCTTATACGGTTATCAATTCCTTTATAATGACCACAAAGAATGATCAGATTTTTTTGAGTAGAAAGTTGATTGCAGATGCCTTGGTTCAGCACCTCGCCATCGGGCGTCATGAAAATGATCTCATCATAATCTCTTTCGGCTTTGAGCTTTTCAATGCATAAAACAAAGGGTTCAATCATCATAACCATGCCTGATCCGCCTCCATAGGGGTAATCGTCTACGGTTTTGTGCTTGTTGCCTGAATAATCTCTGAGGTTGTGAACAACAATTTCAGCCAAACCTTTGCTTTGAGCGCGTTTTAAAATAGAATGAGCAAAAGGACTGTCGAGTAATTGTGGTAATACGGTGATAATATCGATACGCATGGCGCAAAGATAGTTCTCAATTTGAAGATTAGTGAATTTGAGGATTTGAAAATGCTCGTTCCCTTAAAAACAAGAAGAGCCTTCCTGCTGGAAAGCTCTTCTTGTTTTTATAATTATCAAATTCTCGAATCATGAAATTTGCACATTGTTTAGTGCATTTCCGGGATCTCATCTCCGTCTTTTTCAGCTTTCTCTACCCGCTTTTTATGTTTCTTTTTATCAGAAGCATTTTTAATGAACGGTATTTCCTTTAATAATTCACTCGGGCTGATAACAATGCCAACCGGGGGAGGCATCTTAATTTCATCCGAGGTAGGAAGGCTTTTTGGATCTATCTTATACGCGTAAGCATTTTCAGGAATTTCAACCTGTAGGAAAGCCCTCTTAAAATTCTCTTTCGTTAATCCATAAACCGTTACCCCTTTAAGAGTATATATCTGTGGACGCATGCGAATATTTAAGAACAAACGATTGTTTGGAACTTCGTCTTGTAAATAAAACTCAAAGTTTCCATATCCTAAGGCTGAAAATATTAGCGTATCAGTTTTATAAATAGGAATGGAGAAAAAACCGTTTACATCACTAACCGTTCCGCGACGAGAGTTTTTAACCCGAATATTTACAAAGGGTATTCGTTCATTAATGGTATCAGAAGAAAAGATGATGCCCGAAAACTGAATTACCTGTTGTGGCTTTGGCAGCTCTTGCGCATAAAGCGAATTGCCACTTAAAACGGCAAAAGCAAGAAAAAAAAGGATCTTCAGTTGTTTTGTCATACTTAAATTTATCGTTTCTAAATGATTTTTAAAACTAGTTGCCCAGATAAATATCCAACAAGCCATCGGGCATAGATACCATTATTTTTTTATTGTTAATATCTATACCGGTAATGATATCTTCGTTTAAAGGCAAAAGTACCTCGGTATCATTAACTAAAATTGAAGCAACAAATTGTTTAGGGTACTCAAAAACTTCAGAGATCTCGCCTAAATCACCTTCTTTCTCGTCACTTACAAAGAAGCCCTTTAGATCTTTATAGGTTAATTCTCCGGTTTTGCGTTTTGGTCTCAGCTTTTTAGGGACCAGCACTTTCTTGCCAACCAGCTTTGCAGCATCCTCAATGGTGTTAACATCTTCGAGCTGAAAGTAAGCAACACTCTTTTGAAACCGCATGCCTTCAATAAAATAAGGTATGGCTTTGCCATTTACTTCCAGAAATAGAGAACCTTTACTGAAATAGTTTTCCAGTATTTCTTCTTCTAAATAAACTTGTATTTCGCCTTTCAGTCCCTGGGTTTTCGAAACATACCCAATGGAAAATAGATCTTCTGTTTTCATTTTTATCCAAAATGGTTAAATAGAAACGGTTATAAATAAAAATAGCGAGACATGAGCCTCGCTATCTTTATAAATAAGATTGAAGTTATGCTTATTCAGCAGCAGCTTCGTTGTTTTCTTCAGTTGCAGGAGTTTCAACCTCTTCGGCAGCAGCTTCTTCAGCAGGAGCCTCAGCAACAGGAGCATTTTTAGCAGCGATAGCAGCAGCTCTTTCTTCTTTAATTTTAACCTCTTCAGCTAAACGAGCGTTTGCTTTATCAGCAGCTGTGTTAGCTAAACCAGTTTTCTTAGCGTTGATTTTGGTTTCTTTAGCTTCTAACCAAGCAGTAAATTTAGTTTCTGCTTGCTCTAAAGTTAAAGCACCTTTTGCAACACCGCCTAATAAGTGGTGTTTGTACAATACACCTTTGTATGAAAGGATGCCACGTACAGTGTCAGTAGGCTGAGCACCGTTTTGTAACCATTTAACTCCTTTTTCTACATTTAGGTCAATAGTGGCCGGGTTGGTGTTTGGGTTATAAGAACCAATTCTTTCAATAAATTTACCATCCCTCGGAGCACGTGAATCCGCCACCACAATGTGATAAAAAGCATTACCTTTTTTACCATGTCTTTGCAATCTGATTTTTGCAGGCATTTCGTTAAGTTTTAAAAGTTTTAAAAATCCCTTTATCTCCGCTAAAGGGAGCGCAAAGCTAAGAAAATCACATGAATTACGCAAACACGAATTACACTAATTAGAATAATAGTACGAAAGCAGATAACCCGATAACACAAATCGAAGAATTTTCGAAGCTTATCGGAAAGTTTTTGAGTAATTAGTGCTTTGTCTAAATTCGTATGATACGAGCAATTCGTTAAATTCGTGCAATTTGTGAATATATGTTAAAACTAGCCATAGATATGGATGAAGTAATGGCCGATACCTGGGCCAAATTCATTCAGCGATTTAAAGAACGGGAAGGGTTTGAAATTACTTCCGAAATGTTAACCGGAAAAGAGTTGTCTCAAGCGGTGCCCGCCGAATTAAAGCCTAGAGTACATGAATGGATCAATGAGAAGGGTTTTTTCAGAGACCTGCCGGTGATGAAAGATGCCCAGCGCGTGGTGAAAGAGTTAAACCAGAAATATGAAGTGTTTGTGGCCAGTGCGGCTTCTGAATTCAGAAACTCCTATGAGGATAAATATGACTGGCTTGAAGAGTTCTTCCCATTTATTGACTGGCGACACATTGTTTTTTGTGGGGATAAATCGATTATCGGCGCTGATATTATGATCGATGACCGGATCAGAAATTTCTCTCAATTTAAAGGCCGCCCTATTTTGTACAGCTCTCCTCATAATCATTTTATTAAGGATTACGAGCGGGTGAATACATGGGAAGAGGTTGCCGGGCTGCTATTGTAATTTATGATTTAGCGAGCCGACTGTTCGAAGGTTTTAAGTAGAGGGGATAACTACGCGGAAAATCGTGCTTTTTAACTTCTTGCATAAACACACTATTGACTCGGCGCATACTAGACGTATACTAGACGCATACTAGACGCATACTAGACGCATACTAGACGTATACTAGACGCATACTAGACGTATACTCGATGCATACTCGGCGTGACCCGTCCTGAAATAACTATACAGATTAGTGAATAAATCCTGGATTAACTATACACTGGATGTTGTTAATCCTAATTAACCTATACAGGCAGTTTTTCGAAGTTACTATTTTTAGTGTTAG